>CAVXTJ010000004.1:0-405572 GCA_963764605.1 uncultured Alphaproteobacteria bacterium
TGATCATCCAGACGGCGTTGGGTTCCGACGTCTCAAGCGCCAGAACGCAGATGTTGGGCCGTCCGACGATGCGCGCCACGGCATTGACCTTGAACTCAACGGGTGCCAAGCCGAAGCTCCTCCGAAGATGGGCTCGGTCTTGTGGCGCGCGATGACCTCGACCTCGAAAGGCTCTTCGCGCACGATGGTTTCAAAGCTCGGCGCAGAAGCTGGCTCTCCGCTTCAGCTTTCATTGAAGCAGATACCATTCCCTCGACGGCGGACGCGACGTTCTCGCGCTTTGCGTCCGCAAACCCCAGTTCCTTGGCGGCCCTCAAGGCGGCACTGTCAACGGCGGCCTGAAGATTCTGACGTTGGGCCACTGCCAATGCATAGTCGAGACCGCTGCCGAACAAGAGAAGAAGAACGGGCAGGATGAAGGCAAATTGTATTGTGATGCCGCCGCCGTCATTCGCGATCAAAAATTCTATTCGTTTGACCCGCGACATCGGCTCACTCCAAACATTCCTTGAACAATAGCCAATACAAATTCAACATTACTCATAGGGCATTTGCCCCATCACGGGGGCAATACCTTCAATAAGAGAAAACAAATGCTTTATTTAATCTACTAAAAATCTTCTGAAAATCTGCGCCGCACGATTGATTGTGCTGCGTCTGGAAAGCTCCCGCGCTGCCTATGGAAAATATTGAGGTCCTCAATGGACGCCAATGCGCTCCATTTAGTCCCGGCTTCTCGTCGTTGACTAGGAGAAGTAAATATCCCTCCGTTTGACGGAGGAACCATTCAATCAGGAGATTTCAAGATATTGACAACAACTCATGGCCAGAGCGGTTTATAATTCCTTTACCGCTGCTTCATTCGCGCTGCTCGCGAATTCAGGCCGGCTTCGCCGAGCGAAACGTCATTGCATGCTGTGCCCCGGCTGCCTGCCCGAGCTCGCTTATTTTAGACTGCCGTCCTTCGTAGTCCGCGGTGAATCTGGTTATTGTAGCCTGTAGGGTCGCCACCATGCCGGTTGAGACAGCCGGCGCTTCCACCTGCACGGCCCTTTGTAAGTCGGCGAGCAGCTTGGCGACTTGAGCATCCCTTACTTCTAGGATTGATTCTAGCCGCTCGATGGCGTTGCTGGTTTCGGTCTCGGCGCGGCTGAGGCTCAAGAGGTGACCGATGTGGGTTTCAAACATCGACCAGTTGACGGGCTTGTTTATGAAGGAACTGGCGCCGGCCTCCAGCGCCGCTTGCATGGCGGACCGTTCACACCGGGACGTGCACATTATGATGGGGATGTGGCGGGTATGCGGGTGGCTCCTGAGGCACCGGATTAACTCAATGCCGTCGAGACCGGGCATTTCAAAATCGACGATGGCGAGTTCGATCGTGTGATCGCGGGTAAGCCGCCAAGCCTCGGCGCCATCTTCGGCCTCCAGGATTTTACAGTCAAAAGGCACCAACCTCGATACGGCGAGATGGCGGAATATCGGATCATCGTCGGCAACGAGCACGACGAGGCCCTGGGAGATGGCTGATGCAGTTTGCTGCGTACTCACAATTTTAAAACCCGCATGGATTAATCGGCCGCAACCGAAACTTAGGGCCCACAGTCCCACAAGAATATTGACCGCACCTTAAGTCGATGGCGACCTGGGACGGCCCTGCAAACACATCAGCAACGTTGTTGCGTTAAATATCTCAGTTGAATTGAGATTTCTTGAGTGGGGCGGCCTTGAGGCGCTGGTACAACCGTTCGATCCGAAACAAGCTGGCGATCGTCGTCTTTCTGGCGGTGGTACCAGCGCTGCTGCTGGCGTCGGTCCTGGGTGCGTTCCGCGCGGCCGAGTCTCAGCGCGCCTCTCGCGTCAACGAAATTTCAGGAATTGCCAATGCCCTGGCCGCCGCCGCCTCCGAGCCGCTGGCGTCCGGAAATCAACGTCAGGTAGCCAACGTGCTGAAAGGCATCGGCGCAATCCCGGGCCTCACTCACATTAGCGTGCGCGATGCCGAGGGACATACGGTCTTCCAATTCGGCAACGGCATTCTGGTGAGCGCCACGACACAGACCGGCAGCGACGGACTTTTCAATCTCAGTACCTTTCCCGTGATGAGCGAAATCCGGCATGGCGGCAAGCCAATCGGAAAGTTACTGCTGATCGCCGACCTCTCGGCCGTACGCGACTCTCTGAAGAACAGCCTGTACTCGGCGTTGTTCGCCGGCCTTCTGTCGGCGCTCGCCGGGGTGCTTGCGTCGTATCGGATGCAGCGATCCATTTCAGCACCTATCGCCGAGTTGACAGAGGCCATGTCCGAGGTGCGCTCCGCCAACGACTTCACGCGCGCGGTTTCGCGCGTCAGTCACGACGAGACCGGACAACTCGTCGATGCGTTCAACGATATGATGCGCGAAATCAACGCCCGCGATACCGCGCTTGTCAAACATCGCGATGGTCTCGAAGCCACCGTGCGCGACCGCACCAGCGCCCTTGCCGATGCCGTGGACGCCGCCCAATCGGCCAATCGGGCCAAATCAGAATTTCTAGCTGCCATGAGCCACGAAATCCGCACTCCCATGAACGGCATGCTCGTCATGGCGGAGCTTTTGGCCGCAAGCGAACTGACGCCGCGCGCGCAGCGCCATTGCGAGGTTATCCTGCGGTCGGGGCAAACACTCTTGTCGATCATCAACGACATCCTCGACTTGTCGAAGATCGAAGCCGGCCATCTGACCCTGGAACGCGTCACCGTCGATCCCGCGGCCATTGTCGATGATGTCTTGAAATTGTTTTCCGAGCGCGCGGCGTCAAAGGGGTTGCAGCTCGCGGCCTATGTGGCGCCGGGCGTGGCGCGCACCGTTCTGGGCGATCCCGTGCGGCTCAGCCAGGTTCTCTCCAATCTCGTCAACAACGCGCTGAAATTCACCGAGGCGGGCGGCGTTCTGGTTCGGGTAGATGCGTGCAGCGTCAGCAAAGATAACACTAAGAACGAGACCGGTCAGGATCTCAAAATTTCCGTAATCGATACTGGCATAGGCATTCCGCATGACAAGCTTGCCAGCATCTTCGACCCCTTCACGCAGGCGGAAGCATCGACGACGCGCCGCTTTGGTGGTACGGGCATCGGTTTGACCATCTGCCGCAAACTTGTGGCGGCAATGGGCGGCGTGCTTTCCGTCGAAAGCGCCGAGGGCGAAGGCTCGACTTTTGCGTTCGAGGTCCCTCTCGAAATTGTGACCGCCGCAATGCCTCAGCACACTCCGCACCAGCGGTCCGGACAAGTCGTGCTGTCGATGCCCGAAGGGCCAGTGCAGTATGCGTTGACGCTCCTGGCTGGCGAGTTCGGCCTTAAGGTCACCGAGCCAGACAGCGTTGACTCGGCGAGCCTTCGCTTGGTTTTCACCGACCGCAACAACCTCGAACGGGCACGGGCACTCAGATCCAAGTCTGAATGCCGCGTCGTTCTGCTGTCACGGCTGGGTGAAGCAAACGGCGAGCAACTCCTCCGTCAGGGCACAGTGCAAGACGTGCTCGAGATGCCGTTCGACTGCGCTGAGGCGCGCGATGTCCTGCAAGCCGCGTTCTCCGGTCGACGGCTTCGAACGGATCGTGGCGGCCACAGGGTCGCCGCGGCGGCTGCCGGGGGACCGGACTTCAAAGGCGTTCGCGTGCTTGCTGCCGACGACAGTCCGATCAATCGCGAGGTTCTCGTCGAAGCCCTCAGCCGCCTCAACATCGACGTGACGTGTGTCGAGGACGGGGCTGCGGCTGTTGCTGCCGTCAAAAGCGGAGATTTCGATCTCGTGTTCATGGATGGCAGTATGCCGGTGCTCGACGGTTTCGACGCGACGCGTGCTATTCGCGCCTGGGAGGTTGACACGGGCCGGGCGGAGCTTCCCGTAGTGGGTCTAAGTGCCCATGTTGTCGGTGATCGTGCCGAGCTTTGGCGCGACTGCGGCATGTCAGATTTTATCACAAAGCCGTTCACGCTTGCGGGCATTCGTGCGTGTCTGGAGCGCTGCATCGGTGAAAGACAATTGTCTGCGCCCGCTGGGGACATATCTCAATCTCGGCGGAGCGACCCTCCGCATGAGGCTTCGCCCCTGATCGACGTCACAGTCTTAAAGTCGATCCGCGAAATGCAGGCACCCGGCGATGATCTTGTCGGTCGCGTTGCCGGACTTTACGTCAAACATGCACCGATGCTGCGCGAACGGCTGTTGGACTGCGCTATGGCCCCAGGCGACTTGTCGGCAATTGCATCCGCTGCGCACGCGCTCAAGTCGCTCAGTCGCAACGTCGGAGCCGTGCGTATCGGAGACATTTGCGGATTAATAGAGGACGCAGCACGGGCTGGGCAGCCCATGCTCGCCGAACACGCTGATTTATTGCGCAGTGCGCTACCCGACACTATCAAAGTCCTTGAAGGGTTCATAACTTCGACAAACGCCAGGAAGGCCGATAATCAGTTCTCTGGCCCGGATCGCATCCAAACGACGGCAGCATGATCATGGCGCATGCGGCCGGCAATTGTGAAGCATCACGATAAATTAATCTGCCATTTCGCCTTTGGGTCATGGTCTCCGGTCAAAGCGACGTCCGCATCACGATGGCTCAACCCCAACTAGGGGAAACGTCACCCCTTTCCGGAAGCAAGGCCCTCAGGTGCTGACTGTCTCGGCTGGCATCCGGTCCGGGATGGTCGGGCTAGGTTCTGACGACCATTGCCGCCCCCAGATTTGTTGCTGCACTAAGGTCGCGGCAATTTGGTTGAGGCACTACAGGCGCACCCTGTAGCCATATGCCCTATTTTTTGAGGCCGGACCCTCGCTCCCGACGGCGGATAGTTCGAACGATGATTGAAGAGCTGTACAATCTTCCTGTGGCTTTGTTGGCTCTTGCGATCTTCGCTGCCACGTACGTCGTTGCGGCTGGCATCTATTGGACCGTGATGAGACCGGCTGTGGACGATCGGGTACGTGCCTTCAAGGCGCTGTCCCCTGGGATGCTCCACCGCTCGGCATTATCTTCGGCCTGATTGTCGCCTTTGTCGCCGCCCAAGTTTGGAGCGGCTTCGACCGGGTAAGGGTCGTGGTTGCAGGTGAAGCGCGCGCTTCGCGGAGTAGTATTGCTGGACTCGAACTTTCAGAGAGATGAGGAAGCGCATCACCGCAGCAGTTCACGGGCAGTAAGCCGCGCTGTGATTGTTGGATCAAGTTTAGACCATCGCAGCGACGTGCCGGTTCCAAGGCGCTCCGGCATGTCCGAAGAGGGTCTAAAGCGGTTGCGGACGGAGGCAAATCCAGCGGCCGCTCGAAGACTTAGATCGGACCTCCATTGGACCGATCAGGGACTGGAGCATTCGGCATAGCTTTAATTGCACCTGGGAGGCTGCACAAAATTCAAACGAGGTTTTTCGTGCCGGGCTGGACCGAGAGCCGCTTACCCGGGCCGAGTCCTATCGGGCGCGCACACGAACCTCTTGGCAGCAGTATTTCATATCTGCCGGGAATGCTCACGGCGTGCTCACGTGAGCAATTCGTGCACACAGACGCTGAGCGCTCCGCCTACAGAATTTTTTTCACTGATGGGAAAGCGTATCGAAGCGGGTTGTTGCGTGTTATTGTGAGCAAGTAAGGGATGGCTGAACCACGCTTTTAGCGATGTATCCTAGAAAGTAGTGGAGCGACTTTGGCGATAATTATATGGCGATATGGATCACTTAAGTCGAAAGTTTTGCGTCGCCCCCATGATGGATAACGGCGAGTGTTTCGCAATTACATTTAGTTAGAAGGTGTCGTGAGCAATTCGTGAGCAATGAAGGTAACGCCTGCTGCCGATTTCTGATGGCATATGCGAACTGATATTGACTTCTGCTTCGAGCGGACTTCCAGAGATGAGCTCGCTTCGCTCGACGTATCAGGAGGGCTATGATCGGTTGTTGGCCATGTGACGGCGATCAAGCGAATCCGCGAAGGATCATCCCCTAACTCTTCGAACATTGTGCACTAGGGTAACGCCTCTGCCCTCGCATATCGACGATGCCGCAAAGGCCTGGGCCGATATGCCGGTGCGGTTTGCTCTGGCTAAAGTCATAATGCATCATGCACGGGCCTTTCGCACAACTGCCGTGGCCTTTCATGTGGGATTGCCCTGCACGCCAGGGAAGCGTGTAGGCTGACACGGTTTGGGGAATCCATACCGTCAAAAGAACAGCTGCAGAAGCAAAGCGCTTGGTCATGATCGATGTCCATCGATATCCTCGCCGTCGTCTTTGGCGACCCCGGTGCCACGGCGAGCAGTGATTTTCCATATTTGGGAGCCCATGCAAGCTACTGGTGACAATTTGTGACATTCGGGACAGATAGCCGTGACCCGCAGGTGGCATACTTCAAAGCCGGGGCTTACAGGGAAACGAGCAATCGATGCGCGTATACATTCGAATCGTCGTTGCGCTTTTCGGACTACTGATCGCTGTAGCGCCGTCGTCTGCGCACGAGGGGCACGAGCACGATAAGCCGCCGCCGCTGAGTTTGCCGATTGCACCCCGCGTCGTTGCTGTAACGCCAGATTACGAGTTGGTTGGCGTGCTCTCCGGCGAGAAGCGGCTCAATATCTTCTTCCATAGGTTCGCGACCGGCGAGCCTGTGAAAGACGTCAATCTCACTGTAACTTCAGGTGATACGTCAATACCCGCGAAGCGCTTATCGGATGGCGTCCATGAGGTCGTTGCAGACTGGATCGCCAATCGCGGCACCCACGACATCACGTTCAATATTGTTACTCCCGAAGGTGAAGACATCTTGGTCGGGCAGTTTGTGCGGCCGGAGGCTGAAAAAGCCGCGCCGCAAAAAACCGGGCTTGCCGCTAAAATTGCGGACAACAAGGAAACGGTGATTTTGGCTATCGGTACGGCAATGACAGGTCTTCTGATCGGCCTGTTATTGGCGGGACGGAGGCGCCAAACCGCCGGTGCGACTGAGCAAATTGAGACTGCCGATAGCGCCGATGCCGAACCGAAGAAGAATAGTGAGCCGGCGGTGCAGGTCCAGAAACTGAAGCGCGTGGGGCTGAATTCCGTGCTTGGCCTCATGGTGCTTGTGGCAGGTTCATTAGATCATCGCGCAGCCGCTGCCGATGTCGCGTCCCCGGCAATCCCAGAAATACCGGCCACAATGGCGACCGACCTGCCGCAACGACTGCCTGATGGCACACTGTTCGTACCGAAGGCAACGCAGCATTTGCTGTCTTTGCGAACTATGCTGACCGCGGCTGCCGAAGTTCCGCGCTCCGTTGAACTCCTGGGTGTTGTGGTCGCCAGCCCTAGCGGCCTTGGCCGCGTGCAGGCATCGCAACCTGGAAGACTTGAGGCGCCGCTCGAAGGTATGCCGCACCTTGGCCGCAGGGTCGAAAAAGGTGATGTGCTGGCGTTGGTGACACCGACGACCACGGCGCTCGACCGGTCGCGCCACGAGAACGAAATGGTCGAGCTAGAAGCGCTCATCGAGGTGGCACAGAAGAAATACGAGCGGCTGTCCAAGAACACCGGGGTCGTGCGCCAGCGCGACATCGACGAAGCCAAAGCCGAATTCGAAGGCCTTGTGCAGCGGCGCACCAATCATTCACCTGCCTTGCGCGTGAAAGAAGAAATTCGGGCGCCATTGGCTGGGATTATATCAAAGTCCAACGTGGTGCCGGGCCAGATCGTCGAGGCACGCGAAAATCTTTTCGAAATCGTAGACCCCAGCGAATTCTGGGTCGAAGCGATCGCGTACGATGCATCGGCCGTCGAGACAATGACATCGGCTCAGGCCATTACTGGCACCGGAGAAATCCTGCCGTTGCATTTCATCGGCCGGGGCTTCGAGCTTCGACAACAGGCCATCCCGATGAGCTTCCGTATCACGAAGGAGGTAGCCGGTTTGGGACTTGGAAAGCCGGTCACCGTCGTCCTTCAAAGATCTGAGAGGGTGCAAGGCTTCGTGCTTCCCGCGTCAAGTGTCGTTCGCGGGCAGAGCGGGTTGCCAGTCGTCTGGGTTAAGTCCGAACCAGAACGCTTTGAGCCGCACCCAGTAAAATTCGAGAAGCTGGATGGTCAGCGCGTTGTGATCTCCGCCGGTCTCAAGCCCGATCAGCGCGTCGTCACCGATGGCGTGACGCTTCTTAATCAAATCCGCTGACGGGTGATTTAGAGATGTTCAACTTCCTCGTCACCTCCAGCTTGAAGAACCGCTTGTTCGTCTTGGCGGCTGCCAGTTTGCTCGTGCTGTACGGAGCGTTCACGCTCCAAAAGTTGCCGGTCGATGTATTTCCGGACCTCAACCGGCCGACAGTGACGCTTTTGACGGAGGCGGAAGGCCTGGCTCCCGAAGAAGTCGAGCAGCTCGTCACGTTCCCGCTCGAAACGTCGATGAACGGCATGCCGGGCGTGACCCGCGTGCGTTCAGTCTCGGGCGTGGGCCTGTCAATCGTTTACATCGAGTTCGATTGGGGCACCGATATCTACAAGAACCGTCAGCAGGTGACCGAGCGGCTTAACATCGTTCGCGAACAGCTGCCGCGTGGCGTCGTGCCCCAAATGGGGCCGATAACATCGATCATGGGCGAGATCATGCTGATTGCCGTGGCGAGCGAAACCATGAGCCCAATGGATGTTCGGGAGCTGGCCGAGTGGACTATGCGGCCGCGGCTCTTGACCTTGCCTGGAGTTGCCCAGGTCATTCCCATCGGCGGGGAGGTCCGCCAGTATCGCGTGACGCTCAATTTAGCGCAGTTAAAGGCGCTGAATATCAACGGCGAACAAGTCGAGGCCGCTTTGCGCCAGTTCGGGGCAAACACGGCTGGCGGTTTTGTCGATCAGCATCAGCGCGAATTTCTAATCCGGAATCTTGGGCGCACGACGCGCCTCGACGACCTCAAGAACCTGACCGTTGCCTATCCGAACAATACGCCGATCAAGCTCAGTCAAGTCGCCAATGTGGACTATGCGGCGCGCGTCAAGCGCGGCGACGCCGGCTATATGGGCAAGCCCGCTGTAATTTTGTCGGTGATGAAACAGCCTGGCGCAGATACGCTTAAGTTGACGCGCGATATAGACGCGGCACTCACCGATCTCAAACGCGTTATGCCCGATGGCACCGTGTCCGCAGAAATAATGTTCCGGCAGGCGGATTTCATTCAGCGCAGCGTCGAGAACGTGCAGAAGGTTCTGGTCGAGGCATTGGCCGTTGTCGCAGTGGTTTTGTTCCTGTTCTTAATGAACTGGCGCACGACGTTCATCTCGCTGACGGCGATCCCGATTTCGATCCTGATCACAGTCATCGTATTCAGCGTCATGGGGCTGACGATAAACACGATGACGCTTGGTGGCTTGGCCATTGCCATCGGCGAACTTGTCGATGATGCCGTCGTGGACGTTGAGAACGTCTTCCGCCGCCTGCGCGAGAACCGGCTGCGGCCTAAGCCAGACCCTATCTTGGCCGTCATCGCCCGAGCCTCGCAGGAAGTGCGCTCCGGTATCATCTACGCGACTGCGATCATCATCCTTGTCTTCGTGCCACTGTTCGCGCTTTCGGGCATTGAAGGACGGCTGTTCGCGCCGCTTGGCGTCGCCTACATCGTTTCGATCCTTGCGAGCCTCGTGACATCGATCACTGTCACGCCGGTTCTTTGCTACTATTTGCTGCCCCAGCTGAAACACCTCGATCATGGCGACAGCGCCCTCGTGCGTGTCTTGAAGCACGGCAATGCTCGGCTGCTCGATTGGGCGTTCCGGCAGCAAGCCTTCGTCATGACGGCCGCAGTTCTAGCCGTTGGCATCGCAGCGGCGAGCGTTCCATTCCTCGCACGCTCGTTCTTGCCGGCATTCAACGAAGGTACGTTGACCATTTCCATGCTGTTCCAGCCTGGGATATCGCTGGCTGAGTCGAACCGCATGGGGCTCGTCGCCGAGCGCGTCATTCTGCAAGTGCCGGAAGTGCGGACCGTCGGCCGCCGCACGGGCCGCGCCGAACTCGACGAACACGCCGAAGGCGTGCACTCCGCGGAAATCGATGTCGATTTGGCGCCTTCCGAACGCCGCCGCGAGGAAATCATCGCCGATATCCGCAGCCGCATGGCCGTCATCCCGGCAAACGTCAACGTCGGCCAGCCGATCTCGCACCGCCTCGATCACATGCTATCTGGCGTGCGCGCGCAGATCGCGCTCAAGATTTTCGGCGACGATCTTGACACGCTCCGCAACGTCGCCGAGCAGTTCCGCCAAGGCATGGCCAAGATACCCGGCGTCGTCGATCTGCAGATCGAGCGGCAAGTGCGCATTCCACAAATTCAGGTTTCTGTCGACTACGAGAAAGCCACGCAATATGGCGTGACGCCATCGCATGTGACCGCCACTCTGGAAGCGCTATTAAATGGCCGCGTCGTCTCACAGGTGATCGACCAAGCGCGACGCTATGACGTGGTGCTGCGCGTGTCGGAAGCAGACAGAACGACGGAAGGCCTGTCCAAGCTGATGGTCGAGACGCCTGCCGGGCGTATTCCGCTTTCGACATTCGCAGAAGTCGTCGAAAGCGACGGACCTAACCAGATCCAGCGCGACAACACGCGCCGCCGCATTGTCGTCTACGCCAACTCCGACGGTTCCGACATGGCGCGCATTGTCAGCGACATTCGAGCATTTACGGCGGCGACGCAGTTACCGGCAGGATATTCAACGAGTCTCGAAGGCACTTTTCAGGCTCAAGAAGATGCGTCGCGGCTTATTGCCATGCTCTCGCTCGTCTCGTTAGGCGCAATCTTCACGGTTCTTTTCAGCCGATATAAATCGGCGGTACTGGCACTCATCATTATGGGCAATGTGCCGCTCGCACTCATCGGCAGCGTGACGGCGCTGTGGCTATCGGGCCAACCTCTGTCGGTTGCAACGATGATCGGTTTTATTACCCTAACCGGCATCAGCGCACGTAACGGTATTCTCAAAATTAGCCACTATATCAACTTGGCGCTTCAAGACGGCATGCCTTTTGGGCGCGAGTTGATCGTTCGTGGCAGCTTGGAACGATTGACCCCCGTCTTGATGACTGCGCTCTCCGCAGGCTTCGCGCTCCTGCCGCTCATGATCGGCGCCGACGCCCCGGGGAAGGAAATCCTGCATCCCGTCGCCATCACGATTTTCGGGGGGCTCATTAGTTCAACACTTCTCGACACGATCCTCACTCCGATCTTGTTCTTAAGGTACGGCGAAAAACAACTTTCCAGACTTCGCGAAGGACAGGTCGATCTCGTCCCTGCTGGAGCCTACTAATCACCAATAACGGAAAACCGAAGGAGAATTCCATGTTACGCGCATTGACTATCATCGTTTCGTTGTTTGCTGCGGGCGCTGCCCAGGCCCACAGCGATAGTAAGTTCATCAAAGGGCCGATGGGCGGTCACATCGTCGATGCCGGCCACGGTAAGCAACACTGGGAACTGGTCGCCAACGGGAGCGAACTAACGCTTTACGTGCTCGATGCCGAGGAAAAGCCGGTAAAGACGGATGGCGGCTCGGCTACGGCCCAGGTTCTGCTCGGCGGCAAAACCAGCGAAATTCAGCTCAAACCCGACGGCGAAAATAAATTGAAGGGTACAGGCGCCTTCACGGCTGCCAAAGGCATGAAGGTCATTGTAAAAACGAGTAATGTCGGCGGGCAATCTTTCCAGGCTCGCTTGACGCCCATGCAATGATCCCAAGGGATTGAATGAACGCGCCTCCGACCCGCGACCACGACTACCCTAACTCCGGCTCAGGCCTTCAGCCTGCGGCCGGGGCGGGGTCCAATATTATCGTCGTGGATGACGATAGTGAAATACGCCGCCTGCTCACGCGTTTCTTGAAGGGTCACGGCTATTCCGTGACCGCGGTCGCCGATGCCCAGAGCCTATTTGATACGCTGACGAAGCAGCCCGCTGATCTCATAATCCTTGATCTTATGCTACCTCACAGCGATGGGCTGGATATCTGCCGTAAAATCAGAGCGACTTCGACCGTTCCCATTATTATGCTGACCGCCAAGCGCGAGGAAACCGATCGCATCGTCGGGCTGGAAATCGGTGCGGACGATTATCTGACAAAGCCTTTTAATCCCCGCGAATTGCTCGCCCGAATGAAGGCGGTGATGCGCCGTGTCAATGCCCCGCCTGGACAAATTGGCGGCCGGGCCGCTCGCGATTATCTTTTCGAGGGTTGGCGTGTCGATTCGTTGCGCCGCGAACTTTTTAACCCGGCAGGCGTCGTCGTCGATCTCTCCGGCGGAGAGTACGATTTGTTGATTTCCTTCCTAGAAGCGCCTCAGCGCGTACTCTCGCGCGATCATCTTTTGGAAATTGCGCGCAATCGGGCTTCAACCGGGTTCGACCGCAGCATCGATACCCAGATCTACCGGTTACGCCGCAAGCTTGACAGCAGCGACGAGAACGACAGCGTGATCAAAACCGTGAGGGGCGCGGGCTACATGTTCGTGCCTTCGGTGACGCGCGCATGAAGTGGCTGACCGATACCATCGCGGGGCGCACGATCCTCGTCCTGCTCCTCGGTATCGGCGGCGTGCTCCTGCTCTCGAATATTCTCTATGAGATTGGGTTCGAACGAGAACTCAAATCGCGCGATGCTGCGCGATTGGCCGACCGCCTCATCGTGCTGAAGCAATCGATTGGCAGGTTGCCTTCTAACCAAAGAGACGACGCGGCGCACGCTCTCTCCGGTGGACCCATCGAAGTGCACTGGAGCGAAGTTCCACTCGCTAATCCGGGCGGAACGCCGGATCAAGTTGCGCTGGATTTGAAGTCACGGCTCCTGTCACATGCGCCAGAATTAGCTGGTGACAAGCTCATCGTAGGCTCCAGCCCTGAACTACCCGAAACACATAAAGGCCAAAAATCAGCTGATCATACGCACACGACGCTGATATCTCTGGGCCTCGAAGATGCAAGTTGGATCAATGTCAGCCTCGCCACGCTTCAAGGATCGCGGCTCTCCTCGCCGAGTTTTCTGTTTTCGCTTCTGGCCATGTCACTTGGTGTCGGTGCAGTGTCGTTACTCATGGCGCGCTGGCTTACGGGTCCACTCAGTGAGTTAACTTCGGCAACGCATTCGCAGTTTGGAGGAGTTGCCGCCAATCCTGTCCCCGAAACAGGAACCCGGGAAGTGCGGGAACTCGGTTCGGCTATTAATGAGCTCCAGCGCCGCATCGGCCGCCTATTGCAGGACCGTACCCAGATGCTTGCGGCTGTCTCGCACGACTTGCACACGCCATTGACGCGCCTTCGGCTACGCTTGGAGGAGATCGGCGACGAATTGGCCCGGACGAGTATCGAGGCCGACATCAACGAGATGGAGCAGATGCTCGACGCAACCCTTTCATTCTTGAAGGGCGAAGCTCACGACGAAGAAGTACAGCCCATCGAACTTGTCGCGATTATTGAAACCATTGCCAACGATATGACGGATGCTTCGGCCGATGTTCAAGTTGACGGCTTGCGCCATGCCGTACTTAAGGGCCGCCGCCTGGCCTTAAAAAGAGCCCTGACAAATATCATTCAGAATGCCGTGAAGTACGGAACGGCGGCGCGGATATCGGTCCTAGATGCGGGATCCACGTACGAAGTGGTGGTGGAGGATGAAGGCCCCGGTATCCCCGAGAAAGATCAGGAAGCGGTTTTTACACCCTTTCTCCGCCTTGAAACCTCGCGAAGCAAAAATACGGGAGGCTATGGGCTCGGTCTTACCGTTGCGCGATCTATTATCCGTGCACATGGCGGCGACATAACCCTGAAAAACAGGGCGTCAAAGGGGCTGCGGGTTTCTGTAACGCTGCCCAAGATTGGAGGCAGTAAATGAAGCAGGCATGGCGGGTCCAGATTTTGCCAGTCATGCTCCGTGCCATGGTTCTTGGACTTGCCTTGCTATTTTGAGCAGCGATAGCATGTGCAGAGGAGCCTCCATCAACGTATCCGGATGAGACCTGGTGCGGCTCCTGCGTGAAAGCTGCCTGACGCTCTGCAATAAGCCGGATGAATTAAAAGAACTCGCCAATGCCCGTGGCTGGTTACCCAAGTCGAATGACGAACTCGCGAAGAACGACAACGACTTCACCCGGCTGATTGGGGGATGGACGTTTAACGATGCGCTGACAAGCTATGCCGTTATCCAATCCGCTGGCCGCAACGACAGTAAGCTGTTTGTATGTTCAATCACGACAAAAGTCCTTGCCGGGGTCGAGGCGGCCAAGGTGAAGGTTGCTTTGGAAAATCGCTACACAATTCATCCCGGTTGGGACATCGAGCGCACTGGTAGTCTAAGCTATCGCTACCGAATAGTAGAACTAGGCAAAATGCCCATTGGAGTGACACTCGTGATCACGCCTGCGACGTCGATACTGACGCTGCGGTGCCTTCACGGCAACTTAACACCCAGCTCTACCCAAGCCGCCCCGGCACTTCCGAATTCGTGAGAGGAGGCCAATTCACGGGCAATGCCCCACTCTTATGGCAGTAGGTTCGGGTTCGGATAGTGTGGCAGTGACGAACTGACCTCGCATCAGCAACAGTGAAGCGATCAATGGGCGGTGACCGGGCCGGAACTGGCGAAGCCTCGCTGGCAAACATAGTACCCAACAGACTTGCGAAAGTGGGGCCCCAGAGAACTCTCCAACGTGCACGCATTGCGATGCTCCTGCCATGCCGAAATCTCATACTTCTTGAGAGTTGGTGACATGTGAAGCTGCAAGTTAGCTGAAAGCAGCCTGACGTAAGGCTGACAACTCGCTCCTAATAATTGACAGTCGTGCGGATGCCAATGACGGCTGCATTTTCTAGAGCGATCGATCCTGACGCATCAGCGGCGTTCCCGCCTGGGTTCCAAACGTATTGAAAATTGGGCTGCACCGTCCAGCCAGGCACGATATGTGCGATATAGCTGGCTTCGATTAGAAACTCATCGTCGCGGATGGGGAGCACTTCGCCGAAGTTACGAGCATCCCTGTCGAGTTCTTTCGCACTGTCCGAGATTCGCGCATATGCAGCTGCCACGCCGAAGGAATCGTTTGGGCGGCCCGGGATCAAACCGAAAAATGTCAACCCGCCATCAATATAGAGATCGACAAGATTACGATCACTGGGGGCGCCCATGAAGCGTGTAAACGCGGAAACAGTCTCGGAACCGCTCGCATTGGAGTAAAGCTGCTGATCCAGAATGACATAGAACCCTTGGTTTCCGTTGTGGCTTCGCGGCACACCTGTGCTGGCAGGGTCAGCGAGTGATGTGCTCGAACTCATCAAAGCGCTGGTCATCGAAGTCAGCGAAGTCAGCCCATGCGCCGATCTTCACGGTGCCCGGCAACCACATGCTCAGCGTATCGCGATTGTACCTGTATTCGGCCTCCGCGATGACAAACGGACGGTCGCTCATGCGGAAGTCAAGACCGTGCGGATTGCAGATCTGAGGGTCGGTATCGCACGGTCCGGCGGGATCGTCATTGAACACGGCCGCCCGCACCGTAAGAGCATTTGTTGCCGCATATTCCAGGCGAACGCCCGGCGCGGCGAGCGGATAGGCAGAACCACCATTCGGCAAGTTCGGGGCTGTGATGGTAGGCCAACCGAAGGACGCGCTGATGAACTGGCCCGCGCTGTCGGCAAGAATGAATTCGGTATCGACGGCCATTTGGCCTATCCGAATTGAAAGCTTTTCGTCGAGGAGCTTCTGCTCCAACCAAATATCCAACAAACGAGTCGTGGCGAGTGCCTCGATACCGCTCAACGCATTGAGATTGCCAACCTTGGTAACCGTGATGCCTTCACCGTGCAGCTGATAGCCGTGAGCGTGGAAGGCAAGCCCGGCAAAGCCAAACGACTTCTCAAGATCGGCATCGACAAAGAGTTCCATCCGTCCATCGTAGATAGTGCCCTGCTCGATGCCGCCCGTGCGGTTCGACAGGACCTCGCCAATGTAATTGAGGCCGTATGTTACACCGCGCGCGGCAACAGCTGCGCGTACCCCGCCGGGGTCAGCCAAGGCGGACGGAAGACTAGCGGAAATGGATGGATCAGGAATGCCGGACGCGCTCAAATCGCCGGCAAAGACCGACACGGGCGCAAGAAAAAGCGCGAGTGCCTTGGCTGTCAAGGATCTGCAGAAGCTAGGGGACAAAAAGACCGGTTTCACACATATCCTCGAAATGTCACGAAAAATTCGAATCCATGGTTCGGACGTTATCCAGAATTCCAAATTATGACCGTGGCGCCCGCGCCACGGCATACTGGAAAATCAAGAGAGAATGCGCGCTAAATTGCTGACTAGATCATGGGACCGGTGGGGAAATGAGGGAAGGCCGCGTCGGGTTGGTAACACACCTTTTTATGAGATCGGCTTTTTATGAGATCGGTCGCTAGTCTGCTTATATTCTGAAAGCTGATGTTTGCCGGTCGCTATGCCGGTGCCGAGTTAAACCGGATGTGTGCACGGCCGTGCTCACGTGGGCAATTCGTGCGCACAGTCGCTGAGCGCTCCGCCTACAGAATTGTTTTTCACTGATGGGAAAGCGTATCGAAGCGGGTTGTTGCGTGTTATTGCGAGCACGTAAGGGATGGCTGAACCATGCTTTTAGCGATGTATCCTAGAAAGTATTGGAGCGACTTTAGCGAGAATTATATAGCGATATGAATCACTTAAGTCGAAAGTTCTGCGTCGCCCCGATGATGGATTGGTCGGACCGGCATTGCCGGTACTTCCACCGTCAGCTCACCCGGCATGCGCTGCTCTATACCGAGATGGTGACGGCCGACGCTATCTTGCGCGGTGATCGCGAACGGCTGCTAGGGTTCTCGGGCGCGGAGCACCCTGTGGCCTTGCAGCTGGGCGGATCGGATACGGCCAAGCTCGCAGACGCTGCCGTGATTGGCGAAGCCTTTGGCTATGACGAAATCAACCTCAATATCGGCTGCCCGTCGGACCGGGTTCAAGAGGGCCGCTTTGGCGCCTGCCTGATGGCGGAACCCGATCTCGTAGCCCGTTGCGTGCGCGCGATGCAGGGTACTGTGAAAATCCCGGTCACGGTCAAGTGCCGGATTGGTGTCGACGATCAGGATAGCGAAGCCGACTTTCAGAATTTCATTGATCGCGTGGCGGCGGCCGGATGCACGACGTTTATCGTGCACGCGCGCAAGGCCTGGCTCAAAGGATTGTCGCCGAAAGAAAACCGGGAAATCCCGCCGCTCGACTACGCGCGCGTCTATCGTTTGAAGGCGAGCCGGCCCGATCTTGAGATCATCATCAACGGCGGGATCGAGACGTTGGACGCGTGCGTGGGGCATATGAAACACGTCGATGGCGTGATGCTTGGCCGCGCCGCCTATCACGATCCCTATATTCTGGCTGAAGTGGATCAGCGCTTCTTTGTTGGCCGCTCTGCTGTTCCGGCGCGCGCGGACGCGTTGCGGGCAATTGAGGGTTACGTATCAGGGCATGTTGCGACGGGCGGTAGGCTTTCCAATATCACACGCCATGTGCTTGGCCTTTATCACGGTCAGCCGCGCGGGCGCTTGTTCCGGCGCGTCTTAAGCGAAGAGGCTGTGAAGCCCGGCGCCGGAATAGATATCTTGCGCAAGGCACTTAAGATCGCCGAAGGTGCTGCGATACGCGACGAGGGCACGGCCGCAGCGGCCGAGTGAGAAGGTGGCATGGGACTATCACTTGACGCTGGCGGGATCGCGCTGCTCGGACTGGTCCTTGCGCTCGCAGGCGGGGCGACGGGATTTCTTGCCGGGTTGCTTGGCGTTGGCGGCGGCGCGTTTCTTGTGCCCGTTCTCTATGAACTCTTTTCCTACTTCGGGGTCGATGAAGCTGTGCGCATGCACATGGTGCTTGGCACGTCTCTGGCAGTCATCGTGCCGACAGCTTTGCGCTCGTTCTCGGGTCACTACGCAAAAGGCGCGGTCGATATGGCGGCATGGCGGCGGTTGGCGCCCTGGGTTGCATTCGGCGTTGTGCTTGGTGTGCTGACGGCGAAATTCTCAAGCACCGCAGGTCTTAAATGGATCTGGATGGCGGCCGGAACCACGATTGCCTTGAAGTTTGCTTTCGGCCGGGACGACTGGCGGCTTGGGGATGCATTGCCTCAGAGCAAGGGGCTTGAGGCCGCGGCCGTTGTCATCGGGATCGTCTCGGCCTTGATGAGCATCGGCGGCGGCATGTTCATCGTTTCGCTGCTGACGCTTTACGCATTCCCGATCCACGCGGCTGTTGCGACGTCGGCGGGGTTCGGACCCGTTATCTCGATCCCCGGCACGCTTGGATTCATCTGGGCGGGTTGGGATGTGGCTGCCCGGCCGCCCTATTCGCTTGGGTTTATCAACGTTCCGGCCGCGCTGCTCATCATGCCAACCAGCATGCTCGCGGTGCCGTTCGGCGTCAGAGCCGCGCACGCGTTGCCCAAGCGCAAACTTGAGATTGCGTTTGCGGTGTTTCTGACATGCGTGGTCGCGCGGTTTTTGTGGACGCTACTGTGATCAACTCCCTCTCCCCTTGGGGGGAGGGCTGGGGTGAGGGGGTGGATATTTGTGGGATGAGAAAAGAGCCCAACCTCTCATCCGCCCCTTCGGGGCACCTTCTCCCCAAGGGGAGAAGGATACCGTTACACCGCGATCTTCTGATTGTACTCTCCAACTTCCGGAAAGCGCGCGAGCTGCTGGTCGATGTCCTTGAAGATGGCTTTCATGTTGGCTTCGGCCGTTGGACTTTCAACCACGACCACGAGTTCGGGCTTGTTGGATGATGCACGAATGAGGCCCCATGTGCCGTCTTCAAGCACGACGCGGACGCCGTTGACGGTAATGAGTTCGCGGATCTTCTGGCCCGCGATGCGGCTGCCCGTCTCATACTGGCGCTTATAGTGTTCGATCATCTTGTCGACGATGCCGTATTTCTTTTCGTCATCGCAGTGTGGCGACATGGTCGGAGAGCCCCAAGTCTTCGGCAGTGCATCTCTTAGATCAACCATGGTCTTGGTTGGCGCGCGATCGAGCATGTCGCAAACGGCAAGGGCTGCGACAAGGCCGTCGTCGTAGCCGCGTCCCAGTGGCGTGTTGAAGAAGAAGTGGCCGGATTTCTCGAAGCCGACAAGCGTTTTGTGCTCGAAATTGTAGCGTTTGATGTAGCTGTGGCCAGTTTTCCAATAAGCGGTAGTGGCGCCGTTGGCGATAAGTACGGGATCGGTCGCGAAGAGGCCCGTTGATTTTACGTCGACAACGAATTTCGCGTTCTTATGAATGGCTGAAAGGTCGCGCGCCAGCATGACGCCGACTTTATCGGCGAAGATTTCATGCCCATCATTGGCAACGACGCCGCAACGGTCTCCATCGCCATCAAATGCCAGGCCAACGTCGGCGCGAGTCTCAAGCACTTTGGCCGAAACCGCTTTCAACATCTTCATGTCTTCGGGGTTTGGGTTGTGATGCGGGAAATTATAATCGAGATCGGTGTGAAGCGGCACGACCTCGCACCCAGCAGCTTCGAGCACTTGCGTTGCGAAGGCGCCGGCCGTGCCGTTGCCGCACGCCGCGACGACTTTGAGTTTTCGCTTAAGCTTTGGGCGATCCGTCAAAGACGCAATGTAGCGCTCTGCCATGTCGGGAACATAAACGTAGCGCCCGCCAGCTTTGGTTTCAAAAGAGCCGCCAAGAACGATCTCTTTCAGTTCCGACATGTCGTCGGGCCCAAAGGTCAAGGGGCGCGAGAGACCCATCTTGATGCCGGTCCAGCCGTTATCATTGTGGCTTGCCGTCACCATGGCCACGCCCTCGACGTCGAGCGCGAATTGGGCGAAGTAGGCCATCGGCGACAGCGCGAGGCCAATGTCGTGAACCTCGCAACCGCCCGCCAGCAGGCCCATCATCAAGGCCTGTTTCACCTGAGCGGAGTATGATCTGTAGTCGTGCCCGACAACGATGCGCTTTGGCACACCGCGACGCGCGAATAACGTCGCGACGCCCAAGCCGACGGCGTTGAGCCCCATGAGATTGATTTCTTCAGGAAAAAGCCAGCGCGCGTCGTACTCGCGGAAACCAGTTGGTTTCACCAAAGGGTAGCGCTCAAAATCGGCGGTATTCGGCTTCAAGTCCGCGCGCGGCTTGGGAATCATGGGAGGCCCCTCGTTGAATCGTTTGGCAGTGTGTAGCGGATTAGCGGCCGTCATGGAACGTCCGCGCGGGACAAATGTTCCATAACCTATGCAGCCTTGGAGGCATCAATGGTGGCGGAGATGTGGCTCTTATTCGTGGAGCACGAGGGAGTTAGAGCGCATTTCGACGCGGGAGAGCCGTCCGAGAAACGACATGCCGAGCAGAGTCTTATGAAGTTTTCCTGGTTCCGCGACAGCACCTTTGACATTGCGAACAGTGATATCTCCGATTGTGATACTGGACAAGGTAACGGGCGCAACCTTTGCCGTACCATTGGCTGTACGTACGCCCTGGGTAAAGTCAGAGGTCTTCAAGTATAATCCTGCGCGTTCTGCATCTTCATAGGTGAGCGCGACGAGCGTTGCGCCAGTGTCTACCATGACGTCAATTTCGTTGCCGTTCACTTCAGCCGCCGTCTCGAAGTGTCCGCCGCTATTGGCAGTCAATTCCACGTCGCCGCCGGAGTTTGAGGTGCTGGAATCGGAGCCGTTTTCCGCGTTAGCTAATGTTTGCTCGGGCAATTTTACGTCAGTGGCTTCGGCCGCGCGTTCAGCGGCGTGAGTGGCGAACTCGGAAAGCGCTTCGCGGTGTTTGATGGCATAGACTGAGCCCAGCATGACCGCGACAAGAATGGCGATAGATGAAAAGAGACTTTTTGAGCCCGAAGATGATGACATAACGAGAACCTAATTGAAAAATCTGAAGCCTCGGCCGGGCCCCATCACTCGCGGAGCGTCATAAAATCGCCAGCCAATTCATAAGACCGCAAACGCCTTAAGAAACTGATACCAAGCAAGCTTTCGTTAAGACTTCCGGGGGCAGCAACAAGCGCTTCCATTCCGTCAATTTGGATTGGGCCCACAGTCAAATTGCGGACGCGGACGGGTGCGGCATAGGTTGTGCCGTTTGCGGTTTCGACAGGGACGCTAAAGGTCAATGCGGCTATGTCGATGCCGGCTTTTTCGGCGTCCGTTTGGCGCAATAGGACAACCGCGGCACCCGTATCAACGAGGAACTCGGCGGCACTTTGATTGATGCCGCCGCGTGCAACATACTGGCCGTCGGGATTGCGCCGGATGCGAACGGCCTTTGGTCCATCCCGCGCTTCAAGCGAACTGTCTGGCGCAAAGTTCGCATTGAACGTCAAATAATGCTGAAGTGGTTCGGGATTGTTGAGGCCGTAGGCAGCGGCGCAAAGAACGAATGTGCCGAGCCCAAGGGGCAGCTTGAGCTTGCGCCGCCTGCTTTCGTCGCGCGCATCACCTTTGGTGCTAGCAAGATAAACAACGATGAGCAGCGCGACGGCTCCGCCTGCAAGGAAAAGTTCCGGCGGAATATCGACGCGGTAATCTGGACCAAATTTGAGTAGTGCTAAGCCGGCAAGAACGGCCAGAATGATTGTTAGCCAGGCAAGCATGTGAAAAGTTCCAACCTAAAGAGCTAACTAGCGGGCGACGTGCTGCGCGCCGTCAGTTCCGCCATGATGCGCCGGCGCTCTTGTTCCGGCATGGAAGACCATCCGGCAATCTCGTCAATAGTTCGTTTGCATCCCGAACATTGTCGCGTTTTGGGGTCGATGACGCAGATTTTGATGCAGGGCGTTTCCAAGTTTCTGCCAATTTTTAAGGGGGAAAGTTGGACCGGTATGTAGGATGTGTATGGTGATGTCACAATGCGTCACAAGCGATGGCCCGCACCTGCCGCACGGTAGGGCTGGTCTGACCCATAGGGTGAGGCCGCTTTGAGCCTAGGCTGCCGGGTTGACCGTGGGAGCATGAGATCTGCGCCTTTGTGGCGCTCTTGGCCGAGCGGCTGCAAGGGCGCCACTGCGTCGAGTACGCGTTGCTTAGGAAGCGTCACGGTTACTTCGGTACCTTTGCGGAGTTCCGATTTGAGAGTGAACGTGCCGCCGTGCAGCTGAATGAGATTTTGTACGATCGGGAGCCCGAGACCAGTGCCGCCTTCGGCCGTCTCATGCGCAAGCGAACCTTGACCAAAGGCCTGCATGACACGGGGAATTTCGTCTTTCGGGATTCCTGGCCCCGTATCTTTAACCGACAGTCTCAGTCCGCCGTCAGCAATGCGCGCGACAGTCAACGTGACTCGGCCACCTTTCGGCGTGAATTTCAGGGCATTTGAGAGAAGGTTCAAACAGATTTGGCGCATGGCGCGCGGATCTGCCCAAACCTGCGGGATATCCGCTTCAAACTCTTCGATGAGCTGAAGTCCCTTAGCGTCGGCCTTGAGTTGGACGAGGCGCTCGCAGTCCTCTGCAATGTCAGTCAAGCGAATGGTTTCTTCGTGCAGTTCATAGCGGCCCGCTTCAATGCGCGAAAGATCGAGGATCTCATTGATGATGTGCAGGAGATGGCTGCCGCTAGCATAGATGCTACGAGAATAATCGCGGTAGGTCTCGTTGCCGATCGGTCCGAGAATTTCTTTTTCCATAACTTCCGAAAAGCCCATGATGGCGTTCAACGGCGTTCTCAGTTCGTGGCTCATGGTGGCAAGGAAGCGTGATTTCGCCTTGTTGCCGGCTTCGGCACGCCGCCGCGCTTCGTCTGAAATAGCTTTTGCTTCTTCCAGCTCGGCAATCAGGCCGTCTTTTTCGGATCGGAACTCGATCATGGAGAGTGCGGTCGAATGCAAACCCCGTGTCAAGTAAATGAAGAAAAGGTGAATGCCAATCGCCATGGATCCTAGGGCGAAATAGAATGGATCGTTCAGCCAGAATAGTCGCCCGGAAACCGCGATCGTCATCGGCACCGTGCCGACGAGGAACAGTCCCTTCACTGTAGAGGCGAAAGTCAAACGGATTGCGAGGACAACCATCAACGTAGCGAAGATGAAGACATGCGACGAGAAGTTTGCGTCCGACTGCATCCCGCCGGCGAGCCCAAATCCGATCAGTGCAAATCCAGCGAGGACCATACCATTGAGGAACTCAAGCAACTGGAATCGGCGGCGTTTCTCAGCAACATTGACCTCCGTCCGGGGCAGTGTCAGGAGCTTCTTGCATTGGACGTACATCAGCCACTTGGTCAAAATGACCGCCGTGATCCAAACACCAGACTCGGCAGCGCTTGCCCAGAACATCGATGCGATGGAAAAAATGATGCAAAGTGCGGGCATGGCGAAAGGCGCACTGATTTCGTTGCGTGCGAACATCGCCAGAAGTTCATATTCGTATTCCGGCTTAATGTCGCTGCCTTGGGTTAGGCGTTCGCGATAAGCCTTCATATCATCGGGTTTCTTGGCGCGCGACGGGCGCGGGGGACGGCGCTCCGGGATGTCGGCGGTATCGACATTGTCGTTCATTGCTTTAGCCGCTATCCCAATAATTCCCATCCACGCCGCTCATGGCATGGTTCCGCTCGATTAATTTGCGGGTAATTCGCTAACTTAGCGTTTAATACCGCTTCAAGTTTTAAATAGAGGGAGTAGATGCAAGGCATGCGACGCGACGTGGAGCGCCAGCTGGCCAAGTGGATTTCGGCTGCAATTTTGGCCGTTTTAGCAGCACTATTCGGCCAAAAGCAGCTTTCGCCGTCGAAGGATTTTGGTCCGGCCCCCGCGGGCGTGACCGGCGTTGGTCGCGCGATTGACGGGGATAGTTTGCATGTTGGCAACAGTGAGGTGCGCCTAAAGGGCCTTGATGCGCCCGAAGGGCGGCAGAATTGCACCCGGGGCGGGGCGTCATGGGACTGCGGAAATGCTGCCCGGGATGAGTTGCGGCGGCTGATTGGCAAGGACATGGTCACGTGTCAGGTTTTGGAAAAGGACAAGCACGCACGCCTTCTATCTCGGTGTTCGGCGGGAGGCAGGGATTTAAATTCGGGCATGGTCGCGTCCGGACTGGCCGTCTCATATGGGGGGTACCTGCGCGAGGAGGGTGACGCGAAGGCCAAGAAGCGCGGACTATGGGCCGGAGAGTTCCAATCCCCGCGGGATTGGCGACACGAACGCGGCATTGGTCAGTAGGAGGCGCCGGGCGATGCGGATCATTGAAACGAAACGCGCGCCAAATCCGCGCCGTGTTCGGATTTTTCTGGCCGAGAAGGGCGTGGCCGTTCCCTTTGAAGAACAGGATATGATGACGGGCGAGCTGAAGTCAGCGGAATTCATGAGGCTTAATCCCTGGCAGCAAGTTCCAGTTCTGGTTTTTGACGACGGGCGGCGGCTGTGCGAAAGCGTAGCCATCTGCCGCTATTTCGAAGAGTTAGAGCCCGATCCGCCGCTCATGGGCGTGGGGCCCTTTGGGCGCGCTGAAACAGAGATGTGGCAGAGGCGCGTGGAACTCGGCGTGTTCTATCGCGTGGCGCAGGTCTTTCGCCATCTCAATCCGAAAATGGCTCAACTAGAAGTGCCGCAATTGCCAATGTGGGGAGAAGCCAACAAGGGCAAGGTTGAAGCGGAGCTGCGGCGTCTCGACGAGAGGTTGGCCGAGACGCCATATATTGCGGGTGACAATTATTCAATTGCCGACATTACGGCGCTAGTCGCCATCGACTTCATGAAACCGGCGCGACTTGCCGTTTCCAGCGAACTGGAAAATCTGCGGCGTTGGTACGACGGGGTTTCACGGCGGCCAAGTGCTAGCGCCTGATGCTTGCTGTTGCTTGCTTATGTGTGGAGGGCCGTCTGCCAGCGGGGCCTATCCGCCTGCAACTCGAGGTCGTCGCGAATATACGACAGGTCAAAGCCAGCGTTCTGCAGTGTGGCGAGCACGGTTTCAACCGGCATCGCGGGCGAATTGACCGCCGCCCAAACAATGGCCGCGCGCTGTCCGGAAGCACAATAGGCGAGGACTGGCGAGTGTTGTTGCGACGCCAACGCTCGATGCGCAGCCGCGATCACGTCTTCGGCGAAGACGCCATATTTCTGGGCCGGTACATGGAAGTAAACCATGCCGGCCTTCTCACAAAGTTTACGCGCTTCTTCCGAGGACACCTGAGACGTCGTTTCGCCATCCGGCATAAAATTGATCACCATGCGGTAACCCTGCGCAGCCACGGCATCAAACTCCTCCGCCCGAAGCGCAGGGGCGACGGCAAATTCAGGCGTGATGGCTATGACATGCGGCATTGAACTGCGAAGTCCTGGCAAGTGCGATCTAGATCCATAAGTGGTTGAGAGCGAGGCGTCCGGCAAGGCTTACTGCGGCGCAAAATGAAAAAAAATACCAAATTTCGTGTTGACATACGCATCAAGCAAAACAATTGTCTCCAAATGGTCCAAAGTTAGAAACGTCGTTCTTTCCACTGGAGACCAAACGTGCTCGATGAAATGGACGTCAAGATCCTGCGCATCCTGCAGGACGACTGCACACGGCCCGTTGCCGATATTGGCAAAGAGGTAGGGCTATCGACCACTCCGTGTTGGCGCCGGGTCCAAAAGCTCGAAGAAGCTGGAATCATAAAACGGCGCGTGGCGATCCTTGACCCCGTGAAAATAAATGCAGGCGTCACAATCTTCGTTTCGATCAAGACCGATCACCATTCTCTTGCTTGGCTCGAAAAATTCCGGAGCGCAGTTGCGGATTTTCCTGAAGTCGTCGAGTTCTACCGCATGTCAGGGGATGTTGATTATTTGTTGCGCGTCGCAGTGCCTGACATTGCGGCCTACGATGCGTTCTACAAGAAGCTCATTTCGCGCATTGAAATCGCCAAGGTGTCTTCAGCATTTGCAATGGAGCAGATGAAATACACGACATCGCTACCGCTGCAATTTGCGCAGACTGCGGGACACGCAAAGATCGACAAGACGGTGACTTGAAGCGTCATTCTTCGTCGCACTGCAGCACGCGGCCGTATGCGCCTTCTTTAGGACGGCTTCGTTCCAAGCCGCGTAATGAGGCTGGACGTATCCCAGCGGCGGCCGCCAAGATCTTGAATTTCTTTGTAGAAGGTATCTACAATTTTTGCGACCGGCAGCTGCGCACCATTCCGGCCGGCCTCATTGAGGCAAATGCCAAGATCTTTGCGCATCCAATCCACGGCGAATCCGAAATCAAACTCGCGTGCGTGCATGGTTTTCCAGCGGTTTTCCATTTGCCACGACTGAGCCGCCCCTTTGGATATTGTATCGATGACGGCCGCAAGGTCGAGTCCAGCCTGTTCGGCAAAGTGGATCGCCTCCGACAAACCCTGAACGAGGCCGGCAATGGCGATTTGATTGACCATCTTTGTCAGCTGCCCCGCGCCGGAGGGACCAATATGTTTAGCCATCTTGGCGTAGCAGCGGATTACGGGTTCAGTCTTGCTGAACGCAACAGCATCGCCGCCAGCCATCACAGTGAGCGTGCCGTTCTCGGCGCCTGCTTGTCCGCCTGAAACCGGTGCATCGATAAAGGCCAGTCCTTTCGTAGTGGCGATGTCAGCCAGCTCGCGCGCGACGTCGGCCGAAGATGTCGTGTGATCGATAAAAATAGCGCCGGCTTTCATGCTGGAAAAAGCGCCATCCGGTCCGGCGGTGACGTGTCTCAGATCGTCGTCATTGCCGACACAGGAGAAAACGAAATCGGCATCCCGGGCGGCGTCTGCCGGAGTTGGCGCGGCACGCCCCGATCCGTATGTCTTGAGCCAAAGTTCGGCCTTTGCAGTTGTGCGATTGTAGACCGCGAGGTCGTGGCCGCCACGCCTGAGAATGTGACCAGCCATGGGAAAGCCCATGACGCCAAGACCGATCCATGCAACCTTTGCCATTGTCTCGTTTCTCCTGCTTGGGGCGGATGACCCCTAAGGACTTCTAATCGAAGCGCGGCGTGACGCAAAACAAAAGGGAGGAGCAATACGCTCCTCTCTTTCTTCGTGCAAAACGCGAGGTACAAAACGCGTTCTATTCAATAGCGAGACCTATCGCAGGTCATTTTCCCGGTACCCGCCCGCTCCAGCGCGATCCGCCACTAACGGGACGGGCGCTCGTGGTGCAATAGACCGATCCGGCGGCGGCGCTGCAGTTCACCTGTTTCTCGGTCGCCACACGCCAGCTCGCGAACAAGGGGCCGCAAATGGGGAGAGGGCCCCACACTCTGTCGAATGTGAGGCCCTGATGGGAGAGAGACAGTTTGGGAGGGGAGGGAGGCTTATTGGGAGGGAGGCCCAACTTGAATTGATTTCTGCGTACGGACATCCGCATTTGATTTAGGCACCATGATCAACGATGCCAGAAGCATCGTGCTCGCCATTACGAAACAAGCCACCATGCTCAACCGGGTTAGGTTCCAAGTTCGCATTGCGTCAAGTCTGGCGGCTTCAAGGTCCATTTCAAACTCGGATCGGTTCGTAGTCATTTGTTCAAGCAGGATGAAGGTAACGCATAAGGAGTTGTTAGTCTATTCAGACGCACTGGCATGCTTAATGTTAAAGTTGCCAATTTTACGAATCCTTAAAGTGTATTAATTTTCAGCGGGTGGCGTTTTTGTTTTAACGGAGTTGAAATCGCTCAACGTTAGCCCAGGCGCAATGTTTTCGATGTCGAGCTGGAGTTCAATGACAACGGGTTTGGTTGCTTCCAAGGCTTGAGCAAGGGCGCCGCTGAATTCTGCAACCGACGTCACACGACGTCCAACAGCACCCATTGATTGCGCGAGTGCCACGAAATCCGGATTTACAAGCGTGGTTGCTGACACGTGTCCAGGGTAGCGGCGTTCCTGATGCATCCTGATGGTGCCAAGCGAGCCATTGTTGGCGATAACGATTATTAGGTGCAGGCCGAATTGGACGGCGGTTGCAAGTTCCTGTCCTGTCATTTGGAAGCACCCGTCGCCGGCGAGTGCGACAATCACTCGATCGGGATGACAAAGTTTGGCAGCGATTGCAGCTGGCAATCCATAACCCATCGAGCCTGAGACTGGCGCCAATTGGGTTGGGTAGCCTTTGTAGACGAAGTAGCGATGCAAAAACGCGGCGTAGTTTCCTGCGCCATTGCACACGATGGTGCTGTCGGGAAGTTCATGCGAGAGATTTGCGATGATATCTTCGAGGTTTAAATCGCTTGCTACCGATCGAGGCGGAATATTCAATGAAGCTTCGTAGGCTTGACGGAGGTCGCGCCGCCAAATCGGCCATGGCGGCTTTTTGCCCGGAGTCGCCATTTCACTAAGTGTATGAGAGGTTTCCAAGGGACAAGCATTCATCGCGAGCGATGGAACGAAGGGGGACTGGGTAGATCCGGCGTCAACGGCGATATGCACGAGCGTCTGTGTCGTTTTCTTGGGGTTCAACAAAGTAAATCCCTGGGTCGAGATGTCATCCAAACATTGGCCGAGAACGATAATCAAGTCGCTGGCTCGGATGCCAGTTGCGAGCTGCGAGTTGATCGTTAGGCCGAGATGTCCTACGTAGCAGCGGTGCCGGTTGTCGATGGCGTCCTGGCGCCGGAAAGCTGTTGCAACGGGAAGATCAAAGCGCTCTGCGAAACGTGCGAGCGCGGCGCTTGCACTGGCGCTCCACGCCGCGCTGCCCGCGATCACAAACGGCCGCTCGGCATAGGCAAGATAGGTCTTCAGTTGTTCTAGATGCTCGGGCAACGGATGACGCGGTGCGAATTCGGGCTTTGGTGTTGAGACTGCCTCGACCGCTTGACACAGAATATCCTCTGGCAAGCCCAAGACCACAGGACCCGGGCGTCCCGACGTTGCCGCACAAAATGCTTGCTGCAATAGGCTAGGTAGTTCAGCAGCGCTATTGACCACTATGCAAGTTTTGGCCAACGAACCGAAAACGGCTTTGAGATCGATGGCTTGAAACGCAGGAAGGCCATTCATAGTGCTACTCGGCAGGCCAACCAGCAACAACATCGGAGACTGATCCTGGTGGGCGATGTAGACGCCAGCGAGCGCATTCGCAGCACCCGGTCCACGGCTGACGAGCGCAACACCGGGGCGGCCGGTGAGCTTGCCCGTCGCCTCGGCCATCATCGCGGCTCCAGATTCGTTTCGCGTGGTGATGGGTTGCACACGCGAGTCCGCATGAATGGCATCCAGAACGGCCAAAAAACTTTCGCCTGGAACTGTGAAAATGTGGCGGACACCTTCGCCGGCCAAATAGTCGATCAGGGCTTGTCCACCGGTACGCAGGGTCACTGTTTTCCACTTTTCAATGGGTTGAACTTTCCACAGGTTTTAGGCGCCTCTCAGTGCTCCGGATAGAACAAAGCGTTATTTGGGTTAGCCGGGCCTAAACCGGCTTCCGGAAGCCGTGGATCATGGCAGTTGAGGGCTGGTGGGGAAAGCCTCGATGCCTATGGTGACGCCTGTAGAATCAGGTTTCAGGGTGGTTCGATGGACGGGAATATGTACCGCAACAGACGCGATGAGCATCGGGAAGGGAGATCGGTCCTTGGTCTTTGCTTAGTTATATTCTTGACTGTTCTATGCCCGGGCGCACTCGGCACAACAGAGGCACTGGCAGAAAGCCGCGTGGCGCTGGTCATCGGCAATGCGCGTTACGACAACAATAAATTGAAGAACGCGCGCAACGATGCAGAACTCATGGCGCGATCGCTAGTGGACGTTGGGTTCGAGGTCTTGACAGTCTTTGATGGAAACGCCTCTGAGATGCGGGCGGCGGTCACGGAATTTGGCCGGCGCCTGAAGGTGCCCGATACGGTGGCGCTTTTCTATTATGCCGGCCACGGTGTCCAAGCGGATGGAGAGAATTATCTCGTTCCTATTGCCGCCGATATTTCCGACATGACCGAAGTCGCGCTCAATTCAGTTGCGTTGGGTGACGTACTCAAGACAATGGCGCGATCAGAGACACGCATGAACATCGTCGTACTCGATGCCTGCCGCGACAATCCATTTTCAGCGACGACACGTGCTATCGCCCAAGGAGGTTTGGCGCCCGTGGTTGCGCCCTCGGGCACGCTGATTGGTTATGCCACCGCGCCTGGACAAGCGGCACGCGATGGTGATGGAGACAATAGTGTCTATTCGGCAGCGCTGGCCGCAAACATTTCCATGGCCGGGCTGACGCTCGAAGAAGTTTTTCGCAATGCGCGGCGCCGCGTCATCGAGGCGACATCGGGGAAACAAGTACCGTGGGAGCATTCTTCTCTCGTCGGCGAGTTCTTCTTCAAGCCAAAAATAGCAAACCCGCTCGATCCGTCAACCTCCGCCGATGTCCGGCTCATGGAGATCGAAGACTGGGAACGTATCAAACTCAGTAAGAATCCAGCTCACTTCAAAGCGTACGTTGATCAATATCCAAACGGTCTTTTTGCTGAACTGGCAGCGGTACGCCTTTCTAAACTTGAAGCCATGCGCGCGCAGACCCCTTGGAATTGGATGATGACGGGCAGTATTGAGCGCGATACAGCTGGACCGGCGGCAGCGTCTGCATTTGACCGCGCCGTGTTGCTTGAGAACGCCGCACGCACGCCTGATGATTTCAAAGTTGTTGCGGCCCTCTATTCTGAAGCCGCGGCCCACGGGTTGCCGAAGGCAATGTTCGCACTCGCTCGCGCGCTCGACAAAGGCCGCGGCACCCCACGAAATTTGGTTGAAGCAGCGCGGTGGTATGAGTTGGCCGCTGAGCGCAATCACGCTGGTGCCATGGCCGCACTTGGTACGATGTTTGAGTTTGGCGATGGTGTTCGCCTCGATATGGCCGAAGCGTTGCGCCTCTATCAAGGTGCGGCCCAAGCGGGCGACCCAGCGGGCTTGACCAGTTTGGCGTACCTTTATGCGCAGGGCAAAGGCGTGGCGCGCAATACGAACGAGTCCCGCAAGCTATACAGAATGGCGGCGGACAAGGGACATGCGAGGGCAATGTTCAATCTTGCCCTTATGGACCTGCGGGGCGGGGGTGGGCACACCGATATAGAAAATGGTTTGGGACTTCTTGAGCGTGCAGCTAGGCAAGGCCACTGTGGTGCTCATCTTGAACTAGCCTATCTCTATGACGATGGACGTGGCGTCGCTCGCCTTCCGAAAAAAGCGGCGGAGCACTACATTGCGGCACTAACGTCTTCGGGCCGGGAGGGTCGCACGATTGATGTTCCATCGACAACATGGACTTTGGCAACCCGGCGCGAGCTTCAGCGGCTACTGGCCGCAAAAGGGATGTATCGCGGCGGCATCCATGGTTTCTTCAATGCTGAGACCCGCAAGGCACTGGTCGCGGTTGCCCAAAAGTGAGCTGAACTGGGCGCACACCCTCTCATAGGCTGAAATGCCTTGTTTCTGCTTGGGTCTAGGCGGCGAGCAGCGCCGCCGTTATGGTGCCGCGCTGAAAGTCTAAATGTACCGGCGGGGAGGCATTTGGGCGGCCTGTAATGACGACATCGGGGATCATATGACCGCTGCAGCATCTTCCGTCCGGTTTTCGCGTTTGCTGGCGATTATCGCGGCGCTTTGCATGTTCGTGGTATCTCCAGTGCGCGCAGCACAACGGGGCGAGAACCCACAAGACCCGGTCGCAGTTCCAGCTGTTCCGGCAACCCCTACTGAGGGGGCTGTGGTGCCTGCAGCGCCACCGGCCAGTGCCCCGGCACCGGCAAGCTCCGCTGCAACGGCCATTCCGCCGAGGCCTGAGGATCCGCGCTCGGCGAAAGTCTATACGGTACTTGAAACGCATTGTGCCCGTTGTCACCAAAACGGGAAAATCGAAGGTAAACCAGAGGCGGCAGGGGGCATTGCCAACATCTTGTCTGTCAGTGAATTGGCAAATGATCCAATGCTGGTCCGGCCAGGTTCGCCCGACGCTTCGTTACTCTACGAAGTGCTGAGGAGCCGTCATGAGCCGGTTGAAATTTTCACGAACGACGCTCTGGAACCCGGACCTGATGATCTCGACACAGTGAGAGAGTGGATCAGAGAAGTCCCCGCTACTCCGCGGGAGTGTCCCTCTCGATCGCCCATTAAGTCTGCGGCAATAGAGGCTTTGATCGAAGAGGCTCTGCGTATTGAACGCGACGGAGCAAAAGATCTACGCTTCATTTCACTGGTAAATCTCTACAACGCATGCGCCAGGACTGAAGAGTTGGCCGCTTACCGCCAGGCCGTTACAAAATTGTTGAATGGGTTGTCATGGTCGCAATCATCCCAGAAAGTAACTTCACTCGATTCAAACGGAATAGTTTTGGCTTTTCGACTGGCTGAATTTGGATGGGTGTCAGGACATTGGGACGTCATCGAACAGCGATATCCGAAGGCGTTCGTCATCCCGCTGTCCGATAAAACAAAATCTGCGGCTGGTTCCCCCAACCCAATCGTGCGGGCAGACTGGCTGGCCGACGCGGCGAGTAATATGCAGTTCTATTACCAGCTCATTGGGATGCCGCAAAAACTCAGCGACCTTGCCAAGATGAATGCCGTGGACGTTGACTACAATCTGCGCATAGCGCGGGCTCGAAGGGCCGTCGTTCGGGACAGTGCCATTACGCACGGTAACCGGCTGGTTGAACGGCACCCTGGTGCGCGCGGAGGGTTCTGGCTCACTTATGATTTTGCGACCAGCAGTGGCGATCAAGATCTTTTCGAGCACCCGCTCGGTCCAAAGTCATCTTCGCTGATCAGGGCTCCTTTCAAGCATGATAATATACGGTCGCTCTTTGCCCTCCCAAACGGCTTCAATGCGTTTGCCATTTTTGATGGCAGCGGCAATCGCATTGATCGTGTTTTGCCCGGAGTTGAAAAGCCCGTGTATGCGGGAGCGCAAGGGCCAAATCTAAACTCTCGCGCAAGCGCCAAGTGTTTCAGCTGCCACAATAATGGTCTGTGGCCGGTTCGGGACGCTTACCGCGCCCGTGTGAATGCCGTGCCAGTTACGAGCAGCAAGGAGGTGCACGAAGCCGCCCTTCAGCTTTCTGGCATTGATAGCGAGTTTCAGCTTTTGCAGGACGGAGACAATGAGAAATACCGCAATGCCTTGCGAGCCGCCGGGATCGATCCAGATCTCAAAGATAAGGGTGAAGAAATTATTAGCGCGTTAGCGAAGAAATATCGTGCACCAGTTGATTTTGATACCGCTGCGATTGAGCTTGGACTTGAACGTGAAACATTCAGTGCGGCCTTATTGAAGGCTGCAGGGCCGATAACCGCACTTGCTCGCAAGATTCAGCACGGACGATTGCCTCGGCCGGATGCTGATCGGTTACTTTCTTATCTCAAAGGCGTCGATCAGAATGGCTCGAAAGTTGCCGGCAAGACGGCCGAACCGGCATCCACCCCTGACGTTATTAGTCTCAATGTATGGATCGATAAGTCGCGTCCAGCAACGGGTGACTTGATTGCCATAAACGCCGAAGCAGACCAGGATTGTTTTCTAACGCTGATCAATATTGACGCGGCGGGGAAGGCAACCGTCTTATTCCCAAATGACTTTGAACCAGACAACCTGTTGAGCGCAGGCAAGACCAGTCGTGTCCCCGGAACGTCCGCACCATACCAGCTCCGGATCAAGGACGAGGGACGTGAAACGCTTGTTGCACAATGTTCGACGTCACCTGCGCCACCGACAGGCATCGAGCATGATTTCGGCCGCCAAAGGTTCACAGTTCTCGGAAATTGGGAAAATTTTGTGCGCGACAGCCTCATTGCCGAAGCCGACATGCGACGGGATCCAAGAAAGGCCGAGCGCGCACGTTCTGCCCGTTCTCAGGCGTTGAGGCGGGTTAGAGAAAGCGGGGGACGGACGGAAGAGCGCCTAGATACGTCGCCTGGCAGGCGGGTGCGCGATGGCCGCGCCGTTATTGTTTTGAGCAATGAATAGATTTTTCAAACTTGGCGCTCAAGGCGGTGAAGTGCCCAATTGGCACCAATAAGAATAGTAGCCGCCGCGATCATCGATTGCACGGACAGAGTGGATAGGCCGGTTATCCCTTGTCCAATGGAGCAGCCGAGTGCCAGAACTCCGCCCACTCCCATTGCCAGGGCGCCCCCAAGATGGCGCATCATATCGTCGTTGTTGGCGAAACCCTGAAGGCGAAAACGGCCGTGAAAAAGCGCCGTGAGGTAACTTCCAGTCAGCGTGCCGAAGACCGTTGCAGATCCAAATCCAGGGAGGCCGAGCGCCGTTGCGCGCGCGATCCAATCTATACTGTCTGCGACGGGCCGCACAAAACTCAGTGATGTTGGGGGGACTGGGTGAACATCCATGTCGCTATAGGCAAGCCCCGTTATCAGCCAGCCTAGTGCCACGAGCAGACCAACACCGGTTCCTGCCAAAAGGCAAAGGCGGTCATCTCCAACTTGACAACGAACAAAGGCAAAGACTGTGAGTGGTGCGGCAATGACAAGCGTCGCCAGCCACCTGCCGAAGCCGGCGGATAGACCTGCGTGGCTTGAAATCTCACTCAAGCTTTGTGTCTTAAGGCCATAGTGATCAAGTGGTAGGACCGTGGCGGCCTCCAAAGCTGCGCGTAGTGGCCCAGCAATTCCGCCCATCGTAGCAAAGGCCGCTATGGTCAAAACCAAAAGAGACATCAGGCTGCGTAAATCTCCGGCCCCTGCGCGCACGAGATTGCGGCTGGCGCAGCCGCCGGCTGAGACCATGCCGAAGCCGAACAGTAGCCCGCCTAGTATTGCACCCGCCCAGTTCAGCCGCGGCGCCAAATACATTGTTCGCGTCAGGTCCGTCAGTTCAAAGTAACTGAGTGTCTGGGTTGCCAAAATGGCGACAGCCGCCGCAAGTGCAACAGCGCCGAGCCGGTGGGGGCTGCCAGATGTCCGCCAATCGGACATGGCGCCCATAACGCAAAAATTTGTGCGCCAGGCGAGGCTGCCAAAAGCGAGGCCGATGAGAAAACCGCCGATTGCGAGCGAACATTGCGGGCTGTTCTGGATGGCGTTTTGGAGACTGTTCATCGGAGTTCTAGCCGTACCATTGGACGTGACGCGGTAGTTGAAGTGATTGCGCACCATTCGTCAATTGCCGTGACACTCTGACGGCTAGATTAAACATCGCAGTGAGATTGTTAAGATTGGGCAATTTCCGAAAGGGCCTTTACAGAGGAGGCATGGGACCGTAAATCGAGCCAACACTGAGTTACCGCGATCTCTGCTCGCGTCGGTTTCTTTGGGCCAAGCCCAATTGGTGGAGGTCACGTACGCATGGAAAAATTTCGCTCTGCCATTGATATGGTCAAGGCGCTGGAGCCCGATCTACCCGTATTTGCCGCCCGTCCCCATGCGGCCGGCCGGGCAGCACGCTGGTTTACGAAGAATTTTCCGGGCGAAGTGGCTTACGCTTACAAAGCAAACAGCTCTGTATTTCTTGTGGGGGCACTCTATGGGGCCGGCATTACGCAGTTTGACGTAGCGTCGGTGGCAGAACTTGAGGATGCCGCTACCATTCCAGGTGTGCGCTTACACTTCATGCATCCGGTGAAGCCGCGCCACGCCATCCGCAAGGCGTACTTTGACTACGACATCAAATGCTTCGCCCTCGACTGCGAAGATGAACTGCAAAAAATCATTGAGGAAACCAACGGGGCAAAAGACCTAGAGCTTTTTGTGCGCATAGCTGTGCCCGCCAAAAATAGCCGCGTCCCACTTGAGCGGAAGTTTGGTACCACCGGCCAGAAAGCGGCTAAGCTTCTGGTCAAAGCGCGGCAGGTGGCCGATGAGCTTGGTATCACGTTCCATGTAGGATCGCAGACGACAACGCCGGATGCTTATGCAATGGCATTTGATGAAGTCAAAAAGCTCATTGTCAAAGCAGGCGTTGTTGTCGATGCTATCGACGTTGGTGGTGGCTTTCCATCGCAATATACAGATAGCGTACCGGCCCGATTGTCGGATTTCATTGACGTCATCAAAGCGGGAAAGGCCAAATTGCCGGTCACTGAGGAATGCCGGTTGATCTGCGAACCCGGTCGAGCCCTTGTTGCAGAGGCTGAGAGCCTGATTGTGAAGGTGGACCTGCGTAAAGGTGATGAGCTTTATATCAATGATGGTGGCTATGGAGCGCTCTACGATAGTGCGCAGCTTGGTTTCGTATTTCCAGTCCGGCTCATCCGAGAGGGACTTGACCCCAATGAACCGCTCTTGCCATTCGAATTCTGGGGGCCAACGTGTGATTCAATTGATCACATGAAGGGGCCGTTCTTGTTACCCGCGTCCGTGCGCGAAGGCGATTATATCGAAATTGGCAACATGGGGGCCTATGGACGGGCGTTATCATCACGTTTTAACGGCTATGGCTCATATCACGATGTCATTCTGGAGGATGAGCCGATGTACTCGATCTATGAAATGGAAAACGAAAAGATTGCAAAAAATGCGTGACACGCCAGCCGAGGGTATGTTGTGAAATTCGAATATCTTCCGGCGAAAAAATCTTTTCTCGATTCCGCACGCGAGGACGCACATGCGCCAGCCACGGCACGAGCTGTCATAATTCCGTTCGGGCTCGAAGCAAGTGTCAGCTACGGGAGCGGCACCGCTGGCGGCCCTAAAGCTATTCTTGCGGCCAGTCAGCAGCTGGAATTGTTTGATGACGAATTTTGGCGTGAACCCTATAAGGATTACGGTATCGCCTGTTTAAAGCCGCCAAAGATCAAGAGCGGCATGAAGGCTGCTCTGCAGCAGTTAGAGGCCATCGTTGCTGCTGTGCTTGCAGAAGGAAAATTCCCATTCGTTTTGGGTGGCGAGCATTCGGTGACACCAGCCGCGATCAGGCCATTTGCGCGGAAATATAAGGATCTCGTGGTTCTGCAGTTTGATGCGCATGCCGATTTGCGGGATGGGTATCAAGGCGAGCACTATTCACATGCTTCCGCAATGCGCCGTGTTCTGGATCACGACAATGTCACGCTTGTGCAGGTCGGGATTCGTGGCTTGTGCCAAGAAGAGGCAGATTTCTACGACGCGAACCGGCTTCGCATTCAGATGCACCTTGGCATTGATCAGTCGCGATGGGACATTGAGAAGATAGTCGCTCCGTTGAAGGGGCGGCCTGTTTTCATCACCTTCGATATCGATGCACTAGACAGTGCGGTCATGCCTGCGACGGGGACACCTGTACCGGGTGGCTTGAGTTATCTCACGGCACTTTCGATCCTTCGACGAGCCTCTGAGTTCGGGAATGTTGTCGGTGCTGACCTCGTCGAGTTTGCACCGATCAAGGGCTTTCATGCCTATGACTACATGGCAGCGGCACTTGCTTATAAGATCTTGAATTATGCGTTGGCAAAGCGCGGCACTTAAAACGGGTCCCGCGTGATCTAGAGTTGCCGTCGCACGGCTGTGATTTGATTGATGAGTTAAGCCAATTGCACATCGCGGCATACATGTAAGCTCACCAAACAAAAACGTGGCTCGCAAGCTTGTGGCACGTACGACACATAGGGTCGGAACATGCTGGAAAGCAGCACACAGGAGTCGACGGCCAATTTCAAATAAGTAATGAAGGGGGCGTATATTCCAATCCGCGCACCCCGCGCGGACAAGTATGGCAATGCTGGCTCGGGCGTCCTCCGGCTTTCCAGCGCATAACCGGAGTCTTCCGAATGCGTCACGCTATTGATGTTCGTGGATCGATTGCGCTACTTGCAGTAGGGCTCGCGACCAGCTGGTCGATACCCGCCGCAATGGCTGCCTGCGGAATGGCGGCTGTGAACGGCGGCGCTTCTGGTCCGCCATCGATTTCGACAACCGAAACATCAACGACGCAAGTGCTCGAGCAAATCCGCCGGCGCACGCAAGAAGCACAAAGCCCGCAGACTATTCCGGTTTCCAATGAGGCGGCACCCGCGCAGGAACAGACCGCTGCTCCCGTAGAACCGGCACCCGTAGCAGATGCGGCCCCAAAGCCGGCTCCAAAGCCTGCCCCCGTCTCTGAGGCAGCGTCCGCTCCGGCACCGAAACCGGCGAAGAAGGCACCCGTCGCGGAAAGTGCGCCTGAGCCCGAGGTTGTCGAGCCGTCGCCAAAGGCGAAAGCTGCTAAACCCACTAAGACCGCTGACGCTGAGCAGGCTGTTGAGCCAGAGCCAGAGCTTAAGGCCGCGCTTAAGGCAAAAAGTTCGCGCGCCTATACGCCTAGCCTCAAAGACTACGCCGTTGCCGAAGAGACGAGCTACGTTGGCGGCATCTCACGCACGACTGCCGTTTGGGCCCAGGGGTACTTGGGTTATGACCGCCACAAGAACATTGCGCCGGGCAACCAGGAAAATCCGACCCGCAGGGCTGTGTCGGGCGGCGGCTTGATCGGTGCCGACTGGACGCATGTGAACCGGGGCGAAAACGTCAATGCGTTTCAGTTCGGCGTTTTCAGCGGCTACAACGAAACGCGCGCGAAGCTGAGTAAAACATTCTTTGCCGTCAATGAAACAGGGGCTCCACCAGACACTTTGCCGGGTGGCGGCAATACAAACTATTTCCGCGAAGACAACAAAGAGACGATCGATGGTCCATTCGTTGGCACGTATATGGCCTACGTGAAGGACCAATGGACGTTTGATGTGGCCTTCAAAGCCGACTTCTTCGATCTGACGCAGAGCAGCACGTTGCGGCAGCGCTGCGATGACGACGTCGGCACTCAGAACGGCAGCGCGTCGGTCAATAACTACATGATCTCCGCAAACGCAGCGCACCGGTATCTGATTGGCGACGACAATAAGTGGTGGGAGCCGACGGTTGGCGTTCGCTACACGATTACCGAATTCGGTAGCGATCCCAGCAACAGCGTGTTCCGCGATGGTGGCGTGCAGCCGACGGGCCGTCTCGGCCTCGAAGATGGATCAGCGCTTCGCCTCCAGGTTGGTGCCCGGTTTGGTGATCGGGTCGAACTCGAAGGTGGTTACGTCTTGTCCACCACGGTTGGCACATACCTCTATAGCGACGTCGCCATCAGCGGCTTTGAGAGCGTTGCCGGGCAAACCGGTGAAGCTGTTGGCCCGGTCGACGAAGGTAAACTCCGGGTACTTGGGCAACTTGAGACGCGGCTGAGTTTGGGCAATGGCCTTTCCTACATGATGCAGGCCGAAATTCGCGGCGGCGGCGACGTCCTTGGCGCTGCCGGGCAATTAGGCATGCGCTACGAGTGGTAACGCGCTGAGCGCCAAATTTTACTGGGCGCCCTCTCCGACGACAGAGAACGGCGCCCAGAACGCCGGATAGGCGTTCCACAAATCGGCTGTATCTGTGACTTTCTTCTCGATCTGCAGCAACATGGCTTGGCGCAGCGCTTCGGCGCGGCCAATGGTTTTGTCGCGGGCCTGGATCTCAAAGGTGGCGGTCGTCAGCCGTGCAGCGGCGTCAGAGTCAACGCGCCAGTGCGAGACGAGAAGTGCCCGCGCGCCTGCGTGGAAGAACGATTTCGCTAGCCCTGAGAGTGCTTCTGCGCCGGGTTTGGATTCAGCGGCTGTATTACACGCGGCCAGCACGACCCAATCGGCATTGAGCTTCAAACTTTGGGAGATTTCCGATGCCGTGAGAAGGCCGTCATCGTTGGGGTCTGGTACATCGGGTGGCGTCAATACAAGCGCGGGCTCGTTCAAGCCCTTGATGTCGTCGGCGACGAGGCCGTGGGTCGCAAAGTAGACGACGTTGTAAACCGACAAGTCCGTTGCCTTGACACTGGTTTCGGTTGCGGCGGTTCCCAGATGCAAGTCGCCCTCGGTGGCACCAAGGCCCTTTGCGATGGCTCGTAGTTCGTCCTCGGTGCCCGGGCAATTCTTCAAGGGTTGCGAGAATGCTTCGCGTCGCCATCATATCGCGGATGCTTGGATCGCCGCCGCGCGTCTGGGCTTCGGCGACGCGAACCGGAACGGCAGACGATACGCTCGAAGACACGCGTGTGTTCAGTTTGGGGTTGCCAAAGCCGATCATGGGCTTTCCGGCATCGGCACGGCGTTTCAATTTTCGCAGCGACTTGAGGCTTGTCACGGAAGGGACGACCGACAGTGCGTGGCGCAAGATGAGCCACTGCGCGTCGCGATAGGCTGGGAGGTCCCCAATCGAGGGATGCATGATGCCGGGCTTCTTCGTGACGAGCACTTGGAACGGAAGGCTGGTCAGCGGCCCTGAGGGCACGATCAACAAGTGCTTCTTGTTTTTGAAGACGCTTTCGAGCGGCTCCAGAAGTTTGGCGTAAATTTCATTCGACAAACCTATATTGAGCAGGCTTCCCGCATTATTGATATTCTTTTTGAGGTCTTCCGTGTCCAAGCTTTTGCGCAAGTTGGATACGGAGTTCTCAAGCCAGTTCCAGCTGACGGCCGCCTTGTGCCAGGCTTCGCCCTCACGCGTGACAGCCCAAACGTAAGTCTCGTCCATTCCCGACACGATGCTGATCAAGGCTTCATCGGGGCCGAGCAAGGCGGCGGTGTCGGAAATCGAGAGCGGATCGGGCTTGGTCAAATCAAAATATTTCGGGAAATCCTTTTTCAGTTGCACGTCGATGTTGTTGCGGCGTTGTTCGGCGTCCTTCATTTGAGAGCGCGTGTTGGGACGGCGCTTTTCAGGCGGGAGCGCCAAGTCTTCCGTCAGCTGCCGCTCGAGGATGCTCAATTGACTATCGATATTCTCAGAATCGCGGACGAGCCCTTGCAGCGCTGGGTCTTCGGTCGCAAAGCGCGAGGCCATGCGCGCGACGGCAGATGCAGCCTCGTTCTCTCCGGCGCGTTGCCCAATGGCAAATGCTTCATCCAGTACAGCGGCTTTTTTGCTGCTATCGTGTTGGTTCAGGCTTGCTAGAATTCTGAGATGCTCGGTGAGGTGTTCGCGGCCTTTGGCTTTTGGTTGATCCCGAGAGATGGCGATTTTTGTGCCGAGACGGATCTTATCGAGGGCCTCGGCCGGGCGCTGCTGCAAGTCAAGAACCCGCGCCAAGTGCCGGTAGGCTTCCGCCGTCGTCGTTGCATTGGGGGCAAGAACCTGCTCGCGAATTGTCAACGCTTCGCGCAGCTCTGTTTCCGCCTCGGTGTATTTTTTTTGTTCGATGTGAGTTAGCCCGAGCCCAGCGAGTGTTAGTGCAATTTCGGGATGTTTGGCGGGTTGCGATTTGCGGCGAATGGCCAGCGCTTCGATAAAGCGCGTTTCGGCTTCACGATATTTTCCTTGATTGAAAAGGTTGGTGGCCAGCTTGCTGATGGCGCCAGCAACTTCCGGGTGATCGGGACGCTGGGCCTTTTGGCGGATGGCCAGCGCCTTCTCAAGCAACTGCTGCGCGGCTGGGAACTTATCGCCCCTCGGGTCGAGTTCAAGCGCACCGGCAAGATTCTGCAGACTCGCGGCAATGGCTGGATCATCCGCCTTCAAGCTGCGCGACCGGATTTCAAGAGCGCGATTGAGCAGAGGGATAGCTTCGTCTGCCCGTTCGCGTACTTTGTAAAGTTCGCCAAGATTGGTGAGGGTGTCGGCAATGGCTGGATCATTTGGCTTCAAAACGCGTTCCCTGATATCGAGGGCCTGCTGATAAAGCGCTTCCGCTTCCTGATAGCGGCCGAGCCGGTAGCGGTAGTATCCGAGATTATTGATGGACGTGGCGAAATCAGGGTGATCTGCTGGAAGTACCCGGCCATAGATTTCGACCGCTCTTTCAAAATAGGTGCTGGCGCCCTGCACGTCACCCTGCACGACATGCAGGTATGCCGCCCAAGACAGCGCCTCGGCATGCTGGGAGGTGTTGCCGCCATTCTCATCCTGGGTCAATTTGATGAGTGCGGCCGCTTTGGTGAGGGCTTCGTCATACTTGCCCTCGACTGCGAGTGCGGAAATCGCGGCCGTTAGTTCTTTGCGCGGGTCGGCGCGCGCTGAACTTGAAAATAGCCCGGCGCAGAGGCAGCACAGTGCTAGGGTTAATGTTAGGAATCTCGGCCGCACGCGTTTTTGCCTCCGTCTGATCTGATGCATATATTAATAGAATTACAGAAAAAGACCGTCATGGGCATGTTACGTGCGGAACAGTTCTAAAACAAATTTCGTGATTTTATCAACGCGTACGCGAAATGTATGCTCCTGCCACCCTATTCCAGCAGGAGAGGTGCCTTCGCGTTGCGACACTCATGTTGCTGGCATCATGCCCGCACGCTAGAAACAGTTACCTTGAATGAAGGAGACCCTGTGCCATGTTCGCGGTCAACCATAAGTACACTACCAAGATCGCGTTGTCTTTGTCGCTTGTCTGTGGCGTACTCGCGCTTGGAAGCGGGATTGCCCTCAGTGAGACGGCCAACGCACCTACAGCTGAGAGTATTGTCGAAGCGCTGAAATCCAAAGGCGCGACGCGCGGCGCTCCCAGCAATTCAGCCGCGGCTCTAATCGGCGCGCTTAAAGACAAAACCTCGCGCGGCATTTCGATTTCGTCGGAAGAGCGCGGCAAGCTTGCTGATGCTGTCAAAGATATGCCGGTCCAGGATATGGAGATTCAGTTTGAGCTCAACTCGGCTGATATCTCCGCAGAAGCGCGGCCGAACATAGATGCGCTTGGTACGGCCTTGCAGAACGGGCAGTTGAAGGGTTTGAGCTTTTTGCTCGCGGGCCACACTGACGCAACCGGCACGCACGCTTACAATCAAACTCTTTCGGAGCGGCGCGCACAAGCCGTGCGCAAGCTCTTGATTGATGAGTTCAAGCTTTCGAACGAGCAGTTTATCGCGGTCGGATACGGACCGGAACGGTTGAAAGATGCTAAAAATCCAAATGCACGCGAAAATAGGCGCGTTCAAATTGTCAATCTAGGCGAATAGCTCTGGGCGAATAGCTGTCGCCACTTATCGGCCGGCAACAGGGCGTCTTTAACGCCCTGTCAGCCGCTTTAATGCGTCCCGGCTTGACGATAGTTGGGCATCGAGCGAGAGGGCCTTGACGAAATCGGCTTTGGCTGCATCCCGATCGCCCAAGGCTTCGTGGATATGCCCTCGTGTATCCCATACGTAGGCCTTGTCGCCAATAAGGCTGACGGCTTTGTCTGCATCCGCAAGCGCTTTCTGGTTCTGGCTTGTTTTGTAATAGGTCCAAGCACGATTGTTCAAGGCATCGCCGTTTTTGCCGTCAAGCTTGATTGCTTCATCATAGTCCGCCAATGCAGTGTCAAACTGGCCCTTCAGCAGATGAGCGATCCCTCGATCATTGTAGGCCGATGCTGTTGGCGACGTCTTGATAGCCTCAGAGAGTGATGCGATGGCACCGTCCAGATCGCCAGCCTTGCGAAGGGCGTAACCCAGCCGGCTCTGTGCCGTTGCCAATCCCTCACCCGAAAGGCTTTGCGCGGCAATGAGCCCCTTACAGCCTCTCAATGCCGCTTCGGTTTCGTCACCATTGCACGCATTCCAATTCGCTGCGTGGCGACGCTGCGAAGCGGCAGTATCGCTGTCATTAGAATCCGGCGCCGCCTCATTGGCAGGCACAGGGACAGGTGTTGTGACGGGCGCTGGCACCTGCGCCGCCTCGCCGCTCACCGGCGGTGGAACCGGAGCAGTGTTGGCTGGCGTGACATCAGCAACCGACGTTGACGCATCCGGCGGCGATTTAGCTCCCTCAATTGTTGCTGGGGCGCCGGCTGGGGGAGTAGTTACTGGTGGCGTAACGGCTGCGTTCTCTGTGGCCGGTGTACTTTTCGATGCAGCAGGTGGCGCTGCATTCGTCACATTCGTAGTGGTGGTGGGGTTGCTGCCAGGCCACTGCTGCCAAACCGTAACGCCAAACGCGCTCACCAAAGCAACAGCCAGGGCGGTCAACGCCAACGGTGGTTGGCGCCAATCGAACCGCCGTAACCGCGCTTGGGATGCTTTGTCGGGCGAGGCACCACTTTCCCCATTTAAAGCCGCAACATTGGTGGCCCGGATTTCGGGTTGGCGTGCATCCGAAGAGACTGCAAAAACGTGAATCGGTATTGGAATATTTTTAACTTGATGCGGGCCCATATCGACGTACGTGACGGACAGCTTGCTGCTCACCGCGTCATGCATCGATTTTGAAATGCAAATTCCGCCTGGCTGTGCCAATGATTTCAGCCGCGCCGCGATGTTGACCCCGTCGCCGAGCAGGTCGCCGTCCTGGTCTACAACATCCCCTATTGTCAAACCCATGCGGTAAGCCATATGCCGGCTGACGGGATAAGCATTGTTTTTTATGCGCAAGCTTTCCTGCACGTTAATTGCGCACCGCAGTGCATCGACCGCGCTCGGAAACTCGGCAAGAACGCTGTCGCCTGCCGTTTTGAAAATGCGACCTCCAGCCTCAAGGATAATGTCTTTGAAAACCTGCTGGTAGTTTGTGAGGCGGCGAAGCGTTTCCTCCTCGTCTTCGGCGATTAAACGGCTGTAGCCGGCGATGTCGGCGGCTAGAATGGCTGCAATTTTGCGCTTCAAAACACGGTTTCCTGTCTCCGGCCACACGGCCCATGATGGTTCGTCATTGATACGCCAAAATGTGAGACCGAGGCAACGGATGTGTCACAGGCACTTTAAGCAAATTAGCGCCAATCGAATTATTGATGAAAATGATCGTCTGACCGTGTCGCGAAGCAGTAAATCCGGCATTGGGGGGCTTATCCCATTAAACGGGGAGATCTAGCGCCTAGAGCGACATCGTCTCCGGGGGCAGACGTTCATTAAAGTGGATGGCTCGGGAGGAGTGGTTCGTGACGAACGAGACCTACCCTACCAGTTCGTCCGTCACGTAAAGCTATACAAACGCGGGGATGGCGATCCTGAAAGCATCGCGCCGGGATGGCCGTTTTTTCGGAAGCAGGCGAATATATTCAAGTGAGTTCCATGCGGAACATCGCGATGCTGAGAGTGTTGTCAAATCGACACCAGAGACGGGGGGCAACAGACGCCGCCGCCTTCGAGATCATTCCTTCGCTTTAACCGCATTCAAAGAAGAACGCCCATGTCCGCCCGGGAGGCGCAATGACCTTCATCGCTCAATATCGCTCAGGCGGCGGACGTTCCGGTCAATCGCGCCGTTACACAGTTGGGCGCTACGGTGTAATGACGGTTGACGAAGCCAAGGCTTGATGCGCGCGCTATTTTGCTCGCCGCTGCACAAGGTCATGATCCCGCGGGCAAGCGTTACTCGAAGCGTCGCGAGACGACCATTGCAGAATTGATCAAACAATTCGAGAAGGAAGGCACTGATCACCTCAAGGAGCGAAACCGCGGCTACATGCTTGCGCGCATCAATCACCACATCGTGCCATTGCTTGGCCGCAAGAAGGTCAGCGAAGTCCGGATCGGCGATGTCGAGCAAATGATGCGGGACGTTAAGGCGGGTAAGACTGCCAAGGACCGAAAGACCGGCAGCCGCGCGCGCATGATCGTGACGGGCGGGCAGGGTGCCGCAACGCGGGCGGTTCGGGATTTGTCGTCCCGTTTCACATTTGCAATCCGCCAAGAGTTGGCAACTTCTAATCCCTGTTCCGCTGTGAAGAAGGCACCAGATCAGCGCCGCACGCGGTACTTATCGATTGAGGAGATTATACGTTTGGGCCAAGCTTTGGCGTCGCAGGAAGCGCAAGGGGCCAATGCGAAAGCAATTGCCATCATGCGACTTTGGGCGATGACGGGGTGCCGCCGCGACGAGATCGCGGGACTTATGTGGTCGGAAATCGATGTCGACCGGGCTTGCTTGGTGCTAGCAGACAGTAAGACCGGCCACTCGGTCCGTCCCCTTGCAAACGCTGCAATCACGATCCTGAAGGCACAGACAGACGCGCGTCGAAAGCAGCGTTTTCGTCTTTCCTTAGGATGAAGACGCGGAAGTCTTCTATCAGGGCGCCAAGCGCTATTGGGTAAAGGCTGTGAAGTTCGCTAACCTTCCAGGCGTCACGCCGCACACGCTACTGCACACGATCGGCTCGACTGCTGTTTCTACAGGCGAGTCGCTGGCAATGACGGGCGCTCTACTGGGACACTTGAGCCAGCAAGCGACAAGCATCTATGCCCACATGCAGCAAGATCCCGCACGCCGCGCCGCCGATCGCGTTGTCGCGCCGATCGCTACGGCGCTGGGTTTGCAGAGCAAGGCGGAGGTCCTGCCATTGAAGCGCTTGACGTCCGCTAACTGAAGTACATCCGCCGTGATGCAGATATGCGTCGCAAGGGGAAAATTAACCCGAAGCCGGCATGCGGCCCACCAAATTCTGATGCGCCTGAATGGCGGCAATGGCGGCATTTGAAAATTGCTGTCGGCGGCTCGGGTTGTTACCGTTGCCACTGGTGCTTACAACTGCCAAGTAACCGGCGGCAACATTCGCCCCCGTTTTCACAGTCTTCTGTTCGCCAGCTATGATCTGGTCAGGCCCCTCGGTAGCAGCCAGACGGTCGATTGATCTCGGCTTACGTCAAATTCACTGGCCGGTAAGCTAAAGTCGGCTATACTTCTTTCATTAGAATGAGAGTGGCGCACCAACCCCTTGAAAAATAGATTATTTCAGCGATGGTTGCTTATCCTCGGTATGGTCGCCATACTCGGGGCCATAGTCATTGCGCCGTTAACCTCAGTTCTTGTCACTGCCGGTTACAGAGTCCTCAGCTTCGGTTGGAATGGGTGATATGCCGTGCCACAAACCCGGCAAACCCTGTCCGGAATGCCCGCTGAAGGCCTGCCTCAATATGGGTGCCTGCGTCGCAAAATGTTTCCAGACATTGTCTCTACTTCCCACAGAGGCGCTCCTCCGCGCCATGTTTGCGACCTCGCGGATACTGCCCGCGCCATCCCTGATAACCGCAAGTTCTCTCATCCCACCTCTACTTCGACCTCCGAGCGTCTGAACCGCGCCCTCCGGGCGTGAGCACAGCAGCCGTGGCTGATGCTGCGGCGTGCCATTCGCGTTGGCCCTGCCGGCCGCGCGCGGTTCGCGACAATTGGAGATTTCGAACATGCAACGCAAATACGTGCGCGCCGCTGCCATTGGTGCCGTGCTGTTGACTGCCACCGCATTGCTCCTGATTTGGGTGCCACAGCTTAGGCATCTGGAAATTACCGCGCAAGTGGACGAAAAGGCCGCCAGCGAAAGCATGGCAATGCCTGCATCAATGCCGATGAACGCAAGATCAAATTCTACCGCAATCCGATGGGACTGCCGGACACCTCGCCCGACGCCGAAGAAGGATTCGATGGGGATGGACTACATCCCGGTCTATGACGGCGAAGACACGCGATGACGGTTCATTCAGTGTCTCGCCTGGCAAAGTACAGCGGACGGGTGTCGAGACGTTTCTCGTTAGTCAGGCTTCCCATAACCCGCACGATCAAGGCGCCCGGCTTCGTGCAGCTCGACGAGCGGCGAATATCGGTGATTGCCCCCCGCTTTGATGGCTTTGTTGCTTTCAATCGGGGCAGCGACCAGCGGATCGCACATCAAAAAGGGTGAGACCCTCGGTCACAGCATTTGGGCAAGAGGTTCTCGACCAGGGCGCGCGTCTCCTGATCGAGCAGTCACAAGGCGGCCGCGACGACGATGCACCAGGTCTCCGGGGCGGCAAGATCGCGATCGGCGGAGTCAGTCGGTGCGGCCCGCCGTCTCCGAAATCTTGGTGTTCCCGAAGAATCCATGAGAGCAAATCAAAAGTGAACGCCGGGTTCCCGACGCACGTAAGAATTGAAGGCGCCCTACGATGGCATCGTACTGGAACGTAACATCGTCGATGGGCAAGCCTTCAAAGCCGGGAGACATCCTCTTTCGCGTCGCCGATCACTCGACGGTCTGGATCATTGCCGACGTCGCGGAAGGCGACATCGCCTCGATCAGGCCCGGGCAGACTGTGAGGGTCCGAATGCGCGCGCATCCTGGCCGTACATTTACCGGCACCGTTTCTCTCGTCTATCCGCACCTCATGAAGGAAACGCGAACCGCCCGCGTGCGCATTGAGATGCCGAATCCCGATCTTGCACTTCTTCCCGACATGTACGGCGAAGTTGAGATTTGCCACAGGTGCGCAACGAGGATGTCGTGGCGGTTCCATACGAGTGCCGTCATTGATAGCGGCAACCGGCAAGTCGTGCTGCTCGATCTTGGCGAAGGTCGCTATGAGCCACGAGACGTCAAGCTCGGGCGCAAGGGCAATGGCTTCACCGAAATTCTCAGCGGCGTGTCCGAGGGCGACAAGGTTGTCGTCAATGGCAACTTCCTCATCGATGCAGAAAGCAACCTGCAAGCGGCTCTCGAAGAGCTTCGACGACGCCCTTCTGCGAGCTGAGGCTAAGCCATGATTGCTCGTCTTATTGCCTGGTCGGCCAGAAACCTTATGCTGGTGTTCATCGCCACCGCCTTGGCGGTCGTGGCGGGGCTTTGGGCCGTGCGCACACTGCCGCTCGACGCCATCCCAGACCTCTCGGATACGCAGGTTATTGTCTACACTGAATACCCAGGCCAGGCACCGCAGGTGGTCGAGGATCAAGTCACCTATCCGCTGACGACTTCCATGCTGACCGTGCCGCGCTCAAAGGTCGTGCGCGGATTCTCTTTCTTTGGCGTGTCCTTCGTCTACGTCATCTTCGAGGACGGGACCGACATCTATTGGGCGCGCTCGCGCGTGCTCGAATATCTCAACGCCGCCGCCAAACGCATTCCGGCCGGCGTCACGCCGACACTTGGTCCCGATGCCAGCGGCGTCGGCTGGGTCTATCAGTATGCCATTCTCGGCAAGAACAAATCGCTCGCCGCACTACGCTCGTTACAGGATTGGGAAGTTCGCTTCGGCTCTGTCAAAAGCCGAAGGCGTCGCCGAGGTCGCCAGCGTCGGTGGCTTCGTCAAACAATACAATGTCGTGGTCGATCCCGGCCGGTTGCGTGCGCTCGGCATATCACTTGCCAAAATTCGCGACGTTATTCGCGGTAGCAACATGGACGTCGGCGGCCGCACGCTCGAACTCAGCGAACATGAGTTTATGGTGCGCGGACGCGGATATCTAAAAGGCATCGACGATATTGAACGCATTGTGGTCAAGGCCGATGGCGGCACTCCGGTGCTGCTCAAGGATGTTGCTCGCGTCGAGCTGGCGGGCGACGAACGGCGTGGTATCACTGAACTTAACGGCGAAGGCGAAGTGGTAAGTGGCATCGCCCTGCAGCGCTCCGGCGCCAACGCCCTGACCGTCATCGACAACATCAAAAACCGGTTCAAAGAAATCGCACCGTCTTTGCCCGAGGGCACGGAAATTGTGCCGGTCTACGATCGCTCCGAACTCATCCACCGGGCAATCGCCACACTGAAAACCACACTCATCGAGGAAAGCATTGTCGTAGCACTGGTCTGCATCGTCTTTCTGCTGCACGTACGCAGCGCGCTTGTGGCGATCCTGATGCTCCCCGTGGGCGTATCTGATGTCGTTTCTGGCAATGCGGCTGCTCGGTATCGGCTCCAACATCATGAGCCTCGGAGGTATTGCCATCGCCATCGGCGCCATGATCGATGCCGCAATAGTCATGATCGAGAATGCCCACAAGCATCTGGAACGCGCCGCCCCCGATAAACCGCGCACCGAAATTCTCATTGAAGCAGCATCGGAAGTTGGTCCGGCGCTGTTCTTTTCACTGCTCATCATCACTGTGTCGTTCCTGCCGATTTTTACTCTTGAATCGCAGGAAGGGCGCCTGTTCGGGCCACTCGCTTTCACGAAAACGTTTGCCATGGCGGCGGCAGCGATACTATCTGTGACGCTGGTGCCGGCGCTGATGATCCTCTTCGTCCGTGGTAAAATCATCCCCGAAGCTAAAAACCCGCTCAACCGCGCCCTCATCGCCATTTACCGGCCGGTTATACGGGCCGTTCTGAAAGCGAAAGCGCTGACGATTGCCCTGGCTAGCGTGATCTTGGCGCTTTCGATATGGCCTGTGACGCAAGTCGGCAGCGAGTTCATGCCCAATCTCAATGAAGGAACGCTGCTTTACATGCCGACCACATTGCCTGGCCTCTCGGTCACAAAATCCGCCGAACTGCTGCAAACCCAAGATCGCATCATCCGCACATTCCCCGAGGTTGCCTCCGTCTATGGAAAGGCCGGCCGGGCGTTGACAGCGACAGATCCGGCCCCCATCGAGATGTTCGAAACTGTCGTCAATTTAAAACCCAAAGAAGAATGGCGGCCGGGACTGACCGTGGATGGCCTCATCCAGGAAATGGACAAGGCGCTTCAATTCCCCGGCGTCTCGAATGCCTGGACGATGCCGATTAAGGCGCGCATCGATATGCTTGCGACCGGGATTCGCACGCCGGTTGGCGTCAAGGTCATCGGCAAAGAACTCACAGAGATGGAGACAACTCGCGCGTGAAATCGAAAAGGTTCTCAAGGGCGTTCCAGGCACCGCCAGCGCTTACGCCGAGCGCGTTATGGGCGGCTATTATCTCGAAATTCTTCCCAATCGCGACCGGTTGGCCCGGTACGGCCTAATGGTATCGGATGTGCAGGATGTGGTAGCGATGGCGCTCGGTGCCGAGCCGATCACGACGACGGTCGAGGGCCGTGAGCGCTATACGGTTGCCATCCGCTATCCGCGCGATCTGCGCTCCGATCCGCAAGCGATTGCCAAGGATGTGTTGGTGTCGCTGCCAACCGGTGGCACTGTCCCGCTCGGCGAGGTGGCCGATATCAAGCTGACCAAGGGTGCCACCAGTATCCGCACGGAGAATGCTAAGCTCGCGACGTACATCTTCGTCGATATACGTGATCGCGACCTCGGGCGGCTATGTCGCTGACGCCAAGAAGGCTGTGTCGGATCAGGTCAAACTGCCTGCCGGCACCTATCTCGTTTGGAGTGGCCAATTCGAATATCTGGAACGCGCCGAAGCCCGCCTCAAGCTCGTCGTACCGGTGACGCTGATGACCATCTTCCTATTACTATACCTGAATTTCCGCCGCCTCACCGAAACGCTGATCGTCATGCTGTCGCTGCCGTTCTCGCTCGTTGGCGGCTTCTGGCTGATGTGGTGGTTAGGCTTCAACATGTCTGTCGCGGTGGCAGTTGGGTTCATCGCATTGGCCGGCGTTGCCGCCGAAACCGGCGTCGTCATGCTTATTTATCTCGACCATGCGCGTCGAAGACATCCGCCAAAGCTGCCGCGCGGAACAATAGAGAGTTCCGCGCGCCGACCTCTACGACGCCATCATGATCGGCGCGGTGGAGCGCGTGCGCCCGAAGATGATGACAGTCGTCGCCATCATGGCTGGCCTGTTGCCTATTATGTGGAGTACTGGAACCGGCTCTGAGGTCATGCAACGCATTGCGGTGCCGATGATCGGCGGTATGGTTTCCTCGACATTACTCACGCTTATTGTCATTCCCGCGATTTATGGAGTGGTGAAGGGCTGGAAGCTTTCGGGGCCCCAACATCAGGAGACTAGGCACTTTGTCTCTGCGCCGTAGCTTTCGCGGTGCGGCACAGACAGTCCCGCCAACTTAGTCTTCGCGGAATTTCCGCTTTTGATTAGGGCCGTCGTCGCACGGCTACGGTCGGATGCGCATTACCGTGTCTCATCCTGGCCCGAAGCTGACTATGTAACGCTCAATAAGTCGCATCCGCATCGAAACCCTCGGACCAAAGCACAACGACCGCGAAGGGTGGCTTTCGAGATTGCAGAATGTGTTCGGAACGCACGGCACAGAGTTCGCGATTGCGCAGCTCAACAAACTCATCGCGGTGGCTCGGAACAGCGACGGCAAGATCGATCACGTCACGCTCAACGGTCTGCTGGCCATGATCGAAGGCGCGGACCCATGGTGGGCGGTATAGGGATTGAACCTATGACCCCACGCGTGTGAAGCGTGTGCTCTACCGCTGAGCTAACCGCCCTGTTTGGGAGGGCCCTTATGAGAGGCCTCTCACGTAACTGTCAAGCCACTAGAGAGCTTCCGGAAAAAGCTTGTCCCGGCGAAGGCCGGGATGGAAACCGGTTTTCCGAAAAGAAGCACGGCATAACAAAAAGCTAGGGTTGGTCCATGATTCAATCAAAACCGGACAGACCCTAGCAGGGAGCCATAGGGCAAGCCTGCATGATTTCGTACGGTGCTGGAATGGGCCGTGCTGCGGGATTGCGGTGATCAAGTGGCTCGTCGAATGAGGAACCGGTAGGCGCCAGCATCTTCCCAGCTCTGCTCCAGCGTGTTTCCGGTTGCGCGGCAGAAGGCGTCGAAATCTTTGGGTGCGGCCGGATCCGTTGCTACAACCTCCAGCATGGTGCCGGCCGGCATCTCGCTCAGGGCCTTTTTGGTTTTGAGAATGGGAATTGGACAGGCTAATCCACTCGTGTCTATCGTTCTGTCAGCATTCACAGCTCTTCGGTCCTATTTTTGAGTGTGCCTCTGGCCACTTCCGCTACGCTACCCTCTATGACAAGCGCGGCCCAGGCTCAATAGAATACCGGTGACGCCGCGTGTCTGTGATCCTTAAGAGGGCTGGGTCTTGCGCCAGGCGGGCCGGAATGCAACGGTTTTGCTATTCTGTGCCGATTCCCAGGAATGGCTGCCAGGCCCTCTGGGTTGCGGCCAAGTTGCAGGATAATATGGCCCGCCGCGCTGGTGCGGTTTGGACCAGGTCGGGCATTTTGGCCGACGGGACGTGCCGGGAGATAATAATGGGGGAACCCCAAGAGCCACGCCGCGCGTTTCTATTCTCATTTGGCCTCGAAAAACTTGGGCTTGTTGCGCTCCGAGCGCCTTACGTTTCCGCTGCATTGATCGCTTTGCTGTCGGCATTGGCGGTCTTCGGCATGATGCGCCTCAAAGTGGACGACAGCCTTTCCGAGCTCTTTCGCACGAACACCGCTGAGTTCCGCCGCTACGAAGAAATAGATCGCAGATTTCCGTCGAGTGAATACGACGTCCTTGTTGTGGTCGAAGGACCAAAGCTTCTCACTCAGAAAGGCCTCGAGGCATTTGCAGGGGCCACGCAGGAGCTGCAACTCACGGATGGGGTCGGCGGACTTGTTTCAATGCTGTCGGCCCGGGGCAAGCCTGACGCCAACGGCTACTCACCACCCATTGTGCCCGAAGAACTTCCCGAAGGCGCCGGTTTTGCCGCGCTCGTCGCCCAGCTGAAATCGAATGATATCGTCAAAGGCAAATTCTTGTCCGATGACGGCGAGCTTGCGCTGATGGTTCTGGCTCTCGATCGCGACGTGGTCGAACAACAGACTGCCAAGGTAGTCATCGCCAATATCAAGGCAGCTGCCGAAAAGGAACTGAACGCCGCCGGGCTCTCGGTCAAGCTGACAGGCGCACCTGTCATGCAGCTTGAGATTCGCAATGCGGTAGAGCGGGACCGGTTGGTTTACAATGGGCTCGGCTTTCTGGCCGGGTTCGTGATGGCTTATTTATTTTTCCGCCGCCTATCTCTTACACTGATTGCAGTGGCCGGACCATCGATCGCTATTTTGTGGACTCTCGGCGTCATTGGCGGATTGGATTTCCGGCTCAATCTCTTCATCAATGTCATCACGCCGCTCATTCTTGTCTCGGGTTTTTCAGAACTCGATGCATCTCGTATTCGCAATAAGGCGTGACGTGATGGCGGGCATAGACCGCGTGGAGGCTGCGCGCAATGCGGTGCGCGACGTCGCTCCCGCTTGTCTTTTGACAGCAATGAATGCTTGTTTAGCACTCATTTCATTCTCATTTGCCGAGTCTGCTCTTATTCGAACGTTCGGTACTGCTGCGCTGCTCGCCGTGGCGATCTCCTACGTTGCCGTGGCCGTCGTTGTGCCAACGCTCGCGGCCATTCTGATTAAAAAAGAGACCGGACCGCCGGTATATGAAGGCGACGAGGCGGGCGGCGGCATCGGATTTCTGCATAAAGCCACGATGGCAATCCAAGGGCACGTCATCCGGCGGCCGTGGTTCTACACTCTCCTGGGACTGTTCGCCGTTCTTGCAACAGGCTGGGCCTATACCCAGTTGACGCCCATGTACCGGCTGGCGGATCAGGTTCCAGATAAGGAACAGGCGCTCGCTGCAACTGGACGGCTGGACAAGAAGCTGACCGGCGCAAACCCCGTACACGTGATGATCAGTTGGGGTGGTACGTCTGAGACGGCGTCGGCCAAAGCATCTCTTTTTGACGCGGCAACTCTAGCTGTCATCGCTGACGCCCATACCGTTGTTGAAGCTAAAGCGGGTCTTGGCAATACATGGTCGCTCGACAGCCTGCGCCGGTGGCTGAGGGAAGCAGGTGACGACCGAATCGAGACCGTTCAGAAATATGTCGGGCTGCTGCCAGAACATCTTGTGCGGCGATTTATTGCCAAAGAAGAGAATGCCGTTCTGGTGACGGCGCGGCTGCCAGACGTCGATGCGAGCGAAATTCTACCAATTGTCGAGAAACTCGACCGCGAGTTGGAGCCTGTAAGGAAGCTGCACCCCGGATACGATATTGCGGTGACGGGTCTGCCGGCGATCGCGGCGCGCAACTCGGCCAAACTTATCGGCGAATTGAACTGGGGACTCGTTGGCGACATGTTCGTCATCTTCATATTTTTGGCTGTTGTCCTGCGCTCCGCCTTGGCGGGCGTTACGAGCATTTTGCCCTCCATGTTTCCAATCTTTTCAACTGGAGCGCTGCTCTGGGCCGCGGGCGAGGGCCTGCAATTTGCCTCGATCATTGCCATCACCGTGGCCTTTGCACTTGCGATCGATTCAACCATCCATTTCTTGAACCGCTTCCGGCTCGAAGAGGACCGGCTCGGCGGCGGGCGGGGCACTGAAATCGAAGCCTTGAGAATGACGGTACATCACATAGGGCCGGCCGTCGTGCTCACGACTATCGTGCTGGCGCTGGGTCTAGGTGTGACCATGCTATCGGATTTGCCGTCGCTGCGCCGTTTCGGACAGCTGACGTCCGTGTGCCTTGTGGCGTCGTTGCTTGCCCAGCTCGTGATCCTTCCAGCTTCGATAGCGCTCTATCGCCGGTATATTCCGCGAAAGAGTTGAGTGAGCCGGGACGGCGCGATAGTATTGTGGACTGGCAACTGCGGAGAACCACGTCATGGCCAAGAAACTCGTGATCATCATGGCCAATACCGATCCCCGGAATGGCGAAGAACTTGGCGCGCCGATCTTTCAAGCGTCTGTTGCGGCAGCCATGGAATACGACGTCGAAGTGATATGCACTTCGATAGCCGCAAAGCTGATGAAAAAGGGCGTGGCTGAAAATCTCTTCATGAAGTCAGGCGATGCCCGCTCGATTTATGATTTCATCAAAGACGCCCATACGGCGGGCGTGAAATTCTATTGTTGCTCGCCGGGACTCGATCTTTTCGACATGCACAAGTCCGACCTCATCCCAGAGTGCCGGGGCGTTGTCGGTGCCGCGCATTTTATCGAAGAGATCATGACGGGCGAAAGTAAGGTGCTGACCTATTAGCCGGTGCGCGCTGCTGTTAGCTCAGAAATGGCGCTGTGAAGTTCATCATAGTGACTGATCACGACGTCGGGTGCGAATTTGCTGACGGGCTCAATGCTATAGCCGAAATTGACGGCAATGACGGGAATACCGGCCGACTGAGCCGTGCGGATGTCGGTTTCGCTATCGCCAATCATGATGGCGCGATTAAGCGATCCCTTGGCAAGTTCAATAGTGCCGGTCAGATGCTTGGGATTTGGCTTGGAGACGCCCAGGCTATTTCCGCCTGTCAAAGCTGCGAAGAATTTCGACATATCGAGTTCGTCGAGAAGCGTGCGGGCATGTGCTTCCATTTTGTTGGTGCAGACGGCAAGCGTAGCGCCGTTTGACCGGAATAATGAGAGGGCATCGATGACGCCGGGGTAGGGGCGGCTCTGGACGGCTATGTTCTCGCGATAGTGCGCGATGAAGATCTCAAATAATTCGCGGAATTCGGTTTCGGAGGCGCTGCGTCCATGGGCGGCAAGCGCACGTTCGATCATTTTCATAGCGCCATGACCGACGTAAGGGCAGGATCTCCTTAGAGTTGACGGGGGCAAGGCCAACACGGGCGAGAACATGATTTGTCGCGGCCGCAAGATCGGGCGCGGTATCGACGAGCGTGCCGTCGAGGTCGAAAACCAGGGTCCAGCCGCGCATGGCGTCTCCGCAAGTGTTGTTCAATCGCTACCTAATGTCAGAGCCCCGATGTCAGATCTGTGACAAGTGCCTGCCTTGAAAGGCGGCACCTGCAGGCTTAGAGAACGACTGGCCCTGGCGAAAGTGGGCCAAACAAGATCCTATGCATACCAAAGCCGTTACGTTTCTCAAGTTGCAGGTATTCTCGTCCGGGCATTTTATCCGCCAACACTGCGCTATCTCGCCGGTCATAAAAGCCTGGAGCGTTTCGTAGAAGTCTAATAGATGCTGATAGGCCGAAACGAACGGTTGGCACACTTGCAGTTATACAGGAAGGCAGGCAAACTTGAGCGCAGATGACTTCAAGCGGCTTGCCGCGGAACATGCCATGGACTTCGTTGAGCCGGGCATGAAGCTTGGACTTGGAACCGGATCGACAGCGGCGAAATTCGTCGATCTTGTCGGCGCCAAAGTAAAGAACGGGTTGGACGTCTTGTGCGTGCCAACGTCGGACGCGACGCGGCTCCAGGCCGAGAAGCTTGGCATCCGCTTGTCGACACTCGATGAGACACCCTATCTTGATTTGACGGTCGATGGTGCTGACGAAATCGACGAAGTTCTGCGTCTCATCAAGGGCGGCGGCGGGGCGCTGCTGCGTGAAAAAATTGTCGCCGCTGCTTCGGGGCAGGTGGTGATCATTGCCGACCATACCAAGCTCGTCACAACGCTCGGCGCGTTTCCCTTGCCGATCGAAGTTGTGCCATTCGGGTTAAAGGCAACGCGAAATCTCATCGACAGCTTGGCCACCGATGCCGGGTGCACCGGTCAGATCAAACTGCGCGCCAAAGCAGACGGCACGCCGTTTATCACAGACAACGGTAACTTTATTCTCGATTGTGCCTTTGGTTCAATCGAAGATCCTGAGACATTAGACGACGCCTTAAAGCTGGTTCCAGGCGTGGTTGAGAACGGATTATTCCTCGGTATTGCCGACCTCGCAATTGTTGCCGGCCCCGATGGCGTTTCGATTATTTCAACCGATGCTTATGATTTTGAAGGAGATATCTCATGAAACGCGGACATTCAAGCTCTCGCAGGATTTCTCGCGATACTGTTTTCAGTCTTGCCCGTGTCGGGCTGAAGAGGCAAAGCCAGTTGCCGATCCCGGCGTCAATCGCCGCAGCGCGCGATCTCATGGAAGTTACGGGTGTTGCAAAGCAGATGGAAGGCATGATCTCGGCCATGAGCCAGGGCTTTGCCAAGGGTGCGGGCGCGGATGGTTCTGAGAAGGGCAAGCAAGCCGCTGCCGAGTTCGATGCGGCCATGAAGAAATTCATGAGCTACAAGGACAGAGATGATGACCGATTTCGCGCAGCTCTATGCCGAGACCTTTACGGCCGCTGAGATGAAAGAAATCGCCGATTTCTATCGTGGCGGAACGGGTGCCAAGTTTATTCAATCGACGCCCATCTTCATGCAGAAGGGCGCGCAGATCGGCATCAAGTACAGCGAACGCATGGTGAAGGAAATGGGCGGGGCGGGTGCCGCGCCAGTGGCACAAGAAATGACCAAACCGGATTTCGATCTGTTTGTCATCGGTGGCGGATCGGGCGGCGTCAGAGCGGCGCGCATTGCGGCCGGATATGGCGCGCGGGTGGGCATCGCCGAAGAATACCGCTTCGGCGGAACGTGCGTTATTCGCGGGTGCGTGCCGAAAAAGCTTCTTGTATACGCCAGCCGTTTTTCTGACGAATTCGAAGATGCGGCGGACTTCGGCTGGACGGTGCCGGCAGCCCACATTCGATTGGGCCAAGCTCATCGCCGCGAAGGACAAAGAGATTGCGCGGCTCGAAGGTATCTATCGTTCGGGTTTGTCGAAAGCTAACGTAGAAATCTTCGAGGATCGCGCCGTTGTCACGGGTCCTCATTCGGTCAGACTTCAGAAGTCCGGGCAAAATGTAACGGCCGGAAAAATCCTCATTGCGACCGGCGGCGCGCCGAACGTTGACACCAAAATTCCTGGCATTGAACACACCATCACCTCGAACGAGGCGTTCCATCTCAAATCCCTGCCAAAGAGCATTGTCATTGCGGGCGGCGGCTACATCGCGGTCGAGTTTGCTTCGATCTTCAACGGGTTAGGATCGGACGTCACGCTGCTCTATCGCGGCGAGAAAATTCTTGCGCGGCTTCGACGAAGATTTGCGCGACGGCTTGACCGAAGCCCTCATTGCGCGCGGCATCAAAGTCGTCACTGGCACTGTCTTCAAAAAAATCGAGAAACGCTCGGAAGGCCTCAGTGCAAGCCTGAGCGACGGTCGCACGATCGACGCTAGAAACAATCATGTTCGCCATCGGCCGCGCGCCAAATACAGCCGGGCTCGGCCTTGAACAAGCGGGCGTCGTGTTGAGAGCCAATGGTGCCGTAACGGTGGATGATCGGGCCGCATCCTCGGTGCCGTCGATCTTCGCCGTTGGTGACGTGACGGACCGTGTCAATCTTACGCCCGTCGCCATCCGCGAGGGGCATGCCTTCGCCGATCGCGAGTTCGGCAAAGCCACGAAATCCGTGCACTACGAAGCGATCCCAACGGCCGTATTTTCCACTCCTGAAATCGGCACAGTCGGGTTGTCGGAAGCCGAAGCCCGCGCCACGCACGCTTTGCTCGACATCTACAAGTCCCGTTTCCGGCCGATGAAATCGACGCTTGGTCACAAACAAGAGCGCATGCTCATGAAACTCGTCGTCGATGGCAAAACGCAAAAAGTTCTCGGCGTCCACATTCTCGGGCCTGACGCTGGCGAGATGGTGCAAGTCGCGGCCATCGCGCTCAATCTCGGCGCCACCAAAGCCGATTTCGACCGCACCATGGCCCTGCATCCGAGCGCTGCCGAGGAACTTGTGACCATGCGCGACAAATGGGTGCCAGTGGCGGGTTGAACTCGTGCGACTCGAGCGCTTAAGGGTGGTGCCTAATATCCCTCAACTGAGGTTTCAATGACCAGACTAACGGGAAAAATAGCGATCGTCACGGGCGCTGGCATCGGCATCGGTGCTGCCATTGCCGAACGCTTCGCACGCGAAGGCGCGCACGTCATCGTCACCGACATCAACGGCGAGACGGCGGCCGAAACCGTAGCCCGCATCAAGGCTGCAGGTGGCAAGGCCGAAGCCATGCTGGTCGATGTCTGCAAGGGCCAAGACGTGAACGCGCTTGTTCGCCGCGTCGAGCAGGACCACGGCCGCGCTGACGTGCTCGTCAACAACGCCGGCATTCTCGTGCGCGGTGAGGTGCGCACGCTGACCGACGCCGAATGGACCAAACTGCGCGACGTCAACATTGACGGCGTGTTCCGTCTGTCGCGCGATAGCTTGCCGCTGCTTCGCAAGTCCAAAAGCGGATCGATCATCAATATTTCCTCCATCATGTCCAATCGCGGCCTGCGCCCGCTCGCGGCCTACACCATGACCAAGGGCGCCGTCACGGCATTGACCAAAGGCCTCGCCGTCGAGTACGCACCCTTCAATGTTCGCGTGAATGCGATCTCGCCGGGTTACGTTGAAACCGCCATCACCGACCGCATGCTGCGCTTGCCGCAAGCGCGCAAAATGCTAACCGACAAAACGCCGATGGGCCGCCTCGGCAACCCTGAAGACATGACGGGTGCTGCCGTGTTCTTCGCGTCTGATGACAGCCTCTACTGCACCGGCGCCGACCTCCTCGTCGATGGCGGCATGGCGGCGGGCTTGTGACCACCCAAACAAAAAACGCCGGCTCGAAAAAATCGAACCGGCGTCTGGCACCTTCTTCGGCACTGTAGAGATACTACCCCAAAACAGCGTCACGCTCAAGAACGATCAGCGTTAAGATCACTGGTATGCGGGCTCGCTTGAAAATATCAGCGTTAACACCGGTCACTCGTCAAATCGGGCAAGGTGTCCAAAAGCCACCCATGCTTTGACGGCCTTCAAGTGTGATCCGGCGCGGTAAGGCCGCGGGGCTTGAGCCCTCCGACTTTCGCCAAGGACGGAAGAACGGGACGCTTCGCCGGGCAACTAACGGCCATGCAACCCGCGCATTGCAGTGCTGGCGCCAGAAGTCGTAATCTCCTATAAGCCGCGCTTCGGTTTTAGGTTAAGATATCCGCCCGGGCCGTGTGTCCGGTTCGCACGTTTGAGGAGTTGACGACAATGGCAGGCCTAAAGAGTGCAGAGAAATGGTCACCCGCAAGCTGGCGCCAGCTGCCGATCGTGCAGGTGCCGGATTATCCGGATGCCAAGGTTCTTGCCGATGTCGAAGCCAAGCTCGCGACCTTCCCGCCGCTGGTGTTTGCCGGCGAAGCGCGCGATCTGAAAAAGCAACTTGCGGGAATCGCAAACGGCGAAGGCTTCCTGCTGCAAGGCGGCGACTGCGCCGAAAGTTTCCTCGAGCATCGCGCCGACAACATCCGCGACTTCTTCCGCGTCTTCCTGCAGATGGCGGTTGTGCTCACCTATGCCGGCGGTCAACCGGTGGTGAAGGTCGGCCGCATCGCCGGACAGTTCGCCAAGCCCCGCTCGTCGCCGATGGAGAAGAAGGACGGCAAAGAACTGCCGAGCTATCGCGGCGATATCATCAACGGGCCGGAGTTCACATCCGAAGCGCGCATCCCCGATCCTAATCGCCAGATCGAAGCTTATCGTCAGTCGGCAGCAACGCTGAACCTGATCCGCGCCTTCGCAACCGGCGGCTATGCCGATCTTGAGCGCGTGCATCAGTGGAACATGGGCTTCGTCAAGGATAGTCCACAAGGTGGCCGCTACGAAGAACTCGCGGGTCGCATCGAGGAGACGCTGGGCTTCATGCGCGCGTGCGGCATCACGTCTGAGAACACGCCGCAACTGCGCACGACGAGCTTCTACACCAGCCACGAGGCACTGCTGCTCGGCTACGAGCAGGCTCTGACGCGCAAGGATTCAACCAGCGGCGATTACTACGCGACCAGCGGCCATATGATCTGGATCGGCGACAGAACGCGCCAGCCCGATCACGCCCACGTCGAGTTCGCGCGCGGCATCAAGAACCCGATTGGTTTGAAGTGCGGTCCGTCGCTTGATGCCGATGGCCTGTTGAAGCTGATCGACATCTTGAACCCGGCGAACGAGCCGGGCCGCTTGACGCTCATCTGCCGCTTCGGTCACGACAAGGTCGAAGCCAATCTGCCGAAGCTCATCCGCGCGGTGAAGAAAGCTGGCAAGTCGGTTGTGTGGTCGTGCGATCCGATGCACGGCAATACGATCTCGGCGGCGACCGGTTACAAGACGCGGCCCTTCGATCGCATCCTGCGAGAGAGCTTGGCATTCTTCGAAGTGCATCGCGCGGAAGGCACGCACGCCGGCGGCATCCATATCGAGATGACCGGCCAGAACGTGACCGAATGCACGGGTGGCGCGACGGCGATCTCAGACCAGGATCTTTCAGACCGCTATCACACGCATTGCGATCCGCGCCTCAATGCCGATCAGGCCTTGGAACTCGCCTTCCTCGTCGCCGAGCAGCTGAAAAAGGAACGGCTCGCGGATGGCAAGGCGGAGCAGAGGACGCTGATTGCATGAGGTTGCAAATTCCGCGCCGGTTGACCAACTGGCGCGGCACCCATTGCGCCCGGCGCATCAGCCGGTAATGTCGCGAACATGAGCAAACAAGAAAAGACGCCTTCGACACTCAAAATCGCCCTCGCGCAGTTGAACCCCGTCGTCGGTGACCTTGCCGGCAACGCGGGTAAGGCCGCCTCCGCTCACGTCAAGGCCAAGGCGGCAGGCGCCGATCTCGTAGTGCTGCCGGAACTCTTCATCAACGGCTATCCGCCTGAAGACCTGGTGCTGAAACCGGCGTTTCAAGAGGCGACGCGCGCCGCGCTCCAAAAGCTCGCGCACGATTGCAGAGAAGGCCCGGCCATTCTCATCGGCACCATCTGGCGCGAAGAGGGGCACCTCTACAACGCGGTCGCACTTCTCGATGGCGGAAAAATTTCAGCCGTTCGATTGAAGCACGACCTGCCGAACTACGGCGTGTTCGACGAAAAGCGCGTGTTCGCGGCCGGTCCCATGCCCGGGCCAATCAATATTCGCGGTGTGCGCATCGGCGTGCCTATCTGCGAAGACATTTGGGGCGAGGAGGTCGTCGAGACACTTGCGGAAACAGGTGCCGAGATTTTGATCTCGCCCAACGGTTCGCCATTCGACTGGCCCAAGCCCGACAACCGCATGAACGTCGCCGTCGCCCGCGTCACCGAAAGTAAATTACCACTCGTCTATCTCAATCAGGTCGGCGGGCAGGATGAACTCGTGTTCGATGGCGCGTCGTTTGTCTTGAACAGCGACTGTAGTCTCGCGTGCCAGTTGCCCGCGTGGAAGGAAGCGCTGGTTGTCACGGAATGGACGAAGACCACGAAAGGCTGGCACTGCGCCAAAAGCGAAATCGCGAAAATCGATGAGGGCGACGCGGCCGCGTATCAAGCGTGCATGTTGGGCTTGCGCGACTACGTGGCGAAAAACGGTTTTCCCGGCGTCGTGCTGGGCTTGTCCGGCGGCATCGATTTCAGCTCTCGTTGCCGCACTTGCAGCGGACGCGCTCGGTCCGAATAAAGTTCACGCTATCATGCTGCCCTCGAAGTTCACTTCAGACGAGAGCCTGACGGACGCCGCTGCCTGCGCTAAAGCGTTGGGACTGCGTTACGACAAGATTTCGATTGAGCCGGGCGTCGCCGGCATCACTTGGGGTTTGAAGGACGTTTTCGCTGGAACCGAACCCGGCATCACGGAAGAAAACTTGCAAAGCCGGGTGCGCGGCACGATCCTGATGGCGATCTCGAACAAGTTCGGCGGCATGGTGGTGACAACCGGCAACAAGAGCGAGATGTCGGTCGGCTACGCGACGCTCTATGGCGATATGAACGGTGGCTTCAACCCCATCAAGGATCTCTACAAGATGGAGGTCTATGCGCTGTCGCGCTGGCGCAATGCGCATCACCCTGAAGGCGGCTTAGCGCCCAAAGGCGTCGTAATTCCAGAGCGAATTTTGACCAAGGCACCAACAGCCGAGTTGAAGCCCAATCAAACTGATCAAGACAGCCTGCCGCCCTATGAGGCACTGGATGACATTCTGCGGTGTCTGGTCGAGAACGAGATGCCGCTCGCGGAAGTGGTGGCGCGCGGGCACGCTGCCGGGACGGTCAAGAAAATCGAACGCCTTTTGTATCTCGCCGAATACAAGCGGCGCCAGGCCGCCCCCGGCGTCAAAATTTCGATGAAGAGTTTCGGCCGGGACCGGCGCTACCCGATCACCAATAAGTTCCGGGAGGAGCTGCAACCCGGGGCGGCCGTGCCCGCGTCCGCCAAAAAGCTCCTCGTCAAACCCTCGGCCGATGGGGGCGATGGGGCTTGAGGACCGGGCAAAAGGGAGTTGCGGTCATGGCAGAGTATTTGTTCTTGATGCACGACGATGCGCCTCAAGTGGGACGCGAATTGCCGGAAAATTGGGAAGCCTATATTGTACGTCTCCAGGAGAGCGGTTGCTTCCGGGGCGGTAGCGCAATCGGCACAGGACGTTGCGTGCGAAAATTAGGTCCGATGCCCGCGATTGCCGCGCACTTGACGGGGTTTATTCGGATCGAAGCGCCGAGCTTAAAGCAAGCCGAAGCACTGTTGTCTGGCAATCCCGTTTTTGAGGCGGGCGGCACGGTCGAAATCCGTGAATTGCCTAAGGACGATTGAGGCTGAGACCGGACTGTCCTATCCCTCGTTAGGCCCAAAGTTTAATTGCGGCGATGGCCTGGATAAGAAGTCGTTAGTCCTTTGCCAATCTCTCTCTGCCAGCTTGATGCATCAAGTAACTGAGAAAGGGCCAGGGTCATGGGCAAAGACATTCTTGCAGCAGCGCGCCCGCCCATGTGGAGAATCGAGCGCAGGCCAACAGATCATGGCGAAGAAGCGGTACGCTTCGGCCGCCATCGTATCGTGCTGTCGGATATTGCAGGTGTTTCGCTCGAAGAAATCCGCGACCGCAATATTCAGGGTTTGATACTCGGAAGCGCGGCATTCGTGATCTGTGCAACCATTCTGACCTACTTCGTCTTCGAAACGGGTGCCGCGCCACGCTTCCTGATCGCTCTACTCTCCTCGCGGGGCTCGGCATGGCCGGTCTTGCCGAGATCGTGGTGCTTAAGTCCGTCAGCCTGTTTGAAATGACCATCACATTGGCGAGCGGCGAGCGCATCAAATTCACGAGCACCGATCGTGCCGATATCCAGGCCCTGGCCCTGCGCCTCATGAGCGGGCGCGGCAAACAGGCCTAGTGGCGGCTTCCGGCCCTTGCCTTTGAAGTGCGCGGACGCTAGGGTGCCGGACAATCGTCACTGACCTTAGGATTTCGATGACACCCTTCGTTCGTTTCGCGCCAAGCCCAACAGGCCGCATTCACATCGGTAATGTGCGCACCGCCACCTTGAACTGGCTCTATGCCAAAAAACATGGCGGCCGCTTCATGCTGCGCCTCGATGATACGGACGTCGCGCGCTCGACCGAAGAACTGGCGCAGGGTATCCGCGACGATTTGAATTGGCTTGGACTGACTTGGGATTGCGAAGAGCAGCAGTCCAAACGCACGGCGCAGTATGTGGCCGCCGCTGACAAACTCAAAGCCGCAGGGTTGCTCTACCCTTGTTATGAGACCGAAGACGAACTCGACCGCCGCCGCAAGCGCCAGCTCGCTATGCACCGGCCGCCGATTTACGACCGCGCCGCTTTGAAGTTGACGGCGGACGAGCGCGCAAAGCTCGAAGCGGAACGCGGCAAACCGCACTGGCGCTTTCGCTTGCCGAACACGGCCGCCGGGCAGGGTTTGGCGCCGCAGCCAACAATCGTGTCGTGGCCCGATCTCATTCGCGGCGATCAGACCGTCGATCTCGGCTCGCTCTCCGATCCGGTCATGATCCGTGCCGACGGCTCGTTCCTTTACACGTTCACGAGCGTGGTCGATGATATCGAGTTTGGCATCACGCACATCATTCGCGGCGAGGATCACGTCACCAATACAGGCGTGCAGATTGCGCTCATGGATGCGCTGGGCGGAACGCCGCCGGCGTTCGGTCATCACAGCCTGCTGATCGGCGCGGATGGTCAGGCGCTGTCGAAGCGACTGGGTGCGCTCTCGGTGCAGAGTTTCCGCGATGCGGGCCTTGAGCCGATGGCGGTCCTCAGCCATGCCGCACTCGTTGGGACGTCGGACGCCATCGAGCCGCACCGCCGCAGCGAAGAACTGGCGGCGCTTCTCGATCTCGATAAGATTTCGACGGCGCCCGGGCCGTTTCGATCTTGAAGACCTGAAGGGCTTGAATGCGAAGCTTCTGCACAAGTTGCCGTTTGAGGATGTTGGTGCCGCGTCTCGACGGCGATGGGTATTGCCGGCGGCGCGCCGTTCTGGGATGCGGTGCGCGGAAATCTGACCGTGCTGGCCGACGCTAAGCACTGGTGGCAGGTCGTGTCCGGCGACAATTCGCCCGTGATCGAAGATGCCGCCTTCAACGCCAAGGCTGCAGCAGTGCTGCCGCAAGAACCCTGGAACGGCGAGACCTGGGGCGCATGGACCAACTGCCGTCAAAGCGGCGACGGGCGCCAAGGGAAAGGCGTTATTTCACCCCTTGCGTTTGGCGCTGACGGGCGCAAGAGGCGGGGCCGGAATTGAAAACCTTGCTGCCACTCATCGGCCGCGAGCGCACACTGGCGCGGCTCGGCGGTAATCCGGGCTGAAATTCCATTACTGCGGCTGCGGTTCCTGCGGCGCCCAGTCCAGCGTTTCGTCTTTGGTCGTCGAGCCCGTGGTTACGTTGCCTGTCGCGGCGGGCGCCGTTTCAGCGCGGCGCGCAGGCGCTGCGGACGTGCGCGGAACTTTCGCGTTGCCGCCACCTTCCGCCTTCTGGTCGGCGGTTGCCGCCGGAACGAATTCCGCTTCCTTGCACGAGCAGCCGTTGACGTACTCTTTGCGGTAGCGGAAGGCGGATTTCAATTTCGTGTAAGGCTCGTTGGATTGCAGCGCGACCGCCTGTTCCATCGCCCCGCCGGGATTGGGGTGATAGTAGAGTTCGGTTGGTGCCGCGCACTTCGATGAGCAGGCCTCTGCGTCCTGCGGGAAGTGGCTCGGCAGGGTCGAGAAGCTGACCGGGAAATAATAGCCGTCGCACAAGCGCACGCAAACGGTCTTGAAGGTGGCAACGCCTGCGCCGCCATGCGGTGTCCAGGTATTGGAGCCAAGCGCTTCTTCGTCGGCCCAGACGCCGCCGTCGCGCCGCCGCGCTTGATCGACGTAATTGGCGCCGCAGTTGTTGCGCGCGAGTTCGCGGACGATGTCGTCCTGGTAGGATCGCCCGGCAGATCCCATCAGATCCTGGCGCTGTGCTTCGAGTTCGGACAGGCGGCGCTTGGAGCCTTCGACCTGACGCAAGAGCTCCCGGCATTGGGGCGAGGACTTGAACGACTTGGTGAAGAGAAATGTTTCGTAGCAACTGCGGTCGAGCTGCGTGGCGCCGATGTTGTAGGCGCGATCGACGCTGCGGATTTCCGCTTCGAGTTTCGGCATCTGGTCGCGCGATTGATTGCCCTTCTGGCCTTCTTGCAACAGACGCTGCTCAAGCTGAAGGCAGATCGGATTCTTGGTCGACCAATTGGCTGCGCCACCGGGAGGCGCCGGCTGCGGAATGGGTGCCGGAATGGGCGGTGGCTGGCGCATAGGCTCGCGTGGAACAGGGCGGCGCGGCTCGTCGTTACCGCCAAACGGCCACCAGCTTTGCGCGGACGCGGGTGGCGAGGCGAGGGCTCCGAAAACGATGTAGAGGGCAATGGCCCCGATGATGGCGAGGCCAACGTTGCGCACCGAGCGCGAACGGGCACGCAACTTCGGGTCGCCCAACTCCGCGTTGCTCAGCCTTTCGGCGTCCGGATGCCAGCGTGTACCGCCCAAACGTCACCCCTTAGATTTCAACAGCGCGCCGGCTCGCGCGATTTGAGAGCCAGCAGTCACAACCAGATCGGCCAAATGCGGCTCAGGCACGGATCCCTGATCGAGATAAGCTGCCAAGCGCCGGATTTGGTGAACTTAGGCCCGCGTCTTTAGGGGGTCAATGCGGAGCCATTGTGGCTATATCAGTTTTCCTAGGGTGTTCAGCGCCTTGACGCTTTAGGTCGGGGCGCCCATAAGGGCCGCCTTCAGACCCCCATTTGTGCTGTTTGTGGCTTAATCCTCGCTTCCCCGCGCTGTGGCATGATGGGGGCGTGCGAACCCGGCCATGAACCAATGGGTGGGCGGCACAGTGAACTTTTGGACGATAAGAGGCCGAAGTGGTTTTGAGGCTCTACAACACGCTGACCCGCGAGAAGGCGGAGTTCAAGCCGATCGACCCAAGAACGTGCGCATGTACGTGTGCGGGCCGACGGTCTACGACTTCGCGCATATCGGCAACGCGCGGCCCGTCATCGTGTTCGACGTGCTCTACCGGCTGCTGCGCCATATCTACGGCGAAAGCCATGTCACCTACGTGCGCAACATCACCGACGTCGATGACAAGATCAATGCGCGGGCGTTGCGCGATTTTCCCGGCCTTCCGCTGAACGAGGCGATTGCGCGCGTGACGGAAAAGACCGCGAACCAGTTTCATGCCGACGTCAAGGCGCTGGGGTGCTTGGAGCCGACGGTTGAGCCGCGCGCGACGGATAACATCGCGCAGATGATTGCCATCATCGTGCAGCTTATCGCCAAGGGGCACGCTTACGTGGCGGCGGGCGAAGTGCTGTTCGACACGGCGTCTATGCCGGACTACGGCCAGCTCTCAAACCGCAAGCTCGACGAGCAGCAGGCGGGCGCGCGCGTTGAGGTCGATGCGCACAAGAAAAATCCGGGCGATTTCGTGTTGTGGAAGTTGTCGTCGCCCGAAGAGCCCGGCTGGGAAAGTCCGTGGGGGCGGGGCCGTCCCGGCTGGCACATCGAATGCTCGGCCATGAGCGAGCGGTATCTGGGACCAGCGTTCGACATTCACGGCGGCGGCTTGGATTTGATCTTCCCGCATCACGAGAACGAGATCGCCCAATCGCGCTGCGCGCACGGCACGCCTGTCATGGCGAACGTTTGGATGCACAACGGCTTCTTGCAGGTCGAAGGCGAGAAGATGTCGAAGTCGCTCGGCAATTTCGTGACGATCAATGAGTTGTTGGAGACGACGAAGTTTGGCGGGCGGAAATGGCCGGGAGAAGTGCTGCGGTTGGCAATGCTGAAGACGCACTACCGCCAGCCAATTGATTGGACGGCAAAGGCGCTTGATGAGGCGCGTAAACAATCTGTTGAACTGGTACGCCGCTGTCTCGGAATGCTAAGGTTTCAACTTTGCCAGCGACAGTGCTCGCTGCGCTTTCGGATGATCTCAATACGCCAAAAATGGTAGCGGAACTTCACGCGCTTGCATCGGCAAAGCGATTTGCTGAACTGAAAGCCTCGCTTCAATTGCTCGGGTTTTCATGCAATCACAGAAGTATCGACAATAGCGCATCGGCAACCCAGGAGTTGCCTGCTTTTGGGCAGACTGCATCGGCGACCGTAGGCCCTGTTCCTCGCGAAGCGCAATTGATCAACTCCCTTATCGCCGCCCGCCTCGCCGCCCGCAAAGCCAAGGACTTCAAAGAAAGCGACCGCATCCGCGACGAACTCGCGGCGATGGGCATCGCGCTGAAGGACACAAAGACCCCAAAACCGGCGAAATCGTCACCACTTGGGAAGTGCGTGCCTCCGGCACGACGGAGGTCGCGCGATGATGATGGCGGCGCACCCTCTGTCCGCTTGCGTTCCCGGAAGCCGCGTTGCGTGTGAACGCAACAAAGCGGCTATCCGGGATCACGTCGCATCGGCATCGCGCATAAAATCGAAACGACGCGATCCCGGGTCTTTGCGGCTGGCGTTACTCGCCGCCGCTCGCCCGGGAAAGCAAGTGGACGGGACGGGGCCTGCATCGTGGTCCGCCCCATGACCACCAGCATCCTACCCCCTCCGCCCCTTCCTCCCCGCCGATACCATGGCGTTGCGCGATTTGTTTGCGCAGTCGATCGAGGAATTGACGCAAGACGACTACGGCGAAGAGCAGCGCCTCGCCTGGATTGAGCAGGCGGAAGACGCGGCCGCGTTCGCCAAGCGGCTTGGGGAGGCAACGACGCTGATTGTGCATGTGGAGGGTGAGCACGCCGGCTTTGCCTCGCTGAGCAAGGACAATAAGGTTCTCGACATGCTGTACGTGCACCCGCACCATTCTCGCCAAGGCGTCGGCACCGCGCTCTGCGATGCGCTTGAGAAAATCGCGGCCGCGCGGGGCGCTGTCACACTATCAGTCGACGCCAGCGAAACGGCCGTGTTGTTCTTTGAAGCTCGCGGGTATGCGCCCATACAGCGCAATTCCATTCCCGTTGGAGAAGAGTGGTTGACGAACACGACCATGACCAAGCAATTGAAAAGCGTGGCCGGGGCCAAGCCCGCTGGCAAACCGAGACCATCATGAGCAAAGAACGCCTTTACCTGTACGATACAACTCTGCGCGACGGCGCGCAGACGACCGGCGTTGACTTTTCCCTGTCGGATAAGCGCCGCATCATGGGCGTGCTGGACGATCTTGGTCTCGACTATATCGAGGGCGGATACCCGGGGTCGAACCCAACGGATACCGAGTTGTTTTCCGAGCCGTCCAAACTCAAGTCAGCGCGCTTCACGGCGTTTGGCATGACGAAGCGGGCCGGGCGTAGCGTATCGAACGATCCGGGTTTTCAGGCCATCCTGCAGTCGAAGTCCGATAGCATTTGCCTTGTCGCCAAGTCGTGGGATTATCACGTGCGCGTGGCGCTCGGCATCACGAATGAGGAAAACGTCGACAGCCTCGTGCAGTCGGTCAAGGCCGTGCGCGAAACGCAGCGCGAGGCCCTTGTCGATTGCGAACACTTCTTCGATGGCTACAAGGGCAACCGCGACTATGCGTTGAGCATTGCCAAAACGGCTTATGACTTCGGCGCGCGCTGGGTCGTTCTGTGCGACACCAATGGGGGTACGTTGCCGCACGAGATCGACCGGATCGTCGCGGACGTCGCCAAACACGTGCCGGGCGCGAACCTCGGTATTCACACGCACAACGACACGGAAAACGCGGTCGCCAATACGCTGATGGCGGTGCGCGCCGGATGCCGCCAGATCCAAGGCACGTTGAACGGCCTCGGCGAACGCTGCGGCAACGCCAATATGACGTCGATCATTCCAACGCTGCTGTTGAAAAGCGAATTCGCCAACGCGTTTGAGACGGGCGTCACTCCCGCCCGGTTGCGAAACCTCACGCACGCCAGCCGCGTGCTTGACGAAATCTTGAACGAAGCGCCCGACCGCCACGCGCCGTACGTTGGGCGAAAGCGCGTTCGCGACCAAAGCCGGAATTCATGCGTCCGCACTGTTGAAAGAGCCGCAAACCTACGAGCATGTGCCGCCGGAAAGCGTCGGTAACGAGCGGCGCATCATGGTGTCGAAGCAGGGCGGCCGGTCGTCGATACTCTCGGCACTTGAGCGGCTTGGGCTTGGGCTCGACAAGGATGACGGGCGGGTCGTTGCGCTGCTCGATGAAGTGCGGGCGCGCGAGGATGCCGGGTATTCGTATGAATCGGCGGACGCATCATTCGAACTTCTGGCGCGGCGCACGCTTGGCACAGTGCCGCGCTATTTCTCGGTTGATAGCTTCCGCGTCACTGTCGAACGCCAGCCGGGCGCAGCGGCGGGAACTGTGGCCGCCTCTCAAGCCATCGTCTCGGTGTCGATTGCCGGCGAAGCCCAGCCACTCGTTTCTGTTGGTGAAGGCAATGGCCCCGTCAACGCGCTCGATACCGCGTTGCGCCGCGATCTCGGCCGGTATCAGAAGCACATCGAGAAGGTCGAGCTTGTCGACTATAAGGTACGCATCCTGACGCAAACCGGCGCGCACGGAACCGAAGCCGTGACGCGCGTGCTGGTCGAAAGCCACGACACCGTGACCGGCGAGCGCTGGACCACGGTTGGCGTCTCGCCCAACATCATCGACGCTAGCTTTGAAGCGCTTGCTAGACGCGATCAATTACAAGCTGTTGAAAGACGGCGCCAAGGTTGGGTGAGGCTCTGAAGCGCACTTGGGATGCAAATTTGGGCTCAGGGCTTTTTCGCATAGACCGCAAACAGCGGGCCGAGCGTGACGCCGCCAACAAAGCGGTTGGCACCCGGGATGAAGAGCTGCGATACCGCGCCGTCGAGGTAAAGTGCGTTCGGGCATTGGAGTTCATCGCGGAATAGCCGCGCGAAGGCGCCGAACGAGACGGGCTCCTCTGAAATTGCGAAATAAACTTTTCCGTCCGATGCAACGCCGACGCCATTGCGGATATAGCGTGATGGGCCGTTGGCATCGAATTTGGGATGGAGCTGTCCTTCAATCACCAGCATGGGCCCCGATTGGGTCGCCCACAGAGGTTTGGGATCGGCCTTGGCGTATTCGGCGGTTGAAGTGACGAAGGCGCGTCCGTCCTTGATCCAGAAGACGCCATTGGGTGACAAATGAAAGTTGCCGCCGCCGTTGCGCGTGTTGAGGGCTGTGACTTGTTGTCCATTTTCGACAAAGAGGCCTGCGGGGGCGTAGGCAGGTGTGAACATGCCGGCGTTGACGGCAAACATAAGGTCCTTGGCGGGGACGGCATCAGGACGGCTATACGACGTTCCATCCGGTTTTTTGAGATGAAGGCGGACGTCGTGGTGTGTCAGGTCTGCGGCGCAGACGGTATACGGACGACCTTCGAAGGACTTGGCGTTGCAGGCCTCGCTGACAGCATCTGCGCCGCTTGCGGTGGTCGCGGACATAGCCAAAGCGGCCGCCGCAAGACGCAACATAGGCCGCAGCATTGGCGCGCTAGACGACATTTAGCGGTAACGTCTCAATAACGGTCGCGCCGCTATCGTCGGTCCATGCGAACTCGAACGTGCCGGGGCCGGGAACCTTCAATGAGAATGCAATAAACGGATTGGCGGAAATGCCGGGGCCAAGTTCGGCGCGGAAGACTTGCCGGTCGGCATATTTGGCAACGAAGGTATGTACGATATCGCGTGGGATGACTTTGCCGTCCTTGTCTTTGCGATTGCCGGTTTCCATCACGTGCGTGACAAGCGTGCGCACTTCGATTGTTTCGCCCGCCTTGGCGCTTTCGGGAATTTTGATGCGTGGTTTTGTGGCGGCCATGGTGCCGTCTCCTTAGCTAGAACAGCCGCCGATTGTGACTTTGACCGTTGCACTCCCGATGGCGAGCGACCCGTCCGAGAGTTCGGCGATGGCAAAGACGTCCTGTGTCTTGGCAAGGCGCATGCGGCTCTGCACGCGGGCGACACCGTTGACGGGCGCCAAGTGGAAGGTGGCGACGCGGGCAACCGGGTTGGCAGACGATAAGATGTGAATGGCTTTGACGTAATTGTCGTCCGTCATTGGGCTCTCGACCGCGACGGTGAGGGGTACGAAATTGCCGTTCTCGGCGATCTCGGGAAGTTCCAAAGTGATCTTGCCTTCAACCGGCGTCGCGCCTTTGAGGAGGTCCGACATGGCTTTCTCGAAGAGCGTCGAACGCTCGACCACGGTCTGGGCGGGCTCTTGGGCGGCCACCAGCCATGCCGGAAAAGCCAACGCCGCGCCTGCCGCGGAAAGCAGCAGCGAACGGCGGTTCAGAACCGAAATGCCGGTTGTTCTATTCATATAGGCCCGATTGAGGCTAAGTATTGTGGTCTTTTATACGATAAGAATTTGCCGTGAGGCTAGTTACAATGGATTTATTTCCTGACAGAATGTAAATGTTCGTGGCTTTCGTACCTCATTAGCGGTTGTGAACAAAAAAATATGAACTCAAAAAATCGGTTGGGCAGGATGCGCATCACACGCCGGGAATTCACGGTCGCAGCCGCCGGGCTGCTGGCCGGAGTAACGACGCTCGGGCGTGCGTCCCTGGCTCAAGGAGCCGCCAAAGTCGTCATCATTGGCGGGGGGCCAGGCGGCGCGACTGTTGCGAACCGGTTAAGAACATCGGATCCGGCTCTCGACATTACTTTGATCGAGCCGAAGGACGCCTACACCACCTGTTTTTATTCCAACCTTTATATTGGCGGCTTCCGCTCGTTTGCATCGATCACACATGGTTACGACGGGCTGAAGAAGAACGGTATCAAGGTCGTCTCCGACGTCGCGACGGGAGTTGATACGACGGCCAAAACTGTAACCCTCTCTAAGGGCGGCGCGGCGGTGCCCTACGACCGGCTCGTGATTGCGCCGGGCATCGATGTTAAGTTCGATTCAATCGAGGGGTATTCTCAGCAAGCGGCTGAAAACATGCCGCACGCGTGGCAAGGCGGCCAGCAGACCTTTCTTCTGAAAGAAAGGCTGCTCGCTATGAGCGATGGCGGTCTGGTGGTGATGGCGGTGCCGCCAAATCCGTATCGCTGCCCGCCGGGTCCTTACGAGCGCGCCTGCATGATTGCGCATTTCCTCAAAACTCGGAAGCCGAAGTCCAAGCTCATCATATTCGACGCCAAGAAGACGATTTCGAAGCAGGCCGTGTTCGAGGAAGCATTTGCTGAATATTACAAGGACATCGTTGAACTCAATTTGACGAACGAAATCGATGATTATGCCGTGTTACGTGTCGATGCCGCGACAGGCGATGTCTTCACCAAGGCAGGCCGCAAGGAACGCGCGGCGGTCGCCAACATCATCCCCGCGCAAAAGGCAGGCGTCATTGCCGCGACGGCCGGCTGCACAGACGGCGACTGGTGCCCGGTCAATCCCGAGAACTTCACGTCCACCAAAGTGAAAGACGTATACATCCTCGGCGACGCGGCCATTGCTGCCGATATGCCTAAGTCGGCCTTCACCGCCGCCAGCCAGGCCAGTGTCGTCGCAGCCGATATCTCGGCCGATCTGGCGCAGCGTCCGCGCACGCCCGGCAAATATCGCAACACTTGCTGGTCGATGGTAGCGCCCGGTAACAGTGCCAAGATCGGTGCTGATTACGTGCCAGCCCAGAAGGACGGAAAAGCCTTTCTCGAAGCCTCAGGCAGCTTCGTCTCAAAACCCGGCGAAACGGCAGATCAGCGCCGGGAAACCTTTGACGAGAGTGCGGGCTGGTACGAGGCATTTGTCGCCGATATGTTTGCTAAACCGGCAGAAACTGCGGGCAAGCCCTGACTGGCGCTAACATTGGGCGTTGGCAAACCGCATTCGAGGGTTTCGGGCGGGGCTTAAACCATGTTTAGATGACCGTGACTTGAATGGGTATCGAACCGGCGCGAATCCAGTTTGATGCCGCTAGTGGAGGCTCGCAATGGCAACTGTCGTATTTTTGATGCTGCTTGTCGGAGCGGTTCTCGCGCTTGGAATGCGGAAAGCTCCAATGGTGGCGTGGGCCGTTGCCGCGGGCCTTTTGACTTGGATTTGCCACACTGGAATTCTCAACGGTGGCGCTGGCGGCGGCTACAGCAATATCTTGACCGCGATCATGACTTGGCTGCCGTTCACGCTTCTCGCGCTCTTATCGGTACCGGCATTGCGGCGCCAATTTGTCATTGAGCCCGCGTACGCGATGGTCAAAGGCATTCTGCCGAAGGTTTCCGACACGGAAGCGCAGGCGCTCGAAGCCGGCACCGTTGGTTTTGATGCCGAGATTTTTTCTGGCACGCCCGATTGGAACAAGCTGCAGGCCATTCCGCCAATCCAATTGACGGCCGAGGAGCAGGCTTTCCTCGACGGGCCGACGGACGAGTTCTGCCGCATGATTAGTGATTGGAATGTGCGCCATACAAACCGCGAGATCCCGGAGCCGGTCTGGGACTTTGCCAAGAAGCATGGCTTTCTCGGCATGCTCATATCCAAGGATCATGGTGGGCTCGGGTTTTCAGCCCAAGCGCAATCGCTGATCCTGGGTAAGATTGCCTCGCGCTCGCCGGATGTCGTCACTATCGTCATGGTGCCGAATTCACTGGGGCCGGGCGAACTCATTGAAAAGTACGGGACCGATCATCAGAAGCACTACTACCTGCCGCGTCTCGCCAAGGGGCTTGAAGTTCCGTGTTTTTCGTTAACCGGACCGACGTCGGGATCGGACGCGGCGACCATGCGCGACATCGGCACAGTGACGCGCGGCTTGCACGAGGGTAAGGAAACGCTCGGCATCCGGCTATCGTGGGACAAGCGCTACATTACCCTTGGACCCAAGGCGACGCTCGTCGGTCTTGCATTTCGCCTGTTCGATCCTGAAAAGATTTTGGACAAGGGCGAGGACATCGGCATTACGCTTGCGCTCATTCCAGCGAACCATCCCGGCGTCAATATTGGGCGGCGCCATCTGCCCTCGGGCGCCGGGTTTCCCAATGGTCCCAACTGGGGCAAAGACGTATTCATTCCGATGGATTGGGTCATCGGCGGCGAGAAGATGGTTGGCAACGGCTGGCGCATGCTGATGGAATGTCTATCGGCGGGCCGGGCGATTTCCTTGCCGTCTTCAGCGACGGCCGGCGCCAAGACGATGTTGCGTGTAACAAGCGCCTACGCGCGCATCCGCAAGCAATTCGGACTCCCCATCTCGCGTATGGAAGGCATCGAAGAACCTCTAGTTCGTATTGCCGAGACGGCTTACGTCAACGAAGCGGCGCGCGGCATGACAGCATCGATGGTTAGTAGAGGCGAGAAACCATCTGTCATCTCAGCATTGATGAAGTATCAGACAACCGAGAAACTGCGCAGTGCCGTCAACGACGCCATGGACATTCATGGCGGGCGCGCCATTTGCGATGGCCCATCGAACTACTTGCAATCGGCCTATCTAATGGTGCCGGTTGGGATCACAGTTGAGGGCGCCAACATCCTGACGCGCAACCTGATCACCTTTGCCCAAGGGGCGTTGCGGTCGCACCCTTATCTCTACAAAGAAGTGCAATCGGCACAGGATAAGGATCCGGCACGCGGCCTTGCGGCGTTTGAAGACGCATTCGGTGGGCACATCGCCTTTTCGATTTCCAATGCGACAGGCGCGTTCTTCCACAACGTAACCGGAGGCGTTCTGGCCTCATCACCAGACAACGCTCAACGCATGTCGGTCTGGTACCGGCAATTGGCGCGTGCTTCGCGCTCGTTTGCGTTTGTCGCTGATCTGACGGTTGCGCTTTTGGGCGGCGGGTTGAAGACTAAACAGAAAATCACCGGCCGCATGGCGGATGCGCTGTCGGAACTCTACATGCTTGCCGCCGTACTGAAACGCTACGACGATGAACTGCGTCCGCAGGGCGATCACCAGATCGTAGAACTGGCGGCCATGAATTGCCTCTATCGCTTCCAACAGGCGATCGGCGGCGTGATCGACAATTTTCCGGTGCGCGCGGCGCGCCCATTCATGCGCGCAATCGTATTCCCGCTTGGTCGCCGGTACAAGCCGGCGCCCGACGCGCTTGGCCGCGCGGTTGCAAAACATGTGTTAGAACCGGGCGAAGTACGAGACCGGCTGACACAGCACATCTACATTTCCAAGGACGTCAATGACCCGACGGGGCTTCTCGAAGTGACGTTGTTAAGAGTTGTCGCTTCAGAGGCGGCAGAGAAAAAGTTGGAAAAGGCCATTCGCGACGGCGTCGTGCGGCGCTATCATGGTGTCGATTGGTTTGAGGACGCGGTCAAGGCTGGCGTCATCACGGCAGCGGAAGTCTCAAGACTTGAAGGAAGTCGAGGCACTGGTCGCGCGCGTCATCGCCGTTGATCACTTCGATCCGGCGGAACTCAAACCCAATTACGTTGACCTTAGCCACAACGTGCGCGGCGCCGGTCCGCTCGCGGCAGATTAGAAATTTTAAACACGAAGACGGCGAAGAATTAGAGGTTTGATATGACGGACGCGACATCCGCGCTCAAAGACACAGCGCTCAAAGATTGGCGCTTTTCCATCGACGGCGAGGGAATTGCCTGGGCAATTTTCGACAGGGAGGGCGAGAGCGCGAATTCGCTAGGGCGCCGTCCGATCCAGGAACTGTTTGCGATTGTCGAGCGCGTCGAAGCGGAAGCCCGCGCCAAAAACGTCAAAGGTTTGGTGATACTCTCAGGCAAGGAAAAAGGCTTCATTGTTGGCGCTGATATTCGCGAGTTCGAGAGTTTTGAGACCGAAGCGCAGGTGATCGAAAGTCTCGGCCCCGTCAACACCATGCTGGACCGGATCGAGCGCTTGCCCGTTCCCGTCGTTGCGGCCGTGCACGGCGTTTGCGTTGGGGGCGGGTTGGAACTGATCCTGGCCTGCCATTATCGCATTGGCACGCGCGATGACCAGACCCGGGTTGGGTTCCCGGAAGTAAAGCTCGGCATATTTCCGGGCTTCAACGGCACGGCGCGCTCGATCAAGCAGGTTGGCCCCGTGGCCGCCATGCAGAACATGCTGACGGGTGGCATGATACGCGCCAATGCCGCCAAGGCACTGGGCTTCTTCGATCAGCTGGTTGGAAGCCCCGGCGAACTCAGGTGGGCCGCGCGTAAGGCTGTCCTTCAAAATCGCAAGTCGCAGCCAGCCGGCATGTTGAAAGCACTCATGACAAAGCAGCCGGCACGCTCGTTCTTAGCCAAGAGAATGCGCGGCGAAGTAGCCAAAAAGGCTCGCGAAGATCATTATCCGGCGCCGTATCGCTTGATCGATCTGTTCGAGAAGCACGGCGGCAATCTCGACGCGATGAAAGCCGCCGAGACCAAAGCCTTCGCCCCGTTGATGGTGTCGGATACCTCACGCAATCTACGCCGTGTTTTCCGTTTGACGGAACTTCTGAAGGCTCAGGCGCCCAAGGGCCTTGGCTGGAGGCCGCAGCGGGTGCACGTCATTGGTGCAGGCACCATGGGCGCCGATATTGCTGGCGTGTGTGTAGCCGCCGGCATGGAAGTGACATTGCAGGACATCAGTGCCGAACAACTCGACAAGGGAATGAAAGCGCAGGGAAAGCTGTTCGGCCGCAAGTTCAAGACCAAGGCCTTGAAGGATGCCGCCAAGTCGCGCTTCATGGCCGACCCCGAAGGCAAAGGCATTGCCCGCGCCGACGTCATCATCGAAGCCATCGTCGAGCGGCTCGACATCAAGCAAAAGCTGTTTGGCGATCTTGAAGCCAGAATCAAGCCGGGCGCGATCATGGCGACGAACACGTCGTCCTTGAAACTTGAGGATATAGCTGCGCCGCTCAAGGATCCGGGCCGGCTGATCGGCCTGCATTTCTTCTCGCCGGTGCCGATGATGCCGCTGGTCGAAGTCGTACAGGGCAAGTCGACCAGAGAAGATGAAGTCAAGAAGGGCGCGGCCTTCGTCACGGCTATCGATAAGTTCCCTCTGATCACCAAGGACGTGCCGGGCTTCCTGGTCAATAAGGTACTGACGCCCTATATGTTCAAAGCCTTCGAGCGCTTGGAAAAGGGTGAGGACAAAGAAAAGATCGACGAGGCCGTGCGCGCGTTCGGTATGCCCATGGGTCCGATCGAACTCGCCGACAGTGTGGGGCTTGATGTGTGCGCCCATGTTGCCAAAATTCTAGGCGGCGGCAGCACGGAAGGGTCGCGCCTTGAGCGTTTGGTCGCCAGCGGCCGGCTCGGCAAAAAGACCGGCGAAGGGTTCTACGTCTGGAAGGACGGGAAGCCGGTGAGGAGCAACAAGGAGTTCTCAAAATCGGATCTTGAAAAATTGGGACGCGAGATCGTCGAGCCGATGGTTGTCGAAGCCCAAAAGGCGCTCGACGAAGGTGTCGTTGCTAATGCTGACCTGGTGGACGCCGGTATGATCTTTGGCACCGGTTTCGCGCCGTTTCGCGGCGGGCCGTTGCACTACAAGGCAAGTTTGACAAAGTCCGCGCCTGTGCAACGCGCTGCGGCGGAATAAAGTGGAGATTAAGAGAATGACTGGAACCCTTCGGCGCGTCGCGATCATTGGCGGATCGCGCATTCCCTTTTGCCGCTCGAATACGCTTTATGCCGATCTCTCAAACCTCGACATGATGGCGGCAGCGCTGAACGGCCTCGTCGATAAATACAAACTCAAAGGCGTGCACATCGACGAAGTCGTCGGCGGCGCAGTCATGACGCATTCCAAGGACTTCAATCTGACGCGCGAAGCTATTCTGTCGACAAAGCTCGCGACATCGACTCCCGGCATTACATTGATGCAAGCGTGCGGGACCTCGCTCCAAGCCGCCATGGGTTCGGCCGCAAAAATCGCGGTTGGCGACATTGAGTGCGCCATTGCCGTTGGCTCGGATACGACATCGGACGCGCCGATCGTATTTTCAAAAAAGTTCTCCAAACGGCTTGTCGCGCTGGGTCAACAGAAGACGCCGATGGGGAAGTTGAAAGTCTTCAAAGGACTGGCGCCGGGCGAACTCGCGCCGCAGCCGCCGAGCGTGAACGAGCCGCGCACGGGGCTTTCGATGGGCCAGCATTGCGAGTTGATGGCACAGGAATGGAAAGTCAGCCGCGCTGAGCAAGATCAATTTGCCTTCGAGAGCCACAGAAAAGCGGCGGAAGCCTATCGCTCGGGCTTCATGGATGACCTCGTCGTGCCGTGCGCGGGCGTCTATCGCGACAACAATCTGCGCGAGGATATCAGTATCGATAAGCTCGCCACGCTTAAAAACGCCTTCGAGAAATCGGAACGCGGCACAATGACGGCCGCCAACTCGACGCCGCTGACGGACGGGGCGGCGGCAGTGCTGCTTGCGTCTGAGGATTGGGCGAAGGCGCGCGGCCTTCCAGTGCTCGCCTATCTCACGTACTCGCAGCATGCGGCCAACGATTTCGTGGCGGGCGAAGGCTTGCTTATGGCGCCGACGATTGCGGTTTCAAAAATGTTGGATCGCGCAGGGCTGAAGCTTCAGGACTTCGATTACTACGAGATTCACGAAGCCTTTGCCGCGCAGGTTTTGGCGACGTTGAAGGCGTGGGAAGATCCTGCCTATTGCAAGAAGCACATGGGCAAGGATCAGGCCCTCGGCTCAATCGACCGCAAGAAACTGAACGTCATGGGATCCAGCCTCGCCTTCGGGCATCCGTTCGCGGCAACCGGCGCGCGCATTGTCGCCAACCTCGCGAAGTTGCTTTCGATCCACGGAGGGCGAGGCTTGATTTCCGTCTGCACCGCCGGCGGCATGGGGGTTGCTGCGATTTTGGAGAGTGCCAAGGTGGCCGAAGCCCGGCAGGCGGCGTAACAATAATGGCGTCACGGGACGAGAAACAAATCGAAGCCGCGCGTGCGCTGGTCAGGGAACTTGCGGCGACGCTCGATCTCGATGCGTTCGTGAAGCTGTGGGACGGTACGCGCCTGCCGCTGGGCCAGAACGCACGCGGGCCATTCGAGATCTCAATTGCAAATGCAGGCGTCATCGGCGCGATGTTGAGGAAGCCGACGCTCGATACTGCAATCCAACAGTACGTTGAAAAGGGTATCGATTTTTCGGGTGGCACGCTCATTGATTTCGGTAAGCAGCTGCAGACGGGTAATAAGTCGGTCAAGCTGAAGCCGAAGGACATCGCCAAGGTTGGCTTGAAGCTGGCGCCATTTCTCTTTGCAAAGCCGCACGACGCCAAAGACGCGCACGGGTTCGCCGGCGAGATCACTGGCAAGTCGCGCAAAGTTGCGGATAACAAGGATTACATTCAGTTCCACTACGATCTCTCGAATGATTTCTATTCGCTCTTTCTTGATCCTGAGATGGTCTATTCGTGCGCTTATTACACGGACTGGTCGAATAGCGTGGAGGAGGCGCAACGCGACAAGCTTGACATGATCTGCCGGAAATTGCGCTTAAAGCCCGGCGACCGGATGCTCGACATCGGCTCGGGCTGGGGTGGGCTGGTCTGTCATGCGGCAATGAATTACGGCGTCACGGCACACGGCTGCACATTGTCCGAGGAACAGCTTGCCTTCGCGCGGGCCAAGGTGAAGCGCCTGGGCCTCGAAGACAAAGTGACGTTCGAGCTGATCGACTATTCAAACGTGACGGGCACGTACGACAAGATCGCCTCCATCGGAATGTACGAGCACATCGGCTTGAAGAACATTCCGGCCTACATGGAGAAAGTCCGCTCGCTTTTGTCGGAAGACGGGCTGTTTCTCAATCATGCCATCTCGCGCCGCGCGCCGAAAAACAAATTCTTCAAAGGGCGCATGAGGCCGGAAAAGAAGGCGATAGCGAAGTACATCTTCCCCGGTGGAGAGCTTGACGACATCGGCCATTCGGTGTCGGTCATGGAGCGGGCAGGGTTCGAAGTCCATGACGTTGAAGGCTGGCGCATGCATTACGCACGCACTTGTCAGCTCTGGTGCGAACGGCTAACCGCAAACAAGGACGAAGCCATCAAGCACGTTGGCGAAGAGAAATACCGCATCTGGGTTGCGTATCTTGCAGGTGTAAGTCTTGCCTTTTCGCGCGGCACCTTGCGTCTCTTCCAGACGCTCGCTTCAAAGAATGCCAAACGCCCGCCGCCGCTGCCGCCGACACGCGCGGATTTGTATCGATAAATTTGTGTCATCCCGGCCGGAGTGAAGCGTAGGGCCGGGACCCATAAGCACACGACGATCTGGGTCCCGGGTCTGCGCGGACGAAGACCGCTTCGCCCGGGATGACAACAGCTAAGTTTTCTTCCCCTTCGCCTTCTCTTCTGCAACGAGTTCCTTTTTCGACAGCTTGCCGATCATGGTTTTGGGCAGCGCGTCGCGGAACTCGATTTGCGAAGGTATTTCCATCTTGGAGATCTTAGGCTCCAAGTGTTTCATAATGTCGGCAGCGGTTGCCGTCATGCCGGCTTTCAATTTGATGAAGGCTTTGGGCGCTTCGCCGCGATAGCTATCGGGAATGCCAATGACGGTCACTTCCTGAACGGCAGGGTGCTCATAAATTGCGTCTTCGATGCGGCGCGGATAGACGTTGAAGCCCGAGCAGATGATGAGGTCCTTAATGCGGTCGACGATGAAGAAAAAGCCGTTCTCGTTCATGATGGCGACGTCACCAGTTCGGAGATAATCGCCGATGAATTGGTTCGCGGTTTCGTTTGGCTTGTTCCAATAGCCCTTCATCACTTGCGGACCTTTGACGCAGAGTTCGCCGCGCTCGCCTTGAGGCACCTCTTTAGTGGGGTCGTCGATATCACGTAGTGAGATGAGTGTGCCGGGCAGTGGCGGACCAATAGAGCCCGAGACAGGCGGCATATCCATAGGATTGCACGTGACGACGGGCGAGGCTTCCGACAGGCCATAGCCCTCAACGACCGACGAACCGGAAAGTTCTTCAAAGCGCAATTTGACTTCAAGCGGCAAGGGGGCCCCGCCCGAAATGCAGAACTTCAAAGAGGAAAGATTGAAGCTCTTGAGTTTCGGGTGATTGTTCATCGCCGTGAAAATCGTTGGCACGGCCGGCATCATGGTCGGCTTTTCTTTGGTGATAAGCTTCAAGGCTTCGTCCAACTGGAAGCGGGGCATCAGTATGATGTTGGCAGCCTTGGCGATGCCCATGTTCATGACAACCGTCATTGCGAAGACATGAAAGAGGGGCAACACGCCGAGAACCCGCTCCTGGCCCTGTACAAGACCCGTCGCCCAGGCGTTGATCTGCTCGGCGTTGGCGAGAAGGTTGGCGTGTGTCAGCATTGCGGCCTTCGGCGTGCCGGTTGTGCCACCGGTGTACTGCAGGACTGCGACATCCTCCAAAGGGTTGATCGCCACCGGCCGGAACGCGCGGCCTTTTTGGGTGATAGACGAAGCCAAGAATAACCTTGTCGCGGACTTTCGAGCCGGCGACGTTGGCCACGTCCTTCTTTCTTGAAGAGCTTGAACAGGAGGCTGTGGCTGCTGGCAGCATCGGCGCAAAAGGGACGACAATCGAGCGGGCTAAGACGCCGCTGCCGATCAAGGCTTCGATCTTATCGAATAGAACCTTGAGATCGTGGGTGACCATGATCTCGGTGCCGCTGTCGCGCACCTGAAAAGTCAGTTCTTCGAGAGTATAGAGCGGGTTGAAATTGACGACCGTGCCGCCAGCTTTCAGAATTGCGAAGTAGTAAATGATGAATGCAGGGGTATTGGGAAGAAATAGTCCGACGCGCGTGCCCTTGTTAACCCCAATGCTCTGCAGTCCTGCCGCGACTGTGGCAACTTGACCGGCCAGTTCGACGTAGGTCTGGACTTTGCCCTTGAAGCTGATGGCTGGGTTGTGCGGATAAGTCCCGGGCGGCGGTATCGAGCAGGTGGGTTAAGCGGCCTCGGCTCAAGGGGCATTGCCCAGTCGATGCCCTCGGGGTAGGCCTTAAGCCAGGGCAAATTGACTGAGGCGGGGCAGAAGTGCCAGTTTTCGCATTCATTTTTGATCCTCTGGCGAGCCAGAGCCGGGCGTTAAGGCGCAGGAGCGGAACTGCATTGTCAAGCTCTGCCGTTGGAAGCGCCATGTTAATCTCAATTGAACACTTTTTCACTCGTATTTGCCAGCGATGTGCGCCCTTGTATCCCCTTGTCAAATTGACCGGTTGCCCAGGGGATGAGCTTTGGGAAGCAGGGGGGCTAAACGGCCGCGTCGGAGCCCGGTTTTACAGGGATCTGCCAGCCTGCCTGTGACCCTCCGTAGCTGGACTTGAATGGCGTTTAAGGATATGTGACGGCCCAGCTTGTTGAATCACGGGTCTTGAATTAGGTAGAGACCAAGCAAAGTGGCCTTCCGCGGAAGTCCCGCGAAGGTAGGAGATTGAAATGGACGAAGTCGCGACCAAGATTATCGACATTCTCAAAAAGCATATGAAGGAGCCGCGCGACGATATTTCGTTGGATACGGCTTTGACGGACTTGAAGATCGAATCTCTCGATCTCGCGATGATTGTATTCGACATTGAGGACGGCTTTGGGATCGAAATTCCCTACAACGCCAACGAAGATGTCGAAGATTTCAAGACAGTCGGCTCGGTTGTCGACCGGGTTAAGTCCTTGATGGCTGCTAAGGGCGCCTCTGCCGCAAAGGCGTAATGCCACGCCAGATTGGTGTGGCGTAGCCAGACTGGATAAGTAGCCAGACTGGATTAAGAAGTACCCCACGGGCGCGCTACGATCAAAGCTAGCGCGGCCTTCGCCTCAAATGGAATAGGACAAGTACAGCGTATGACCAAAGCGGGCGGCGCACGTCGTGTCGTAGTCACCGGGCTCGGGGTTGTGACACCGATCGGTACAACGGTTCCGGAATTTTGGAGCAGCTTGAAAGCTGGCAAGAACGGCGTGTCCGAGCTCGGCGGCTTTCCACTTGAGGATCTGAAGATCCTCATCGCTGCTCAGATCAAGGACTTCGATCAAAAGGCCCGCCTCAAGCACTTCAAGCGTGACCGCATCATTACCATGGCCGATCGTTATTCGTGGTTTGCCGCCGCCGCGGCCGACGAAGCCGTGACCATGGCCGGCCTCGAAGTTCCGTTCGCCAAGCCCTACCGCGCAGCCTGCATCATCGGCTCGGGCGCTGGCGGGCTTGTCACCTTCGAGAAGGCCTATCGCGACCTCTTTATCGAGAACAAGCGCGCGACCCACCCGCTGACCTTGCTCAGGATCATCGGCTCGTCCGCCGCCGCCCACGTCGGCATCGAATTCAACGTCAAGGGCCCAACGTTCGCGACCTGCTCGGCTTGCTCGACGGCGTCTCACGCCATAGGCCTAGCGCGCGATTATATCCGCGATGGCGTTGTTGATGTCGCGATCGCGGGCGCGTCCGAATCCGTCATTACCTACGGCACCATGAAGGCCTGGCAGGCGCTGCACGTGCTCTCGCCCCAAGGCTGCTTCCCGTTTGCCAAGAAGCGCAACGGCACTGTGCTGGCGGAAGGCGCCGGCATTCTCGTGCTCGAGAGCCTTGAGCACGCCCAGGCCCGCGGCGCTACAATCCTCGCCGAACTCTCAGGCTTCGGCATGGCGTCGGACAGCCAAGATATGGTCAAGCCGACGGTTGAAGGCCCCAGCGTTGCCATGCAGATGGCGCTCGATGATGCCGGCATCGGCCCGGGGCAGATCGACTACCTCAACGCCCACGGCACCGCGACGACCGACAACGACATCAACGAAACCAAGGCCATCAAGAATGTGTTCGGCGAACACGCGGCCAAGCTCGCGATCTCATCGACCAAGTCGATGCACGGTCATGCGCTCGGCGCGGGCGGCGGTATTGAAGCGGTCGCTTGCATAAAAGCGATGCAGGAAAACTGGGTGCCACCGACGGTCGGACTCGATGAGCCGGGCGAGGGATGTGATCTCGATTACATCCCGAACGTCGGCCGCGACAAGAAAGTGACCTACGCCATGTCGAATAGCTTCGCGTTCGGCGGTCTCAATGCCGTGCTCGTGTTCGGGCCCCCACCGGCATAGGTGCTCACGACGGGATTTCCCGGCTCTCATTATCCTCACGGCTCCACCACCAAGTCCTTGTATCGTGTGGGCATTTCACGGAAGTGACGCAAATCGCTTGAACCTTGGCCTATGAGGTGAGAAGGTGCGCGCCTTGCCGCCTGTTGGCTGACCGGCGGCAAATTGAAATTGGCGTAGCGTTTTGTGGGGCTGACATGCGCGAAGTCGTCATTTGTGCCGGTGGTGTGAGCGTTCGCGCCCGGCTTCTCGATACGCCGACAGCGGCGATGATTTGGGCTGCGTTGCCCATTCACGCGTCCGCCCAAACTTGGGGCGCGGAAGTCTATTTCCAAACCGACATTTCGGCATTGCGCGAGCCTGACGCGCGCGAATGCGTGAAGCCCGGCGAAATCGCGTTCTGGCCAGACGGAGACGCGGTCGCTATCGGTTTTGGACCGACGCCCAAGTCGCGCACCAAATGCGAGATCCGCCTCGCCAGCCCCTGCAACGTCTGGGCGGAAGCGCTCGACGACGTGAAGCAGTTCAAGGCCGTGCATCCGGGTGAAGCGATCAGTATTGTTGTGGGGTAGGGGTGCGGTAGGCGTCAATCCAACTCTCGCACAACCCTAAAACCGGTAGTTGTGTACCGTTCATCCAGAACAGAAAATCCACGGAACGCACACCGGAGGTAGGAGGGATGATCGACCCAGCTGCCACCTTTCGACATTTTATCTGAAGTTTCGGTCGAAACATATGCTGTGCCGTCTGCAGGCACTGGTTCAAGAGTTCTGAGACCATGTGTCTTCACAGTGCTCCCAGACATTCCCATGGACTTGATATAGCCCAAAAGAATTAGGCGAGTAGGATTGGACAGGACACGTTCCCGAAGGCTTTTTTCGTTTGTCGGAACTTTCTGCGTACGTGAGTTCATGATTATAGTTTGCTTGGCTTGGCGAAATATAATCTCCCCACCAAAATGGTTTGTCCTCGGCACCGGCTCTCGCTGCGTATTCCCACTCCGAAGCTGTTGGCAGCCTGTATTTCTTTCCGGTCTTAACCGTCAACCAATCGCAATAGTCTTTCGCTTCAATCCAACTGATACCAACAACGGGATGATCGTCCCTTTGTTGAAAGCCTGGATCTTCCCAATCTCGCCAAACGGGGCTTGCTCTGTATCCATCATACTTTTGGGAAAATATCAGTGCTTCACCGCCTTGAAAGTTTTTAGAGATCGCGTAAGCGCGAAATTCTGAAACTTTAACTGGATAAATTCCAATGGCAAATTGACGGCTAAAGCTGATAACTTTTTGGGGCCCTTCTGTGCCGCGGTATTCTTCACGCTCATCGGCGCCATATTCATATGAAGCCTCTCGTTCGAGTTCGCTTTCGGGCGATCCAATCTTCACCTTACCAGCGGGGACGACCACGCATTGGGGCGTATACTCGGCATCATGAATAATCTGTCTAGGGAGAAATTTCTTTGAGCTCGGAACGAAGGTTCTGAACGCCTTATATCCTGATGGTAGTACCACCGCCGCTATCGTGACAAAAGCTGCCCATTCATTGATTGTCCAAGCCAACATTCCTATGCTCCCTCGGTCCCGCAGCGGTTAAATACTCAATACATCCTTTCAATTGATCTTCAAGTGGTCCGCCTTCGCCACATTCACGATGCATCCTCACCACTCGCCCTCCTGCGCTTTGGCGGCCAAATCGGGATTTCGCGCGATGACCCGAAGCAACGCGAGCAGGTTGTCGAACTCCGGGTCCGAACTTTACCGGACGAAGTGCGAAATCGGCACCCAAAACGGTAAGCGTTGAGATTTCGAGAGAATTGGGGACAGTGTAGACTTGCCAAGCCTGGTCTGCGGCGACAAGCCCGCCTTCGCCTGTTAGGCTCCGGCGTGGCAGCCTTGTCCCGCTTGCAAAAGTCCGCCTTCACTTAAAGTTACGGCGCGACAGCCTTCGCGCTCACCGGCTTGCCGAGCCGAAGCGCCAAGCAAAAGGGCGCGAAGGCTGGTGGGCCCGCCAGGACTCGAACCTGGAACCAGACGGTTATGAGCCGTCAGCTCTAACCATTGAGCTACGGGCCCCCAATGGAACGGTCCTGATACCAGAGTTCGCACTGACCGGAGCCCGCCAAAGCCAGGTGCGATTTGTTCCTCTCCGCCAAAATATCGTTATGGCGCCAAACCCAAGGTCCGCCTTCATTTATCCGTCAAACGAGGGTATGCGGCCTAGCTTCAACCCAAAAGGGATGTCCACATGCTCGCCCCCGTGAAGAAACCCATTGCCCTTGCAACTATGGTTTTCGGCGCACTCGACACTTGCCTGGCCGCCCCCCTTGCCGCCGAGGAAAAACCCATGGATAGAACTGTAACTGTCTCGGCATCCGGCAACGTTGCCGCCGAGCCCGATGAAGCGACCATTGCAACGGGCGTGACTCAGCGAAGCCAAGACAGCGCGCGAAGCCTTGTCGAAGAACAGCGAGGGCATGAAGAAGGTCATCGCCGAACTGAAGGGCAAAGGCATCGAGCCCAAGGATATCCAAACCACGCAATTCAATATCGAACCCATCTACGTTTACCCGAAGGAAGGTCAGCCGCCCGTCTTGAACGGCTATCGCGCCCACAACATGGTAGCCGTCAAGGTGCGCAATCTCGACAAGCTCGGTGAAGTCTTGGACCAGCTCGTCAGCGCTGGGTCGAACCAGATGAACGGCATTACGTTCGACGTATCAAAAGCCGAGACGTTGAAGGACGAAGCTCGAAAGGAAGCTATGGCAAATGCTCTGCGCCGCGCCAAGCTCTACGCGCAAGCAGCCGGTGCCGACGTCGGCGAGATTGTGCAGATTTCGGAAGACACCGTCCATCACGGGCCTCAGCCGGTTGTGTTTGCGAAGCGGGCCATGGCGGCGGAAGCGCAGTCAGCCCCTGTCGAGCGCGGCTCGGTCGATCTTGAAGCGCGCGTCACGGCGACGTGGAAATTGAAGTGAGTTGCCGGCAACAGGCAACCGGCACTCGGCAATCGAAGTCTGAGCAAGAATGAAATCGCACCTGAGACTAGGTGCCCCGATTTGCCTATTGCCTATTGCCGTTACTTCAAATCCACCCGCTCGACCTTGACCTTCGCCATCGGTGCGCCGGGCTGCAGGTCCCAGTCGAAGCGATTGCGCATTTCGCCTGTTTCGCGCAACTCTGCGCAGGCGCGCGAGATCGATCGTGCCCGTCACCCATTCCGCCTTGTTGAGTGTGCCTTCCGCAATGCATGCCGTCGTCAGAGACGCCATGCTCGGAAGGGACGTAAATGCCAGCCGCGCCCGCGTTGAAATCGACGGCCGGCGACCACGGCGCATCGCCGACGGTCGGGCTTTGCACAGTCGCAATCGTGTTTTCCAGCGCGCGGGCCCGGCAGCCGGTGCGCACGCGGTGATAGCCAGAGACGCGCTCGGTACACGATGGCACGAGCACGACATCGGCGCCTGCGTCCGCCATGGCGTGCACAAGCAGCGGAAACTCGCTATCGTAGCAAATGGCAATGCCAAAGGTGCCGATGGCCGTTTCGAACACGCGCACAGGCGCACCCGCTGAGATCCCCCAATCACGTTCGAACGGCGTCATGACGAGCTTTTCCTGTTCGCCGATGCCGCCTTTGGGCGTGACGAGCTGGGCGGCATTGACAAAACGGCCGTCTGATTTCAGCGCAGGACCGGAACCCACAAGAATGTGCACGTTATGCTTTTTTGCGAGTTCGGCGTGGAGCGCGACTCTAGCGCCAGCAAGTTCCGCAACTTTCGACAATGTTGCTTTGAGATCGCCATAAACTTCAGGCCCGAAAGCTGCGGCCTGCTCTATTGCGGCATATTCCGGAAACACCAGAAGCGCTGCGCCCGTTGCCGCGCCGGACTTCACCCACAAAGAAATCTTGTCTTCCCATTCATGGATCGAGTGCGGCTGCCCGATGGGGTACTGGGCGCTGGCGACCTTGAGTGTCTGCTTCATCGAATGTGTGTTCCATCAGGGCGGCGCTCAATCTCCCACTCCCCGTAAGGACCGGGAGAGGGGATATCCTAGAGCTTCTTCATCCAGAATTGCATGTTGTGTGAGGTTTCGCCCGCCTGATCGATGTCTTTCCAATTGTAGGTCGCGACGATGCCGTCAACGGGAAAGTACCCGCGTTTGTTCCAGAAGGGATCGAGAGGCGCATAATCCGCGGGTTTCAAAGGGTGATCGCCGGGCCGCACAACGCGGCAGAAGGTTGAATGCGTGAAGCCGCCGAGCTTATGGGCTTGCGCTTCGCGGCCGTCGAAAAAGGCGTGGCCCAGTCCGTAGCCGCGATGGCTCTTCAAGAGTACGCTTTCGCCGCAGTAGAATATTTTTGCGAGGTCGTAGCCCGCTGTCTTGAACGGCTCGCCGAATTCATCCGCGTGTTCGATCATGGGCGCGGCGGTCGAAGCCCCGACCATAAGATCGCCGTCGTAGGCGCAAATGACAACCGCGCCTTTGGCGGCGGCGAAGGTCTTGAGATACTTCTCTTCGTAATCGAGTGTGCCGTCATAGAGATACGGCCAATCGCGGAACACCGAGATGCGCAGGCGCGCGAGATCGGGGAGGATCGCGAAAATATCCTCGCCGGAGACCGATTTCACATCGAGTTTTTTCTTTTCAACAGCCATGCCGGTCACGTTATTACGGGTGTCTGACCCAAGCTATCCGGCCACCTGCGTAATCCAGTCCGTTAAATTGTAATACGTCGTCACGCGCGCGATCTTGCCATCGCGGATGGCGAAGAACGTGCCGGCGGGAAGCACATATTTCTGACCCGTTGCAGGCGGCAACCCTTCGTCGTTGTTCTTGTAGACGCCGTGCACGTTGAACTCGGCCGCGGCGCGGGTCGCGTCCTTCGACACCATGACGACAATGTCTTTTAGCTGTTCGGCATAGTTATGCGTCATGCGTGCGTTGAAAGCCCTAAACTTATCTTTCCCCTGGCGGCGCTCGCCCTGGTTGATGTCGTGGATCACGTCTTCGGTCAGGAACTTGAGCATGCCTTCCGTGTCGCCCTTATTGAAGGCGGCGTAGTAGTCGCGAATGAGGGAAGCAGCTTCAGAGCGGGCCAAGCTTTCAATAGGGGTCTCGTCCATGGGGGTCTCCGTCGGCAATGGTGATTCTGTTGTGCTTCTCTAGCAGGTCGTCTTTCCCTGTTCCATGCAGGTGCGTGGTGGGGTAAACGCGACATTTACGACCTCACGCGAAATTGCAACATATTCCACGGAGCTGCGCCCATCGGTAGGATAGGGACGCAGTTGTCTACGGGTTCCCGCATCAATGTCCAGCTTGCGGCGCGAGCAGATCGACGGCGCGGGCAATGCCCGATAACACGCGCCAGATCGATGCCGTGCCGAGAAACATTTCGGTCGATGCGGCGTGCTCGTTGATTTGGAGAATGTATCCGTTTGGCACGACAGTCATGGCGAGGCTCAGGTTGTCCATCACGATCTGCGTCGACTGCGCCCGGTAGACCGCTTCGACCAAGCGGCGCGACAGCTCGGCGCAATCCCGGACATTGATGTCGAAGAGAGCTGTACTGGCATGTGCGTGGTTGAAGGCGTAGACCACTTCAAAACGGATCAGCGACGGCTTGTGCACGTAGATCTGCAGCTGCGTCAGGCTCTTTGTTTGCGGGAAGAGAAATGCGCGCTCGTCTAGATCGACTTTGACGACGCCGTCGGGGGCGTTGCGCTGCAAAGGGATTGATGAAATCGCGGCCATGACATTTGCCTCCTGTCAACTCGGTTCATGGAAGCACCAGAATGCGCTGCACGCAAGGGGCTCGGCACCATGGCGGCTTCGGTTAACGTATCAAATATACAGATAATTGAACGCGTTCCGGCGCATTTGAAAACACCGCGATTGCGGCCTATATGTAAGGTCATGAGCCGAGCGTTCGTCAAAGACGATGATGGGGGAATGAGCAACGAAGATCTGCCTGACCGGCTGATTTCGGGGCACGCTAATCTTGTAACTGCGGAGGGGCTGCAGCACATTGAGGCCGAGGTTGACCGTTTGAGCGCGGACTACGCAAGCGCGCAGGCCGCCGCCGACAGAATAGCACTGCAACGAATTGCGCGGGACTTGAGATACTGGAACGCGCGGCGCGCAACAGCTGAAGTCCAGCCTCTCCCAGCCGCGGACGGGGCCGTGCACTTCGGTTCAACCGTCGCAATCGAACGCGAGGACGGGCGCCGCCAGACCTTCCGCATCGTTGGCGAGGACGAAGCCAACCCAGCCAAGGGAACGCTTTCCTACGTCTCGCCGATGGCTCAAGCGCTCATGGGGAAGCGAGCGGGCGACGACGTCCGCGCCGCGGAGCCGGCCGCGCTGAGATTGTGTCTGTCGCCTAGGGCAGCACGAGCGCGGCTTCGATAGCCGGAATTATGAGACCGGGCATTGCTCCGGTCCCTCCGGCGGCTCTGATGCCAACCTCGAAAAGACGCCGCGAATTTCATCAGATGAGGCACGCCCGATTGCGCCCGCCGTCACCTGGTCTGCGGTCCACATCCAGCTTTTCGCCGGATCGTGCCGCATCGCCCACTCGGGAAATAACCGCAACTCGATATCTCCCGACCATAAGGTGATCACTTGCGTGTGCCGGTCGTCACGCAAGATGCGCGCAAACGCGGCAGTCACGACATCGCGCCGGCCTTCGAGCATTTGCAAGTAGAGATCCTCACGGCAAATCAGGGCGCCTGTGATGCCGTCGCGCTGATTAAGTTTGCGTGCAGCATTCAATATGCCGCTCAACGCCAGATCGTCGAACCCGAAGGGCTTTGAGGCATAGATCAATTGTATGGTTTGCAAAGTCCGCTCCTTGTGCGCCGCAGCCGGTTCATGAATGCCGGGCCGGAGCCCGGTTGGAGCGTAACATGCTCGGGATCAAGCGGGGAAAAAATCCAGCGGGCTTGACGCCTTAGAGCGTTAACGCGGCGGTACATCCATAATGAAATCCCATGATGCCCTAAAATCAAATGTTGTCCTTACGCCTGATGAGCAGCACGTCGGCCCTTTCGTTTTCAAACGTATCGAGCAGGTTGTTGCGGCCGTGCGGCCCCAGAGACGACATGAAGCCGGGGCTTTCGGCCTCAAAGGCCTGTGGCGGAACATACGCGCGCCGCACGAGATGAAGATCTAACACCGTTACAACGGCAAAAAATTCAAGCGGCGTTTGCGATCCCACCAAGTATTACACCATCGACCTCAGCACTCCGCCATCGACGCGCAAGGCTGCACCGTTGGTGGCGGAGGCCTCCTTGGAACAGACGTAAACAACCATGTTGGCGACTTCCTCGACGCTGGCGAAGCGTTGGATGAGCGACGAGGGGCGGTGCGTTTGGACGAAATTTGCCGCCATGTCGTCGGCGCTCATGCCAGCCTGCTTGCCGAGCGCCTCGAGGAAGCCTTCGACGCCATCGGAGCGCGTCGGGCCGGGAAGAATGGCGTTGACAGTCACGTTGGTGCCTTTGGTCAATTCCGCTAGCCCGCGCGAGACGCCGAGCTGAGATGTCTTGGTGACACCGTAGTGCAGAAACTCAGTCGGAAGCTGCACGGCCAATTCAGATGAGATGAAAACGTTGCGGCCCCAATTGCGTTTCAGCATGCCGGGCATGAGTGTGCGCGAGAGACGGATGCCGGAAAGCACGTTTGTTTCGAAGTAGTGCAGCCAATCGCTGTCCGGAATTTCGAAAAAGTCCTTGGGTTCAAACGTCGCTGCGTTGTTGACCAGGATATCGATCTGACCGGCGGGCTTGATTGCCGCCTCGCACCCTTCCGCAGTCGAGACGTCGCCTGCTGCTGCCAGGAACTTGCCGCCGGGGATTTCCTTTTTGATGCGCTCCACTGCGGCCGCCACCTTGTCCGCCTTCCGCCCGTTGATCAGGACGGTCGCGCCGCAACCTGCCAATCCCTTGGCAATGGCAAAGCCGATGCCGCCGGTCGACCCTGTGACGAGAGCGGCTTTTCCAGTGAGTTCAATTTTCATGGGGCGAGACTTTCAGAAGTTGGACATAGCCACAGTTTTCTAAGAGTATGCCTTCAATTCAAGACAAGTGACAACCGGGACGATCGAGGAGACTTCGAACATGAAATTTGCGTCATTGGCTTTGGCATTCCTTCCCCTTGTGGCGGCGCCTCAGGTCTCGCGCGCAGAAGAAGCGAAGCCGCCGGCCGTTACACAGGCCGCTCCGGGTATCAAGCGCACCATCCTGCAGAAGTTCGACGTGCCCGGCACGAACTATGAGACGACGTTCATGAAAGTCGAGTTCGAGCCGAATTACAAGGTGGCGCGCCACACGCATCCAGGGCCAGAAGCCAGTTACGTGCTCGACGGCGAACTAACGCTCGTTCTGGACGGTCAGGAACCGAAGCTGCTCAAGGCGGGCGACACGACACTTTTTCAGCCGGGCATCATTCATTCCGGAAAAGTGGGCCCTAAGGGGGTGGCGTTGCTTAACAGCTATGTGCTCGAAAAAGGCAAGCCCTTCATGACCAAGGTGGATGCGGACGGAAAGCCTGTTCCTGCCGATCCGCCGAAGCCATGAGAGCGATGCGCCTAACGCGCATTCTTCTGGTTGCGGCGCTTGTTGCGGTGCTGCCGCTTGTTTCTGCCGTGCGTGCTTTTGATGACGCGCCCGCAACGCCGCCTGCCGCTCGAAGGCTGGGCCTTAATCAAAAAATCCTGCAACGCTTCGATGTGCCGGGCACGCGTTACGAGACCCTCATTATGCGCGTTGAATTTCCGGCAGACTACGAGGTTACTCGTCATTCGCACCCGGGCCCACAAGCAAGCTACGTTCTGTTTGGAGAGATGACGTACCTGTTTGACGGCGAACCACGTGCAACGCGCGTTACGGGCGAGAGTAAGGATTTGGCCGGTTACGCCATCCACGGCGGTAAGGCGGGACCGAGTGGCGCGATATTGCTGAACACGTATGTGGTTGAAAAAGGCAAGCCGCTGTCGATTGCAGCTGATGCACCAGCGCCTTAACTGGCAGTGACGCGGTAGGTTGCGATGACTGGATTTGATACCGCCAGTCTGTTAGATTTTACGGCATTGCTTTTTCATGGAGCCGGTATTTGCGAGCCGGTATTTGCGGTTCGAACGACGACCCCGAATTTTTTTCGTGTGCGGGAGATTTTACCATGGCCCAGCGATCGCATTACGCCCCGTTGCTTCGTCAGCCAGATGGGCCTGTGCCACCTGTTTTCGATCAACCGCTGCTGCCTCCCAAACCAAGTGTCGAGCCGAAGGCCCAATCTGAAGCCGCTCAAGCCGCGCGCCGCGCGCCCGATGTGGGAGACAAAAAACATGATCCGCAAACTGTTCCAGCCTCCGCGCCAGCGAACCCACTGGCTACGCCAGCGAACCCACTGGCTACGCCCAATCGCTTTGACGCGCTGTTCCTCAAGCCTGGCAACATAGACACCTATTTGGCCTTTGCCGCCTCTGGCCAAGAAGATGCCAATTTCCTGGTCGCCAGTGCTTTGAAAAGCTGGAAAGCGGATAAGGACAAGATCCCCTTAGAGCTGTGCGAGTTCCTCGCCTACAAATCGGTGCTGGCTTACGAGGATGAGGCCTCGCTGCGCGCGCATTTCAAGGGCGGCGGATGGCGCGGCATGGTGGCTGAAAGTTTCGAATTTTTCGACACCGGCAAGAATGGCGATACGCAAGGCTTTGGCTTCGTCTCAGGCACAACCGCATTCATCTCAATGCGCGGGACGACCAGCGTCGAAGATTGGTTCACCGACCTTTCGCCAGCGCTTACCACGGACAATGACATCGCGGCGGAAACCCTCAAACTGATCGGGTCAGCTGCGCCGCGCCGCCATCTCGGCTTTGCCTCGGCCTGGGGGCACGCTGCGCCGAAAATCGAAGATTGGGTTGCAAAAGTGCGCAATAACCACGGCGCTGAGGAACTTTGCTTTACGGGCCATTCGCTGGGCGGCGCCTTGGCACTTGTCGGGGCCCATGATTTTGCCAAACGTAACGTCGGCAAAGTCGGCGGAGTCATCACGTTCGCGGCGCCGAAAGTGGGCGGGCCGGAATTCGCCGCTGATTATGCACAACTCGGCTTATCTGAACGCACGCTGCGCTGTGAATCGGTTGAAGACCTCGTCACCTGGGCAGCGCGTCACAGCGATTTCGAAAACCCGGGTGTCAGCTGTCTCGTCGATAAGCGACCCATGATTGCGGGTATGGAAATATTCTGGGCCGCAATTCTTGGCATCGCCGGATGGGAAAAAGCCAAAGCGGCCGCGCAATCTGCATCGGGTTCTGAAGAAAAGCCAGGCACTTCCACGAAACGAGACACTGCCAAGACTTCAGCTGCTGACAAGAAACCAGAGGGGAGCACAAAGCCCGACGGCAAGCACGCAGAGGCCAAACCCGCCCCGGACTCCAAAGGCGGGTTTGGGATCATAATCTCAATTGTACTGGCGGCCGCCGTGTTCTTTATCGGACGGCGCATCATTATTCGCTATCGCGCGCACGGCGTTGGCAAGCGCTATTCGCTCTTCTTCTCGACCCACGCCTATCGCAGAATTCGTGACTTGCGCATTGCCGACCTGACCAAGGCGACGGACGCGGAGTTGGCAGCCGCCACCAAGGATTTCGAAACGCATCTCAGATACATGCGCGGCAACGAAGCTGGCGTGAAATGCTACAAGGAACTGACCAACCGCCCAATCCGGGTATTGACGCAAAAGCAGGTTCAAGACTTGTTCAAGAAGACCCGCGAGACTGAGGGCGACAAAGGCGGGTATCACCAGTATTTTTGGTGAATGATACTTTCCACCATGCGCACTATGGCCACGCGTACTTTTCATCGCTAAGGTTGCCTAAGTTGGGCAATAGGGAGCGTGCCATGGCGGTGCACAAGGGCGAATGTTTCTGCGGCGCGGTGAAAATCGAAGTGTCAGGCGAGCCGCACGCGATGGGCTACTGCCATTGCGAGTCGTGCCGCGCGTGGTCGGCGGCACCCGTCAACGCGTTTTCGCTTTGGGAGCCGGGCCAGGTAAAAGTGACGGCGGGTGCGGACAACATCGGGACTTATGCCAAGACCGAGGTCAGCGAACGCAAGTGGTGCACGAAATGCGGCGGCCACGTCATGACCAATCATCCGACATTCAAGCTCGTCGATGTTTACGCGGCGACGATCCCGACGTTCCCGCATAAGCCGGGGCTGCACGTCTACTATTCCGAGAAGACGTTGCAGATCAAAGACGGCCTGCCGAAGTTCAAGGACTTCCCAACCGCGTTCGGCGGTTCGGGCGAGGAGATGGCGGAGTAGGCATTTCCTTGCCGCTCCTAAATTTGTAGAAGCTGACCATCAGCTCCCCTCCCCAGCGGGGAGGGGTTGGGGGTGGGGAGAAGCAAAGAGCGTTGATGAAAAGCCTTACATTCCGGAGACGGACAAAGTTGCCAGCGCGCTACGCCCCCATTCTCGGGCTCGTCATTCTGTCTCTTTTCATGACATGCATCGTGTCGGGAATCTCGACGCTGCGCAGCATCGGCTTCGCGCCGAACTTCTTTCAGGTCTGGCCTGTCGCGTGGGCGATGTCGTGGTGCGTGGCGTTCCCGACGCTGATGGTTGTCACGCCGGTGGTAAACCGGATTGTTGCAGGGCTGGTGGAAGGAGAGTAGGGCGCGCGAATCCCAAGCCGCTTGCTTTCCCGGGCGAGCAACGAAGCGTGAGCGATTTGCGCAGGCCCGGGATAGCGTCGCATCGATTGGAGCACTGCCGGTTCCAAGTGCCTTCGGAAGGTTGCCGTCTTAAAATGCCTTAGGCAGCCCTGCCTGACGTAGGATCGCGTTAGCCGTATGACGGCTTGGGATATTTACGGGTACTGCGAAATTTCTCCCGGTGATCGGGCTGTGCCAGATTTCGTGACTGCCTTTTCCCTGACGAACAAGATAGCATCCAACCGCGCGCAGAAGCTCCCGTAAGTCGCGATCGAATTGCGGGGCCATTTACGCGGCCGCAAGTTCGGCTTCGCGCAATGCCGTAATCTGGAGGAAAAGCGACGACGGCTCGATCCCCGGATGGTTGTCGGGAAGCAAATCCAAAGCGATGGCGGAAATCTTCGATAGTAACTCGTCGAGAGTTGCCGCATCGGCTGCTGCTGGAATGTCATCGCAATGGCCACTCCACACGGACGCCTCCGAATCCCAAACAGCGGATATCGTGAAGATGGTGGGCTTGGACATTGCTGGAACCTGCTTCAATTGCTTAATGGGCCTAATTATCCAAGAAACTCCTAAGCTTCCTGCTCCGCGACGGATGCTTCAATTTCCGCAAAGCCTTGGCCTCAATCTGGCGGATGCGTTCGCGCGTGACCGAGAACTGCTGGCCGACTTCTTCCAACGTGTGGTCGGTGTTCATGCCGATGCCGAAGCGCATGCGCAAGACGCGCTCTTCGCGCGGCGTCAAACTCGCCAGAACCCGCGTCGTGGTTTCTCGCAAATTCGACTGGATCGCCGCTTCGATCGGCAGAATGGCGTTTCTGTCTTCGATGAAGTCGCCGAGGTGCGAATCTTCTTCGTCGCCAATCGGCGTCTCAAGCGAGATGGGCTCCTTGGCGATTTTCAGAACCTTGCGCACTTTTTCGAGCGGCATGGCGAGCTTTTCAGCCAACTCTTCCGGCGTCGGCTCGCGGCCGATTTCGTGCAGCATCTGGCGGCTCGTGCGCACGATCTTGTTGATCGTCTCGATCATGTGCACGGGAATGCGGATGGTTCGCGCCTGATCCGCGATTGAGCGCGTGATGGCCTGACGGATCCACCACGTGGCGTAGGTTGAGAACTTGTAGCCGCGGCGGTACTCGAACTTGTCGACGGCTTTCATCAAGCCGATGTTGCCTTCCTGGATGAGATCGAGGAACTGCAGGCCGCGGTTGGTGTATTTCTTGGCAATCGAGATGACGAGGCGAAGGTTGGCTTCGACCATTTCCTTTTTCGCTTGGCGGGCTTCGCGCTCGCCCTTCTGCACGGCTTTGACGATGCGGCGGAACTCGGGGATTTCTAAGCCCCGTGTCGGTCGCAAGCTGGTGGATGTCGCCGCGGATGGTCTCGATCTGCGGGCGCTCGTTCTTGACGAACTGCGTCCACTTCTTGCCGTTGGTGCCCATGCGATCGAGCCAGGTTTGGTCCAGCTCGTTGCCGAAGTATTCGTCGATGAACGATTGGCGCGGCACGCCATAGCTGTCGCCCAAGCGCATCAAGCGGCCTTCTAGACCGATCAGGCGCTTGTTGATGGAGTAGAGCTGCTCGACGAGGCTTTCGATACGGTTGTTGTTGAGAGATAGGCTCTTCACGTCGGTGACGATTTCTTCGCGCAGTTTTTCGTAGGCCTTCTGCTGCTGGCGCGTGCCTTGTTCGCCCGCGACCTGCTGCTCGAGTTTTTTGTCCTGCTGCTTGCGCAATTTCTTGTAGGTACTGGCGATCTTGTCGAAGGTTTCGAGCACCTTCGGTTTCAGTTCGGCTTCCATGGCGGCAAGCGACATGGCGTTTTCAAACTCATCATCGTCCTCGCTGCCTTCGCCTTCAGCGCCCGGCACACCCGGAGCGCTGGGAACAGGTGCCGGCATTTCCATTTCGCCACCGACGGCGGGCGGCGATTTGGCTTCCGGGCCTTCGTAGGTTGCTTCAAGATCGATGATGTCGCGCAGCAAAATCTTGGCGTCGTTCAACTCGTCGCGCCAGATGATGATGGCCTGGAAAGTGAGGGGGCTTTCGCACAAGCCCGCAATCATGGCTTCCCGTCCAGCCTCAATGCGCTTCGCGATGGCAATTTCGCCTTCGCGCGACAGAAGTTCGACGGAGCCCATTTCGCGCAAGTACATGCGCACAGGATCGTCGGTACGCTCGGAGGGTTCTGCCTTGGTCTCGGCCTTGACGAGGGCGTTTTGCGAAGCCACAAGCGCGCGGCTCTCTTCTTCGTCGGGCGCGTCCTCGGCGCCTTCTTCCTTTTCTTCGCCTTCATCGGTTTCGACGACGTTGATGCCCATGTCGGACAGCATCGACATGATGTCTTCGATTTGTTCCGAGGAGACTTCTTCGGAGGGCAGCACGGCGTTCAGCTGGTCAAGGGTGACGTAGCCCCGCGCCTTGGCCGATTTGAGCAGTTTTTTGACCGCTTGATCGGAGAGATCGAGCAATGGGCTGTCGCGATCAGGGGTTTCGCCCGCGGCCGGGGTCTGATCTTCGTTCTTTTGCGTTGCCTGCTGTGCGCGTGCCATCGCTATCCTTCAAAATCAACCAAGGGCCTCTACCTATAGGGTCGAGAAGCCGGTTTCTGTGTTGCCGGCCCTGTAAATCCCAGCCAGACGGCTCTGGCGAGGGCTCCGGGCCCGCGAAATTCGTTCAACTTGCGCGTTTCACCGTCTGATTCATTGTGTTGTCCACCGTTTCGGCATGGTGATGCTCGGTGTTATCCAAATGTTCTGCGGCGGTCATGACTGCAATTTGATGCTGAATGTCCGAAAGCCGCGCCCAAGCTTCTTCCGTGCAGTCTTTGCACCACGCCTCTTCGGCCCTCTTGAGCATGTGCTCAAGATTGCCATGACGCTGGTGCAGCGCCAGGATATGGCGCCAGCCGGTTTCGACGTCAGTGGTGGACGCCTCTGGTTCGGCAAAACGGTCGCTTGTGTGCGTAATCGTTCGCGCGACGAGGTCCACCACTTTGGAAACCCCCGTTTTGCTCAATTGGGTGCGCAGAGTTGAAGTGTCAAGGGAATTCGTCGTTGCATGCAGATTGAGGATTTCGTCTCGCAGCGCCACAAGGGCACCAGCGGTGAAGGAAAGTTCGGCCAAAGCCTCGGAATATTGGTCAATAAGCCAGGGATGATTGAGAATTGCCTTTAATATCAGGGCCTCGCGAGCGGGCAGCGCGTTCATGATGCCGGTCAGCTCGGGACTAGCGCCGCCAGGGGTGGGAGGGTGCGGCTGAAAGCGCGCAGGGCGTCCCGTGAGCCGCTGACGCTCGCGCTGGCGCCAGTCGGGGGCAAGCGGCTGCCATTGTTGCTGGCCGCCCGAGCCGCCGCGACGGCCCTGAAATTGACCGGCTCCCTGACCGCCCGAAACGTAGGAACCGGCATAGGTGCTGGAGTTGCGACCCGATGGACCGCGGCGGCCAAGTTGAAAGAGGCGATCACGCAGCTCGCGCTCGTAGTGGATGCGCACGAGCGGGTCAGCGATGCTGGTCGACAGAGTTCTCAGCCTCGCCTCGAGCGACGCGCGCTGTTCAGGCGTATGCAGCGGCTGTGCGGCGGTCTCGCGCTCCCACAGCACATCGATCAAAGGCTTGGTCTTATCGAGAATGGCCGCCATGGCGGATGTGCCCTGCTGGCGGATAAGATCGTCGGGATCGAGCCCATCGGGGAGAAATGCGAATTTGAGGCTGTGTCCGGGCTTGAGATGCGGGAGCGCGGTATCGACGGCGCGGAAGGCGGCTTTTTTGCCAGCGCTATCGCCGTCGAAACAAAGCGTCGGTTCGGGCACCATGCGCCAAAGCAGCTTGACTTGTTCTTCGGTGAGCGCAGTTCCAAGCGGCGCGACCGCTTCGTGAAATCCACCTTCGTAAAGTGCGACCACATCCATGTAGCCTTCAACCGCAATGATGCGGTTTTTGTCGTGCGCAACGGGGCGTGCGCGCGTGGCGTTGAAGAGCACGTGGCCTTTATGGAAAAGCGGCGTTTCGGGAGAGTTCAAGTATTTTGCCGGCGCATCCTTGTCGAGCGCGCGTCCGCCAAAGGCAATGACGCGTCCCTTGAGATCGAGGATCGGAAACATCACGCGATTGCGGAAGCGGTCATAGGGTTCGGGGATATCGTCACCCGCGATCAGCATTCCGGATGCGGCCATGTCGGTGTCGTTGAAGCCTTCACTCTTCAAGTGGGTCTTTAATGCACCCCTGGAATTGGTCGCAAAACCAAGCCGGAAAGCGGCAATCGTTTCCGGTGCAAGGCCGCGCTTGTCGAGGTAGCGGCGCGCTTCGCCGCCCAGGCCGCCGCGCAAACTTTCTTCAAAAAACCGCGCGGACACATCCAGCAGCCGGTAAAGCCGGTCGCGCTGATCTTCGCGTTCGGGGTTGTAGTCTTCCTTTTTCGGCAGCGGCACACCTGCTTCCGCCGCGAGACGCTCGACGGCCTCGGGAAAATCCAGACCTTCGGTTTTCATCACAAACGAGAAGATGTCGCCGTGCTCGCCGGAGGCAAAGCAGTGATAAAATCCCTTCTGGTCGTTGACGAAGAAGGACGGCGACTTTTCCGTCTTGAAGGGCGACAGGCCGCGATACTCACGGCCCGCTTTTTTGAGCGCGACTTTGCGGCCCACGACCTGGCTTACCGAAAGCCTGGCGCGGATCTCGTCGAGTAATTGTGGTGTAAACCGTCCGCTCAAGTCAGCCGGGCTCCTGCAAACTGCGAATCACTCAAATGTCTGCTTTAAGTGATTCGGTCTGAGGTGGTGACGTGGAACGGTTACCAAATGAAGGCTCTACCCGCTTTCCACAAGCTGTCGGGTTCACAGAGGCAAAGTTTTGCCCTTGATGCCTATTTGAGTAAGTCTTTAACGGACGCACTGGCCTTCTGGAAGTCCATCTGGCCAGCGAATTTGGCCTTCAACACAGCCATGACCTTGCCCATGTCCTTAGGACCGGCTGCTCCCGATTCCGCGATTGCCGCCGTTATTGCGCTGACAACTGCTGCATCATCCATCTGTTTGGGCAAATAGGCTTCAATAATGACAATCTCAGCCTTTTCGACGTCGGCCAAATCTGCGCGGCCGCCTTTCGTAAATTGCTCGATGGAATCGCGCCGCTGTTTCACCATCTTGGTCATCACGGCGAGCACGGCCGCCTCATCGATGGTCTTCTTGGCTTCGATCTCGGCCGTTTGAATCGCAGCGTTGATCAAGCGCAACACGCCAACCTTTGTCTTCTCGCCAGCCTTCATTGCAACTTTGAGGTCGCTCGAAATTTTGGCGCGCATGTCTCTTCTCCTTGAACCTTTCGCGTGGGTGTAGGGCGTGCGCGTCTCCGGTTCAAGCCGATAGGGCTCAAAAGACTGGGAGTGAGCCCCTTTTGGGCACAATTGACGTCTTTCCGGCCTTCGCATAGGGTCCGGCCAAATTTCACTTAGGGTGCACTGATGCTCCTGCTGTGCGCGCTGTCGTGTGGCACGGCATCGCTGCGGCCCCAAAAAAGCGAGTTAAGCCGGCGATGCCCGATACAAAATCTCCGCCAAAGCCCTGGACCGACGCTGTTGCAACCGCATGCCTCGTACTCGACGACGGCACGGTGATCCAAGGCTTCGGGGTTGGCGCTACGGGATCAGCGGTGGCAGAAGTTTGCTTCAATACGGCCATCACCGGCTATCAAGAAATTCTCACCGACCCGAGCTATGCGGGCCAGATCATCACCTTCACGTTCCCGCATATCGGCAATGTCGGCGCCAACAAGGACGATAGCGAGAAGTCGAACCTTGCGTCGCGCTCCGGCGTCCGCGGCTGTGTGCTGCGCGCCGATATCACCGAACCCTCCAACTATCGCTCAGTGGAACATCTTGATAGTTGGTTGAAGCAGCGCGGCATCATCGGCATCACGGGCGTTGATACGCGTGCTTTGACGGCACGCATCCGCGAAAAGGGCATGCCGAACGGCGTTATCGCACACGAGCCATCGGGCAAGTTCGATATCGAGAAACTGAAAAGCCAAGCCAAGGACTGGCCAGGCCTCGTCGGCATGGATCTCGTGCCCGATGTCACCACAGGACAATCGTACACGTGGGATGAGATGCGCTGGGCCTGGGACAAGGGCCATGTGCGCCACGAGAGCCCGGAGTTTCACGTCGTTGCCATCGACTACGGTTTGAAAACCAACATTCTGCGTTGCCTCGCCTCGTCAGGCTGCAAGGTGACGGTGCTGCCGGCAACGGCGAAGGCGGAGGACGTGCTGGCGCGCAAACCCGATGGCGTGTTCTTGTCTAACGGCCCGGGCGATCCGGCCGAGACCGGCAAATACGCCGTTCCCGAGATCAAGAAACTCGTTGCCAGCGGCAAGCCTGTTTTCGGCATCTGCCTTGGCCATCAGATGCTCGGTATTGCGCTTGGCGGCACGACCAGGAAAATGCACCAAGGCCACCACGGCGCCAATCATCCGGTCAAAGACTTCACGACCAACAAAGTCGAGATCGTGTCGATGAACCACGGCTTCGCGGTTGATCGCGATAGCTTGCCGAAGGGCGTGGTCGAAACGCACGTCTCGCTGTTCGACGGATCAAACTGCGGCTTGGCCCTTGAAGGAAAGCCCGTGTTCTCCGTGCAGCATCACCCGGAAGCTTCGCCCGGCCCGCAAGACAGCCACTACCTCTTCACGCGCTTCACCAACATGATGCGCGCCGCCAAAGGCGAGAAGGCAGTTAGGGAGCGGTGATAGTCTGGAAAAGCGCGTGTGAGGCAGTGTCGTTGCCAGTAACGTTGCCAGTAACCATGCAGCCGTCTTGTTCCATCCAACCAGCCAATCTGCTGCCACGAGACACTCGTATCATTGCCCGGTCCCCCTTTTTATGGTCTTGAGGGACTGAGCCAACGCTAAAAGGAAATCCCGTGCGCGCTGTTACCATCATCCTCTCGTTCTTCCTGTTTCTGCCGGTCAACGCATTCGCTTGCGAATTCCCGCGCGGCCCCGTCTTCAAGCTGCTTGAAGAGTGGACCAAAACATGCGGGCATCCGCTCTGCGGCCAAATCCACATTGCCGAACCGGGCCGCCTCAAGGAGAGCGCCAAGACCTGCGATGCCAAGGGCTGGCTGTCGATGCGCGAAGACATCCGTGCGACCGTCGTTGCGGGCGGCGCAGTCATGTTCGGCGAAGTGCACGACAATCCCTTGCATCACGATTTGCGCTCGCGGCTTGGCATGTCAAACTTTGCCTCCGTCACCATGGAGCAGGTGTCGAATGACAAGTCTGCCGTCCTCGACACGTTCTGGCGCGAAACTGCGAAAAATTTTAAGGACGGCGATATCGACAAACTGAAGACGGCTGTCGATTGGGCAAACGGCGGATGGTCGAAGTACAACTATGATGCGATCTTCCTGGCCATTCTCAAAGGCGGCCAACCGATTTTTGCCGGCGACGCTCCGCTTGAGACCGTTAAGGCCATTGCCAAAGGCGGCGATGCAGCTGTCTCAGCCGAAGACAAAACGCGGCTCGCACTCGACAAGCCGCTTGGCGAAAAACTTGACGCGGCCTCACTCGCCGAAATCGAAACGGCTCACTGCAACGCCATGCCAAAGGAAGCACTTGGCGGCATGGCCTATGCGCAACGTTTTCGCGATGCAACTCTTGCTGACGGAGTCATCACCGCAATCTCAAAACGCGGTTCTACTTTGTTGATTGCCGGCAATGGTCACGTTCGTAAGGACCGGGGCGTCGCGTGGTACCTCGGGCAGCGCAAGCCCGACATCAAGACGTTGTCCATCCAGCTCATTGAGGTCGAGGAGGGCAAGACGGATGCTGCCGCCTACGTGCCCCAAGACCCGGACGGCAAGCCGGCGGCGGACTACGTGATATTTACCCCCCGGGCGGCACGCACAGACCCGTGCGAGGCAATGAAGGCTAAAAAGCCGGAATAGCGGCTTCCCATGCGGGCTCTTCGAGGCGCTTGTAAACCTTTCGCAATTTTAAGATCGAAAGTTGCCGGGTTACGCGTATAACCCCTCCGAAAGACATCTTCGGAGGACTGCATGCGCCGTTTACTTTTTGCCCTTGCCGCAATCCTTGTGACGTTCCATGCGCCGTCCGCTCAAGAGGCCAAGAAAGACGACAAGGAAAACGCCAATCCGTGCCGCGATGAGGTGTCCTCCGCTCTGCAGAAACTGCGCAAGTCGTCGTGGTTCCGCATGGAAACCAACATGATTACGGAGAATGGTCCAACGAGCATGACCATTGACTATGTTCTGCCCGACCGTATGCATCAGAAAGTCACCGTGTCGGCGACCAATGCGGTGCAGGAAACCATCCTCGTTGGCAAGTCCGCGTGGGGCTCGGAAGGCAAGGGCTGGCAAATTCTGCCGGACGAAATTACCTCACAGATCATTTCTCAGGTGCGCGAAAACGTCCTCATCCAGCAAGACAGCGTTGGCAACTATAGCTGCAAGGGTAAAACCAAGTTCGATGGCAAGGACGTTTTGAGTTACAAACTCGAAGACGAGCCGGTGAAGGACAGCAACGCACCTAAGAACGAAGCCTATAGAATGTTCTATGTCGATGCGATAACCGGCTTGCCAGTGAGCAACGCAATTTTATCGCCGGGTCGTGAGGAAAAGCCACTTTTCAAGACGAGCTACTCCTACCCGCTCGATCTCAGTATTGAACCTCCGAAGGACGTCGTTGCGGCCCCGGCACCTGACGCCGCTCCGGCACCGGCAGCACCGGCGGAAGGAGCAGCCGCCCCTGAGACGAAGGCTCCCTGATCAAGGTGATTGATGGCCTGCCGCAATGCATCGGTCGCGGTTGCCGCCAATCGTCGCGCGCGGTACATGTGGATCGCGATGGTTAGGAGAAATGACAAATGACGGATGCAACGAAACGTTCCGGCGGGTGTCTCTGCGGCAAGGTCCGGTACGAAGTGCCGCGCGAAATGAAGACGGCCGCGAAGTGCCACTGCCTGAATTGCCAGAAATCGACCGGCGCCAGTGCCATGACGGCCGCCGTCTTCGCCAATGAGGACGTGGCGGTCACGGGCGAAACCAAAAGCTACACTTACACCTCGGATGGCGGGCGCCCCGTCACAAACACATTCTGCCCGAACTGCGGTTCGTCCGTTATCATGATTTCGCCCGCGCTTGCCGGTTTGACGTTGATCCGCGCAGGCACGCTCGACGATTCGAGCGGACTCGATCCTCAGTTCGTCGTCTTCAACAAGCGGCGCCCGGATTGGGACGCGGACAACCCAAATATTCCTCATTTTCCTGAAATGCCGCCCGCCTGAAGGGTGCGGCGAAACGCTAAATATCGCTGTCACGGCATGGCGTTAAAGGTCTGGGGACGAACGCTCCCAGACCTTTTTCGTGGAACCGGCGCGTGGCTATAGCCAAAGCCCCCGCGCTGCAATAGAAGTCGCCTTTGACATGCCCAAACGCACAGATATCAAATCCATCCTCATCATTGGCGCCGGCCCGATCGTCATCGGCCAGGCGTGCGAATTCGATTACTCGGGAACGCAGGCCTGCAAGGCTCTCAAGGCCGAGGGCTATCGCATCATCCTGGTCAACTCGAATCCCGCGACCATCATGACCGATCCGGATTTGGCCGACGCCACTTACGTCGAGCCGATCACGCCCGAGATCGTCGCCAAGATCATCGAGAAAGAACGCCCCGACGCGCTTCTACCGACGATGGGCGGACAGACCGCGCTCAACACGGCACTCGCCCTTGACGAAATGGGCGTGCTCAAGAAATTCGGCGTTGAACTCATTGGTGCAAAAGCCGAGGCCATCGAAAAAGCCGAAGATCGCAAGTTGTTTCGCGAAGCCATGGACCGCATTGGGCTTGAAAATCCCCGCGCGATGATTGCGTCGTCGCCGCCCATCCGCAATGCACAAGGCCAGATCGTTGGCTACGACCGCGCGGCAGGCTTCATCGAGGCCATGAGTGCGCTCCCGCCTGACAAAATCGGTCTTCCGGCCATCATCCGCCCAGCCTTCACAATGGGTGGCACAGGCGGCGGCGTCGCCTACAATCGGGAAGAATTCGAACTGATTGTAAAATCGGGACTTGATGCCTCGCCAGTCGGTCAGATTCTGATCGATGAAAGTTTGATTGGCTGGAAAGAGTACGAAATGGAAGTGGTCCGCGACAAAGCGGATAACTGCATCATCGTCTGCTCGATTGAAAACGTTGATCCGATGGGCGTGCACACAGGCAATTCAATCACCGTCGCTCCCGCATTGACGCTGACGGATAAAGAATTCCAGATCATGCGCGACGCGTCGCTGGCGGTGCTACGCGAGATCGGCGTTGAGACGGGTGGTTCGAACGTGCAGTTCGCCGTCAATCCGGCGGACGGACGCCTCGTCGTCATTGAAATGAACCCGCGCGTGTCGCGGTCGTCAGCGCTCGCGTCGAAAGCAACAGGCTTCCCGATTGCCAAAGTCGCTGCCAAGCTTGCCGTTGGCTACACTCTTGACGAGATCAAGAACGACATCACGGCCGGCGCGATGCCAGCCTCGTTCGAACCAACCATCGACTATGTCGTCACCAAAATCCCGCGCTTTGCCTTTGAAAAATTCGCAGGCGCCGACACGACGCTGACGACGGCGATGAAATCGGTTGGCGAAGTCATGGCGATCGGACGCACGTTTGCCGAAAGCCTGCAAAAAGCGTTGCGCTCCATGGAAACCGGATTGTCCGGTTTTGACGATGTGCAACTCGAAGGTCTGGGGCAGGGCGACGACAAGAACGTCGTGCGTGCGGCAGTTGCCCGCCCAACGTCCGACCGCCTTTTAAAAGTTGGCCAAGCTTTCCGGCTTGGGTTCAGTCTCGATGAAGTGCATCAGTTCTCCAAGATCGATCCCTGGTTCCTTGCCCAGATCAAAGACATCATCGACACCGAGGCGCGCGTCATCGCGCACGGATTGCCAAAAACCGCAGGCCAGATACGCGCACTCAAAGCCATGGGCTTTTCCGACGCGCGACTCGCCAAGCTCGCCAAGAAATCGGAAGCCGACGTGCGCGTATTGCGGACCTCGCTCGACGTCAATCCCGTCTACAAGCGCATTGATACCTGCGCGGCGGAATTTGCCTCGCCCACCGCCTATATGTATTCGACCTACGAGACGGGACTTTTCGACAAGCCTGTTTGCGAAGCAGCACCAACTGCAAAAGATAAAATCGTGATCCTCGGCGGCGGCCCAAACCGCATCGGCCAGGGCATTGAGTTCGACTACTGCTGCTGCCACGCCTGTTTCGCGCTGACCAAGGCCGGTTACGAGACCATCATGGTCAACTGCAACCCGGAAACGGTTTCGACCGACTACGATACCTCCGACCGCTTGTTCTTCGAGCCGCTGACGGCCGAAGACGTGCTGGAAATCATCCGCGTTGAGAGTACGAACGGCAAAGTCAAAGGTGTTATCGTGCAGTTCGGCGGGCAGACACCGCTGAAAGCTCGCGAGCGCACTTGAAGAAGCGGGCGTACCGATCTTGGGCACATCGCCCGACGCCATCGATCTCGCCGAAGATCGCGACCGCTTCAAAGCACTCATCGAAAAACTGAAACTCTCCCAGCCCGAAAGCGGAATCGTCAAAACGCCGAAGGAAGCGCGCGCCGTTGCCGACAAGATCGGTTACCCGGTCGTCATCCGCCCCTCTTACGTGTTGGGCGGCCGCGCCATGGAAATCGTGCACGATGGAGTTGAAATCGACCGCTATATCGCGCGCCTTTCGGCAACGCTCGACAGCCCATCCGAACTCGTTGTGTCCGCGAAACGCCCGTTGCTTGTCGATCGCTATTTGACCGACGCCGTGGAAGTTGATGTCGACTGCTTGGCCGACGGCAAAGATACGTTTGTCGCTGGCATCATGGAGCATATCGAGGAAGCGGGTATTCATTCCGGCGATAGCGCGTGCTCGCTGCCGCCGTACTCACTTGAACCGGCCGTAATCAAAGAGCTTGAGCGCCAGACGCGCGAACTGGCACTTGCTCTCAAAGTTGTCGGCTTGATGAACGTGCAGTTCGCGATCAAGGACGGGCGCGTCTACATCCTCGAAGTCAATCCGCGAGCTTCCCGCACGGTGCCGTTCGTCGCCAAGGTTGTCGGCTTACCCATCGCCGCCATCGCCGCCGAAATCATGGCCGGCAGACCGCTCGCGTCCTTCAAACTCCAAATGCCCAAGATCGATCACGTCGCTGTCAAGGAAGCCGTGTTCCCGTTTGCTCGCTTCCTCGGCGTCGATCCGGCGCTCGGGCCCGAGATGCGCTCGACCGGCGAAGTGATGGGCATCGACCGCGACTTCGCCATTGCCTTTGCCAAGAGCCAGATTGGTGCCGGGCAGAAACTCCCGCTTGCCGGAACAGTGTTCGTCTCTGTCAAGGAGAGCGACAAGGCGCGCATCGTGGCACCGGTCAAAGACTTGGCAGCGATGGGTTTCAAGATCATCGCCACACGCGGAACCAAGCGCCATCTTGAGTCGAATGGGGTCGTGTGCGAGTCGATCAATAAGGTTCTTGAAGGACGGCCCCATGTGGTCGATGCCATCAAAAATGGCGAAGTCAACCTTGTTTTCAATACAACAGAGGGTTCAAAAGCGCTCTCGGACAGCAAAGACATCCGCCGCTCGGCCTTGCTTCAACACGTGCCTTATTATACAACTTTAGCCGGGGCCGTGGCGGTGACGCGGGCGATCAAGGCCCTTAAGTCTGGCACGCTTCAGGTTGCGCCGTTGCAAAGCTATGCGTACCGGGACTAGGTGGCAGGATTAGTATAGCTTTCGAGTTCTGGCGAGTTCAGGATTCTCCCGGGTCGGCTGCATTCCTCAGGTTATGAAGTGTTTGTGTCCGTGCTGCACGTAAGTGCGGGCTTGAAGGAGACGTCGGAGATGACGATGGAACGAGTGCCCATGACGATCGCGGGCCACAAGAGTCTTGAGGTCGAGTTACAACGCCTCAAGGCGGTTGAGCGTCCGCGCATTATTGCCGCCATTTCGGAGGCGCGCGCCCATGGCGACCTTTCGGAAAACGCAGAGTATCACGCGGCCAAAGAACAGCAGGGCCTGAACGAAGCTCGCGTTGCCGATCTTGAAGATAAGATTTCGCGCGCCGACGTCATCGACACGTCGAAAATGTCGGGCGACACCATTAAATTTGGCGCGACCGTATCACTTGAGGACGACGATTCCGGCGACAAGGTCAAATACACCATTGTCGGTGATCTCGAAGCTAACTTGCGCGATGGCAAGATTTCGATCTCCTCGCCCATAGCCCGCGCGCTCATCGGCAAGAACAAGGGCGACAGCGTGGAAGTGACAACGCCCAAGGGCTCGCGCTCGTTTCAGGTCTTGAAGGTGGAGTGGAAGTAGGGCTGCGACACCGGTGAAGTGCCGCAGCCGTTGTTTGCCGCTGCCGCTCGTTAGGCTCAGCCCGGATCGCAGGGCGCTCCTGCCTCATGATACAGCGTGAACGAGCGGGTCGGACCGCGCCGCTGCGACGTAATCTCGAGGTTATTCACCAATCCCTCGATTTCAATTCGGCGCGTTTCGAGCTTCAAGTGCCGTCCGACGCGAAGCAGACGAAAATCACCGCCGTCGCTTTCAAGGGTACAGGAGAAGTGTTTACCTGCAGGGCGGCATTCGCCAAGCGCAGCGTATTCTGCGCCGCTACGCGTCGAGATGTTGAGGCTTACGCCAAACAGCCTCGATGAGCTGTTTGCCTGGGATAGCGACTTCGCCTCACGCGAGACCGCTATATTGACGATCTTGAGATTCGGGTTCTTGCGCCATTCTTTCGGCCCATAATCACGGCCGTAGCATGACGAGCCGCCATGGGATTCGATGAACGTGCGCTGGTATATGGTCGCTGCCAGGGCTGCGGTGGGTAACATCGCCAATGCAGCAATGGCCAATGACGCTTTACTCAAAATAAGACGCATATCGGGAACTCCTGAATTGCAAAACTATACTCAGACCTCGCACAATCAGGCTAAAATCATCGTCCCACCGCTGTCTCGGTTAAAGTTCTGTCGCTTCACTTTTTTTCTGACATCAGTGGTGCAACGGCAACAAAGAGGCCCGCCCAGCGGCCTCGTCTCGTCAATTTTGATGAGATGCGTCCACTGCGGAAATCGGCACACCCACTTCGCGTTTGGCGCGCCGGATGGTCAGGAACGTCTTGACGCTGGCGACATTCGGCGCCGCCGTCAAATCACCGAGCACGAAATCCTGAAAGCTCGTGAGATCGCGCGCCACGCAGCGCAGCATGTAATCGCTCTCACCCGACAGCATGTGAGCTTCGCGCACGATTGCCCAGCCGAGCAATCGGTTCTCGAACGTGCGCAAGTCCGCTTCGGCCTGGTTGTGCAGCCGGACCATGGCGAAGGCTGTCAGCGTGAAGCCGAGCGCTTCCTCGTCTACAAGCGCGGCATACGCTGAGATCAGGCCCGCTTCTTCCAAGGCCCGGACCCGGCGCAGGCAGGGCGGCGCCGACAAGCCGATCTTGGTGGCGAGCGCGATGTTCGTCATGCGCCCGTCGGTCTGCAGTTCTTTCAGGATGCGCCAGTCGAGGGCGTCGAGTTCGATGGGCACTGGCGAGCCTCCGCGTGGTAAGCAGGATGGTGAATCGAGCCTGTAATATCAGCAACGATTGCAGCTGTCTTGCATTGCATTTCTTTCTCCGCCGGCAGATTTCTTCAGGGCTCGACAGTGGCCCCTTAGAGCGTCACAACGGACCCATGCCAGCAACCCCGCCAACCGAGACAAAAACCCGCGTACGCCCACTGGAAGGGCAGCGCGCTTGGATCATTTCCGACGGGAAGGCCGGACACGAGGTGCAGTGCCTCGGCGTGGCCGACGCGCTGGGCGTTAAGGTTGACATCAAACGCGTGGCGCCGCGCGGTTTCGCAAGGGCCTTAGCACCCTGGGGGCCGGTTTCGGCGCGTGAAAAATTCGGCGAGCCTGGTTCGCCGTTCGCGCCGCCGTGGCCAGCGATTGCATTCGCCACCGGCCGTTTGACGACGCCCTACATTCGCGCGCTGAAACGCAAAGCAGGGCTGGCGACGTTTACGGTCATTCTGCTTGATCCGAAAACGCGCGCCTCGAGTGCGGATCTCTTCTGGGTGCCCGAACATGACACGCGGCGCGGCGCCAATGTGGTCACGACGCTCACTTCTCCGCATGGTTTTTCGCCCGAACGCCTTGCCGGATTGCGCAAGACCGTCCCGCCTGAGATCGCAGCGCTGCCCGCGCCAAGAGTTGCCGTTTTGATTGGCGGTCCCAACGGGGATTATCGCTACACCCAGGCTGATGAAGCGCGCCTCATCGCAGCGCTCAACCAACTTTCGCAAAGCGGCGCCGGTCTCATGCTGACGCCATCGCGGCGAACGCCGCCTTCGCTTCTAGCAGCAATCGAAGCGGCAACGGCGGGAGCGCCGCGCATTCTCTGGGATGGTACCGGCGAAAATCCCTATCCGCAATTTCTCGCCCATGCGGACGCGTTTGTGGTCACAGCCGACAGCGTCAACATGGCGGGCGAAGCCGCAGTGACGGGTAAGCCCGTCTATATCTTCCACCCCTCGGGCGGCAGCGCGAAATTCGCACGCTTTCACGCCGGGCTTGCGGCGGCGGGCGTCACACGAGTGTTGCCGGAAGGCCATTTGCACGTACCGAGCGGCGTACTAGAAACTTGGGAGTACGAACCACTCGATTCGGCGCGCGTCATCGCTGGCGAGATCGAGCGGCGTTGGAACCAGCGCGCGTCGATGCTGGGCGGTCTGTATAGCGTTGAGCACAGTATGGAGCAGAAAAAGTAGGACGAGCGCACGCATGCGGCCGCCGCGAATTCTTGGGCTCGTTGGAAACCGGTTTGCAGCCGTCGGCACGCTGCCGCGCGCGCCCGATATCGGCCGGCCCGATGAGATGCGCCGTATTAGATTGATCGGCGAACTCGGCATTCTCTTTATCGTTGCGCCACTGTTCATGCGCTACGTGGTCTACAATCATCAGGTGCCGCTCTACTACGCTTTGCCGCCAGTACTCGGCCTCATGCTGGCGCTCTTGTTTTTCGATCCGACGTTCAAACTCGGCCGCGAATTCAAGACCAAGATCTCGCGCGAGGCGCTGTTTTCCATCCTCATGATTTTTGTTATCTTCGGCGGAGCGCTGGCCGTCTGGGTTGCGACGGCCATGCCTGAACGTTTTTTCGAGTTGCCGCGCACGCGATCGACGCGCTGGTTGAAACTTCTGGTTCTCTATCCCTTCACGTCCGTACTGGCGCAGGAGTTCGTTTATCGTGTTTTCTTCTTCCACCGTTACGGCGCGCTGTTCGCAAATCAATGGACACTGATCGTCGTCAATGGCCTCGCCTTTGCGTTCGCTCATATTCTCTTTCGCAACTGGATCGCTGTGGCGCTGACGTTTTCCGGCGGAATGCTGTTTGCCTGGCGCTATCATAAGACCAAATCGTTCTGGGCGATCTGGTTTGAGCATACGCTGTGGGGCTGGCTGATCTTTACCGTGGGGCTGGGCGTTTACTTCTTCACGGGCGTCAGAAACCCGGCGTGGTGAGGCGCGACCAGACGCGGGTTGAGATTGGCCCACCAATCGGCTAGAACGCCGCCAAATCATTCCACACATGCAACACGGAGAAGCGCCGTCCATGGCCGCAGCCCACCAGTACGTCTACCACATGCACAAGCTCTCCAAGACCTATCCGGGGGGCAAGACGGTTCTGAAAGACATTTCGCTGTCGTTCCTGCCGGGCGCCAAGATCGGCGTCGTCGGCTTAAACGGCGCCGGCAAGTCGACGCTTCTCAAAATCTTCGCCGGCAAGATCGACGACTTCTTAGGAGAAGCGCGCGCGGCGGAAGGTATCAAGGTCGGCTATCTCTCGCAGGAGCCCGAGCTTGATCCAACCAAAGACGTGCTGGGCAATGCCATGGAAGGCGTGGCCGAGAAGAAGGCCATTCTTGATCGCTACAACGAGATCGCGGCCAACTACACGGACGAGACCGCCGACGAGATGACGGCACTGCAAGATCAAATCGACGCGCACAATCTGTGGGACCTCGACACACAAGTCGAACAAGCGCTCGATGCTCTACGCTGCCCGCCGGGGGACTCATCCGTCGAGAAACTCTCAGGCGGTGAAAAGCGCCGCGTCGCGCTGACGAAATTGCTGCTCTCGAAGCCCGACATTCTGCTCCTCGACGAACCGACCAACCACTTGGACGCGGAAAGCGTGGCGTGGCTTGAGCGCTATCTCAAGGAGTACACAGGCTGCGTCATCCTCGTGACCCATGACCGCTACTTCCTCGACAACGTGACGGAGTGGACGCTCGAACTCGATCGCGGTCAGGGCGTGCCATATAAAGGCAACTATTCAAGCTGGCTCGAACAGCGCGCCAAACGCGAAGCGGTCGAGAAATCTCAGGAGGAGAGCAAGCAGAAGGCCCTGTCGAGGGAACTCGAATGGATCCGCGCCTCGCCCAAGGCGCGCCAAGCCAAATCGAAGGCGCGCGTTTCGGCTTACGACAAATTGGTCGAACAAGCCGGCCGCGAAGAAGTGTCTAAGACAACGTTCCAGATTGCGACGGGTCCGCGCCTCGGCGGCATGGTCATCGAAGCGGAGGGCCTGTCCAAAGCCTTTGGCGATCGGCTCCTCATCGATGATTTGTCGTTCAAGCTTCCGCCCGGCGGCATAGTCGGCGTCATCGGACCAAACGGCGCGGGTAAGACCACGTTGTTCAAGATGCTGACGGGTGCGGAAAAGCCCGACAGCGGCACGATCCGCTTGGGCGATACGGTCAAAATTTCCTACGTCGATCAGAGCCGCGCGCATCTTGATGACAAAAAGACGGTCTGGGAGGAAATCTCCGGCGGCCTCGATCAGATGTTGCTTGGCGGTAAGAAAGAAATTCCAAGCCGTGCCTATTGCGGATGGTTCAACTTCAAGGGCGCCGACCAGCAGAAGAAGGTTGGCTTGCTCTCCGGCGGCGAACGCAACCGCGTGCATCTGGCCAAGCTTTTGAAAGAGGGCGGCAACTTGTTACTCCTTGACGAGCCGACCAACGACCTCGACACCGAAACTTTGTCGTCGCTCGAAGCAGCACTTGAAGATTTCCCCGGTTGCGCGGTGGTCATCTCGCATGACCGCTTTTTCCTCGATCGCTTGGCAACGCACATCCTCGCCTTCGAAGGCGACAGCCACGTCGAATGGTTCGAAGGCAACTTTCAAGATTACGAAGAAGACAAGAAACGCCGCCTCGGCGACCAAGCCGTCGAACCCCACCGCATCAAGTTCAAGAAATTCGAGAGGTAGTGTTAGCCCAAAGGCCCGGGTCACCCCTGCGCTCGAATCGGTTTAGTGACAGCGCCTCGAGAACATTACCGAACTCGGAGGCAATCGATGTGGCGGATTTGGGCTAAGGCACTCGGAGAAAAAAGCGGTACGGATGATGGCGAGGCCGACAAGATCGCGGTGATCCGCACGTTCATTGTGTTGTGCTACATCGTCACAAACGCGTTCATCGTTGCGGGCATCATTCGTCACTGGTAGGCCGCAATTTATCTTTTGCCGCTGTTTTTCATCCCGGCCTGCACGGCGCAACGCATATTTTGCCGGCTCGGCCTACTTTTTCCGCCGCTCGCCGCTGCGTTCGAGCGCTTCGATACACTTGGGCGAAATTTGATCGGCAACGCTGCGCATGCATTGGCGCAACTGAGTACTCTCAATGTCGTAGCGCGGGCAAAAGGTCTTGAAGTCTTTTTTGCACGCAACTTTCACGTACTCGGGATACGAGCGGGCGCTGGCGGGCGTGGACGTGAGCAGAACTGAAATAAGGGTTGCGCACATGACGCTGCATTGCGCGATTTTTCTGGGATTGAACATGTCATCCTCGCGGCTGAAGTTTCTGGACCAAAGTAGCGGGCGCGTGGGATCGAATTATGGTGCCCATACAGCGCCGCGGCTGTGATGCCCGCGCCGCAGTCTGATCGGGCCGTTTTCGCCGTCATGCCAAAGCGCTAACAACTTCTTCGCACTTCCTAATGATTTGGAAATATTAGCCGGGTAGCCTGTCATGAGACGAACCGTGGGCGGCATTGCGGACATAAGCGATGGTAGAGGCAACTCGAATTGACGGCGCCGATTTCGCGCGCAAGGCGGGTGTGCGCAATCTGGCTTTGATTGCTGCCATGACGACGCTGTATTTCGTTTTGCCTGCAACGTGTGAACCGGGTGCGTGCACGCCAGGACAATCCACGCTGCCCTTCGCGGTTAAGGCGATTGTCTTCCTGCTTTATCTCGGTGCAACCGCACTCGTAATTCTTCCGCGGCTGCGAGACGCACGGCTCACGCGCGCCGCCGTGGTGCCGGTCTCGTTCGCGTTGCTATCGGGAATTCTTTTTCTTGCCGCGATCAGTGATGCCGTTCCAGTCTCGGCTGGTTTTGGCATCGGCCGTGATATTCCGCCAGCATTCGTGGCGGGTCTTGCGAGCCTCATAATGCTGAGCATCTTTACGCCCGGTCCCATCACCGGCGATCGAAATGGCAAAATGCCGCCTGCTGCGATGGCGCTGGTGATCATCCTGGCTCTTGCGGCCATTGCGGCGCTGTTTCTCGGGCTTGGGGCCATAGTGTCACCTCCGCTTGCTGCTTGGATCAGCAGTCAGTCTGCGTTGATCGCGGCTCACAAGGCCGTTCTCTATGCCGCGCCCCTCTTGATGGCAGCCCTTGTGTCGCGCGATCTGCGTAAACTTTATCGCCATGGCGATTCGACCATCTGGCTTTGGCTCGGCGGCGTCATCGGCCTGCTTGCAATGTTGATCGCGCTTTATCTGACCGTTCTGCACCTGATTTGGTTTGGCGCGCGCGTCAATGGTTTCAACTGGCCACCCCTTGTTCCCAGCTACAGCCGCAGTGCGCTGCAACTCGTCGAGATGCTGTCTTTGCTGATACTGCCTGCGGTCTTGGCGCGGGTGACATTTGGCAGCGCTGCAACATCGCAATATCAAACTCCGCTCAACATGGCCGCACCTTGGCGCGCGCGCCTTGACGCTGGCTCCAAGGCATTTGGGCGGCGCACGGCTTAAGGTTGACGGCTGGTCCCCGAACGGTGCGGAGCTCCCCCTACTGCCGCCGGTTCCGTTCATCCTAATGTCCAACGGCCTTGACGTGCCCCGCCAGTCCTGATTGCCTGTCGCTTGAGCGGGGGCTCACGCATCGCAGGAAAAGCCAGATCATGAAAATGTCCCAGCTTCGTTCGCCCCACACCAACGCGGGCGAGACGCCGGCGCAAGTGGCAATTGACAGCGCCAGCCACGCGAGCGGCGGTCACGTCACCGCTGTCGTCTCAGCACTTGCACTGTTATTTTCTGGCTACAGCCTGTGGGACAGCACGCTTAAAGGTCCCGATCTTGAGGTGTTCATTCCGCCCGTCATCCAATATTCGGCGCCCTACAACAACTCGAATTTTGAGATGATCGCCGTGCCGGTCACGTTCGTCAACGAAGGTGGGCGCACCGGCACCGTGCTCTCGATCGAGCTTGAAGCGACCAATCCAAAGACCAAGGCAGTGAAGCGCTTTTACGCAGCGGATTTCGGCCGTTGGACTATGGAAAAGACAAGAGCCAACGGCTACGAACCGTTCGCGCCGATCTCACTTCCGGGCAAAGCCAGCCGCACGGAAACCGTTCTGTTTTATACGAAGAGCCCCGAAGAGAAACCCGATCAGCTCATTTCAGAGCCAGGCGTGTACCAGTTCAAAATGATTCTGGATGAAGCAGGTGCTGGGGGTGCTGCTTCAGCGAAAGGCGCGCGCGGGGCAACGCTCTCGTTCGAGATGGAGTTGCGGTTCTATGATGCCCGCGCATTCCAGAACGGTACCTTGCCGATGTACTCAACAAACGGCCGGTCAACGAAAAGTGGCGACGCTCCTGCGCCGTAACAGAGGCAACGCGATATCCGCGGCCACAGGCTGCAAGGCATAAACGAAAGGCCGCTTCCCGGATGAGAAGCGGCCTTTGCAATTTTAGAATTCGTGTCTGGAATTCATGCCGCCTTAGCTCTTGCTGCCGCCGAGAGCCGGAAGTTTGCCGAATTCATCAGCCGTCAACGACAGCTTCACGTTCTGGCCGCCGCTGGCGATCTTGTTGCCAGGGACAGAAATGACGCCGGTTTTGCTCTGAATGTGGATTTCGGTGACGTTGCCAGACGCTTCGGTACGCACCCGATTGACGGTGCCGACTTCTTTACCGTCAGCGCCAACCACAACGGCACCGAGCGCAACTTTATGTGCTGCTGCGGCTGATGACTTTGGTTCTGCAGGTGCTTCGACGGCTTTGGCCGGTGCGGCAGGAGCCGCTTCAGCTGCGGGAGCAGGGGCCGCCTCGGGAGCCGCCTCAGCAGCCGGGGCTGGCGCTTCTGCGGCAGGAGCCGCTGCGGCTTCTGGTGCAGCATCGGGCGTGGCGGCCGGTTCGGCGGCGGCTGCAGGCGCTTCAGCTGCAACTGGTTTCACTGCAGCTTTTGCAGCTGGTGCTGCGGCAGGTTTCGCGGCGGGTTGAGTTTCAGCAAGCGCAGACAATGAATTGACGCCGAAAGCGGAAGCCAAAGCTAACGCGGCGGCCAAGTTTTTGGTGGACTTAAAAATCATCCAAACAGTCTCCTAGGTTGCCTCAGTCGATCCCTGAAATGTGGGACGTAAGTTGTTTTGGACAAGATGCGGGCCGCATGATGGCTTGATCATGCGGCCCGCGGTCACGCATAGTGTAGTATGTGGAAAAATGCGCTGTCAGCGAGGTGCCTTAGCCCTTGTTATCGGCCAAGGCTGGCAGCTTGCTGACTTCCTCAGTGGTGAGTGCCAACTGAATGGCTTGGCCGCCTTTGGCGATCTTGGCCCCGGGAATGACCACGACTTTGCCACCCAACCCGAGGAACCCACCGGTCTTCACGTGGATTTCCTGAATCGAGCCTGATGGCTCAGACTTCACACCCTTGATCTCGCCGACCTTTTTACCGTCGGAGCCGAACACGGCCGCGCCAACGGCCACGTCTTTCGTTGACGGAGCCGCAGCCCGATCGCCGGCGGCTGCACCCTTGCTTGGAGCCGCGGCATCTGGCTTAGCGGCCGGCGCACCACTTGGTGAAGCCCCAGTTACAGCAGCACCTGTACCCTTCGGGTCAGCAGCCATCGGGTCTTCGGCATCCGTCATTGTGGGTGCCTGTTTGGCCTGTCCGGCGGTGGGCGCCGGCTGTTCTGCGTAGGCCATGGTTGCAAGTAGTGCAGGGGCCGCAGCAATCGAAACGGCCACTGCCAAATTCCGGGTCATCAGCCGGAGGTTGCTCATCGTGTTCATGAATGAACTCCTTTTCCTTTAGGCGGGCCCACCCAGCCGGCCGCTTCTTTTTGAATGCGGCGAACGGCTCTCGGACCCAACACCGACTTGATCCTAGAATTCTGATCTGACTAGGGAATCTGGTTCACGATGGCGCGAGCAGGTTTGCTCACGATGCAGTGATCGCCGCAATCGTGCCTTTTTCGGACGTGGGCGGAATTGCCGCGAACGGTTCTATTGGGCCACGCCAGTGTGACCCCCAGTGTGACCCCCAGTGTCACCCCCAGTGTGACCCAATGCCAATTGTGCACTACAGGTTCACTCAGGCTTACACGGGCTAGTGCACCGGTAATCACCATGCTGAACGTTATCGGCCGCCAGCAAGGCCTCAGCCATAACACCACTGCGCTCTGGCACTGGGGTTGCGGAGCGCATGCGCCGTTGCCGTTTCCCGGCACCAATCTTCGCATCTCAAACAACGTTGCTTCGAGGACAATCACATGATGGCAGATTTGTACCAGCTGGCGCTGTACGCATATGCCGCAACCATTCTTGCGGCGCTCATTGCGGAATTCTGTCCGCTACGGCGCATCGCGCTGCCGGCGGCTGTGGTCTCGATAGTCCTTTCCATCGTCGCTGGCGGAAGCTGGTGCTACACTGTCAACAAGCAGGGATACGTGTTTGAGAACTCGCAATTCCCCGCACGCGCAGCAAAACGCGCGCCGCGTGAGAGGACGGATCAGGCCGGTGGCGGGCAGGGGGGCGGGAAAACGGTTGCAGGCCAATCAAGTGGCAGCGGCGAACCAGACCTCGAAGAAGAAGCATCGAGTGGTGATGGTGGCGGTGGGTTCGTTGGATCGGTTGGCGCGGTTAATCGTAGCCTTCAGTCGGGCGCGGATGCCCTGCTTGATCAACTTATCCCCGGCCGCCGGACGAACGGCAAAACGAACGCCAGTCGCGACTTCGAAGGCGATATTGTTCGCGATTGCCCCACCTGCCCCGAGATGGTGATCGTTGCCGGTGGGACGCAACTCATCGGCGCAAGTGAGTCGAACCCAGTGGCGGCAGAAGCCGAGCGGCCACAACGCCAAATACGCTTCTGGCCTGGATTTGCTATCAGTCGAAATCCGATTTCTGCCGCCGACGTAGCGGCTTTCCGGTTGGAGGCAGGTACGGGTTCGCCGGTCTGTGCCGGGCCCGCCGGGCTTCCCGCTACGTCGGCGGCGACTTGCCTCTTGCCGAGTGAAGCAGATCGTTATGCTGCGTGGCTTACAGCCCGCACAGGAAAACGCTTCCGCATCCCGACCGCGGTCGAATGGGAATACGCGGCGCGGACGGCTGGGGTCACAGTCTTGGCCAATAATGGCTTGGCAATTACTGGTTTGGCAAATACGGGCTTGGCAAAAAATGGAGCAGGGACGATCGCTGCTCCCCTCGATGGCATTGGCCGGGATGCTGCAGAACTGACCTCTGACTGCTGGATGCCCTACATTCCATCCGCCGGTAACGAGCGCCGCAACTGGAACTCCAACGCACTGCTCTGTCACGAACTCGTACTCAAAGGCGCGCGCCCAGGCGAACTTGACGTGCACAAGCGATTTTCAGCCCGCCGGCCAATTCCCATCGAAAGGCCGGACTGGGGCACTGGCTTTCGCGTCGTGCGGGACGCAAAATAAAAAGCGCGCCACCCGAAGCCGTCAGCTTGAGGCGGCGCGCCATTTCAAGGGCGGGTATAAGGCGGGGGCGTTAGGGTCTGTCCGGTTTTGTTTAAATCATGGACAGATCCTTGCTCTTTGTTTTGCCGTGCTTCTTTTCGGAAAACCGGTTCCCACTTTTCCGGAAGCACTCTAGCGATTGAGTGCCACGACCAGCGCTCGCGGGTTGTTGCCGTTCTCTGTGATGTAGTTTTGGAAGAGATTATCGAGAAACGATGTCATCCAAAAGCCGACCACCTGCGCATCGCGCACCTTAAATGTCTGCCCGGAACGTACCAGCTTCCAGCGAATGTCGTAGGTCTCTCCCGAGCGCAAGGTGATCGTGCTATCGACGGTCGCGCCGCCGGCCGTCTCTTCGCCTTGTCCCGTGACGACGGTTTTCGCGACCGGATACTTGGGCGCTTCTTTTGCGGCGTAGTTCGAGATGAACTTGATCATGCCGCTATAGTAAGCCGGCCGTTCCGTCTTTGGCAGGGTGCGCGCGTGCTCGCCCAATGCAGTTAGGCCGATCGACGGCACATCCATGTGCTTGCGCAATACGTTTTGGAAGGCTGACGAGGATCCGGCACGCTGAGCCGCCATCAACTCGTTGGACACGCGCTGCATGTATGTTGCCGGCGCCTCTGCCTGCGCGGCACCCGACAACATCGAAAGAGCTGCTAACATCACTGGCAATCCGCTCATCCAGCGGAACACGGCGGCAGGTATTTTTCTAAATCCATGCAACATTGTCACGTTCAACTCCTAACTATGAGCGCCATTGTCACTGCGTCCGCCTTCAAAGGCAAGTAGCTGCAACTTCGGGCCGTCTGCAATCAAGGATGTCCGCGCGTACGTGGCACCCAAATCTCGTCAAAACAATGCCAATCCTAGGCCGCTTGCGCCAGGGGAAAGGACGTCTGAGCATTTCGAATTTCCGGTGGCGGGGGGCGTCGAAAACCCAGTGATGACGGAATTTGCGGCAGGGCCAGCAGCCGGCTGAAGCGCTGAATATCGGCTTCAGAGATATGCTCGGAAATCATCAAAAGAACGGATCGGGACCGTTCAGGATGGACTAGGATCAGTTCATGCCGCGAGCCCGAAAGGGATGCACGTACCTGATGCGCAATGCCGGTGTAAGAAGCAAGGGGCGCGGTCCAAGTTTCGGTATTGAGCAGTTTTTCGTCGCGTACTGCGACATTCGAACGCGAGATTTCAACTTGGCGGCGGCCATTCACGCGCGCGTGCAGGCGCCGCAAAGGCCAGGCGAAAAGGCCGACCCAAAAGGCCAGGGCCACGGCGAGCTCCGCCGTCATGAGGGGCCGCTCTAGAATGAGGGCACGCGTGTCAGGCGTACTCAGCGCATAGACGGCCAATGCAATCTGGGGCAGCACAACTGCGCCCGCCAAAATTGAAAGTAGTGACAGCCGGATAATCTCAGACCATCGCTTTGATGTTTGTGATGATTGGATTGGAAATTCATCAGCCGCAGATAGTAGCTCAACTCTTTCGAACGCTTCGGGGCGCATGGGAGTTCCTGAAAAATTAGATCGACGCCGGGGCAGCCTACGGGCGTATGGTTAAGACCGGGTTGCCAGCCGTACTGAGATCGGCGAAGGGGTGTCGTATTGGAGCCAAAACCTGGCTAACAACCCGGCCAAAACGTCGGAAATGTCGGGTTGATCATCGATTTCGGCCGGAATGGCGTGGATAGGCCAAAAACACACTTGACATATAAACATATCTTTATATCCATGCAGCATGGCACGCGTAGCAAACATGGAGACTGGCGATCTGGTGACGGCGCTCAAGGCAGCGGCCGAGCCGACGCGGCTGCGCATTCTTTTGCTGCTTCAAGCCGGGGAACTAAACGTCAAAGATCTGACGCTCATTCTCGGCCAGAGTCAGCCGCGCATCAGTCGCCATTTGAAACTGCTGTGTGAGGCGGGCCTCATCGAGCGGTTCCGCGAGGGCAGCTGGGTCTACTTCCATATTTCTGACCGGTCTGTTGGGGGGCGCCTCGCATTGCGTCTCGTTGCCGACGTCCCAGCCAGCGATCAGCTGGCGCGCCGCGACCGCGAGCGGGCGGAAAGTCTGAAGCGCGACCGGGAGGCGGCGGCACAGGGCTTCTTTGAAGCACACGCGGCTGATTGGGACCGCATCCGCTCGTTGCACGTCGCCGAAGCGGATGTCGAAGCGGCGATGCGCGACGCACTCGGGCCCGGTCCATTCAAGTTCCTCCTCGATCTCGGCACCGGTACCGGGCGCACGCTTGAACTTTTTGCCGATCGCTACGGCCGCGGGCTTGGCATCGACGTCAACCAAGCCATGTTGACCTACGCGCGCGCGCGTCTCGCCAAGACCGGGCACAACAATGCGCAAGTACGTCACGGCGACATTTATGCTCTCTCGATTGCGGACGGCACGGCCGATGCCATCGTCATGCATCAGGTGCTGCACTTCTTGTCGGATCCTGCACTTGCCATTCGCGAAGCGGCACGCGCGCTCGCCCCCGGCGGCAAGCTTGCTGATCGTCGACTTCGCCCCCCACACCCTTGAGTTCCTGCGCGAGAAGGAGGCGCACGAGCGCTTGGGATTTTCGCAGGCTCATGTCTCGCAATGGCTCACGGATGCAGGACTGCGGCCCGCCTTAGTGCGTCAACTGCCGCCGCCCCGTGCAGAGGCCGAGGACAAACTGACCGTTTCCATTTGGCTCGCAGAGCGGGCGGCATCGAAACAAAAAGGTGCGGCCGCAGATGCCGCTCCGAAACTTGAGAGGGCCGGATGATGGCTGAAGTTAAGGAACGCAAGAGCCGGCTTCTAGGCGCCGGCGAAATTAGCGTGAGTTTTGAATTTTTTCCGCCGAAGACGGATAAGATGGAAGAGCAGCTGTGGGCGTCGATCGAACGTTTGGCGCCGCTTGCGCCCGAGTTTGTTTCCGTCACCTACGGGGCGGGCGGTTCAACGCGCGAACGCACACACAACACAGTCGCACGCATCGTCAAGGAAACGGCGCTGCGTCCGGCAGCCCATCTCACCTGTGTTAACGCCACCAAGGAAGAAGTCGGCGAAGTAGCGCGTGCCTACTGGGCGGCGGGCATCCGCCATATCGTGGCGCTGCGCGGCGATCCACCCGAAGGGGCCGGGGCCAAATATCAGCCCCATCCAGGCGGCTATCAATCGACGTCAGATCTCGTCGCAGGCTTGAAGAAGATCGCCGGATTTGAAATCTCAGTCGGCGGTTATCCGGAAAAACACCCCGAGAGCCCGACACTCGCCGCTGATATCGAGAACTTGAAAGCCAAGGTCGATGCCGGGGCCGATCGCATCATTACGCAGTTTGGTTTTGACAACGCCCACTACTTGCGTTTTCTCGAACGCGCGCGGGCGGCTGGCATTTGGGTGCCGATCATTCCCGGTCTCGTGCCCATCCACAATTTCCGCCAGGTCGCGGGCTTCGCGGTGCGTGCGGGTGCAACGGTTCCCGCTTGGCTTGCGCGCCGTTTTGAGGGGCTTGAAGACGATGTGCAGACGACGCATCTCGTCGCCGCGTCCGCCGCAACCGAGCAAGCCCTCGATCTTGTTGACGAGGGCATCCGCCACTTCCACTTCTACACATTGAACCGGGCGGACCTCGTCTACGCGATCTGCCATCTCTTGGGGCTCAGACCATTGAGGGTGGCTCCGCTCGAACAAAAGAGGGCGGCCTCGTAGCCAAGACGGGAAGCGTAGGTTGGGTTAGACCGCCTCTTTCTTGGCGGGCGTAACCCAACAATCAGGATTAGAGAACGTTCATACAAAGTCGTTGGGTTACGGTCGCTAGTGCAGAGCGACCTAACCCATCCTACAAGTGAAGAGAACACTATGAAACGAAAACCAAGCTGGGCCGCACTCGAAAAGGCCGCCTCCGAACGCATCCTGATCATCGACGGCGCCATGGGCACCATGATCCAGCGCCATAAGCCGACGGAAGAAACCTATCGCGGCACCCGCTTCAAGGATTGGAAGCAGGACGTCAAGGGCAACAACGAACTGTTGTCACTGACGCAGCCCGCCATCATTCGCGACATCCATGACCAATATTTCGCCGCCGGTGCCGACATCGCCGAGACCAACACGTTTGGCGCGCAAGTTATCTCGCAAGCCGACTACGGCATGGAGTACTTGGGCCTATGAAATGAACGTCCAAAGCGCCAAGCTCGCGCGCGAAGCGGCAGACGTGTGGGAAAAGAAAACGCCGGACAAGCCGCGCTTCGTTGCCGGTGCCGTCGGGCCGACCAACCGCACCGCGTCGATCAGCCCGCAAGTCAATGATCCAGGTTACCGCAACGTCAACTTTGATGAGTTGCGCGGCGCCTACAAGGAACAGGTCAAGGGCCTCATCGAAGGCGGCGCGGATATCATCATCATTGAAACCATCTTCGATACCTTGAACGCCAAGGCGGCCGGCTTTGCCACGCTTGAAGCCTTTGACGAAGTGGGCGTCGAATTGCCGGTCATGATTTCTGGCACGATTACAGACCGCTCAGGCCGCACGCTCTCGGGGCAAACTGGGGAAGCCTTCTGGTATTCAATGCGCCACTTGCGGCCCTTTTCCATCGGCCTTAACTGCGCGCTCGGTGCTGAACTCATGCGTCCCTACATTGCCGATCTCGCGCACATCGCGGACGTACGCATCTCGGCTTATCCCAATGCCGGGTTGCCGAATGCCATGGGCGAGTACGACGAGACCGGTCACGAGATGGCTTGCAAGGTTGAACCCTGGTTTGCCGATGGCCTGATCAACATCATCGGGGGGTGCTGCGGCTCGACGCCCGATCACATCGCCCACATCGCCGAACACGCAAAAAAATACAAACCGCGCGTGCCGCCTAAGATCGCCCCCAAGATGCGCTTGTCGGGGCTTGAACCGTTCGTGGCGGGATAGGATTTTCCCTAAATGATCAAAGTATCTAAGCTCGAAGAAGCACAAGCTCTCGTGCGTCAAAGATTAGAGCTTCGCTCTCGATTGCAGTTAATGCGGAAGCGAGACCGCGGCTGGGAAGAACAGTTGGTGTCGAAAGTGTCATTCGATACGATTTTCGGGAACGACGATTCCCGAAGTCATGAAGAGGCGTTAGATTGTTCAGCAGAGTTTCATGAGGCTGCAAAACGGATTGCTGAAATCATCGAACAATACCTCAACAGGGAACTCAGTTCAGTTGAGGCGAAGCTGCAGGGACTTGGGGTTGATACACGAGAATGAATTCCAAATTCACATCTTCGGTCAATGGAGCGTATGGCGCTTCCCTCTCCCCTTGGGGAGAGGGATGGGGTGAGGGGGCGGTTGACTACATCGACAATTAACCCCTCATCCGGCCTTCGGCCACCTTCTCCCCAAGGGAGAAGGAAGTGACGAACTTTCCTCTCCCTTGGGGAGAGGATGTCCCGCCCGGCGCGGCAGCGCCAAAGTAAAGCGGGACAGGTGAGGGGCTCTGACTGGGTACCGTGTGTGAATTGAAATGGCGGACAGGTTGATCCAAATCGCACGCGGGTTGCGGCGGCGACAAACCCCAGAGGAACGAAAACTATGGGCGCGACTGCGCGACCGGCGCCTTAATGGACTGAAGTTTCGTCGGCAAGCGCCGTGCGGACGCTTCATTGCGGACTTCTTTTGTGAGGAGGCCATGCTGATCGTAGAACTCGACGGTTCGCAGCATGCCGAACCTGGCAATATGCGGGCCGATGCTGAACGAACGCAGCAACTGAATGAGCTGGGATATGAGGTGGTTCGGGTCTGGAATATCGATATCAAGACGAATATTGGCGGTGTACTCGATGGAATACTCGCAATAGCAACAGAACGGCAAAGCCCCTCATCCGCCCCTCCGGGGCACCTTCTCCCCTAGGGAGAAGGACGTAATCGCAACCTCCAAGAATGTGAAACAATGACCACGTCCAACGCAGCAGACTCTTTGACCCCCGGCTCCGCCGCGACCACCTTCATCAACGTCGGTGAGCGCACCAACGTTACGGGGTCTGCGAAGTTCAGAAAGCTCATCGAGCAAAACGATTATTCGGGCGCGCTGGTCGTCGCACGTCAGCAAGTCGAAGCCGGCGCGCAAATCATCGACGTCAACATGGACGAAGGCTTGCTCAACTCTGAAAAGGCCATGGCCACGTTCTTGAATCTCATCGCCTCGGAACCGGATATTTCCCGCGTGCCGGTGATGATCGATAGATCCAAATGGACCGTCATCGAAGCCGGCCTCAAGTGCGTGCAAGGCAAGGCCATCGTCAACTCTATTTCGATGAAGGAAGGCGAAGAGCAGTTTTTAGCGCAAGCCAAAAAGGTTCTGAGATACGGTGCTGCCGTCGTGGTCATGGCTTTTGACGAGAAGGGGCAAGCCGACACCGTTGAGCGCAAGGTCTCGATCTGCGAGCGCGCCTACAAATTGCTTACCGAAAAGGTAGGCTTTCCGCCGGAAGACATCATTTTCGACCCGAACATTTTCGCGGTCGCGACCGGCATCGAAGAACACAACGGCTATGGCATCGCCTTCATCGAAGCCACGCGCCAAATCAAAGAAAAAATGCCACTCGTGCACATCTCGGGCGGCGTCTCGAACCTCTCCTTCGCATTCCGTGGAAACGAACCGGTGCGCGAAGCCATGCACGCCGTCTTCCTCTATCACGCGATCCAAGCTGGCATGAACATGGGCATCGTCAACGCCGGGCAATTTGCGCTTTACGACGACATTCCGGCCGAACTGCGCGAACTGTGCGAAGACGTTGTCCTCAACCGCCGCGACGACGCGACGGATCGCCTGCTCGAAGTTGCCGCCAAATACAAAGGCGACGGCGCGATGAAGGCCAAAGAAAAGGATATGACGTGGCGCGAAGCCTCCGTCGAGGACCGCCTCACGCACGCACTCGTCCACGGCATCACCGAATTTATTGAAGCCGACACCGAAGAAGCGCGCCAGAAACTGCCAAAACCCCTCCACGTCATCGAAGGCCCGTTGATGGCTGGGATGAATGTCGTCGGCGATCTCTTTGGCGCGGGTAAAATGTTCTTACCCCAGGTCGTGAAAAGCGCACGTGTGATGAAGCAAGCGGTCGCGTATCTGCAACCCTATCTCGAAGCAGAAAAGCGCGCGTCAGGTCTCGTCGAAATGCCGCCCAAGGGCAAGATCCTGATGGCGACCGTCAAGGGCGACGTGCACGACATCGGCAAAAACATCGTCGGCGTCGTGCTCCAGTGTAACAACTACGAGGTCATCGATCTCGGCGTCATGGTGCCGGCTGCTAAAATTCTCGAAACCGCCAAGCGCGAGAAATGCGACATCATCGGTCTCTCGGGCCTCATTACGCCGAGCTTGGATGAGATGTGCTTTGTCGCCGCTGAAATGGAGCGCGAAGGCTTTTCGTGCCCACTGCTGATTGGCGGCGCGACAACGAGTAAGGTCCACACCGCCGTCAAAATAAACCCGAATTACAATCGCGGCCAAGCGGTCTACGTATTAGACGCCAGTCGCGCGGTTGGTGTTGTCTCGAACCTATTGTCGGAGACAGAAAACAAGCCCTACATCGACGGCATTAAGGCTGACTATGTGAAGGTGCGCGAATTCCACTTGGCCAACGAATTGAAGAAACAACGCATCACCTTAAAGAGTGCTCGTGATAACGCATTCACGATCGACTGGAAGGCCTATCAACCGCAGAAGCCAAGCTTCCTAGGCGCAAAAGCCTTCTCGAATTTCGATCTCGCGAGCCTCGTGCCCTACATCGATTGGACACCCTTTTTCCAAACTTGGGAATTGTCGGGCCGCTATCCGGCCATCCTCAACGACAACAAAGTGGGCGTCGAAGCCAAAAAGCTGTTCGACGATGCGCAGGCGTTGTTGAAACGCATTGTTGCCGAAAAATGGGTGACGGCCAACGGCGTCGTTGGCTTCTGGCCGGCCAATAGCTCCGGCGACGATATTGAAATCTACACCGGCGAGCCGCGCCACTCGAAACTTGCTACACTGCACACGCTGCGCCAGCAAATCGCCCGCGATCCAACGCGCAACCGGGCACACGTCGCGCTTGCCGACTTCATCGCGCCCAAGGAAACCGGCGTTGCCGACTACATCGGCGGCTTTGCTGTCACGACCGGCATCGGCGAAGACGAGTCAATTGAAAAGCACGTCGCCAAAACCGACGACTACAACCGCATCATGGCCAAAGCCTTGTGCGATCGCTTAGCTGAAGCCTTTGCCGAGGCCATGCACGCCAAAGTGCGCCGGGAACTCTGGGGCTATGCCAAAGCCGAGACGCTGTCGAACGACGAACTCATCCTCGAAAAGTACCAAGGCATCAGACCCGCACCGGGTTATCCCGCCCAACCCGACCACACCGAGAAGGCGACGCTGTGGAAACTCATGGACGTGCGCGACAAGGCCGCGATTGAACTGACCGAGAGCTACGCCATGTGGCCGGGCGCGGCTGTCTCGGGTCTCTACTTTGCGCATCCCGAAAGCCACTACTTCGGCGTCGGCAAGGTCGAACGAGATCAGGTCGAAGACTACGCCCGCCGCAAAGGCTGGACCGTCGGTGAGGCTGAACGCTGGCTGGCGCCGGTGTTAAATTATGATCCGGTGTCCGTGGCAAAAGTGAAAGTCGCCTAGCCTCACAAAAGCACCGCTCGCGCTAAGAACCAGGCCTTGCTAGTCTTATCTTCCGATTTGCCCATAGACGGGCGAGGGGAGGGGGAAATTTTATGCTTAGCTACTTAATTCTAATTGCCATCCAATTTGCCGTGGCGTTTCTTGGCGCGCCGCAGGTGCTGGCCTACATTCCGGTCTCAGGCGACATGCGCACGTTCGCACACGCGGCGGTATTCGCGGTTCTCGTCTGGCTCGTTGGCCTTCTTGGATCGTTCGTTCTCAAAGACGTGCGCCAGCCGGGAACCGGTTCTCTGCTCCTCGCAACAGTCTTCGCCTTGTTTGGTGCGGCCATCATAGTTTTTGCGCCGCAGGCGCTCAACGCCATACCGCTTAAATTTCCGCAACTCTATGTGCCGCTGTTTGGCGCCATGCTTGGCTATCTGATCCGCCGCTAATTCATGAAAACAAAAGAGACGCGGATCTGAAGGGATCCGCGTCTCTTGTGATCTTCTCGGGTAAGTCCCGTTGGAGTTTGCGTTGCCCCGGCCGGCCGGCAACGGACTGAGTATGCCCTTGAGGCGATCAGCCCGTTAGCCGATCATCCCGAACACGATGGCGGCCACAAATCCGAAGGACAGACAGGCTGCCAATACATTCAGTCGCATACGTAGTTCCATCAGGGGCTCCATCTGGAAGCTTCAACTTATCGGTGGGAGCCACATCCCACCGGCCGGGAAGCTATGTGCGACCAAGGTCGGATGCCAAGTGAAAAAGGTATTGCAGCGCGATGTCTACCCAGGACATGCTCGTGCAACCGTGGCGGTGCGGGTTGAAGCGCAACAGCGCTGTGACTGGGACGCTCAAATAGACACTCGCTGAGCAGATGAAGGGGCAGGGCGAAAGATCTTGATAGTCCATCGAACATCTGCGAATTGGGAGTGGCGGCATGCAGGAATGCGATAGGAAAGCCACACCCGGCCGCTCCTCAGTGCGCCGCACAAAAGAAAAAAATTCTGAAAACCAAGAATAACATTAGGAACCACCAATTATGGCAACGTTCAAGGCTTTGCTGCTATCGAGGGTCGAAGGCGGACTGAAGCTCACCCCGTCCGAATTGACGGACGCAGACCTAATGCCAGGCGACGTCGAGGTCGCGGTCACGCATTCAACGGTCAATTTCAAGGATGGTCTCGTGCTTTCGGGGCGCATGCCTTTGAAGTCCTATCCGCTTATTCCAGGCATTGATTTTGCCGGCACCGTGACAGCGTCTACGCATCCGCGTTTCAATGCCGGCGACGATGTCATTTTGAACGGCTATGGCGCGTCTGAACGCCACCACGGCGGATACGCCGCGCGCGCGCGCGTTCCCGGCGACTGGCTTGTCAAACGCCCGGAAGTGTTCTCGCGCGCTGAGACGATGGCCATCGGCACGGCCGGCTATACGGCGATGCTGTGCGTGCTCGCGCTTGAGGACCACGGGGTGACCCCAGACAAAGGTCCGGTTGCAGTTTCGGGTGCGGCAGGCGGCGTCGGCTCGATTGCCGTCTCGGTGTTATCCAAGCTCGGCTATCACGTCATGGCCTCGACAGGGCGGCCCGAAGAAACCGCCTACCTCAAGTCCTTAGGTGCCGCTGAAATCATCGACCGCGCGGAACTTGCGGGTGCTGCGAAACCATTTGGAAAAGAACGCTGGGCGGGCGCAATCGACGTTGCGGGCTCAACCACGCTGGTCAATCTCCTCGGCGCCACGAAGTACGGCGGCTGCGTCGCGGCAACGGGACTTGCGCAGGGCAGCGATTTACCCGGAAGTGTCCTGCCGTTCATCGTGCGCGGCATAACGCTCTGCGGCATCGATAGCGTCATGGCGCCGATGGCAAAACGCGAACGCGCCTGGGCACGGCTGGCACAGGATCTCGATCGCGCGAAGCTCGCGTCCGTCACGCACACTCACCGTCTCGACGAAGTCCCGCAACTCGCGACGGACATCCTTGATGGCAAAGTACGCGGCCGCGTCGTCATTGAGATCGCGTAACGTCACAGCTTCTTGCGCATCAGCACTTCATCGAGACCGTCGGCGATGAGACTGTCGATCACCGCCACGCGTTGAAATCCGTGCCGCTCATAAAGCCGGATCGCGCCCGCGTTAAAGTCAGACGCCGCAACCCAGAGGTTGCGTGCTTTCTCTTTCCGCGCAGCACCTTCGAACCAGCTCAATGCAAGCGCGCCGATGCCGTTCTTCTGATGCGTGGGCACGACTGCGAGAAATTGAAGATAGGGTCCGCCGAGCCAGTTCAAGCGCACAGTGAGCGTCCCAGCGGCGTCGCCACCCTCACGGATCAGATATCTCGGCGCACTGGGCTCAATCGTGCCGAGAAATTTGGCAAGCGCGTCATGCGTAAGGGGATAGCGCACCCATGGATCAATGACTGAGAAAGCCGCCCCCAATGCAGGGGCATCCTCAGGCCTCATCGGCGCGAGAACAATGGGCGTGCGGTTTGTGGACGTGCCAATCTCAGTTGGTTCGGAAAGGCTCAACATGCGGATTCCAATCGCTGGCGGGCTTATCCTTCTTTTTACGCGGTGCTGATACAGACGGCTCGGAAAAGACACCTGTCGGTAGCCAACTTCCATCGGCAACAGGTTTCTTGGCGAACAAAAAATCATAGCGGTCGGTGTCGCCCGGGCGGCTGTCGTAGCAGGTATTCACCACAACGGGTTTGCCCATTGCCAGCAACTCGCTGACGGACACGAATTCAAATCCCTTGGCCTTGAGCTTTGGAATGGCAAGCCTGAGGGCCTCAGCCGTATGCCAGCCGCGTCCATTGGCATGGGCGATGATGATAGAGCCAGGTTTGGTATTGCGCAGTATCCGTGCGGCGAGCATGGCGGCACTGGAGCCTGGATCTGAGTCGCCGATTGATACATCCCATTGTACGGCCGCAAGGCCAGCGTCGTTCACGGCTTTGAGGGCCGCTTCATTGCACGAGCCAAAAGGGAACCTGTAGAGGCCAATACGCGGCGCAATGGACTGCATGGCGTTTTCAACGCGGTTCGCGCATTGCGTTTGCGCCAGTCCGGCGCGGATTGATTCATAGACCCGCTGAGGGCCCGCAATTTCATCAGTCAGGCTGTCGCTCTCAAGTTTGCGCACGTTGCGATGTGCAAAGCCGTGGCTGGCGATTTCAAACAGCGGATCGGTCATGAGCTGCTGCGTGCGCGAGAGATGCGACCGCATCCATTTGCCCCCAGCGAAGATCGTTGCCTTTACGCTTTCGCTGCGCAAGTAATCGAAAATCTCGCCATCATAGCCTGAAACTTCGCCCCGGATTTCGCAGGCGTCCAGTGTCAGCGCGATCACCTTGCGACCGTCCGCGATCTCAACCCGCCGGATGGAACCCCGCTGTTCATGGGGGATGGGCGCAAAGGGCTGCAGCTCGTGCGAAGCATCATTTGCATCAAACTGCCGGTTGGCTTTCACGGTATTGCGCTCGCCGCGCACAGCCTTCAGGGTTTCGGCCGGAAAACATGCGTTCTGCAGGGCGCGGCTATTGACCCCGCTACCGGCCCCGCTATTGGCATGTGCAGGGATGCCGGACAAGACGGCAGCAACCGTGATCATCGCTCGCAGGGAATTTACCCGTAGGATTTTCGAGGGCACCCACATTCTACTTTCCCTTGAAGACTGGTTTGCGCTTTTCCAGAAATGCGCGGCGGCCTTCGATGTAGTCCTCGCTTTTGAAACAGTCAGTCACCAAACTGTCGAGCCGATCGATGTCTGGGTTTTGCGGATGCCGGACAATTTCGTCGATCGTTTGTTTGGCCGCGGTGACCGTTAATGGCGCGTTGGCCGCAATCTCGCTCGCAAGTGCGCGTGTGGCAGCTTCGAGGCCTGCCGCCGGCACAATGCGCGAGATGAGCCCCATCGCCTCGGCTTCACTGGCCGGGTAGCGGCGCCCCGTGAACAGCAACTCTTTTGCGCGGGCGGGCGGCACGGCATTGAGGATAGGGCGCACCCAGCGAGCATTGTAGCCGATGCCAAGTTTAGCTGCGGGGATAGCGTACTGGCTCGCCTCGTCGCCAATGCGCATGTCGCAGCACAGCGCAATGGCGAGCCCGCCGCCCATGCAAAAGCCTTGGATCATAGCGATGACAGGCTTCGGACACGAGACCAGCGCTTGGAAGGCCGCCTCGTTAAGTGCGTCATACTTGGCGGCGTTGTCAGCCGTCCGTGCGCTCTCGAATTCGCTGATATCGGCGCCTGCGCTAAATGCCTTGTCGCCAGCACCCTGAAGCACAATCACGCGCACGCCGCCGTCCGCAATGGCGCGGGCCACGAGCTGAGGCAATGCCTCCCACATGGCAGCCGTCATGGCATTCATGCGCGCCGGATTGTCCAACGTGATCCAAGCCGTGTGCCCGTCCGCGCGATACGTTAATGCCGGTTGGGCTGGCGCTGTCATCTCTAAATCCTTACCGGGTGGGTTCGTCCGTGTGTACCGGGCCTTGCTCTGCCCCTGCAACCCTGAAATCGCAAGGATTTGAGAGGGGCCGCAAGCAATGGTATAAGTCCAGCAAGCCGATTGGGTTCGAAGAGTTGACCCAGTGGCTTGATGCCGCTAAGCGGGCGGCATATTCCTAAGATAAGCCGGAAGGGCCTAGACCCATTTGGCCCCGTACTGACGAGGTGCACGTGACCAAATCGACGCCAGCACATGGCAAAATCCAATCGCTGGATCCCATCTGGATGCAGATCCGCCAGGAGGCCGACGCCGCCATGAGCGCTGAGCCAGCGCTTGGCAGTTTCATCTTCGCGACCATCCTCAGCCACGGCAAGCTTGAGGAAGCCGTTTGCCACCGCTTGGCGCAGCGTCTCAATCATACGGACGTCGATGCCGGCCTAATTGCGCAAACATTTCAATCGGCGCTCGAGAAAGATCCCGATCTTGGCAACATCTTCCGCGCCGATCTCGCCGCCGTTTACGACCGCGATCCCGCGTGCACGCGCTATCTTGATCCGCTGCTCTACTTCAAGGGCTTCCACGCGCTCGTCACGTACCGGTTCTCGCACGCACTTTGGAAGCGCGGACGCCGCGACTTTGCGCTCTATTTGCAAAGCCAATCTTCACGCATGTTCGGCGTCGATATTCACCCGGCCGCGCGCTTTGGCAAGGGTATCATGCTCGATCATGCAACCGGCTTCGTCGTCGGCGAAACGGCGGTTGTTGGCGACAACTGCTCGTTCCTGCACGCCGTTACGCTAGGCGGCAGCGGCAAGGAGACAGGCGACCGTCACCCCAAGATCGGCGACAACGTGCTTGTTGGCGCGGGCGCCAAGGTTCTCGGCAACATCAAGATCGGCAACTGCTCGCGCATTGCAGCCGGCTCTGTGGTCCTCGCCGAAGTCCCGCCCCAAGTTACCGTTGCCGGAGTTCCGGCGCGTATCGTTGGACCGGCCGGCTGCTCGGAGCCTGGCCGATCCATGGACCAGACATGGGTTGACGATTTCGGCGGACTCTAACGTCTCAACACTCAGGAGAAGTCACTTGAAGAAAGACGAACTCGCCAAGCTTCAGTCCTATCTGAAGAAGACATTCGGTGCGGCAACGCTCGAAGTGCGCCCGCAGCCCAAAAAAGACGACATGGCTGAAGTCTTCATCAATGGAGAATTCGTTGCCGCGCTGTACAAAGAAGTCGAGGACGGGGAAACGTCCTATCAGCTGCAAATGGCGATCCTCGATATGGATCTCGAAGGCGTTTAACGCGCGCCGAACCGGGGTACGTCCATGGCACTATTCGAACTGAACGGCGTCAAGGTGGAGACACCGGGCGAGGACAATTTCTGGGTTGCGCCCAATGCCGCCGTGATGGGCCGCGTGCGCTTGGAAGAGGAGTCCAGCGTTTGGTTCGGAGCCGTGGTGCGCGGGGATAATGAGTTGATTACCGTCGGCGCGCGTTCGAATGTGCAAGATGGGTGCGTGCTGCATACCGATCCAGGATTTCCTCTGACGATCGGACCGGACTGCACTATCGGACATATGGTCATGCTGCACGGCTGCACGATCGGGCGCGGCACGCTGATCGGCATCGGATCGATCATCCTCAACGGCACCAGGATTGGCGAAGAATGCGTGATTGGAGCCAACACGCTCCTGTCCGAAGGCAAGGACATTCCGCCCCGCTCCATGGTCATGGGATCGCCCGGAAAGGTCGTTCGCCAGCTAACAGACGACGAGGTGATGCGCTTTTCTGGTGCTGCGGGACGCTATGTCGAAAACTGGAAGCGTTTTGCCGCCGGTTTGAAACAGCATCCCTAAAAATGCACCGAGCCGGATGCGGGGGGAGCATCCGGCTCGATTACAAGCCCGGTTTTTGGTAGGGGGGATGGCAGGGTGAGCCCCGGACTTGATTCAAAAAGTCTTGATTCAAAACGACTTGATTAGAACTACGGCCTCTCGGGATTAGCCTGAACGCCGGCGAGTGAAGTAGGCGTGGCAGCATCTGAGGGATCGAGAGAAACCCAAACGCGCGGATTGATATAAGATTGCCGCATCACGAAGTGATAGGGCGTCTTATTCCAAATCCGCACATCGTCGGTCTTGTTGTCGAGCACGAAGTCGCCTTGCGAAGTGCGTGCCGTCAAAATTGCGTGACCTTCGTTTTTTTCGTCGCGCACGACGGTCATGAGCAATGCGCTGGCGGGCCAGCCGCGCTCCATGAGAACGCGCCGCTTCAACAGAGCGAAGTCTTCGCAGTCGCCCTTGCTCTCAGGCAGCGTCCAAAGTTCGTTGACGCCATAGACCTCAATATCGGTGGCAGGTTCAACGGCCTTGTTGACGGCGCGATTGACTTCGTCGAGTTCGCTCAAACGCTCTGGGGTCGCCGAGAAGCGTGCATCGTTGCTTTCATTGCCGCCCGCGCAGTCGTCGGGTTGACCATCGCAGAAGCGAACAAATCCATATGGTGGTTGCGCGTTGCCGAAGATCCGCATGAAGACAGGTGAGCGGGTCGCAGGCTCCAATGCCGCAACGCTCTGAGCCTCAGCCGCTCCTGCAGCCGATGCCAACCCCAACAAACCTATAACGCCGACACAACTCAACTTCATGATACGCCCTCGAACACTGACGCGACTTTACACGACTTGCCTCGATTTACCGTCAACGCTTTCGTCAGCATTTGAGCTGAAATAGAGTCAAATTTTAAGTGTCGAATTTGGGCAACACGACGGGTTTTTTGGGGCATGGCACAACTGGCACTCAACTCAACGGGATTTGTTCACATCATATTTTGGCGGAAGTGATTTACGTCTTGGGTTTCAATGAACTGAAGCGCCACGCCGGTCTCGTGATGGCGGCGCACCAGAGCTTTGACTGTTCCGAGCACAACTAATGTTCCAATCGGCGGTCGCGCGGTTGTTGCGACCGAGGCGCCGGAAGCAGAAATATCGATGACATCGACATCGATGATGATTTTTTCGTCGAGCTTCAGGCGCGCTCTGTGGCCGGAAGCGCCTGTGCGTTCATGCTGGCGGCCAGCTTCTTCCGGGTATTCGTCGCGGTTGAAGAGCCACATAATCTGCGCCACGAGTTTTTCGCGTTTATGCGCGGAAACCTTGAATTGGATGGCAAATCCATCATTGTAAATGCGCGTTACCGAGCCCTCGAGTCCGCCGAGGACGTCGAAGTATGCAATGATGCGCTCGTTCATCTGAACGGGAATTGTCGATGCGATGCCCGCGCCGCCAACCGAGATATCCTGTAATTGGCATGGGAATTCTTCGCGCGATTGGCGCATGAAGCGGCCATTGAGTGCCATCGGCACCCGCCGGTACCGGCGCAAGTCGGGCACGATGCGCGGTTCATTTGTAATGGGTTGGCGATTTATGACCTGGGAATGCAATGACATTGGCGCGCCAGACTCGTAAAATTTCGAGACAGCACTCAGCCTTGCCGAATTGGCCAGCCTGCACGGTCCCCTCGATCTCAGAATTATGCGGTGCCGCCACTTAAAGAAGGGCTAATTTGTGCTCCATTTTTGCAGCTAAAGGCTGCCTGTTGTCCGGAGCGGGGCGCTGCTAGGGGCCGGGACGGGACTAACTATCGTTATTCGTCTTGAGTAAGCCCCCGTCGTAGACCCGGAAATTGCGGCGATCGACCCGGACGACGCGGGCATTGCGGACGTGAGGCAGGAACGGTGCCTGGCGGTTCATAGCTTCGACCAGTGCATGCGGCCTGCCTTCCGGCCAGATGAGTTCGGTGTGCTTCAACCGGGTGATTGTCAGAGGCTGGTAACCCAACCAGTCGGGTCTGCCGATGGGTGTAAGTGCGCCCAGAAACCGGTCGGCATGCTCGCGGGTGTGAATGAGCGGCGTCAACAGCACCTCAAAAAGCGCGGTCTTACCTTCAGCGGTGCTGGCTTCAATCGTGAAGACACCGGCAGCGCCTTGGGTTGAGATCGTGGCAACCTGCGCCTTGAGTTCGGCGCGGTCGATGACGGGAAATAGTTCGAAAAAATTGACGCCGCGGAACTCTGCTGCAAAAGCCTCGCAAATGCGCGTACCGGCGAGCCGGAAGCGGGCCGTGGCCTGATCGATAGCCTCAAGGATAAAAGTATCCGGCAGGATTGCGGCAATGCGCGAGGGCTCAATCTCGAAGCGCTGTGGTGCCATGCGCTCGCCGCGCACGTCATTCCAATAGGCGTAGAGCTGTTGGCTCACTTGTTCTTTCATCTTATCTTTCGCCTAAGCTGCCGGGAATTGCGGCTATTGGTGTGCCATCGCAAGACAAAGCCGAAAGGCAAGTCTGCGGGACGGGATATCCTGAGCATCGTTCATGCCAGCGCGGAGCCGGTAGCGTTAACGGTTGCAGCGCGCGCGCCCCATCGTTAACAAGGCAAAGGACGGCCGCTCACGGTTCGCTCCGTTGAGAAGGGCCGGCCCCGGTGCCAGAAGACGTTCGTCAGCCGATCTTTAATGTCCCAGGTGCGGTGATCGCAGTCCTTGGGGTTATGCTAGCCGTCCATATTGGGCGCCAGTTCCTCGACGTTCAGTCGGATATGTGGTGGCTGATCGCTCTCGCCTTTATTCCTGCGCGCTACGCGGGACTTGCCGGCGAACTCCCAGGCGGTGACATCGCAAGTGTCACGGCATGGGTGACCCACATGTTCGTGCACGCAGATAAAGTCCATTTGATCATCAATAGCGCTTGGCTGTTAGCCTTCGGGAGCGTCATCTGCCGGCGCTTCGGGGCGCTGCGGTTCTTCGCATTCACCATTGCAAGCGGTATCGCCGGCGCAGCGCTGTTCCTTGCCATTCGTCCGGGGCTCATTGCTCCGGTCGTTGGTGCGTCAGGTGCCGTGGCCGGATTGATGGGCGGCGTCATGAGGTTTTTGTTCAGTGCTATTGATCTTGGCGAGGGCCGCCGCCTGAGTGATAGGCCAGCCGAAATCCCGGCAATGAGTTTTAAGTCATCGCTTGGTGACCGGCGCATCCAATTTGCTACGGCGGCATTTGTAGCCCTCAATCTGCTCGCAATGATTGGATTTGGCGCGATGGGCACCGGCGCAACGATTGCCTGGGAAGCACATCTCGGAGGCTATTTCTTTGGACTTCTCTGCTTTGGGCTTTTTGATATTGCGCCGCAACAAGCTTCACCTTCTCCACCAGTAGTCGAATAAGCCTCTTGCCACTGCTTCGGATTTGCCGCACGATTTGCGCAGGCTTAAGCCGCCGCGCATTTAGACGCGGCGCCAGAATGGAGGCTGATGCTTTGATTATTAGCAATATACTCAAGGTCAAAGGCCGCAACGTCACGACAGCCCGTCCTGACGATAGCGTGCAAGAAATCGCCAGCCGGTTGGCGCAACGGAAAATCGGCGCCATCGTCATCGTCGGAGATAATGGCGTCGTCGATGGCATCATTTCCGAGCGCGATTTGATCCGCGTTATCGCGCAGCATGGGGCGCAAGCTCTGCAGATGAAAGTCACAGACGTCATGACGCATGACGTCGTGACGTGCTCTTTGTCGACGCCCGTTGACGAGACGATGGAACAGATGACGCGCGGCCGCTTCCGTCACTTGCCGGTGATTGAAGATGGCGCGCTGATCGGCATTGTTTCGATTGGCGATATCGTCAAGCACCACATTGCCGAGGTCGAACTCGAAGTCTCGGCTATGCGCGGGTATCTCGCCAGCGGCTGAGTTTTAAAACCTGGGACGACACGGCTACCTGGACGACGCGGCCTATATGCCCGATGCCGCCGTCAATTTGGCGGGGCCAGGATTTTTTCCCGCAGTGCGTTTCACGTCGCGCGCATCGAGTTCGCGCAGAATGTCGTCGATGTGACGGCTTGCGGCCTGCTCACCACGTTGGATCAATTCCTCGGCGCGATGGAAATCAAACAAACCAAAATCGTTGAGCCTCGGCGAGATCATCGTGTCCGGTGGGTCGCCAGCAAGACGTGAGCGCGCAATGCGATCCTGCACGATATTGAAGGCATCCATCATCACGGTCGAGATGCCGGGTGCGCCGTCGCCGCGTCCAAGAAGCTGGCGGCGCAGAAGTGCACGAACGCCGCGTCCCTCCGGCTCAACAGCCACTTCATAAGCGGCGTCTTCCTGCTCGTCGCTGCCATAGTGCATGTCGGGAGACGGCAAGACGGTGCCGCGTCCCAATATGTCAAAATTCAAGTTCACCGCAATTACGTAGCGTGCGCCGAGCGCCCGGCATACCGAAACCGGAATTGGATTAACGAGAGCGCCGTCGAACATCCAGCGGCCGTTGATGCGCACGGGTTTGAAAATGCCAGGGAGCGCGTAGGATGCGCGTACGGCTTCAACGAGCTTTCCACTCGAAAGCCAGTGCTCGTGTCCCGTGCCAATTTCGGTGGCAACGGCCGTAAAGCGTGTCTCAAGTTCTTCGATGCGCTTATCACCGAGATGCTTGTCGAGGCGTTCGCACAGTCTTTGACCACCGATGAGGCCGTTGCCGGCGAGATTGAAATCGAGATAGCCGAAAATGCGCCGCGGCGTGAGTTCGCGCGCAAAACCTTCGAGACTGTCGAGGTGCCCTGCTGCATGGCATCCGCCGACAACCGCGCCCATCGATGTTCCGGCGATGATGTCAGGTTTGATGCCGGCCGCATTCAGCGCTTTGAGGACGCCGATATGGGCCCATCCGCGCGCTGCGCCGCCACCTAGTGCCAACCCAATTTTTAATCCCGCCATTTATCCGCTCCCGACCTCTTTTGTTGGCCGCCTGCAACATGCCCCATGATGCCTCATGGGCGGCGGGCGGAGGGAAAAGGCCTTTGAACACGTTTAATGAGGCTACGCCTGCGCCGTTAAGGCTGTGCTACCGATCTCTAAAATATGGGTGAATGTATGCGCTTTATAAGGAGGGCGCGCAAATCTATGACCCTCCTGAGGCCGTTTGCGGTTGGGCGGATGCGCCATTACCCTGCTTTTTGCGGCGCAATAGGTTCCAGCGCGACGCGGCCGTCTGCTCCAGGCTTCATGGCGAGCCGCCGGTAGAAGCACGATTTTGCCCCGGTATGACAGGCAACTCCATCGCCCTTGATGTCCGCGCTGATCAACAGAACGTCCTGATCGCAATCTGTTTTGATCTCTCGGATGGAGAGCAGGTTTCCGCTTTCTTCGCCCTTCTTCCAGAGTTTCGCGCGCGAGCGGCTCCAGAAATGCGCAAAGCCCGTTTCAAGCGTGAGTCGCAAAGCTTCGGCATTCATGTGCGCGAACACCAAAACTGCGCCGCTAGCCGCGTCCGCCACGATGGCGCCGATCAAACCGTCAGAATCGAATTTCGGCTGAAACGTGCTGCCTTGCTCGATCGACTTCGCATCGCCGCGGCGCGCGAATAACTCAGGAGGTGATTTGGTCATGACTGCATCGCTCGGGTGGGACGGGTGAGGGGAGTTGCTATATGCGCCCTGCAGGTTTTCAACCTGCGGGACTAGGCTGTTGGTGGATTAGGCTGTTGGTGGATTAGGCTGCGGGATTTGGACCATCGAAAGGAAGCGGTTGCGCCAGGCGTCTTCTGTATCAAAGGCTCCGAGTAGTCGCATCGTAATGGCTTTGACGTCATGCTGACGCACGCCGCGCATGCTGACACATTGATGTTCGGCCGAGAGCATGACGGCTACACCTTTGGCGTTGAGGCCGTGCATGATAGAGGACGCAATCTCGCCCGTCAGCGCTTCCTGCGTTTGCAAGCGGCGCGCGTAGATTTCGACGACCCTGGCGAGTTTCGACAAACCAACGATGCGGCCTGACGGAATGTAGGCGACGTGGGCCATGCCGTAGAAGGGCGCGATGTGATGCTCGCAGTGGCTTTCAAAGCGAATATCCTTCAACAGCACCATATCGCCGTAGCCGGCCGGATCTTCAAACGTCGCCGCGAATTCCGCCGCTACATCTGCCTTGTATCCTGAAAAGTATTCACCATAGGCATCCGCAACACGCGCGGGTGTCTCAAGCAAGCCCGGCCGCGCCGGGTCGTCGCCTGCCCACGCCAGCAGCGTGCGCACGGCGTCTTCGGCCTCCTGGCGCGTCGGGCGGCGCCGGGGCAGTGCCTCGACCGCGGACGCCATAACCGGTGCTGCAGGGCTTTTCTTCATACCGCCTCGAACATTGGACAACTAAGCCCGGTCACGAACGACACCGGAACACCTCGCGCCGGGCCTCTTCACCCCTTATATACGCAAGGACAAAGTTTTGGACGAGTGTGCTTCGTACGCGTTAATGCAGGGGCGATATGGCCGATTTAGACGACATCTACAACACGCGCATCATAGAACTTGCGGGTGCCATGACCCGGGGCACGCGCCTTTCCGCGCCCGACGCCAGTGCCAGCGCGCATTCCAAGATGTGCGGGTCCAACGTCGAGGTCGATCTCAAAGTCTCCGGCGGCCGGGTCAGCGATTATGGGCAAACCGTCAAGGCGTGCCTCTTGGGTCAGGCCGCCGCCTCCGTCATGGCGCGCGAAATTGTCGGCTCAACGCCAGCCGAGCTGCACGAGATCGCCGTCAAGATGCGCCGTATGCTCAAAGAGGAGGGGCAACCCCCCAATGGGCGCTGGGCCGACCTCGCTGTTCTAGAGCCAGTGCGCCACTACAAGGCGCGGCACGCCTCGACGCTCTTGATCTTCGATGCCGTCCAAAAGGCCCTGGACGAGATCGCGGCGAAGCAGGCGGCTGCGCTGTGATCGACGCCTTTTCACGGGCGCTCGTCAAAGCCCCCATCTATCTCTACCGCTATACCCTCAAAGCCTTCGTTGGCCAGAATTGCCGCCATTGGCCGACATGCTCGGAATATGCGCTTCAAGCGATCGACTTGAACGGCGCTTGGCGCGGCTTCTGGCTGATGCTGTCGCGCATTGTCCGCTGCGGACCGGGCGGCACGCATGGCGTCGATCCCGTCCCCGACATCCGGGAACAGCATCACACTTTCGCGCCGTGGCGCTATGGACGCTGGCGTTAGGCGAACTTAAGCCGCCATCTCGGCAGCCAAGGCTTCAAGCTGGGCAACTGCGGCATCGGCCGAAAACACCACCGGCGCGGCGCTTGCTGCGCCCTCATAGACGAGCTCGCCGTTCAACTCTTGCGCCGCCGCCGTGATCGCCAAAAAGTTTTCGAACGCAAGCTTTCCGACAAATTCAAAGCTCATCATTTCCCAGGCATTCGCACCCTGGTGCAACTGCCCTTGAAGCAGCGACTTGACCGTGATTTCGGGGCAGGCGTCGTTCTTCAAAAAGTTGTTGAGCGCGGGGGCAAGTGCGGCCGGCATACGAAGCGCGCCTTCGGGCCAGAACTGGGCGTAAGCGGCGCGCTTGAACAGCGACTCACTCAAGAAATGCTCGTCGAGCACCGCACGAAGTTCCGGATCGACGCTCGCCTGCACCCAGCAGCAAGGGCGCATTTTGCCCTGAATGAACTGCATGCGTTTTCTGATGACGAGCTTTGGCGCGGCCATTGGATGAAACCCCACAACGTGAAACGATAACCCTGAACCTGCAACCTAGGGGCTCAGGGTTTCCAATGGCCTCGGAAATTAGATGCAATTTTATGGATTGGTCGGCCGCTTGTTCGAATTTGTGGCCGCCCCTCACCCTAGCCCTCTCCCCGTAAAGGACGGGTAGAGGGGACGTCCCGCCGCTTGACTTCCTATCGAAAACTCGCGATCTCCAGGCCTCAATAGACTTACGCCGCATCTCGTACGCGGCGAGTGAGCAACAGGAGGCTTGAATGACTGACGTCACGATTACGTTCCCCGATGGCAAGACCAAGCAAGTAGCAAGTGGCACTACCGGCCTCGACGTCGCCAAGGGCATTTCCCCCTCGCTCGCCAAGCGCACCGTTGCCATGCAACTCGATGGCGTCTTAGCGGACCTTAACGATCCCATTTCTAAAGACGCTGCAATCAATTTTGTCGCGCGCACCGATGCGCCCGCGCTCGAACTCATTCGCCACGACGCCGCCCACGTCATGGCCGAAGCCGTGCAGGCGCTCTGGCCGGGCACGCAGGTGACCATCGGCCCCGTCATCGACAACGGCTTCTATTATGACTTCGCCAAAGTCGAGCCGTTCGTACCCGACGACATGGCAAAAATCGAAAAGAAGATGCACGAGATCATTGCCAAGAACGCGCCCTTCACAAAAGAAGAATGGTCGCGCGATAAGGCCAAGGCGCACTTTGCCGCCAAGGGCGAGACTTTTAAAATCGAACTCGTCGACGCGATTCCCGAAGATCAGACGCTCAAGATCTACAAGCAAGGCGAGTGGCTCGATCTCTGCCGCGGCCCGCACATGACGGCGACGGGGCATATCGGCAAAGCTTTCAAGCTGCAGCGGTTCGCTGGCGCTTACTGGCGCGGGGATTGCAACCAAACCCCAGCTGCAACGCATTTACGGCACCGCCTGGGCTGCCCAAGAAGAGCTTGACGCGTATCTCAAGCAAATCGAGGAAGCGGAAAAGCGCGACCATAGAAAACTTGGCCGCGAGATGGATCTGTTCCATTTCCAGGAAGAGGCACCCGGCTCCGTCTTCTGGCACGCTAAAGGTTGGACGCTGTTCCAGACGCTGATCAACTACATGCGCCGCCAGCAGCAGAAGGCGGGCTATCAAGAAGTCAATTCGCCCGACATGATGGAAAAGCATTTCTGGGAACTCTCAGGCCACTGGGAGAACTACGGGGAAAACATGTTTACGACTACGCTCCCAGACGAGCGCGTGTTTTGCTGCAAACCGATGAACTGCCCAGGGCATGTGCAAATTTATAAGCACGGGCTCAAGAGCTACCGCGACCTGCCGCTCAAAATCGCCGAGTTCGGCAAGGTGCATCGTTACGAGCCATCTGGCGCGCTTCACGGCATGCTGCGCGTGCGCCACTTCACGCAGGACGATGCGCACATCTTCATCACCGAAAACCAGATCATGGAAGAGTGCCTCAAGATCAACGATCTGATGCTGTCGATCTACAAGGACTTCGGGTTTGAAGATATTTTCATCAAGCTGTCGACCCGGCCTGAAAAGCGCGTCGGCGCCGATCACTTGTGGGATAAGGCGGAGAAAGCCTTGGGCGACGTGCTCGACGAAGTGAAGCGTCAGTCCAACGGGCGCGTGAAAACCGCGCTGCAGCCGGGCGAGGGTGCGTTCTATGGGCCTAAACTCGAATACGTTTTGAAGGACGCGATCGGGCGGGAGTGGCAGTGCGGCACGACGCAGGTCGATTTCAACCTCGCGGGCCGCCTCGGCGCATTCTACATCGACGAACACTCCAACAAGGTAACGCCGGTGATGATCCACCGCGCCATGTTTGGTTCGCTCGAGCGCTTCACCGGAATTTTGATTGAAAACTTCGCTGGTCATTTCCCGTTGTGGCTGGCGCCGTTGCAGGTGGTCGTCGCGACGATCACGAGTGAGGCTGACCCTTACGGCGACGAAGTTGTTGCCGCATTGAAGGCGGCGGGCCTGCGCGTCGAGACCGACTATCGCAACGAGAAGATCGGCTACAAAGTGCGCGAGCATTCTTTGGCAAAAGTCCCGCTCATCCTCGCCGTCGGCATGCGCGACGCGGAAGGGCGCACTGTCTCCGTGCGGCGGTTAGGTTCGCAGGATCAGACTGTAATGAAGCTCGATGAAGCCGTGGCGGCGTTCAAGGCAGAGGCGACAACGCCGGGGTAGGGTGATGCCCATCTCCCTCTCCCCTTGGGGAGAGGGTCGGGGTGAGGGGGCGTGTCCTTGACACAGCTACGGGATACCCGTATATATGCGCAATGACCGTTTCGAGTGGGACGACGACAAGGCTTGGCTTAATCTTGCCAAGCATAAGGTCAGTTTTGAAACCGCCACAGCTGTCTTTGACGATCCCAACGCCGTCATAGACGCCGACGACGAACCGGACGAAGAGCGCTGGCAAACGATTGGCCTCGCATCAAACAACATTCTTTTCGTCATTTGGACGGAGCGCCATGGCAACATCATCCGCATCATCTCGGCTCGCAAAGCGAACAGCCTTGAACAAGATCGTTACTACCGGCAAACGCGTCCTTAAAGAGGACGGCTGGTACGACGACAACGGCAAACTTCCGGTCTCAGAAACGGAATGGGACCCGCCCATGACGTACGAAGAAATCGACATTGCCGCGCGCTCCGATCCTGACGCGCAGCCCCTGACGGACGAACAACTCGCGCGCATGCGGCGCATTCCGTATGCCCGTCACATCCGCATCAAGCTCGGTCTCTCCCAAGAACAATTCGCCGAGCGCTTCGGCATTCCCATCGGTACGCTGCGCGATTGGGAGCAGCACCGCTCCAAGCCCGACGCCGCCGCCGAAAGCTACCTCAAGGTCATCGCCAAGAATCCGAAGGCCGTTATGAAGGCGCTAGGGAGAGGCTGGGTGATGCTGGCACATTTGACGCGAAGGCGTACATCTCGATGGATCGTGGTGCTGATGCTCAACCTATGTGCCAGCGTCACCGGCGTAGGCTCAGTCGCACAACGTGGAAGACAGGGTCTGCGCACTTCGACGGCGAACAATGGCCGCTGATGAGATCGGCTGATTTACGGCAGGCGGCATAATTTCGGCACCGACACCAGTCATGCTGTAACGGCTCAATGCAAGCTCGGATCGTTCAGTTCCGGCCACTATGCTTCGAGGTTATGCCGGTCTCCGATCAGGGCGCTGCTGCTGTGAGCCTTTCTCAATTGCCAACTCGAAAACCGTTCCGCGATTTTGCAGCTATTCAGATCTGGCGAGTGCACGGACTGATCCGGATCGAAGGTAGGTTACGGTTTCGAACACTTCTGGCATCGCACAGATTATTGTTCCTTGCGCCCTCTGAGAGGCGGCGGAATGCGGCTATTCGCAGCCGCGATTTGGTGACCGCGTTCTACTGATTTGCCGCTCAGGTTGCCGGTCAGCACGAGAAGCCGTGGGCACACAAAAGGTAGGTCGATTCTGCTTGCGGGAGTTCGCTATCTGCTACTATGGCTGTCTCGTGGCAATTTAGCCTGCGGGCATGTTGGTGCAATCTGCGAAGCCGCTGTACCTTTCACGTTGGGTCACATACTCGCTGGAGTTTAAGGCTGGCGATATCGTTCCTCAAATTTCGCACCTTCTGCTCGTCTGCAATCCAGCGTTAAAAGCGACCATCTAGAGAGCTGCTACGTCGCTCAAATTTCACACCCGCATTCCCGTGCGCGTCGTGTCGAAGACACGCCTCTCGGCATGATGCAGCATCCTTCACGCTGCATCGCAGGCATGGGACCTTTACCCGTCGCCACTCTCTCAACATGTCATGCCTCAGCCTCGTGCCTAGGATCCATCGTGCCGCTGGCACGGGCGGTTATGGAAAGCATACTGTTCGATCCGAACGCAATTTCGAGCGTCAGAGCATGTTGATCCATGGATCCTAGGCACGAGGCCTAGGATGACAGATTTGGGCGCGGAAATACTGCTCCGCATCACTCTTCGTCCGGGAACGCGGGTGGATGCGAGAGTTTGCACGCCGCTCTCTCAACTCCGCCATCCCCGCGCGCCGTCACGCGTGAGGACGCTCTTGTCACTGCGCATGAAATCCCGCACTGTCGCCCCGAACCCGGGAATTGAGACAAGCCGGAGGGATAGCCATGGAAATGTCGACAGAAATTGTGGCTGCGGTCGCAGGTGCGGTTGCGGGCTCCATCGTCACCGGAATTGTCAGTTACCTGCTGCACCGCCAGAGCCTCGCTCACGAGCGCCAGCTTGCCCGCAAGAAAGTCGATTGGGATTTTCTCGCAACGACGTTGCCGGTGCTCTCAAGGCTTTTCTCCAGCACCACGCCGGACCGGATGGCGTCGGAGAATGACGTTTTCATGCTGACGGACGATGTCTACGCCTCGCTGCGCGAGGGCACCTTTCGCGGCATATTCACAGGCAGCTCTCACACGGAGCCAATCTCGGGCAATGTCTATTCCTACACCGAAGCATTGAAAAAATACGTGCGCCGGGAGATGTCGCGCGACGAACTAGAGCTTCACCGCAAGCGGGCTCTGGACGAGGTCAGCGTGCACTGGAAGAAGCTGTTGCCTCAGGCGACCAGCTAACGAATGTGCCGCGCTCGCATTTCTGAAAGTACGCCGCTTCGTAGACACGGGACCTTTACTCGCAGCTCGCATTCCCCAAACCCGCAACCGCGAAAGGTCCCGGATCTGCGGCGCGCTGCTCGCGGTTCACGCCTTCGTCGGGGAGCGCGGGTGGTGCGAGAGTTTGCGCGCAATCCCAACAGCTTGCATTCCCGGAAACCGCGATTTGGCGCGAAGCGCGTGTGCGGCTATCCGAGACCGCGTCCAATGAATAGAGCACAAGTGGCGCCCCAAGCTCGTTCCACAAATCGACCGACGCGATCCCGGGTCTTGGCGATTGATGCTCCGCATCAACACTCGCCCGGGAACGCATATGGACCGGCTCGTGCGCAACCGCTAACACTAGGATCACACAGCCACCATCAGGCACATCATGATCCCAACATCCCAACTCCTCGACGCCTTCCGCGCCGCCGATCCCGCGATGGTTGCCAAGTACGCCCTCATCGGCGGGCTCCTCGGCGCGATCCTGACGCCGGCCTTCCTCTACGTGGCGATGAAGCTCAACTTGAGGCGCTTGCGCACCATCAACGAGGCGAGCGGCATTCCCCACACCCCAAAGCTCTACCGCATCTATTCGGCATTCGGCGCCGCACTTTTTGCGATTTTCGCCGCCAGCCAGCCCGTGCTCGACGCCGCCGGCGAAAACGAAGTCTGGATACGCGGCGCGCTGATCCCCATCATCATGATCGTCATCGGCATCCCGTTCGTGCGTGCGTTGCGCCGTCTGAGACGCGGCGGATAATACCGCCGGCCTCATCGGGCGATGGCGCCCAACCCTCAATGCCGCGGCAGTTCCGCCCCAAACGCTAAATCCAAATCGTCTTGAATGTTGCGTGCGGCTTGGCGCCAATCCGCGCCATGGCCATTGGGCCCGGCATGGCCGTTTGCGTTTAGAGCGCTGCCGTTCAAAGCTTCCGCAATCTCGTCGGCAACGTCCGTCACGGCGTCTTTTTTTGAGAATGCCTGCCGCTCGATCGCGGCCTTTGCCGGGGCGGCCCGCACGGGCAAATGACACATGCGCTGCGCCAGCACTTGCAACTCGCCAACAATGGTTTCGCGCCTGAGTTCATGATGCAGCGAAAGATTGCGCAGTTCGCGCAGAGTCTGATCGTCAACCTGGCGGATGGCTTCGGCCAGCGCGCGAATGAGATTGAGTTCGGATTTGGAATTGGTCTCTAGCTTTTTCAGCAAGTCTTCGACGTTTTGAGAAAGTCCCGTCATCAAGTTCCCCCTGCGGTTAAGTTGTGTCCCGCAATGGTTTTGAAATCGCCGTGATTCTGATGGCCGAAAAAAGATCAATTGAACGCGGGGTTTATGCTCACTCTGCCACCATATATGTGCGCCATCGGGTCTGACGCTTACCGTGACGCTCTCTTTCGCCATTGTCACGCCCTGGCACAGCCGGGCTATGGGTCGCGTCGCGAACGGTTGCGCAGTCGCGGCCTGTCCGATGCGGAATGAGGCTATATCAGCAGGGACATTTCCATATGAGCAGCGGACTTCTGGCACTACTCGACGACATCGTGGCACTGGCACAAAGTGGCGGCCGCGTCTCTCGATGACGCTGCAACGCAAGCCGTGCAAGCCGGTACCAAGGCGGCCGGCATTGTCGTCGATGATACCGCCGTGACGCCGCGCTACGTCGTCGGCTTTGCCGCAGACCGCGAGTTGCCGATCATCGCCAAGATCGCCAAAGGCTCGCTCAAGAACAAGCTGCTCTATCTGCTCCCCGCCGCCCTGGCTCTGACGCTTTTTGCGCCCTGGGCCGTCACGCCGCTGCTCATGCTCGGCGGCGTTTATCTCTGCTTCGAAGGCTATGAGAAAGTTCACGAGTGGTTTTCGGGTCATGACGCGTGCACATCACGGCGCGGCGTCGCTCATCCAGGCACCGCAGCGTATCGACGCCACAAGCTTTTGAAGACGAGAAAGTTGCTGGCGCCATCAAGACAGATTTTATTCTCTCGGCAGAAATCATGGCCATCGCGCTGGCGAGCGTCACCGCGCCGGATATCTTCACGCAAGCGTTTGTCCTCGCCGCCGTCGCGCTGCTTGTCACGGGCGGCGTCTATGGCGCCGTCGCACTCATCGTCAAAGCCGACGACGCGGGCGTCGCGCTGGCCCAGAACGACCGGCCCGTAAGTTCGTTCTTCGGACTTCGCCGCACTGCTGCTGAGACGCCCCGCGCAAACCCGGCGCACTCGATCGCGCACTCGCGCCGCTGACCAAAGCCATTGGCCGCGGCCTCGTTTACGGCATGCCGCCGTTCCTCAAGGTGCTGAGCACAGTCGGCACACTGGCGATGCTGTGGGTCGGCGGCGGCATCATCATCCACGGGCTTGCCCAAATGGGCATTCACGGGCCCGAACATGTGGTCCACGCCATCGGCAACACGCTTGGCGCATTTCTGCCGTTCTTCGGCGGCGCTGTGACGTGGTTCGCAGAAGCCTTCGCCTCTGCCATTTTCGGCGTCGCCATCGGCGCCGTTGCGGCGCTGCTGTGGGGCATGCTTCAGCCGCTCTTCAAACGCAAACCGGGCCAGACGCATGGCGCCTGACCCGGCTTTGATTTAGATTCCGACGCGGAGATTAGTTCCAGCGGCGCCGTTCGTTATGGCGGAAATTGTTGCCGCGGTGGTTGTCATTCCAGTCGTTATGGCGGCGATGATGGCGGCGCCAGTTCCAGCGGTTCTCAAAGTGCGGGCGGCACCAGACGCGGCCACCCCAGGTCGAGCGATGCCAACCCCAGCGGCCAAGCTGGCAGGAACGATGTATGCCGTGAACTTTGACAATGCCGGCTTCAACGCCGGCGGCCTGCGATCCAAGACCCGAAAGCGGGGCAGCGGATGATGCCGTGGCGGAGAGGGCGAGTGCCATCAACCCAGCGGCAGCGATTGCGATACGTTTCATGATGTCTGTCTCCTTCTGTGTCCTGGCCTCAACGACGAGAGGGCCGGTGTTTCTCTGAGAGTTGATCTCTCATGAAAGCCAGATTGGAGACATATCAAGGCGTGGATTCGACCCTCAGCTGAAGGATTGTTCATGCTCGCAAGAAAAATCGCATTTGGCGCGTGCGAAGCGCGTATTACGCGTCCGCATTTTTGCTGGCGGTGGCGGCACCCATGTTCCGCCAATCGCGGAAATTGATGACTTCGCCGTTTTTCGCACACTGAGGAGAAGCCAGTTCCAGAAAGAGCGGAACCATCTCTTCAGGTGCCGGCAGGGACATCGGATCTTCGCCGGGAAACGCTTTGGCGCGCATGTTTGTCCGCGTCGCGCCGGGATTGATCAGGTTCGCGCGCACGTTTGTCGTCTCGATTTCGTGCGACCAGGTTTTCACCATTGCTTCAAGTCCGGCTTTCGCGGCTGAATATGGCCCCCAATAGGCATATTTGCCGCTTGCCGCCCCTGACGTCACGAAAATCGCCCGCCCTGCGTCCGATCGCTGCAGCAGCGGATCGAGCGTGCGGATCAAACGCCAATTGGCGGTCAAGTTGATATCGAGTGTCGATGCCCAACCTTCTTCCGTGACATGAGCCAAGGGCGAGAGCGGTCCAAGAATGCCGGCATTGGCGATCAGAATGTCGAGCTTCTGCCAGCGCTGATAAATCGTCGGTCCGAGTTGATCGATCTGCGTGCCTTTCTTGAGATCGAGCTGCAAAAGCGTTGCCGAGCCGCCAAGGTTCTGAATCTCGTCGTCAAGTGCTTCAAGCGCGGGTAGCGAGCGTGCGGTGATGATGACGTGGGCGCCTGCCTTGGCGAGGCCCAGCGCAACGGCGCGTCCAATGCCGCGCGACGCGCCGGTGACGAGTGCAAGGCGGTCTTTGAGGGGGAGGTCGGACATTGAAACTCAGGACTGACTATGAAGAATGAGCCGCTATGAGGCACTAGGCATTAGGCATTATGAAGAGTAGGACAACTATTGCCCAATGCCTATTGCCATTCCTTAACCGACTTCGGCAAGCAGCGACAGCTGACGCGGAAGGCTTTCGCCGTTCTGGTCCGTCAATTCCGTTGGATAGTCGCCTGTGAAGCAGTGATCGGTGAACTGGGGTGCTCGATCGTCGCGTCCCTCGGCGCCAACCGAACGATAAACGCCGTCGACCGAAAGAAACGCCAAGCTATCAGCGCCCATGTATTGGCGCATGCCTTCAAGATCCATATTCGCCGCCAGCAAGTCCTTCTTGCTCGGCGTATCGATGCCGTAGAAATCCGGATGTGTGATCGGCGGAGAAGAAATGCGCATATGCACTTCGCGTGCGCCCGCGTCGCGGATCAGTTGGACGATTTTCTTCGAGGTTGTGCCGCGCACCACACTGTCATCAATGAGCACGACGCGATTGCCGCGAATGACGCTGGAGTTGGCCGAGTGTTTCAGCTTCACGCCGAGCTGGCGGATGCGCTGTTCGGGCTCGATGAAGGTGCGCCCGACATAGTGATTGCGGATGATGCCGAGTTCGAACGGGATGCCGCTCGCCTGGCTGAAGCCGATTGCCGCCGGCACGCCAGAATCCGGGATTGGAACTATGACGTCAGCCACTGCCGGTGCTTCGCGCGCCAGCTGAATGCCCATCTGTTTGCGGATCTCGTAAACCGTGCGCCCGCCGACGATTGAATCAGGCCGCGCGAAATAGATGAATTCGAAGATGCACGGCCGGGCGGGGCGCTTCGGGAACGGGCGGTGGCTTTCCAGTCCGTCATCTGTGATGACGACAACTTCTCCGTTTTCGACTTCGCGCAAGAATTCCGCGCCAACCATATCGAGCGCGCAGGTCTCGGATGCGAGCACATAGGACACACCAAGCCGGCCAATGACCAGCGGGCGGATGCCAACGGGATCGCGCGCGCCGATCATCATGTCGTTGGTCAAACACACCAGTGAGTACGATCCTTCGACCTGCCGGATGGCATCGACCAGGCGTTCCACCACGCGCCGCTTCTTGGAGCGCGAAAGGAGATGCAGGATGACTTCGGTGTCGGAGGTTGATTGGCAAATGGCGCCCGACGAAATCAGTTCTTTGCGGATTGTCAGCGCGTTCGTCAGGTTGCCGTTGTGGGCCACTGCAAAGCCGCCCGTATCGATATCGCAGAACAGGGGTTGGACGTTGCGGATGAGTGCGTCGCCGGTCGTGGAGTAGCGGTTGTGGCCGACCGCCATGCGCCCCTTCAGGCGGTTGACGACGGCGGCTTTGGAAAAGTTATCGCCGACGAGGCCCATGCGGCGCTCGGAATGGAACTGGCGTCCGTCGTAGGAGACGATGCCGGAAGCTTCCTGGCCACGGTGCTGGAGGGCGTGAAGCCCGAGCGCAGTAATCGCGGCGGCGTCGGGATGGTTGAAGACACCGAAGACGCCGCACTCCTCGCGTAACCGGTCATCGCCATATCGTGTGAAGGTGAGGCCGTCGATTTGAACCGTACCGGCTTCGCTGGTCATGGCCACCTCCCGCGTTTCGCTTGCCTTCTACGCCCGAAGACAACGTGGGAGCAAGAGCTTAGCGGGTGAAACTCACAAGTGCCGGGCTCAAGTCTCGCGTTTGACGCTGATATAGGAGCGCTGGTGCCAATTGACCAGCGTGACCAACTGTCTCTGATCGTTAAGGAAACCCTGTTGTTCGCCTTGTGGCGGGGCTGTCAGGGTCGACGGCGCGTACTGCACCAAGATGTTGCGGATCGTGGTGCCCGCACTCTTGATGTAGGGCAGGGACGAGGCCTCACGCACCCATGGGAAATGGGTCTTCTCGTCGGTAACGAACGATTCGTAGAACATGTAGGGAATGACGATCAGGATAAACCCGCGCACCACGCCGAAGGCAAAGCCCAGGATGCGGTCAATCATACCCACGCGGCTATCCAAAATCGCGTCCGAGATGCGCGCGGTGATGAGATGCACCACGATCAAAACAATGAGTGCAATGACGAGGGCCACAACCGCGAGCGCAATTTGTTCGGGCAGACCGGTTTGTGCGGCAACGTCAGCTGACAGAGACTTCTTAGTGAAGAAGATCCACACGCCTGCGGCAGCAGCGGCCAGCCAAGACACGATCGACAGGACTTCGCGCGCGAAGCCGCGGTACATGGCAAGCAGGCCGGAGATGAAGCAGACCGCGAGCAGCGCTGCGTCGAGGTATGTAAGCGGGCCTATCATGGCCGTAATGTCCCTCAGTTGCGGGTTAGGCCCCGTTTCAGCAAGTCACGTGCGCAGGCCCCCAAATCGTGGACGTTTCAGTCGCATGCTAAGGCCCGCTCCGCAAGTGACTTGACGTGTGCGATGCGGTGTCAGCGTGAGTTTCAGTCCAGGCGTATCAACATCCCCGGCTTCGGGTATCACGGCCTTTGTAAATCCCAACTTTGCGGCTTCTTTCAATCGGGCGGTCATCAAGGCTGCGGCCCTGACGGCGCCCGAAAGCGAAACTTCGCCGAAGTAGACGGCGTCACGAGGGAGCGCAACACCGGAAATTGACGAGACGAGGGCGGCAGCCGCTGCCAAATCCGCCGCCGGTTCGGTGATTTTAAGGCCGCCCGCCACATTGAGGTACACATCGTGGCCTGAGAACGACATTCCGGCGCGTGCTTCCAAGACGGCGAGCAGCATAGACAACCTATTGGAATCCCATCCGACCACGGCGCGTCTCGGCGTGCCAAGGCCAGACGGCGCAACGAGCGCCTGGATCTCGACGAGGAGGGGGCGCGTGCCCTCGATGCCGGCGAAAACGGCAGCACCGGGCGATGTTGCATCGCGCTCGCCGAGGAACAGTTCGGACGGATTGGAGACTTCGCGTAATCCCCCTGTCACCATTTCGAACACGCCGATTTCGTCGGTCGGCCCGAAGCGGTTCTTGACGGCGCGTAGGATTCGATAGGTGTGGCCGCGGTCGCCTTCGAAATAGAGCACGGTATCGACCATGTGCTCGATGACTTTGGGTCCGGCGATTTGTCCGTCCTTGGTGACATGGCCAACGAGCAGCAGCGCGCTGCCCGCCATCTTGGCGTAGCGGATGAGCGACTGCGCGGCGGCGCGCACTTGGCTGACGGTGCCGGGCGCGGCGTCGAGCGTGTCGGCCCAAAGTGTTTGAATGGAATCGATGACGACGAGATCGGGCGGCTTGCCTTCCGAGAGCGTCGCCAGAATGTTCGAGAGGTTCGTTTCCGACGCGAGCCCGACAGGCGCATCCGCGAGGCCGAGGCGTTCAGCACGCAAGCGCACTTGGGCAATCGCTTCTTCGCCGGAGAAATAGAGCGCACGCCGTCCAGCGCGGGCAAGGTTGGCGGTCAGCTGCAAAAGAAGTGTTGATTTGCCGATGCCGGGTTCGCCGCCGATCAGCATCGCGGACCCCGGCACAATGCCGCCGCCCGTGACGCGATCCATTTCGCTGATGCCGGTCAAAAAGCGCGGCGCCTCATCGGTCGAACCTTTGAGGGACTGAAGCTGCACGATGCGGCCCTTGGTTTGGCCCGCGTGATGCCGGAGCCGGGTGCGGGCCCGGCGTCGGTTTCTTCAACGAGCGTGTTCCACTCGTTGCAGGCCGCGCACTTCCCCTGCCAGCGCGACGCGGTTGCGCCACACGCTTGGCAGACGAACATAGATTTGGATGGTTTGGCCAAGACTTCGCGTTCTCCAGGTACTGCTGGTGTATGGCGAGAAGCCTATGGGGGGTCAAGCAAGTGCGTAGGCCGTATTCTGAAAACGATCAAACAGTAGCCCGCCTAGCCTGCACCCGCAAAACGTAGAACCGTAGGGCGTCAATAGCCCCGCTTTGCACTCGGGGCGTATTGCGCCGGCCTCACGCTCCGGCGGTTAAACATCCATGCGGCGCATTACGGCCCGGCCCCGCCGCGCAGACGGCAAGCCGATAGAGTGCAGTGCCGGGCCTAATGACGCCCTACACCTCGCCCACCCACACCCTCTCGAACCGCGTGCCCAGCCTCGTCAAAATCTCATAGCCAATCGTGCCCGCCTCATAGCCCATGTCTTCAATCGACAAACCGGGCCCGATCAACGTCGCCATGCGCCCGCGCGCGCGGTATCCGGCGGCAGCGCTGTGACATCAACGGTGATCAAGTCCATCGACACGCGGCCAATAATCGGCGCCTTTATGCCGCCGATCAAAACAAACCCGCGCGGGTGGCCATCGGCAAAACTCGCTGAGCGCGGAATGCCGTCCGCGTATCCCGCCGCAATCGTGGCGATGCGGCTCGCACACTTTGCCCGCCACGATGCGGCGTAGCCAACGCTGGCGCCCGGTGCCACGTCGTTCACGGCAAGGATGCGCGCGGTGACGGTGAGGACAGGCGAAACAGGCGCCGGGTGCGTGACGCTCGCTTGTCCGCCATAGAGCGCGTAGCCGGGGCGCACGAGATCGAAGTGAAAGGCGCGGCCGAGCATCAATCCATCGGACGCTGCAAGCGAGCGCGGCACGCCGGGAAACAGCGCTGACAACGTTTCAAACGCTAAAAGCTGTTCGCGGTTCTTCGCGTCTGCGGGGTTGTCCGCGCAGGCGAGGTGGCTCATGACCAGTTTCAAATCAAGCCCAGCGCGCAAGGCCTCGTTCGCGGCCAGCTTGCGCGCGTCGCGCGCGGGCAAGCCGAGCCGGTTCAATCCGCTGTCGATATGCAACGCAGCGGGCAGGGGAGCTCCGCGCGCTTTTCCAAAAGCAACCCAGGCTTCAACGTCAGTCAAGTTTGACAAGACCGGAATGACGCCGAGCCGCGCAAATTCTCCGCCGAATAAGGGAAGCAGTCCATCGAGTGCATAGATGGCTTGCGTTTGGTGCCCGCGCGCGTGCGTTTTCCGCTTCGTCCGGCGTGGCGATAAAAAAATTTGTGCAGCCTGCGCGTGCGAGAGCGGGAATAACGCGTGCCGCGCCAAGCCCATAGGCGTCGGCCTTTACAACCGCGCCGCAGGCAACGCCATCGACATGCCGCGCGAGGCTTTGCCAATTCTTGGCGATCTGTCCGAGATCGATTGTGACAACGCCCGTCGCTGCGACGCGGTGTTGGTGTGCGGGCGCACTGAGCCGGGTGCTTACTGGATTTTCTTTTGGCGGGATCAGACATGCGGACCGGGGTTCTGTGTGAATCCCCCTCCCCCTCGCGGGGAGGGGTTAGGGGTGGGGGCTTATCCAGAGCGTGATGTCAGAATGAAGCAAGAAAACGTTCGGCCCGATTTCGCAGTCATCTGCAATCAGCTTCCATCTTCACCCCACCCCTCAACCCCTCCCCGTCAAGGGGAGGCGGAGTGCTGCCGCCCGATCGTACTCATCGAAGTCAATCCTGCGCCTCGAATGTATCACCAATAGCGGCCATTCTCAACCTCCTGACGTGCACTATCTTTCCGGCAACATATAGTCCCGAGCCAAATTGCCAAAGCGCGTAAACTGACCTTCGAACGACAATTCGACCGTGCCGACGGGGCCGTGGCGCTGCTTGCCGATGATGACTTCGGCCTTGCCCGAGACCATGCTCATCTTCTGCATCCAATCGGAGAATTCCGGCGTTCCCTCCGTCGGCTTGGTGCGTTCGATATAATACTCCTCGCGGTAGACGAACATGACGACGTCGGCGTCCTGCTCGATCGAGCCGGATTCACGCAAGTCAGAGAGCTGCGGGCGCTTGTCTTCGCGGTTTTCAACCTGACGCGAGAGCTGAGAGAGCGCGATGATCGGCACCACGAGTTCCTTGGCGAGTGCTTTTAGGCCTGTCGTGATTTCGGTGATTTCCTGCACGCGGTTGCCGTCGCCGCGCTTCGATCCCGAGAGCAGCTGCAAGTAGTCGACGATCAAGAGATCAAGCCCGTGCTGGCGCTTGAGTTTGCGGGCGCGTGCGGACAATTGCGCAATGGTGATGCCACCGGTCTGGTCGATAAAGAGCGGAATGCGCGACATCTCTGCCGCCGTTTCGGCCAAGCGGCGGAATTCGTTGTCGTCGATCATGCCACGACGGATCTTCTCAGATGAAATCTCCGACTGCTCGGCGAGAATACGGGTCGCCAGCTGCTCGGACGACATTTCGAGGCTGAAGAAGCCGACGATGCCGCCATCGGTGACGGTTTCCGTGCCGTCCGGCGCCTTCTCCGACTTGTAGGCTTTCGCGACGTTATAGGCGATGTTTGTCGCCAACGCGGTTTTGCCCATCGAAGGGCGGCCGGCGAGAATAATCAAGTCCGAGCGCTGCAAGCCGCCGAGCTTGTGATCGAGATCGGAGAGGCCGGTGGAGGCACCCGAAAAATGCCCGGCCCGCTGGAAGGCGCTATTCGCCATGTTGATGGCGGTTGTCAGCGCGCTTTGGAAGCTTTCGAAGCCCTGGCCGTACTTGTTCTGCTCGGCGAGGCCGTAGAGCCGCGACTCTGCGTCTTCGATTTGTGTCTTTGGCGGTTGATCGACGGCGCTATCGTAGGCGGTGTTGACCAGATCTTCGCCGATGACGATGAGCGAGCGCCGGGTCGAGAGATCATAAACCGTGCGGCCATACTCAGCCGCGTTGATAATCGTGGTCGCGTTCGCGGCAAGGCGCCCTAAGTATTGTGGCACGCTCGTGTTGCCATCAATCGGCTCGGCGTTCTCGAAGAACGATTTGACCGTAACAGGCGTCGCCACCTTGCCCGCGTGAATGAGCGTGGCCAATGTCTCATAAATCCGCGCGTGCAGCGGATCGTAGAAATGCCCTGGCTGCAGAAAGCCTGAAACTCGGTCCAACGACTCGTTATTGACCAGGATCGCGCCCAGCAAAGCCTGTTCAGCCTCGAGATTGTGGGGCGGCTGCCGGAACGTCAGCGGCTCGTTGGCGGACGCGGCTTGACGCAGCTTTTCGCTCAACGTGACTGAGGGATATGGGGATGCGGGATTAGCGTATGCGGGATTTGCCATGAGGGTGGCTTAGACGATTTCGCGGCTGATTCCCCATGCCAAGACTTTTTCTCCGCGACTCGTCCCCGTTATCAACACGGGCGCGGCCATGGTTGCGAAATCGCTTGCGCGATGCGAATCAGCCGATGGTCTCGTTCCCCTCTCCCCATGCGAATGACCTGCATGGGGAGAAGGTGAAGAGTACTTTAGCCTTCCTCGCCCGCATCCGGCTTGGTGCCCTCATCGAAAACGCCATCGGGATTAAAGGTTTCAAGTTCGATTTTTTCGTCCTTGATGTGCGACACGTTCTCGCCCTTGGCCTGCTTTTCGGCTTCGTCCTGCGAGCGGGCGATATTCAGCGAGACGCCAACCACGACTTCGGGGTGCAACTGAACCTTGAGGGCATGAACGCCAAGCGCCTTTATTGGCTTTTCGAGAATGATCTGGTTGCGGTTAACGGTAAAACCGCCGGCCGTGACTGACTCGGCGATGTCGCGCGTCGATACCGAGCCATAGAGCTGGCCCGTATCGCCGGCAGCGCGGATGAGCACGAAGCTCTTGCCGTCCAGCTTCGTTGAGACGGCTTCGGCTTCCTTCTTGTGTTCAAGGTTGATGGCTTCTAGTTGCGCGCGCTTGCCTTCGAACACTTTGCGGTTGTCGTCGGTGGCGCGCAGGGCCTTCTTCTGCGGCAGCAAGAAGTTGCGCGCGTAACCGTCTTTGACATTGACGACATCGCCCATTTGGCCCAGGCGGCCGATGCGCTGGAGTAGAATGACTTGCATGTTTTGTGCTCCTTAGTTTTCTGTTTTTGAGATTGCGTTGGTTGAGTGGGTTAGGTTTGTGATGGTGGTCCGGGCCCAGCGCCCGAATTGTTGCCGGGTCCGGCATGGCGGCGGTATCCGAAGATGGTTTCTCCAAGTCCCATGAGCGCGAGGACGAGCGATGTTCCCGCGCTGAATACGACGAGAGCGGCGTAGATTGCGGAGAGCGTGAAGTTGCGCCAGGGCGAGCCGCGAGTCACATAGTGGGCGACTGCGAGACCAAGAAGGGCGAAGGCGAAATAGAATGTGCCCGTGAACCCGCCCGCCATCAGTCCGACAATCCCGCCGCCAAAACTAATGGCGAGGGCAATCAGAAATGCGAATGACGATCCGCGCGGCAATTCCAGTGTCGCAATGTCGGGCCAGGGGCGCGTAAGGCGGCCCGAGGCTAACGTCACGCGCCCTGCGAGCCACAGGCTCAGCAAGGAGGTCATCATCACGGCAATCGCCATGACCGCCGGCAGCAGCCTTACGGTTGTCGCCGTGATCTCGTCGATTTGATTTTCGGCAATCGGTGGCGCGCCTGGGATGTTCGGCAGCTCGCTTGTCACGAACTTCTGGATCACTTCACGCAGCGCTTTGGTCAGCGCCTCAACGTCCGCGCCGAGCAAGATGAGCGTCAAAACCGCGAACACACCACCAAACATAGCGGCCACAGCAACAAGGCGGCCGGTGGGATACCACTCACGCTCTTTTTCGTCTCCGCGCGCGAGCATTGCCAGCCGGGAGAGAACCGCGGCGGGTGCGGCCTCGCTCACAGCAAAGACAAGTGCAGTGGCGGGATTGGTAATGGCGAGAATGGCGAGCGTTGCCGACAGGGCTGCAATCGCGGCAGGCCATGCGCCGAGGCCAAGGCCTGCGAGATAAATCGAAAATGGCGTGAGCAGGAACAATACAAAGCGTGAAAGCACGGGCCCCGTCGTCGCCGAGACGAACACGATTGCCGAAATGGCGCCGGCACACATGCCAAGAAGGATCGATTGCGGTGTCATGGTCCTGCTGTCCCGCAGAGTTCGCGGTTAGAACGAAATCCGGCAACAAGCCGTCTTCGTCCAACGAATTATCGGCAATCGGCAAAGGGCAATCGGAGCAAAAACGTCCGATTGCCTATTGCCGAATGCCTATTGCCGTCTTCACTTAATCACATACGGCAGAAGCCCGAGAAAGCGTGCACGCTTGATGGCGCGCGACATTTCACGCTGCTTCTTGGCCGAAACGGCTGTGATGCGGCTTGGCACGATCTTGCCGCGTTCCGACACGTAACGGCCGAGTGTGCGAACATCCTTGTAGTCAATCTTTGGCGCTTGATCTCCCGAGAATGGGCAGGTCTTGCGGCGGCGATGGAAAGGACGGCGGCCTGGGCTGCCGGGTGTTTGAATTTCAGCCATGGGTTAGCCCTCTGAACCAGATGTTGAGCCGGGGGTCGAGTTTGGACCTGCATCCCGCGGGGGACGTGGAGCGCGCGGCGCTTCGCCTTCGCGTGGGGGACGAGGAGGACGTGTATCGCCACCTTCGCGAGGAGCACGTGGCGCGTCGCCATCTCGTGGGGGTCTCGGACGGAACGTAGAGCCGCCTTCGCGGTCGCCCCGGAAACCGCCACCGCCACCACCGCCGCCGCCAAAGCCGCCGCGTCCGCCGCCGCCACCGAAGCCGCCACGTCCGCCGCCACCGCCGAAGCCGCCGCCGCGATCGGGACGATCGCCACGTTCGCCGCGGTCATCGCGATCCTGCTTGCGCATCATCACGGAAGGTTCGGTCTCAAGTTCTTCAACGCGCACCGTCAAGAAGCGGATGATGTCTGGGTTGATGCCCATGCGCCGTTCCATTTCAGCAACCGCCGGCGGAGGGCTGTCGATGTTGAAATAGGCGTAGTGCGCCTTGCGGTTCTTTTTGATTTTGAATGCGAGGCCTTTGACGCCCCAGTATTCTTGCTTGGTTACTTTGCCCTGACCCTCAGTGATAACGCTTTCGAATTCCTTCATCAGCGCTTCGACTTGGGCTTGGGTCACGTCCTGGCGCGCCAGGAACGTATGCTCGTAAAGCGGCATACGGATCAGCCTTTCTGTTTCGAGTTTCACGGTTGGGCAACCCCAAACGCGTCATCCCTCCGGCGCAAAGCCCTGATGAGCCTGAGAAAGGCTTATCTAGTACCCAAAGGAGAAGACACTGGGGGACGGAGCCGTGTGCCCCTCTCGCCGAGCCCCCACCGGTGTGTGGACGCGCGCGAGCCCCCGTTCAGCCTCCAACCGGAGCGGGTGAAGGAGGGCGTATACACGGGGAGGGGTTAGGAGGCAAGGGCTCACGCCCCACCTTGCTCCTTAGTCCCAGGGCCGGCGTTAAAAGCGACTCCGGGATGTCCGGCAAGATGGGTCGCCACAATTGTAACAGCAGTTTCAACTCGTCTGCAAAATCCTCATTACGCCTCTACAATCCAACACAGCCACCACCGTGGCCCAGCGCCCACCCGGCGCAAAAATTCGCGGGCTCCTATCCGTTGATCCGACGAATCATGGCCTAATGACTTCGTCTATTACGCTGCATCGGCGGCGTGAGTTTGAGGGAGGTTGTTCCATGAAATTTGCTGCTTACACTGATGACTCGATCTGGGGCGTTGGCGCGACGGCTGAAGAAGCGCACGCGGAAGGCTTGGCCACCATGCAGGACGTCGAAGCGTCTGAAGAAGACGTGGCGGAGTTAAAAGTCGCGCCCGTTTCCGACGAATTGGTCGCCGCGCTTGCGGCTGCAGAAGACGCAGGCCGTGACGTGATGTTCGACCTCGTGGGCGGTACGCTCGTCGTGGATCACGACGAAGACGCTGCCGCTTAAATCGCTTTGTCTGTTCTAACTGAGGCAGTACCAAAGCGGGCTGGCGACGGCCCGCTGCTATATTTGTTGCCCGCTTATTTTTACAAATTGTCGCGCGCAACCTTGAGCCAGATCTTGTCCGCATCCGTCAACACGACGCCGCGTGCTCCTGCCGCGCGTACGACCGAGTTGAAGAGTTCGTGCGCTTTCCCAGGGTTGCCGTTGCGCAGCAAGAATAGAGCGTAGCGTGTGCGCGCTTCGAGCCCGATATAATAGCCCGACAAGTGGTTGTATTCGCTTTCGGCATCGGCAATGCGTCCTTGATCTTCCAAGCATCGGGCATAAATCAAATGCGCGTCCTGGTCGTGCAAATCAGGATGCGCTGCGCGTAGTCGCTCAAGCGTTCCCATCGCGCGCACAGCATCGCCGCCATTGATCTGCGACCGCGCCAGTCCAACAAGGAGCGGCGTGTCCTCGGCATACATGCCCTGGGCAGCCGCTTCATAAAGCCGTTCGGCTTCCTCCCACATGCCCTTGCGTTCGCACTCTTGAGCTAGCGCGCGCTTAGTTTCAACAGAGCCAGTCATCTTGGCCTCGGAATGCAGGCGGTCAAACTCGCTGTCTGGCGCAAGAATGTCGGCAATGCCGCGCGTAACTTTCTGGCCCCGGCGCGTGTTGCCCATGTCTGGAATGAGTTCGAAGCAGACATAGGCAATCGAACCGACGACCGGGATAGCGAGGATGATAAAATACCAGTATTGCGGGCGTCCCGTTTCACGAACGTGATTCATCAGGAAGAGGGCCACGAGCAGGTCCAGCAATACGATGATTGGCATGAAGTTTTGACCTTGCTCGCCGAGAAAGGGGGAATACGTACTTTTAACGGATGTGCCGGACGGAGCGCAATATGCAAGATGGAAGGGGCGTCACTCCGGCACATGCCGTTCAAACGGTGTGCCGCTTGGGCCGCATGTCGCTTGGGCCATGGGGATGGTTCTAGCAGCCTGCTCCACCTTGACAGCGGCGGAGGAGGGGTGCCTAAAGCGCCAACAGGGCATATCCGGCAGGAAGGGCTGACGAGAGCCCAATCCAGGAGCGAGATTGGACGATGGCACGGGCATTTATATTCCCAGGGCAGGGCAGCCAGGATGTCGGCATGGGTAAGGCTCTTGCCGAGGCATTCCCCGCAGCGAAGGCCGTCTTTGACGAGGTCGATGAGGCGCTGGGGCAGAAGCTTTCGGCGATCATGTGGGACGGCCCCAAGGATACGCTGACGCTGACCGAAAACGCCCAACCTGCGCTGATGGCGGTGTCGATGGCCGTGATGCGCGTGCTGGAAGCGGAGAAGGGTTTCAAGCTCCAAGACAAGGTCAAGTTCGTCGCCGGGCATTCACTGGGTGAATATTCGGCACTCGCAGCGGCCGGCGCATTCTCGCTGTCCGATACGGCGCGACTTTTGAAATTGCGCGGGCAGGCGATGCAAAAAGCGGTTGCTGTGGGTCAAGGTGCCATGGCCGCGCTCTTGGGTGTCGGCATGGACGTCGCCGTGAAAGTCGCCGCTGAAGCAGCGCAGGGCGACGTGTGCCAGGTCGCAAATGATAATGAGCCAACGCAGGTTGTGCTGTCTGGTCACAAAACGGCAATCGATCGCGTGGCCGAAATCGGCAAAGCCCATGGCGTGCGCCGCGCTGTGAATTTGCCCGTCTCCGCTCCCTTCCATTGTGCGCTGATGCAACCTGCGGCCGACGCCATGGCCGAAGCGCTGAGCAGGGTGGCGGTACATAAGCCGGTTGTGCCGGTCGTCGCTAATGTCGTCGCGACCGCCATTTCCGATCCGGCCGAGATCAAGAAGCGCCTTGTCGAGCAAGTTGTCGGCACAGTGCGCTGGCGCGAGTGCGTCGCCTACATGGCAGCAAACGGCATTACGGATTTCTACGAGATCGGCTCGGGCAAAGTGCTGGCCGGTCTCGTCAAGCGCACGGCAACATCGGCAAACGCCATGAGCATCGGCGCGCCGGCAGATATTGATGCGGCGTTGGCACAGCTATTGGCATAAGGAGACATCATGTTCGACCTGACAGGCAAAACCGCACTCGTGACAGGCGCAACCGGCGGGCTTGGCGCGGAGATCGCGCGCGTGTTTCATAAAGCGGGTGCGACGGTCGCGATTTCAGGCCGCAAGGTCGAGGCGCTCGAAGCGCTTGCCAAGGAACTTGGCGACCGCGTGCATATCGTGCCTTGCGATCTCGCGGATCGCGCCGCCGTGGCAAAGCTCATTGACGAAGCCGTCAAGGCCGTCGGTGGTCGCCTCGACATCGTCGTCAACAACGCCGGTCTCACCAAAGACAATCTGTTCATGGTCATGAAGGACGAGCAGTGGGACGACGTCATCGCCGTCAATCTCACGTCGACGTTCATGCTGTGCCGGGCCGGCTCGCGCCACATGATGCGCTCGAAGACGGGTTATGGCCGCATCATCAATATCGCTTCGGTCTCGGGCGTGTTCGGCAATCCGGGGCAGGGCAACTACGCCGCCTCCAAGGCCGGTATGATCGGCATGACCAAGAGCCTCGCACGCGAAGTGGCGTCGCGCGGTATTACGGCCAACTGCATCGCGCCGGGCTTTATCCAGACAGCCATGACGGACGTTTTGAACGACAAGCAGAAGTGCGGACATCTCCGCCATGATCCCGTCCCAGCGCTTTGGCACGCCGATGGATATCGCGGCTGGCTGCCTCTATCTCGCCTCCAACGAAGGCGGCTACATCACCGGGCAAACCCTGCACATCAACGGCGGCATGGCGATGGTCTGAGGCTGCTTGCGTCAGGGCGAGCCCGGGCCGGGCCGGTTGTCGCAGTGCATTGGAACCTGGTCGGGTGTGCTGCCCAGGTTTTTCGCCACCACCTCTAGGCCGAAGGGGGATGGCACATGTTGGCCGCTGGCCACGCCCATGTTTATGGGGGTCTGACCCGGTTTCAGGCCTCCCGGCGGGGCTTACCACCCCCCAAGACACACCCGTAGAAACCCGTGGAAGGGTGCTGCGCGCGGCCCAAGTTCTCCGCAGGCCAGTGCTTCCTGGGGAAATCGGCTTCCGGGCTTGATTTGCGGCCACGATTGTCTACATGGTGCCCTCGTATCCGGCATGGTGCTGGATCAAAGGGGCGACGAGAGCTGGCGCGGAAGATTGCTCAGAGCTTCGAGTAATCAGGCGCCGGGACAGCCGGCCAACCGTACTTAATTTAGGACACGAGAGAACCAAGATGAGCGATGTCGCTGACCGCGTGAAGAAGATTGTCGTTGAGCACCTCGGCGTCGAAGTCGACAAGGTGACCGAGAACGCCAGCTTTATCGACGACCTGGGCGCAGATAGCTTGGATACGGTCGAACTCGTGATGGCGTTCGAAGAAGAATTCGGCTGCGAAATTCCTGATGATGCCGCTGAGCACATCCTGACTGTCGGCGATGCCGTCAAGTTCCTGGAAAAGAATGCCAGCGCCGCTTAAAAGTGCGGCCTGCGCGCGTGAGGCTGCCAACGGCCGGCGCGCGTCTACGGGAGTGGCACGTTTTCAGGGGGCTGGGTTCACCGGCCCCCGGTTCATGCCATAAGTGTTCACGACTCACATCAGCCTTCGGTGAGTAGACTAAGATGCGCCGCGTCGTCATCACAGGACTGGGACTTGTGACGCCCGTCGGGTGCGGCGTTGAGGCCGCGTGGTCTGCTTTGCTTGCAGGCCAAAACGGCGCACGCCGCGTTGAAGAATTCGACGTATCCGACATCACCTGCCAAATCGCCAACTTCATTCCGCGCGGCGCCAAGTCCGACGGTAAATTTAATCCCGATGATTGGATGGAGCCGAAAGAGCAGCGCAAGGTTGATGATTTTATCATCTACGCAGTCGCCGCCGCTGATCAGGCCATCGCCGATTCCGGCTTGAAATTCGATACGGCGGAAAAACAAGAAGAAGCCGGCGTTTTGATTGGCTCGGGTATCGGCGGCCTATCAGGGATCGCCGATACAGCTCTGCTATTGAAAGAAAAAGGCCCGCGCCGCGTTTCACCCTTCTTTATTCCAGGCCGCCTCATCAATCTTGCGGGCGGTTACGTATCCATCAAACATCAGCTCAAAGGCCCGAACCACGCCGTCGTCACGGCCTGCTCGACGGGCACGCACGCCATTGGTGATGCGGCGCGTCTCGTGGCGCTGGGTGATGCCGAAGTGATGGTGGCTGGTGGCAGTGAAAGCCCGATCTGCCGTATCTCACTTGCAGGATTTGCGGCGTGCCGTGCGCTGTCCACGGGCTTCAACAACGATCCGACCAAAGCATCCCGGCCCTACGACAAGGATCGCGACGGCTTCGTCATGGGTGAGGGGGCGGGCATTGTGGTGCTCGAAACGCTCGAGCGGGCAAAGGCGCGCGGGGCCAAAATTTACGCTGAAGTTATTGGTTACGGCATGTCAGGCGATGCGTATCATATCACGGCACCCTCGGAATCCGGCGACGGTGCCTTCCGCTGCATGAAAGCGGCGCTCAAACGTGCAGGTATTACACCGAGCGAAATTGACTACGTAAACGCTCACGGGACATCGACGCCGATGGGCGACGAGATTGAACTGGGCGCTGTCGAACGCTTGTTTGGAAACAGTGCCGGTAAGCTCACGATGTCGTCGACCAAGTCGGCGATTGGCCACCTATTGGGGGCTGCAGGCGCGGTTGAGGCCGTGTTCTCCACTCTTGCTATCAGAGACAACATTGCACCGCCGACCCTCAATCTCGACAACCCATCGGTTGAAACGGCGATTGATCTGGTGGCGCACACGGCGAAGAAACGCGAAATCAACGTGGTGCTGTCCAATTCATTCGGTTTCGGCGGTACCAATGCGTCGATTGTGCTCCGTCGCGTCTCGTAAGTGTTCCAAATATCGTGCTTTTGCCACAATTTCCGCCGAGCGTTGGCGGTCAGGGATAATTTTTTCGAGGCGCTATGAGCAGCCGCAAAAAGCGATCGGACGGCACGACGCGGACAAGAACGTCTGGCGCGCGCAGTCCCAATGAGCGGCTTGAGCCGGGACGAGCGCCAACTAGGCCTCGTGATTTGCAGCAGCGTGAGCCCTCCCGGCTTGTTACAGGCTTGGTGCGGGTTGTCAGCGGGCTTTTTACGGTAGCGCTTGTCGCGATGATCGCAATCGGCGGAAGCGGTGCGGTTCTCTACAGTCAATATGAGCGTCCAGGGCCCTTGGATGCTGCTCGCACCGTAGTAGTGCCCAAAGGAAAAGGGCGCATTCAAATTGCTGAATATCTCGAAACAGAAGGCATCATCGCCAACCGCTGGACGTTCGTTGCCGGCCATCTCTTTCAGTCGATGTTCGGGCCTAAGCGGAATTCTCGATCTCAAAGCTGGCGAGTATGAGGTCAAAGAACATGCCTCGATGCGCCAAGTGCTCGAGACGCTGACAGATGGCAAATCCATTCAATATAAAGTCGCGGTGCCTGAAGGCTTAACCAGTCAGCAAATCGTCGAGCGATTGAAAGCCGACACAAATCTGAGCGGCGATATCACAATCCTGCCGGCAGAGGGCACGCTTCTCCCGGATACCTACCTGGTATCCAAAGGAATGGGCAGGCAGGAGCTGATTGACCGGATGCAAGCGCAGATGAAGGAGTTACTCGTTTCGAGCTGGGCAAAGCGTCAGGCTGATTTACCGCTACGCACGCCTGAAGAGGCTCTCTCGTTCGCATCGATCGTAGAAAAGGAAACCGGCAAGCCAGAAGAGCGCGACCGGGTTTCCGCCGTTTTTCATAATCGGCTGAAGAAGGGCATGCGCCTGCAATCCGACCCGACAATTGTTTACGGGATCGTGGGCGGGCAGGGACCGCTCGGCCGGGCGATCACCAAACCGGATATCGAGAGTAAGACGGCTTACAATACCTATCAGATCAACGGATTGCCGCCGGGCCCCATCTGCAACCCGGGACGGGCTACAATTGAAGCGGCACTTAATCCTGCAACAACCAACGATATCTATTTCGTTGCGGACGGTAGTGGTGGGCACGCATTCTCGGAGACGCTGAAGGAGCATAACTCGGCCGTTCAGAAGTGGCGCGAAGTGGAACGGCAGGCCAAGGCTAAGGCCGACACAGCGCCGGAAGCGACAAAGGCTGCGGCGGCCAAGACGCTCGAACCTGACCCGGATGTGGCCCCCATTCCCGCTCGCGCCGATGATGTGGCTGGGGGTGTGGCGACCGGACAAACGGCATCCGGTCAAGCGACTGCGGCCAAGGCATCAGGGGCCACGGCAGCCGATGCCAGCGCAATTCCCTTACCGGTCCGCAAGCCCAAAAAGCAGTAGTCAGCTCAATCTCGTGACATTCCTCTGCCCTAATTGCGGCCTTGGGAGCCCTTCTGGTTGGCGCGGGCACATTGAGCCGCTAAGTTGCTCACCGCTAGGGCCGGGGAATGATTCCAGGGTCAGCGGTTTCAAAGGGCGCCTCGGCTGGGCGCGTGGTTCATGAGCATTTCAAGCATGACGGGCTTTGCCCGTCAGGACGGAGCGGGCGAGGGGTTAGCCTGGGTTTGGGAGGCACGCAGTGTCAACGGGCGGGGGCTCGACATCCGGCTTCGGTTGCCGCCGGGCTTCGACGCGCTAGATGGCGCGGTACGCGAAGCTGTCACCAAACGTATTTCGCGCGGCAACATTACCATCAACCTGACAACCGAGCGGCAAAACGGCACCGGCGCAGTACGCCTGAACGAAGGGGTGCTGCGGGACATCCTCAAGGCGTCCGACAGAGTGGTGGAAATGACCGGAGGGGTTCGCCCTGATACGGCAACGCTTCTAACCATGAAGGGTGTCCTCGAAATCGGCGACAATGGGTTGCAAGACACGGTGCAGCGCGCCGCCCATGAAAAGCTCTTGATCAAAAGTTTTGAAGAAGTTGCCGACAAGTTCGTTGTGTCGCGCCGCTCCGAGGGTGCGCGGCTGGCGCAGATCATTTCCGTGCAGCTTGCTGAGATTGAGCGCATGACGGGCGAGGTGCGATCTTCCCCGTCGCGCACAGCGGACGCTATTCGCGGACGCCTCCAGGAACTTGTTTCGCGCCTGCTGGATACCAGCGGTACCTTTGACAAGGATCGTCTGCATCAAGAGGCTGTTCTGGCGGCAACGCGCGCCGACGTTGAAGAAGAGCTGGCTCGCTTGACTGCGCATGTTGCCGCGGCTCGCGAAATTCTCGACGAGACGAATGCCGTTGGACGGAAGCTGGATTTTCTGGCTCAGGAGTTCAACAGGGAAGCCAATACGCTGTGTTCCAAGGCTAATGCCGTCGATGTGACGCGTATCGGCCTTGGTCTCAAGAGCGTCATCGATCAACTTCGCGAGCAGGTGCAAAACGTTGAGTGATACAACTCCATTGAGTGGCGCGGGCTTGTCCGCTGCACGGCGCGGGCTACTCTACATCTTGTCGTCGCCATCGGGCGCTGGGAAGACAACACTCGCACGCCGCCTTATCGCGGCCGATGCTGGCATCCAGATGTCTGTATCGGTGACGACCCGTAAACCGCGTCCTGGCGAGGCCGACGGCAAGGATTACTTTTTTGTCGATCACAAGCGGTTCGATGACATGCGTGACAATGGCGAACTCCTGGAGTGGGCAAAGGTCTTCGATAACTACTACGGGACACCAAAGAGCGCAGTCACTGATGCCATTCAGACCGGGAAGGATGTGCTGTTTGACATCGATTGGCAAGGCGCGCAGCAGCTCTCGGAAAAAATGCCGGGCGATGTTGTGCGGGTGTTCGTGCTGCCGCCCTCAGGGCGTGTGCTCGAAGAACGGCTGAAATCGCGCGCTCAAGATCCGCCCGACGTCGTGGCCCGGCGCATGGCGGCGGCCTCGGCCGAAATTTCCCATTGGCCTGAATACGACTACGTAATTGTGAACTCTGACATTGAGGAAAGCGTCCGCAGCGTAACGTCGATCCTGATAGCCGAACGGCAAAAAAGAGCCCGGCAATTGGGGCTGTCTGCTTTTGTGAGGGAGATGCAGAAGGGACTTTGAACTTGCTGACGCAGCATGGCTCCGGCGAGCCACTACTCGCTGGAAATGAGTTTGCTGCATTGCACGCGACGCAGCGATGTCTTGAGACGCCTGTTGTCCCGCTGCAACTCTTCAACAGCACCAAAGACATAGCGGATATGAGCAGCCGCTGCCGCCTCAGCGCGATCTGCATTTCCAGCGACGACAGCTTCACCGATATCAATGTGTTGTGCCAATAGTTTTTCGCGAACACCCGTGCGCAAATAGAGATGCTCGCGATTAAAGAAAATATTGTTGCGTAACAATTCGCTCAGGGCACGCATGACATGCAATCCAATGAAGTTATGACCGGCCTCATAGACAAGCATATGTAAATTGACATCGGCCTTGGCTTCTTGTGCGGGATCTTTGATTTTATGCGCTTTGCGCATTTCAGATAGACAAGTGCGAATGGCAGCCTTTTCGATTTTCGTGGCCCGGCTCGCAGCTGCGCGCGCAGCCTGCGCTTCAACCCATTGACGGAACTCGTAATAATCTGCGACCGCATTTTGATTGTCGCGGTAAAGGTTGGCCAGCGGGTTCATTATTGGCGATAGGAAGTGCGCTATATATGTGCCGCCACGCGCGCCCCTCACCAATCCTCGTTCAGTCAGCATATCGATGGCCACTCGAAGCGATGGACGTGACACGTCCAATTTTTGTGCAAGATCGCGTTCCGGCGCAAGTCTCTCGCCCGGCCTCAAGGCACCCTCGAGGATCATTCTTTCCAGGTGTGTGGCGATGACATTCGCCAATTTCTCTGTGCGCACGGCTACCATTTACGCACCTGCTGTGGATTGGAGGAGTTGAACTTACTTCATGTCAAAGCGAGCCGCATCTAGAGATTGAAGCTCTCTTTTCTCTAATACTTTAAGGTAACTCAGTTTGACCGTGTCAAGCCAGTGGTATAATCTTTTTACCAAGGTGCCAGCACGGGCAGCGAAAGCCGTCAAAGGAGACTTCAAAGCCGGGTCAGGCTTCGTTCCAGGCGATGGCGATTAGGCCAGAATGTTTTGCTCGGACGTCGATTTTAAACTGACTCATGTCGATCGTAGCGCGGCCGGCAAATCCAAAGTTCAAAAATGGGCGGTTCGATCGTTCGATCCACCGCTAAGCAAAGAAAGGGAGAGCGTCACAATGCCGACCATCAATGTGAACGGGGCCGACAAAGACGTCAGCGACCCTACGATACCGCTGCTCTGGTACTTGAGAGATGAGCTCAATTTGACGGGAACGAAATACGGCTGCGGCGCGGGCGTGTGCGGCGCGTGCACGGTTCATGTTGACGGTGTTGCTGTGCGCTCGTGCATCGTGACCGCTGCGGAAGCAGCTGGCAAGAAAGTAACGACCATCGAAGGCTTGAGCGCCGATGGTGAACACCCAGTGCAGAAGGCATGGCGTCAAGTCAGCGTTCCGCAATGCGGCTTCTGCCAAGCCGGCCAGATCATGCAGGCCGCTTCACTGCTCACTAAGAACCGCGCACCCACCGACGCGCAAATCGTGGAAGAGATGCAGGGCAATCTGTGCCGCTGCGGTTGCTACCAGCGCATCCATGAAGCCGTTCGTCTTGCTGCGGGAGGAGTATGATCATGTTGCATTATCTCGAACAGGAACTCCGCAACCAGCGCGGCAATGCATTTCGCGCCACGATTGAAAACGTCAGCCGCCGCGGTGTGCTCGGTGGCCTGCTGACAACAACAGGCCTCGTCCTGGCGATTGAATTTTCCCCGGCGAGCGCGCGTGAAGTCGTCAAGCCTTATCCGACCGGCGGCGACGGCATGCCAAACAAGACCGTCAACAACCCGAAGGTGTTTATTGCCATCGACAAGGATGGCACGGTCACCATCATGTCACATCGCGCCGAAATGGGAACGGGCATCTCGACAAGTTTGCCCATGGTCATTGCCGACGAAATGGAAGCTGATTGGTCGAAAGTCAAAATCGTTACGACCGACGGTGATGAGCCGAAGTACGGAAACCAGGATACCGACGGCTCGCGCAGTATGCGCCACTTCATCCAGGCCATGCGCCAATGCGGTGCGGCCATGCGGCAAATGCTTGAGTTCGGCTGCTGCTGCGAAGTGGGGCGTCGATGCTGCCCTTTGTAGCGCCAAGGACCACAAGGTTGTCCTCGTCGATGATAAGGGTAAAGAACAGGGCAAGTCGCTCGGTTTCGGAGAACTAGCCGAAGCCGCCATGGCCTTGGCCGTGCCGGCCGTTGAAACGCTAAGGCTCAAGAGCCCGAACGAATTCAACTATATGGGCAAGGGCGAGATCAAGGCTCATGATCATCGCAACATCACGACAGGCAAAGCCATTTATGGTGCCGACGTGCGCCTGCCCGGCATGAAGTATGCGGTCATGGTTCGCCCGCCCGTGCTCGGTGGCAAGATCAAGAAATGGGATGGCGCCGCAGCTCTCAAAGTGCCGGGCGTCGAAGCCGTCCACGAAATCGAGGGTGTTTACGAGAACCCGCGCAAGTTCGGCATTCTCGGAGGTATAGCCGTTGTCGCCAAGAGCACGTATGCGGCGCTCAAGGGGCGCGACGCCCTGGTCATCGAGTGGGATCACGGCCCCAATGCCGACTACGACTTCGTCGCCTACGATAAAGAGATGACCGCGACGGCCGCACAGCCGGGCAAGGTCATTCGTAAGCAAGGTGATGCCGATGCGGCTTTCAAGAATGCCAAGCAGGTGTTCTCGGCCGATTATCACGCCGCGCATCTTAGCCAAGCATCGATGGAGCCGCTGGTCGCCGTTGCCCAAGTTAAGGATGGCAAGGCTGAAGTCTGGGCGCCGGCGCAGAGTCCCTTTGGCGCCAAGAATGATGTGGCAGGCGCCCTGAAGTTCAAACCAGAAGACGTCACACTTCATATGACACTTCTTGGCGGCGGCTTCGGACGAAAGTCAAAGTCGGACTACATTCAGGAAGCAGCGCTGGTCAGTCAGAAAATGGGTGGCGTGCCCATTCTTCTGCAGTGGACGCGTGAAGACGACATGCGTAACGGCTTTTACCATACGGTGTCGGTCGAACGCGTCGAAATGGCCTTTGACGACAAAGGTAAGTGCACCGGCTGGCGTCACCGCTCGGTTGCCCCGTCGATCATCTCGACCTTTGTCGCTGACAGCGGCTACAAGTTCTTTATCGAGCAGGGCATGGGACACGTGAACATGCCGTACGAGATCCCGAACGTCAGCTGTGAAGACGGTAAGGCGATGGCCAAGACGCGCATCGGCTGGTTCCGTTCGGTGTCGAACATCCCGCGCGTGTTCGCGACCGGCTCTGCCGTTTGCGAAGCGGCGCACATGCTGGGTAAAGATCCGAAGGACTTCCTGTTGGAACTCGTCGGCTCTGATCGCACGCTCAATCCGAAGGAACTCGGCTTCCCCGAGGACTTCTGGCATTACGGCGATCCGATCGAGGAATTCCCGATGGAAACCGCACGCTTGAAAAATGCCATCAAGCTTGTGGCCGAGAAAGCCGGTTGGGGAAAGAAACTCCCCGAAGGCGAAGGCCTCGGCATTGCCGCGCACATAGCCTGGCAGTCGTACGTCGCGACTGTCGTGCATGTGAAGATGGACAAGGACGGCACAATCCGAGTTCCGGAGGTTCACACGGCAATCGACTGCGGCTTTGCCGTCAACCCCGAACGCATCCGCGCGCAAATTGAGGGCGGTGCCGTTCAGGGCATGTCGACGACGCTCTATAGCGGCATCACATACAAGAACGGCGCTGTCGAACAGTCAAACTACTCCGACTACAACATCGCGCGCATGTCGAACTATCCGCAGAAGGTGAACGTGCATATCATCGATGGCAAACCGTCACGCCCTTCAGGCATCGGCGAACCGGGTATGCCTCCGTTCCACGCTGCCCTTGCAAATGCCATCTTCGCAGCCTCGAAGAAGCGCATCCGCAAGATGCCGATGGGTGACAAGATCGCCTAACGCGATCTTTTCGCCTCTTGATGTTGGTCTAGAACAGGCGCCCGCGGGATTTCTTCCGCGGGCGTTTTAGTGAGCGCAAAGTTGGAGTGCATAAAGTGGGAGTAAATTCCGGTCGATACAACTGCAATCAGCGCAACCGGAGGTCTTGATGTCCCGTCAATCCGTCTTGAACGACCGCCACCGGAAGCTCGGTTCAGATCTCAGCCAGTCGTGGAATGGCATGGATGTGCCGCAAAGCTACATTACCAGCGTCTATGAGGAAATCGCAGCAGTGCGTTATCGCGCTGGTTTGATCGATATCTCTGCGCACAAGCTGATCAATGTCTCTGGGCCCGAGGCAACTACGTTTCTCAACTATCTCATGACCTCTGACATCTCAAAAATCGCCGCCGGCCAATCGCAGGTGTCCAATGTGGTCGATGAGGGGGGAGCACTGATCGACGATGTAATCGTCTATTGCGACGGGCCCAACCGGTTCCGCTTGTCGCACGGCAGTGGCACGCTTGAAGATGCGATGCGCGATCACGTCAAGAATTACGACGCAACATTCGCGCGCGATGACGATACCCATCTACTCTCGTTTCAGGGTCCGCTGGCGGCCGGCGTTTTGCAACCCTACACGCCGCTTCATTTGCACAAACTGACGTACTTCACACATCATAGAACAACATTGTTCGAACGGCCTGCCGGGATCGCGCGCGCCGGGTTCTTTGGCGAATGCGGGTTTGAGATATTCTGTGCGGCGGCGGATGCCGGTGCGCTCTGGGACGAAGTCTTGGCGGCGGGTAAGGACTGGGGTGCGATGCCGGTATCGTGGGCGTGTCTTGAAATTGCGCGCATCGAGGCCGGCCTCTTGTTCTTTCCATTCGAGATGCGGCATGCCGATACGACGCCGTGGGAAGTGAACGCCGGGTGGACGGTTGATCTGATGAAACCTGATTTTCGCGGCAGAAGCGCACTTGTTGCCAGCCAAGGCCAAGAACGCACGTTCGTTGCCGGCATCGAGGTGATGGCGAGTGTTGCGATGACGCCGCTCGCTAAAATTCGTCAAGGCGGTGCGGATGCAGGCGTCATTACGAGCGCGGCCTTCAGCCAGCATCTCATGAAATCGTTAGCGCTGGCCCAGCTTGTGCCTGACGCTACTAAACTTGGAACTGCGCTTGAGATCCATGATGGCCCACACGTCTACAAGGCGACCGTCGTGCAGTTGCCGTTCTACGATCCGATGCGGTTGAGGACGCGCGTCGCAACAGTGGACTACGGTGCCTAGACTGACTTGCTGCCACGCTCAAATATGGCGGTTAGGCGTGCAAAATCCTCAACGCTCAATTGCTCGGCGCGCTTTTGCGGATCGATCCCGGCTTCATTGAGCAGAAGTTCCGGCATGAGCGTCAATTGTTTGAGACTTTGGCGTAGCATCTTGCGGCGTTGGCCAAAAGCCGCCTGCGTGACCCGTCCAAGTGTCTTCACGGAGCATGAGGGGATTGGATTGGTGCGCGGAATGAATTCGACTACAGCAGAAGAAACTTTAGGCGGTGGCGTGAAGGCTTCAGGCGGCAGGTTCATGACGATGCGCGCTTCGCAGCGGTATTGTGCGAGGACGGAGAGTCGGCCATAAGCCTTACTGCCAGGTTCCGCAACGATCCGTTCTGCGACCTCGCGCTGAAACATCAAGGCCATGCGGTCATACCACGGCGGCCACGGTTCTGCTTCAAGCCAGCCGGCAAGCAGCAGCGACGCCAATCCGTAAGGAAGGTTGGCGGCAATTGAGACAGGGCCTGTCGTGGCGGCGAGAAGCGCTGTCCAATTCGTTTCCAGCGCGTCCGCGAAGTGCACTGTCAAGCGGCCGGGATAGTGCGCAGAAATCTCTTCAAGGATCGGGCGGCACCGCTCATCGCGTTCGACGGCGATAACATGGTCTGCGCCTTCGAGAAGAAGAGCGCGAGTGAGGCCGCCGGGACCAGGACCAATTTCGACAACCGTCCTTCCCGGCAACGGGCCAGCCGCGTGGGCAATCTTGCGCGTGATGTTGAGGTCGAGAATAAAGTTTTGCCCCATCGCTTTTTTGGCGCGGAGTTCGTGTGTCTGAATAACCTCGCGCAGAGGCGGCAAACCGTCGGGACTGGCGTTAGAGCGGTAGTCGATGACCTCGTCGTGCGGATCGCCGCTCATGACAACGCCGCCGCACGCCGCACTGACATTTGATCTGCAACATTAAGGGCATTGATCAGGCTCAGCGCGGAGGCCCGGCCATCAGCCGCAATGTCGAATGCTGTGCCGTGATCGGGCGATGTGCGCACGAACGGGAGACCAAGCGTAATGTTGACGCCTTGGTCGAAGGCGAGCGTCTTCAACGGAATAAGCGCTTGATCGTGGTACATGGCGATGACGGCATCGTAGGTGCGCCGCGCAGCCACATGAAAAAGCGTATCGGCGGAGTGGGGGCCTGTCACGGTAAACCCTTCGCGCTGCAGATCGCATATAGCGGGTGCAATCGTTTCGACCTCCTCGCGGCCGATAGCACCGCCCTCACCGGCATGTGGATTGAGGCCGCAGACTGCAATGCGCGGCGCTTCAACGCCGAAATCGCGCTTCAATGCTGCCCACGTGATACGCACCGTCTCGGCGATCAAGGTGCGAGTGATGAGTGACGGCACGTTCTTCAGCGGCACATGAATTGTGAGCGGCACAATGCGCAGTTCATCTGAGGCCAACATCATGACGGCCTGATGCCGCCGGCCAGGCCATTTCTTTGTAGCAAGGAGGGCTAAGAATTCCGTGTGGCCGGGATGCGGAAAGCCAGCGTCATAGAGGACGCTCTTGGCGATGGGGTTGGTAACGACGGCGCGTGCGCGGCCCGAGGCAGTGTCGCTGACGGCCTGCTCTATGGCTGCGATGATGGCGGGCCCATTGGCGCTATCGGCATGGCCCGCGACGACGGGAGCTGCGAGTGCGACGGTGACAACGGGCAGCGCCGATTGAAAAACAGCGGCCACCCGATCAAGCGAGGCAACGGCTTCGATTGGAACCTTGAGTCCCAGCGCGCGGGAGCGTTGCTCGAGAGCTTGCGGGCAACCATAGACCGCGAAAGGGGTGAGGCGATGCGCCGATCGCCCAGCCCAGGCCTTGAGAGTAATCTCCGGGCCGATCCCTGCAGGATCGCCCATCGTGAGTGCGAGAGGTGTCAACGCGAGCGGCTGATCGGGAAAGGCCCGTGCCTGTCCCATGGTCAACGGTACTCGATGGCCGCGTCTTGGCGCAGATCTTTCAAATGGCGCTTGCCCAGCAGTTCGAACTCTTTCTGTTTAAGTTCGCCTTCTGCTTGGTTGCGTTTTTGTTCTTCGACTTTGATGACATCGCGCCCGCAAACAGCAAACAGCTCGATGCCATTTTCTCCGACAGCGGGTGGCAGCATTTCCCCGTCTTTGGCGTTCAGGAGTAGAGAGCGGGTTGGCTCAGGGAAGGCTGAGGGCTTACGCTTTCCAAGTTCATCGAATTTAGCGCCTGCGATACCGGCTGCGATTTGACCAGTGGACTTACAGTCCTTGAATTTGGCACGGATAGACTTCAGCCTGCGAAACACGTTGAGCGACGCCGGTTTGATCCAATTTAGCAGGCATGGCGATCACGACACGCTGTACATTCAACTCGACTTGATCTTCACCGGTTGATGCCGCTGTGGCAACGAACTTGTCGACATCCTTGGCACCGATCGAAATCTGATGACCGAATTTCTTGCGGATCACATCGTTCCAGGACAGTGATGAGCGAATGCGGATTTTCATAGGATCGAGAGTTCCGCCGAGTTGCTGCGCAAGTTGCGCTTCAGTCATTTTATTGCGCTCGGCGATGCCGCGAATAACACGGTCAATTTCATCATCCGGAGCAACGGCGCCAACACGCTTTGCTTCTTGCATCTTGAGTTTTTCATCGATCAACTCTTCGAGCGCAGCCTTGCGGACGGCGGGCATGACATTCGTGCGCGCTCCTTCGACCGCCTGTTTCTGGAGGTCTACCGCAAATTGCTTCTTGCGCTGCTCAAACACGGCCAAGATCTGTTCTTTTGTTTTGCCAGGATTTGCTTTGATCACCTCCTGAAGTATGGCTTTGAGCCTTTCGCTAGTGGAGGGGGCCTGGATCAAAGCTTTGAATCGCTCTTGCGCTTTTGCAGCGACATCTCCGCCGCTCAGCATTTGAGCGCGCTGGCGCACTTCGAAACCAGTAACCGGCTCATCATTGACAAGAGCAACAATTGATTGTTCGCCACCTGTTGACGAGGTCCGTGCAGCAGTCTTCGCCGCCGGCGCAGATTTTTTAGGGGGCGTTTCACCTGCAGCAAGTTCTGCGGGAGTTGCCTTCTGGGCCGCGGCCAGTGGAAGCGCGCAGACCGCCACAGCAACGGCAACTGCTGTCGCGGTTAGGGCATTTCTCGTCAATTGGGGCAGTGCCGTCATGGCTGTTTGAACCTAAACAAGCGATTCTCGTTCCTGGGAGCATAGCTCGAAAGAGCGGACGATCCGGCCTTTATCCACATGAACCGTGGCACCGGCATGGCCAATCCTTGGGCAGGCAACCCAGGCCCGGCTCGTAAGATGGTTAAACTCGGCTTGGCTCAGTTATTGGTCCGCTGCTCGCCACCGAAAGCGAAATCCAGGGTATCGGACGCGTACTGGAACTCACCTAGGTGCTTGAGTTCAAAGCGCAACATTAACGTGCGATCATCTTCAATCGTTGTACTGTTGAAATAACTCTCGGCATAGGTCGCGGTCAGAACAAAGCACTCATCGGAATACTTTACCGCAATGTAGTCTGACAGAAGCCGTGCCTCGTCAATGTCATAACGTACGCCACCGCCCAAGCTCCAGGCATCCGTGAGGCGCAACATGCCGGAGCCTAAAATATCCTGTTGCTCGACCTCAAGGCCGGTTGTTGTGCCGCCAGCTGCGTAGGCATACACCGCCTGCGCCGACAAGGGACCATAATCCACCTGAACGCCCGTGTTCGAGCGCCTCAGACTGAAATCGCCTTCATCAAACCGGTTCTGAGACAGAAAGCGGAAAGATTGCGTAGGTGCGAGATATGCGCCCAGCACATAATCGGAGCGATCCGTCTCTAGACCACTTTCTGGTGAGTGGACAAAATTGCCATCGTCGTCGCGGCCCGGCCCGCGGTAAACGTTGTCGCCTGAGAGATGGAAGCTCTGGCCCGCCAAAATGCGTGCGTAGCCGCCTTCAAAGGTTTGGAATGTGTATTGAACGCCGACGTTGGCGCGCGTGCCCATTTCGGTCCGGTCGTAGCCAGAGAATTTCGAGACTTCGAACAGGTTCGTATCGTCGAAAATCAAACTGCGTGCATCTTCGTCGGGAAGCGTGCGCTGCGTCACGCTTTCCTGACGGGCAACGATTTGACCGATAGGCTCGATGATGTGGCTTGTCGATGGCGTTGTCGCTATCCACGGATAGGAGACAGTTGCGCCACCCGCCGCGATGCCGCGCACCGTCGTTTCGTTGTCAACAAAGGTAGAGATCGGATTACCAAGAACGTCGCGCAAAACGTTGCCATTGGCGTCAGTTTGGAATGATTCAGCATCTGCGAAATTGTCGAATTGGTAAATGTCGCCGCGTAGGTTCGCAAATGGCGTATAAGTGATGCCTACTTGATCTGTGAAACGGCGGCGCCATTTGAGTTCGCTCACAACGCGGTTGATATTCTGGTCGAAGCGTTGCTTGACCCCATCATCGCGCGAGAAAGCTCAAAACGTTGGAATCCCACTTCAATTCACCGCCAAGTACAGGGTCGGCAAATACATAGTTGTAATCGATAATGGGGTGCGTGCGGCTTTCCGAGATCGGTGTGTCGTCAAGGAGCAGCCCGCCGAAGTGATAAGCGCGTGCGCTGAAATAATTGCGGTCGGATTGCCCCGTCAAGAACACCTGATTGACGCGATCCGTTAGCAGCACGTTGTCGAATTTATAAAAGCGGCGGAAGCTGTCGTCACTTTCGAGTGTCACGTCCCAGCCAAATTTCCACCAGCTCGAAAGCGAGAACAGGCCACGCGTCTCAACGGTGCCGCGCCAGCCGTCGAGATCGTCGCGATCGGCGAACTGTGCACTCAAATCATTTGCGTCCTGATCGATGCCGGCCATCTTGACGGTGTACTGGCCGTTGGCCAGACGATGACGCCACTCGCCACCCCACAAAATTCCCTGCTCAGTCAGATACGTCGGTCTGAAGGTGAAATCATAGTTCGGCGCGAGCGCGAAATAATACGGGATCTCGGTCATGAAGCCGAGATTGCTCGACTGTCCGAAGCCAGGCGCAAGGAAGCCTGACTTCCGCTTCACTGTCGGGTCAGCATGCTGGAAATAGGGAAGATAGATGATCGGCTGACCGAAAATTTCAAAGGCGGCGTCCTGATAGGTGATTGTTGCCGCATCCTTGTCGTGAATGATGCGCGCGGCGCTGATACACCACAACGGAGGTGTCGTTCCATCGCTCTTGCAGGGCGTAAACTTGCCGTTGCGGAATTCCATGACGTTACCGTCGCGCCGGATAGCCTGCTCTGCGGAGATGCTTGTAGCATCCTTGGTCACGATGCTGAGCGACTGCACGAAACCATCGCGGAAATCGTCGGTCAGTGTGTAGCTGTCGGCCCGGACGACATTGCCCTCGGGCTCTTTCAGGGTCACGTTACCCTTAGCAGTCAGTGTCGACGCGTTTTGATCGTAAATCACTTCATCGGCCGTGAGGATGTAGCCGTTATAGAAAATCTCCACGTTGCCACGCGCTACGACTCGATTTCCCGCGGTGTCGTAAATAAGTTGATCACCCTGCAGATTGAGCGGGCTGGCCTTGTCGATGTTCTTGTTGATTTTGCCAGTTATACCGCCGGGAGTTTTCGGGAAGGAGCTGTACTTACCTCCCGTTTCCGCGACGCTCGGATCCTGCGCATGAACTTCCGCGTGATGAGCAACAGGGCCGGCAAAAGCAATAGCCAAACGAAGAAGGCGCGAGTGAAAAGAATTGCGTGGCCGGCGGCGCGTTGCCACCAGCCTCTTTCGCGTGACGTTCCGCAAGCCTTGAGCGGTGTCCGCGTCCTACGCATCACTCAGCCGTCCTCCTGGTGCAGTAGCACCGACGAAGCAATCATTAAAAGCACGGCAACAGGCAACCACACCGCCGCCCATGCAGGCGTAAGTCCGGCGACACCGATTTGTCTCGAAATTTCCGATGCCAAGAAGAACCCGAAGCCCCCGATCATTCCAGCGCCGACCATAGTCTGGATGCGCCCAGAGCGGAATGACCGCAGGGACACAGTTGCCGCCAAAAGGACCATCGCCACGCAGAGCAGCGGCCGTGCCCAGAGTGTCTGGTATTGAATTTTGAGTTTTTCGGCAGAAAGCTTTGCCTTTTCAGCCACTTCTATGAGGCCAGGGAGATCCCAGAACGATACGGAAAAAACGGTCCCCAGCGCATCTTGAACCCGGTCTGGAGTTAGGTAGGTTGAGAGTAGATAGGTTTCGAACTTTTCGGGCTCCTTGCCGAGCCGAGTCACCCAAGCGTTTGAGAGCGTCCAAAAGCCCTCATTCAGATCTGCCCGCGCCGCGTCCACCCTCTCGATGAAGTGCCCAGAACGGTCATAGACGAAAACCATGACACCGGTGAGGGTCAGTCCCCGATTTGATGCAGCGACCGCTCCAATAACCGATTCACCGTCTGTTCCGTCCTGGCGCAGCCAAGAGCCACCCCCCTGCGCCTTCAACAAATTAGCCTCCCGGCCAAAGGCTTCTGCAAACTTTTTCTCGGATTCGGCGCGCCCTGCGGCGGCCATCGGGTTGTAGGCCACCATACCCAGAAATCCGATTAAGAACGCCACAAGAACACCCGGCCAAAGGAACTGCCAAACGGACATTCCGGCGGCCCGCATCACGGCCAGTTCGCTCTTGCGATTGAGCACGAGAAGGGCGCCGATACTTCCGGTAAAAACGGCAAAACCGAATAAGAACTCGGTGTAAGCCGGTAAGCGCATAAAGGCGATCACTGCGAGCTTGCGCGCGGGAACCTCGCCGAATTTCCCAGATTGACGTAAAAGTTCGACAAAATCGATCATGAAAATCAGGATCGAACACACCGCGAGCGTTGCAAAAATCGCAACGAAGAAGCGTTTGGCAATGTAGAGCGTTAGTGTCCAGTTCTTGATCATCACCAACCGTCCTTAGTCCGCTTCCGCTTCAGGATGCGACCAACGCCGTTCTTGAACGCGTGCCCGGCTGGTTCCAGCGCGCTATGTAGCTGGTCGGCAAATGTAGGCCCACCACGCTGGACATATCCAGCCCGGATGAGAAGCATAGACAAGCCAAATGCTGCGAGGGGGAGCGCATAAAGCACAGGGAGGTAAGCTGCATTCAGAGCCACGAGATTGTTGACGGCGAGGCCGGTCAACCTCAATCCCGCTGCGATGAGGAATGCGATGACGAGCCTTTCCATGCGGCTCGAACGGGTGGATCTGGCTTGGCCGACGAAGCCGACCACCAGAAATGCAAACACAATCGGATAGAGCGGCCCGACAAAGCGCTCATGCAACTCGGCGCGAAACTGGCCCGGGATGCTCTTGTAGTAAGCACTGTCAGGGCCTGGAGACACGAGTTCGCTGAAATATCGCTCGCGCGGCTTCATCTCGCCATCGCCGCCATCTTGAGGTTCAAAGCGATCAAGATCGACGGCATATTTATCAAAGGCGATAATCTGCGGCGGCTCGGCGGCGTCCGACCGTCGCACAATATGACCAGCAGACATGACGAGATAGGCGGTCGGGTCCTGCTTTACGATCACACCCCTTTCGGCGAGATAGCTCTGGGTTTGAGCCTTATCCCGGGTGTCATGCATGATGAGCCCAAGGAGTTCTCCATTCAATGCTCGCTCACGGATATGGAAAGTGAGATTGGGTTCGGGACTGGAAAAGCGACCCGGCTGGATGACTTGCGTCAGGAGATCGGTACGCACCTGGACAATGAATTCTTTGAGTAGGCGCATGCTCCACGGCTGCGCCAGGTGGCTGACAAAGGCGAGACCGCAGGCGACTAGACATCCGAGCATGAGGAGAGGGCGGGCAGCGGTCCAAACGGTTGAACCGGCAGCGGTGAGAACGATAAGTTCACTATCTCCATTCAGGCGATTGAGGGTGTGCAGCGCCGCGATCAGGAACGAGAAAGGCGCGATGATCGACATCAGGCTTGGCAACGCGAGTGTCGTCATTTTGATGAGTGTCCAGGTATCCTGCCCCTGGCTGGTGACAACGTTGAGCTGACGCAGGGCAAGCGCGATCCACACGATGCTTGAGAGTGACAGCAAAATGAGCAGAAACGCGCTGGCTGACTGGCGAAAGACGTATCTGGAAATAATCCCCATGTGCCGGCCCGTTTTCCCTCGTGGCTTGAGCGTTTCCGGGCTTCCTAGCCGCTCAGGACGGTCCCCACCGTCCCAAATTATTCAAGCTCTTCGCGTCCCATAGCACGGTGGCGGAATTTCGTCCTTCTCCAGCGGTTTAGGGGGCGCGGCCGGGGTCCAGGCGGAAAATCGCTCTGGGGCCTGGATTTCATGTCCGGCGAACAGGGAGTTGAAGACCCGTGACTTGTCTTAACGGCGCAGATAACTAGGGTGCTGTTATCAAGGGTGCCAGTATCTAGTGCCGTCAAATAGCACGAAACCAGGACCACCAGCCTCTGGCTCGGGACTGGGAATGCGCGAGGTTTGTCTTGTCTGCGGCCTGAGCGCCGTGGGGTAAACTTCGCGCATAAAAGGATGCACGGGCGCCAATCCATCCAGTGGAGACAATGACCGATGTCCGACCGCCTCGACGTTTCGTTTGTTTCGTTCACTTCTGATCCGGAGGCGGTCACCGTCATACTGGCAGCTGACGGCGTGGCGCTTGGCGCAAGAGGCAAAGACCTCGATACCAAGAGTGCTGGTGGCGTGATGAAGGCCGCTAGTGCCGCCGACTATAAGGGGAAGCACAAATCTACTCTTGAAATTCTAGCTCCTTCGAAAATCGGCATTGACCGGCTCATCGTCGTTGGCTTGGGCAAGGTTGCGACGTTGAGCGAACTCCAGATCATCGAAGCGGGCGGCGTTATTGCCGGCGCCATTGCCGCGCGCAAATGTGCGAGCGCGAGTTTGTTTGTCGATATCGAGGGCACCGACGACAAGAAGGCGGAGGAGGTGGCAGCGCTGTTGGCGTACGGTGCGCAATTGCGTCACTACAACTTCAAAAAATATCTGACCAAGAAGAACAACGACGATACGGGGCCGGAAAAAGACGGCCTGAAAAAGCTGGTCGTCCATGTCGCGCAGCCGGATAAAGCCAAAGCAGCGTTCGCTCCGTTGAAGGCCGTCGCCAACGGCGTCAACGTTGCGCGCGATCTGGTCAACGAGCCAGCCAATATCTTAGGCCCGGTCGAACTTGCTGAAAAAACATTGGCCCTTGAGAAGCTCGGCGTTGAGGTCGAGATTCTCGACGTTAAAGCCATGGAAAAGCTGAAAATGGGCTCACTTTTGTGCGTCGGCTACGGTAGCCACCGGCCATCGCGCATGGCCGTGATGGTGTGGAATGGCGCCAAAGGAAATAAAAAGCAAAAGCCGGTCTGCTTCGTTGGTAAGGGTGTTATTTTCGACACTGGCGGCATCTCGATCAAGCCGGCCGCTGGCATGGAAGACATGAAGGGCGACATGGGCGGCGCTGCGGCCGTCGTCGGCCTGATGCACGCGCTCGCTGAACGTAAGGCCAATGTCAACGCGGTTGGTCTCATCGGCTGCGTCGAGAACATGCCTTCCGGTAACGCGGTGCGTCCGGGCGATATCGTGACATCCATGTCAGGTCAAACGATCGAAGTCATCAACACCGATGCCGAGGGCCGTCTCGTTCTGGCCGATGTGCTCTGGTATGCGCAGGAGACCTTCAAGCCGCGCCTCATCATCGATCTCGCGACGCTGACGGGGGCAATCATGATTGCGCTCGGCAAGGAATTCGCCGGCATGTTCGCCAACGACGACAAGCTGGCAGAAGAACTGATGAGCGCTTCGAAAGCCACGGGCGAGAAGATCTGGCGCATGCCGCTCGACAAGGCCTTCGACAAAGCCATGGACAGCAAGAACGCCGACATGAAGAACACGGGCGGGCGCTGGGCAGGCTCTGCGACGGCGGCGGCGTTCCTGCAGCGCTTCATCAAAGATACGCCCTGGGTGCATCTCGACGTGGCGGGCACCGCGATGGACGGCGCGAAGTCAGACATCAATCAAAGCTGGGGTTCAGGCTGGGGTGTCAGGCTGCTCGACCGGTTTGTCGCTGACAACTACGAGAAGGGCGAAAAGTAAGGTCGACAGGTTCGCTTGTGAATTAGCTAAACGCACCGATTGGCAGCCGGGCCCTCAGGGAGGCCCGGCTGTTGAGATGGGCCAGAAGTTCAAAAAGCTCCGAAATGTTTAACGACCGCTTCATATTGAAACAAAGCGCGTTAAATACATTTGTTTCCATAATATGTATTATGCGAAACATGACTTAGTGTGAACTTGTTGAGCTCGAAGTAAAGGCCAGTCGGCCAACCCAACATCTCATTTCACTTTTCAGGCGATGTCCGCTTGTCCCGGAATTTAGGCCGTGCACCACCAGCATTGGCATGAGCTCCATCTTTCGCCGGCGATTTCTGCGATGCTGGTCCCGGGCCCTTGTGGCTGGCGCCCTTATGCGATGCGCCCTTGTGAGACTTGTATCCGCTGGAATTCGATTTCTTGCGGTCTTGCCATGGGGCTTTCGAGTGGGCCTTCGATGGGGCCTTCGGCCAATCCCTTGTCAGGGTCTCTCGTATTGGCGTGTCTCGCTCTGGCATGCTGACGTCAGGCCCGGATTTCGCTGGGCGAGATTTCTTCGTGTCAGTATGTGATGGCACCATCGCATTGATCGCTGCCTCAACCGCCTCATCGTCAGCGGGTGTCTTCGGGCCAACACGTGAGATGTGGCCTTCCTTGTTTTTGTTGGTGCGCACAATATCGGCAAATTGTTCAGCGTGCTCCGCGACGACTTGAAAGCGCGTGTCGCGATCGAAAATCTTAATTGAGCCGATCTCGGCCTTGGAGATATTTCCAGCCTTACAGATCAGCGGCAGTAGCCAGCGCGGATCGGCATTCTTCTCGCGCCCAATGTTGAGGCGGAACCAAACCATTTCGCGGGTGTCGGGCTCGCGTGGTCCGCGCGGCGGACGGGGCGCTCCTTCGTGCCTTTTTTCACGGCTATGCTCACGTGCTGGGCGTGGGCCATCAACCCTGCCCGCGAACGGTTCGCGGCGCTCGAAGGTGTCGCGACCCCTGCGAGGGCTGTCATGCTCCCGCCGGGGAGGTCCGGCGTCTGCTGCCAAATCTTCCGGCGCTGGAAGTTGAGCTCGATGCATGCGCACGAGCGCGAGTGCTATTTCGTCGGCAGTACGTGCTGCCTGCAGTCCGCGTACGATCTCAAGATCGTCGTCGGCAGGCTCATCCGTAAAAATTGCGTTGGCGATAAATCGTTCGTTGTCGCGAGCGCGGATCTCATCCGCGGTCGGCGGTACGCCCCAGTTCACCCGGACCTTGGCCGCCGCAAGCAACGCTTCAGCCTTGCGCCGCTTGTTGAACGGCACGATCAGCGCGCACAAACCTTTTCTGCCGGCCCGTCCGGTGCGTCCAGAACGGTGCAGCAAAGTCTCGCCGTCGTTCGGCAAATCGGCATGAATGACGAGCGTGAGATCAGGCAAATCGAGCCCGCGCGCCGCAACGTCCGTTGCGACCAGCACCCGCGCGCGCCCGTCGCGGATGGCCTGCAGGGCCTGGGTTCGCTCGGACTGTGTCAATTCACCCGATAGGGCCACAGCCGAAAAACCGCGTTCCACAAGCCGCATGTGCATGCGTTTCACGGCTTCACGTGTGGCGCAGAACACAAGCGCCGCGCGCATTTCATGGAAGCGTAGCACGTTGACGATGGCGTGCTCGGCGTCGCCCGGCACGACACGCAGGGCCTGGTACTCGATATCGGCGTGCTGCTCGTCGCGCCGTATGGTCTCTATTCGGACAGCCTCGCTTTGGAAGCGGCGGGCCAGCGTTTCAATCTCGCGCGGCATGGTGGCCGAGAACAGTAGGGTCTGGCGGCTATCCGGCGTGGCACCAAGAATGAATTCCAGGTCTTCACGAAAACCGAGATCGAGCATCTCGTCGGCCTCATCGAGCACGATCGTCTTGAGCTTGGAGAGATCGAGCCGCCTGCGTTCCAAGTGGTCGCGCAGGCGGCCGGGCGTGCCGACGACAATGTGGGCGCCGCTATTGAGCTGGCGCGCTTCTGCGCGGACATCCATACCGCCGACGCACGTAATGATGCGCGCGCCAGTTTCAGCGTAAAGCCACACCAGTTCTTTTTGGACTTGTAGAGCTAGCTCGCGGGTGGGAGCAATGATCAAGGCCGCAGGTTCGGTTGCGCGCTCAAATCGTTCTGCGTCACCGAGAAGGTTCTTGGCCATGGCCAAACCGAACGCGACGGTTTTGCCCGATCCGGTTTGCGCCGACACCAGCAAATCGCGGCCTGCTCTATCGCCTTCGAGTACCGCAAGTTGCACGGCAGTTGGCACCGAATAGTTGCGCGCAGCAAGGGCACGCGCCAGCGCCGGATGGGTGGTGGGAAACGTCATAATATGCAAGCTTTCAAACGGGCGGCGGCTCTTGTCTCCCGATTGGAGACTTGCGGCGGCGCGGCCATGGATCAGTGTTGCATGAGCCATATCCGGTTTTTGTGTCTGGCAACAGGCGACATGGATGCACGCTCTTTGCGGCCGTTCACCATTCCCAGGATGCCGAGAACAATCTTTCTTCGTACATTCTACTGAGGGTTGCCGTTCTCATCGATGATGACGGAAAAAGTCCGGGTCGCGGGTTCTCCGGTGCCTAAGCGGCCTGAAATGGTGAATGTGTCCTCGCCTGTTTGACCCGGTGCCGGCTTATACATAATAGCGGTGCCTTTGATAGGCGTGCCGATGCATTTGCCGGAGAGCGAATATTGGATCGTCGTGTCGGCGCCTTCTGCCGTCTCGACGGAACCCTTGGCCGGCGCTTTGTCGATTTGGATCGCCGGGAATCCCTTGAAGGCGCATTCAGGTGTGAATCCCGCCATGACGAAGACCCGCGTTGCCTCACCGGTCTTGACGCGCGTTCCTTTGCCCTCAGCGCGCGCCGAGTTGCTCCACAACGAGAGCAGCCCAACCACAATAGCGGTGATCGCCATCCCTAACTGAAGATTGTGTTTCGGATCTGTCTTGAGTTCGAGTGCGCTTGACGAAATTTGAGGCTGCATAGGCCCCTCCCCTTCTCTTCATGGGAACGCGGCACCAATTTCACTATGCGCTTTGATTCTGGCGTCTGCGTAGGTGGTCTCAGTGCGCTGCAGCGAGAATGGTCACAAAGCCAGCATCGTCATCCAGCCTTTGGCTTGACGTCTTCAACGGCGCCGCCCGCGTTTTTCCACGCGGTAAAGCCGCCGCCGAGATGGCAGACGTTCGCAAGTCCCATGTCTTGGACTGTTTTAGTCGAGAGCGCCGAACGCCACCCGCTGCCGCAGTAAAACAACAGGCGCTTGCCGCTGGCAAGAACGGGCTTGTGATAAGGGCTCTCGGGATCGACCCAAAATTCGAGCATGCCGCGCGGACAATGGAATGCACCCGGGATCTTGCCTTCGCGCTCAAGTTCGCGCGGATCGCGCAGATCCACGAAGAGCACGTCGTCCTGGCCGAGAAGTGCCTTGGCGTTTTCGATCGCAACCGTTTCGATTTCTGCCGTCGCCTCCGCGACCAGCTGGCGAAAGCCGCGCTTTAGTTTTGCTGGTGCCGTGTTGTCGTGGTCAGGCATCGTTGCCCTCCATACGCCGTACGGCTTCTGCAATAAGCACTGCGTAGAGCGACAATACGAAACCCGACAGCATATTCACACTTACGACGGCGGCAATTCCTTGTGCGATGCCAGGATCGAAAATCCAAGTCAGCATGCGCTCAACGATATCATCAAAAGTTTGCTTAAGTAGAAACAGAAACTCACTCGCCTGCTCCATCGATGGTTTTGCCGGCATGTCAAATGCCGCGCGCTTCGCAAGTTCAGTGAAGCCGGGAGAATTCAACATTGAGAGTCCGAACGAGAAAAGCAGTCCCAAGGGCGCGGCGAGGCGGAAGTATCCCCAGCGCAAGGGCCGTGCTTGAAATTGCCGTGTCAGCCACGAGACAATTTGCACGCCAACAAACAATACGAAGCCAAAGATGATCGCGACCCAGGTGAGCCGGTCATGATCGGTTCCGAGAAATGTCAGCAATCCGACGACGCCCGCAAGGAGCGCTTTGACAAAGGCTTCCGTGCCGCCAACGATCCATGCAAACATGGCCGAGCGCCCTGGCGGCCGGTCGAAATAGAACGGCATCTCGTTTTGCAGCCGCGCATACTCAAGGCGAAATCCCAGCGCTGCCGCAACTAGAGTTGTAAGCACCGCAAATGCGAGCGGGAAATTTAATCCGAGCCAAGCAACGGCCGCGATGGCCGCCAGTTCGGCGATCATGATGACGCCGTTCTTCAAAATATACATTTGGCCCCTGCCCTGCAGCCCGCTGATCGGGCCATCCTAGCCGGGACCTTGACCAGAGCCAATGGCGGCGTGAGTGGGTTTTAAGAGGTGGCTTTTTCAATGGTGCAAACGGGTTCACCGACGCGCGCCAATTCGGCCTGGAATGGGAACGAGCGGCGCATCATCAGGAGTTCGCCACCCGTATCGCCGACAAAGTTTAAGTGCGCTTTATCGCTCCCCTCTCCAGCCTTCGTATCCGGCGCGCTATACCAGCCTTCCACGACGTAGGGTGCTGAACCCTTGGCAAGCTCGAGTTTGCCGGTGAACTTGTTCGGGCGGTTCTTCACAGTGTCCCGCGACATCTTCAAGGCAACCGCGCCGCAAGGCGTTGTCTCCGACACGGCGATGCCGCACCAGTCATCTCCGCAGGCGACAATGTCATACGTCAACGTATTCACATTGGCGGGTTCTTTCCCGTGCGCGATGCGTTTAGCTCATAGAGCTGTAGTGCTGCCCGGTCCAACGGCCGGCGAGGTTAACCACGTATGGGTTCTACATCTTTCGCGATTGGTTTGCCGTCTGCCGCGAAGACGCCATAGGAGGCAGCGAGAGTTGCACACATGACCGCAACCGCCACGACAACGCCTGACAGTCCGCGAAAAGCGACTTTGCTCCGCCTTGGACCCGTCCCGCAATCATTTTCATAATCGTTCTCCTCAGTATCGCAGTCAGTCTCGTTGCAATCGGTTCGGGCACGGGATTGATCCCGCTCCCCTATGAAATGTTTCTGCTCAACGAGCGCATGCCTTATGTCTTCAAGGCGCACATGGTGAGTTCCGCTTTCGCTTTGCTCCTTGCGCCTGCCGTCATTTCGTTTCGCCGGAGGCCGTCGACGCATCGCATGCTGGGCCGCGTCTTGGGCGCTTTCGTGGTGATAGGAGGGCTGACGGCGCTCCCCGTTGCCATATTTAGTCACTCGTCGTTGGCGGCGCGCGCCGGGTTCTTCGTGCAAGGGCTCGTTTGGATGGCGCTGTTCGCCGCCGCGATTATTGCAATCCGGAAAGGTCAGCGCGCGCGGCATGTGAAATTGATGCTGGCAATGGTGGCGGTCACGACGGGCGCGGTGTGGTTTCGTTTGATCACGGGCTCGGCGATCTATTTCCAACTGCCGTTCGAGCCGGTCTATTCTTTTGCCGCTTGGGCCGGATGGCTCGTCCCGCTGTCAGTTGTGTTGTATTTCCCTGGTATCCAAAGCACTTTTCTACGTTCTTCCACCCTCCCCTCGCCCGCGGGCCGTTGATCGTCTAGTGTCCGGCGCGAGCAAGAGGACACATATGACCGATACAATGACACCATCGCGCGACATTGCGCGCCTCATCGAAATCATGGCCGCGCTGCGCACGCCGAAGACGGGCTGCCCCTGGGATCTCGAACAGACATTCGAGACGATCGCGCCCTACACAATCGAGGAAGCCTTCGAAGTTGCAGACGCGATCGAGCGCAAAGACCTCGCGGATTTAAAAATCGAGCTTGGCGATTTGCTATTGCAGGTTGTCTATCACGCGCGCATGGCCGAAGAAGCCGGCGCCTTTTCATTTGCCGACGTGGTCGAGGGCATCACAAAAAAAATGATCCGCCGCCACCCGCATGTGTTCGGCGACGAGACCGCGCAGCACGCGAGCGACGTCAACACGCTGTGGGACCATATCAAGGCGGAAGAGAAAGCGGAGAAAGGCAGACAAGGTGGCAACGTCCCTCCTCGCTGACATTCCCGTTGGGCTCCCCGGGCTTGACGCGCGCAATCAAGTTGCAGAACAAAGCCGCGAAAGTTGGTTTTGATTGGCCGGGGCTCATTCCCGTTTTCGAAAAGGTGAAGGAAGAACTGGCGGAGTTCGAGGAAGTGGCGATGCCAACGAAACTCCTCGCCGCACCCCGGCCGGCTCCCCACAGAGGGAGGCGGCTTCTGCCGCCATCAAAGAAGAATTCGGCGATCTGCTCTTCGTCCTCGCCAACGTCGCGCGGCATTTGAAGATCGATCCGGAAGCGTGCTTGCGCGGGGCAAACCAGAAATTCGTCCGCCGCTTCGGCCACATCGAAACACGCCTCGCCGACAAGGGATCAAGCCCAGCGCAATCGACCCTCGAAGAGATGGATGCACTCTGGGACGAGGCGAAGTTCTTGGAGCAGTTCGAGGCGGAGGAGTGAGGCCAAGCGACGCGTCTCGCCAAGACGAGTGAGAGTAGCCCTCACCGCCACAGCGCATACAGCGCTGGCCGCAGCGCGTCGTGCTCGGGGACGAGGTGCAGGAAGTGCATCAGGCCCTTCTCCATCCAATACGGTTTCCACAGCCGCATCCACACTGCGCGGTCAGGCGCCGTGGTGCAGCCGCAGGGCGGAACGCACTCTTTGGGATCGCGCCAGCCCGCGAGCCAGGCGTGCATCGCTACCCACACGTGATGCGGCGGCTCGGCATTGTTCGGCCCGCGTAGCTGCTCGCTGATCGGGCGGCCAAACTTTGCACGCGGGAAACGCACTTCAAGCGTCGCCACGCGCGCGCCGTTTTCGCGCAGCGAGTAGATGAGTGAGCAGCCCTTCGCCATCGCACGCAACATAGCTCGCGACGCAGTGGTTCATGGCTTGGCCTTCTTCGAACAGATCGTCCGGCGTGCGCAGCCGTACGAACTCGATGCCGTTGACGATGCGCTCCGGATTGGCGACGGCGAGGCGCACTTCGCGCACGTGGCCATAGAGCGGCATATGCAGTGCGTCGATCCAGCGCTCGGCTGAGGCGCGGACTTCCTGAACGCTCATTTCTGCCTTCCAAGGCCGCTCGATCGCTTGACTGGCTTCGAGCAGCGGCCGCGCGCTGTACCAGGCGAAAAGCCCGAGAATAGCAGCGGTTTCCTCACCCTGCTCTTTGTGGAAGTTCGCGGGATGCTTGGCGACCCACAGTGCGAAGTCTTCGTCGCACGCCTGATACGCCGCAGAGACGAGACGCAGCCAGCGGCGCGCTTCCGTGCCGCTTTTTCGGATGTGATTGGCAACACGGAATTCAAATGACTTGGAGTCCGGCAACACCGGCAGCGGTCCGGCGAAGGCTTCGACTTGTAGAGGCCGTGTCCAAAACGGAATGCCGAGAGCGCTCGCGATCATGCGCAGCGGCGCACCATTGCGGACAAGCAAGCGCGCGTTATCGGCCCGCACGTCTCCATCGCGGGCAAACGCCAGCGCGTGGAGAACCGCAGGGAACGACCACATCAGATCTTCAAAATAGATGTGCTCTGCCACAAGCTCCGCAACGCGCGGACGGAGCCCGGCATCGAAGCGCTTCAGCATCGCACACGTGCGGAAGAAGTCGCGCGCACGCACGGGCGCACGCGCGTTCCCCGCTGCGCGGCATGGAACGTCATGGTGACGTCAACTACTTTCTAAGTTCGTTTTGTTTCAGTGGACTGCCCGAAGGCAGCGGTCAGCCGGGCGCACGCCCAGCCGCAAGCGGGCGAGAGGGCGCGTCAGGTCAGCGCAAGTTTTCTGTTGTCTCATAGGGGTAGTCCCCTGCTCTCTTGCTTCATGTTTCGAAAGATGCTCGCGATACATTTCGCGAGGTCGGCTTCATACATCCGCGCATCTGTAATGTGAAGCGGCATTTTTGTGGCATGGAAATACGGGGGCAACTTTATAGCGCGCGCATCTCGAATAAACGGCGCGACATGCTCGCGGCGAACTCCAAGGCCTAAGAGACGTGCCGGAATGCGGTTCAGACCGGGCGTCGCTGAGATGATGCGCAAGGCGAGCGGCGGCTTCATCGGCCCTTCGCGGCAAGTGCCGGCGCGATGACGTTGTTCTGCATGACAAGCTGCAAGCGCTGGGTCATGCGCGTTGGAAAATCGCGGCGCATCTGAACCCGCTGCAGATCCTGGAACGTCAAGCGGTTTTCGCGCAAGGGTGCCGCCAGCAGATTGGCAGCGGCGACGGCATCTTGAATAGCGAGATTAATGCCGACGCCTCCGACCGGGCTCATGGCGTGCGCCGCATCGCCGATACATAACAGCCCTGGCCGCGCCCATTCCTTCAAACGATCGATTTGCACGACGAGAAGTTTCACATCGTCGAGTGTCTTAATCTCGTTTGCGCGCGCTCCTTCGAACGGCACCAGCTTCGCAACCGACGCGCGAAATGCCTCCAATCCATCCGCGCGCACCTTTGCATCACCGCCTTTTGGAATGACGAAGGCACATTGCCAATAATCGCCGCGGTTGAGCATCACGAAGATGCGTCCGGCGTCGAAGCGGCCTTGCGTCTGATCGGTATCCGAAGCGTGCCGGGGGAGACGGAACCACAACGCATCCATGGGCGCGCCGAATTCCTGAGTTTGCAAGCCGGCGCCTTTGCGCAGCTGAGAATTCCGGCCATCGGCAGCGACCACCAGATCGGCGAGAATGGTGATCGGGCCCACTTTCGATTGCGCGTTGAGCCCCGCAACACGCCCGTCTTCAAAATTGAGACTTTGCGCTTCCGTGTCCATCATGAGCTTGAACAACGGATAGTTACGGCCTTTAACCGCCAGAAAATCGAGAAAATCCCATTGTGGCATCATCGCGATGAAAGGCGCCTTCACGGGCAGATGCGAGAAATCGGCAAGCCGCACGCGCTCCTGCCCAAACTGAGCGACGAGGTTCGGCACTTTCTGATGCGGAATCTTCAATAAGTCTTCAAGCCAGCCGAGTTCGTGCATCACTTCGAGCGTCGAGGGATGAACGGTATCGCCGCGAAAATCGCGCAAAAAGTCCGCGTGCTTCTCGAGCACAACAACCGATACGCCTGCCCGGGCGAGCAGCACGCCCAGCATCATGCCGGCCGGACCGCCGCCTGCAATACAGCACTGAACAGCGTGTTCCATGCGACGCCTCAAAAATCCTGCCGCAAGCTTACACTTCTATCCCCGCCTTGCGAAGCTTGGCGATGATGCGGTCTTTCTTTTCGGACGCAACGCGGATCCTCATCAACAAGGCGCCATCGTCGCGCGTTTCGCGGGCCAGAATCTCTGCTGGTCTCGTACAGCCAGGCGATGAGCGCGCCCTCGTGGCCAGGGATGGTCAGCGACAACACTTCGTCCGCTTTTCCAAGGCGCGCGTCGATGACCTCAAACAGGTCATCGAGACCATGTCCTGTGACGGCTGAGACAAGGACGGGCTGGCGTTCATCGCGGCGCGCTTCAAGTTGCAGCTCACCCAATCGTTCAGGCGCCAAGAGATCGACCTTGTTCCAGACTTCCAAAATGTGGCTGTCGGCCGGCAGTGTATCGATGCCGATATCGCCCAGAACCTTCTCAACGTCGCGCGCTTGCGCTTCCGTTTCGTCATGCGCGATATCGCGGACATGCAGGATGAGATCGGCTTCGACCACCTCTTCGAGCGTCGCGCGGAATGCGGCAACCAGCATTGTCGGCAGATCGGAGATGAAGCCGACGGTATCGGAAAGAATGATCTTGCGCGCGCTGGGCAGTTTCAATTCGCGCATGGTTGGATCAAGCGTCGCGAACACCTGATCCATGGCGAGCACGCCGGCCCCCGTGATCTTGTTGAAGAGAGTCGACTTTCCGGCGTTGGTGTATCCGACAATTGCAACGATCGGATACGGAACTTTTCGCCGCCCCTCGCGATGCAGTTCGCGCGTTTTCACAACTTCTTTCAGATCACCTTTGATCGCTTCAATTCGATCTTGCAGCATGCGGCGGTCAAGTTCGATCTGCGCTTCACCCGGACCTCCCAGGAACCCGCCGCCGCCTCGCTGGCGTTCCAAATGGGTCCAAGCGCGGACCAAACGGCCTTTTTGATAAGTGAGATGGGCCAGTTCGACCTGGAGCACACCTTCTTTGGTGCGCGCACGCGCGCCGAAAATCTCGAGGATGAGACCTGTACGGTCGATGACCTTGCAACCCCAAGTTTTTTCAAGATTGCGCTGCTGCACCGGCGTTACGATGTGATCGACGACGACGAGGCCGATTTCCTTTTCAGCGATAAGATCTTGGAGTTCCTTCACCTTGCCCGATCCGATGAGCGTCGAGGGACGGGGTTCGGAGAGAGGCACGATCACAGCGTCAACGATATCGAGTTCAATCGCATTGGCGAGACCGATGGCTTCACTCAGGCGATTTTCGGGCGTGTGGATTTGCGGGAAGGGTTTTGATTTCTCCCCGACGCGGATCTGGCGCTTCCAAACGGGCACGAGAATAAGCGCGCGTGAGGGTGGTGTGCGAGTTTCTTCGGGCGCGCGCCGGCGCGACTTCAACGTGCGGCCCTTCGTGTTGTCAGAGCTGCCGTCTTCCTTGCCGTCAGAATGTGCCGCCGTCACAAGGTAATGCTCTCGCCGTCCTGATCGTTCAGGTTGACGGGACCGCCCGGCATGATGGTCGATATGGCATGTTTGTAGACCAGCTGGGAATGTCCATCGCGCCTAAGCAGCACGCAGAAGTTATCAAACCAACTGACGATGCCTTGCAGCTTGACGCCATTGACGAGAAAGATCGTCAGTGGTGTTTTGTTCTTCCTGACATAGTTCAGGAACGTATCTTGGAGGTTCTGAGCGCGTTCGGCCATTGTTTTTATCCGCTTGGTTTTTTCATTATAATCTTGTTTTCAGCGTGTGCGGGCGTCCTATCGTAGCCTTAAACTCCGAAAGGATACCCATGATTTTGGGGCTCGTTGTCCTAAGATAGTCATTTCGCGACCGATGAAAAGCCCCTCCGCAAGCTGAGTTCGCGCTTCGTTGCGGTCTAAAAGGCTGAAGTTTCAGCAATATGATGAAAGCCTGAGCGAAGTTGGCGCGTCAGAGGGCCGGGCTTGCCATCGCCGATCACGTGTTCGTCAATGCGCACGACGGGCATGATCGTATTGGTCGCCGAGGTGATGAACGCTTCTTTCGCCTCATAAGCTTCGCGAACCGAGAAAGCTCGTTCGTCGATTTTTAAACTGGCGGCGGCAGCGGCGTCGAACAAAGTCGCGCGTGTGACACCGGGCAGGATGCGTGTATCGAGGTGCCGCGTGACGAGGCGGTCATTGGAGGTCACAATCCAGGCGTTGCTGGAGGCACCCTCAGTGACGTTTCCGTTTGCATCGACCAGCCAGACTTCCTTCGCGCCATGTGACTTGCCTTCGTTCTTGGCTAGGCAGGCCGGGAGCAGCATGACAGTCTTGACGTCTGATCGGCCCCACCGGATGTCGGGCATGGTTTTGACTGCTATTCCGGCCTCCGCGACTGCGGCGATTTTTGCCGGGTTCTGACTGCGCGCAATGACGACAACGGTCGGCTGGACATCGTCTGCGGGAAATGAGAATTCGCGCGGCCCCGCACCTCGCGAGACTTGTATATAGACGAGACCATCCCGCACGTGGTTGCGCTCGATCGTTTGCCGGATGACGTTCAAAAGTGCCGGACGCGACATGGGCGGCGTCATTTTTATCTCGCGAAGCGACCGCTCCAGGCGGTCCAGATGGCGCCTTGAATCGATGAGCCGGCCGCCGAGGACTTCAACGACTTCATAGATCGCATCGGCGAACTGGAACCCCCGGTCCTCCACGTGGACAGCCGCCTCGGCATACGGCCTATAGCGGCCATTGACGTAGACGATTCGGCTCATACCGAGCGTGCCTCGCCTGCGCGCTGATCGGATGAAACACCAAGGGCCCGGAGCTTGCGGTGCAGCGCCGAGCGCTCCATGCCGACAAATTCCGCCGTTCGGGAAATGTTTCCGCCGAACCGGTTGATCTGAGCCAAAAGATACTCACGCTCGAAAATTTCGCGTGCTTCGCGCAACGGCAAACTCATCAAGTGCTCGGCACCTCCGTTAACAGGAAGAGGCACGTTGGAGCCGATTTCTTCTGGTAACATTTCGGCCGTGATGACCGTGTTGGGTTCGCCCCCGGCTAAAATCATCAACCGCTCGATGTTGTTTCTGAGTTCACGCACGTTGCCGGGCCAATCGTGTGCTTGAAGTACCGCCACAGCGTCTTCGCCTATTTGACGCGGCGAAAGTCCGGATGCTTGCGCAATCTGGCCGACGAAGAAGTGAATGAGTTCGGGGATGTCGTCGCGCCGCTCGGCTAGGCTCGGAACCCGCAGAGGGACGACGTTCAGGCGGTGAAAAAGATCCTGCCGGAAGCGGCCCTCTTCGATCTCGCGTTCGATGTCCCGGCTTGTGGAGGAAACGATGCGCGTATCGACCGACACCTTCTGAGAGCCGCCGATGCGGATGAATTTTTGTTCCACGAGAACACGCAGGATCTTACCTTGGGTTTCCATAGGCATATCGGCAACTTCGTCAATATAGAGTGTGCCGGTGTGTGCTTCTTCGAGTGCGCCGACTTTACGTGGTCCACCCGTGCGGTCTTCGGTTCCGAAAAGCTCCTCTTCGACGCGATCGGGCGCCATCGCGGCGGCATTCAGCACCACGAAAGGTCCGTCCGCACGGTGCGACTTTTGATGGATGACGCGGGCGGCTAGTTCCTTGCCAGTACCCGATGAGCCGCGAATGAGGATGCGGCTGTTGGTTGGGGCCAACCGGTCGATATTATTCTTGAGTTGATTAATCGCGGTCGACTTGCCGATCATCTCCGCAGAGACCACGGAACGTTCTTTCAGCTCTTTCACTTCTCTCTTCAGTTGTGACGCTTCCAAAGCCCTGAGCGTCACGAGAACAAGCCGGTCGGATTTGAATGGCTTCTCGATGTAGTCGTATGCTCCGCGCTTAATGGCCGTGACGGCCGTTTCAATATTGCCGTGGCCCGAAATAATCACGACCGGCAGATCCGGATAGGCACGCTTCATGACTGTCAAGACTTCAAGCCCGTCGAGGCGGCTGCCCTGCAACCAGATGTCGAGAATGACAAGATGGGGCCGGCGATCTTCAATCGCCTTCAGCGCCTCATCGCTATCGCGCGCGAGCCGCGTCCTGTGACCTTCATCTTCGAGAATTCCAGAAACCAGATCCCGAATGTCGGCTTCGTCGTCAACCACCAGAATATCTGCTGCCATTGTCTTCGGCTCCCGTGACGTCATTTAAAGGCTATGCGCGCAACGCCGTTTTCTCAGCAGCTGCGGGCGATGGGTCGGTGCTTTCAAAAAGTTTTGTCGACTTAAGCGGAAGGACCACGCGCATCAGGGCCCCACGCGTTCGCGTTTCGGTCAGTGGTGCATCCTCAAGCGAGATCGTTCCACTATGCTGTTCGATGATCTTTTGCACGATCGCAAGCCCTAGTCCCGTGCCTTTGGCGCGTGTCGTGACATAGGGTTCAAGCAGGCGCGTCCGGTTCTGCTTTGGTAAGCCTATGCCGTTGTCCGCCACTTCGATGACCACCCGGTCGTCGAGAACTTTAAGACCGACTTCGATCTCGCCTTTGTATCCCGCCGGGCGGCCCTGCGCTTCGCCGAAACCTTCGATCGCTTCTGTTGCGTTCTTGACCAGGTTTGTCATGGCTTGCGAAATCAAGCGCTGGTCGAACCGCGCGCGAACCGGCGAATTCGGAAGATTGAGCTTGAAGGTGATATCCTTGTTACTCTCGCGGAACAAGATGACAGGTTCTTGCACGGCAATCCGTAAATCGGACTCCGTCATGTCGGGCGCCGGCATGCGCGCGAACGAGGCAAACTCATCGACCATACTTTTGATCTGGCCGGTCTGACGCTCAATCGTTTGCGTCAAGGTGTCGAACAGTTCGCGATTTTCCACGATTTGCTTGCCGAATTTATTCCGCAAGCGCTCGGCCGAAAGTTGTATGGGCGTTAAAGGATTTTTGATTTCGTGGGCTATGCGCCGCGCGACATCTGCCCAGGCACTGGTGCGCTGGGCTTGGACCAGCTCTGAAATATCGTCGAACGTCACAACAGAGCCGACGTCACCCTCACCGGCTCGTTCGCGCGTGATTTTTACCGCAAAAGTCCGCTCGTCGTCGCCAATCTGGCGTTTGATTTCGTGCTGACCCTTGGCCTTGATGCTGGCGTCTTCGCCGGGCCGCGAGAACGCTGGAAAATTCGGGTGCAAGATCCAACAATCTCTGACCGACCACGTCTTGCGATGTGACGCCAAGTAACTGCTCGGCAGAGCGGCTGAGAAGTGTTACCCGGCCGGCACTATCCAAGCCGATGACTCCAGCGGAAACACCTGACAGAACGGCTTCGATGAAGTTGCGCCGCTCGCTCAAGAGATCGTTTGTTGATACAAGAGCGTCCTGCTGACCTTTCAACTCACGTGTCATATGGTTGAAAGTCTCAGATAAGCGCCGCAAATCACCCTCGCCGCGCTTTTCAGGCAAGGCAATGTTGAGGTTGCCGCGTGAAACTTCCTGTGCGCCTGCTATCAATCTCCGGATCGGCGCCACGAAGCGGCCGGCAAACCACATGCCGGTCCAAATCGCAGCGAGCAGCGCCGTGGTCGAGATCATAAAATAGATGAGGCCGTGCGCGATTTTCAAACCGCTCTTGGTTTGGCGCAGACGGTTGTACTCGTTGACGTTCTGTTCTGTGCGTTGCAAGTGGCCAATGACTTTGGCGCTCACCCCGCGCACAACATAGAGAAACCGGCCGGGGAATTTTTCGAGCCGCGCTATGGCGCCGACACGATAATCGTTTTCCGGCATCAACAGCGGCACCTGCCCGTCGGCGGCCTGCTTAATTGCGGAGAGTGGCGGCACGATATAGGGCAGCTTCGGGTCGTCAATGGCCATAACGACCGGCACCCCATCGGCGTCGATGACGTAGGCGGCAGGAAGGTCGCGCAATCCCGCTTGGCCTATCAAGAATTTCTGAAAAGCGTCTGGGTCCGCTTTGACGTCGTCGCCAGCTCCGTCGATGTCGCGCACCATATTGACGACATCGGTGCGCATGATTTTGCCATGCTCTTCGACGTAGGCCTTGGCGACGTCGTAAGAATTGTCGACGATGGCGCGAGTGCGAGCGGAAAACCATCCGTCGAGCGAGCGCGAAAAGGTTGTCGTCGCAGCAACGGCCAAAAGGATTGCCGGTAATGCCGCGATGACTGAAAACAACAATACGATGCGCGAATGCAGCCGCGCTCCAGGCACCCGATCGCGCCAGGCGCGCCACAGACCGAGCGATTGCGAGGCAATAACCGCCAGCATTGCGAGTATCAAAGCAACGTTGACGGCGAGCGCGGACCAAACGACATCATTGCGCGGCGTGATGGTTGTGAGGCCCGTCAGTATTAAATAACTGACGAGGGCGGAAATAATGGAAAGCACAACCACGACTAAGCCAACAAGGGAGGCCCGGTCAGAGGGATTGAGTGGGCTATCGCCTTCTTCGATCACGGTCGCTTGAGTGGGCGCAGCCGATTGACCGGTGCCCGGATGCACCGCCGGTTTCGGAGACGCGCTGCTGTCTGTCATCGTCCACCAGCCAAGACTAGTAACTCCTTGACGTTTATCGCTTTATCGGAACCAGAATGCCCGATGCGCGGCAACGTGCGCCGCTCCTGGTTAGCCCTCGCAAGGATGGCCACACCAAGTCGTGGGTTTCGCCGCCACAGTCTGGAAATTTACAAGCACCTGAACTGTGACATTTTCGCGACAAGTGTGGCTTAGTCCCGGACCAGCTTGTGGTCAAGGCACACATTGTTGATGGGGAGATCTAATGGTGTTCAGGATGAATCCTGATGGCCGGGCTCAGTTGTCGATTGTGCGGAACACGCGGATGTTCAGATCGCGTATCCGCGTGCGCAGTGTGTTTCGATTGAGACCGAGAAGCTCCGCCGCCCGGATCTGATTGCCCCGGGTTGCCCCAAGGGCTGCGCTCAGAAGCGGCCTTTCAACGTCGCGGATGATGCGATCGTAAAGTCCTGGAGGCGGCAAGTCATTGCCGAATGACATGAAGTAGCGCGTTAGATAGCGTTCGACAGCTTCGTTGAGTTCAAGCCCATCTCCGTTCGAGGATGCTGGTTGAGAGGCTTCCGATCCGGCGAGTTCCTGTTCGACCGATTGCAGGGTCAGCGTGTCTTGCGGGTAGAGCGCCACTAGGCGGCGCACGAGATTTTCCAGCTCGCGCACATTGCCTGGCCACTGATGCCCTTTGAGCCGTTCGATTGCCGCGGTCTCGATGGATTTTTGACCAAGACCCTCGCGCCCGGCCACGCGCAGGAAGTGCCGCACCAAATCGCCGACGTCTTCCTGGCGCTCGCGCAATGGAGGCAAACGCATGGGCACAACATTCAACCGATAGAACAGATCCTCTCGAAAGAGGCCCTGTTGGATTTGCGTTTTGAGATCGCGGTGCGTCGCTGCAATTATTCGCACATTGGTCTTGATCGGCGTGCGCCCGCCAACAGTTGTATACTCTCCTTGTTGCAGCACGCGCAAAAGACGTGTTTGCGCTTCAAGCGGCATGTCGCCAATTTCATCGAGGAACAGCGTGCCGCCTTCCGCCTGTTCGAAACGCCCAGCGGTCCTGGATTGCGCGCCGGTAAAAGCCCCCTTCTCGTGGCCGAAAAGTTCGCTTTCAATCAGCTCGCGGGGAATAGCCGCCATGTTGATGGCAACGAACGGGCCCTGGCGGCGCTTGCCGAAATCATGCAGGACGCGCGCAACCAGCTCTTTGCCTGTGCCGCTTTCGCCCGCAATCATGACGGTCAAATCGGTCTGAGTGAGGCGTGCGAGGATGCGATAAATTTCCTGCATGGCCGGCGACCGGCCGATCAAGCGGCAATTCTTCTCCGTCCGCTTCGTGCGTTTGAGGCGCGCGCTTGCGGGCGGGTTCGGACAGCGCACGCGCCACCACCGACACGACTTCACTCAAGTCGAAAGGTTTCGGCAGGTATTCAAAGGCCCCCTTCTCCGCTGCCGTCAGTGCCGTCATCAGCGTATTTTGAGCACTCATGACGATAATGGGCAGATCTGGACGCAGCTTCTTGATGCGTGGAATGAGATCGAAAGCGTTTTCATCGGGCATCACAACGTCGGTGATGATCACGTCGCCTTCGCCCTGGCTGACCCAGCGCCAAAGCGTAGCCGCGTTGCCTGTTGCTCTTGGTGCGTATCCAGCGCGGGCCAAGCGCTTGGTTCAACACCGTGCGGATGGCGGTGTCGTCATCTGCGATCAAGACTGTGCCGCGGCCCATGGTGCTCATTTAGCCTCTTTGGATTGATTGGGCGGGAGTTGGATCGTGCGCGGTTCTGCATCGGCAGAAGGACGCGGAAAATCGTCCGTTTCGGCTCGCTGTCGTATTCGATGATGCCGCCATGATCGGAGATGATCTTGGCGACCAGTGCCAGGCCAAGCCCGGTACCCGATACTTTGGTGGTGACGAAGGGATCGAACAGATGAGCTTTCATGTGATCTGCAATACCGCTGCCGTTATCTTCCACCTGAATCATGAGAGGCAGGCTGACGCGCGTATCGGAACCCGGAACAGAAAGCCTCACGCCGGGGCGGAAGGCGGTCTGTAGAGTGATGCGCCCAGTATCGGTCTTGTCACCAATCGCTTCGCAAGCGTTCTTGATCAGGTTCAGGAACGCTTGCACCAGCTTATCCCGGTTGCCATGAACGAAAGGCAGCGAGGGATCGTAGTCTTCAACGAAACGCACGCCACGGCCGAAACCTGATTCCGATATCTTGCGAACGTGATGTAGCACATCGTGAATATTTACGGCATCCTTGGCAATTGGCCTCTCGTCACCAAAGACTTCCATGCGGTCAACGAGATCCCGGATGCGGTCGGTTTCGGTGCAAATGAGCTGTGCCAGCGATCGGTCTTCATCCGACAAGCCGGGCTCAAGGAGTTGAGCTGCTCCGCGAATCCCGGAGAGAGGATTTTTGATTTCATGTGCGAGAACGCCGGCCATGCCAGAAACCGAGCGGGCTGCGGCACGGTGCGTAAATTGGCGCTCAATCATCTGCGCCATATTGCGCTGCTGCAGCATGAGAAAAATCCGGCGTGGATCGTCCGGCATCGGGCCGCCGTAGACGTCGATCAGTTTTGGCGAAACAAAGCGGGGGGCTGCAACTTCCACACCGTATTCATTGACCATGGCGCCGGATGTCTGCACCTGCTCAACGAGCCACAGAAGCGGACAGCCAAATGCAACGATATCGGCAATGGTGCTGCGCTTCAGTGTGCTGACACTGGTCGAGAAGAAGGCTTCGGCGGCCGCATTGGCGAACTCAATTTTGTTGCCGGCACCGATGACGAGAATGGGGTGCGGGAGAGCAGCAAGCAACACATCGGTATCGATCTCCGGTAATGCCGGCGCGAAAGAACCGGTCTGCGCCCGGTCTGCGGACTTTCCTGCTTTTTCCATTCTTCCACTCATGCCGCGATCCGTTCGGGTTCGAGGTAGAATTCACGCAAGCCCGCGAGAACCCGGTCCGCGTCCTCCTCCGTGCACAAATGCTTGCGCCAAGCTTTGACAAGCGCCTCAGACCTGTCCGCTCGAAATCAGATACCAGCCGATGTGCTTGCGCGCGTTCTTCATGCCCAGACGGCGGCCGTAATGGACAAGCATTGCGTCGATGTGCTCCACCGCGATGCGGCCCTGCTCTCCGATAGTTGGGGGACCTGCATCGTGACCCGTCTCAAAGAAGCGCGCGATCTGTCCGGGGAGCCAAGGCGCGCCATAGGCGGCACGCCCGATCATGACGCCAGCAGCGCCTGAAGCCGCGCGTGCTTCAGCGGCGTCTCGCGCTGTCATGATGTCGCCGTTGACGAGCACGGGAAGCTTTGTGGCTTCAACCACAGGGCGCACAGCCGCCCAATCGGCCTTGCCTTTGAAAAACTGGCAGCGCGTGCGGCCATGTACTGTAATGAGTTTGACACCTTCGCTTTCCGCGCGCTGCGCGAGTTCAGGGGCGTTGCGTGTTTTATCATCCCAGCCGAGACGCATCTTCAGCGTCACCGGAACATCAACGGCGTTGATAACCGCGTGAATGAGCGACTGGGCGTGATCGAGATCGCGCATTAACGCGGAGCCCGACAGCTTGCCCGTGACTTCCTTAGCCGGGCAGCCCATGTTGATGTCGATGACACTCGCGCCTTTGTCAGCCGCGATGCGTGCGCCTTCCGCCATCCATTTGGCCTCTCGTCCGGCAAGTTGGATAATGAACGGCTGTAACTCGCGACCCTCTGCGCGGCGCAGCACGTCCGCCCGGGCCTTGACCAGCTCTTCGCTGGCAATCATCTCAGAGACTACGATAGGGGCCCCAAGGGCGTGGGCAGCTCGCCTGAAGGGCAAGTCCGAGACGCCTGACATAGGCGCCAGGGCCACAAGGCTGGCCTTCGGTGCGGGCGAGGTGTTTGGGGAGTCGTTTTCGGGGTTAACCACGGACCCATGCCTGCTAATTGTGCACTATCTAATGCTGCCTTACGGTTAGGCAGACTAGTTGGACCACAGGGGTTCGAGCAAGCCCAAAGTTTCCGATTGCCAATTGCCGTATTGCCGCGCCACCGCTAACGCTCGGGTGCGCCCACCTAAGGAGATGACACACTTGAAGATCGCCGCACTCATTGTTGCAGCCGGACGGGGATCGCGCGCGGGCCTCGAAGTGCCGAAGCAATATGCGGTAATTGGGGGATCAACCGTAATAGCTCGGTCGATCGATCAGTTTGTCCTGCACCCTCTGATCACTATAGTCCTCACGGTCATTCATTCCGACGACCGGCAGATTTATGACGACACTGTCGGCTTAGGACACGCCAAACTTCTGCCGCCTGTCAGCGGCGGGGCAACCCGGCAACAATCGGTTCATGCCGGGCTCGAAGCCCTGGAGTTGCATGCTCCTGAATTCGTACTGATTCACGACGCTGCACGGCCTTTCACTTCGCCGCATGTCATCACGAACGTAGCGCAGATCCTGACATTCTCTGCTGGTGCAATCGCAGCCGTGCAGCTTGCCGATACGCTCAAACGCGCTGGGCCCAATGGAACAATTGCGGAAACAATACGCCGTGAGGATTTATGGCGGGCTCAGACCCCGCAGGGCTTCCGGTATCCGGCTATTTTGGCAGCCCACAGGAAAGCCGCAGCGGCGGGGAGATCAGATTTCACCGACGATGCGGCGATCGCCGAATGGGCCGGATTGGAAGTTGCACTGGTTCAGGACAGCACTTCGAATATCAAATTGACCACCGCCGAAGATATCGCCGCCGCAGATAGAAGATTGCGCAGCGCAATGGGAGAACCTGTGGTCGAAACTTACGAAACCCGCACAGGCACCGGCTTCGACGTGCATAAATTTTGCGAGGGCGATCACGTCTGGCTCGGCGGCGTAAAGATCTCGCACACGCATTCGCTCGAAGGCCACTCAGACGCCGATGTCGTTTTGCATGCCCTAACAGACGCCATCCTCGGCGCCATCGGCGATGGCGATATCGGCCAGCATTTTCCTCCCTCGGACCCCAAGTGGCGGGGTGCCGCTTCAAAAATATTTCTCGAAGATGCCGCCCGCCGCGTGCGCGAGAGGGGCGGAAAAATCGTTAACGTGGATGTCACGGTTCTGGCCGAAGCACCTAAAATCGGTCCGCATCGCGCGGCGATACAAGCCGTCATTGCCGAGGCGCTTGGGATAACACCCGGCCGCGTCGGCATAAAAGCGACGACGACCGAGGGCCTCGGCTTCATTGGACGGCGCGAAGGAATCGCCGCCATGGCCAGCGCAACCGTTATGTTGCCGATACCCGTGGCACCTTAGCCACGCTTCCAGCGTTGACCCCTCTGCCAGAATCGCGGCATCAAGGTGGGCAGTGGTTGTATTGCCACGACCAACGTGGGAGCCGACATGAACATTATGCCCCAAAATCTTGACCGTAGACCCTCCGATGCAGCCATCAGCGCAATAGCCGAAGCCTCATCGGATACTTGTCTCGCCACCCGCGTGCGTCAGCTGTCGCGTATCATCACGCGCGTCTACGACGATGCCATGCGCCCACTTGGCATCACGGCGAGCCAGTATACGCTGCTCGCCCAGCTTGCTGCGCGCGACAGCATTACGGCCGTCGAAATAGGTCACGATCTCGATATCGAAAAATCGACACTCTCGCGTAACCTCAAGCGTCTGTTGGCGCTGGGTCACATCGTGATGGATCCGCCCGCTGGACGGCGCGGCCGCGGCTTGCACCTGACGCCCAAGGGTCAGGCCGTGCTCAAGGACGCCTATCCGATCTGGCAAGATGCACAGAAGAAGACCGTCGGGGTCATGGGCTCCGGCAGTCGCGACATCCTTGATGGTCTGCTCAACCAGGCCGAAAGGTTGGCGGCGGCCTGATCAGCCAGGCCGCCTGTTTGAGCCGTTTGCATCACAGTCTCGCTCTCGTAAGCCTTATCGGGGAGCGCTTCGCCCAAGCGCTCCCCGAAGTCGTTAAGTCGAGTAGCGGCAGCACCATGGTTACATGCAAACTGTGGGCACGCGCATCATTCCCATTGACTGGCGGACGAGCGAGCGTAAACTTTTGCTCTGAAAATTCATTTTCTTGAGGATTTTCAATTATGGGACAGTGGGCGAAGCATGAGGCGCCACGTGTGGTGCTCGTTTTGATCGGAATCCACCTACTTTCGGGGTGCGGTTCGAATCCAGAGGGTATTCAGCAACTCACCAACGCCGCGAATATCGCGACGGGCGCAATTTCGATTGCGAACGCGGTACAAGGGCGGTCGGCACCCGCTAACGTACCAGCCGTTGCGGCGGCGGCCCAGGCTGCGGCGCCGATGGCGACTGGCAACGGGTATAGTCAGCGCGGCGCTTTCGAGGATTGCGAGCGGATGTACAAAGCCGCGAATAGGCCGGATCTAGCTGCCGAATGCGCACGTCGTGCGAACAACATGGGCTCGCTAACGCCAGCCGTGCAGCGTTAATGCTGCGCGCACTGCGTTTCGTTTGGCTGTCGCTGTGTGCTGCTGCGGTTTGGGTCTCCGTGGCTAGCAATCACAGCGCACACGCCGATTTTATTTATGACACGTTTGTCGCCGAATGCCGCAAGTCCGGCGGCACGCCGGGCAGTACGCTTGCACAATACGAGCGTGGTGAGCCGTTCGTTTGCAATCAGAGCGGCTCTGCACAATCGCGCGGCGGCGCCGCTTCCAACGAATGCAAAGGCGAAGCGAAGATCAATATCGACTGGATTTTTGCCGATGACGGGGCCCGAGCGCGATTTGGTCAGTTGCGCAGGGCGGGGAAGTCGCCGCTCGATGCCGCTATTGGAGCGCAGGCGCACAACCCAAAGGTACAAAAGCTTTTGCAGCGGTGCACTGTTTGGGTCTCTGAGTATTTGCAAAGTCTAGGCAGTGGCGGACAAGTTGGAGACGAGTCCGGGCCAACGCAAGCAGACTGCCGGTGCATCAGCGTCGTTCCGGCCGGCACAGTGGACGTCTATGATCGACCGGCTTTTACAGTGTCGAATTCCTGTCCGGCGCTGGCCGTGAAGGTTCGTTTTACCGGCGATATCCTTAGTTTTGCGGCACGGGCGGACGCCTTTTCTGCGTGGGGTGATGCCGGGCGGATCGCAGACGGTGGCAGCAGTGTCGTATACGCGCCTGACTGGACGATCGTCTCGATCAAGGCCGTTTCGATCTCCAACAGCGTCGGCTCCTTCTTGTGCAACTACTGAAACTCGCGAAATGTCGCGGTCTTGATGTTCTACAGCCGCGTGACCTTGAGCCAGTTGCATGTTGGCGAACCGGCGCATATCCTCACATGACGCGACGGAACGTGAAGTGCTTGGTCGCTTAGATTGTTCTGGCAGGATTGGTTGGATGTTCACGCCGGAACTGTTGCAGGCAAGTCGCGATCTCGTCGCGGCGCTGCGCGCGGCCAAGATAAAACTCGCGACAGCAGAAAGTTGCACGGGCGGCCTTATCGCCGCGTTGCTAACAGAAATCCCGGGCTCGTCCGTTGTTTTTGATCGCGGGTTTGTCACGTATTCTAACGAAGCTAAAGTTGAAGCCATCGGCGTTCGAAGGGCTTTGATCGATAAACATGGCGCTGTCAGTCCCGAAGTCGCGGTCGCCATGGCCGAAGGGGTACTAGCGCACTCCAAAGCGGACGTTGCGATTGCTGTGACCGGCGTCGCTGGGCCCGGCGGCGGGACTGACGACAAGCCCGTGGGCCTTGTCTATCTTTCGGTGCTACGCCGAGGGCAAGATCCAATCACGAAAGAGTACCGTTTTGGTGTAGCATCGCGCACCTCCATACGATTGGCGGCGGTTGGCGAGGGGCTGAGCCTCGCCCGGCGGGTAATCTCATGAAACGCACACTGTTCGTAGCGGTCGCATTCCTCAGCTCTCAAAATCCGTCGCTCGCCGCTGATTTTACCGCTCGGCAATTCACCGAGCAAATGTATTCAACCCCGGCCGGCAGCGCACCCGACTTCAGCGCGAAGGACCTTTCTGGCCTTGACCTCGCGGGCTTGGACTTTAAGAAAGCAAATCTCCAGCGCACCAACTTGTTCGGTGCCGATTTGACAAATGCCGATCTTACAGGCGCCAACCTCGCCGGCGCTCTGCTCGACCGCGTGGTGCTGATATCCACCCGCCTTGATCACGCCAATCTCGAAGGCGCGAGCCTGCTGCGGCCATCCGCTTTTTCGACCCTTGCGGCGGCTGGCAACGAAGCACCAAGTTTCCGCTTGGCCAACTTGCGTAGCATCCGCATGTTCGGGCGCTTTAATCGCGCCGATTTTTCTGGCGCCGACTTGACGAGCGCAACCTGTGCGCCGTTTGGCAAGACGGGCTTCATTGAAGAGATCTGGCGCACGGAGCTTCTCGGCGCCAACTTTTCGGGCGCAACACTCAGCGGCACAAATCTCACTCACGCTTTATTGCGGTTTGCCAATTTCAAGGGCGCAAACCTCCAAGGGGCGGTTTTGAAAGACGCAGATCTTGCGGGGGCTGACTTGTCAGGCGCCGATGTCACTGATGCGGATTTTACCGGAACCGATCTCGACGGTGCAAACTTGACTGGTGCCAAGGGCCTCGACCGCGTCAAAGGCCTTCACCTCGCACGCAACGCTGACAAGATGATCCGCTAACAGTCCCAGACATTGATCCGCGACAACGTCTCGCAGATTTAAGGACAGTTCCGTTCCGGTTGCGGTATGACCCAAAAAATCGTGCGCAATCAGACTTCGACACATTTGAGCATTGCTCAACGGAAAACTACTTTCCCTCTAACAGCATTGCTCCGGCGGACCCGCTTCGGCCATAGACCACTAGCCGGTATCGGGGCACTCCTGCATAGGACGGTACCGGCGATGTAAGCTTGCGGCACCGTGAGGGAATGGTGCCGCAAGTGACTATGATGTGTAAGTGGATGTTCCTAGACACCACGTCATAGACTTGACGAGGCTGGGTGCCGTACCGGACCGGTCTCGTCAATTTTTTGAATGGGTGCGGTCCGACTTACGCGAGTGGCGATTTTGCAGGCGCCGCCCCATAGACCTTGCGGGCCCGGGTTTCGAACGCTTCTGCAAACTTGCGAAACGCTTGGTCGAACATACCCCCGGCAAGTAATCCTAACATTGGCGATTTAAATTCGTAGTCGATGAAGAAGTCGATATCGGAGCCGCCCGGCACCTCAAGAAACCGCCAGCGGTTTTCCAAGCGCTTGAAGGGCCCGTCGAGATAAAATACGTCGATGGCGTTGGTTTCAGGCATCAGCACGACACGCGTCGTGAAGGTCTCTTTGATGGCCTTGTATCCAACGCTCATGGTTGCTGTCAGCTCTTCCCTGCCGCCGTCGCGCGGAAGTCGCGATAGCACACTCAAGCCTGTGCAGAGCGGCAAAAACTCCGGATATGTTTCCACGGCGGCTGCGATGGCGTACATTTGTGCGGGCGTAAACGGCACACGGCGCTTGGTCTTGAATTGCGGCACGCCTTACTCACCGCCCAACGATGCGCGCAATGAGGATGACTAGGACCGCGCCGATGGTGGAGATCAGAACCTGAGTGCCGTAGGGCACCATTTCGGTGTAGGCTGTCACGCTTGCTGGCAGCTGCAGTATTCCTGCCTGCACCAGGAAGTAGGCGAGAAACGCGCCGATGATGCCGACGAACAAATTGCGGATGAGACCGCCGCCACCCAAGAGCAAGCCCGCGAGCCAACCCGCGATCAATCCGTTTAAGGCGATGCCCATGTAAGGCAGATAGGGTTGTAGATCAGCCATGGCTGCGTCTCCCCGGCGGTTACTAGCGTTTTGGCGTCGGCGCGATGCTAGACAATCATCTTAGCCAGAAGGACGACAATAATTGCGCCAATTGTGGACGTCACGATTTGTGAAGCGAGCGGATTTGAAATTCCCGAGATTAATTCCCAGCGCCCGCAGCAGGTAACCGCCGACAAAGGCACCGATCACGCCCGAGACCAAGTATTGCAGCACACCGCCGCCGCCGACGACAATCGATGCCAGAAAGCCGGCAACAATACCAACGAGTGCGAAAACAAGAAGCGCGCGAGTATTCTCATCCATGGCTTTTGTCTCCTGACAGTTGAGCGTCAGCGCACTTTAAAGCGATTGCGACAAACCGCAATCGCTCGCTGCGATTGGTTCGCTGCGCTGGCCATTTCAATGCCTATCTCAGATCAATGCCCATCTCAGACGTGGCAGCGCGCACCAAGGTAGTGGCCTAACAACCTATTGTAGTTATCGGCTTCGGCGCGCTGGGAATCGCTCAACTTGCCGCCACTACTCGCTTTTTCAACGAGATTAGGCACGCCGCGAGAATCAAGCCGGTTGAGTTCGCTGCGGATCGATTGGCAGGACTGTCCCATGGGAAGCGACTTGGCGCCCGGATCGCCGCCAGCAGCACCGCCGCAGCCAGAAAGCCCAACAGCCAAAGCCAATGCACAACTGAGACCGATGAGATACCGCATCTTCATTCCATTCTCTCGTCTTGGCCGCGTAGCTTGTCGAGGCGTTGCTCTTCCAAGCCTTGGCTCTGCCTGCAAAAACTCAATAAGACAAAATCAATGCTGTCTGTTGACCATAGGCAAAAAACAATCGCAACCCCTGATGGCGCTGGTGTGGCCGCTTGGCACCAGCACAAAAGGAACAACGCTGCGTCGCGTGCACGCATCGACCAAATTTAGCCGTAATACATGGCTGTGCCGCGTGCGCATGACCCGCAACAGCACAGCCTGCATATGGACTTACTGCGCGGCCCCTTCTTGCACAGCCGCCTTGACGGCTGTCTTCGCGGCGGCCTCAGCAGCCGGTTGAGCGGCAACGGTGGCCGCAGTTGCGACACCCTGTGCCTTCTGAGCTGCAATAGGAGCAACTTGGGCCGTAGCCGAATTCGCCGCCGCGGTCGCCGCCGGTGCGGGTGCCGTTTGCGCCGTCTGAGGGGCCGGGATTTTCGGGCCGCATTTCATCTGGAAGTCGGCGTTGGCTTTGTTCAATTCAGACTGCTTTGCCAGCGTTGCGCGCTTAACCTGAACACTTTCGCCCTTGCCGGTCGCTGCCTTTTCAAGCCGCTCGGCTGCGCCATCTTTGCGCAACGTCTCAATCTGGCCTGCGAGCGATACGCAGGCGGGATCGACCTTTGCGGCCTGCTGAGAGGCCACCTTTTCCGGCGCGATGCCGGCTGTCGATAGGGTCGAGTTGTTGGCGCAGCCTGCGCCCAGCGTGCTGGCCAAAACGGCAGCAACAAATGATGTTGAATTACGCGATGTCATCGTACGTCCCCCGAGGAAGCGAATTTTCGAACGAACGCACACAGGCTGGGTACGAGCCTTAGCGATGCGACACTGGGGGAGACAAGACCATGGACCCGGTTCATCCACTTTCAAAGCGGCAATCGATTCGAGTTGCTGTGGAAATTCAGATTATGATGCGCGGGCGCAACAGGAATAGGCCAGCAGGCAGCTAAATAGTTCGATATGATACCGTTCAATACGCCAATCGGCCGCCAGTTGCCGGTTGCCTGCGGCACCTCAATGCTTCGTGCGGCCACGGATTTTGCCCTCTGGGCCACTGCTTGAAGGACTACCAGCGACGACGATTCCAGCGGTCGTGAAAGCATTGCGCACGACCGATTCGGCTTCCGACTCCGACATATGCCCCTGCATGGCCGCAGCCTTGGCAATATGGGCGCTGACCTCGGACAACAACCGCCCCCAGTCCCCCACCCGGTCGCCGAACGCATCGGGATTGAGCGAGACCATGAGCGAGCCATCGGCAATCCAGGCGCGGATCAGCTCAACGGCCTGATCGGCTTTGGGAACATCGTCGGGGATTTCGAGTTCAAGTGGCACGTCTTTCGCCGGTTTCTTGCTCATAGGCCACTCCTCATTATTTCGGCATCATGGCGCTGCGCTTTCCGGCGGCCGTACCAGCGCAACATGGGGCGGATAGCCGTCCCGATTGCGAGAAATGGGAGTGCGGCCATGAAAATGCAACCGAACGGCAGACCGAGCGTGTGCGAAAGTTGATGCGCACCTGTGTGTTGGAGGCAGTGCTGCGCAGGCCCGAACTCTTATACCGGATTAATCCTTCGCACGCCTGCCCGATCGCGCCAGAGGCGTCACCCACCACCTGCCGCCACGAACGCCTCGGCAACTTTGATCGCGGCGTCGACGCTGTCGCCGTCGACACGATGAAGGCCGTTACCTTTTCGCCGCTAGCTGGCGCGTGGCTTGGGTTGTCATGGGACTCGGTTTGTCATGGCGGTTGTATAGTGTCTCACACGCCAAAAGCGAATTGGCTGTAGGCGCGTTGTTATCAGGCGGAGGTATCAGGCCAAATGCATTGCGCCATGTTACGACTTACGCGGCCTAACATAAACGACAATCATTGGACTGGTCCAGCGTCCAAACGGCGCTTCAATTGCTTAATTTTAATTCAGCATTATTAAGGGTGCGCCCGAACCGCAAGCGCTCATTACCTGTCTGCGACCAACAGATCCCGCGGATGCACGTAGCCCAGCACGTCGCGCGCAATCTCTTCGACCATATCGGGATTAGCTAGTTCCGGCGCCAACAGCGCCACATCGCGCTCGAGTTTGGAGCGGACGGCCTCAAGGCTCTTGATCTCAAACTCCAGCAAGCCGGCGCGTTCGATCAACTGATTTCGAGCCGCGAGACCGTGCCGTCCACGAAGCGCATGATAGGCGAAGTACGCACTCGAACTCAGGCAGGCAAGCAACACCAGAACCTGCCGCACACGTATGCGGGGCTTTAGCCGGCGATCATGCGAATGGGCACTCAACACGGGTCTATATGGGCTCCACAAGGACTTGTCGCACGACCAAATTATGAACCGGGCCGTCTTAAGGGCGAGTAAAACAGTGCTTGATCATTCGAGTTCAAGGTGGGAAGGGCCGCCACGTCTTAAGCTTGTAATTGAGGACTGATCGTTCGGCGCAAAAGCCAAGCGCGGCGAGCGCATTGCAGACCCGTGATCAAGTCCGGTGAACGCATGCGAGGGCGCGATCCCGGATAGCCCCATAGTTTCGCTTTCGCTCCACAAGGGGCTTCCAGGAAAGCAAGTGGCTAGAGCCCGCGCCGCACCCTCTCAAACCGAAAAACCGTAGCAACCATTAAGTGGCGGCGTTGCGAAGTATGCCTCAGCCCTTGCCGGCCTTTTTGACGAAGCTATCGAGGACGACCTTGTCGCCGCCCGTGAACGCGATCGAGAGCTGCTCGTCGGCGATTGCTGTCACTTTGCCATCACCGAATATCGGATGGGTGACTTTGTTGCCAACCTCATAGGCGCTGACATAGGGAATGGGCTCTGGCGGCGGTGCTGGAACTTTTTTAGCGCGCGGTGCCTTCTTGGCGGCGGGCTTCGCACCGGCCTTCGCTGCAGCGGGTTTGGTTGCCGTCTTGGCGGCGGGTTTTGCCGCCTTGGCTGCGGGCGCGGCCTTCTTTGTCGTTGTCGCCATGTCTGACCTACCTTCTTGTTGGCGAGAGTGTAGCACATTTGCTTCTGGAACTGTTGCGGCGCTTTCGCGGTTGTTCCGTGGTGGTTAGCGCCTGCCCCTCCAAGCGCCGTTGCCGCGTGAGGCCCCGTTTAACCAGTCAATTAGTTGTAGGCGCATGAGATGTTATGTTGGGCGCAGGTCCTACGCGTTAACCAACGAATTGTTAGATGTTATTGCGCCCCGGAAGCCGCCGGGCGCGCTCTTCGGCGTTAGCCTCAAGGCCTTTGAGGCATGCGCGATAGGCATCGCGGCGCGCCAATTCGATGAGTTCGGGATCGGCGCGATCAGCGAAATCCGATGATGGACCACCGGGGCTGATGAGACGGCGGATGCTGCAATAGGTGTCCGCCAGACCGTCGGCAATCTCTGCCTGGAGATGCATGAGCGGCAACCATTCGTTTTCAACGTCCGCGCATCCCGGAGTGATCAGACCGATCAGTCCCATGATCGCAACAGCCCCGGTGCGCGCTGTACTCCATCTATGACGCAGCGTACGTGCGCCCTGCCCTCTCGTCTTAGTCTCCAAAGCCACGTGCATTCCTTTCCGGCTATGACCGGCTACGGTTCGGGCGGCGCATAGCGAGTTCAAAGGCGCGGCGATACCAGCGGCGCGCAAGTGCCGGGTCGCCTTTGGCTTTCACTCCCGCCTTGGCCAGACTTACCGGATCGAACGTGTTTCCCAGCGCCAGGGCCGCTTCCGGCAATCCGCTCTCAAAGGCTTTGGCAAAGGCCGCACGGGCGGAGGGCAAGTCTCCCTTTGCGAAGTGCGCTTGCCCTTCGATTATATCGGCATTGCGCGATGGGTGGACGGGCCCGACGATGGGCCGTGTTTGGGCCGGAAGATTTGTGCTCAAGGCGGGCGGTGGCAGCACCACAGCGATGCGCCCTTCGAGCACCGCGACGGGTTCCGGGCCTGGGACCGGACCTGGGAGAAGAGGAATTGGCGCGGGAGCGGCTGCCAGACGAGCTTCAGCGGCGGGCACGGTTGAGGGGCCAAGAGGGACTGCAGGCGGCAGCACGGCTTGCGGCTCTATGGGATTTAAACGCGGGAGTTCGGGGTTGCGCGCTGCAATAGACAAGGCGGGGTTCTCGGCTGGAGCTTGGGTTTCCTGGGGGACTGGGGCGACTTGAGGCACTGCAGTTTCTTGCGCGGCAACAGGTTCGTGTGGAGGTACTGCAGCCGAACGCGTTGCCGGTAAACCGGACGCTGGCTGTTGCCACGCTTCGATGTGCGGTTTGGCTTCGGTGGGTTGCGGGTCATAGACGGGGTCGAGTGCAGGTGGCGATGGCACTGCTATCTTCCAGTGTGCAATTGGCATCGCCCTCATTGCAAGAAGCGCAATTAAGACCGCGCCGAGCACAACAAGGGGCCCATTCGGCCAACGCGCGAAATTTGTGCGGTGGGCTTTTGGATTTCCAAGTTCGGCCATTTCGGCAACCACAACTTGGCCAACAGAACGTGCCGGAGTTTCTATCGGATTTTGCTTTGGCACGCGGCGGCCATAGGCCGTGCCAAGCCAGGCGAGCAGTTCGGCATCCTGCTTCGCGACGCTGACTGGAATATCGGGAAAACGCGCCGGAGTAATCGGAACCAGCATAAGAGACCTCGACACACGTACACTCAAAAGGTCCCGCAACGCGTTGAAGCGTTACGAGCTTAAAGTGACATCAGTGTGCTGAAATCAGGCCTTTTCGGTGTAACGTCCGTCGTCTGAGTGAGTACAAGGAAGGGTGCGGCGCGATTTTCTGCTGTGCCGCTTGTCCCTTGCCATCAGCGCCGCTGAAGTGCTGTCACGGAGGCAACGGATTTTTTTAATTCATTTGCGATCCACTGCCGGAAAGCGATCACGGCCTTGCTCTGTTTCGTTCCCTTGCCCCAAACGAGGTAATAGGCCTGATGCAGAATTGAAATATTGAAGGGACGAACGAGGCGTTTGGCGAGAAGCGCATCGGCCGCGATCACCTGATCAGCCAATGCAAACCCCTGCCCTGCTTCTGCCGCGGCGATGGCCAAATGGCCTTTCAACGTTGGCCCCGATGGCGAGATTTTGCCGGCTACTCCCGCCGCTGAGAGCCAATCCAGCCAGTGCTGTTTGGTGTCTTCTTGAAGCAGGATTGTTCGAGCCAGATCAATGGGCGCCCTGACAGCGCTTTTCCTTAGCAAGCTTGGACTGCATACCGGCGTGATTTCTGAATTGATCAGCTTCACCGCCTCAACGTCGCGCCATTCTCCAAGGCCATAGCGAATGCCAAGATCCGCTTCATTTTTGGTGAAATCCACGAGTTTGTTGCTCGGGTCAAGCACCAGATCGATCTCGGGATGTTCGGATGTAAAGCTGCCAAGGCGCGGGACCAGCCAGAGTGCGGCGAATGGCACTTCGGAACTTATCACGAGTTGGTTCCGGTTGCGCGGCGCCGCGAAACGGCTCGTCGCTTCAACGAGCAGATCGAACGCCGGTGTGAGATCGCTTGCGTAGGCTTCGCCATCGTCCGTTAGTTCGACGCCGCGCCCCGTGCGATGAAACAGCTTCTTGCCGAGCCAGGCTTCGAGTTCTCTGATGTGCCGGCTGACAGCGGCGTGCGATACGTTCAGTTCGGCCGCAGCCAATGACAAGCTGACGTGCCGCGCCGCAGCTTCGAAAGCTCGCAATGCGTTGAGTGATGGAAGCCGCCGTGCCATGGTGCATGTAACAAAAGCTGATATGCCGTGTAAAGCATCGGCGTTTGTCTATGCGCTCTCACGCGCGCATTCTTCCTTCAAGCAAGTCATGAACCGCTATGGAGGACCATTATGATGCTGGTCATAGAAGCATTGGTCGAGTTGATCGAAAAGATCTTTATCCGAGCCCCAAAGATAGGGACGACAAACGCCGCACCGCATTTACGCCACGGCGCTTCTGAGAATGCTGCGGCCCGCATAGCGCGCGACGGCGCCAAGCTCGCCTTCAATGCGAATGAGCTGGTTGTATTTGGCCAAGCGATCCGAGCGCGAGAGCGAGCCGGTTTTGATCTGGCCGCAGTTGGTCGCGACCGCGAGATCGGCGATTGTCGAATCTTCCGTCTCGCCCGAGCGATGCGACATGACGGCGGTATATCCGGCGCGCTGGGCCATGGAGACGGCGTCGAGCGTTTCGGTCAACGTGCCAATCTGGTTGACTTTGACCAGGATGGAGTTCGCTGTGGCCGTCTTGATGCCTTGCGCAAGGCGTTCGGTGTTGGTGACGAAGAGATCGTCGCCGACCAGCTGGCATTTTTGGCCCAACGCTTCGGTCAAGAGCTTCCAACCCGCCCAATCGTCTTCACCCATACCGTCTTCAATCGAGATGATGGGGAAGCGCGCGACGAGGCCTTCGAGATATTTGACGTTGTCCGCGCTTGTGAGCGACTTGCCCTCGCCTGCAAGCTCGTACTTACCGCCCTTGTAGTATTCGGTTGCGGCGCAATCGAGCGCCAGCATGATGTCGCTGCCTGGCTTGTATCCGGCTTTCTCGATCGCTTTCATGATGAAGGTCAGCGCTTCGTCGGCGCTCTTCAGGTTCGGCGCGAAGCCGCCCTCATCGCCAATTCCGGTGTTGTGACCGGCGTCTTTCAGATTTTTCTTCAGCGTGTGGAAGATTTCCGCGCCCATGCGGATGGCGTCGGCGACCGACTCTGCCGCGACTGGCATAATCATGAATTCCTGGATGTCGATCGGGTTGTCCGCGTGCGCGCCGCCGTTGATGATGTTCATCATCGGCACGGGGAGCACGTGGGCGGATGCGCCGCCGACGTAGCGGTAGAGCGGCAGGCCGCTCGCCTCAGCAGCAGCTTTTGCAGCGGCGAGTGAGACGCCGAGAATGGCATTAGCGCCGAGGCGACTCTTGTTCTTCGTACCATCAAGCTGGATCATGGCGGCGTCGAGCCCGCGCTGGTCTTCCGCGTCCATGCCGGCGAGCGCGTCGTAAATCTCTCCATTGACGGCCTGGACGGCCTTCAAGACGCCTTTGCCCATGTAGCGGGCCTTGTCGCCGTCGCGCAATTCGTTGGCTTCGTGCGCGCCGGTTGATGCGCCGGAGGGCACGGCCGCGCGGCCCATGGCACCGTCTTCGAGAGTGACATCGACCTCGACCGTTGGATTGCCGCGGCTATCCAGGATTTCGCGGGCAATGATATCGACGATGGCGGTCATGGGTGGTCCTTTAGGAGATCAAGTGTTGCAGAGCCCCGTTGGCTCGTGGAAAAGGTTGCAACGGGTTGTAACCCCGTTCGCCATGGGTTGAAAGTCTCGCCGGGCAGTCTAGGCCTACCCTGCGGGGCGGCAAATTGAGCGTTGGAGGGACGAATGAGCGATCCGAAGCCGTATCATCAGGGTGGTTGCCACTGCGGAAAGGTGCGCTACGAGGTCAAGACGGCCCTGGAGCCGGTCATTAGCTGCAATTGCTCGATCTGCAGCAAAAGCGGCTATTGGCTGACGTTCGTGCCCGAAAGCGATTTCAAGTTGCTGTCCGGCGGCGACGATCTTGCCGACTATCAGTTCAACAAGAAGCACATTCATCACGTCTTCTGCAAAACCTGCGGCGTCCGGTCCTTTGCCAAAGGCACGGCACCCGACGGCGTTACAATGATTGCGGTGAATGTGCGCTGCCTCGATGATGTCGATCTCTCAACCCTCAAGCCCGCGCCGTTCGACGGAAAGAGCCTTTGATCTATGAGTGACGCTTCAGCCCTCGTGCTTTTTTCTGGCGGTCAGGATTTGGCTGTGTGTCTCGCGTGGGCGCTTTCGACTTATGAGCGCGTCGAGACGGTGGGCTTTGACTACGGCCAGCGGCACGCGGTTGAGCTTGAGGCGCGTCAGCGTGTGCTAGCAAAGTTGCGGGCTGGATTTCCGAAGTGGGCGGACAAGCTTGGTCACGATCACATGCTCTCGTTGCCGGCGCTGGGTTCGATCAGCGAAACGAGTTTGACGCGCGGAACCGAAATCGAAATCGGTGCGTCGGGGTTGCCGACAACGTTCGTGCCGGGACGCAATCTGTTGTTCTTTACCTATGCGGCAGCGTTGGGGTGGCGGCGCGGGATTTCAACGCTCGTCGGCGGCATGTGCGAGACCGACTACTCAGGCTATCCCGATTGCCGCAACGAAACACTGCAGACGTTGGCAAAAGCCCTCTCCCTCGGCCTCGACAAACCAGTCACCATTGAGACGCCCCTCATGTACATCGACAAGGCGGGAACGTGGGCGTTGGCGGAAAAGCTTGGCGGTCAGGCGCTCATCGAGCTCATTATCGAGGACACGCACACCTGCTATCTCGGCGATCGCCGCGAAAGGCACCCGTGGGGCTATGGCTGTGGCACGTGCCCGGCGTGTGAGTTGCGCGCGAAGGGGTGGGACGGCTGGATTTCAGCCAAGCGCTGACGCCCCGCCCTCGTTTTTCTCATGAAAATAAGCCGGTTAGCCCCCTGTTCCCCCCGGAACTGCGGGCCTACCCGGCTACGCGCTATCAAACTCATACGCAGCCGGTATTTCAGTTTGAACCTTTCGACCCCGATAACGCGACAGACGCTTAACCACCCACACCCAATTTCACTCAATTAGGCCAACGGCGATGATGAAGCAGATCAACAGCTCGAAAATCCAAGCGGTGAATTTCATCGCCGGTTTTGCGTTGCTGGTCATGCTCTTCCCCCACGGCGATAAGCTGCCAGACAAGCCAGCCGGCGTTCGCACATCGATTGAAATGATCGCCAACAAAGTGTCCTTGAAGCCGGTTTCTATCGAAATCGCAGCGGCCTAATTTCAAACCTTAATCTTGAATGGATTGAAATCGGTATCCCGGTCGAAGTGATCGAGGTTCTCGGCTCGCTTTAACGCGGCCACGATACGCGCTGTGATCGGCAAAAACGCAATCTCGACGAGCGTCTTGGTAATGAACTGCGATACGACCAGCGTCATCACAAGTTCGTTCGGCATGATGCCGGAGTTCCAGAACGCAAGCGGATAGAAGATGGCGCTATCGACGGCCTCGCCCGCAACTGTGGAGGCAACAAAGCGCGTCTTCATGTTGCGGCCTTCGCTCGCGACTTTCATCTTGGCAAGCACGAACGAATTGACGAACTCGCCGCAGAAGTAAGCGAGCATGGACGCGCCTGCGATGCGCCAGGTATTGCCGAAAGCGATTTCATAGACCCTCTGGTTGGGCCAGGTGGGCGCGGGCGGAAGTGCGACCACGACAGCCGCCATGATGGCCGCGAAGATGAGAGCCGCAAACCCGGTCCAGATGACGCGGCGTGCCCGGTCGTAGCCGTAAACTTCGGTCAGGATGTCGCCGAAGATGTAGGAGACGGGGAAGAACAGAACACCCGCGCCAAATGTGACCGCGCCGATGAAGGGCAAATCGAGCGTCGCAGCCTTGGCCGGCCCGATAAGGTTTGAACAAACGAGAACGACGACGAACGCCACCATAACGAGGTCGAAGTAGCGGTGGCTGCGGAAGGTGGGTTGGCTACTCATGGAGCTTTTCTATAGGGCAATAGGCATGAGGCAATAGGCAATCGAGCCGGGTTTGACCATTGCTTATTGCCTATTGCCTATCGCCTCACTTGACAAAGCGAGACACTCGTCCCATCGGAACCAAATGTACCACGTCAAAGAAATCTTCTACACGATCCAAGGCGAAGGCGCGAACGCGGGAACGCCAGCGGTTTTCTGCCGCTTTGCTGGCTGCAATCTTTGGACGGGGCGCGAAGAAGATCGTGGCGGCGCCGCCTGCCAGTTCTGCGATACGGAATTTGTGGGAACAGATGGTAGCGGCGGCGGCAAATTCGAGACGGCAGACGATTTGGCGAAAGCCTGCCGGAAAGCTTGCACGGCTGTCGCGAATGGACCAACACTTATTGTGCTGACCGGGGGCGAGCCGATGCTGCAAGTCGATCAAGCCTTGATCGACGCACTGCACGCCCGCGGATTTTCTATCGCGATTGAGACCAACGGCACCCTTCCCGTGCCCGACACCATCGATTGGATCTGCGTCAGCCCGAAAGCGGGCACCGAAATAAAACAAACCTACGGGGATGAACTCAAGCTCGTTTATCCGCAGCTCGCTCTAAAGCCTGAGCAGTGCGAGAGCCTCGATTTCGAGCACCGCTTTTTGCAACCCATGGATGGCCCAGCGCAGGCTGAGAATACGGCCGCCGCGATTGCCTACTGCAAGGGCAACCCGCCTTGGCGGCTTTCTGTGCAGACACACAAAGTGCTTGGGATCAGGTAGGCAACCGGTAGCCGGCAACAGCCAACCGCAAATTCGGGTGGTATTAACTCTTGCTGCGACGAACTGCTGCCTGAGCCCTGTTGCCTGCTGCCCTCAACTCCCCTATTCCCTCTCCCATGCGCATCTACAAAGATTTCAAGTTCGAAGCCGCCCACTTCCTGCCGACTGCGGCGCCAGGAACGGCCAACGCGCGCGTGCACGGGCATTCGTTCCGCGCGCGCGTGACAATCGAGGGTGAACCAAATCCCGAAACCGGTTACGTTTTCCATTTCGAGGATTTGGATGCCGCAATTGCTGACACCGAAGCGGCGCTCGATCATCGCATGCTGAACGAAGTCGAAGGGCTTGCCGCACCCACGCTCGAGCGCATCGCCATGTGGATCTGGAACCGGTTGCAGAACCGCGTGCCGGGCTTGGCTGAAATCCACGTCAGCCGCGACAGCTGTGGCGAGGGCTGCATTTACTCAGGCCCTGCCCGGCCAACGCGTCTCGCAGCGGAGTGATACGACATGGCCAAGTCCCCGCCAAAAGTATCGCAACTTGGTAAGCAAACGCCGCTCCCAACTTCGCCTGATGACGCCACACTTGAGCGCGTGCCCAATCCACATGCAGACACCCACTACGTCGCGCGCTTCACGCAGCCGGAGTTCACATCACTTTGCCCTGTGACGGGACAGCCCGACTTTGCGCATCTCGTGATCGACTACGTACCCGACAAGTGGCTCGTTGAAAGCAAGTCGCTGAAACTCTATCTCGCATCGTTTCGCAACCACGGTGCGTTTCACGAGGACTGCACGGTTGCTATCGGCAAGCGTGTGGCCGAACTCTTGAAACCGCACTATCTGCGCATCGGCGGTTATTGGTATCCGCGTGGCGGCATGCCGATCGATGTGTTTTGGCAAACGGGTTTGTTGCCGAAGGACGTTTGGCTCCCCGATCAAGGGGTTGCGCCCTACCGCGGACGGGGTTGAATTCACCCTGATGATTTGATCCAGCCCAAGGCGGGACGGTTTCGCATCCGCTCAACTCTCCAGCGGGGCGGCGGTTTGGATAGGCGCCGTCACCATCGTTCTTATGGCGCGCGAACATTCATCGCGCGCTCAGGTGGAGGTTTTCAATGCGAAAGATGTTATTTGCATCAATTGCTGCCGCTGGCATTTTTGGATTTGCCGGAGCGGCAGCAGCGGTGCCTGCCGTTGGCATGGACGCAAGGTCTACAATCACACGAGACAGTAGTCAGGCCGAACAAGTTCATTGGCGCGGCTGGCGTCATTGTCACCGCCGCTGTCACTGGCGGCATGGGTATCGTCATTGCTGGCGTGTGTGCCATGGCCGGCGCCACTGGCGGCATCGTCACTGGCATTGAGTCGCGTGTGAGGCGCCTGAATCAATTGAAGTGTGACGCGGGCCGGAGGCCAATTCTCCGGCCCATTTTCGTCGCGGGAAATATCTGCATCGCCGAGTTGCGTTCAACCGCTTCGTACCTTGTGCGACGGAAGCCGGGCGCGGCACCGTTCTCCTCTGTGACTGCGCATGGTCGCGGTGTGAATTCAAGCTTTGAGGAGAAATCGATGAAATTCTACGTTGCAGCACTTGCCGGGTTTCTAGCCCTTGCAGGGACTGGCGCCGCTGCCCAAGCCGCGCCGGCGTTTGGGTCCTCCAAAGGCACTTTTTCTGGTCAAACGCTGGTTGAGAAAACGCACGGCATCCACCGTACATGCCAACTCGGCCGCTGGGGCTGGCACCGCAGCACCCGCTGGTCGCGCATTTCATGCACACCGTCGTGGCGGCTGAACAAGTACAGGCATGACAATCACCGTTTCTACAAGAAGAAATGGAACCGTCATCACTAATGTGGATCGCGTTTATCACCACGTAGAAAACGCTGAACGTTCCTGATATTTGCATGACTTCACGACTGCACGGGCCGGAGCCAAAACTCCGGCCCGATGCCAAAACTCCGGCCCGATGCCAAAACTCCGGCCCGATGCTTGTGTCGCAGACAAGCCTAGCTGTGGGTGATGACCATGCCATCGTAGGCGGGTTCTACCCCGTCGGGGAGATCGCGCTTTAGCGTTTCGTAATCGAGATCGCTGGTCATGTGGGTCAGCACGGCGCGCTTTGGCTTTAATCGGGCAATCCACTTCAGCGCTTGCTTCACATTGAAGTGGCTCTCGTGCGGCGTGTGGCGCAAGGCGTCGACAACCCAGACGTCAAGACCTTTGAGCAGCGCGGCGGACGCTTCGCTCAAGTCCGAAATGTCGGGCGAATACGCCAGATTGGAAAATCGATACCCAAGCGATGTGATGTCGCCGTGCGTTTGCAGAATAGGGCGTGCGGTAATTGCTCCCCCTGCTCCTTTAACCTCGACAGGCGACACGCCGTCGATGTCGTGTGCGTTCAGGATGGGCGTGTAACTCGATCCCGTAGGTGTTTTGAAGCAATAAGCAAAGCGCGACTTGAGACTGTCGCCGGTTTGCGCATCAAAGTAGACGTCAACTCGTTTCTTCATGGCGTAGGCAATCATGCGCAGATCGTCGATGCCGTGTGTGTGGTCGGCGTGGTCGTGGGTGTAGAGCACGCCGTCAAGGGCCATGAGTCGTATCGCCAGGATCTGTTCCCGAAAATCCGGCGATGTATCGATCATGACGGCGGTTTGACCGGCAGATGATATCCGCTCAACGAGTGCCGAACAGCGGCTCCGGCGGTTTTTCGGATTTGCGGAATCGCATTGGCCCCAGTTCATGCCGGCGCGCGGCACGCCGCCCGATGATCCGCAGCCCAGAATTGTAAAGCGGTAGGTCATGCGGCGCCTGCTGCGGCTGGACGTTTGGCTTTAGTGAAAAGGCGGAAGAAGTTTTCCGTCGTGGCGCGGGCGATTTCTTCAACGCAGACGCCTTTAGCCGTGGCGAGTGCGGCGGCGGTGTGCACGACGTGGGCCGGCTCGCAGAGCCTGCCGCGAAACGGTTCCGGCGCTAGGAACGGAGCGTCGGTTTCGACAAACAGGCGATCGAGCGGCACGTTGCGGGCGATGTCGCGCAATGCTTCCGACTTCTTGAAGGTGATCACGCCCGAAAACGAGATGTAGAGACCGAGATCCAGTGCTCCCATGGCCAAGTCGCGCCCGCCGGTAAAGCAATGCAGGATGGCGGGGAACGGCCCCTTGGCGTGTTCGTCCTTTAGGATGGCAAGCGTGTCGGCGTCGGCGTCGCGCGTGTGAATTTCAAGAGGCAAGCCCGTTTCGCGCGCCGCTGCAATGTGGTTGCGAAAGCCCTCGGCCTGCCCGGCGGGAGAGGAATGCTTGTAGAAGTAATCGAGCCCGGCTTCCCCGATCGAAACGATCTTCGGGTGCTTCGACAGGCGAACAATTTCGCTCACCGGGATATCGAGTTCTTCGTCCGCCTGATGAGGATGCGTGCCGACAGAGCCATAGACGTTGTCGAAACGCTCGATGACGGCTTTGATATCGTCGAACCGCCGGATGCGCGTCGAGATATCGACGAGGACCCCGACGCCGGCCCCATGCGCGCGCGCGACAACGCCGTCGAGATCGTCTTTGAACTCGTGGCGGTCGATGTGGCAGTGATGATCGACGAGCATCACGATGGCTTGCCCTGGTCCTTCGATTTCTGCGCCTTCTCGCGTTCGGCCGCGCGCTTGGCTTCTTTCGCGGCTTTGGCTTGTACTTGCGCTTCGGCTGATGAGCCGGCCGGTTTTTCGGCTTCAGCAGGATCGACATAGCGCGGGAAAACGCCTTGCGGTTCTGGGATCACAGCGCCCCCAACGAGACGCCCGGCCTTTCCGAGAAACGAGAGCGCGCGCATGTTTGAAGGAACTGCCAGGAAATCGAGTAGTTTCGCCGCGCTGTCCGGCATCACAGGTTGTATCAGAATTGCGAACTGGCGCACGATCTCCGCCGTCACATAGAGGATCGTCCCCATGCGTTCGGGATCTGTCTTCTTTTTTGCCCACGGCTCTTCGGCCGCGAAATATTGGTTGGCATCCGAGATCACACTCCAAACCACGTCCAGATATTTGGTGATCGACTGGCGGTCCATTTCGCTGCGCGCCAATCGATAGAGCGCGTCCGTATTCGCCAGGATCGCTTTGTCCGCGTCCGTAAATGTGCCGGGCTCCGGGATCTTGCCATCGCAGTTCTTGAAGATCATTGACAGTGAGCGCTGCGCCAGGTTGCCGAGGTTGTTGGCGAGATCGGCGTTAATGCGATTGGCGATGGCTTCCGGCGAATAATTGCCGTCTTGCCCAAACATCACTTCGCGGAGGAAGAAATAGCGCACCTGATCGCGCCCGTAGTGCGCCACAAGATCGAACGGATCGACAACATTGCCGACTGACTTCGACATCTTCTCGCCTTTGCTCAGCACAAAACCGTGACCGAATACACGCTTAGGCAGCGGCAGCCCAGCGCTCATCAGAAACGCTGGCCAATAGATGGCATGGAAGCGCACGATATCCTTGCCGATGACATGCACATCCGCCGGCCAGAATTTCGCACGCGGTCCGCCGCCATTGAGAAGGCCCGTTGCCGTGACGTAATTGGTCAGCGCATCGACCCAAACATACATGACGTGGCTCGAGCCGTCCGCGGGCGCGTCCGGGACCGGAATGCCCCAGTCGAGCGTCGAGCGTGAAATCGAAAGATCTTCAAGACCGCTTTTGACGAAGTTGACAACCTCGCTCTTGCGCTCGGGCGGCAAAATGAAATCCGGGTTTGCATCGTAATGCGCGAGCAGCTTGGCCTGATAGGCCGAGAGCTTAAAAAAATAGGTTTCTTCTTCTGTCCATTCAACCGGCGTTCCGGTTGGCGTCGCAAAGCGTTTTTGCCCGCCTCCGGCAGGACCCTCGTCGCGCACTTCGGTTTCAGACTCCTTGTAGTAGGTCTCATCACGCACCGAATACCAGCCGCCGTACTTTTTCTTGAAAATATCGCCGGCTTTCTCCATGCGCCGCCACAACTCCGCACAGGCCTCATAGTGGCGAGCTTCGGTTGTGCGGATGAAGTCGTCATTGGAGAGGCCCAAGAGTTCCGCCATGTCAATGAAACGCGCGGCGTTGCGGTCGGCAAGCTGCTTTGGTGACATGCCCTCTTTGATGGCGGTCTGCTTCATTTTCAGACCGTGCTCGTCGGTACCTGTGAGAAACAGCACGTCCTTGCCATCAAGGCGCTCGAAGCGCGCAATCGTGTCCGTCGCAATGGCTTCATAGGCATGGCCTATGTGCGGCGCGCCGTTGGGATAAGAAATGGCCGTCGTGATGTAAAATTTCTCAGTCACACCTTGATCCTTGGTTCGCGCGTCAACTGCGCGCCGCCGCTTCGAGCTTTGACAAGCTGTCAAGGATGAGCGACTTGCGATCAAGGTTGAGCGCATCCGCCTCGGCCTTGTCGCGGGCCAGTGTTTCCCACAGTTGGGCAAACGTGGCAAGCCGGGCGTCTCCCATGATGCGGTTTGAAAGCGCGACGTCAGACCGCTCGCCCTCTCGAGCGGCACCGGCCCTAACGAGACGGCTGAGAAAACTCAATAGTAGATCGTAAAACAGCTCGAACTTCTGTTCCTGTGCGGCAGGCTGCAACTCGTCGGCAAGGGCGTGGGCAGACTTCAAATCAAGGCTTGGCAGACCTTCAAACACCTTGGCGATTTTGGCTTGCAGCGCTAAGCCGCCCCCCTCCGCCATCGCCAGCAAGCGGCGCGGGCTTCCGCCTGCAAATGGCGCGAGGGCTTGGAAATCGGAGGTTGATACCGGTGGCTTTGCGGCGGCTTCCAACGCACCGCGCACGGCCTTTGCGAGATCCTCGGGGTCAAGTGGCAAGAGCGGCATGGAGCGGCAGCGCGAACGGATGGTTGGCAATAAGCGCCCGGGCGCCGACGAGATGATGAAGAAGAGAGTTTTAGACGGCGGCTCTTCCAAAGACTTGAGCAGTGCGTTAGCGGCGTTGACGTTTAAGTCGTCGGCACTATCGACAATGACCACGCGCCAGCCTTGCAACTCAGCACTGAGTGAAAGGAAATTTCTGAGGCGGCGCACGTCATCGACCGAAATTGTTGACGAGAACCGCTTGGCCTTTTGATCGTAGCCGCGGCGTATGACCAATAGCCCTGGATGCGACAGCGCGGCAACTTGCCTGTATGCTGGACAGTTCGCATCAATGTGCAAGCTATCGCCAAACGGGTCGCGATCTTCGGGCCGCGCAAGTGCGGCACGTGCCACGCGATAGCTCAGCGTTGCTTTGCCAATGCCTTCGGTTCCGGTCAGAAGCCAAGCGTGATGCATTTTTTCAGAGTTGAGCGCCGCCGCGAAAATTTTTTCGGCCGCCTGATGCCCATAGAGGACAGTCGTTTCGCGCGGATGAGGCGCGCCCTCGAGCTTGTCCGCTTCCGGCAAGGCTTGGTTGTCGATCAGTGCCGGGGCGCGGGCCACTTAAAGCACCTTCGCGAGCAGCCGTTCGCTGACCGCCTGCCAAACGGCCGTTTCAACGCTTTGTTGCGTCAGACTGCCGTCGATAAGCACGCAGCGCTTGGGTTCCGCTTCGGCGATTTCAAGAAAACCTTGCCGCAGCACCACATGCGTCTCGATACGTTCAGCATCATATCGCGAGAGCGTGCCGCGCGTGCTGGCGCGTTCCAGCCCGGCTTCCGGTTGTAGATCCAAAATCAAAGTGAGGTCGGGGAAATCGGGCGCCACAGTGTAGCGCTCCAGTGTCTTGATCAAATCCGGTTCGACCGAATAGAGTCGGCCCTGGTAGACACGGGTCGAATCCATGAACCGGTCGGAGATGACCCATATGCCGTCGTCGAGCGCTGGGCGTATCAGCGCCGTCATGTGTTCGGCTCGTGCCGCGGCAAACAGCAAAAGTTCGGTCACGGGGTCCTGAGGCCGATCCTTTAAGATCAAACCCCGGAGATCTTCCCCAAGTGGTGTGCCACCGGGTTCGCGCGTGACCAGCGTCGGTATCCCAGCGCCTTCGAGGCGTGCGGAGAGAAGTTTCGCCTGGGTTGATTTTCCGGTGCCCTCGCCACCTTCGAAAGTGATGAACCGTCCACGCTTCATGGTGTCGTACCCTTTTGACTCTTACGTGATCTTAAAGGGCCAGCCGCCGCAGCGCCATGAGAACTAGCGTGTCGAGCCCACGGCGCACGACGCCCGCTTGTTCGACGTCCTCAGTCGCATAGAGAGGAACCTCAGTTGCCGCGCTGGAGGTGCTCATAACCTTAAGTACGGCAACCTGATCGCCCTTTTTGACCGGCGGCTTCAAGGGGGCCTTATAAACGATCTCGGCAGAAAGGCGCTGATTGGCTGGATATTTGGGCAAGGAAATTCGGACTTCACCCTTTCCGCTCAAAGGAACGTACATGCGGCTGCCGCCCCAAACGCGCGCCTGACCGACAATCTCGCCATCGTCAAAAATCTTGACCTGACTGAAACTCTTGAAGCCCCACTCGATGAGTTTGGCTGCTTCACTCTTGCGCTCGTCCGCGTTGGCATGCCCCGCGACGACGACGATGAGCCGCTTTCCTTCCTGCACAGCAGAGGCCACGAGACCGAAGCCTGCTTCGGAAGTATGCCCCGTCTTCAGTCCGTCGGCACCGATGCCGAGAAAGAGCAGCGGATTTCGATTATAAAACTTGTGCTTCTTGTATTGGTATTCCTTGTCGCTAAAGACGCGGTAATAGTCCGGGTACTCAGTGATAATGTACCGGGCCAGAACAGCAAGCTCGCGGGCCGTCATGAGATGATTTTCATCCTGCAGGCCAGTGGCATTTGCAAACGTCGATTTGGTGAGGCCGATGCGGCGCGCTTCTTCGGTCATCGCCTTGGCAAAGTTGGCTTCACTGCCACTCATGCCTTCTGCGACGGCAATGCAGGCATCGTTACCTGATTGTATGGCAATGCCTTTGATGAGTTCGTCGAGCGTCACCTTGGTATTGACAGGCACCATCATCGCCGACGTGCCGGACGGCGCCCCACCCTTTCGCCAGGCGTTGACGCTCATGAGAAATTCGTCTGACGTTTTGAGCTGACCGCTTTTCAACCCCCGAAAGACAACAGCAAGGGTCATCAGTTTGCTCATGCTGGCGGGGGGCGCCAGCTCGTCGGATTTGTGCTGAAACAGCACCGAGCCATCCGCGGCATCGATGAGGATCGCACGCTGCGCTTTTGTGACGTAATTCTGCGAACTCGGACCCTGCGGAGTAAGCAGGGCCGGCAAAGGCCGCAAACAGCGCCAGCACGCAAACGGCGCGCATCCAACGGACTAGAAAATTTTGCAATGAGAACAATATCATCGATCCCAAAATAGCTGCAAGGCGGCAATCGCGGGAAGACTATCGAGGTCAGGCTTGGATCCTGTCAACGGTTCCGCCAGTGTCTTTTTACTTACTCTTGGACAATTCGGCTTCCCCGCACGCCTTGTGCGGTCACTTCTGCTTGAGCCGTCTGGGCTTCGGCGGCCGCCATGGGCCCGATGCGCACGCGGTACATGGACGAAGCACCGTCACCGATAGGCGCAACTTCGACAGGCCCGATGTGGCCTAATCCCCGGCGCATGCGCTCAGCGTTGGCTTGATCACGGAAAGTACCTACCTGAACGTAGACACCAGTAGTTGTGTATCGCTCATTTCCGGGCGCACGGCCCAAGCCCTGCCGAGCCACCGCACCGTTGCCCACACTGTAATCCGGAGCAGGTTTCGAGGTCGGTGAGGCCCGCCAGGTGAGTTCATTTGGAGGTCCGGCGTCACGACCGGTTGCATACCCTGCACTACTGGGGCTGCCATTAAGACTTCCCGTGCGCTGAGGTAGAGCGGCAAATCTCTGCGCCGCCACTGAATTCGGGAAAATTGGATTGAGGGCAACCGGCTTACCAGCCAGCGCGGAACGATAAGCGGTTGGCGACCAGCGCCCGGCTGTTCCGGCTGGAAAGGGCTCTGGCACATCGATGGGCGCATTCGGCGGAGCGTAGGCAGCAACCACAGGTGCTCCGCCACGATACCAAGACTGCGAGGCCAAGTATTGGCTCTCGCGCCTGTCGTCGCCGTTCAATGGCGCGCGTCCCGCATAGCGTACCCGTACTGGAGCGTGTCCCCGGTTTTCATAGCCCAAAGCCCGTGCCGAGGCGTGCGAGAGATCAATAATGCGGTCGCTAACATACGGACCACGATCATTGACACGGACCATAAGGGTCCGGCCAGTGGCCAAATTGGTTACATAGGCATAGGACGGCAGCGGCAGCGTCGGATGTGCGGCCGTCAGGGCGTGCATGTCGAAGATTTCGCCGTTGGCTGTTTTCCGGCCGTGGAAGTCATCGCCATACCAAGATCCCGTGCCTCGGCGGTCGTAACCTGGCTCCTCGCGCGGCACGTACCACCGTCCCGCTACTTTGTAGGGACTGCCGAGCTTAAAACTGCCACCACCTTTGCGCGTCGGCCCGCGATGATCGGCAATACGTGGGCTCGTGCTAACTCCGTACTCGTCTTCGGTAAAGAGGGGCCGGTTGAGGGAGGGTGCCGGCCGGTTTGAAGCCAGACCCCGGGGTGTTGGATCTGTAGATGTCCCGGAACAGGCGGCGAGCAATGCAGCGATGCACAACGAGAGCCCTGCGACGGGCTTCGCGCCAAAATCCACCTTACTCGACATGTGACTGAAACCCACTCGACGCGTGCCACGACCCTTGCGGCCAAAGTACTGAACGAGGTTGGCCGAACATTGCCTGAACCATGGCAAAATAGGCTTAGCGGGACGTAAACAACGCTCAAGCTTGGGACAAATGCTGGATAAAGACAGGGCCTTGAGGGGAGCGCGCGAACCGGTTAGGAACGAGGCCCGCTGTCCAGCTTGGGGCCTTGGCCCGGGTTGCAGCTGGGAGGGGTGGCAGAGTGGTCGATTGCATCGGTCTTGAAAACCGACGAGCCCGTAAGGGTTCCGGGGGTTCGAATCCCTCCCCCTCCGCCAGGGCGCAAGTTGAACGACCGCACTGGGTTAGAGCTGCATCGTCCAAGCACGCCCTGGGCACGCCCCAGGCATGCCCGAGTGTCAGCTTTGCCCTTTAACATACCAGTAGAGCGAGAAAGCTATAGCATATCCGGCCGTAGCCGCGAGCACGAGGGCCGCTATCGGCTGGGCAGGAAATCCAGCTGCAACGGTGTAGACGGCTGAAGCAATGGCCGCCACCATGACGGCCAACGTCGCGGGCCGCCACTCTTCCACTCGCAAGGGGTGCACCCATGGCATTGGGATGAACGTTCCCACAATCGCCAGCATCACGATCAACGCGGTTGCCAACGGCGGAAGGGCCAGAGCGAACACGAAAAAGGCGACGATGTTCCAGACCGCCGGAAAGCCGACAAAACAATTGTCGACGTTCTTACTCATCGTGTCGGCAAAATGGTACAGCGACGACAGCAAAATTCCTGACGCGAGCACGAGGCCGATTGCGCCGTCGAGATGGCGCCAGGCAAGAAGCGCCAAGACGGGCACAAAGACATACGTGACGTAATCGACAACGAGATCGAGGATTTCTCCGGAGAACCTGGGCAAGCGCTGTTTGACGCGCGCCGCGCGCGCGAAGGTGCCGTCGATTCCATCGATAATGAGGGCAATGCCGAGCCAGAAAAACATCCGCTCCGGCGCCTTATCAAAAATCGCTAAGGTGGCGAACAGCGCGCATACCGCGCCCAGCGCCGTGAATAGATGTACGCTGGCGGCAATCCAGCGCATCATGAGCTAGACCGCAAATGCCGAGGGGCGCCAAAGCGCCCCTAAGTCGAACTCCAGTTGCGATTTGCAAAACATCCGCGCGCCTTAGAAGCGGTGCTTAACCGAGCCCCGGATCGTCAAGTCCGAGGGATCTTCCTCGATCTTGGCAGGCTCCTGCGCCTTTTCGGTTTCGGTCGCCCCGTAAAGAAGCTCGAGCCCGAAATCCATTTTCGGCAGAGTGCCAAGTTTCCCTAAGCCAGGAATACGAATCTCTGTACCGGAATCGGCTTTGGCTGCTGGAGCAGCGGACTGCACAGCAGCACCCGTGCCATCGGCAGCCGGGGCCTGAGGCGCCGCTGCTTTCTGTTCCTCCAAGGCGAAACTCGCCGTACCGGCAATAGCAACCAGTGCAGCTGTCAACCCTGCTAGTCTTCCAAGTCTTTTCACGTCTACCCCGCCATGCCACCAAAGCACGCACATGCGAGACAACATGCTGCTTCGGCCGGGGAAACTCAATGGCGAAGAGCCTAGGTTAATGTCCCGGATGTCGTTTCCCGGGAGGCCTGTGGTTATATGGCCATATAGCGGGAAGGACACACCCAACCGGTGGATTCGCGTTGCATATCAGAGCGTTAATAGTCTGGCTGGGCAAATATGAAATAGGGGCCGCCTTTTCAGGCAGCCCCCAGGCTCTAACCGCAGACGGGAAGTTTGCGATTAGAATTTTATAATCGCGCCGCCCATGACGACATCGAGGTCTTCAAGGCTAACGCTGCCAAGCGCACCGGCACCTGCCGTACCAGAGAGAGCGGTAACGTCGGCCTCGTAATGGCGGTAGGTCAGGTAGACGTGCATGGCGGCAGAGTCGATGCCCTGCACAATACCGCCACCGAATGATTCCAACTCAGTTTCCAAGATGCGGGAGTCGCCAGCGAACGGGTTTGCAGCATCACCGGCAGCAAGTCCGCGGCGGGCAGTAGCTCCGCCTTCATTCTTGTAATACTGAACGAACAGCGTCGTCTTTCCGAGATCGTTCCACTTCTGCTCAATGCCGCCTTCTACAGCAAAGAACTGGCTCTTGTCGTCAACTCCGGCAACGCCAGTGAAGCGGTCCGTGTTGGTGATCTGGTCATCGGTCAGCTGGCCGGCAGCGAAGTTGGCATAAATGCCAGACGCCGTATGCATGACGCTGATCGAACCGCCGATCTGATTACAATCCGGATTCGAACCGCTGAGAATGCGGCTACCCTGCGCCAAACATTCAAATCCGTTCGGATTGCCCGAAACTGCTTCCTCGGTGTTTTCGCCGTATGCAATGCCGGCGCCCAACTTGAAGCCACCGAACTCACCGCTATAGCGCGCGCCGACTTCCCAGACGTCGTCCTCGCCCCAGCTTGCGCTCGCAACGAAGCCCATGAGCTCGGGAGTATCGTACTTGGCCAATTTATAGCGGCGGCCTTCACCCGGCTGATCGCCGCTATCGCGAATGAGCCGGCGCCAGGACAATGCACTTTGGCCTCCAGTAGAACTGCGCAAGAACATGCCAAGGCCGGAGTCTTCCTGGTCCGAGAATTTTGCGATGTCTTTGGTCTGCGAAAGGTTGATTTCCGTCACACTTTCCGCCGCGCCGCCTGTAAGACCGACCGACAACCGGCCCATCTGCTTGCTGTCGATGAACCAGTAGCTGTGACGGATATCGAGGCCGACGTCCGATCCAGTGCCTGTGTCTTCATCCTGGTTCGTGCGCTTGGAGTTACCGGAACGTGCCCCGATTTCGAGGAGGTATCCGGCCTTCCAACCGTCGGAAATCTTTGCGCCGCCTTTGAAGCGGAAGCGTGAACGCGAATTGTCGTTGGTAACGGCATATACGTTCGATTCGAAGCCGTCGTCCCAGAACATGATGGCTTCGTTGACGTGGCCCGAGATTTCAAGGCTGACCTTGCGGTTACCCTTGCGCGCAGTTGTCGCTTCAAGTTCCGCAATGCGCTCTTCGAGATCGGCGCAGCAGTTGCCACCCAGATCGGCCGCGTTCACTGGCAGCGCTGCAACAAGTCCAAGCGCTGCCACGATTGCCGCTCGCGCCGTACTGATTTTCAAAGCCGATGTCATCGGACCCCCTCTTTTATTGACTTAATCCCTGCCGAGTTGGTGCGCGGTTCGCGGCGCTCCCAATGTCATGGCGTTGGAGTTCACTCCGCCCCGGGAGTCCCCACTCTTTCCGCCATGCTTACCCGAGTGTTAACGAGCTAATTTTACACCTCTGTGACAACGGCGTTACCCGAAAGCCACACTAACGCATTTCGCCAGAAGTGTGGTTTTATAATCTCTATGGAAGAGGTTGGGCAATTCATGGCTCACAATCAAAATGCTGAAGTCATCGTGGCAGGAGCGGGCCCTGCAGGCTTGGCGACTGGATTGGCCGCGGCGGCGCTGGGTCTGAGGGCAACTGTTATCGGCCCGCGCGCCGACCCCTCGGATGGGCGGACGGCTGCGCTGTTCGAGAGTTCCGTCGAGTTCTTGAAGGCAATCCGCGCATGGAAATTTCTCGAGTCCAAGGCCGAACGGTTAGATGGCATCCGTCTTGTCGATGCGACGGGCGGATTTTTGCGCGCGCCGGAAGTCACGTTTTGGGCTCATGAAATAGGTTTGAAGGCGTTTGGCTACAACGTGCCCAATGCGGCACTGACGGATGCACTTGAGCGTGCGGGCGAAGGTCGAATTGAACGCGTCGTGTCGAAGGGCATTACCGGTATTGCAGAAGACGATGGGCTGATGCTGGCGACCACCGAAGAAGGCACTGTGTTCTCGTCTCCTTTGGTGGCCGGCGCAGATGGGCGCAATTCACTCGTGCGGCGTCAGGCCGGTATTTCAACAAGCGCATGGAATTATGAGCAAGCCGCCGTTGTCTGTTCTTTTGCGCATTCGCGTCCCCATCGCGGCGTCTCAACCGAGTTGCACCGGCGCGCTGGGCCGCTGACGGTCGTGCCGATGCCTATGAGCGCATCCGGCAACACGTCGAGCCTCGTTTGGGTGGAAACGCCGGCCGAAGCGCAGCGCCTCGCTGGCCTTGACGACGCGGCATTTCTCACCGAACTCGGCGCACACATCTCAGGGCTGCTCGGCACATTGAACCACGTCAGCGCGCGCAAGACATTCCCGTTGTCCGGTCAGACGGCGGCGGTGCTCGCCAAAAGCCGCTGCGCCCTGATCGGAGAAGCCGGGCACGTCATGCCACCTATCGGCGCGCAAGGTTTGAACCTCAGTTTCCGCGACGCCGCGACTCTTGCTGAATTGGCAGCAGACGCCAAATCCTGGGGCCAGGATATCGGCAGCGCCGAGGTGTGTGCCGACGTACGAGCGTCAACGCCGGGGAGACGTTGCATCGCGCTCCTGGACAATCGACCTTATGAACCGATCGCTCCTTTCCGAATATGCACCCGTTCATTTAGCGCGGGGCTTCGGCCTCGCCGCGCTCAAGACAATTGCGCCACTCCGTCGGCTCCTGATGCGTGAAGGGGTATCGCCCTCTTTTGCCACACCCCGGTTGATGCAGCGGGAGGGCGGCGCTGGGGCACTTGACGGGGAGAGCCTTGAGGCCGCATCACCGGGCAAGCCAATCCTGCCCCAGAATCCGCCCGAGAGCGCCCCGCACGCATGACGCCCGTCTCATTTCTCCGCGATTGTCAGTTCCGCCTGGAATATGCGGCACTCAGAACCATCATCGGCGGTATCCGCGCGTTGCCGCTCGATACCGCAACGCGCTTTTCCGCGCGCTGGTGGCGGCGTCTGGCACCGGTTCTCAGCCCTAAACGGCATAAGCGCGCGCTCGCCAATCTTGAGATTGCTTTCCCAGAAAAGACGCCTGCCGAGCGTGAAGCCATTTGCATGGCGCATTGGGAAAACTTAGGCCGCGTGATGGCCGAGACCATGCACATCGACCGCATCGTCAAAGATCCGTCTCGCATCAAGATCCGCAACGCGCCTGTGTTCGCCCGCTACAGCGGCAAGCTCGGGCCGATCATCGGTGCGTCGCTGCACATGGGCAATTGGGAACTCGCCGTTTGGCCTCTTGTATTGGCGGGCGCCAATCCGGCAGCCGTCTATCGTTCTGTCAACAACCCCTACGTCGATCAGTACCTGCGCGATCAGAGGAAGGATCTCTATCCGGGTGGTTTGTTCGGTAGAGGCCGGGTCGAAGGCGATCATGGCGAAAGCCAAAAGACGGCACGCGCGATCATGGACTATGTGCGCCAGGGCGGCCGTCTCGGCGTTGTGTGCGATCTGTGGGACCGCACAGGGTTGCCAGTACCCTTTTTCGGCAAGGACGCGGCGACGGTGACCATCCCCGGCATGATCGCACGGCGCACGGGTGCACGCATGTGGATGTCGCGCTGCATTCGTATCGGCGACGACAGCCATTTTGAAATCGAGTTGAAGGAACTCAAAGTTCCCCGCACCGCGAACCAATCCGACGACGTGAAATGGATCACAGCGGAAATGACCAAGCAGTTCGAAGCTTGGGTGCGCGAAATGCCGGAACAATGGATGTGGTCGAATAGGCGCTGGGGGTGAGGTTGTGGCCGGTGTCAGACCCGGAGGGTCGGACACTTTTGTTGCGTAATGGAGTTATCATGACCAAACCCATCTCTGTCATCATCGGCGTGGGCGACGGGTTGTCGGCGTCGCTGGCGCGGAAGTTTGCGGGACGGGGATACAGTGTCGTGCTGGCCGCGCGGGATACGAAGAAGCTTGCGGGGCTTGTTGCCGAGACGGGCGCGAAGGCCATCACGTGTGACGTCACAAACGCGCGCGATGTGGAGGCGCTGTTCGCTGGACTTGGCGGCGTGCCGGAGGTCGTCGTCTATAATGCCTCATATCGCGTGCGCGGGCCCCTCGTTACGCTCGATCCTAATGAAGTCAAGAAAACGCTCGACATTACCGCGTTCGGCGCGTTTCTGGTCGCGCAAGCGGCGGCGCGGCTGATGCTGCCCTTGAAGCGCGGAACAATCCTGTTCACAGGCGCATCCGCCGGCGTCAAAGGCTTCGCGCAATCGGCACCCTTCGCCATGGGCAAGTTTGCGTTGCGCGGGCTTGCGCAATCCATGGCGCGCGAACTGCACCCGCAAGGCATCCACATCGCCCACGTCGTCGTCGATGGCGTCATTCGTTCTGGAGCGCGTCCCGATGCTGGCAACGACAGCTCGCTCGATCCCGATGCGATTGCGGACAGCTATCTCCACCTCATCGATCAGCCACGCGGTTCCTGGTCATGGGAGATTGAAGTCAGGCCCTGGGTCGAGACGTTTTAAGGTTGTGCAATCTTCTGATTGGTACGGACTTCGCGCCGGAATGAACTCCCTCCCCAGCGGGGAGGGTCGGGGTGGGGAGAGGCACAGAGACAGGGGTTCGAAGACTTGCCGCCTGATGGCGCGCGGACCAGAATAAAATTTCGGTCATCGCGCCTAGCTCGACACCCCACCCCTAACCCCTCCCCTGATGGGAGGGGGATTCTGAACTGAGTTTCGACTTCGAACTGAGACACTCTGACGATCACGCAAAGGGCGTGAATTTGCCCGCCGGAACACGTAGGGTGGCATCACCCCTTATCGCAATTCACGTAAAGGCCCTTCGCAACCCATGGCTCAACTGACCGACGATTGTTTTGCCTTCGGCGGACCGCTGCTGACGGTCGATGATGTCGAACGCTTGATCGCGGAGCGCGTCACGCCTGTCGCAGAGTCCGAGGCGGTCGACTTACGCCAGGCGCGCGGGCGGGTGTTGGCGAGCCACGTGACGGCGCCGGTCAGCCTGCCGCCGTTCGATAACTCGGCCGTCGATGGCTATGCCGTCCGCCATAGCGATCTTAAGCCAAGCGGGGAAACTCGGCTTGAAATTGGAACGCCAGTTTTCGCAGGCCATGCCAGTGGGCCGGTTCAAACGGGGCAAGCGATGCGCATTTTCACCGGCGCGCCGATGCCGGAGGGCGCCGACACGGTTTTCATGCAGGAAGATTGCCGCGTCGAGGGCGATGCCGTCGTCTTGCCGCCGGGTTTGAAGGTGGGCGCCAATCGCCGCCTCAAAGGCGAGGACGTGACAAGCGGCGCAATCGTGTTGTCAGCAGGCACGCGGCTCGCACCACATCATATCGCGATGATTGCAGCAGTTGGACTGACAGAGGTCAACGTGCGCCGCCGCGTGCGCGTCGCGATTTTTTCAACGGGCGACGAGATCGTCGAGCCCGGAGCGCCCCTCCCCAATGCGGCGGTGTATGACGCTAACCGCGCACTTCTCATTGCCATGGCGGAAACGCTTGGCGCTGAGGTGACGGATCTTGGCATTCTGGCAGACGATGAAAGCGTTTTGGCGGGCGCGCTGGCGGGCGCTGCGGCCAACGCCGATCTGGTGCTGACCAGCGGCGGCGTCTCAACCGGCGACGCAGACTATGTGCGCAAAGCGGTCGAACAAGCGGGCACGCTCACGTTTTGGCGCACGGCCATCAAGCCGGGGCGGCCGGTTGCGATGGGCGTTTTGCGTGGCGGCGCTGGCGCGAATGCGGCTTTTGCGGGGTTGCCGGGGAACCCCGTCGCCGCGTTCGTCACGTTCGCGCGGATTGTCCGGCCCTTGCTGCTGCGTTTAGCGGGCGCGCGGGCGGAACCTTTGATTGCGCATCCCGTGCGCGCGGCGTTTACTTACAAGAAGAAAGCCGGGCGGCGCGAATACGTGCGCGTGTCGCTCGCGCGGGCTGGTGACTGCATTTGGGACGCAACGAAGTACCGCCAGGACGGCGCGGGCGTTATCAGCTCATTGACGGAGACAGACGGATTGATCGAGTTGCCGGAAGACGTAACGGGATTGAAGCCCGGAGATATGGCCGGGTTCATTTCCTATGCGGCGCTTGTTGGCGGGTAGAAGGGCTGCTCCAAACTGAGCGCGTTGAAACTCACGAAGAGGATAGGGCAATGCATTCCAAGGCCGGGGACCTCGCCATTCTCTCAATTGATACAGCCAATGGCGCGGTCGTGCCGCTGATGGAGCGTGCCAAAAAATGGCTCGGCTTTGTCCCAAATATGTACGGAGCCATGGCCAATGAACCCGCGCTCTATCAAGCCTACACTTCCGGATACGCGGCCTTTCGTTCCGAGTGCGGCTTCACGCCCGTTGAACAGGAAGTTATTTTCCTCGTCATATCCCGCGAAAATGGCTGCGATTACTGCATGGCCGCCCACAGCACAATTGCGGACACGATGTCTAAGGTGCCGGCAGATGTGACAGAGGCGATACGAGACGGCAGGGCGATCGCAGATCCGAAGCTCCAGGCGCTAGCGGCGTTTACGGCCAAGATGGTTTCATCTAAAGGCCGCCCGGGCGATGCCGAAATCGCTGTTTTGAAGTCCGCCGGTTACAGCGAGAAGAACATGCTCGGCATTATTCTGGCCATCAGTATGAAGACGCTGAGCAACTACACACACTTCCTTTTCGGCCTACCGCTTGACCCAGAATTTGCAGGACGCGCGTGGAAGTTGGACGAGAGGGGGAATTCTCACCCCCCGCCCCTCTGAAACGACGTATCGAACAGGCGCACGAAGGCCGCGCGGTCGGCGGGGCTGACAGCGCCGGAAAATTTCAGTTCGATTTTCGCACGCGGCAACGCGAGCAAGCCCCCAAGGCGAACGCCCGGTAACGGTTCGAACGTGATTTCGACGGAGCCTGACGCAAGATTGAAAATCTTGGAGCCGTTGTTCCCGTCGCGATGCGGGCCCAAAAGCGCAATCGAAATGCCGAACTCGGACGGCGAAATTGACATCACGCGTTCGTTGGCGAACGGAGACGGGCCGCTCATCCGCCCGCGACCGGCGGCCAGACGGCAAGCGCGTCACCTGGCTTCAATTGTACGGCTCCGCGCAGGGCGGGGGCTTGAAAGTGCCCGTTCACGAGTACCAGATGGCAGGCTTGCGGCGGCACGTTGTGCGCGTCGAGAAGCTGGCGGATCGTCGTGCCGTCCGCCACTTCGATTTTTGCTTCGTTCTTCACGGCCGTGCTTGGCAGATAAACACCAAGCGACGCATAGAGTTTCAACGTGACCTGCATTGCGCCAATCTCAATGCGCTGGATTAAGCACAGGACTGTGCGACGGGAGTTTCGGCGCCGGGCCGGTGGTGCCGCCCGTTGGATGCCCCTGCGCCACGCCAACGTAGGCTTCGCGCAGGCGCTCTGGCGACGCTATCAGCCGGTCGCGCCAGACACCGAGCGGGAACCCGGTCTGGATCAGTCCGCGCAACATGCCCACGTGGTCCGTCATGCCCACGCACTGCGCGCCAATGAGCTTGTCGCCGAGGAAGTTGAGCTTCAGGTACTTCCAGTTCTTCTGGTCCGTCATGCTCGATGTCTTGCCTTCGGGCGAACCTTGCCACAAGCCAAACGACGACGAGATGAGGCCCATGGTATCGAGCACGTTCATATTGAGCGAACCGCGATGGGCGGTTTTCTGCCCCGCCATGTTCTGCCCCGCGAGGCGTCCATGCTCAACCGCAACGGGTTGAATGGCGAGCATGTCAGGCTTGCCGGTCGAGATATCGACGCCCTCGCAGCAGTCGCCTGCCGCATAGATGTCGCGCACCGTTGTTTCAAGGAACGGATTGACGGCGATTCCGGCACCGACCTTGGCACCAGTGCCAGCCAGAATGCCGGTGTTCGAGCGCACGCCCGCCGCTAGCACCACGAGGGTTGCGGGAATGTTGTCGCCGTTCGACAACCCGACTGTCAGTTTCGATGCACCAACGCCACTGCCATTCGAAATTCTCTCAACCTTGGTGTTGGTCAGAACGCGCACACCGTGTTCCGTGCACCAGCGCCCTAGCATACCGCCCGCCGTCTCGTCCATCATGCGCGCGACCATGCGCGGCGCGATTTCAACAACGGTCAGCTGCGCGCCGGTCTTGTGCAGGGCTTCGAGAACGATGGAACCGATGAAGCCCGCGCCGACGAGGACGACAGGCGTGCCCTTGCCGACGAGCTTGGCAATCGCGCGCGCGTCTGAGAGCGTCCAGCAGGTGTGAACGCCCGGGAGATCGGCGCCTTCCATGCGCGGAATAATGGGCGTCGCGCCGGTCGCGAGCAGAAGCTTGTCATAAGCGATGGGTTCGATATTCGAGGTCCAGAGCTGCTTCTTCGTGGCATCGATGCCAGCGACCCGCGCTTGTTTGTAGTCGATACCGAGGCCATCGTAGTGCCCCGATGTCTGGCGCAGGTAGGTTCCCTTCTCCTGAATATCGCCATGCAGGAGATAGGGAATGGCCATGCGCGAATAGGGCGGCTCGCCCTCGCCGCCGATCATGGTGATTTTTGAATTCTTGCAGATGCTGCGGATGGTTTCAGCGGCGGTCACCCCGGCAGGGCCCGATCCAACGATGACGTGGTGCATCACTCTTCTCCGGTTATTCGGATCCCGACAACGAAAAGCCCACCCGAATTTTCACTCAGGTGGGCCCCCTATTCAAGCGATCAAAGCCCATTTCCGGCGCTTAGCGCGCCTTAATTTAGAGCGCGAGCTTTGACAGTGTTTCGTTGGTGGGCACGCCTTCGTTGGTCCAGCCGCGAAGCTGGTAGTACTCGGGCAGCATCTTATCGAGGCCGTTGACGAGGCCCTTGGCCGGACCCGTCGTTGCCGCTTCTTTGAGGAGGCGCGGCGGCAGCGTGTCGTCCTTATGAGTGAGGCCTGCGCGATTATTGAACACGCGTTCCATGTTCCAGATGCGCTCTCCGGTTTCGAGAAGGCGCTCAGGTGTCCATCCGCCGTCGCAAGCAGCGTCGATCTGAGGCGCGATATCGTTCAACGTCCAAGCGAAGGTCGTGAACACGCAGAGGCCTGACGAGTTCGACCGCAGCGGTTGCGTCCTGGAAGGCCTTGACGAGAGCTGGTTTGCCTTCAGTTGCATGCGGATCGGTCTTCACAGGAATGCCGAGGATTTCCGATGCAATCGTGTACCCGCGGAGATGGCATGCACCCCGGTTAGACGTAGCGTAGGCTAGACCGATTCCCTGGATGCCGCGCGAGTCATAGGCCGGGAATTCCTGGCCCTTGACGGTCATCGACAAGTCGGGGCGGCCATACTTCGAGCACAACCGCAACGAGCCGAGACCAAGTTCCTTGCCGAAGCCTTGGCCCTGGGCGGTGAGTTCTGCACACGTGACGAGTGCTTCGGCGGATCCGAACTTGAGGTCGATGCCGCCGGTTGTTTCCTTATTGATGAGACCGAGTTCGAAGAGCTCCATGGCGGCTGAAACTGTGACACCGAAGGTGATCGGGTCGTAGCCCTGCTCGTTGCACAGGAAGTTGACGTAGGTCAGCGCCTCAAGGTCGTTGACGCCGGTGTTCGAACCAAGTGCCCATGCGGCTTCGTATTCCAGACCGCCCGACGCTTTCCAATACTGCGGCTTGTTCTTGATAGTGAAGTGGTTCTCGTCGATTTTTGAGATGCGACCACAGGCGATGGTGCAACCGAAGCAGGCCTGGTTGGTCAGCAAGTTCTTCTTGCCGTCAGACTTGCGTGGCGTCGACATAGCTTCGGCCGAAATGTCGTGCGCGCCTTCAAACTGCACTTCGCGATGGTTGCGCGTCGGCATGGCGCCAGCTTCGTTGATGACGTTCATCAACACCTGCGTGCCGTAAGCTGGAAGACCCGCGCCGGTGACGGCGTTGGCCTGAAGGACTTTCTTCCCAGCAGCCGTTGCCGCCATGAAGGCTTTGCCGTCTCTGACTTTCACACCGCCGGTTCCGCGTACGGCAATCGCCTTGACGTTCTTGGAGCCCATCACGGCACCAACGCCCGAGCGTCCGGCGGCCCGGTGAAGATCGTTGACGACAGCGGCGTAATAGACCTGATTTTCACCCGCCAAGCCGATGCTGGCAATGTGCATCATGGGATCTTGATGCTCTTTCTTGATCCACTCTTCGGTGTTCCAGACGCTGGTGCCCCAGATGGCGGATGCGTCCTTGATCTCGCACTTGTCGTCGGCGATCGAAATGTAGACCGGTTTCGGCGACTTGCCTTCAAGGATGAGCATGTCCCAGCCGGCGAACTTCAATTCGGCGCCGAAGTAGCCGCCCGAGTTCGAGCAGGCGATGGCGTTGGTCAGCGGCCCCTTGGTGACGACCGAATAGCGGCCACCAGTCGAAGCGGCCGTACCTGTTAGCGGGACCGGTTGCGTAGATGATCTTGTTGCCAGGCCCGAGCGGATCGCACTTCGGGTCGATCTCTTCGATGAGATACTTGGAGGCAAGACCGCGCTGGCCCAGATACTTTTGAGCCCATTCCATGTTCAGCGGCTCTGACTTAACAGTCCCGCTCGTCAAATTGATCCTTAGGATCTTACGTGCCCAGGCCATCGAGATCTCCTTTAGGTCGTTTCACTGCGTCTGTTCGGGCCATCCGGCCGCAGAAGACAGAGCAGTTTTGGTTACATAGCCTCGTCCATCCCCTGACTGCCGCGAACCATGAGGCGCGCGGGCAGGCCAGCCGCGCTTAATGCTTGGCGACGGGCGCGTTGGTGTTCGTGCGGTCGGCGGATGCGCCGGCCTTGCCAGCCCAGAGCTTCATTTTGTCGAAGCCGGTCTGTTCGATGTCTTGATACGTGATCGCACCGGTCGGGCAGGCATCCGAACATGCCGGGCTACCTTGGCATAGATCGCACTTAATGACTTTGCCGGTGGAGGCGTTGTAGTTAATCGTGCCGAACGGGCAGGCGATCGTGCACACCTTGCAGCCGACGCAGAGGTTCTCATGAACGACCTTGACGCCGGTAGCGGCATCGGTCGTGATGGCGTTCACAGGGCATGCCTGCTGGCACCAAGCTTCGGCGCACTGGGTGCAGGTATAGGGCACCATTTGCCCCAACTCGTGGAAATCGAAGACCCGGATGCGAGATTTAGAGGCGTTGAATTCCCCCTCATTTTCCAGTGAACAAGCCATTTCGCACTGCTTGCAGCCAGTGCATTTGCCGGGATCAATCACAAGTGCCTTAAGCATCGTCCGGTTCCCTCCGAGGAGTCATTTTACGCGCTTTGCCGCGCTTCTTTTGTCGGATAACAGTAGTCAGCAATCACGCCGGACGCAAATATGTTCCTTGGTCCAATACCCATTCATTTTAAAGCCGAGTCTGGCGCAGCTCGAGAGGTGACCGCTATGTTTGAACGGTCATATCGTCCATGAGCGATCTCTCTTCTGCGTTCGTTAAAGCCTTCGGTTTGATCACCACATTCGACCCGCAATTGGTCGAGATCGTGGCCTTGTCGCTCAAGGTCAGTCTGACCGCGGCCTGTCTGGCAGCAGTGATTGGTCTGCCGCTCGGGTCGGCGCTGGCCGTGACCCGTTTTCCCGGACGCCGTGCTGTCATCGTGGTCATGAACGCCCTCATGGGTTTGCCGCCGGTCGTGGTCGGGTTGCTGGTCTATCTCATGCTGACGAACCAGGGGCCGCTTGGATCGTTTCAACTGCTGTACACGCCAACGGCGATGATCATCGCCCAGACGGTGCTCATTACGCCCATCATCGCAGCATTGACGCGCCAGACAATCGAGGACCTTGATGGTGAATACGACGAACTATTGCGCGCCTTCGGTCTGACCACACATGAGCGCATACAAACATTGCTCTTTGAAGGCCGCATGCGTCTGACTACCGCTATCCTGGCAGGTTTTGGCCGCGCAATTGCAGAGGTCGGCGCCATCATCATCGTTGGCGGCAACATCAATCACGTGACACGCACCATGACGACCGCCATTGCGCTTGAAACGTCGCGTGGAGAATTTGCGCTCGCCTTGGCGCTTGGCATGATCCTGCTGGCGCTAGCGCTCGGCATCAACGCGTTACTCACAAGCTTGCAACCAACGCCATACGCGGCCCCTCGCATGGCGCGAGGTCTAAAGTGATGCAGCGCACGAACGAAACCACGGTTCAATCACCACTGCCGGCTCGAACCGGCATAACACGCGTGCTGCCGGTCGCCGGCCGGGGCCTGACGATTTCGCGTTCGGAACGCCGGCTTTTGGACCAGATAGATCTCACACTTGGCACCGCGCCGGGTACGACCGTTATTCTCGGACCCAACGGCGCTGGTAAAAGTATACTTATCCGGACTCTTTGCGGATTGATTGCTCCAGACTCAGGCGAAGTTACATGGGGCGGCACAGCGCCGGACCGGGCGCGCATTGCAAGGATTGGCCTCGTGTTTCAAAAGCCGGTTTTGCTCAGGCGATCCGCACGCGCAAATGTTGAGTACGCCCTCGCCGTTACCGGTACGCTTAAAAATGCGCAGCGCGAACGTGCCGGCGAAGCATTGCACCGGGCAGGCCTTAGCCACTTGAGTGAAACAGATGCGCGCGTGCTCTCAAGCGGGGAACAACAACGTCTCACATTGGCGCGGGCACTGGCAATGGACCCCGACATTCTCGTGCTCGACGAGCCGGCTGCCAATCTCGATCCTGCATCGACGGCGGCCATTGAAAGCGTGTTACGCGGCATCCGCGATGCGGGCACTCCTATTGTACTTATCACCCACGATCTGGGACAAGCGCGCCGCTTGGCAGACGAAATTGTCTTTTTGCACAAGGGGCGGATCAAAGAGCGCACCCCGGCAACGGACTTTTTCACGACGCCAAAGTCGCTAGAGGCGCACGCCTATATCAATGGTGAAATCGTTCTATAGTTCATGAGGATTTATTTGCGCGCCTTGCGTGCTGCTTTTTTCGGCGCTTCGGAAACCACTGGGGCGTCCGCGCGCTTCAACACTGCATCGATGAAATCCATGTGCGGTTGCGCAGATTTGCGTGCGTTGCCAATGACGGCATTGCAGTGACTGAGGAGCAGCTTGCCGAAGTCCGTCAGATGCGCGCCACCGCCGCTTTTCCCCCCGGTTTGCGACACGACCACAGGCTCCTGGAACGACGTATTCAATTGATCGATCAGAGCCCAGGCTTGGCGGTACGACATCTTCATCGCCCGGCCAGCTGCTGAGATTGAACCAAGTTCGTCGATCTTGGAGAGCAGCATGAGCTTGCCGGCGCCCAGACGCCCATGGGGACCTAAATCAATACGAACAATAAGATTGGTCATAGGTGTCGCGAATCCGAGCTGGGCTTGGAGATCTATTTTGCCAACCTTACCAAAAAGCACAACGCTTGGATGCCACCTACGGGGCGGAATGACGTTGACAGGCGCTATTCATCGCGTGTTATAGCGCTATCAAAGATGCTTGGGGGCTGCCACGGCAGGCCACCGCTCATTGACTAGGGAGCCAATTCGATGTTCACACGCCGCTTCGTCATGACCGTTGCTGTGTTGTCCTTGCTTCTTAGCACTCCAGCGGTGCGCGCTGAAAATCCCTTCATCATTCTGCAATCCACAACTTCGACGGAAAACTCCGGGCTTTTCGGATATATCCTACCGATCTTCACGGCGAAGACGGGGATTGACGTCCGCGTCGTGGCGGTTGGTACGGGCCAAGCCATCAAGAACGCGCAGAACGGCGATGGCGATGTGTTGCTCGTGCATTCCAGGGCGGATGAGGACAAGTTTGTTGCGGATGGCTTCGGCATCGCGCGCCATGACGTCATGTTCAATGATTTCATTATCGTTGGACCCGCCGCAGATCCTGCAAAAATTTCGGGTGGCAAAGACGCGGTCGCATCGCTGAAATCAATTGCCGATGCCAAGGCCCCTTTCGTTTCCCGCGGCGACGATAGCGGAACGCACAAAGCCGAAATGAAGCTTTGGAAAAAGGCGGCCGTGGATGCCAAGGCTGCGTCCGGAACTTGGTATCGCGAAGCCGGACAAGGGATGGGCGCAACTCTCAACATGGCCGCGAGCACGGGAGCCTATGTTCTCACTGACCGAGCCACGTGGTCATCGTTCAAGAACCCGGGTGACCTGAAGATCGTTGTTGAGGGCGACCCGCCGCTTCACAATCCCTATGGCGTTATTCTGGTCAACCCGGCGAAGCATCCCGCCGTCAAAGCCAAAGAGGGGCAGGCGTTCGTGGACTGGATCGTTTCGAGCGAGGGCCAAGCCGCCATTGCAGCTTTCAAAATCAATGGCATGCAGCAGTTTTTCCCGAGCGCGAAGGCTACGCCCTAACCCCCGCCACCCCAAATTGTGACACTAAATAGTCACGCCCAAACCGGACTTTTCCGGGTGAGCCGACGCGGGACTCGATCTTTGGTCCGCTTTATGTCCAAACCGATACAACGAAGTTTTTATGATCGTCCACTATCCAGGAAAATGGGCCATGACAGCCATAATTATTCGCAGCGTTATACCGTGTGCCGCCGTGCTTCTTATGGCGTTCGGAGGGGCGCCGGTTCACGCCGCAGACCTCGGCGGGAGCTGCTGCGCCGATCTCGAAGAGCGCATCGCCGAGCTCGAAGCGACAACCGCACGCAAGGGCAACCGCAAGGTTAGCCTCGAAGTCTATGGCCAAGTGAATGAAGCCATCATGTTCTGGGACGATGGCGGGGAAAACAACGTGGCGGTGGTCACGAACGACAACGGCCGCAGCCGATTCGGCTTTCGCGGCAAGGCAAAGATCGACGGCGATTGGGAAGCTGGATACCGGCTCGAGATCGGCGTGCGTTCGGCCAACTCCAAACGCATCACGCAAGACGACGATAATGCTGGCATCGGGTTCGATTTGCGCGACTCCCATTGGTACCTGAAGAGCAAGACACTTGGCACCGTTTACATGGGCCTTGGCACAAGCTCGACCAACGCGATTACCGAGTTGAACCTGACGCAGACAGGGCTGATCTCCAAGTATTCGGACGTCGAGGATAGCGGCCTGGGCTTTCGCTTGCGCAGTAGCGTCAACGGCGGATTGAGCGCGCTCAGCTGGTTCCGCCTTCTCGGCGACGGCGGCGATCAGCCCGGCGAAGGAGAGCGTGCTTTGAAGGTCGTGCGCTACGAATCGCCGAGCATCGCCGGCTTCGTCGCTGGCGCCTCTTGGGGCGAGGACGATATTTGGGATGTGTCGCTCAAATACACGGGCGAAGGCGCCGGCTTCAAGTACTCTGCCGGCGTTGGCTACGGCGTGGTGCTCGACGGGCCGGACACTTCGACGGTGTGCGCAACCACAGCGGGCCTAGGTGGCAGTGACACGAGGTGCGAAAACCTCGGCGGCTCGATCAGTATCATTCACGAGGCGTCCGGCCTCTTCGTCAATGCAGGCACGGGCATCAAGAATGACGAATTGCTCAATGGCACAGCGGCCTTCATCGGCACGGGCGCCGATGACGAGCAGACATTCTGGGCGATCCAGGCGGGCGTCGAGAAAAAGTTCAATGAGTTCGGCAAGACGACGATCTACGGCGAGTATTACGATTATCAAGGCGGCGCGAACGGCCGCCGGACGATTGGCGCAGCCGATGCATTGAACCCGTTGGGTGCAACGGCAGCGATCTGGTCAAGCGGAGTTGAAATGTTCGGCGCAGGCATCATCCAAGGTTTCGACAACGCCGCGCTGCAGATTTACCTCTCGTACCGCCATTATGAAGCGGATTTGACACTGCGCGGGCTGGTTGGAGGCGTTGCATCTGGCGCCCTCGCCGACGCCGCCCTTGAGGATCTCGACATCGTCATGACCGGCGCCATCATTAAGTTCTAGCCGGCACTCAGAGCTTGGCCACTTGCCCGGCGGGGCGGCACGACCATTTGGCAATTCGCCAATTCGGGTGGTCTTCGGTCCATTTCGCGAGTTCGCCCTGCCCGTACATCATACAGGAGTACGGCGTGATCGCAGCCTCCTCGAATGTCAGACTGATATCCTTGCAGCGCTCCGGGGCGCTGGTCAAACAGACGGCGGCGGCGATCTCGATCATGACGGTATCCTAGGCTTTTCTAGTGTGGGTCTTGTCCTTCGTTGTGTGGCTGGGTCGGAAGTCGAGGCACCTTGAGTATATGAAAACAGAGACAGATCATTCGCGGGACCAGTTGGTTCGATAGCCGGCCGGACCAGAAGAGCTAATTAGTTAGCTGATGCGGCTTTCGAGGCTGCACGGCGTTTGGCAACTTCAGCGGCCGAAACTTCGCCGGCAGATACCAGAGCATTAACGCAGCTCTTAGAAAGGCCTGAGCCAACCGCGCGCATGCATTGGCGAACTTCCTGGCTGCCGGGGCTGTAGGCGCTGCAGTGGGCATAGTAATCGCTGGCACAAGCAAGCTGGACGCGCAGGCTCACGGCTGAGGCGTTGCCGGTCATCAGCGTCAGACCGGCAAGCACGAGAGCTGCCTTCAGAGCGCTGCGGCTGGATTTTGAATTCTGGGATTTCGCTGTCTGGGTCATGGCTGTCTCCGGTGCCTCTGCTGAGGCGGTTGAATGTCTGTCGCATCATGAGTACCGGAGGTTCATGGGCGCCGCTGTTCCCCGGGGAACCGGCCAATTGAATTTGCGGACATTTTCGACTTGTAGGGGCATGGGCGCCTCGGCTTGCCAAATTAAGCCTACGCGGCAGTAGCGCCCGTTGACACCCTTTGGCGCCTCCCTATGGTGCCCCCGCCCCTTCAATCTAGCATTCGCACTTCAAAATCAGGGATTTCGCGCGCCATGGCTTCCACCCGCACGCCCGTTAAGCATTTTACACCCCTCGCCATTGGGGCGCCTGAGCCTTATCGCGCCTTGCCGGTTCAAATCGAACGTATGATCCACTTCATACCGCCTCACAACGAGAAGATCCGCGCCAAGCTGAAGGACACGATTGGACAAGTCGATGTTGTGCTCGGCAACCTTGAGGACGCAATTGCCGTTGGCGAGAAGGAAGCCGCTCGCAAGGGCTTCATCTCGATGGCGCGCGAATTTGATTTCGGCACCACCGGACTGTGGACGCGCATCAACTGCCTGAACTCGCCTTGGATGCTGGACGACGTCACAGAGATCGTGGCCAACGCTGGCAACAAGGTCGATGTCATCATGTTGCCGAAAGTAGAAGGTCCGTGGGACATTCACTATCTCGACCAGCTCTTAGCCCAACTTGAAGCCAAGCACAAAGTCACTAAGCCAATCCTGATCCACGCGATCCTCGAAACGGCCGAAGGCGTCAATAATGTCGAAGCTATTGCGGCCGCCTCACCGCGCATGCACGGCATGAGTTTGGGTCCGGCCGATCTTGCGGCCTCGCGCGGCATGAAAACGACGCGTGTTGGGGGCGGGCATCCCGACTATGGAATTCTCGCCGATGCTGGCGCCGACAAGGCCGCGGCGAGAAATTTTTATCAGCAGGATCTCTGGCACTACACGATCGGCAAAATGGTGGACGCGTGCTTGGCTTATGGAATGAAACCGTTCTACGGGCCCTTCGGCGACTTCTCGGATGGCGCGGCGTGCGAAGCGCAATTCCGCAACGCATTCTTGCAGGGGTGCATGGGTGCGTGGTCGCTGCATCCCTCACAGATTGAAATTGCAAAGCGCGTATTCTCGCCCGATCCTAAGGAAGTGGCGTTTGCGAAGCGCATTCTTGAGGCGATGCCCGACGGAACGGGTGCCATCATGATTGACGGCAAGATGCAAGACGATGCGACTTGGAAACAAGCCAAGGTCATCGTGGATCTGGCCAAGCTCGTTGCTTCAAAAGACCCGGAACGTGCCGCAGTGTACGCATTGTGATAAGAAACATAATCTAACGACGGCAGACGAAGGCCCGGGGAACGCGACGACTATGACCGAAGTCAGACAGGCTAAATTTGGGGTCGGTCAGGTTGTGAAGCACCGGGTCTACCCGTTCCGGGGCTTGGTCTTCGATATCGATCCCATTTTCGCCAACACGGAAGAGTGGTGGCTGTCGATCCCAGAAGACATGCGCCCGCGCAAGGATCAGCCCTTCTATCACCTCCTCGCTGAAAACGCGGAGTCGACGTATCTTGCTTACGTCTCAGAACAGAACTTGCTAGCCGACGACAGTGGCGAACCGCTGCGCCATCCCGACATCCAAGATCATTTCGTCAAGGACAAACAGGGCCGCTATCGCTTGCGCGACACCAACGCACATTAGGCATCCTATTGGCGTTACTGGGAGAACCCAACCTGGCAAAGCAGCCCAAAATTTGGAATGAATCTAAAAAGGCGGGGTCTGCAGGTTCAAACGATGCGGCCAAAGCCGGTCCACGCCATAAGTTCACTTGACGCCGCCCCTGCGTCCGAGCACTTTGCGTGAGTTGCCCATGAGGGCTTCCGATAACAGGGCTTTGAACCCTGCTTGATTGGAGAGAGCGCTTGATCGTCTGTTCCTGCACGCAAATTTCAGACCGGGATATCGACCGGGCCGTCGTTGAGATCATGAGCGCTTCGATTGCGCTTCTTCCGACACCAGGCGTCGTGTTCCGCCACCTCAAAGCGAAAATGAACTGCTGTTCGTGCGCTCCGCTGACCGTTCAGTTGATTTATGGAGCCATGAGCAGGCTTGAGAGCGATACGCGTGTGTGCCCGTTCGCGCTCGCACAAGCACGCCGTAAGCTCGCCAGCGCCGAAGGCCGCCGCAGACGCCGCGCTGCCTCACAAATTGGCGATCAAGCACTGCAAATCTAGAGGCCGAATCCGCAGCCTGCATTGGCCATTGCGCTGTGGTTGCACTAGGGTTCAGCCTATCGGATTTCAATCCACAACAGGAGTGCCTCATGAAGGGCAACAAGAAAGTCATCGACCGGCTCAACGAGGCCCTGAAGCTCGAACTTGGCGCCATCAATCAATATTGGCTGCATTACCGTTTGCTTGCCAACTGGGGCTACACCAAACTCGCGAAGAAAGAGCGCAAAGAGTCGATTGAGGAAATGGAACACGCCGATAAAATCGTTGATCGCATCATATTTCTCGAAGGCCATCCCAACTTGCAGCACGTGGCACCGCTCATGATCGGCGAGAACTTGAAGGAAGTTCTCGAATGCGATTTGAAGGGTGAGCACATTGCCCGTGAAAGCTACGCCAAGTCGCGGGATATCTGCCGCGAAGCCGGTGACTACGTCACGATGCAACTTTTCGAAGGATTGCTGAAAGACGAGGAAGGACACATCGACTTCCTGGAAACGCAACTCGATCTGCTTGGCCGGCTGGGACTTGAGAACTACGGCTTGTTACAATCGGAAGGTGCGGACGAGTCCGAGGGTCACTGAATTTTCCGTTTAAGAAGCGGGTAGCGATTTCCCAAAACAAAACCGCCCCGGCTTCACAACCGGGGCGGTCTAATTTCACTGCAGCACTTCGAAGTACTTATTTCTTCTCAGGCGCCTTTGCGGCCGGAGCAGCACCCGCTGCTGGTTTCGCAGCACCCTCCGTCGAACCTGTTGTCGCCGGAGCGGCCGCACCGGTGGTATTGGCACCGGGCAAGTTCTTCATGGCCTGCATCTTTTCTTCCTGATCGGCCTTGTACTTTGCAGCGAGCTCTTTCTGGCGTTCGCGGATCTGACCCATCAAGGCACCACGTGCTTTCTGGTACTTTTCATTGTCGATCGGGCTACCTGTGTAGGCTTCGGTGAAACCGTCCATAGGTACCGGAAAGCCGATGGGCTGAGCAGCTGCATTCATGGCAAGGATCATAAGACCGCCGCCGGCCTTCATCTGCTCGACTATCTCTTTGGTCGCTTCCGTTTCAGCCGTGCATCCGGCCGGGTGGCACAGCGAGTACTTGAGTTCGATCGGCTTCAGAGCCTTGTCATCGATTTTTTCGTTCTTCGCGGCAGCAGCCCACTGCTCTTTCGTATAGATCGCCGCGCGAATGCCAGGTGGCAGCGCCATTCCCAGCGGTACCATCACCATCAGAGACGGCTTGTCTTGGCCTTCGACTTCACGAATGGCGGCGGAAACCAAAACCATTCCTGTGTTGCCGTCCAAACGCTCGTGATGCGTGAGGCAGAGGTTCTTTTCTTCTTTCTGATCCTTGCCGTCCTTATCCTTTTTCAGGATTGGCGCTTTTTCGCAAAGCTTCACCCAGGCGCTCTTAGCTTCACCCGAAGCGGCGGCAGCGGTATCGGCGCCGGCAGCAGCAGGAGCTGCCGCTGCGGCTGGTTTCGTCGCTGGAGCGGCCGGAGCAGCAGCAGCGGCTGGAGCTGGCTTAGCAGCAGGCGCTGCAGCGGCTGGAGCCGGCTTTGCTGCAGGAGCTGCGGCGGCGGGCTTCGGAGCGGCCGCAGGGGCCTTTGCGGCCGGTGCTGCCGCAGGGGCAGCCGGCTTCGCGGCTGGGTCAACTTTCTGGACGGGAATCTCGATGTCCTTGACGTCGTCCTGCGCCAGTACTGGCGCCGCGATCAAAACTGCCGAAAGAGCTAGTGCTCCACCGATCAAGGCACCAAACCCGCCAGTGCGCGTAAATGCATTTTTCATTTAACCGAAAATCCTTGTGCTTGAGAGCGGGTCGCCCCAGCTCATCCCCTCTTAACGCCGCGCCCAAAACATTGATGTCCTTGGGCCAGGTCCGGGCGCTAACATGCGCCTCCGAGTTTGGGGAGTAAGGCTCGGATTACGGCAATCCCGTGACCACAAACGACCTATGGCGGGGAGCAGCAAGGCGACCTTGTTTGTCGTGGCAAACCTGCCACTGCGGCAGACTGGCCCCAAGGACTGGCCCCAAGGACTGACCCCAAGGACTGGCCCCAAGGTATGCCGGGGGCCGGACTGGTCTGCAACAAAATTGCCGCCGAACAGCCATAGCGAAGGGAATTCCGCATGTTATCAGTCGGCATCACTTTGGCATGGAAACCTCGAATGCCTCTTTCAGCGTTACGCCGAGCCCTCGTTTTTGCCGCACTACTTTCGGCTTTCCCGGCGGTTGCCGAACCTAAGCCTTCTATTGCGCTGCATGGCACGCCGGCGCTCAGCGCAGATTTTACTCATCTCCCGTATGTGAACCCGGACGCGCCCAAAGGTGGACGCCTGGTACTCGGCCAGCCGGGCTCATTCGATAGTCTCAATCCGCTGATCATAAAAGGCGTAGCGGCGGCCGGCGTGCGCGAATTTCAACTTGAAGCGTTGATGGCGCGTGGCCTGGATGAACCCTTCACGCTCTATGGCCTCATTGCCGAGACGATCGATGTTGCGGACGACAAGACAAGCGTAACCTTCGATTTGAACCCCAAGGCCGCATTCTCAGATCGCAAGCCAATAACTGCAGACGATGTGATTTTTTCGTTTGAACTCTTGAAAACGAAGGGGCGGCCCAACCACCGGACATATTTTTCCAAAGTGACGGCCGCCGAAAAGCTGGGCGAGAGGCGTGTGCGTTTCACATTCCAGGACGCATCCGACCGCGAGCTGCCGCTCATCCTGGGCCTGATGCCGGTGCTCGCGAAGCACGCGACCCGTCCCGAGACATTCGAACAGACTACTATGACGCCGCTCCTGGGTTCCGGGCCCTATACGATGTCGCGCATCGATGCCGGGCGCTCGATCAGTTACACGCGCGATAGCGGTTATTGGGGCCAGGATCTCCCTGTCACAAAGGGCCGTTTCAATTTCGACGAGGTCCGCTTCGACTACTATCGCGAAGGATCGGTGATGCTAGAGGCCTTCAAGAGTGGCGGCATTGATCTGCGCCTGGAAGAAGACCCGGCGAATTGGGCGTCTCAGTACGATTTTGCGGCCGTGCGCGAAGGGCGCATCGTCAAGAAGGAATTCGATATCGCGTTGCCCGCCGGCATGACGGCGCTGGTCTTCAATACCCGGCGCGGGCATTTCCAGAATCCGCTCGTACGGCGTGCGCTCATCAAACTTTTCGATTTTGAGTGGATCAACCGCACGCTCTACTACGGCCTGCAAAAACGCACGGACAGCTTTTTTGTCCGTTCGTATCTGGCATCGACCGGTAGCCCGGCTGACGCGCGCGAGCGCGAGCTACTTGCAAAGTTTCCGGATGCTGTCCGTCCTGAAATTCTTGAAGGTAAGTACGCACTGGCAACGAGCGATGGTTCCGGTCAGAACCGGGACAACCAGAAATCGGCGTTCGAGCTTTTGAAACAAGCGGGCTACAAGTTGGAAGGGGGAAAACTTCTAGACCCCGCGTCGGGCAAGCCGTTCGGTTTCGAAATTCTTGCACAAAACCGTGCGCAGGAAGCACTCTTGTTGTCGTTTGCCCGTGGCCTTGAGCCGCTCGGCATTATGGCCGTCGTGCGCATGGTCGATAGTGCGCAGTATCAAGCGCGCCTCAACGACTATGATTACGACATGATACAAACGACCTGGGCCGCATCGCTTTCGCCCGGCAACGAACAGCTGTTCCGCTGGTCGGAAAAGACTGCCGCAACCCCTGGTTCCTACAATTTCGCGGGCGTCAAGAACCCTGCAGCCGATGCCATGATCGAAGCCATGCTGGCGGCGGAAGACAAAGAAACCTTTGTATCGGCCGTGCGCGCGTTGGACCGGGTGCTGCTCTCTGGCGACTACGTGGTCCCCATGTTCCATGTGCCCAAACAATGGGTGGCCCACTGGACACGGCTCAAACATCCAGCCAAAACGCCGGTATTCGGCTATGCCGTCGATACTTGGTGGATCGAAGAACCGAAATGACTGTTGCCTATCCTGACAATCTGAACCTCGCCCAGTACTGCCTCGCTACGGCTACTGCTGTGACGCCGGGCAAGGCCGCACTCATAGTCACGAGCGATGCGGTCAACGGTGCGCCGTCTGAGACTTGGACTTATGCGGCTCTCGAAGACGCAGTCTTGAGGCTAGCGGGCGCACTCGTGGATCGCGGACTGGTGCCGGGCGAGCGCGTCCTTATTCGCCTCGATAATACCAGCGCGTTCCCGATCCTCTACTTCGCGTGCATGGCCGCAGGCCTTGTCGCGGTTCCAGCGTCCAGTCAATTGACTGCGGGTGAAGCCGATTTCCTATTGCGCGACAGCGGGGCGCGGCTCGTCGCGCTTGCAGCACATTTGCCAAAGAGTCCGGTTGCTTCGCCGGTCTTGACCGTTAGCGAAGACGACATCCTCCGCATGATGCGTGACGGGCGGCGCGCGCATTACACAGCCACAGCCGCCAATGACCCGGCTTACCTCCTCTACACGTCGGGCACGACCGCAAGCCCCAAGGGCGTCGTGCACGCGCATCGTGTCGGGCCCGGCCGCTCGCCGACATATCAAGGCTGGTATGGCATCCAACCCAATGATCGCATGTTGCACGCTGGCGCCTTCAATTGGACCTATACGCTCGGCACCGGGCTCATCGATCCATGGGCAAACGGTGCGACAAGCATCATTTTCTCAGGCGAGAAAAAGCCGGAAGTCTGGCCATCACTCATTCGCGCGACGGGCGCGACGCTTTTTGCCGCCGTGCCAAGCTTGGTGCGTCAAATTTTGAAGTATGCCGCGCCCGGCCCTCTTGACCTCGGTAAGCTGCGTCACGCCCTCATTGCCGGCGAGCGACCGCCCGAGGATCTATTCGCGCACTGGCGCGAACGGACCGGCACCGAACTCTATGAAGCACTCGGCATGAGCGAGATTTCGACGTACGTTTCAACATCGCCAAACGTGCAGCGCAAACCTGGAACAGTAGGCAAGCCTCAACCGGGACGCCGCGTCGTAATTCTGCCGCTCGACGAGGGCGAAACGCCGCTGCCGGCCGGCGAAGAAGGCCTGATCGCCATCCACCGCTCCGATCCCGGGCTGATGCTCAGCTATTGGAACCGTGCCGATGAAGAAGCGAGTGTTTATCGCGGCGATTGGTTTCTCGGCGGCGATCTCGGCGTCATGGATGTAGACGGCTATATCACGCATGCTGGCCGGGCCAACGACATCATGAAGGCGTTCGGCTATCGTGTATCCCCGCAAGAAGTCGAAGCCGTCATCGCACAATGTCCGGGCGTTGCGGAAGTTGCGTGTGCCGAAGTGCAAGTGCGCTCTGACGTGTCGGTCATCGGCGCATTCGTGGTGCGTAAGCTGGGCAGCTCTGTTGATGGGGCCGCTATCACGCAGTTCTTTGAAGCGCGCCTCGCCCCCTATAAGCACCCGCGCGAAATCGTGTTCCTCGACGCGCTCCCACGTACGGCCAATGGCAAGGTGAGGCGCAACGTACTCGCTGCGGCGTGGACTGCGTCATCCGTTACCAATTCATGAACGCGGCACACGGGATCATTTTTTGAACGCCACTTACCGGGTTAAACATTTCTTCAGCGCAGTGCCGTATTGATACGCGGGTCGAATGCTTTTTCCACGCGACGAATTCCTGGCGGGACACTTACCTATGTTTAGCAACCGGAAGCCGGACGGCACGCCGTCAACTGCTCTTAAATCCGAATTTGATCGCTCCGTTCAAGCTTCCGCCCAAACTTCCCCACAAGACACAACCACGTTGCGCTCCTACCGCGATTACGCCAGCGATACCGAAGGCAGCTATTCGATCATCAATGAATGGCTGACCATGAAAGGCGACCTCGAGAGCGAGGGCGACATTCTGGTCAAGGGCCGTGTTCACGGCAACATCCGCTGCAAGATGCTGATCGTCGATCCGGGTGCCGTCATTGAAGGCGGTATCGTTGCCGATGAAGTTATGATCCGCGGCACGACGCGTGGCACGATCCGGGCAAAGCGCGTGAGACTCGAGAAAACCGCCAACGTCGATAGCGAGATATTCCACGACATATTCTCCGCCGAAGAAGGTGCGCGCATAAAAGGCGCACTCCGCGCCAACGATGAAAGCACTGAGCGGATCGCGCAGAAAGCCGTGCAAAGCGCGGCAGACAGTCCGGAGAAAAAGGTAAGCTCTGCCCTCTTTCAGATGCTTGATGGCGCCCGTGCGCCAGCGCATCTGCACATTGCAGCTGCCCAATAAGCAATCAGTTTCGTGTCGCGTACAGAAAGGGCAGCGTTTTACGCTGCCCTTTTTGCTTTTGCGGCGATATCGGCGAACTGCTGCACAAGACTGCGCACGCCCTTGAGGCGCGCTTCCGGAAGATCCCAGCCGGCCCGGAAGACGAGGCGCTGATCGGGCATGACCTTCAGTTGCCCGCGCTGCGATTGCACGAATGCGATGAGACCTTCGGGATTAGCAAAGTTATTTTTGTAGAGTGTGATGGCCGCACCCTTTGAACCCGCATCCACTTTCGCAATGCCAGCCTGGCGGCAGAGCCCTTTGATCTCCATGACATCGAGGAGATGGCGCACTTCTTCCGGCATCTCACCGAAGCGATCGACAAGTTCGGCGGCAAAACCATCAATATCGGCACGCTGCTCCAACGACGAGAGCCGGCGATAGAGACCAAGTCTGAGTTGTAGATCGGCGATGTAGGCTTCCGGGATCAAGATCGACATGCCCAGCTGGATTTCCGGACTCCACTTGTCGGCCGCTTCCTGAAGATCGCCGCCCTTCATGGCGGCAACCGCTTCTTCGAGCATGGACTGATAGAGTTCGAAGCCCACCTCGCGGATGTGGCCTGACTGCTCTTCGCCCAACAAATTGCCGGCTCCCCGAATATCGAGATCATGCGAGGCGAGAGAGAAGCCGGCCCCCAGAGTGTCGAGTGACTGCAAGACTTTGAGCCGCTTTTCGGCGCCTTCGGTGAGCTTTTGTCCGGGCGGCGTTGTGAAATAGGCATAGGCGCGGGTTTTGGACCGTCCAACGCGTCCGCGCAGCTGATAGAGCTGGGCGAGACCAAACATATCGGCACGATGCACGATCAAAGTGTTGGCGTTCGGCACGTCGAGGCCAGACTCAACGATCGCCGTTGAAAGAAGAATATCGTATTTGCCCTCGTAGAAGGCCGTCATGACATCTTCGAGATCGGTCGGCGTCATCTGGCCTGTGGCGCGCGCGAAGGTGAGATCGGGCACGGCTTCGCGCAGGAATTCGGCAACCTCGTCGAGGTCGGAAATGCGGGGCGCTACATAGAAGGTCTGTCCGCCGCGGAAGCGCTCGCGCCGGAGAGCCTCTTTAAGGATTACGGGATCGAAGGGCGAAATGAAGGTCCGGACCGCAAGCCGATCGACCGGCGGCGTCGTGATGAGCGAGAGTTCACGCACACCTGTTAACGCAAGCTGGAGCGTGCGCGGGATGGGCGTCGCCGAAAGCGTCAACACATGCACGTCCTCGCGCATCTTCTTCAACCGCTCTTTGTGATTGACGCCGAAGTGCTGCTCTTCGTCGATAATCAGCAGGCCGAGCCGCGCGAACTCAACTTGCTTGCCAAGCAGCGCGTGCGTACCAATGACAATATCGACCGTGCCCGACTTCATGCCGGCCTTCACTTCGGTCAATTCCTTGGGCGCAACCATGCGAGAGGCTTGCGCCACCTTGACCGGCAAGCCTTTGAAGCGCTCGGAGAAGGTGCGGAAATGCTGCCGCGCCAACAGCGTTGTCGGCACGACGACTGCGACTTGCATTCCGTTCATGGCGGCGACGAACGCCGCGCGCATGGCGACTTCGGTCTTGCCGAAGCCGACGTCACCGCACACGAGCCGGTCCATGGGACGGCCGGAGCCTAAGTCTTCGACAACCGCGTCGATACTTGCCGCTTGATCTTCAGTTTCCTCATAAGGGAAACGGGCGACGAACTCGTCGTAAGGACCGGCAGCCGGAAAAATCGCGGGCGCTTCGCGCAGCAGCCGCAATGCGGCGATTTTGATCAGTTCATTGGCGATTTCACGCAAGCGCTTTTTGAGCCGCGCCTTGCGCGATTGCCAAGCAACGCCACCCAGCCGGTCGAGCTGACCGTCGCCCTCGTCCGATCCGTAACGCGACAAAAGCTCAATGTTCTCGACGGGGACGAACAGCTTGTCGCCACCGGCATAGAGCAGTTCCAGGCAATCGTGCGGTGCGCCGAGCGCGGTAATAGTTTGCAAGCCTGCGAACCGGCCAATCCCGTGATCGGCATGGACAACCAGGTCGCCAACCGAAAGGCTCGTTGCTTCGGTCAAAACGTCGGAGGCTTTGCGCGCGCGCTTTCTCTGACGCACGAGCCGGTCGCCGAGAATATCCTGCTCGGCAATGACCACTAGATCGGGAGATTCAAACCCGTGTTCGAGTCCGAGAACAGCAAAGCCCGTAACACCTGGCTTCAACGCCTGCAGCTCTACGAAATTCTCGACCTTGGCCGTATCCTTCAACCCGTGATCCGCTAGGAGCGACATCAGCCGCTCGCGGGCGCCGGTCGACCAGGCTGCTATGGCGACCCGGCGGTGTCCGGCATGGATCAAACGTAAATAGGCGGCGACCGCATCGAAAACATTAGCGTCGGGATCCGCCCGCTCGGCGGCAAACGTGCGCCCCTGCCGCCCCTTCATGGCGTAGACGTTCGCGGCGCCCGGCTCTTCAAAAGGCGTTAGTCGCGCGACGCTTCGGCCATTGAGCGATGCCAGCCACTCCTTACCAGAGATATACATGGCCTCGGGCGGCACAGGTTTATAAGGCGGTGCGCCGAAGCGTTGTCCTTCCAAGCTTTCGACACGAGCTTCATAGTGCTCATGGATTTGGGAAAAGCGTTGTTCGACGGATTCGTCCGCCATATGGTCGAAACTAACGCCCGCGCCCGGGAGATAATCAAAAACCGTTTCGAGCGTTGGATGGAACAACGGCAGCCAATGTTCCTGGCCCTGATAGCGCCGTCCAGTGCTCACGGCCTCGTAAAGCGGATCCTCTCCCGTCGCGCCGCCAAAAAGTTCGACGTAGCGCGTGCGAAAGAGTGCCGTTGGAGCGTCGCCAAAAGCAACTTCGCTGACCGGCATCAGCGCAAACTTCTGCACCGGCTTAGTGCTACGTTGCGTTTGCGCATCGAAGGCTTTGATGCTCTCTAGATTGTCGCCGAAAAAATCCAAACGGATGGGGTTGATCCGGCCCGGCGGAAAGAGGTCGAGAATGCCCCCGCGCACGGCGAATTCGCCCGGTTCTACGACCGTACTCGCGCGTTGAAAGCCATAGAGCCCCAAGCGGCGCACGAGTTCGGCCATATCAATGCGCTGGCCGGGAGCAATCGGCTTGAAGGCTGCGCGAATAAACGCTCGCGGGGGCAAGCGCTGCAGCACAGCATTGACCGTCGTGACGACGACAGTTGGCTCTTTGAGAGAGCCGATGACCAATTTGCCGAGCGACGTGATACGCCGGGACACGAGTTCGGCGTTCGGACTGACCCGGTCATAGGGCACGCAATCCCAGGCGGGGAACGCGATGACCTTGACATCGGGCGCAAAGAACGCCAGCGCGGTCTCCAATTCGTTGAGACGGCGATCGTCGCGGGCGACATGCAAATGCAAACCGGGACCGCCCTCGCGGCTCGCCGCCTTCGTCATATCGGCGATGACGCGCGCGTCTAAACCTTCCGGCACGCCGGAAACAATCGTGCGCGATCCCTGTACTAATTTCGACATATCAGCCGCCGGTCCGCGATGCGCCGTCAAGTCCGTGATAGGCACGCACCGCCAACACAAGATCGTTGAACTCAAGCGGTTCGACCCCCTGCGCCTCGAAGCACCATGCGTGTAATACTGGGTCGGGAAGTTCGAGGAAGCGTTCAAACCGGCCGAGCTCGTCGCCGCTCCATTGCGGCACTTTGGCTTCGGCGAAGCGGCCGATCATGTGATCCATTTCCTTGGTACCGCGATGCAATGCCCGATAAAGTGCGCGGCGGCGGCGCATGTCCGTGTCGTCCGTCATGTGCCTTGATGCTCTCGCCAATCTTGATATTGGTGTCTTGATAACGTTGACCCTGCGCTTGACGGAACCCTAGGGACCCGCCACCCTAAAGCGCACCGGCTTGGTCCATATAGCGCGCCTCGCCGGTTCCGCAAAGCAAGAGAGGACGATGCGTATTGACGCGACCAGTTATGCCCATTCCGGCTCCGCTTGTGCGCGGCCGGTAGCGGGCGTTTGAGCGTTTTATGCGCCCGGCAAGCCTCGCTCCGCTCTTTGCATCAGCAACGGCCTTAATGGGTATTGGTCCGCGCCTCATTCTACTTTTGAAGAAATGTCTCAATCTGCCGCCCCAAATCCCGGAACCTCGTGTTCTCGATCTCTTGTGGCACTTGCCAGCGGGCGTCATCGACCGGCGCGCGGAACCGGCGCTCAAGGATGCCGTACCGGGAACGATCGTGACCGTCAAAGTGCGTGTCCTCAAACACAAGGTACCGCCGCGCGGAAACAATAAAGCGCCCTACAAGATCAGCTGCGAAGACGACACCGCCCGGCTGGATCTCGTTTTCTTTCACGCCGAGCGCAAGTTCATTGAGAAGCAGCTGCCGGTCGGCGAGGTGCGCTACGTCTCGGGCCGCATCGAACGCTACAGCGACGTGCTTCAGATGACCCATCCCGATTACATTGTCGCGGAGGATGCGCGCCAAGACTTGCCAATGTTGGAACCGGTCTACCCGTTGACCGCAGGGCTCTCAGGCAAGGTGTTGCAAAAGGCGTCACGGCAAGCTCTCGACCGCGTGCCGCACTTCGCCGAGTGGCAGAATGCAGAGTGGCTGAAACAGCGCGGTTGGCCGGATTTCAAATCGGCGCTGCTCCGGCTACATCGTCCAACCGATGCGCAGGACGTCTCAAACGGTGCGGCCCCCTGGCAACGGCTGGCATATGATGAACTTCTGGCGGGGCAACTGGCACTTGGGCTCGTGCGCCAAAATATGAAGGCCCAAAGCGGCCGCTCGATTTCGGGCGATGGCCGCATTCGCACAAAGATCGCCGCCGCATTACCCTTTAAGTTGACGGGATCGCAGCGCACGTCCCTGAAAGAGATTTCCGATGATCTCGCGGCACCCCATCGCATGTTGCGCTTACTGCAAGGCGACGTTGGCTCTGGCAAAACCATTGTCGCGCTGATGGCCATGGCGGTTGCCGTCGAGGCTGGAACTCAAGCCGCTCTGATGGCCCCGACAGAAGTTCTCGCGCGCCAGCATGCCGAGACGATCGCGCCACTCGCAGATAAGGCCGGGCTGACGATCGGTCTTTTGACGGGGCGCGAAAAGGGCAAGGCCCGCGAGGCGCTGCTGGAACGCCTGGAGTCGGGCGAAATCGATATCCTGATTGGCACGCACGCCTTGTTTCAGGGCGAAGTCGTGTTCAAAGATCTGGCCCTCGCGGTGATCGACGAACAGCACCGCTTTGGCGTGCACCAGCGCCTGGCACTTCAGGCTAAGGGATCGAAAGGCGGGACCAACGTGCTCGTCATGACGGCAACGCCTATTCCGCGCACATTGCTCATGACCCACTATGGCGATCTCGATGTCTCGCGCCTGACTGAGAAACCTGCCGGGCGCAAACCGATTGTGACCAAGGCAGTACCTGTCGAGTTTCTCGAAAAACTGATAGACCGCATTCGCGCGCAACTTGCCGAAGGAGCCCAAGTCTATTGGGTGTGCCCGCTGATTGAAAGTTCGGAGTTGAGCGAACTGGCAGCGGCGGAAGAGCGGCATGCGCATCTGCGACAAATCTTCGGCGATATGGTTGGCCTGTTGCATGGCGCGCTTCCTCCGGCTGAGAAGGACGCAACGATGGCCGCGTTCGCCGCCAATCAACTCAAGATACTTGTCGCGACGACTGTCATCGAAGTTGGGGTCAATGTGCCCAATGCCAACATCATGGTCATCGAACACGCCGAGCGCTTCGGTCTTGCTCAGTTACATCAGCTGCGCGGACGTGTCGGACGCGGTAGCCGCGAAAGTTTTTGTATGCTGCTTTTCAAGCAGCCCCTGGGTGAGACGGCCAAAGCACGCCTCAAGATGATGGAAGATACGGAAGACGGCTTTCTCATTGCCGAAAAGGATTTGGAATTGCGCGGGGGCGGTGAAATGTTAGGTGCCAAACAGAGCGGCGCGCCTGGATTTCGTATTGCCGAAGTTCCGGGCTTTGAAATCCTGCTGGCGGCGGCACGCGACGATGCCCAGCTGATTTTATCCAACGATCCCGATCTCACTGCGCCGCGCGGCCGCGAGTTGCGCACACTGCTTTATCTGTTCGAATGCGACGAGGCGGTGCGCTTGTTCCGGGCCGCTTGATCGAATGCGCGATCAGCTGATCTTTTTTCCGGCAGAAACCGTGCGCGGGACCACCGAAGACACGGCCCCCATATCCTTGAGCTTGCCGTTCAAATCCGGCATCACGATACCGCCGGACAGAATAACTTTTGCGGCTTCTTCCGCGCTCATCGACAGGAGCGTCACATCCTTGCGCGGCACGAAGCAGATGAAGCCGGTTGGTGGCACGATGCCGGTTGGCATAAAGACGGTCAGCAGATCGCTCTGCCCGCCGGGTTTCTTATCGACGATTTCGCCCGTGGTCTCGCCTGTTACAAACACGATCGACCAGAGGCCCTCCGAGGGAAATTCGATGAGCCCAACCTTCTGGAAACTCTGGTTGGGGCCCCCGCTCGAGATGACGCTTTCGAACAGCTGCTTGATGGCGCTGTAGACGTTGCGCACAACGGGCATGCGCGACAGCATCAATTCCCCGGTCGAGACAAGCGAGCGCCCCAAAAGATTTGCGGCCAAAGCGCCGATGATGGTCAAGCCGACGATGGCGACAAACAATCCGAGACCCGGCAAAGGAAATGGCAAGTAGGTATCGGGGTTGTAGTACGTCGGCAGCAGCGGCTTCACCCAGGCATCGACCCAGTTGATCAGCCACCACATGATGTAGAGGGTAATCGCCACCGGCCCGACGATGAGCAACCCTGTCAGAAACGAATTGCGGAGCCGGGCGCCGAGATGCCACTCCGCCTTGCCATCGTCGCGGGCCAGCCGCTTCAGACCCTCGGTCAGCGGCGCATTTTTGCTCGCTGAAGCAGGCCGAGGATCAGGCTCAGGTATCTGCGCGGTCATTGTCTCGTCCTGGCGTGATGCCCGCGTGTCAAACGGGCTCGACTCAGTTGGTCACGACGAGACAATCATATCCACTATTGCGCAGCGTGTTGCAAAGGCCACGGGGCTCATCTGCCGTGGCATAGGACCCAACACGCACCCGGTAGAATGTGCCCATGCTGCCAATGACGGCTTCATCAACCGTCGGTGGCCGGGCGGCAAGCTGATTTCCATACTGCTGCGAAAGCTTCTGCGCCAAGGCTTCCGCCTCGGGTCGAGAGCGCATAGCAGCTATGTGAAGTTTGAATTTGCCGCCTTTGACCTGCGCCTGAGCAGGGGCCACAGCCTTTTGTGCGGCAGCCGGTGGCGCGACCGCCGCAGTCGTGACCGGAGGGGCAACCTTAGCGGCAGGGGCCGCCTTGGCTTTCGCACCGGAGGCGACCGACGTCGTATCGGTCCAACTGGAGGTCACGGCCGCCGGTTGATTGGTGGATGCCGTCGTCACGGGAGCGGGCTGAGTGCCTGGGGCGGGCTGAGCCGGTGCCTCGCCACCACCACCAAACAGGTTGGAGAAGAAACCACTGACGGTGTTGTTTGAAGAACCAGTTACGGCCTGTTCAGGGATAGGCGCGGGAACCGCCGCAGCCGGTGCCGTTTGCGCAACAGGAGCGGTCCCCGGTACAGTACGCGGCTGTTCAAGAGCCGCGGCTTGATCAAACGCACCGTCTGTGGATTTGCTAGCGCCTGGAGCGCCGCTCGGACCTTGTGTCGGCGACGCGGCCGCTTGACGCGATACTTTAGGCGGCGGACCCTCAGTGACGGCAAATGGGTTTGGAATGCCGCTATCATTGGCCGATGACGATGAGCTTGCGGCAGCCACGGGCGCCGGGTCTGTTGCGGCTGCCGACGGAGATGGTGCAGGGACAGCCGCAGATGCCGCCGACGGCACAGCAGCTGTCTGGGATTTGGCATTGGGATCGGCTACCGCAACTGTCTCGGCTCCGCTATTGCCGTCACCAAGCCCGGCGAGTTTATAGGCTTCTGCCCGTTCAGTAGTCGCGCTTTGACGATCTGTATCGTTCAAACCATTCTTGAGCCACAGCGCACTCGTCAGATCGGATATCGCGAGACCAGGCTTCGATTGCTTCTTGTAGGCGAGACCGCGGTAGTAGAGTCCGCGCGCCATATCCTGACTTGTAAGTCCGCCGCCGCGAAGTGCCGCACTCAGAGATTGGACGGCAGGCTCGAATTTTCCTGCTGCATAGGATTTGACCCCAAACTCGTAGGCGCGCTTTGCAGCTTCTGCTTCTTTCTGCCTTTGTGCCGTTTCCGCTGCACCCGGCGCCGCTGGCGCTGCAGGCTTAGCCGCCGCTTTCGCCGCAGGCGCTTGTTGCGCGACGCATGGCGCCGCTATCATTGCAACTGAAAGCATCGCTGACGCCGCAAAAGCGGCGCACATGCGCACATGTTTCATTCGGGTGTCCCACCCCATAGCCCGGATCCTTCCCCACAAAAAAACCGGTGGCTTCAAAACTTATACGCCGCACCAATTGACCCCGAAGCGTATTCGAAGCAGCGGAAGGAGGCAAATCTAGGGCCTACACTTTAACCCTGTTGTCCCCGTTATTCGACGGTGACCGACTTGGCCAGGTTGCGCGGTTGATCGACGTCCGTCCCCATGACGACGGCCGTATGGTAGGCAATGAGCTGTGTTGGCACGGCATAGAGAAGCGGCGTCGTGAACGCGGAAGCCTTGGGCATTTTGATGTGGGCCGCCAGTTTGCAGCCAACTTTTTCCGCCGAAGCATCTGAAATCAGAATGATTTGCCCGCCACGTGCGGCAACTTCCTGCATATTTGAAACCGTCTTGTCGAAAAGGTCGTCTTCGGGTGCAACAACGATAACGGGCACGTTTTCGTCGATTAAGGCGATCGGACCGTGCTTCAGTTCCCCAGCAGCATACCCTTCGGCATGAATGTAGGAGATTTCTTTGAGTTTGAGCGCCCCTTCCAGGGCAACCGGATAGGATGTGCCGCGGCCGAGATAAAGCACATCTCTCGCCTTTGACAACTCTTGAGCAATCGCCACGAACTGCTGCTCATTTCGGATAAGCGACGATATATGGCGCGGCACTTCCATCAGGCCTTTGATGATCACCGCCTCTTCGCTCGCAGAAATCGTGTTGCGCGCCCGGCCAATGGCAATGGCGAGACAGGCCAACACAGCGAGCTGACAGGTAAAGGCCTTCGTCGAAGCGACGCCAATTTCAGGGCCTGCCAGGATCGGCAGCACCGCATGAGACTCGCGCGCAATGGTCGATGTTCTGACGTTGACGATTGAAGCGATGCGCTGGCCGTTGGCCTTGCAGTAGCGCAGAGTCGCCAGTGTATCGGCGGTTTCGCCCGATTGCGAGACAAACACGGCCAGCCCGCCCTCGGGCAGCGGGGCCTCGCGGTAGCGCAACTCGGACGCAACGTCGATCTCGACGGGCACGCGCGCGACGCGCTCAATCCAATACTTGGCAACGAGACCGGCGTAGTATGCCGTTCCGCATGCCGAGATGGTCACGCGCGAAACCTTGGCCAGATCGATGCCGAGATCGGGGAATTTCACTTTGCCGGCCGCCATGTCGAGATAGTTGGCAAGCGTGTGGCTGATGACTTCCGGCTGTTCGTGGATTTCTTTGGCCATGAAATGGCGGTGGTTGCCTTTGTCGACGAGCAAGGAGCTGGCGACAGATTTGACAACCGGACGATCCACGCGTGCGCCGGACTTGTCGTAAATTTCGACGCCCGATCGATGCATGACGGCCCAATCGCCCTCATCGAGATAGGTGATCGTATCAGTGAACGGCGCGAGGGCGATTGCGTCGCTGCCGAGATACATTTCGCCCGAACCATGGCCGATGGCGAGTGGAGAGCCCTGCCGCGCCGCGATCATCAGATCATCGTGACCTGCGAAAATGATACCGAGCGCGAACGCACCCTGGAGTTTTTGAAGCGCCGCACGCACAGCGTCAATCGGACCAAGGCCTGCCTGCATGTGATGCGTAATCAGGTGCACCACTGCTTCGGTGTCGGTATCGGTTTCAAAAACGTGACCCTTGCCTTCGAGTTCTTTGCGCAGATCGCGGAAATTCTCAATAATGCCATTATGCACGACCGATACTTTCGCGGTCATGTGCGGATGGGCGTTGCGCTCGGTTGGGCGCCCATGCGTCGCCCAGCGCGTGTGGCCGATGCCCGTGCGCCCAGTGAGGGGCTCGCTTAAAAGGCGCGTTTCCAGATTCTTGAGCTTGCCTTCGGCCCGACGCCGCGTCAGTGCCCCGCTCTCGAGCGTCGCGATGCCGGCGGAATCATAGCCGCGATATTCTAAACGCCTCAGCGCATCGACCAAATTCGTCGCCACGGCCGATTTGCCGAGAATGCCAACGATGCCACACATCGCGCTTATCCTTGAATTCTGGCGTCCCCCAACTTCAGGAGTACTAGGGTTAACGCCGTTCTCAATTCACAGAGTGTTTCAAATCCTCTCAACCGGGAGGATCTCAGGCCACGTCCAGGCAACCTATTGCAAGAGCCATGCACGTTTTAAGGGCGTTAAGATTTACCTTTGCGGCGCCCCATCAAAGTCCGGAATTTCTCGGCCCAACCTGGCCTTTCTTCCTGGGGCGATCGTTCAAGCGCCAAACTTCCAGGGGCGACGTCCTTTGTAATGACACTCCCCGAACCAATATAAGCGCCCTCGCCAATCTTCAGAGGAGCCACAAGTGACGAGTTGGAACCAATGAAGGCACCCGCACCGATTTCGGTTTTGCTTTTGTTGAAGCCATCGTAGTTGCAAAAGATGGTTCCAGCCCCGACGTTGGCCTTGGCGCCCACGGTGCCATCGCCGAGATAAGCAAGATGATTGGCTTTTGATCCAGCGCCCATCGCCACGTTCTTGACTTCAACGAAGTTACCGACGTGAACATTTTCCGACAGTATCGCGCCAGGGCGCAGCCGCGCGAACGGACCGATACGGGCACCCTTGCCGATGACCGCCCCTTCAAAATGACAGTTCGCTTTAATCTCAGCGCCCTCTTCCACCCTGACGCCCGGCCCGAAGAACACGTTCGGTTCGATCACAACATCGCGGCTGATCGCCGTGTCGTGCGAAAGCCATACGGTATCGGGCGCAATCATGGTCACACCGTCCTGCATGAAGTCCAAGCGCCGGCGCCGCTGCCAGATTGCCTCGGCCTCAGCCAATTGATCACGTGCATTGACACCCAAAACTTCATCCTCATCGCACTCGACAACTGCGGCCGTCAATCCGTCTCCGCGCGCCAGTTCAATGGCATCCGTTAAGTAGTATTCGCCTTTGGCGTTCTTGTTCGTTATGCGGCCAAGGAGGCCTTCTAAGTCTGGGACCCGGAACGCCAACACGCCTGAATTGCACAGGTCAACCCGGCGTTCTTCGCCGCTTGCCTCACGATCCTCGCGAATTGCGAGCAACTCGTCTTTGCCCTGTGTCAATAGGCGGCCGTAGCCCGACGGATTTGCGGCTCGAAATCCGAGTACGGCGATGGCAGCGCCAAGGTCAAGCCGGGCACGCAGTCTTATCATGGTCTCGGGCCGGATCAGCGGCGTATCGGCATAAAGAACGATAACGTCGCCCTTATGCGCTTTGATGGACTGGCGCGCGGCAAGCACGGCGTCGGCGGTTCCCTGCTGCTCCCGCTGCAGACAGATTTCGCTCGTGGGCGCGAGCTTCTTGGCCTCCGCCTCCACCAGCGCCATGTCCGGACCGACCACCGTGGCCAGCCGTTCTGCATGCGCAGAATGCGCCAGTGCCAACACGTGACCCAGCATAGACCGTCCGGCAATCTTATGGAGCACCTTTGGCAGCGCCGACTTCATGCGCGTGCCTTTGCCGGCAGCAAGAACGATGATCAGCAGCGGAGGAGCGTTCATAGAGAACCTGATTGATTATCCCTGACGAAGTGCGTTTCAGGATCTTTGCCTAGGGAACTGCGTTTTGATCGCCAGCCAGAGACTCGACCCCTGGCCGCACCCGATCCATACCGCCCCAATACCCGGCCCCGCAAGCGCGGCCACAGTAATTGGCAAAAAGCGTGAATGTGCCGCCTCCATTCCCCTTATACAGACCAATAAAACTCCAAAATAGTCCGTCCGTTGAATGCGTTACACTGCAGCCGGCCCTCCGGCGCCATCCACAAGTTATCAATCTCGAAGCCGCTCCTTGCGTTGCCCTGCTCCTCTGACTCAGCGCAACATCGTCATGAAACGAATCAGTGGCTGAACCGGTACAGCCGGCTTGCGCTTCTCTGACGCCACATTGCCACGACGCATTTATTTGAATGAGGGACGTTCCAGTCAATGACCCCAACTCCAAGCCCCGCGCCCCACATCGCACCGCCACCTATTCCATTGCGCCGGCGCCCAATCTTCACACCTTATGTTTTTGGCTGGATCCTGGCTGGCACGCTCTCGGCCGGTTATTTCGCTATTCTTGCGACCGCACCCGAGCTGCTCGATGATTTAAGCCCGGGCAGCGTCTACATGACCGAGCCGCAAGACAATCAAGGCCAGCGCGCCGCCGCGCGTCTCGCGTCCGATGTGCGTGCCATCCGCGAAAGTGTGGCTCAAGTTCAATTTGAACTTTCAAAAGTCAAAACCGATGTGCTCACGCATGGGGAACGCGAACGCGCGCTTACAGCGCAGCTTGCCGCCCTTGAGAGCAAATTGGAAATGGCGCAATCCGCGCGAACTATTGAGACTGCAACCCCACAGCGCCAGCCGCAACCACCGGCAAATCCCGCCGCACCCGCCGAGCTTGAAACGATGCCCCAGGCGATCGACACCGTCGCCCCTCCGGCCGCGACGGAAGCCGCACCCAAGCAAGAAGCGTCCGGCTCGCCTCAACAGCCAAAACTTATCAACGCAGACACTGCGACGACGATCAGGGCATTGGAAACCGGCAGCGTAACCACGACAGCAAGATCTGCGGCCAAGACAACATCCGGCGTTATTTCGTTCGGCCCCGCTATCGTTAAGCCCGCAGCCAAGCCTATAGGCGTGCAAATTTCGTCGGGCGCATCGATAGACAGTCTTCGCTTAAGCTGGAGCGTGCTCGCAGACCGGCATGGGGACGCGCTGAAAAATCTTCAGGCGCGTTACGTTGAAAGTGGCAATTCGGAAGCGCCAAACTTCGACCTCATCGCCGGACCGATCAAATCCAAGACCGAAGCGGCGCGAGTTTGCAAAGCGCTTGCCGCCAAGAACATCCCCTGCAAAGTCGGCGACTTCGCGGGTGACGCGCTTTAGAGCCGGCGGCCGGCCGCGAAGCCGGCCGCAAAACAGTTACCCGCGCGCGCGCGTGCTGATGCCCAACAGCCGATAGAGAGGGCACCAGCCGAAGAAGGCGGTCGCGAGCGGGATAATACCAATCCAGCCCCACCAAAGCCCGGACTGCGGGGCGTTCCCCGCGTCGTGCAGGCCGAGCGCCAGCGCTAACAGAATTAGCCCGGCGACGGCGCGAAACGCGCGATCAAAATTAGACATGTTTATCGACATGACAGACCTCTAGACATTGCAACCGGGAGGGGCGGCGGCGCTACCCCCACAGACTTCTCGTTTGAGGCTAACCGGAAAGCATTGCGGCGCCGTGATCTAGATCAACGGCGCCGCAATCGTCTCTGCAAGGCCGAAAGGGATGCTCAACTCATCAAAGGTCTGATGTGTTGAACGTATCGCACATTTCCATCTTGCCGGATTTCAGTCCCGTCGTGAACCAGCGGCGGCGCTGCTCGGCCGTGCCATGCGTAAAGGCGTCAGGCACAATGCGACCTGTGGTTTTCTTTTGAATCATATCGTCGCCGATTTGCGTCGCGGCATTGAGGGCTTCTTCAATATCGCCTTCTTGGAGACGGCTTTTCATCTGGTGGTTGAGATGCGCCCAAACGCCCGCCAGACAGTCGGCCTGCAATTCCATGCGCACTTGGATCTTGTTGGCCGTGCGTTCGTCAGACCGCCCCTTGAGTTCCTGCACCTTTTCAGCAATGCCAAGGATCGTCTGCACATGGTGGCCGACTTCGTGCGCCACGACGTAAGCCTGGGCAAAATCGCCGCTCACATTGAATTGCCGCTTCATCTGATCATAGAAGGCGAGATCAATGTAGACCTTGCGATCGAGCGGGCAATAGAAAGGACCCATGGCCGCTTGTCCGGCGCCGCAAGCGGTTTGCGTATAGCCTGAGAATAGAACGAGTGGTGGCTCCTCATACTTCTGACCGAAGCCTTTGAAGACGCCGTGCCACACGTCCTCGGTATCGGCGAGAACACGGCCGATGAACATCTTCATTTCGTCTTCGCCAGCCGGACCTTTGGCTTCGCGCGTTTCCCCCGGCAACCCCGGAATATCAACCTTGGTGCGCTCCGTCGTCACCGGACGCTCGGCGCGCGGCAATTGCGGCATGTTAATCTGCCCACCACCACCACCCTGCGGCCCAAGTAGAATATCGAGCGGATTTATTCCCATGAACAGCATCAAGGCGCCGAGGATCAGAAGCGTTGTGAAACTGAAGCCGCCGCCGCCGATTGGAATTTGAATGCCGCCGCGCCCGCCTGGAAACGGAAATCCGCCGCCTTCGCTGCGCCGGTCTTCAACATTCTTGCTTTCGCGATCTTCATCACCGTAGCGCATGGCAGCTTCCTAATGTTCGAGTGTTGTAAGGCGTTCTCTTGGACCGGCATTTTGCGGGTTTGTTTCAGTTTGGGTGGCATAGTGCACGCCCGAAAGAGCAAGACAAGGGTCGAGAACGCTCTCGGGCGTTCACTCAGCTTTTCAGGGGAATTGCGGCGCCTGCTTTGCGAACCGCGACCGCAGTCTTTCCCTCTCCGGCACTTGGCACGGGCTTGGGCTTTGCCAGCGGCCGCAGCAACGCGCGAACGGCACGCGACGCCGCAACCGTCCCGTCATTGGCGTAGGCTTCGTGATTTTTCTCGATTTCGGTCAGATCATAGCGATAGTTGACCATCAGGCCATGTCCCTCGCGCAAGCCTTTTTCTGACGTGTCCGCGAGCCAATTCAATCGTTCGAGCCGGGCGCCGTTGCCTAAGTGAAAACGCGCGACCGGATCAACGGGGCGCTGGTCGCTTGAACGTGCGGTTAGAAAATAATGGGCGGCGAGCGCGAGAACGGTATTTTTGAGCGGCTCGGCTTGTGCGCCAAGATCACGCGCCACTTCAACCCAGCGCGGGTCACGCAAAACTTTCAGGATCTGCCGGTCCTGAGCCGTCACGATGCTGGTGTCTTCGTCGGCAGCCATCCGGTCGAGCCAGCGCGCGAAGTGCGGAACTGGGGAAAGTGTCACAAAAGTCTTGAGGCTCGGCAACTCCTTGAGAAGCTCTTCCGCGACTTGCTTTAGAAGGAAGTTGCCAAACGAAATGCCCTTGAGGCCTTCCTGGCAGTTTGAAATTGAATAAAAGACGGCCGCGACCGGATCGCCCTTAATCTCAGCCCGGCGTGCGTCGAGCACCGGACCGATGGCATCCGGAATATCGCGCATGAGAGCCACTTCGACAAAGATCAGCGGTTCGTCGACGAGTGACGGGTGGAAAAATGCGAAACAGCGCCGGTCAACGGGATCGAGGCGGCGGCGCAGATCGTCCCAGCCCTTGATTTCATGAACCGCTTCATAGGCGATGATCTTTTCGAGAATGGCAGCCGGTGTTTGCCAGTCGATCCGGCGCAAAACAAGGAAGCCGCGGTTGAACCACGTTTGCAATAAGTGCTGCAGGTCGCCATCGACAGCAGTCAGATTCATCTCGGTCTTGGGCGTGCGCAAAAGCTCGTGGCGCAGCGCGACGATTTCGGCAGTGGCTCCGGGTGCCAAATTTAGGCGGCGGAAGAATTCGCGTCGCGGGCTCTCTGCCGCGTTTTGCAGACGTGAAAGTGAAGCCTCGTTGGGGTGCGCGAGATAGGCTTCAGCCGCGCGAGCAACACTCGCAGCGTCAGGCTGCAACTCGTCCGCGAGAAAGGAAAAAAACTTGCGGCGCTCATCGGCGGACGCGGTCTTGAGGCACGTCAGCAACTGACGCGCAATGGCAACGCCTGACGCTTCCCCGCGCCCCGACATCAAGGCCCGCGCCAGCGCTTCAACGTTTTCTTCGTCGCCCGCTCCGAAGAGCGACTTCGGCAGCAGCGCACGGCTTTGCTCAGCAACGGTATTCAACAGCTCTTGCAGGAATGAAACGTTCACGAGGCTCCAACCCTTATCACTTCAACACTTGTCACGCCCCCGGCCGCGCGCATGCCCGGCCCGAGGGATTTTAATCATTCATCAACCATACCCGGCCAGCATGGCAACACGATAGTCAGCGAGAGCAATGCCGATATGTCAGATACCCTCAGCTCAGGCCGGCCAATGTCCAGCCTTGTACAGGTCACCAATGACACGGGCCGCGTGGCATTTTGCGGGCCGTATGTGCTCTCGGCCATCACTGGCTACGGAATTTCAAAGATTGAAGACGTGATCCGTGAGGGCCGTGACCTGCCGCCAGGGCGCAATCCCATTGTGCGCGGCACTTACGCCGACGAGGTCGAAGCCGCGCTCGCCCACTTTGGCTACCGGATGGAACTGAAACAGAGCTTCATGCATTTGGGCCGCAAGGAACGACCGAGTGTTTGGACCTGGATGCAGAAGCCGCGCAACGCCTGGGCCTACTACATCCTCGCCATTCATAAGGGCAAAGAGGGCCACTGGATTTTGGTCAAGGGTGTCAAAATGTGTGACACCTTCACGGAAGGCAAATGGACCTTCGTCGTCGATGGCCCCCACAAGGGCTGCCGCATCATGGAAGTGTTTGAAGTCAAAAAGGCCATCGACGCATAACACCGGCGATGCCATCGGGCGCGTATCGCTTGCTGTTGGCCATGTGGCGGGCTTAAATCACTCCGAGTCGTTGCTGACAACCGGAGATCGTCCCTCATGTATTTCGGCGGCCTGATTGGGTCAATTTTGACCCTCATCGCTTTTTTTGTCGCCTTGGGCGCGCGCAAGCGGTCGATTGAAAACAAAGACCGGCTACGCCGCACGGAGGAAAAACTCGACGATCTCGCTGGCGAAATCCGCTGGATGCGCGAAGAGTGGCGCGGCGAAAAGAAGAGCGAAGGCGGCATCTTCACGCCCGATACGGGCGGGATCGCGCGGCCAGCGATCGCCAGGATTGAGACCTCATCTCCCCCGAAGCGCGAAGCGCCCGACGAACCGGCACAGGCGAGCGTGCCGCCCATCTCTGCCGCCGCCGGGAAGTCCGCCTCCAAGCGACACACCACGCCCGCCCGAACGCGAAAGCTTCGAAGAGCGGCTCGGCACGCAGTGGGCCGTTTGGGCAGGCGGCGCGGCGCTCGCACTCGGCGGGCTTTTCCTCGTGCGCTATACGATCGAAGCCGGATTGCTTGGGCCGGGCGTGCGCGTCGTGCTTGGTGCGCTACTTGCCGCCGCACTTGTTGCAGCTGGCGAATGGTTGCGGCGTGGCGAAATCACAATTCCCATCGACGCGTTGCCGCAAGCCCATATTCCGAGCATCCTCACGGCAGCCGGAACCATCGTTGCGTTCGGCACGATCTATGCGGCGCACGCGCTTTACGATTTTATCGGGCCAACACTTGCGTTCCTTGCGCTTGGCGCGGTTGGCATCGTCACAATGCTGGCCGCTGCCATACACGGACCGGCACTCGCAGGCCTTGGTCTTGCCGGTGCGATCCTGACGCCCATGCTCGTCTCGTCGAACGCGCCGAATTTCTGGTCGCTTGACGATCTACCTCGGTGTTGTGGCGGCGGCCGCCTATCTGCTGGCGCGCACACGACAGTGGCTTTGGCTCGCCGCGTCCGCTGTTGCGGGCGCAGTGCTCTGGGGCGTTCTGATGACCGCAAAAGTTTCGGGCGCGGTGACAGTTGAAAACTTGTCGCTCGTCAACGCCGCCGCAGCACACGCAATTCTGCAGCTAGCCCTCGCCGCTGGCTTCATGGCCTATGAACCACATCTTGGGAGGCGCGACGAGAACGCGGCGCCCGATTGGATTGCAGGCGGCGCGCTTTCAGCTCTGACTTTGCTCGTATGCTTTTTCTTGAGCGCGGTTTCGTTCCAATACTGGGGTTGGATGCCGGTTGCAGTGCTGGCCATTGCAGGCCTTGCGGCGACCGGCTGGCTGACGGCCCCGGCTGCAATGGCACTTTGTCTTGGCGGGCTGGTTGCCCTCGTCGCGCTGGCTGCCTGGCCCGGCTTACACATGCCGCCTGACCGCACACTTCTCGCGCCATATGCGGCGGGCGTGTTGCGTCTACCCGATAACATTTCGAGCTATCATCACTTCAGCGATACTGTCTGACGCTGGCGCCTGCGGCCGTCGCTGCACACCGCATGTGGCGCGGATCACTGTTACCCGAGACGACTACAGGATTGTATGCGCTTGCGGCGACCGTGCCGCCGCTGCTCGCGTTGATCCTGAGCTACCTGCGCATCACGCAATTCGATATCTCCATTCCCTTTGCGCTTGGCGGTACGGCATTGGCCGGAGCCTTCGGCATTGCGGCCGACCGGTTCAACAAGGCGGACGAGTCGTATTCCGTGCCAGCCTATAATATTGCCGCCGGCGCTTTTGCAGCCGCCGCCATTGCAGCGCTGGCTTTCGCGCTCATTGTCAGCACGGAACGCGGCTACCTGACAGTGGCGCTTGCTCTTGCGGCTCTCGGCACAGCATATGTAGCCTCGCTGCGCGATATCCGCTTGTTGCGTTATGCGGTGACCGCGCTCGGTCTCCTGGTTCTCGCCCGCGTTGTATGGGACCCGCGCATTATGGGAGCTGGCGTTGGAACGACACCCGTGTTCAATTGGCTGCTCGTTGGTTATGGCGTTCCGGCCGCCGCGTTTGCAATTTCAGCCCGCTTACTCGAGACGCGCGAGAAAAACGATTTGCCTGTGCGGCTCAGCGATGCCCTTGCGGTTGTGTTCGCGGGCCTGCTCGCCTTCTTTCAAATCCGCCACTTGACCAACGGCGGCGACGTTTTTCACGCGGGCACAGGCCACGTCGAAGCCGGAATGCTGACGCTTGTCAGTATTTTCTTTTCTTATGCGCTGGCGAAATTGCATCTCGGCAAAGGCCAATCCTGTTTTCGATGCGGCCTCCAGTATATTCGGTGCCGTCTCGATTGCTTTTGCCGCTTTTGGATTGCTGATCGGCGCAAACCCGTACTTCTCGAATGACCTGGTTGGCGGGCGCACAATTTTCTCGTCGCTCATGACCGCGTATCTGCTTCCAGGATTGGCGGCATTGTTCGTGGCCCGTCACGCGCGCAATATCCGCCCCGCCTGGTTCACCCGGGCGGCCGGTATTCTAGCGGTCGTACTCATATTCGCTTACGTGACGCTTGAAGTGCGCCACGCCTTCCAAGGCGAGCGAATTGTACAGTGGCTCGAGACCATCCGACGCCGAGAGCTGGGCGTATTCCGTCGCATGGCTGCTGCTGGGGCTCGTATTCTTGGGCTATGGCTTGCTGCGCGGTTCGCTCGAAGCGCGCATTGCGTCCGCCGCCCTCATCGTGCTTGCGGCTTTGAAAGTCACACTCTTCGATCTTGCCGGCATTGGCGGATTCTGGCGCGCCGCGTCGTTCATTTGCTTGGGTGCCGTATTAATCGGCATCGGGCTCGTCTATCAGAAGATTATTTTTGCCAAGCCCGCTACAGTTGAACCGGGCTGACTTGCTCTCTCGGAGATAGTGGCACCGCCTGCCGGACCCTCGGCGCACAGCGCCGGCGGTTTGACTACGGACCGTTCACCATGAGCACATATTAAGTTCCCCCGGTGCCTTCAGTCCGGCTGGCTACGCCGCGGGGCCAATGATACCTTACATATCTTCGGGAACTGACTTCGCTACTAACTTCGATTCAGGCAAGGAAATATCGAAATGAACAAGTTGACCGCGACGGCGCTGGCTGCCCTCATTGCATTTGGCACGATTTTGCCAGTCTCGTCCTCTCCTGCAGACGCGCGCCGCAGCGGGGCCAAAATTGCAGCGGGAGTCGTTCTTGGAGCTGCTGCATTGGCCATCATCGCAAATTCGAACCGCGCCAACGCATCTTCGTATAACGGCCAGAGCCGTTGGCAGCGCCACTGCAATCGGCTCTACAATCGCTGTGTGAACGGCAACGATTACGCCTGCGAGAAATACGAAACGGGCGGCTGCACAGAATAGTCTACCGGTTAGCCAACTTTAGAGCGACCACCGCGAATGCCGCCAGCGGCGGCATCGCATAATTCCGCACGACCCCGCGCTTCCCCCGGATTTCGGCGTCTAGCTACTATTGACGTAAGTCAAGGTGGTTGCGACGCTTCTCGTATCATGTGGGCAATGAGTTTGCGATTGGTTGCTGGAATTGCCGAGGCATATTGCTCGGCGATTTTGCAGGCGATGCGTCTGCTATTTGATCGAGGCGAGACGGCCAACGCTTGATTTTGATTTGGTGCCATTCGGCCAAATCGGTCGCGGGCGAAGGTTAGTCCATTCGGCTGCAATAAATATGGGCAAGCGGGCGAAACATATTCTCCCAATTATGCAAAGGACCATAGTCGCCCAACTGAGGTCCAATGCGCCAGTATGCGGCTTGACAGTTGGTTAATGGGCGTCAAACAATGACCTCCTCTTAGAACTGCTCAATGTCCGAGGGGCAGGACTGACGAAAGCGGAACTGACGAAAGCGGAAACTCGGGCCTTTCACGCCGGCACATAGAATTCATCTGTCAAGAACCGCATTTGCGTTTTTCGCGTGCGGACGAATTGGCCGATTTTGGAGTCCGCAATGCATAAAGACACCGATTTGAGTTCGATGAGGAACTTAGTTTCTGTGCTCACCATCATTGGTGTTACCGCACTGATGATCTCAACTCAAATGCGTGGCCCGCCGCCGAAGCCGCAACAATTCAGCCAAGTCACTCGTGACTTGGAATTTCCAGGCGTGGTGCGATCTGAGCCAGCTTCGACACTGATCGAAAGCCCCGTTTCGGGGCAGATCGAGTTCATATCCGAAAGCAATGGAAAGCCCGTCAAGGCTGGCGCCGTCATCGCTCATGTGAAGCAAGACGCCACGGTTGCCATGATGGAGCGGCTTCGCTTGGAACTTGCGACGCATTACGCGCACAAGGCTGCATTGACCGCTGCTCTTGAGGAGCGCGGAAAAATCGAAATAGTTGCCTCAGAGTTGGCAGACGTTGAACCCTCATCAAACGCACTTACCGCACTCGACCAGCTAACCCTCAATCAGCAGGCCAGTTTGGCAGAGCAGCAAAACTACCTGAAGCAAAGGCGCGAAGCCAACGACAAGCAAGCCGAAACGATTGAACGCAAATTGAACTTTCAAAAGTTCATTCGCAGCAAGACAACCGAACAACTTTCAAATCTGACAGCCGAGCGGCAGCGCATCTCGGACATGGTGGCTCGCGGCACGTTTCCGGTGAACCGCGATTCCGATCTTGCACGCCAGGAACTGGCCTTGCACGTACGGATTGCAGAAGCAGATGCGGCCATCGCCGACATCGAAGTTGAAAAGGACAACGTGCGGCTTGCGGCCTACGAGCAAATGAAGACGCGGCGTGAGGAGACCACTTCACGTATCGAAGACCTGATTGGCAGAATTGGCGATGCCAAAGGCCGATTGGATGAAGGGCTGCGCTTACTTGAGAGGGCCGACATTCGCGCGCCTCACGACGGGTTCCTGCGCAATTTTAGAATCCAGACATCCGGCTTGAACGTTGTCGCAGGTGAACCCTTGGTCGAAGTGACGATGCCCAACCAATCGTTTTTGGTTGAAGCAACAATGCCACCTGAAGGTCTTGCGGCAATTGAAGCGGGAGATGGTGCCGCCATCCGGCCCGGGCCGCGTGCCAGCATCCGGTCCCCTTTGATCCCCGCAATTCTTGACGGAACCATGAGTAACGATACGGGCGGACTGTACGCAGGTAACGAGGAACAGACCGTCTACTTCAGGATCGATGAGGACCAGGTGCCGGCAGGCCTGCGATCCAAATTCCGAACCGGCTATACGGTCTCAGTGTCCGTTAGTAATCCGAGAAATCCGAACGACGCTATGTCAGAGCTTCAGCCGCCGCCGACCCGCGCTCAGGCACTTCTCGGCCGACTGACCACTCTCATCAAGGCCACACCGACGAGCATTCAGGTTACGATAAATGGCAAAGCTATTCCCAACCCGCCCACAATCCATGCCACGAGGTTCCAAGTCCGGGCTACCTTGAATAGTGAGCTACCGCTACGCCGCTTTGCCGAATTTTTTAAAGGCTCGCTTGATAGCGTCAGGGTTGCGATCCAAGACATAGTAGTTCCCAAGTACAACGCGATCCATATCCGTGCGCAAATAGCAGGATATGGCTTCGGCGGGCGCGTTGACGACCGGCTCCTGCCTGTTGAAGCTCGTGTTCAAGAGAACCGGGATGCCGGTGATCTTCGCGTACTCTTCGATGACGCCGTAGTAACGCGGGTTGGCCTTGCGATCGATGGTTTGGATACGGCCCGTGCCATCCACATGCGCGGCCGCTGGGATGAGCGCGATCTTGTCGGGCCTGATCTTTGGCGCCACTGTCATGAAGGGATCGGGGTGTTCGTATTCGAAGAATTCGTTCAAGCGCTCGATGAGAACTACTGGTGCAAACGGGCGGAACGGTTCGCGATGCTTGATGCGGGCATTGATCAAGTCCTTCATCGCGTTCGACGTCGCGGACGAGAGGATGGAACGGTTTCCGAGCGCGCGCGGTCCAATTTCGGCCCGCCCCTGAAACCACCCGACGATTCTTTGTTCGCTTAGATCCTTGGCAACACGTTTTAATAACGCATCTTCTTCCATACGTTCGTATTTGAGGCCGGCGGCGTCGAGAGCGGAAACGATCTCGGCGTCGTTGTATTCTTTGCCATAGAAGGCGTGCGTCAATTCGAACTCACGCTTGTTTCCGAGTGTGTTGTGCCAGTGATAGAGCGCGCTGCCGAAGCACACACCCGTATCGGACGCAACAGGCGGCACCCAGACGCGCTCGAAATCGGTGTCGCGCAGGATGCGGCCATTAGCGACGCAATTCAGCGCAACGCCCCCGGAGATAACCAGGTTCTTGTTTTTATGGACGCGGTGGAGTTCACGCGTGATGTGGATCAGCGCTTCTTCGGTCCAATGCTGCAGGGCCCAAGCGATATTGTGGTGGTGCTCGGTCAACGGTTCGTGTGATTTCCGGCGCGGGCCAAATGCCGAGTAGAACTTCGGCTTGAAGGGCTCGATCAATCCGTGCGTCGGATAATTGATGTAGCTCTTGTCGATCTGTATCCGCCCGCCGGGCAGCAGATGGATCAGATCCTTGAACTTGTCCTTGTAGGCCGGGCCACCCATCGCGGCCAGCGCCATGACGGTCCCTTCCTGGAAGAAAGGAAAGCCGAGATGCTCCGAAACGCAAGTGTAGAGCATGCCGAGCGAGTCAAACATCGGGTCTGACCACTGGCGTTCGATCTTGTTGCCGCGGCCTAACCAAGCGCTCGTCGCACCATCGTCGCCATAGCCGTCGGCAACGAGAACGGTCGCCTCTTCGAATGGCGAGACGAAAAATACCGAAGCGTGGGATTCGTGATGCCCGACCTGGACGATGGGCGGCTGCTTCTTCAAGCCGAATTGACTGAGCATCCCGAGCTTTAAGCGCAGGGGTACGTTGAGCAAGCCCGTTGTGTGCGTGCGGTGCGCTTCCGGGCGCAAGAGATTGAGGCTGGCTGGCATGTCACCAAAAACAGCGCCGAGAAGCGAGCGGCGAATGCGCTCCATGTTCCAGGGCGTGGTAATGACGTCGACATCGGAAAGGTCGAGGGCGCCGCCTGCGCCAAACACGGTATCCATCGCCATGCGCGGATACTTCAACGTGTGCTTGATGCGATTGAAGCGCTCTTCTTCCAAAATGATATTTGGCTTGCCGTCCGTCAGCAGCGCAAGACCGGCATCATGGGAGGTATAAACGAGCCCGAGAATATTCACGCACAATCGTCCTTCAACACGTCACAAAATGTGATACCCAGTTTTGAACCACGCCCGGTTGTGCCACGGCGCAAACCTTAATGCCGGTTCTTCCACCGCTTAAAGTAAAGGAAGGGTGGCAATCCTGGTTACCATAAAGAGAATGGCGCGAGTTGTATCGCAGCCTTCCCCGAAAGTACCACTGATCACGGCGTCGCGCGTTAATCCTTCGCGCGCTCGACGTAGGAGCCGTCGGCCGTCATGACGACGACGCGGGTGCCGGCGCCAATGTGCGGCGGCACCATGACGCGCGCGCCATTCGATAATTTCGCGGGCTTGAACGATGACGATGCCGTCTGGCCTTTGACGACCGGATCGGCTTCGACGATCTCGAACGTCACGCGCTGCGGCAGCTCGATGGCGATGGGGTTGTTTTCGAATAACGAGACCGAGCAGGTCATGCCCTCGACCAGCCATTGGCCCTGGTCGCCGACAACGTCCTTCGATATCAAAATCTGATCGAAGGTTTCGGGCTGCATAAAGTTGTAGCCCATGTCGTCTTCATAAAGGTAGTTGTAGTCCCTCTCGTCGAGGAAAGCCTTCTCGACCTGATCTGTGGTGCGATAGCGTTCCGTGAGCTTGACGCCATCCTGGATGCGGCGAAGCTCAAGATGCGTGACCGGCGTGCCCTTGCCGGGATGGATGTTCTCGGCCGTCATGACCACGGCCAGCTTGCCGTTGATCTCGAGGACGTTGCCTTTGCGGACCGAGCTTGCAATAACCTTCACCACGGCGTGGTCTCCGTTCGTCTGTTCAAAGGCTGGCCTGGGCAGGAATGCCCCCGGACCGGCACTTAGGGCTGGGATTTCTGAGCCGCTACATACCTGCTTCGGGCCAGAAGGCCAAGTGCGGCCTATACACAAAGCATGAGCAAGCACATTTCCCAATGAAAACGCGAGATAGCGGCCCTTCCCCTTGGTGGACGCCCGGCGTTCACGGCGACCGCCGGCCGCTCTTGATAGCGCGCGCGCGCATCAAAAGCGCGATCCGGACGTGGTTTGAGGGCCAAGGGTTCGTTGAAGTCGAGACCTCGTGCTTGCAGGTGTCGCCGGGCAACGAGACGCATCTGCACGCCTTCAAGACCGAGGCTGTGGGAACGGACTTGGAGCGCCGCGATTTTTATCTCCACACCTCGCCCGAATTCGCGATGAAGAAGCTGCTGGCGGCGGGGGAAGATAAGATTTTTACGTTCGCACCGTGCTTTCAGAAATCGCGAGCGCGGTCCGCTGCATTCGCCAGAATTCACGATGCTTGAGTGGTACCGCGCCGGGGCGCCTTATGAGGCGCTGTGGGACGACTGTGCGGCAATCCTGAAATTGGCGGCAGACGTCACCGGGCGGATGGATTGGACATGGCGCGGGCGGACCTGCGACATGGCCAAGCGCTATGATTGGACAACACTCGATCAGGCCTTCACGCAGTTCGCGGAGATCGCGCTGCATGAAACGTATGATGCCGCATCAGTGAATCGCGACGCGCTTGCTGAGCGCGCGCGCGGGCGAAGGGTATCGCGTTTCGGCGAGACGACACGTGGGCCGATATTTTCAGCCGGGTCGTCGTGGAAAAAATCGAGCCCTATCTCGGCTTGTACCGGCCCGAAGTACTTTGCGAGTATCCGGTGCATGAGGCGGCGCTCGCCCGGCCAAAATTGGATTACCTCCGTGTTGCCGAACGCTTCGAACTCTATGTCTGCGGCGTCGAGCTTGCCAACGGCTTCGGGGAATTGAACGATGCGGCCGAACAGCGCCGCCGCTTTGAAAAATGGATGGACGACAAGGAGCGCATCTACGGCGAGCGCTATCCGATTGATGAGGATTTCTTGGCGGCACTCGCACATATGCCGCCCGCGTCCGGTTGTGCCCTTGGTTTCGATCGCCTCGTCATGCTGGCGACAGGCGCGACACATATCGATCAAGTGCTCTGGACACCGCTGCCCTGATCCCCCTCCCCCTTGCGGGGAGGGGTTAGGGGTGGGGGTAAAGACCGGAAACAGGTGTTGGCTTTTTGCATACAAACACTCGCGCGGCATTGAGTTTCGACCAATAGACCAGTAGTTCAACTTCACCCCACCCCAACCCCTCCCCGTCAGAGGAGGGGAGTTCATCGCACCCCTCGTTTATCGCGAGGATCGCCGCAAGGAGCGAGACCAATGATGCTGAACACTCACTCCGGCGGATGCCAATGCGGCGCGGTCCGCTTTCGCGTTGAGGGCGAACTTGGCGATGCCTCCGTCTGTCATTGCCGCATGTGCCAAAAGGCGTTCGGCGGGTTCTACGCGCCACTTGTTTCGACGCGGGGTGCGACGGTCGTTTGGACGCGCGAGCAACCTGCCTATTTCCAATCGTCAAACTTCGTGAAGCGCGGCTTCTGCTCAAAGTGCGGCACGCCTTTGAGTTATGATGCGCCTGATGGCATCGCGCTCGCCATTGGTGCTTTCGATCATCCGGAAACAATCATGCCCGTGCACCAGTTTGGCACCGAGGGAAAACTGCCCTATGCCGACGATATCGCGAGCCTCCCCGGACACCACACCATGGACGACATCGCGGCCGCACCCTTTCTCGACAAGATTGTCTCCTACCAGCATCCCGATCACGACACGGATGTGTGGCCGCCCAAATGAATGAAATGTTGCGCCCGCTTCGATCCGCCGATGATCTGGTTGTCGCCGGGCTTGTACCCGAGGCGGCGCGGGCCGGCGTTGCGCGCGTGGATCGCCGCTATGCAATTGCGCTGACGCCAGCGATTGCGGACCTCATCGATCGCGCAGATCCCAATGATCCCAGTCGCGAAACAGTTCATTCCCGACATCCGTGAACTCGACACGCATCCGGCGGAGTTGAGTGACCCCATTGGTGACAACGCACACAGCCCCGTGCCCGGCATCGTGCATCGCTACATGGATCGCGTGCTGTTGAAGATCGCGAGCGTGTGCCCGGTCTATTGCCGCTTCTGTTTCCGGCGCGAGATGGTTGGGCCACAACTCGGCGAGAGCTTGTCGCCGCAAGAAATCGAAGCGGCACTCGGCTACATCCGCACAAATCCGCAAATCTGGGAAGTGATCCTAACGGGCGGCGATCCGTTCGTGTTGTCGCCAAGGCGCGTCCAGGAGATCACGCGCGCTCTTGGTGATATTCCGCACGTCAAAATACTGCGCTGGCATACCCGCGTGCCGGTGGTCGATCCGCTGCGCGTCTCAGAAGCGTTTGTTGCCGCTCTCACGGCAACAGAAAAGACGGTCGTCGTTGCCATCCACACCAATCACGTGCGCGAACTGACGGACGAAGCCCGAGCGGCGATTGCGCGGCTTTCTGCATCAGGCGTTCCGTTACTCAGCCAAACCGTGCTTTTGAAAGGCATCAACGACAACGCCAATACGTTAGAGGCCTTGATGCGCGCGCTCGTCGAATGCCGCGTGAAGCCCTACTACTTGCATCATGGCGATCTTGGCACCCGGCACCGCGCATTTCCGCACAACGATAGCCGAGGGCCAGGAGATCATGCGAACGCTGAGGCTGCGCCTTTCGGGCTTGGCACTGCCAACTTACGTGCTCGATATTCCGGGCGGGCATGGAAAAGTCGAAATTGACGGCAATGTCACGGCGCTCGGTAATGGAACCTACACCGTTCGCGATCCCAATGGGGGCGTGCATAATTATATGGACGCGACAACGCAATGATCTCGCGTACGGCAGTGACACTCGCATTTTTTTTAACGGCTCACGCCGCACTCGCTCATGCCGATTGCCCGGCCGTGCCGCCGCCTGTGAAAGAGTTGAAGCTCGAGCGCTTTTACGAGGACAGCGCGGGGTCCGTCGTCGATCCGGCCAAAATGGAGTCGCATAAGGCTGAAACCGCGCCCCTCACGGCGTTCATTGGCTTCATCACCAAACAAGCCGACCGCGCGAATAGCCAGCGCAGCAGTCCAATTGAAACCGCAAAGTGCGCGCTGTCTTGGATCAAGGGGTGGGCAGAGGCTGGCGCATATCTTGGCGCGATGGATTCAAAGCAAGCCGAAGCGCAACGCAAGTGGGACTTGGCCGGTACGGCGATTGCCTATTTGAAATTGAAGAAATTCGCGACGCCGGAAGACCGCGCAGTGATTGAGCCGTGGCTGGTGAAATGGGCGGATGCTGCACGCGCGCACTTCGACGATGCCAGCATCAAGCGCAACAATCACTGGTATTGGATGGGGCTTGGCCTTGCGGCCGTTGGCATTGCGACGGAACAAGACAAATATTGGCAAATGGCGAAAGGTATTTTCTCTGACGCGGTCAAGGACATCGCGGCCGATGGAACGCTGCCTCTCGAACTCGAACGCAAAGGCCGCGCGCTCCACTATCATGTGTTTGCGGTTCAGCCACTTGTTGTTCTAGCGGAGATTGGCGGCGGCGCGGGGCGAAGATTGGTACGCGATGGGAGATGGCGCGCTGCATCGGCTTGCCGCAAAATCCGTTGAAGGCCTCCGCGATCCGGCTGTGTTTGACAAACTCGCGAGCGCTTCTCAGGAGCGCCCTGTCAAGTCTGGTTACGGTTGGGTCTTTCTCTATCGCGAGCGCCACTTCGGCCGTATGCCGGACAAAATCGAGCAACCCATTGGGCATCGTTGGCTGGGTGGCGATGTCGACGTATTGATGCGAGTGTTCACCGCCAAGTAATCGTCATTGACGCTGCGCCATTCGCCAACCTGGATTGAGCGGCGTGAGATTGCGCGCGTCCACTTGCGGAGGCCGCATGCAGTAGCGGATGTTGGCGCAGCGAACGTTGACGGGCGGGTGCGTGGCATCGACGCCAAGTTTGGCGATATGCGCGCATACCTGAATAATTTCACTCTTGCCGAGCCAGCCTTCTTCCGCGCCACGCCGTGCCGCCACACAGTCAGCGGCCATCTCATCGCTCCCAACTGCCGGATCGGCATGCGCGCATTCGTGTGCCAAGATAAAGTTCTGCACGGCTTTCGCTTGGCTGTTGAGGACTGATTTGTTCAAGACGACGAGCCTTAACCCAGGGATGTAATATCCCGATGTCGTGCCATGGGTCAGTTCGGCTTCGACGACGTCCGCGCCGGGACACGTCGAAATATCCCCGGCCGCAGCCAACGCTGTTGTCAGCGAATAACTTAAGAATACCGCGGCGAGACGGGCGACTTGAGTTTCTAAACGCATCATCGCGAACTGGCCTCCGGCCTGGTTGCTTATGAGCGAATTCCAACCCTGTTCGGCTCGTCTCCAGTCTGGCGCATGGCGCAGACCGCGCGGCACATTATGTCAAGGCTAATTCGATTCTCGCCCGTCAAGCGCAACTTTCGGATCGCCGTACATGCGTTCACGAAGCCGCGTTGCAGACGGGTTACGTTTGGCGTGAATTGCCCGAATGTCGTGCACAACGCCTAGTAATAAAACGGCGGACCCATCCGTTGGTTCCCAGCTACCGCCGCCAAAACAGCGCGGCAATTACTCCAAGCATCGCCCCGATTGGTCCGGTAACGAATGCGCCGGTCATTACAACTTCCATACTCTTGTCGTGCGTGTTCATTGACAAGAGGTCGATGCCGGCAGCGCCAATTGCGGCGCCGATCGTGTATCCGGCTACTAACCCAAGAATTGCGCGAAGCCCCTTCGACATCGTTGATTATTTCACCGCTGCCAAGGCCCCTGCCGCGTCCGCGATACCCGCGCCATAGTCAGCGGTCTGGCCGGTGGTTTTATGGGCACTTGAGAGCAGCATGGCGCGGATGTCTTTGGGCAACAGTTTTGAATTCTTCTCCAGCATCAGCGCCGCGATTCCGGAAACATGCGCGGCCGCCATCGACGTGCCGGAAGAAATGTCGTAGGCGCCTTTGGGGGCCGCTGCGATGATGTCGACGCCGGGGGCCGCAACCGCGATGTATGTGCCGTGGTTGGCGTTCTTGTAAAGTCGATCGGCGTTGTCTGTTGCGGTGACGGCGATGACACCCGGATAGGCTGCGGGGTATGCGGGTTTTGCGTCCGGTCCGCCGTTGCCCGCAGCCGCGACCATTGTCACGCCTTTCGCCTCCGCGGCCGCAATCGCTTGTCCAAGAATTGGATCACTTGGCCCCGCAAAGCTCATATTGATGACCCGCGCGCCGCTTGAGACCGCGAAGTCCAGCGCTTTCAAAATCGCAAGCGTGTAGGATTGCGGCTGGCCTCTCGCGTTTCCGGCAAATGCGCGGATCGCGAGCACGTTCGACGCAGGTGCGACGCCGGTCAATTCCGAGCGCGCGCCGAGAATGCCCGCGATGGCTGTGCCGTGGCTCTCAGCAACGGGCTTCGTTTCACCGAGCGCGTCGAAGGTTTCTGTGATGGAGCCGGCAAACGCGGGATGCGTTGTATCAACTTGCGTATCGATGACCGCAATTTTCACGCGCTTGCCTTGGGCGATCTTGTGGGCTTCCGTGAGTTTCAATTTATCCGGCGCGTACTGCGGCACGGGAAGTGCCTTCGCCGCTCCATTGGCGACGTAGACGTAATGCGGCTGCGCGATAATGATGCGCACGTCGGCTGCGATAGCCTGCAGTACACCTTCGACCGGACGCGCATCGGGAATGCGGATGCGCACGACGCGCTGATTGAGCAGCGTCGAGACGTAGAGCGTTTCACCTGTCAGGTTTTGCGATCGCAAGATGGCAAGTACCTCGGCGTTACTTACCGATGCTGGAAACGTGACGATGACTTCCCGATCCAAAATTTCGGGCACGACGGGACCGATTAAAGCAGAGGTGCCCGGAGCGCGCGTGAAGGCGGAACCGGCCGAAGGTGCGGGCTTGTATTTCGGCAACCGGCGCAGGAGATCGAGCACCGATGGCGCGTCCGGCAACGCTTGCGCGAAGGCAGATGCGGGTAGTGCCAACATGGCCAGCAAACTGAGACTAACGAGCCTTGCGCATTCGTTTCATGACACGCCTCACGGAGTTTCAGATGCAGCAGACGCGAAGGAAACGAGATCGGCGCGCCCCTTCAATTTGGCAAGTGCAGCGTCCATCGCATCCTTGGATAGCACTTCGTCGCTCAAGCGAACGCGGAATACGCCGCCCGCCTTTGGACCTTCGACAATCGTCAACTTATTCTCGGCCAGGAATGCCGACAACGTTCCCGCAGGCGCGGCCGGCTGAAATGCAACAAGCGCGAACGTACCCTTGGCCACCGAGGCACCAGGACCGGCAGCCGTTTGATAACCGGCGCCCTGCCCGCCCGATAACAACGAACCGAGCGAACCGCCGAGCACTACGATGGCGAGTGCCGCAGATAGTCCGGCGTAGGCCAGCTGTCGAGGCGCAAGTCCGCCCAGGAACAGCCCGAGCTTGTCGATCAGCGAATCCTTCACCGAGTGCAGCCGCGCAGCCGGGCTCGAAGCAAGGCTCGCACGCAGTGTTTCAAGCGCGTCGCGCGGGGGCTCAATTTTGGCGTTGGCGGCGAAGATATCGTCGGCCTCGTCGCGGGCCAGCGCGATGTGGGCGCGGACCTCGGGATGCATCACAATATATGCGTCAACCTTGGCTTTGTCGGCAGCACTGATCTTGCCCGAAACATACCAGGGCAGCAGCGCCTCGAACTCATCGGCCTCGGAGAGGACTTCGGTTTGGTTTGTCATAGCTTTGCTCATGGCCAGCCTCTATCAACGCCGCGCTCTTTGAGAATTTCACCCAATTTTTTGCGCGCGTAGAACATGCGGGTTTTGACGGTTGCTTCGGGGATGGAGAGAACCTCTGCCACCTCTGACACGGATTGTTCCTGGTAATAAACGAGATCGAGTATTTCGCGGTGCTCGGCAGATAAGCCCTTCATGGCTTGCCGGATCTGACCGGCCTTGTCGGATTTCTGCAGCGTGACCTCGGGCGTGTCGTCCTCGTCTTCAATCTGTCCGGCCGCGTCTTCGTCATAGCCGGAGACTTCGCGCTTCTTGCGAAGCGAGCTGACCGCCTTGTTATGGGCGATCGACAAGAGCCATGTCGTTGGCTCCGAGCGGCCCTCGTAGCGCGCCGCTCCCTGCCATACTCCGAGAAAAACCTCGTTCAAGAGTTCCTCCGCCATTGCTTCGTTGCGCACGACCCGGACGAGATACCGGAAAACACGGGTCTGGTTTCGCGTGAAGAGACGTTCCAAGGCTTTGGCGTCACCTCCGGCAATAGCCTTGATGAGCGCGCGGTCGTCTTAGGCATGTTCCATGGCGTCTCTGCCACTCTTGGAGGGTTGGTCGCGGGAGGTGCGTAAAAGGTTCATAGCCAAGGTTAACCCCTCGTCACGCAACCTGGCCACAGAAGAAAGTTGCCAGATAACCTTACCGGCCGCCAGGGCGGTTTTTTTTGGGGCCTATTTTTTTCCCCGGGGGCCTCAGCGGGAGTACACTTGAACCTATGCGAGGCGAACTGCGACCCAAGTCTCGAGCGGCGGCCGTGCCGTCGATAATCGACTGATCGAGACCATGGAGAACAAATATGTTTGGTGCTAGCTTTTACCAGTGTGCCTCGCGAGGCGGCAATTTCAGCGAGCCTGCATACCTTACAGAGGGCCGAATAATGAATAGGGTTGCACGCACAATATGTGGCGCGGGACTGCGCATGGCAGCGGCCGCTGCGGCTCTTTCGGTATTAACTGTGTTTCCGGGTGCTATCGGGAATTCCAACGCTATTGCTGCCGAAACCGGGATCGTCATGCGAGGCGATGCGGCTGTTACAGGATTTTCGGGAACAACGGCCGAGAAGGACATTCCGGCCGACGTGCACCCGCTCGATCGCACGTTTATAAACCTCGACGGACATTCGGTTCAGATTTTCGATTTGTCGGTTTTGGGCACTGGCCCGCGCGGGCAGGTATCTGACGCACTTTCGAAGCTGCAGATCAAGGCACGCGACACGGGCCAAGTTTTCGGCGTGGCGCTGGACGATGGCGGCGCGATCAAAACACCAAACGTCTACGTCACGTCAACGTCGATGTTCGGATTGCAGATCGTCAAGGATGGCACCAACGGCAAACTCGAACGCCTGGTCAACGGCGCGGCTGGCGCCAAGTGGATGCCGGGCCAATTCGGATTGGAAAAGGACGGCACTCCGGGCGCGATCTACAAGATCGACGGGAAAACCGGTGCCGTATCGCTCTTCGCCAATGTGAAATTCGATGGTCGCGAGAACGCCGGGCCTGGGCTCGGCAATATTTCGTTTGATCGCAAAACGCAGCAGCTCTTCGTCTCCGATCTCGAAACCGGCCTCATTCACCGCTTTACGCTCGATGGCAAGGAACGTGACATTTTCGATCATGGCATGGTTGGCCGCAAGGCGCAGGGACTTGAGCCCGTGCCTTACGATTCTTCGCGCCGCATGGATATCGCGAGCCCGGCATTCAACGCCGAAGACATCGCAACATGGAGCTTCGCAGACGAGCGCCGCCGGGTGTTCGGCCTCGCCGTCAGCGCAGGCCGTCTCTACTATTCGGTGGCAGAAGGCGCATCCGTCTGGTCGGTCTCGATCGACGATGAAGGCGACTTCGGCAGCGACGCGCGTATCGAACTCGAAATCGGCAAGGCCTATCCCGGCACCAACATCACCGACATCGTCTTCGACGGCAATGGCATGATGTACCTGTCACAGCGCGGCGTTACCTCGGGCAGCTACGATTACGCAAAGTTTGCTTCGCCTCAGCAGGCGTTTGTTGTGCGTTATGGCTGGGACGAAAAGGAAGGCCGCTGGGCTGCGAAGCCGCAAGAGTACGCGATCGGTCTTGCCAAAGAGCACAACGCCACGGTTGGCGGCATCGCGCTCAACTACGGTTACGATAAGAACGGCAACATAAACTACGGCGCGTGCCGCCAGACGCTCTGGAGCACGGGCGAACATTTGCGCGAAGGCGAAGACGTTCAACGCGTGTCGCTTGGAGGCGCAAAAATCGTGCACGGTCTGCAAGGCCACTACAAATCGCGCGTGCGCCCCGAGAATGAGCCGCCGTATCAATCCTGGTTTGTCGATTACGATGGCCGCCACGAGGACGCCGACGCTTTCGGCCATGTTGGCGACGTCGCGATTTATGCGCCGTGCGAAGGAGCGCGCCGGTCGAATTGCTTGAAGACAAGCCGCACTACATCAATCCCGAATTGCCGTACCCGGCAGATGAAGCCGGCCTTGTTGCTCGACAAGCGCTGTTATGCAGGCGCCATCGGCGGCAAGATCCGCTGCACGATCTCGGTTCGCAATGTCTCAACGGCCGTCTTGACCGAAGACGTCAAAGTCACCGACGTCACAAAGATCATGGCGGGACCGTGGGCGGGCGCGCATGGTGCCGATCATTGCTTCCAGCGTTTCAAACCCTGGCATCGTTTGCAGCCCAACGCCAACTCTGAACTTCGCCTGCACCATCCCGGTCGCGTTGCTGCTTCCGGGCGACGTGGCCTCGTTCGACGTGTGGGTCAACACGTTTGACTTGGCACTCGGCGGCAACATGGGCTTCCGCAACTGCGCGGTCCTCCATCACGCGGCGGGTTGGGCGAAAGCTTGCGCCGAAGGCGGCACGGATATCGTGGTCGAGAAAATCGGTCCAGGCACGTGCTTGCCGGGTTTGGCGTGCAAATTCGGGTTGAGCATCAAGAATGCAGGGTTGATGCCGTACGCCGGCGACGTGCTTCTGGCTGACGCGATGTTCGTGGGTGGTGCGGTCGTCAACGCGCCCATCACGGCCGTCAATCCGCCGATTGCCTGCACGGTTGGCAATATCAACCAGCTGCCCTTCACGTGCGTCACGCCGCTCGTTTTGGCTCCTGGCGAAGAACACATCCATTGGGTTGACGTGACGATGCCGGCACCCGGCGGATACGTGGCCGAGAACTGCTTCGGCGTGCTCGATCCCGCCATGCTGCCGCCTGGCCCATTGCCCCCGCCGTTGCTGATGGGCGGAGCAGGTCCAAGCGGTAACCCTGCGTGCGTCTGGGTTGACGTTCCGGTACCAGCGCACAATCTCAAAGTGACCAAGACGGCAACGGGCGCAGGTGCGGGCCTGTGCAACAAAGTTGGCGATTTATTGAGCTGCACCTACGACATCGCCATCATCAACCAGGACCTCGTGCCCGTGAACGGCATCATCAAGTTCGATGAGAAAGTGCCGGCGACGACACAAGCTCTGCATGTCGGGCCGGGTTGGAATTGCGTCGGCGGTCCGGCCAACTACGCCTGCGATAGTCTTGCCGCCGTCAACATTCCGGCGGGCGGCACGCTGACGATCCCGGCTGTGATCGACATCAAAGGCGACCGACGTCGAAGCCTTGGGCTGCAACGTACCCAACGAAGTCAAGTTGACTTTGCCGGTCGCGGGCGCGGCACCAAACCTCAACCCCGCCGACGACACGGCCTTTGCCAACGCTTGGACATTTGGGCTGTGGTGGGTCGATGGCGGCGGCGTCGTCCATGTGCTGTGCGATCCGACCAATCAGAAGGTGCAGAAAACCGTCAAAGGGCCGTGCGTTCAGGATGGCAGCGACTGGCAGTGCACCTATGCCGTGACAGTGACCAACACCGGACCCGATCCCTACAAGGGCCCGCTGAAACTTGCTGAAACTTTTGGTACGGCGCCAAAGAACGTGTCGTTCTCCGGTCCCTTCACCTGCAACGGCGCGGGCGCGAATTACACTTGCGAAAACGCGCACGTCGAAACCGTGAAGGACCAAGTGCTGACGCTTGAAGTCAAGGCGACGTTCGCGGACGACGGAAAGTGCGAAGCGCCGAACATCGGCCAAGCTGACGTTCCCGCCCGCGGGCACGGCTGCTAACCGGATCGGCACAGACGATGCAGCAAGTGCTACGGCGATCTATTCCGTCCCCGCGCTGCAAGAAGGACGATCAGCCAGACGTTTGCCCCGACGGCCGTCCGGTTCCCAAGTCCGGCCGCTGCCCGTGCCCGGCGAACCGCATCTATAATGCCGATACGCGCCAATGCGACAGGCCGGATGCCGAGCCCGATCCCGTTCCGCCTGTGAAGCAGTGCCCGCGCGGAACAACCGGCATCTGGCCGAAGTGCGTCGAGATCGTCGAAGACTGCCCGCGCGGCACAGATACTCGACGATGGCGAATGCGTACGTCCCGAACCGCAGTGCGAACCCGGCCCGAACGAAGTTCAGGAACAGCAAGGGACGCTGCGTCTGCAAATCGGACTATCAGCGCGACGACAACGGCCGTTGCCGTCCGGTGGTCGAACTTTGCCAGCCTGGGCCGAACGAACATCGCAACCGTAGTGGCAATTGCGTCTGCGACGGCGGTTACGAGAGAAGCAGCAAAGGCGGGTGCGTGCGCGAAGAAAACCCAGCCCAGGACTGCAAGGAAAAGGGCTGGGATTGGACAGGCTCGCGCTGCGTGCCGCCATCCAACCCCGCCGACGACTGCAAGGAAAAAGGCTGGCGTTGGACAGGCTCGCGTTGCGTCCCACCTTCCAATCCGGCTGACGATTGCAAGGAAAAGGTTGGCGCTGGACAGGTTCGAAGTGCGTGCCCCCCAAGAGCCCCGAAGACGAGTGCAACGAGAAAGACTGGCGCTGGACAGGCTCACGTTGCGTGCCGCCTTCCAACCCGGCCGACGACTGCAAGAAGGGCTGGGAATGGAATGGCAAGCGCTGTGTGCCACCTCACAACCCCGCCGACGATTGCAAAGAAGGCTGGGAATGGAATGGCAAGCGCTGCGTGCCGCCGCCGCCGAAGAAGTGCCCGCCCGGAACTTACGGCACACCGCCAAACTGCAAGCCGATCAAGCTTGAAATTCCGGATATTATCATCAAGCCGAAGAAGCCGAAGTATGAGGATGTGCCGTCGCGGCCCAACAAGCCAAAGGGGCCGAGTGGCGATGGCCCGTCGCAGTCTGGACCGAAGATTTTCAAGACCCCGGGCATATTCAAGAAATTGCCAGGCGGCGGCGGCAACAATGGTCCAAGATGAACGCCACGCGTAGTTGAAGATTGAACGCGAGAACAGGCGGAGCGATCCGCCTGTTTTGCTTTTGGAGGTGCACATTGATGAGAAGCGCATCACGTGCGAGGGGTCAGTCTTTGCCGTTGTCTGCGGAATTTATCGGTGTCACACTCGCACGAACAGTGAAATTGAACTGCTGCGTTGGAGTGAGGGCATGAGCAATACCCAGGAAAAGCACGCAACCCGCATCGCCCTGAGCAAGGGCTATATTTTGGAAAAGGTCGGTAAGGGCGCGCATCACGGCCGGTTTTCCATCATCCATAAAGCCCAAGGCTCGCGCGTGCGCTCCGAGGTTCCAGGCGCCGAGTTTTCGTTCTCGCTTCAGGAGGCGGAAGACTGGCTGGCGAAGACTGGGAATTGAAGACTGGGAATTAAAGACTGGGAATTGATGGGCGGGCCACGATCCGTTGCGCAACCACTTGTGGTGTGTGGTCATCCCCCGAAGGGGCGGATCAGGCGTTGTTCTGTGGCTGCAAGTATGTGGCTGAAAGTAAATGTCCGCCCCCTCACCCCAACCCTCTCCCGTCCAAGCGAAGCTTGGCTCCGCCAAGACGGGGAGAGGGGGAAGCGGGCGTCCAAAGTTTCCGCGCGCCGGTAATCGTGTGCGCCCTGCTCCCCTCGCCCATCTGAAACTCAAATCCCTTTAAGCGCTGTTCAGTGCCCCATTTTTGCGGCGCGCCGTTGGTAGGCGCCGTTGGTAGGCAGTGTGTCAATGAGCGCGCAAGTTCAGCGCGCCTCCTTCTCCGGTTCTTTCGCCACCTGTTCTCCTGGGGCACTACGGGCTGACAGCAGTTCCCGCGAAGAGGCTGTCAGCCCCTTCTTTTCGAGCCTTTCCGGCCGTGCCCCCTGAAACTATGGCGGGCGCAGTTACGTAGAATGAACAGGAGATGAATTTAGGCTTCAGCCTTCGTTCAACGCTTCGTGGCTAATGTGGGGTGGTTAGTGTGGAGAGCAATGGTGATGTTTCGAGCGGGCGGGTTCGCCGGTTCAAGGAGCGGGTCATGACAGAATTCTTCAGAAGCGGCACGATCGTGCTCATGGGTTTGACGGTGATGGCGGCCGGTATCGCCGCCGTCATGCTCGGCTAACAGCCAATCGGCGGCGCGCACTCGTCTTGCTGACGTGAGCTCGCGCCTTGCTCTCAGCTTCAAGTTGCGTCAGTTAAGGGGACCAGAACGGTCCCCTATTGTTTTTGTGGCGCGCCCTTGCAAAATCCGGCCTCCCCCGAACGCTTATCACAGCTGATCCCGGATCGACTTCCCGATCTCATCAAGGATGCGCGCGGGCGGCTTGCCGATTACCTGACGCCTTCCGTTCGCCTTGGCGTGACCGGATTGGCACGCGCGGGGAAAACGGTTTTTATCACGGCGCTGGTGCGCAATCTCGTTGGCGGCGGGCGGCTGCCGTTCTTCACGCCCGACGCCGAGGGGCGGATCGTGCGCGCGTATCTCGAGCCGCAACCCGACGATGCGGTGCCGCGCTTTGATTATGAAGCGCATATGGCGTGCCTTGAGGCCGATCCGCCAACCTGGCCCGAGAGCACGCGGCGCATTTCAGAATTGCGCGTGACGATCGAATATATCTCGGGGAGCCGGTTGAAGCGCGCGCTTGGACTGTCGAAACTGCATCTCGATATCGTCGATTATCCCGGCGAGTGGCTGATCGATCTGCCCATGCTCAATCAAAGTTTCGAGGCGTTTTCTAACGAAGCCTTGACGCTGGCCCGCGACCCAAGGCGCGCAGCGTTTGCCAAGCCATGGCTCGATTTTCTGGCCGGCACCGATCCGGGTGGCGGCGAGGATGAGAGCACCGCGCTGCACGGAGCAAAACTCTTCACCGGATATCTCCGCGCTGCGCGGCGAAAGCGAAAGCCAATCGACGCTGGCGCCCGGGCGGTTTTTGATGCCCGGCGAACTCGACGGTTCGCCCTTGCTGACGTTTTTCCCGATGCCGCTGACCTCCGTTGCCGCGCCGCCGAAGGGGTCGTTAGCGGCCATGATGATCCGCCGCTTTGAAAGCTATAAAGCGCAAGTCGTGCGTCCGTTCTTCGACGATCACTTCCGCCGCCTCGACCGGCAGATCGTACTGGTTGATGTGCTCGGCGCGCTTGAACAAGGGTGGCGACGATCTTGCCGATCTCGACCGGGCGATGGACGGCGTGTTGAAAGCATTCCGGCCGGGCGTCAACAGCTGGCTGTCACTCATCATGGGGCGGCGCATCGAGAAAGTCCTGTTCGCCGCGACCAAGGCCGATCACTTGCCCGCCTCCAGCCACGACCGGCTCTCTGCTATTTTGAAGCACATCGTGGATACGGCATCGGAGCGGGCCGAAACGGAAGGGGCGGGTGTGTCAGCCCTGGCACTTGCGGCACTGCGCGCAACGCGCGAGAGCGAAATCAAGAGCGGCAAGGACGTTTTACCATGCCTCAAGGGCACGCCGCTCGCCGGTGAACACGTCGGCGATACGCGTGTTTGACGGCAAGTCGGAGGCGGCGATTTTTCCAGGCGATTTGCCAGCGAGCCCAGCGGCTGCACTCGATGCCGCGCGCCATGCCAAGGAAGGGTCGTTGCAGCTGGTGCGCTTTGCACCTCCGCGCTTAAAACCGAAGGGCGCGGATACGGCTGCACCCTCGTTGCCGCATATCCGTCTCGACCGCGCGCTCGACTTCCTGATCGCGGAGGATCTTTCATGACCAATCCGACGACACCGCCGCGTTCGCCGCGTACCTTCAAGATCGACGATCCAGGGTTCAAAGCGAAAGACGACGACGAGCTTTTCGAAACGCCTGGCCGGGAGCCCGCCTCCCCGAGCCAATGAGCCGCAAGCCCGCACATTGTCCGCGAGCGATCTGCAGCGGGGCATCCGCTGGGGCAGTCTTATGCTGTCAGCCATGGCGGCCTTGGCGTCGCTCGCAGCCGGGCTTTGGTTCACGCGCTTTGTGTCAGTGGCTCTTGAACGCAACGACTGGGTCGGGTGGACCGGATTTGCGCTGATGAGTTTCATTGCGCTCTGCGGCGTTGTACTCTTGCTGCGCGAACTTTGGGGCTTCCGTCGCTTAGCGCGGCTCTCACGCCTTAACAAACTCGTCAAGGATGCCGTTGCCTCTGACGACCCCAAGCGCGAACGCGCAGCGGTGACACTCCTCGCCCGCCATTATCGCGGACGCGCCGATATGAAGTGGGGCCTCGCCCGCCTTGCAGAACATGCCAATGACGTGCTGGCGCCGGGCGATCTCATGCGCTTGGCCGAACGCGAGATGCTGGCGCCCCTCGACGCTCAAGCGCGCGGCATCATTCTTAAATCGGCAAAGCGCGTGGCGACGGTGACTGCACTGTCGCCGATCATGTGGATCGCGATGGGCTACGTGCTGGTTGAAAACGTGCGCATGTTCCGCGCACTTGCCGGAACATATGGCGGGCGGCCGGGAACGCTTGGCGCGTTGCGGCTTGGGCGGCTTGTGGTCACTCATATCATCGCAACCGGCGGCGTTGCCATGACGGACGATCTGCTTGGGCAGTTTCTAGGCCAGGATGCACTGCGGCGCTTATCGCGCAGACTTGGAGAAGGCGCGTTCAACGGCGCGTTGACGGCACGGCTCGGCGTGGCAGCCATCGAAGTAACGCGGCCCCTGCCCTTTTTCGATAGCGAACCCGTGCGCGTGCGCGAAATTTTCCAAGAGTTGTACCGCTCGCTGAAAAGCGGCGGCGATAGCGGCGCCGCTCCGCCGGCTGGGGCGAAAGTTTAGGCGGCTTGCGAAATGGGGTCGTTTACCGCGACCAATGCAAGGCGCTCGGACCACTGAGCGGCTGAGTGATCCGCCAAGGTAACAATCGGCGGCGGGCTGCGTTCTTCCTTGGTCGCCAGCATCCAACGCGAGAACCGGTCCGCCGGACGCGACGTGAGCCAGCTGACGGGACCTGCCAGCAACAAGCCGCTGATCACTGGCGCCATCCAACCGAGCAACCCCGGCGATACCTTCCAAGCGATGATCGCCATCACGAGCCCGATGGCCGTATGCCAGCGCGCAAACCACATGGCGTCTTCGAAGCTGAGGGCGCCATCGTCGCGCTTCTGCGCGCTCCACCCTGAATCGCGCCCAGCGAAAATCTGGATCGATCCCGCGGTTTGCGTGAGCATCAGGATCGGGGCGATCAACATCGAGAATACCGTCTCGTAGGCAACCCCGGTGGTACTGCGGATAGCGCGGCGCCAATCGCGCGCCTTAGCCGAGTTCTGCCACTCCAGGATAAGACCGAGACCCTTAGGCAGGAGTACGACGCCAAGCGTTGCCATGAAGAGCCGCAACGCAGCACCGGGGTCGATAACCGGCCAAATAGGGAAAAGCGTCTTGGCGTCTTGAAAGTAGCTCGGGATCATCTGCCCGCCTTGCATGGCAAGCACCATGCCGACGACAAGCGACAGGGCCCAGACACCTGAAATCAGATACGCCATTGCCCCCAAGCCAAGATGCACGCGCCCCATGGTCGTTAGACCTGGCTGGGACAAAAGCGCCAAGTGCTGCAGGTTGCCCTGCGCCCAGCGCCGGTCGCGAACGGCGACATCGACGATGTTAGGCGGCTGGCCTTCATACGAGCCTTCGATGGAAGGCATCATGTGCACGCCCCAGCCGGCACGCTGCAGCAATACGGCCTCCACGAAGTCATGTGAGAGGATGTGCCCGCCAAACGGTTTGCGGCCGTTCAGCTCTGGTAATCCCGCAGCAGCGGCAAACGCGCCGGTGCGAATAATAGCGTTATGACCCCAGTAATTGCCCTGGTCGCGATGCCAGAAGGCAATGCCGGAAGCGACGGCCGGACCATAGGTGGCCGACGAGAATTGAGTCAGATGCTGAAGTAATGTCCGCCCGCCGACGAGGCGCGGTACGGTCTGAATGAGACCTGCTTTGGCATCGTCTTCCATGGCGCCAGCAAGCGCGACGAGCGTTTCGCCCGACATGACGCTATCGCCGTCAAGGATGACAAAGTGCTCGTAATCAGCGCCAAAGCGCGCGACCCAGTCAGCAATATTTCCCGATTTGCGATGGGTGTTGTCTCGACGGCGGCGATAATAGACATTGGCTATGCCTGACAGGCGCGCCGCGAGAGCTGCATAAGCGTGATCTTCGCGTGCACCGTCCGGCAGGCCACGCGTGTCAGAGAGAACGAAGACGTCGAACGCGGATTGAGCGCCCAAGCGCTGGAGATCGCGCACCATGGCTTCTATGGTCCCGGCAATGCGGGCCGGGTCTTCGTGATACACAGGAAACAAAAGCGCGTTGCGGCTGACGAGTGGAAGAGCCACCTTGCGCGGCGCGATGGTGCTGGCCTGTTCTCCGGCGAATAGGGGCAAGAAGCCAAGCGCTGCGCTCAGCGAGCCAAGTGCAATCCATCCAAACGCGATTGTCGAGAGAACCAGGAAGACGAACTGAAGTGGCGTCATGTAGCCGAATGCCAGAATTCCGAAAAGTTCATAAGCGAACGCAGCAGTGAGAACTCCCGCGCCTGCAAATACAGCGGCGCGTGGCACCCAATAGCCGCGGCGGCGGGGTTCTGTTTGAAGCGGGATACGCTCTGCAAAGTCCTGCTCGGGCATTGAAAGCAGCGCCGCCGGCGGAAGAAGCACCAAGCCAACGTCCCGCGCAGGCGGCACTGGCAGCGCGCCTTTGAAATTCTCGTTTACAGCTTGGTCCATCGGTAAAGCCAGGTCTCTGAAATCTGTTGATCGCCCGCCTTGAGCGCGAGCCGGAGTTCGACGAGCTCGGCATCACCCGGGTTCAACTCAAACGTCACTCTGACACCGGCAATCTCGGGATTACGCTGAACAACAATATTCGCGCTCGACCCAGGATTTACCGATAACTCGGCCACTGGAAGATCACGCAACTCTTTAACGGCCGCTCCTTCAAAATCGATGACAAACAAGCTGATGCCGTCTTTTTTTGTGGCCCCAACACGCGTCTTAGCGACGCGGGCGCCACTCCATGCGGCAGGCACGTCTTCACTCCAATGTAAGCGGTACGTGAAGTCATAGTTGCCGCCCGGTTCAAGACCGAGGGCCGGTTTCCAGAAGGCAACGATGTTGTCGTGGATTTCGTCTTCGACCGGGATTTCGATGAGTTCGATAAAGCCGTCGCCCCAAGCTCCTTTTGGTTCAACCCAGACCGTCGGCCGGCGCTCGTAGTGGGCTTCGAGATCCTCAAAACTACGGAAAGCCCTGTCGCGCTGCGCAAATCCAAATCCTTTGGGATCCTTATCCACAAACGCACTGGTTTGCAGCATTTTAGGATTACACAGTGGCCGCCACAGCCGCTCGCCGCTGCCATTGAGGACCGCGAGTCCTTCACTATCATGCACCGAGGGACGGAAGTCCGCCGTCGGGCGCGCGCTCGACGGACCGTGCAGAAACATGCTCGTCAACGGCGCAATCCCGACGTGGGCCAGTTTTTTGCGCGGAAAGATCGAGGCTTCGACGTCCATCACGGTCGCTTCCCCCGACTGGATCGCAAAGCGATAGGCACCGGTGACAGACGGGCTGTCCAGTAACGCGTGAACCACTATTTCACCCGGCGCGGCCTTCGGCTTTTCGATCCAGAAGCTGCGAAAAAAGGGAAACTCTTCGCCGCCTGCGCGGGCAGTATTGAGCGCCAGGCCGCGCGCCGAAACGCCATAGTTCTGGCCGCGCCCAACCGCGCGCAGGTAGCTTGCTCCTTGGAACACGACAAATTCGTCGAGGTAGTCGGCACGATTAAGCGGCCCGTGAATGCGAAACCCAGAGAAGCCGTAAGGCGCGGCGTCGGCGCCTTTGCCAATCAAGGGACCAAGCGAAAACAAGCGGCCATCTGCTGTTAGGGCGCTCGCCTCACCATTATCGACGAGCCAGATTTCGACCGGCGTTTCGTAAAGCCAGCCCATGGGGAAGAGTTGTAGCTCAGCATCAAGTTTGTCGCCGCGCCAGACCGATTGTTCGGGCCGGAAGCGGATGTCGCGATATTGGTCATAGGATAATTTGTTGAACGGTTCGGGGAGCTCCACCGCCGGTTTGACGAAATCTGTGACAGCCAATTGCTTGGCAAGATCCTTGACGGTCTGATTGGAAAATTTTTGCGGCGCTCCGCCAACCGGCGCAGCCAAGGCCGCCCCGGTCAGCGCGAATTCTCTCGCCGCGGCAATTGCCGCCGCTAAAGCGCAACTCGTCTTGAGGACCGACCTGCGATCCATCTGTTCGCTACCCATGCCCCTTGATGCCTATGCCCCTCGAAACCACTTGCATCGCAATCATCCGGCGTTTGGTCCGGAATAACGATGCGATCCCCAATCCGGCGGCTATCAGCCGATTGTGGCGAATTTTCCTCGTTAACGATTGCCGATCAAACATCGTTTGGTGGAACGCATATGGAAGCCACGCTGCTGGTTTTTTCAGCACCAAAATGTCTGATCGCTCAATATCTGATCGCTCAATATTTGGCAGTCTGATCCGTCTCGTCTATACGAATGACGGATCTGAGGACCAAGACCACACCGAGAGACCCGCAGTGGCAGAGTTGGGAGCAGCGTACGCATGACGTCACTCGATGAGCCGACCTTGGTGGAGGCCATCATGGCCGCGCGCGGGCAGATCGACTTTCTATGGCAATTCTTTGTCACGGTTCACATCGCAATTTTCGCATTGCTCTTTATCTATGACCACGCCGTCGAGGGCTTGAATTGGATAGCTCGCGCCTTTGCTGCAGCCGGCATTGCAGGATTTGAATGGATCAACGGTAATGCGCTGGCGAATGCTTACCTGCTCCTCGACGCGATGCTTGATCAATACCGGTGGAGCTTTGGCCAAGTTGAGCGCTTCCACCCGAGTTTTTACGAGAACTTCGTTCTGGCGAGTTTTAAGTCGCGGCCGGGGATGGTCCTGATGACCCACAGCGCGGCACTCGTCGTCGTTTTATTGGCATTTGCCTCACGCCGCTTCATTCAATCTCGCGCCGCGCGCAAACTATAGTCTGCAGCACATTCTCCGCGGCTGTTACCCGTTTGTGTACCCTTGATTGAGCGAGTTTGCCGCGCCCTGGCTTGACACACCCGCACCATCGGGTGCGACGAAGCACCAGCGTGTTCCCCGGTGAGGTATTGGTCAAAATTGGTGTAATCCACAGTCTTGGGTAACTTTCGTCATCAAGGAAGAGACTTGGTTTTGCCAATGCCGAACCCAACCTATTTTTCGGGGTCAAACGACTTTTTTGATGGCTTTACAGGCCATTAGACTCACATTGTGAAAAGTTTTTGAGCCCGGCAGTAGTTGCCTCAACGCCACATCCACAGAGTAGTCTTTCTGAGAATCAATTGAGAGATTGTTGATTGCGATGGAATCGACCAATTTCCCGTTCAGCCGGTAAACGCAATTACTATTTGCGGGGCCGACAGTCGTTTCGAGTGAAGCGGCACAACCGACCCGGCACAGGCTTATGTTTCGCATACGCCGGCCAAACAGATAAGACGGGAGAAGTAGGAATGATTAAATATAGCCTTAGCGCAATTGCCGCTGCAGGCCTGCTCGCTGGCACAATGGCCACGAGCGCTTCCGCTGCCGACCTCGGCGGGAACTGCTGCGCCGATCTCGAAGAGCGCATTGCCGAACTTGAAGCCACGACCGCACGCAAGGGCAACCGCAAGGTTTCTCTGACAGTGACGGGTTGGGTTTCGAGCCAGATCTATTGGTTTGATGCCGGCAACGAAAGCAACGTCTACGTTGTCGACAACGCGAACGACCTTTCGTCGAACTTCAAGTTCACGGGTTCGGCCACGATCTCGCCCGGCTGGAAAGCCGGTTACAGCCTCTGGATCTACGCCGATCCGGGCAACTCACTGCAGTCGGACACGAGCAACGACACCGGCGGCATCGGTCTTGCGATCGAAAACTCCTACTGGTTCATCCAGTCCGACCAGCTCGGTAAGGTGTCGGTTGGCCGTCAGAGCTTGGCTGCTGATAACGCAGCACTCGGCACGGACTTCTCGGGCACACTCTTCCCGGCAAACGGCGTGACCTTCGACGGCGGTTTCTTTAACCTCGTTGACGCAAACACCGGTGTTGTTCAGGGAGCCCGTTGGGAAAACGCAGGCTTCTGGTGCGAACATGCGGGCCTCGGCATTGCTAACGACTGCGCCGGTCTGCGCTTGAACGGCGTCCGTTACGACACGCCGACCTTCGCTGGCTTCTCGCTCTCGGCTTCGTGGGGTGAAGACGACTACTGGGATATCGCAGCTCGCTACTCTGGCGAATTCAGCGGCATCAAAGTTTCGTTGGCGACCGCCTACTCTGAAACGACCGACAACGCAGGTAACCGTCCGTGCATCGGCACGGGTGCTACCGCCACATGCTCAGACAGCAGCTACTTCCAGGTCGGCGGCATGGTGAAGCACCTTGCTTCGGGTCTATGGGTCCACGGCACGTACGGCATCAACGAAGTTGATGACGTCAATCAGCCGGAAGACATCGTAGGCTATTACCTGAAAGCCGGTTGGTCGAACAAGTTCAACTCGCTCGGCGCGACGCACTTCTACGGCGAATACGGCAAGAACGAAGACGCCTTCGACGCTGGTTTGACACTGAACGGCCTCGCCATCGTCAACTCCGACGCAACCCGCTGGGGCGTTGGCATGGTGCAGGAAATCGACGCGGCTGCGATGTCCATGTGGGTGAAGTACCGCCACCATGAATATGATGCAGACCTCGCCGGCGGCGCAGTGTTTGATGCAGAAGACGTTGACATGTTCCTCGCTGGCGCAGTCATCTTCTACTAAGACTATTGATCTTATACGACAGGAAGCCGCCCCTTACCGGGCGGCTTTTTGTTGTTTACGCCCGCTGGTAGCCTCCTGTAATTGCCCGCATCGGCGCATCCATCGGCTTTCACAATTGACCAGATGGCACTAAGCTAACCGGATGTTCGCTAACTTTTTCCAAGAGCTCAAGTCAGCCCAGATTCCGGTCACGCTCAAAGAGTACCTGACGCTGTTGCAGGCAGTTGAGGCCGGCGTTGCGGGTCAGCGGGTTGAAGATTTCTATTACCTCGCACGTGCCGCTCTGGTGAAGGATGAGCGCAACCTCGACCGGTTCGATCAAGTCTTCGGCCATGTCTTCAAGGGGCTTGAACTCCTCGCTGATGCAGGCACTGCAGAAATCCCAGAAGAATGGCTGCGCCTCATCTCAACCTTGCACCTCTCTGAAGAGGATAAGCAAAAGATTGCCGAACTTGGCGGTTGGGAGAAGATCATGGAGGAATTGCAGAAGCGCTTAGCCGAGCAGAAAGGGCGCCACCAGGGCGGCGACAAATGGATTGGAACCGGCGGCACGTCGCCTTACGGCGCTTATGGCTATAATCCGGCGGGAGTGCGCATCGGACAAAAAGAAAGCCGTCATCGCCGTGCGATCAAGGTTTGGGACAAACGCGAATTTAAGGACCTTGCCGGTAACGCCGAAATAGGGACGCGCAATATCAAGATCGCACTGAGGCGTCTGAGGCAGTTCGCGCGATCCGGCGCGCCGTCTGAATTGGATATGGCAGGCACTGTGCGCGGCACGGCGGAGAAGGGATATCTTGATCTGCATTTGCGGCCGGAACGGCACAACACCATTAAACTTTTGTTGTTTTTCGATATCGGTGGATCAATGGACGACCACGTCAAGGAAGTAGAGGAGCTCTTTTCCGCGGCGCGCTCTGAATTCAAACATCTGGAATACTTCTACTTCCACAACTGCCTCTACGAGGGCGTTTGGAAGGACAATGCGCGGCGCTACACAGATAGGACGCCGACTTGGCAGGTGCTGAACACCTACCCGCACGACTATAAGGTGATTTTTGTCGGCGACGCATCCATGAGCCCTTACGAGATTTCGGTGGCAGGCGGCTCAGTCGAGCATATGAATGAAGAGCCCGGTGCGCTCTGGATCAATCGCGTCACGGAGATCTACCGGCACTGCGTCTGGTTGAACCCGTTGCCTGAACACCATTGGGATTGGACGCCCTCGATAGGGCTGATACACCGGTTGCTAGGAGGCCGGATGTATCCATTGACGTTACAAGGCTTGGATGCGGCTACCCGCGAGCTGATGCGTTAGGGCAATGAGGCCGCACTTGCCCAAAAAATGGCTGGTTAAAAGGGGAACATCGTCTCGGGGCAGTTGACCAGTGACGGCTTTAGGGTCAATCGTGCGTCAGGGACAGCCGGATGGGGTTCACACGGCCATGAAATACCATGTCATTCCAGCGCTATTCGGCGCTATACTCATTGCTGGCTGCTCGGGCGGCACGCCGCTAACGACGAGCGCGCTTTTTGGCGGCAACAGCGACAAAGCACTTGAGCCAGCAGCGGCGCAGACGCAGAACGATCCCGTCTCCCGCGCCATGCAAGTTGGCACAACATCGGCGCGCGCGCTCAAGTGCGGGTTCAATATTGATCCAGCAAAGTTGAGAGGGCAGTTCATCACCGCAGAAACGGCTGCGAGCCCGGCTGACTCAGTGAAGATTACTCAGGTCTATGACACTGCATTCCGGGGCGTTTCGCGCGCCGTCGCCAGTCAGGGTGAAATCTATTGCTCCGAACGCAAGGTCGCACAGATTAAAGAGGCACTGACACGTCATCTGGCCGGAGACTATTCACCGTCCCCACCCGAACCGGAACCAGAGGAAGAGGGTCTTTTCAGCAGCGTGGGTTCCGGGGGCACGGAAGGACAGAGCAAATTCCAAAAGCCCGTGAATCAATGGTAACAAGCCCTGGACTCCCGCACCTTTGAAGTTCTTGAAATTGCTTTTGCCCTGAGCGCCGTTCGTGCGTGCGGTCGTTTTTGGGCGTCGCGTTAACCCTTGAGGGTTTCCCGGCCATTCGCATGGCCCACAACAGCACGCCCCAGGTATTTCCCTGCTCAGCTACGATCTCAATTTGACAACCAAGGCGGTTAATCAGCCTCGTTACCGTAGAGAATTGGCCGGACCTTAAAGGGCTAACGGTACGTCCTAACCATGGCACGTTGTTTGCTGTGATTTCGGCAAGGATCTCAAACGGTCCCATGAGTTAATCGAGCGATCACACCTATGATGGCCACAACACCCCTGCCCTGTACTTCTACTCCGCAAGCGTCTCAATTGCGTATTGAGTTTGATGCCGGTGATCACCATCCGCAGGCGCCCACCATGCCTGAGCTTTCAATTGAACTGATTACCAGTCGCGCAGGGTTCGACGCGCTTGAAGACGAATGGAACGCGCTTTTTGAGCGCGCGGGCCACTCAGCTCAGGTTTTCCAGACTTTTAATTGGAATTGGCACTGGGCCAATAACTATCTCGATGACGCGCCATGTGGGATTAGGGGCCTCAGACTTTCAGTCGTCGTCGCGCGCAGAGACGCTCAACTTATTATGGTCTGGCCGCTCGTATCGGAACGAGTCCGGGGCATTACGCAGATTTTCTGGATGGGGGAACCGCTCAGCCAGTATGGCGATGTTCTCATCGACAATATACCGGACGCACTTGAGTGCCTCCGCGCCGGGTGGCAGTTTCTGAAAACCCATACCAAGGGCGACGTCGTGCGCCTGCGCCGCGTGCGTGCTGATGCCGTTGTCGCACCGCTGCTTGCCGAAATGGGCGCATTGAGCTCCAACAAGCAGGTAGCGCCCTTTCTTGATCTCACGAGCGCCGCCAATTTCGAGGCCTATGAGCAGCGCTATTCGACTAGAAGCCGCCGCAACCGGCGCAGATTAGCGCGGCGGCTAGATGAAAACGGAGCCGTGACGTTCGAGCGTCACAAGGGTGGCGCTACGGCTGCAGCGCTCGCTGTGCACGCCATAGACCTCAAAGCATTATGGCTGGAGGACCGCGGACTTGTCTCGCATGCCATAGCAGATCCGCGCATGCGCCGGTTCTTCAATGACGCGGTCGCCGGCACGTCGCACTCGACGCATAGCATTGTTTCAGCACTCACCTGCAACGGCGTGCCGGTGGCACTTGAAGTTTCATTTACGTGTAAGGGCCGCCTCGCCATGCACGTTATTGTTTATAACCTAGCCTATGAAAAATCGGGCGCCGGGGTTCTACTTTTGGAGCAAAGCATCAAAGACGGTTACGTTGACGGATTGTCGACGTACGACATGCTCGCGCCCGGCGACAACTACAAGATGGATTGGTCTGACGCGTCAGTCGAAGTCCAAGACTGGTCTCGTCCACTCACCCTTGCTGGCCAGACTTACGCCCGCCTCTATCTCGGATGGATGCGCCCGCGCATGAAGGCCGCGATTGAAGCGATGCCGCAGTCCCTGCGCAAGTTCGTATCAACCGGCCGCGCCCAGCCCCTCGCGATCGGCTAAATACCGGATCACTTGACGCCGAGCTTCTTCTGTAAGCTTGATGATGACGTCGTGTATTGGAATAGCAACTTTTTGTCGGGATACACGATTTTGTGGGCAGCCTGAGCCATGAGTGCCGCTTCGTGGAAGCCTGACAAGATGAGCTTCAGTTTGCCGGGATAGTGATTGATGTCCCCGATGGCGAAGATACCCTTTTCGCTCGTCTCAAAGCGCTCGGTATCGACGGGAACCAGGTTCTCATGCAGATTGAGCCCCCAATCCGCAACGGGTCCAAGCTTCATCGTCAAGCCGAAGAACGGCAACAAGGCATTGCAAGGGACAAGTACTTCGCCTTCGGCGGTCTTGACGTTGACGCCGGACAACATCCGGCCGTCGCCCGAAAGCGAGGTCACTTGCCCAATCATGAGCCGGATCTTGCCCTCTGCCACCAGGGCTCGCATTTTTTCAACAGAATGGGGTGCCGCGCGAAAATCGTCGCGGCGGTGTATGAGCGTCAAGCTCTTGGCTGCCGGCTGGAGATTTAAGGTCCAGTCGAGTGCACTGTCCCCACCGCCGACGATTACAATATCGCGGCCACGCAACGCATCCATCTTGCGCACGGCGTAAAAGACGGACGAGCCTTCGTACCTTTCAATCCCTTCAATGGGTGGTCGTTTTGGGGTGAACGAGCCCCCACCTGCCGCTATAACGACGATCTTTGTAAGGAATACTTTACCGGCGTCGGTTGTGAGACGCAACCGGCCATCAGGTTCCCGGCTCAAAGCATCGATACGTTCCAAAAAATGAAAGGCTGGGCTGAACGGCTTAATCTGCTCCATCAACCGGTCAGTGAGTTCCTGACCGGTGACGACGGGGAGCGCCGGCACATCGTAGATTGGCTTCTCTGGATAGAGTTCGGCACATTGCCCACCGGGCCGGTCGAGAATATCGACGACATGCGCTTTAATATCGAGCAGTCCAAGTTCGAACACGGCAAAGAGGCCGCACGGACCGGCACCAATAATTACAGCGTCGGCCTCGATGACGGCAGCTGCGGGCGAACCGGCAAGATCGTTGAGCGTCATCGCCACCTCTCCCCTGACCTTCAAGGACTGTTAAGCGCGTTAGAATTTTGGCGCTTTAAAATTGCTTGCCAGGTACGCGCACGACTAAGCCATCGAGAGCGGCAGTGACTTTGATTTGACAGCACAGCCGGCTCTCCTCTCGCACGTCGAATGCGAAGTCGAGCATATCTTCTTCCATGTCGGCTGGCTTGCCCGTCGCGGCGCGCCATTTTTCATCGACGTAAACATGACACGTTGCACAAGCGCACGCTCCGCCACATTCGGCCTCAATACCCGGCACGTTATTCAATTTGGCGGCTTCCATGACGGTCAATCCGATCTCGGCCTCGACGGTTTGGACTGCCCCATCGGGCTGAATGAATGTGATTTTAGCCATGTTGCCTATCTGACTAACTTGTTGATGCGTCCGGGCAGGAACTGCCTCGAACGGCGCCGAAGCCGTCGTCACTTCGAAAATCCACGGGGTTGCGCCGAAGAAATCGCTGCGAAGAATTAGTTGGGAAGACCAGGAAATTCAAGCAAGAGAGCCATGACCGGCGATAAGCCGCATGTTTGCAGCCGAACGCAGTGCCGCTCACGCTGATCTAGAAAGACGGCGAAGAAGCTTGCCGGCCGAGGGGGCGTCCCAGCGGGATCCAAATCGCACTGTCCCTAATTCAAGGCCGCCCGTAGACGTCCTGGATAAATCGGCGGGCTTCATCTGCTGCGTCTTCAATTAAGGCAAGCGTGTGCTGAAGTTGATCTGGGTTCTTCCAGTGTGCGGTCCGCTCTGCCTGTTCAGCAAGCCGGGCGATCCGCCAAGCGCCAACCGCACGGCCCGAGCCCTTGAGGGCATGGGCAGCCATGTGCCAATCCCGGTCGCTTCCAGCCGAGCTTAAAGAGGCAATGGTAGACGGAAGCTGAGCGAAGAACAATTCAAGTACTTCTTGTTCGAGAGCGCGATTGCCGAGTGTATATCGGCGCAAATGCTTTAAATCCACAGGATCGAGCTGCAGGCTGTCATCGGCGGCCATCGGGGGCCTATTTTCGCGAATTGCCGAATTTGTGTTCATGCGCACCCTGCCAAGTCCTCTGGCTCACATTGCCGGATAGCGGCCTCATAGATCAAAACCGAGCCGATGGTCGCACGGCAGGTCTAATTGCAAGTAAAACACACCCCCCGAATTTCGAGGATGGCGGCAATACTAAAGTAACGCCTCGATTTTCGATGAATTCAGGATGAAACCGGTCCAGAAGCAAAGATTAACGCGGGCTGACACCATCCCGCCATTGTCAACCGGCTGATAGGAAATAGTCTTTTTTGGCTTGAAAGACCGTTTTTGTGCTTTGAGCCAGGGGTCAAAATGCCCTAGTCTCGGCGCACGATCTTGAGAACCCTGGGGGACGGGGCGTCTTGAGGGCGCGTGGGGGACGTGCGAATGGCGAAGCCGCAAGACCAAATTACGAAGCTCATGGCGATTGCCGCAAATGGTGGCGCACAAGATGCTGCCTATGCTGGCGACGATGCGTCTGCAGATGTCAGCACCAGCTCGTCAACGCCACCACCGCTCAACCGTAAAATCGCTGAAACAAAAATCCCAGAAGCAGAAGCCGAATCCGCGCCGCGCCGCGTCGCGCGCCGCCGTCCGGCTGGTCCCGTGCGCAGCAAGATCGCGGCGAATGACGACGTACCGAGCATCGGCGGTCTGATTTATGCGCTTGAGCAGCAGCCCTCTTCTAAATCATTCCGCATCGCAGCGATTGCCAGCATCGTGTGGGCCGTTGCAGGACTAGCGTTTGCCGCTTTCACATTGGCACCAGAATGGGTCGAAGGCGCATCCATCACATCCTTGCTGCTCAAGCCCGTCACGTACTACACCATCTCGGCGATCGCCGTTCCCATTGCCATCGTATGGCTGCTGGCCGTTCTCAATTGGCACGTTGCATCTCTAGCGCTTAGGTCATCGACCATGACCGAGGTTGCCATCCGGCTCGCCGAACCAGATCGTGCGGCAGAGCAATCCATTGCCAGCCTGGGTCAAGCCGTGCGCCGCCAGGTTTCATTTATGAATGACGCGGTCAGCCGGGCGCTAGGGCGGGCCGGCGAACTGGAAGCTCTGGTCCATAATCAGGTCGCGGATCTGGAACGCTCTTACGAGCAAAACGAGCGGCGCATTCGCGGCCTCATCCAAGAACTCACAGGCGAGCGCCACGCGCTGCTCAATACTTCGACGAGCGTCACCGACACGTTGAAGACGCTTGGCACCGAAATACCAACGCTGATTGAAAAACTTTCAACACAGCAAGTAACGCTCGCCGGAATTATCAAGGGCGCGGGACAAAATCTCTCGAACCTTGAGTTTTCACTGGCGGTACAGACCGATCGTTTTGAAAACTCGCTTGGATCGCGCACCCAGCAACTGCAGACAGTGCTCGAAGATTACACAACCGCCTTCTCGACGGCACTCGGCAGCCGGACGGAACAGATGCGTGTTTCCTTCGATAGCTACATGCAGACGCTCGATACGTCGCTTGGCAACCGCACAGAAAATCTACAAACCGTTTTTGAGGAATACGCCAAGGCGCTCGACACCACGCTCTCCAACCGTGCGCAGGCGCTGGACATTCAGCTGGTCGAACGCACGAAGTCACTGGACGATGCCTTCCAACGGCGTCTCGAATTGTTTGACGATCAGATCATGCGATCGACATCTGCCATCGATAGCGCGGTGAGCGAAAAGGCAACGCTGCTGACCACGGCTCTCGATACTCATGCTTCGACATTCCGCGAGTTGATTGCGCGCCAAGCCATCGAACTCGACGAATCCGTCATGAACGGAATCAACGCAGTTCGCCGCACAAGCGAAAACATCACGCGTCAATCGCTGAAGGCCATCGAAGGGCTCGCCAACCAGAGCGATATGCTGCGCAACGTTTCAGAGAATTTGTTGGGACAAATCCACGGAGTGACCGACCGCTTCGAAAATCAGGGGCACGCCATTCTCAAGGCTGCCAACGCTCTTGAATCCGCCAACTACAAAATCGATTTAACCTTGCAGGCACGCCACCAGGACATTTCACGTACACTCGAGCACTTCTCCGGCAAGGCCGACGAGATTGGCCGGGTCTTCAACGACTATTCTTCGAACCTCGAAGGCTCGCTGTCGACAATCGAAACGCGTACCCGGGCTTTGACGCAGGAACTTCAAACGGGTACCGAATTGCGGACGCGCGCGCTTCTTAGCGAACTCGAGCGGGCCAAGAGCCAAGCGGAGGCTGAAAGCGGACGCTCCTTCGACGACTTGAAGAACCGTTTCAGCACAGCATCCGGCGAACTCTCCAAGGAGTTTGAATCACTGACGGGCCGGCTTTCATCCGCATCCGATGACGCGCGCCAGCGTGCTGCCGAAGCGGCCTCGACCCTTGCCCACGAACAGGCACGCATCAGCGAGGAATCCGCCCGGCTTCCAGCCGCCACACGCGAAACCGCAGAGGCCATGCGCCGCGCGCTTCAGGATCAGCTCAAGGCGCTCGATCAGTTGACCCAAATTTCGGCCCGCACAACGGCACAACGTGATGTCATGCCGCCAGAACCTGCTCCAATGCCAGCCGTGCGTCCGAACGCACAAGCTCTTGCACCTCAGCAGCAATCAGAAGCCTCACGCGGCCGTGCCGCACAGCAACGTCCCGTGCCCGCCGAAGCACGAGAAGGATGGTCACTCGGAGACCTCCTGGCGCGCGCATCTCACGACACCCAGGATGAAGTTGGTCACCAGCCCGCCAGCGCAGCACCGTTCCGGCTTGATGTCGCATCGATCGCCCGTTCAATCGATCCAGCCACAGCGTCCGCGATCTGGAACCGTTTCCGGGCCGGGCAGCGCAATATCATGGTTCGCAGCATCTATTCCCCCGAGACCCGCATCGTATTCGACGAAGTCTCGCGGCGTATCAAGTCAGACGCTGAGTTAACTCAGACCGTGCAACGCTACCTTGCCGACTTCGAACGTATTATTCGCGAAGCCGACGGGCGTGATCCATCGGGGCGGCTCGCACACACACACCTCGTCTCCGACACCGGACGTGTCTATCTGTTCCTCGCCCACGCGGCGGGCCGCGCCATTTGAACGCCGGAATAGAACTCGTGAATTAGAGACCGCCTTTGCCGCTCTCCCTCGGCTCCACGAACTCTGGACATTCGCCACGAGAGTTGGCCTCTCCGCGAGGCCTTCACCATTGCCCGCGGTTCAAAAACCAGCGCCAATGTTCTCATCGTCACGCTGATCGATGGTCCATTCCAAGGCCGGGGAGAGGCGGTCCCTTACGGGCGCTACGGCGAAACAATCGAGAGCGCGCTTCAACAAATTATGTCACTTGGTGATATTGCCAGCCGTGACGCGCTGCAGACCCTGCTCCCTGCGGGCGCCGCTCGCAATGCTGTCGATTGCGCCCTCTGGGATCTTGAAGCCAAGCGATCAGGCACGCCAGCGGCACTGCTTGCCGGAATACAGTTCATTGATCCGGTGCTGACGGCTTACACATTGAGCCTCGATACGCCTGAAGCCATGGCCGCAAAAGCTGCTTCTGTCCGCGACCTTCCGCTATTGAAACTTAAACTCGGTGGTGCGGGTGACGCGGCGCGGATGGCAGCCGTTCGCGAGGCCCGCCCAGACGCACGCCTGATCGTCGACGCTAACGAAGCCTGGAACGAGGCGTATCTTGAGCCGCTTATTTGTGCCGCTGCCGATGCGGGCATCGAACTCATCGAACAACCTCTCCCGGCGGGTAACGACGAAGCATTGCGTCACGTCAAACGGGTTGTACCCATTTGCGCCGATGAGAGCCTACACACGCGCGCCGACTTGCCCAGGCTTAAAGGTCTCTATGATGCGATCAACATCAAACTCGATAAATCCGGCGGACTAACGGAAGCACTTGCGTTGAAACGCGCGGCCGAGACACTGGGATTTCGCATCATGATTGGATCAATGGTGGCGACCTCGTTAGCCGTTGCGCCGGCCATGTTGTTGGCCCAAGGCGCGGAGTGGACCGATCTCGACGGCCCGTTGCTTTTAGCACGCGACCGCGTCCCCGGAATTGCAATCAACTCCGGCATCATGTCACCACCACAAGCGGAACTCTGGGGCTAGCCAATCAGGGCATAGCGTTCAAGTGTCCCGGCCGCTGTTCAGCGCCCCGCACTGGGGACACTCCGGAACCGGTCCGATGCTTTGATCGGTCGCCCTTGGAACCGGAAACCCGCAAACCCTGCAATGGCGGTGCGAGCCTTCGGTTACCCCATGCTGGAGCGCAACGCGCTCATCGAATATGAAACACTCGCCGCGCCAAAGGCTTTCCTTCTCGGGTACGGTTTCAAGGTATTTCAAAATTCCGCCTTCGAGATGAAAGACCTCTGGAAAGCCTTGGGTGAGCAGATAGGCGGATGCCTTTTCGCAGCGGATACCGCCCGTGCAGAACATTGCAACCCGCTTGTGGCGCGCCGGATCGAGGTTTCGCGACACGTAATCGGGAAAATCGCTAAAGGCATCGGTCTTCGGATCGATTGCGCCTTCGAAAGTACCAATGGCGACTTCATAGGCGTTGCGCGTATCGATGACCACAACATCGGGATCCTGAATGAGTGTGTTCCACTCTTCCGGCGCAACATAAGTTCCCGCTTGAGCGGCCGGGTTCAAGTCTGGAACACCGAAGGTCACGATCTCGAGTTTAATTCTGACTTTCATCCGCTTAAACGGCTCAGATCCCGCGTACGATAGCTTGGCCGCAAGTCCGCTAAAGCGCGGATCCGAGCGTAGCCAAGTCAGAAATCCTTCAACCGCATCGTTTGGTCCAGATATCGTTGCGTTGATGCCTTCGGCCGCAATGAGAACGGTGCCGCGGATGGCGAACCTTTCACATGCGGCAGAAATCCCGGCGCAAAGCACTTCGGGCTCATCAATAGCAATGAATTTATAGAATGCGGCGATTGTTACGTTCATGAACCAGACGATGTCCCGGCCCGGAAAAATCGTCAATGCGCGGAAGCGCGCGTGTCCCCAACTGGGGTGATCAAGCCCTCAAGGATCATGCGGCGGTCCCAAATTCGATGCAGAACGATAGCCGCGGCTAGAGCCAAAAGAGATATCACCGCCATGGCCCAATACGATCCGCCACCGTATCCGCCATAGAGCCAACCTGCGACAAGCGTGGCCATTCCCATGGCCAGCCCCGATGCGATCGTTGCGTAGAGTGCCTGGGCGCTGCCCTGCATTCCATTGGGCACGGCCTGATGAATGAAGTGGATGGCGCCGATGTGTGCGCCGCCATAGGTGAAGGCGTGCAGGATTTGCAGCGGCACAAGGACGGCGAGTGGAGGATCGAACGCCATGACAACCCAGCGCACCACCGACGATGCAGCGCCCAGGATGAGCAGTTCGGCGGCTCCAAACCGGGCGATCAGTTTCCCAGAAAAAGCAAACAGCGCAACCTCGGCAAAGACAGCTATCGCCCACAGCACACCACAAAGCCCGGCGCTTAACCCCTGCTTTTGCCAGATGAGAGTTCCGAAAGTCAGCAGCGTTGCGTGCGCGGCCTGAACGAAGCCCGCCGCGAGCAAGAAGGCCACGAACGGCTTTGAGTTTAAAAGCAGCCGCGGCTCGGTCGCATGCCAAAGTGGACTATGCGCTGGTTGATCGACGGATGGCTTGGTTGAAATTCGCGGGAGATAATGCGCGGCTGCAACTGTGATGACACAACCCGATGCCACCAACCAGATTCCAGCACCCGCCCCATAGTGATCAATTGCGATACCGCCGAAAAAGCTCGCTGCCACAAACGAAAGTGAACCCCAAAGGCGCATACGCCCGTAATCGAGCCCCGCATCGCGCACGCCTTTGACCGCTACCGTTTCGGTCAGCGGCATGATGGTAGAGTTGCAGATAATGAGCGGGACGATCAGCAATAGGATCGGCCAGAACGACGCCGCTTGGCTAAGCAGCAGCACAAGAACCAAGCTGATCCATGCGAGAACGATCAAAGACGTGCGATGCGATCCGGCACGGTCGGCCGCTAGCGCGACTACGGGCGTCACGAGCAGACGCAGAAAAAAGGGTGCAGCCATCACTGTGCTGATTTCGGCTGCAGAAAGGCCGCGCCAGTCGAGCCACATGGGGGTGAACGGCACATGCATGCCGTAGATGACAAATAGCGCGCCATAGAACAGCGCCACCTTAAACCCGAATGTGCGCGCCGCAGCGCTCCCCTCCGTCATGTTTGTCTTATAGCCCGACCCATCCAAACGCATAGATGCCGCGAAAACTCACTGCAGCGCCTTCCTAACCGGGCGAGCCCGAATAGACTTGGCACTTGAGGGAGCGAATCGCGTATGAATTTGAAATTCTGTGGATAAAATTGGACGGCTATGAACCGGCTTTCACACGCAGCATCTCCCGAACCAGACGACGAGTACCGTGCCATTGAGGCTGCGTTGCTTGAGAGTGCACGCGGGCGCTGGTTTCTTGCCGAACACGGCCGCAGAGCCCGCCGTCTCGATAGTGCGCTGCTCGAAGACGCCATCGGCCGCTTGCAGACGTCCCTACGCCAACCGCCGGCACTTCTCGGACAATTGCAGGGCGAGCTCGCTGAACTCAAATCCCACCTCAATACGGTCCGCGATAATCTTCTCTCCAAACCGTCTTCGCGCGGCGCTGGCCAATCGGACGCGGGTGAGGCGACACACTCCATTCTCAAAGCCGCCGAAAGCCTGCATGAAATCGCTTGGTCGCTTCAAGCTAATCCCTTCGACCCCAAAGGCTGCGAAGAGATCGCGCGCAATGCGGCGCACCTTTACACATTAAGCCAGGAACAGGCCACACACTCGGAACGCACGCTCGTGCTTGCCGGGGCCATCGCGGATGCATTGCGCAGAGTTGATGCCGTTCTTGAAACGGTCGAGCATGAACGCACAGTCGATGCCGGCGCGATGACGCGTTAAATCACCTAAAATTCGCAGAGCACCGATTAATCACAAAAAAGCCGGGCAATGAGCCCGGCTTTTTTTGTTCACGAGATGCCGTTCGACTTACCAGCGCGTGCGCATGCCAACCGAGATAATGTTGGCACTGTTTTCGACGTCCGCATCTAATACAAAGGCGGGGGCTCCAAGCGCGCCGCGTGTCAGGTGCTCATCTTCAAAGAAGATATGAGCAAAACTAAAGTCCAGGGTGGTTGCTTCAGAGTAGCGATAACTCGCGCCGACGCTAACCCAAACGCGGTCGCTGTCTGGCAGCTGAACCAGACGCTGACCCGGCTCACGTATTGGCGATTTTTCGTAGCCGACGCCGCCGCGCAGCGTAAGGCCCGGCATATAATCGTATTCCGCGCCACCCGAAACGAACCAGCCGTCATCCCAGTTTGCGTCGATAACCGGCCCCCCGAGACCGACGAGCGGCACGCGATCAACCCGGCTCCAGTTACTCCATTCGACTGTTCCCATCACGCGCATCGCGTTCGAGACGGCCTGACTAATACTGAACGTCACCATTTCTGGTGTGTCGAGGGTCGCCTTAACAGGAACCGAGAAGCCGCGAGGATCGTTGAGTTCGCCTTCAAGATTGTGTTCAATGGAGGAGCGGAAACCGAGGCCAACGCTTGTGCCTTCAGCCGGCTTCAGCAGAATGCCCGCCGTGAACCCAACACCGATGGTGTCGTCCACCTTAATCGATGAACTTGGAACCGGAACATCGAAGGGATTTGCCGCCGACCAAAGTTTCAATTTTGCGTACTCAAGCTGAATGCCAGCTGCCACATGCACGCCAGGAGCAACTTCGTAGGCGATCGTCGGCGCTGCATTGAGCGTCATCATTTCCGCTTCGCGGCTGTGAAAGCGACCGGTCCAATTCTCGTTGTCGGGATCCGTTGCCAAACCGAATGGCGCGTTGACCGAAACGCCGAGCACCATCTTGTCGCTCAGGCGATAGGCCGCGTAGCTTGCCGAGAGAATGCCAATTCTGTCGATATCTGTCGATGTGGCACCACCAATCGCAAGGTTGGTTGAACCATTCGAAAGCTCCGTATCGGCAAAGATCGCCGAATACGCGCTCTGAGTCGTCAAACCATTTTCCGCAATACCGAACGCTGCCGGATTCCAGAAGGCAGAACTTAAATCGCCGCCAGCAGCCGCTCCAGCAAACGCCGCGCCCATGAGTGAGGCAGACTGTTCTCGAACAGCAAACCCCCCTGCAAACGCTGACCCTACTGTCACCGTGAGTGCAGCGGTGGCCGTGGCGGTTATCAGCGCGCCACGGAATTTAGCGCCATGAAACTTCGTTTGACGTAACATTTTCATTTCTGCCCCCGGCCGCGTCGAACGGCCCCCAGTCAATGCGTATTTTCTATCGTCGTAATTGTAGCGATTATTCGGCCGAACACTCAACATTGGAATGTTGAAAACGCCCGGATTACCACAGAAACTTAGGGGCTGTGCTTGCTCGGCAACGCGTTTGATTTTCGGACATGGCACAGCGGAAATAAAAAACCGGCCCGCCTCACCGACGGACCGGTTTTTTGCCAAGCTCAGTTCCAAATCCCCTCGAAACGAGCTTGGCACTCCCCCCGGAGCACGTGGTGGCAATGAGAGCCACCGGTCGGGCGGAAAGTGCCAAATCGCGCGTCCGATGACAAGAGTTGTGCGCTAGGTACCGGCACAAAGTATAGTGTTGGTGCAGCACCGCAACACGATCGGCGCGGACAATCCGCCGAATGCAGGCCTTACTAGTTTATTCCGCAGTGCGGCACGATTTCAAACAGGTGATCAACAGGTCCTGAGCCGCCGCCGAGACTCATATTTGCGCCAGCGTTGAGGGCACCCCAGACAAAGTCCTTGGCTTTATGCACAGAGTCCTCAAGCGTCAGACCTAACGCCAAACCGGCCGTGATGGCGGCTGCGAGCGTGCATCCGGTGCCATGCGTATTCTTCGTCACAATGCGCGGCTTAGTCAGCCGCAGGGTGCCAGCCCGGCTCACCAGAAAATCGACAGACTCGGTGCCTTGCCCGTGACCGCCTTTGAGCAATACAGCGCCACATCCAAACCTGAGTAGGGATGCGGCTTGGCGTTCGGCTTCAGCGAACGTCGCCGCAATGGGCTCATCCAGAAGTTTTGCAGCTTCCGGAAGGTTGGGAGTGATGAGTGTCGCGATTGGCAGCATGAGGGAGCGCACGGCCGAGATGGCCACTGGCGCAAGCAGCAAATCGCCGCTGGTCGCGACCATGACAGGATCGACGACGACGTGGCCTAGCTTGGCACCCGCGATGAGCCTTGCCACGGTGCGAACTGTTTCTTCGTCGCCAAGCATGCCGGTTTTCGCGGCTGCAATGGCGAGATCGCTCGTCACGGCATTGAACTGAGCGGCAATGAAGTCCGCCGGAACCTTATGGACGCCCGTCACGCCCCGCGTGTTCTGCGCCGTCAACGCGGTGATGACGCTTGCCCCATATGTGCCGAACACGGTGAATGTTTTGAGATCGGCTTGAATGCCTGCCCCTCCCGAGGGGTCAGAGCCGGCTATTGTCAGAGCGATGGGACGGGATAACGTCATAGGAGCACCCTAAACTCGGAAGTGGCCGGGCGCTACTGGCCGCCTTTTTTGAGAATTTCACCCTTCAGGGTATCGGAAGTCACCCAGTCCTCAATGCGAGCAAGACTTGGAAAAGTCTCCAGCATCCATTGGCCAAACCAATTCTGTCCGCCAAGAAGAAACAAAATGCCTGTCGCAACAAGCAGCAATCCCATCACCTTTTCCATCGTCCCGAAATGGCGCTTGAAGCGCCGCATGAATGAAAGAAAGGGCCCAATGGCGACCGCCGCCAGGATGAAAGGAATGCCGAGCCCGAGTGAATAGACGAAGAGAAGCCGAACGCCGGCCCCCATGCTGGCTTCGTTAGCGGCTAGCGTCAGAACCGTTGCCAGGATCGGGCCGATACACGGTGTCCACCCGAAGGCAAAGGCGAGCCCCATGACATATGCGCCAACAAGGCTCGCACCTTGATTGCCCGCCTCCATACGCGCTTCCTTATAGAGGAGCGGGATGCGCAGAATTCCCAGGAAGTGCAGCCCGAAAAGAATGATGATGACGCCTGCTGCGGAACCAAGTGGACCGCGATACGCTTGTATGAATTGACCGATGGCGGATGCACCAGCGCCAAGCGCCATGAATACGGTCGTGAATCCAAGCACAAAAAAAATCGCCGCGGTCACAACACGGCGCCAGACGTGATCTTCAATGCCGTCTTCGCCCGAAAGTTCCTCAAATGTCGTGCCGCCGATGTAGCCGAGATAAGGCGGGACAAGGGGCAAAACGCAGGGTGACAAGAAGCTGACCAGCCCCGCCAGCGCGACACCAAAGTAGACATGAAGATCAGCAAACATCGGCCGCGCACTTTCTCTGTTCAAAATAGGCCGTGCTTGCCGGATTCACGCCTTAGCGCGTCAATGCGGCAATACCCGGTAGTTCAGCCCCTTCAAGCCACTCCAGGAAGGCGCCGCCCGCCGTCGAGACGTAAGTGAAGTCTTGCCCCGCGCCTGCCGCATTCAAAGCGGCAACCGTGTCACCGCCACCTGCGACCGAGACAAGCTTCCCGGCTTTGGTCAACGAGGCAACTTGTTTGGCGAGTTCGAACGTCCCTTGCCCAAATTTTGCAATTTCGAACGCACCCATCGGGCCGTTCCAGAGGACGGTTTTGCAGCCCTCTAGGATTTTGGCGACGTTGGCGACGCTTTCGGGGCCGACGTCCAAGATCATCTTGTCGATTGGTACTTTGTGGATGCTGACAATTTTGGTTTCTACGTCTTCGGCAAATGCGTCTGCAACGACGGCATCGAGCGGCAGAATAATCTCGCAGCTCTTTTGCTTGGCTTCAGCCATGATCTCGCGCGCGAGCGAATGAAACTCCGGTTCCGCAAACGATTGGCCGACCATCTTGCCCATCGATTGCAGAAATGTATTCGCCATGCCGCCACCAATGATGAGCTTATCGACCTTGGCGACGAGGTTGGTCAAAACCGGGATTTTGGTCGAAACCTTCATGCCGCCAACGATCGCAGCCGTCGGCCGCTGCGGCTTCTCAAGGGCCGTGCGCAGCGCATTGATCTCTTCCATCAATAGCGGCCCAGCGTAGGATGGCAGGTGATGTGTAATACCTTCGGTTGAGGCATGTGCGCGATGAGCACAAGAAAACGCGTCGCCAACAAAAATGTCGCCTAGTTTGGCAAGCTCAGCGGCAAAAGCCGGATCGTTCTTCTCTTCGCCCTTATGGAAGCGCAAATTTTCAAGGACAGCAATATCCCCGTCCTTAAGAGCCGCGACCGCCGACATCGCCGCAGGGCCGATGCAATCAGGCGCAAAAGCCATTGGCTTGCCTACGAGTTCACCCAAGGCATCCGCGACGGGAAGAAGTGAAAATTCGCTCTCTCCCCCAGTCTTTGGACGGCCAAAGTGAGAAATCACGATAACTCGCGCGCCACGCCTCGAAAGATCTCTAAGACCCGGCACAAGCCGCGCGAGACGCGTCGCATCCGTTACTTTTCCGTTCTTCACAGGGACATTAAGGTCTGCCCGCACGAGCACGCGCTTACCCTTCACATCGACGCCTTGCGTGGTCTTGAGTTTATCGAGGTTCATGGACAGTCCATTTTACTTGCCGCAAGAAATACGGTTGCGATCACGGGAAAGTTTCATTTCTAGCTGACGTCAGCCTTTGTTGTCCTTGATGACGCGCCGGGCCGCTGCAACAACGGCATCGGCGGTCAAGCCAAAGTGCGTGAAAAGCTTACCGGCAGGTGCCGATGCGCCAAAACCGGACAAGCCGACAAAAGCGTCTTTCTTGCGCAACCACTGGTGCCAGCACTGCCCAACTCCCGCTTCAACCGCAACGCGCGGGGCTTCGCCCAGACACGTCCATCTGATAAGCCTCGTCCTGTGCCGCGAAATATTCGAACGACGGCATCGATACGACAGCGACCTTCAAACCGTCCTTTGCAAGCGCATCTGCGGCTTCAAAGGCGAGGCCAACTTCCGAACCCGTCGAAATGAGCGTCACATCGCGCGCCGTGCCAGGATCCTTGAGCACGTAAGCGCCCTTGCCTGACAAATTGTCTTTGCCGGGCGCGGTGCGCAGGTTCGGAACGGCTTGACGCGACAAGGCTAGAATGGACGGCGTATCGGTGTCCTGCAACGCCAGCTCCCAGCACTCCGCCGTCTCGACGCCGTCGCAGGGACGGAACACGTTGACGTTCGGCATCGCTCGCAGCGAAGCAATATGCTCGATTGGCTGATGTGTCGGGCCGTCTTCACCAAGGCCGATTGAGTCGTGCGTCATGACATAGATGACGCGCTGCTGCATCAGCGCCGACAAGCGGATCGATGGGCGGCAATAGTCTGTGAAAACGAGGAACGTAGCACCATATGGAATGAATGAACCGCTGAGCGCGATACCGTTCATAGCGGCCGCCATGCCATGCTCACGCACGCCATAGTGCAGATAGTTAGTGGCGAAGTCGTCCGGCGTGATGGATGCGTGATGTTTCGTACGCGTGCCGTTAGAAGGTGTGAGATCCGCCGATCCCCCAAGCAATTCCGGCAGCACGGGAACAATCCGTTCGAGAGTCATCTGTGACCACACGCGCGTCGCACGCTTGGTGGAGTCAGTTGCGAATGCGGCTTTGGCTTCGGCAAACGCATCCTTCGCAGCGGCTGCTGCGTCGCGGCCGTTGATGAGTGCCTTTGCGGGCGCATCGGCCTTGGCGAGCCGCTTCTTCCAATCTGCATTTTCCTTTGCGCCACGGCTGCCTGCCGCGCGCCACGCACGCAAGACATGTTCCGGCACTTCGAATGGCGGATAAGGCCAGCCGAGCTTTTCGCGGGCGCCCTTGATTTCCTCTGCACCAAGCGGCTCTCCGTGCGTCGAAGATTTGCCTTGCTTGGTCGGAGCGCCGAACCCGATGATGGTCTTGCAGGCGATGAGCCACGGCTTGGACGGATCAGCCTTTGCTTTTTTGAGCGCAGCTGAAATCGCCGCTGTATCGTGGCCATCAACGCGGATGGTGTTCCAGCCCGACGCTTCGAAGCGTTTTACCTGATCGTCGGACACGGAGAGGCTGGTTGCCCCGTCGATCGAAATGGAATTGTCGTCCCACAATACAATGAGCTTGCCGAGCTTCAAGTGTCCCGCGAGCGAGATCGCTTCATGACTGATGCCTTCCATGAGGCATCCGTCGCCTGCAATGGCGTAGATACTGTGATCGATGAGATCGTGCCCAACCCGCGCTGCAAGCAGGCGTTCAGAGATCGCCATACCGACCGCGTTTGCGAGTCCCTGCCCCAGCGGGCCCGTCGTCGTCTCGATCCCGGCCGCATGACCGTATTCGGGATGCCCGGCGGTCTTTGATCCAAGCTGGCGGAAATTGCGCAATTCATCCATCGTCATCCCGGGGTAGCCGGTGAGATGAAGCAGCGAATAGAGCAGCATAGAGCCGTGCCCCGCGGAAAGGACAAAACGGTCCCTGTTGGGCCACGCCGGATCGCTGGCATCAAACTTCAGAGCTTCAGTGAACAGAACCGCCGCAACGTCCGCCATGCCCATCGGCATACCTGGATGGCCCGAATTAGCTTGTTGCACACCATCCATGGACAATGCCCGGATCGCATTGGCCATATCCTTGAGGTCCGCCGCCGCAGGGGCTGCCTTCGTCTCCGCCTTGCTCATGTCTTGAAAAGCCCAGGGTTTTTGGGAGCGCACGTAGGTGCACCCGCCGGTCACAGTCCCGGGACATTTAGCGGGCGTTTCACCCCCCGTCTACCATTCCAAATGCCATTTCAAACGGAAAGCAGCGCCCCGGAAGCCGGGACGCCGCATGTAATGCCATCATCGCTCTTTTAGTGCGGCAAAAGCACCTTGTCGATGACGTGAATCACGCCATTGGAAGCCTGCACGTCAGCTGAGACGACCCGGGCGTTATTGACCCGCACGCCGCCGTGCTTCTTGACCGTGATCGACTGACCGCCAACAGTTTTCACGTGGCTACGGCCAGGCTTTATGTCTGCCGCTTCGATTTCACCAGCGACGACGTGATACTTCAAAATCTTGGCAAGCTTGCGCTTGTTTTCCGGCTTCAGGAGCGCAGCGACGGTACCCTTCGGCAATTTAGCAAACGCAGCGTCGGTCGGCGCGAATACGGTCAAGGGTCCTTTGCCAGCCAACGTCGGGGCCAAGCCGGCGGCGGCCGCCGCCGCAAGAAGCGTTTTGAACTTTCCGGTACTCTGTGCGACTTCGACAATGTTTGCAGAATTAGCCGATGCCGCCGACGCTGCAAGTAGAAGCGAAGCTATTGCACCCTTGATCATTTTCATTTTCGAACTCCTGTCATCGGTTGAAATTGACAACAGCGGGAACGCGAGGGCGCCATACTTGGATCGCTTCTGCGCATCGTCACGCAGATCACCAATGTTCACATGATTTTGTGCGACATCCGTGATCCGAAACCAGCTCGAACATCAGCCGCGCGGCTCGCGAAGGTTTACCTCGGCATGAGCAATTTTGAACTCCTCTTCCGCATCGGCCTTAAAGAGATTCTCCAAGCGCAAACGATCACTTTGCGCCTTCTCTTGAAGCTTCTCCAGGTCGGAAGATATTTTGTAGTCTTCAACCAAGCGGCGCTCATCGTGCGTCCGGAAGGTTTGAATGGCGCGCGAGGCAACTCTATCGGAGTACCCAAGCTGCAAAAGGACTTGCCGGGTCATTTCCAGCGACGACAAAAATGTTTCGCGTTGTATTGCGGTGATACCGAGATCGAGCAAGCGGTGCGCGTGGGTGCGATTGCGCGCGCGGGCAAAGATTGGCAGGTTTGGATAGCGCGCTTTCACAATCTCAGCGGTGCGGATTGAAGCTTCGATATCATCAATTGCCAGAACAAACGCCCTCGCCTTGCTTGCTTGTGCGGCATCCAAAACTTCAGGCCGGCTCGCATCGCCAAAGAATGCTTTACTGCCGAACGCCTTCACCGTTTCGATTTGTTCGGCTGAGATATCAAGAGCCGTGAAAGCAATGCCTTTGGCGCGTAAAACACGCGCTACGATCTGACCGAAGCGGCCAAACCCGGCAATGACCACGTGTGCGTCGTGATCTGGCATGGCATCATAGGCCATGGACGGCTGAATTTTGCGTTGGAAAATCTTACGCTCGATCAACAGCAGGAGCGGTGTCAAGGCCATCGACAAGGTCACGATCACGGCGAGCAATTCCGCCGGATTCTTGCCGAGCACTCCACTGGCCTGTCCGACCGAAAGCAGCACAAAAGCAAATTCCCCCCCCTGCGCCAGCGCCAGAGCTAGCCGCCGCGACGGTCCGGGCTCAAGTCCCTGCCAACGCCCGATCCCAAACAGAATAGCCGCCTTGATGAGCATCAGTCCGAGCGTCAGGGCCGCAATCAGGAGGGGCTCAGAGAACAACAATTTGAGATTGAGCGACATGCCGATCGCCGTGAAGAACATACCGAGCAGCAAGCCTTCGATTGGCGCTATATCGGCTTCAAGTTGATGCCGGTAACTGCTTTCGGCCAGGAGTGCTCCCGCAAGAAATGCGCCGAGTGACGCCGACAGGCCAACTTGCTGCATTACGAGCGTGACGCCAACGACGGTGAGGAGCGCCGCTGCGGTCATGGCTTCTTTGACTTTTGAAAGTGCGACGAGACGCAACAAAAAATCCAGAGCGTAGCGGCCAACAATCACGACGGCCGCGATCGTCGCAAGGGCCTTGCCAAACGCAAGATAGTCGATCTCCGCCGTTGCGGTTGCCGCCGAAACGGCGAAAAACGGCGCGAGCGCAATCAAGGGAATGGCCGCAAGATCCTGAAACAATAGCACCGCGAAACCGAGCCGGCCGTGACGCGCCGCCAGTTCTTTATTCTCTTCTAAGACTTGCAGCGCGAAGGCGGTGGAAGACAGCGCCAATGCGGCACCGGCAAATAGCGCAGACTTCCAATTGAAACCGAACGCAACACCAACGGCACCGAGTACGGCGGCCGTCAGCACAACTTGCGCCGTACCGGCACCAAAAATAGCCTGCCTCATCGACCATAAGCGCTTTGGGCGGAGCTCCAGCCCTATGAGGAACAGAAGCAGCACAACGCCAAACTCTGCAACCTCGCGAATTTCCTTGGCATCATGGGCCGTAAAAACGACGCCGAGACTGAAGGGACCAAGGAGAATTCCGGCAGCCACATATCCCAGCACCGCGGCAATGCCCATAAGGCGCGCCAGAGTTGCCGCCACTACCAAAGCGGCAAGCATAATTGCAATTTCGGCCAATCCCATCGTCCACACTCCGTTCGGCCGCCTGGCCTGCGCGAATACATACCGTGCACAACGGCCCGAACCATAGCCCTGCGATCCATTCTGATGCCGGGCTCGTAATGCTGGCACGTTGAAAGAGGTTCAGCTATGCTCGCGACTTACAACAGTAACCGGACGTTAAGCCGGTTCAGGACCCCGCCGAGCCCCAAATCAATGGCCAATTTCCTCCAACGTGTAGCAGCTAGTGGCGACGTTGAGGCGTTCCGGCAACTCTTTGAAACTTATGCACCCCGCGTCAAAGCCTACATGATGCGGCAAGGCGCCGACGCCAATACTGCCGAAGAGCTTGCTCAGGAAACTCTCTTAACGGTCTGGCGCAAGGCTGGGCTTTACTCGGACGACCGGGGAAGTGCGACAACCTGGATTTTTACGATCGCCAGAAATCTGAGAATCGACAGGCTGCGTAAGGAGATGACGTGGGTTGAGTTACCCGAAGGGCGAAATGAAGAAGCGTCCGACGATCCGCTCCCCGACCAGATGTATGAGGACAATGAACGGCGCAAAAGAGTTCAAAGTGCACTTTCAGATTTGCCGGCCGATCAACATGAAGTCGTGGCGTTGTCGTACATTGAGGGTTTGTCCCACAGTGAAATTGCCGAACGGCTTCGATTGCCGCTCGGGACCGTTAAATCGCGCATGCGCCTTGCGTACCTGAAAATACGCGAAGCCGTAGAGGACTTGAAGTAGATGACGATCCGCCACCACCCAGGCTCTGATAGCTTGATGAGCTGCTCAGCAGGCAGTATGCCTGAGGCCTTCGCTGCCGTGATGGCCGCGCATATAGACATGTGTCCGCAATGCCGGGAAGAACTGGCCTTGATGGAAAATATCGGTGTGGCGTTGTTCAAAGACATGTCGCCTTCGCCAATGACCCGCGAAGCCCCCGTCATGGCTGGGCGCCGGGCAGAGGCTGATGGAGATACTGCAGTTGCGCGATCTAAAATGTGTTCTGCTGGCGATATACCGCTCCCCCTGCGATCCATAGCCGGTGACTATCTCGACGATTTAGTGTGGAAGCGCTTGGCCCGGGGATTGATGCATTATCAATTCCCGCTTTCAAAGTCGGCGATCGGCGATCTGCGCCTGATCAAGGTCGCGCCAGGAATGGCTCTGCCAGAGCACGGGCACGGCGGCTCAGAACTAACATTGGTATTGCGCGGATCATATACCGACAAGACCGGCCGTTATGGTGCCGGAGATCTCGCAGATCTCGACGACAGCATTGAGCACCAGCCGGTTGCCGATGCCGTAGAGGGGTGCATCTGTCTTATTGCTTCGGACCATAAAATCAGGTTCAAGTCGGTATTGGCGCGGCTTGCGCAGCCCTTTACCGGAATGTGAATACCCCCATGCGGGCCAATCGTCCTTGGAAGTGCGTCTGGATCACGGGCGCGAGCACCGGCATTGGCCGCGAACTCGCCCTGCTCTTGGCGCGCGAAGGGGCTACCGTTGCTGTATCGGCGCGTTCCGAAGATAAACTCAAAGAAATGCAGGCACTCCACCCTGCCATCAAACCCTATCCCCTCGACGTTATGGACGCTGATCGCGTGGCGCAGGTTTTCGCTGCAATTGAACGCGACCTTGGACCGGTCGATCTTGCCGTGTTGAATGCCGGCATCTGGCAGCCCATGCTGGTCTCGGATTTCAGCGCTGACAAAGCCAAGACGTCCATGGGCGTGAATTATTTCGGCGTACTCCACGCGCTTGAGCCCGCTATGCGTGCGATGACCGCGCGCGGCCGCGGCCATATCGGCATTGTATCATCGGTTGCCGGATATCGCGGCCTGATGAAGGGCGCGGCTTACTCGCCAACAAAAGCCGCGCTCATCAGCCTGTGTGAGGCGCTCTATCCAAGTCTTAAGCACAAGGGCGTCAAACTGACCGTCATCAATCCAGGCTTTGTTAAAACGCCGATGACCGACGTCAACACCTTCCCCATGCCCTTCATTGTGCCTGTCGAAGAGGCCGTTCAGACGATCGCCGATGGACTGGCGCGCGGCAAGTATGAGATCGTGTTCCCGTTCGGCATGGCCCTCCTGATGAAGACGTTGCGCATCGTGCCCAACCGCCTCTTCTTCTGGATGATCGGCCGCGCGGCCGATAGCGCTGGCACTGTCGATGCCGGGCCTCAGTGAGCGAATTATTCGCGCCCGCAGATCATATTCTCGTCAGCCGGTAAATTCCAACGTCCACATCGCCGCTTTCGAAGCCGACCTCACAGTAGGTCAGGTAGTAAATCCACATGCGCCTGAACCGCTCGTCAAATCCAAGGCGCTCAATTTCGGGCCAACGGGCTTGGAACCTCGAACGCCAGTTAGTCAGCGTTGCGGCGTAGCTCGAACCAAAACGTTCAACGGTTTCAAAGGCGAGACCGGCGCGTGCGGCTTCTTCTTTCATGCGCACGACAGTTGGCAGCATGCCGCCTGGAAAAATATACCGTTGAATAAAATCGGTTTGCCGCCGGTACGTTTCGAAGTATCGCTCGTCGATCGTAATGGACTGAATGACGGCTTTCCCGCCGGGTTTTAAACGGCTAGCAATCGTCTGGAAGTATCGCGGCCAATGCGCCTCTCCGACTGCTTCGATCATCTCGATCGAGGCTATACCGTCGAACTCTCCGCTGCAATCACGATAGTCTTCAAGGCGCAAATCGGCGCGCGCTGTCAAGCCCGCCGGCGACAACCGCTCGCGCGCAAACGCCAACTGTTCTTTTGAAAGCGTGATGCCTGTCACATGCATGCCGTTTCGCACCGCGCGCTCCGCGAGGCCACCCCACCCGAAGCCAATTTCCAGCAATCGCTTGCCCGCCCCTAAGCCGAGCGCGTCGAGCACAACGCTATATTTTTCTTCTTGAGCGGCTTCAAGAGAAGTGCCCTGCGATCTAAAGATGCCGCTCGAATAGGTCATGCCGGGATCGAGCCACAGTGAATAGAAATCGTTCCCCAAATCATAATGCGCGGCAATGTTGCTACGGCTTCCCTGGCGCGAATTATCGCGCCTCCTGTGCCACCAAACATCTGATAGGCGGGCTCTCGAAACACCGCCGCTCGCGCTCTGAACAGCGACATAGTTCATATTGAGGAATCGCAGAACGGCGCCAAGATCAGGCGTATCGATCTCGCCACGCATGTAACTTTCCGCCAGCCCAAGGCTCCCGCGCGTGAGCAACCGCCAAACCGGCTTGAATGACTTCAGCTTCATGCGTCCAGCAGGTCCTGTGCCGCCACCAAGCGCGACACATCCCCCCGACGGGAACTCCACCTGCAGACGTCCCTGCGCCGAAGATCCGAACGCGCGGCGCAGCGCGCCGGCGACGCGCCGCTCTCTCCAGCCCAGACCGGAAAGGGCGATGTTTCTGTGTTCTTGGGAAACGGCTCCGCTATCTTGCATCAGCGTTCAACTTTCGACTGTTTATTTGGTGAGATTGCGTATCGTGGCGAGACATGCCGCTTCGTCAGTGGCACGCCTTTGAACCAAAGTTTGGCTGCTTCGTAATGGATGGCCGCGATGACTTTCAGCGTGAAGAGCGGATACCCGGCGAGTAATTTCAGAAGTGAAGAATCGCTCAGGTCAGAGCGGCGTCCGCGAAAATGAGTCTTTATCAACGGCCCATCGCCATCGCTAAAATTGACAGCAACGATAGCCTCATCCAAGGGATGATTCATGGGATCATTGACGATAAAACCATACTGCCCATGCCCGGCCGCGAACGGTGATACAAACATGTCTTTCGCACATGATTGCACATAGACATCGTTCGATTGCCTCAACCCTGCCGGCACGACGTAACTTATCCGCTCGCCGAACGTGTTGTTGACCTCATAGATCAATGTTTCCAAATCACCTGACGGATCATAGACAAAAAACACGCTTAGGGGATTGAAGACGTAACCGAACATGCGCGGATAGGAGAGGAGCAGAATTCGCCGTCCTTCGCTCGGGCGGCCGGCGTCAGCAAGTGCCGCGCGGGCGATGTCGCTGATGGGTGTCCGGTTACCCGCACCGTGATCGCTGTCATGGAAGCTGAAAATATTCCAAGCGTTATACGAAAACAGGCGCAAGCGCTTTGCCAGCGGCACAATCTCATCAAGATCGAGTAGAAACGAGAAGACTCTATAATCCAGCGCATGAGGAGCCGGCCGCACGCGCTTGTGCACGATGTGACCGCTATAGATGCCAGAGTGCAGCGCTATCACAACACAACCTCATGCTCGCGTTCCGCTGCCAAGGCTTGTCTCGTGATGCGCGATTGACGTTCGTCCCAAGTCCACGGCCGCTGCACTGCTCCGCGGCCCCCTTCCAACCGGTGGCTCAAATCTTCAGCGGCCGCTAGTCCCGATTGCAGACCGTCTTCATGAAATCCGTAACCGAAATAGCTACCCGCGAACCAGAGACGGTTTCGCCCTTGTAACATCCACAAGTCCCTTTGCGCGCTCAGCGCTGCCGCATCAAAGATCGGATGATAATAATTGAAACGGCCTGCAATTTTGTCGTCTTGAATTGCCCTTGAAGGATTGAGCGTGACGAAATAGCCGGTTCTCGTCTGCAGCGGCTGCAACCGGTTCATCCAGTAGGTCACGGTGATGTCTTCTGCCCCTTGCTCATTGATATCGTTTCTGCGGCCGAGATAATTCCAACTCGACCAAAGCCGGCGGCGCTGCGGCATGAACGATGGATCCTTGTGCAGCACTGCTTCATTGCGTTGATAACGGAATTGCGAAAGGAGCCGGCGCATACCGGGATCAGCATTTGAAACCATCAATAACGCATCGTCAGCGTGGCAGGCTAAAAGTGCTGCATCATAATGGTCCTCTGCGCCAGCACGCGTGCGCACGATGACGCCGCCGGTTACCCCCTCAACATCAATGACCGGATCGGCGAGCGAAAGGCGTCCCGAAAAACTCTTCTTGATTTTCTCGACGTAGGTGCGGCTTCCGCCCCTGACGGTCCTCCATTCGGGGCGTCCGAAGGCCTGAAGAAGTCCGTGGTTGGAGAAGAAGCGGCAGAACGCGGCAAAGGGAAAATCCAGCATCTCATCGACCGGCGCCGACCAAATGGCGGCAGCCATCGGTGCAATGTGCCCATGAATGAAAGCCTGCGAAAAGCCGCGTGCCTGAAGCCACTCGCCGAGAGTGGCGTTCGCGGGCTCATTCGCGTGCGCGTCTTGCGCCTCGCGGAAAAAGCGGAAAATTTCAAGAACCATGCGCCAGTGACCAGGCCGGCAGATGTTTCGGGGTTGACCGAATAGCCCACCAAGGCCTGTACCCGAATACTCGTAAGCCCCGCGATCCAAAGATACCGCAAAACTCATGTCCGATGGCGCTGTCTCAACACCCAGAGTTTGAAAGAATGCTATGAGATTGGGATAGGCGGCGGTGTTGTAGACAATGAACCCCGTATCTATGGCGCAGTTACCCTCGGGAGCACTCACATCAACGGTATTGGAATGGCCGCCGAGCCTCTCTTCCGCTTCGTACAAAACCACATCATGACGCTTGCCGAGCAGCCAAGCGGCGCTCAATCCTGAAATTCCAGATCCGACGACGGCTATTCTCACCCGATGAGTTCCCGTAAGGTCCCACTACTCCCAATCGGTTTAACGAAGAAACTGGTAAATTGGATCGCTGGAGGCCGAAAACCGGGACTTTCACAAGATTGCCGGACCCGAAAATATAAACTTCACACTCCAGTAAGCTTAACGCCTTGTTTACCAAGGTTGCTGCATCATCAACGCATGCCGGATTGGGGAGGCCGCTCCCTCCTTCCCGACCCCGGTGAACTGCAAGTGGAAGTGTCGTCACCCATTGTAAAGCGTATCGAGGTGGTCCGATGCAATATGAAGTACTCTCGCGTGCCCTTGCCTATATCTCCTGCCTCTCAACTATGAGTCTCTTTGCGACGACGATGGCCATGGCAGCCGTCAGCGTTGGAAAGATCAGGTCTCCGGCCAATTGCGGGCCGGTTGCCTGTGTGACCCTTGCTGCCAAGATCCCGCCCAATCCGTACGGCGGCTTGACCAGCAAGGCCCATGTTGAAGCGGTAGCTGCTATCCTCTGGTCTAAGAAAATATGATGAGTTGCCCGCGGCGCCAGCGCTCGCCGCGGAATAAAAAACGCTTGGTCTGATTGATATGCGGGAGTACTCCCCGCCGCTTGAACAGAATACAAGCAAAACAGAAAGAGCGCAGGCCTTGCTAGCCTGCGCTCTTCTGCTTTTTGACGACGGCATCGATGGCTTGAAGGTCGCGCAGCAAGCGTTCAAAATCCTTGAGCGGCACCATATTCGGTCCATCAGAGGGCGCGTTGTCGGGGTCTTGATGCGTTTCGATAAACAGGCCCGCCACACCGGCCGCAACGGCAGCCCGCGCCAGAACGGGTACAAAGCGCCGGTCGCCGCCTGACGAAGTCCCCTGTCCTCCCGGCTGCTGGACCGCGTGGGTCGCGTCGAAAATTACAGGCGCGCCCGTCTCGGCCATCTGAGGCAGCGCGCGCATATCGACAACCAGCGTGTTGTATCCAAAGCTGGAGCCGCGCTCCGTCACGAGTACGTTTGGATTGCCGCTCCCTGTCACCTTGGCGACAACGTTCTTCATGTCCCAAGGCGCCAGGAACTGGCCTTTCTTGATCTTGATTATACGGCCGGTTTGAGCGGCGGCGATCAAGAGATCAGTCTGGCGGCAAAGAAAAGCTGGGATCTGGAGTATATCGGCGACTTCCGCAACCGGTGCGCACTGACTAACGTCGTGAATGTCGGTCACGACCGGCAAACCAAGTGTCTCCTTGATTTCAGCGAATATGGGCAGCGCCCCTTTGAGACCGATGCCGCGCTTGCCACTTAGTGACGTGCGATTGGCTTTGTCGAATGACGCTTTAAAAACGAGACCAATTCCGAGGCGTGCCGCGATTTCTTTGAGTGCCGATGCCAATTCAAGTGCGTGCGCCCGGCTTTCCATCTGACACGGCCCGGCGAGCACCGCGATCGGCGCGTCGTTGGCAAATGTCACATTGCCGGCAACGACGCGGGCATTGGGCTTGAGAGATTCGTGGGGCATGAGGGATTCGTGTTGGGTCATGTGGTCTTATAACCGGCTCGGCCGGGAGCTGCGAGTGCTCTGCCAGTGCAAATACTGGGGACAGCTACTGGGGACAGCCGCCCTGAACGCAAAAACGGCGGCCCTAAAGGCCGCCGTTTCGAGAACCTTGCGGTTCGAATTCAAATTAGATCATGTCGATTTCAGCTGGGAGATAGCTCGTAACTTCCAGGCCGACTTCGGTTTCGCGAACTTCCGGTTTCATCCAGGTCTTCATGATGTCTCTCCTCAAAATTCAGATCACAGGGAGCCCCTGTTGACGAGGTGTGTAGCTGCTGGCGAAAAGAATAGCCAATAGCTTTTCTCTCACACGATCCAAACTTTTTGTGATCGAAATCAGTGGGTTGTTATATCATAACAGTAGGGCCATGGTTTCTGAAATGGTCCTGAAAGTTCTTCAGCGACGGAAGCTCTTGCCGCGTTCACCAGCACCGTACTTGACTACGATTTAATGCCCCAAAACGCAAAAACGGCGGCCTTAAAGGCCGCCGCTTCTAGAACCTTGCGGTTCGAAGTCGAATTAGATCATGTCGATTTCAGCTGGGAGGTAGCTCGTTACTTCCAGGCCGACTTCGGTTTCGCGAACTTCCGGTTTCATCCAGGTCTTCATGATGTCTCTCCTAAAAATTCAGATCACAGGGAACGCCTGTTGATCTGGTGTGTAACTGCTCGCGAAAAGAATAGCCAATAGCTTTTCTCTCACGGAGACCAAACTTTTTGTGATCGAAATCAGTGGGTTGTTATATCGTAACAGTAGTTCCGCAGTCGCTGAAGGACTTCGGCGGCGGAATAGCTGACCGCTTTCACCGGAGCGGCAAAGGAATACGGTTTAATCCCCCATACGGCGTTCTGGAGGCGCTTTTGGCCGTCCTCGCAAGTGTGTGCCACCGGCACCTGGACAGGGCCCCAGCGAGCACCTGAACCAACCGCACGATTCGCAGCACCTCTCGACAGGGCCGCAAAATTCGCTATCCCATTCATACGGTTAGCATTAACCATCTGCCGCACGATGCGGCTTGAATTGCGTGCTATAATTACGCCGTTAAAGCAGGGTCAGTTCCTGACCGCAAATCGCAAAACACAACTCGTGGGGAAGTCTCATGCTCGCAGATCTCGGATGGCTCCAGCCGGTAATCATCGGCGCCGCCGTCGTATTTTTTCTCGACCTCATCGGCAACATGCTGTCGTTCTCGAACCGCTTCGTGAACGCGCTAACAACGGCGCTTATCTTTGCCGTGCTGTTTGGATCGCTTATTCACCTCGGTATCGTCCAGCTCGATGTGAAGGCTATTCCAATGCCAGCAGCAGCCCCGGCGGCTGCACCGGCCCCGGCGAACTAATTTAGTACCCGGCGGACGCAATTCAAAAGCCATCCTGGCCCAAGTGCCGGGATGGCTTTTTATGTTTGAAGCTGTTTCACAGGATTTCCAGGGCCGCGGCAGACGCACAGATTACTTTGCTGGGCATTCCTTACGCGTTTCAGTACGCACAATCATGGTCACTTGCGTGCGAGCCGCTTCGGGCAGCTCGGCTTCCGAACCATTGACGATGGGTTTGCAATCTTTTGCGTCAGCTTTGGCCGGATTGCAGAAGCCGTTGTTGGTGAAAAATTCGATGCGCCGCTCGGCGAGTTCTGGGCAGGCCAAGCTGTCATAGCCCATGGCGAGGGCGGGGAGCACTGAGAGAGCAAGCGCTGAGGCGGCAACAGGTAACAACGTCGAGCGGCGAAACGCCATAACAAGATCTCCATTGCCATCGTCGAGACGGTCCCGCCATTACGGTCCGATGCGTAGATACGGCAAAGAAGCTCCTGGCGTTACATAAATCTGCTCTGCCCCAATGCCGCCCGATGAAGCACGCGCGGCATCCCACTACAACCTCAACCGCGCCGCTTCGATCACAGCAACGTCGATCTTCCTCATGTCCATCATCGCTTCGAACGCGCGCTTTGCTTCCGCGCCGCCCGCGGCCAACGCCTCCATCAGCACGCGCGGCGTGATCTGCCACGACACACCCCACTTGTCTTTGCACCAGCCGCACGCACTTTCCTGCCCGCCATTGCCGACGATGGCGTTCCAGTAGCGGTCGGTCTCTTGCTGATCATCGGTCGCGATCTGGAAGGAGAAGGCTTCGTTATGCTTGAACGCGGGACCACCGTTAAGGCCGAGACAGGGGATGCCGGCAACCATGAATTCCACTGTCAGCACGTCGCCCGCTTTGCCAGACGGGTAGTCACTTGGCGCACGATGAACGGCACCCACGGCGCTATCGGGAAAGGTTTGCGCGTAAAAGCGGGCAGCCGCTTCGGCGTCCTTGTCGTACCAAAGGCAAATCGTGTTCTTAGCCATGGCGTGTCCTCATCGCTCGATGTCAGTCCGGCCCATCATAATGACGCGACATAGGTTCGAAAAAAAGACATCCAATCCGTCCTCGCAAACAGGCTAGGCCCGCGACATCTCGCCTGTCATGGTTTGTATCCGTGGGTTGTATCGGCGGGCCACGGCTGTATTCTAGGGAAAGCCTTTTTATCTTAATCCTTGGGAGGTTCTATTGCTCAAGCCGATAGCAATCTGCGTAGCCCTCGCACTGGCGCTCACTGCGCCGGCGATGGCTCAGGACGTGCCGCCATCAGCAGACGCCGCCACAACGGTTGCGGCAGCAGGTGATGTCCCCCAGGCCGTCAAGGACGCGTGCAAGGACGACTACGAGAAGCATTGCATCCAGCACGCGCCCGAGGGCGCAGCGGCGCGTGACTGCATGGCACACGCGTTTGAAAAGCTGTCGGACCCTTGCGTCACGGCAATCCTAGACAGCCCGCTAGTAGAACAACAGAGCCAACAGATTGCGAAAGCTCAGGCAAGCGAGCAGAGCGGCGTCGAGGGAGCCAAGGCCACAGCCACAAAGCCCGCCACGCGCACAGCGAAAGCAAGACATGCGGCGGCTTCTAAAAATTCTGCGCGCAAATATTCTGCGGGCCAATCCACGAGGCACGTTGCGCAGCATCGCCAGAAGGGTCCCCGGCGCAGCGTCACGGCACACATCCGCCGCGGTACGGGGATCGCCAAGTCCTACGTTGCGAAATACACCCGCTTCGCTTTTGCGAAGGCGTTTAGGTAGGACGCATTGGGTTCGCATCCTGCGCTAATGCGAAACGCATTGCGCCGGATGGCGGCTTTGCCCGAGTGAAGAGCGTCCGCAGCCACGGGGATTGACCAAGAAAGCATTGACATGCCGCTTCGCGTACTTTTAGCCTTGATCATGCTGACAGCAATAAGCGGTACCGACCTGATGGCGGCGCCTCGCTTCAAGGCGGTGGCCTTCGACTACTTCGTCATCTTTAATGCAAACTCAGTCACCCCTGAGGTAGAGAAAGCGTTTCCCGGCAACGGGACCGCATTCACCAAGGCGTGGCGAGCAAAACAATTCGAGTACGGTTTCCTTCGGTCACTCACAAACCGGCACGCGGATTTCTTCGAGGTCACCGGCGACGCATTGGACTACACGGCGAAGACTATGAATCTCTCCATGACGGCAGATGCTCGACAACAGCTGCTCGACGCGTATCTAAAGCTTGAGCCTTGGCCAGACAGCGTCGCGGCGCTACGGAAGTTGAAAGCTTCCGGAGTGCGCATCATCACCATTTCGAACTTGAGCACACGTATGTTGCGCGCAAATGCTGAGAAAGTGGGAATTGTAGACCTCTTTGATGAGCTTCTTAGCACCGAAGTCAACGGGACCTACAAACCTGATCCGCGTGCATATGCGCTTGGATTAGAACGTCTTGGTCTTGAGAAGAATCAGATTGCGTTTGCAGCATTCGGCGGGTGGGATGCTTACGGTGCGAAGAGCTTTGGCTACCCAACCTATTGGGTGAACCGTTTCGGTTTGCCCACGGAGCGCCTCGGCCTAGAAGCCGATGCGACTTCAAATGACATTGCCGGCCTACTGAGGTTTGTTCTGGGCGAGTAGGAGTCAAATACTCCGATCGCACTGGTCAATTCCCGTGCCGAACGTGAAACACTTGTCCTACAGCGACTCCCCACCCCTACCCCTCACCACCGGAGAGGGGGAACATGCGGCGCCATCTTACACCAACCTGCTCTGCTCCACCGCCGCCCGATCCCGTCATCCTCGGCCGAGCGCATACTGCACTTGCGCGTCGAAGGCCTGGGATGCAGCGCAAACCTTCTACCGCAAAATATGGTGCCTTCGGCACATTTTATGTTGGATCCCCAAATCGCGATGCGGCTTTAGAGGCCGCACGCGCTTTGAGGATGACGGCTCACACCAACCTCGACTGCTCCACGGCCGCCGCGATGAAGCTCGCGAACAGCGGATGCGGTTCAAACGGCCTCGACTTCAGTTCCGGGTGATACTGTACGCCGATGAACCAGGGATGGTCGGTGTACTCAACCGTTTCTGGCAACAGGCCATCAGGCGACAAGCCAGCAAAACGCAATCCCGCGCGCTCCAATGCCGCGCGATAGTGCGTATTCACTTCGTAGCGATGGCGGTGGCGTTCGGAGATATGCGTGTCGCCGTAAACTTCCGCAATGCGGCTGCCCTCGCTGAGCGTTGCCGCAAACGCACCAAGCCGCATGGTCCCGCCGAGATCGCCGCCTTGACGTCGCTGTTCCAATTCGTTGCCGCGCATCCACTCTGTCATCATGCCAACGACAGGCTCTTGCGTATCGCCGAACTCGGTTGAACTCGCGCGCTTAAAGCCGGCCAAATTGCGAGCCGCTTCGAGGCACGCCATCTGCATGCCGAAACAAATGCCGAAGTACGGCACTTTCTTTTCGCGCGCAAACTTGGCGGCAAGAATTTTTCCCTCCGCGCCGCGTTCGCCAAATCCGCCTGGCACGAGAATGCCGTGCACACCTTCCAAGTGGGGGGCGGGATCCTCGTGCTCGAACACTTCCAATTCAATCCACTCGAGTTTCACTTTCACGCGGTTGGCGATGCCGCCATGCACGAGTGCTTCACTCAGAGATTTATAGGCGTCCTTCAGCCCCGTGTACTTGCCCACGATGGCAATGGTCACTTCGCCTTCGGGCGCAGCGATGTTGTGGGAGATCGTTTCCCAGCGCGTCAGGTCCGGTTTTGGCGCACCCGTAATGCCAAACGCAGCCAGCACTTCGCGGTCGATGCCTTCGCGGTGATAGGCGAGCGGCACATCGTAGATCGACGCAACGTCGAGCGCTTGAATAACCGCCTCGGGGCGCACGTTACAGAACAGAGCGATCTTCTTCCTCTCGCCCGCCGGGATCTCGCGATCCGAACGGCACAAAAGAATATCGGGCTGAATACCGATCGAGCGCAGCTCCTTGACCGAATGCTGTGTCGGCTTGGTTTTCAATTCGCCCGCCGACGGAATGTACGGCATCAGCGTCAGATGAACGTAGACCGAGGCCCCGCGCGGCAAGTCGTTGCCGAGCTGGCGGATAGCTTCGAAAAACGGCAGGCCTTCGATATCGCCAACCGTGCCGCCGATTTCGGTCAACACGAAATCCACGTCCTCGTTGCCGTTCAAGACGAACTGCTTGATGGCGTCGGTCACGTGCGGGATGACTTGCACCGTGCCGCCGAGAAAATCGCCGCGCCGTTCCTTGGCGAGGATTTCTTGATAGATGCGCCCGGTGGTGATGTTGTCCGACTTCTTGGCCGGAACGCCGGTGAAGCGCTCGTAATGCCCTAGGTCGAGATCGGTCTCGGCCCCATCATCCGTGACGAAGACTTCGCCGTGCTGATACGGGCTCATGGTGCCCGGATCAACGTTGAGATAGGGGTCGAGCTTTTTTAAGCGGACCGAATATCCGCGCGCTTGCAGAAGCGCGCCGAGGGCGGCGGAAGCTAGGCCTTTTCCAAGGGAGGAGACCACGCCGCCGGTGATGAAGATGTACCGTTGCATGGGATTTGGGTCTCGCACGAGATCCCCCGAATCTCCAAGCGGCAAATTGGCCTCATCCACGGGGGATTTAGCCAACACGTTCATGTTGTTGGTCGAACGCGCGGATTTTTGCCTCAAAACAAAAAAACGGCGCGGAGATCATCCGCGCCGTTGTCATTTTTTCAATCTGAGAGGGCCGCTTACTGCCCGCCCGGAACTTGTCCGGGAGCCGGACCTGGACTTTGGCCCGGCGGCTGTAGCTTATCGAGAATACCGCCACGGCCTTCAGCAGGCTTCGTCCCATCCGCCGGGGTAACTGTCGTGCCCGGAACAGCTGACGCACCCGCCGCAGCAGGCTTCGACCCATCAAAAACAGAACCAACTGGCTGCGTATTGCGCGCCAGCAGCGTCAACGAAATTGATGTAACAAAGAATGCCGCAGCCAGCATGGCCGTTGCGCGCGTCAGCAAGTTTGCCGTGCCGCGCCCGGTGAGAAAACCGCCGCCACCGCCGCCACCGATACCGAGCGCACCGCCTTCGGATTTCTGCAGCAGCACCACGCCGACGAGGGCTGCCGCAATCATGAGGTGTATAACGAGAAGGACGGTGCTGGCCATTTGGCAGGGCCTTTCAAAGCCGGAATGAATGGATTGAAGCGGCTTCTACACCATGGCAGGTTCTGGGGAAAGGGGGTGCCAATGTCCCTCCCCAATGTCCCTCCCCTGGGGGCCCCTCCCGTGGTCCCTCCCTAGGCGCTGTTCCCCAGGGAACAGCACAGAGCTATCAAAATGAGCTAAGTAGCCGACGCTGCGGCGCGTGGGAGCGCGGCGCTTTGAATGAAAACATGGGGAAGGAGACCCGACGCATGCCATTCCCCGTCCAAATCGGCGGCGAAGCGGCGATGGTGCTGTTGGCCATGGCTTATCTGCTGGTCAAACACGCGGCAGCCGACTTCATTATGCAAACAGAAACCCAGCGCCGGGAGAAAGGACACTATGGCGCGACGGGCGGCTTGACGCACAGCCTGACCCACATTGTCCTCACAGCCCCCGTTTTCGCTTTCCTGCCGGGCACCACGCCCGGCATCATGGCGGCCCTGCTCGCAGCGGAGTTTGTGTTGCATTACCATATTGATTGGGCGAAGGAGCAGATCGTGCGCCGCAACGACTGGACGTCGCGGGATACTCCTTTTTGGTGGGCACTCGGGATTGACCAGCTGCTTCATGGCCTGACCTACGTCGGCCTGCTTTGGTTGGCACTCGGACTTGCCACCGTCCAAGGCTGATGCCTGCGCTTCAGAACCCGGCCGGCGTTTTAGCCTTGCCCGCAAGAGCGGCGCGGGGCACTGTCCCGCCGTATTTTCCCACGAGCGGCGGTCCGTGCCCAACTCCGGCCCTATAGGCACAACGCCGCCGTGATACTCACATGACACAGTCATGTAACAGTTGAGCCTATTCCGCCGAACTCCCCAAGTACGAGGCACGATGCAGGACCGACGAGCACGCGAAAACGAGTGGTCGCAACTGATGCGGGCCTCAATTAACGGAGATGGGGCAGCCTACCAGCGGCTGCTCAATGATTTGTCGCGGGTTTTAAGAGCGTCTGTCCGCCGGGGTCTCGGCGGCGCAGACATCGCTTCCAGCGACGCGGAGGACGTGGTGCAGGAAGTCGTATTGGCCATTCATCTAAAACGCCACACGTGGGACCAGTCAAAGCCCATAGGGCCCTGGATCATGGCTATAACGCGCAACAAGATGATCGACGAAATCCGCCGCCGCGGACGGCGCACCGAAGTGCCGATCGAGGGCATGCTGGAATTCCTCGAAGCGGGTGGCCAAGACGACGCGATGTATGCCTACGACGCAGGCCGGGTGCTGAACGGCCTTAAGGGTAAAAACCGCGAGATCGTGCAAGCCATTGCCATTGATGGTCACACTGCCAAAGACGTGGCCGACCGCTTAGGAATGACGGAGGTTGCCGTCCGCGTCTCGCTCCACCGTAGCCTCAAGACACTCTCCGACACTTATCAAGAGAAGCCTGCTCAAGAGAAGCCTGCGACATGAAAACAGAAGATCTCATCAGGGCCGTGGTTGCAGACAACGCGAGCGTCAAAGCGCCGATTTCGCGCACGGTTTGGCTGGCACTTGGTGCCGGACAGCTTCTTGCCACGGCTCACTTCTTCAGCCTGCTCGGCGTGCGCTCGGACTTCGCCCACGCAATCACGCACGACCCGCGCTTCATGTTCAAGTTTGTGTTTACACTCGGGCTCGCCATTCCCGCCGCACTTCTTGTGCTGCGCTTGGCGCGGCCAGACGGCGTGGCCGGCTGGACCAAGTGGCTATTGATGATACCGCCTCTTTTGCTTGCGGCGGCTGTGTTGCTGGAGATGCAGGCCGTGCCGGCCGATCATTGGGCGGTCAGCGCACTTGGCAGCATGCCCGTCGCATGCATGAAATACATCCCCATCCTATCGCTTGCACCTTTCGTTGCCGTCCTGTTTGCACTGCGCCAGGGTGCGCCATCGCACCCTGTTGCAGCTGGCGCGGCGGCCGGCTTGCTGTCTGGAGCCATTGGTGCCGCGCTCTATGCAACATTCTGCGTAGACGATAGCCCGATGTTCCTGGCCATCTGGTACGTCGCCGGCATCACGATTGTATCGGCGCTAGGTGCGCTCGCCGGAAGCCGCCTCCTCAAGTGGTGACCTTGTGGTGACCTGGCCGGAAAAACCACGCGCCGCAGCAACCCACCCTTAAATTCCTCTTGGCTCACAGCGGCCCTTGGCCCATGGTGCCGCCGCTTTGGGAAGAGGGGCGGCACAGGTGTGCCGGAGCGGCAGCGTATGGCACTGGACTATCACATCATTGACGTTTTCACGGAACGCGCGTTTGGCGGCAATCCGCTTGCCATCGTGCTTGACGCGGACAGCCTATCGGCCGCCGAGATGCTGCAGATCGCGCGCGAGTTCAATCTCTCTGAAACCGTTTTCGTTCTGAAACCGACGGCCCCGGGACACACCGCACGCGTGCGCATTTTCACGCCTTCGCGCGAAATACCGTTTGCGGGGCACCCAACGCTCGGTTGCGCGCTGCTCCTTGCCGAACTCCGCTCACCAGCGGTCAATGGCGAGAGTGACGCCATCATCGTGCTCGAAGAGGAAGTTGGCAGCGTCCGCATCGGGGTGCGCCATAGAAGCGGCAGCGCGGCCTACGGTGAGTTCGACGCGCCGAAACTTCCGGACTTTAGCGAAGCCTTGTCGCTGCCGGAAGAAACGTCCGCAGCCCTTGGGTTAAATTCGAACGAGATCGGATTTGAAAATCATAAACCGCTGCTGCTTCGTGGCTCCAGCGTGTTTGCCTACGTGCCGGTTTCCAACCTGGAAGCCATCTCAAAGGCGCAGGTCGTCGCAACACACTGGGCACGCGCGTTTAGCGATCGCGCCATCGACGGGGTTTACATCTACACGCGCCAGTGCGTCAGGGCCCAATCAGCCTTCCACGCACGCATGTTCGCGCCGGATTTAGGCGTTCCGGAAGACCCGGCCACTGGTGCCGCCGCCATCGGCTTTGCCCGCATCATCCATACGTTCGACGGTTTGACCGAAGGTATCCATAAACGCACAATCGAACAGGGAATTGAGATGGGCCGTCCAAGCGCGATCGGCCTTACAATAAATGTGTCGCGCAGCCGGCTCGAAAGTGTGCGCATTGGCGGTCACGGCGTGCGCGTGATGCAGGGCACGATTAGCGTGTGACGCGCTCCGGCATCATGCGCCTCAGAGTATTATCTTTGACAACGTAGTGGTGAACAAGTGCGGCGGTCACATGCAGGCCGATGATCCAATAGAAGATCTCGCCGATTTCGTGATGAAGTTCCTTCAGCCATTCGGCGGTGTCTTTGCTTTCTGCAATCATCGGCGGCAGCGTCAGCCCAAAAAATGGTACTGGCTTTCCGGCTGCACTCAACGTCATCCAGCCTAGAACAGGTAGAGCAATCAGAATGGCGTAGATTACGAAGTGCATGAATTTCCCGGCATACGCCTGCCATGCAGGTGGCGCGGGAAGAATGGCGGGCTCGGGCGTCCGTAGCGCAATAAAAATCCGAACAAGAGTTAGCGCAAAAACGCTCAAGCCTAGCATGGAGTGCAAAGACTTTAGAAATTCGCGCGGTATGCTGCCCTTCTCGAAGACCTCGCGCAACTCGATAGACGCGAACACTGCAACGATGAGCAGCGCGGTCGCCCAATGAAGCATCACGAGGCTGCGATCATAATTTTCGCGTGTGCGTTCTGGAGATTTGTCGTCCTGGTTCACAGTGTCGGGCATGACGAAACTCCGAATTGTAGGCACGCTCCAGCATGAGCCGGATCACATGTGATTTCTTGCGTGTTTCAATACCCGTTCCCAGATGACATCTCACTGATGACTGAGACGGCGGCGGCTCACGTTTTCCGGCGCAAAAATCACGACTGCGTCAATCCGGCGCCGCGGCGAAGCTGCGAGACTTCCGAGATCATTCGGCAGGAGCCCCGCGCGTGGCCCATCCTAGGACCGGGCCCGGCGGAGCGGCTTGATTTTCGTCAATGCCGCTTCCCAAAAGTATAGTCTCGGCAAATGTAGAGTCTGTCCTATTGTATCGGACGGTGCTCAGTGGCATATGCTATCGACCAGAGAACCTTTCCGACACCTGTCCAAGGCGCCCATGACCCGCCGTTCGCCGCTTTTGAACCTTTTTTCGCAGCGCCTCGCGCGCGCGCGGTTTTTTGCGCTCTTGCTTACCGGCCCCTGAGCCGACGCCCGCCGGAGATGTCCGGGGCGCACTCAGGGGATGATGGACCCGCAGCGCCAATTCAGATGGGAATAGTACCCAAGGATCAGTATCAATGACCGCTCCTGCCAATACTCCGAAATCGAGTTCTTCCGAACAAGTCATCATCTTCGATACGACGCTGCGCGACGGGGAACAGTGCCCCGGCGCCACGATGACGTTTGAAGAAAAACTACAAGTCGCCGAACTCCTCGACCAGATGGGCGTTGATGTCATTGAAGCTGGTTTCCCAATTGCCTCCGACGGAGACTTTGAGGCCGTCAATGAAATCGCCAAGCTCGCCAAACATTCGGTGATTTGCGGACTTGCGCGCGCCAGCTTCGGCGACATCGACCGCGCAGGCGAAGCAATCAAACCGGCAAAGCGCGGACGTATCCACACGTTCATCGGCACTTCGCCCCTGCACCGCCAGTTCCAACTCCAACTCGACCAGGATCAGGTGTTCGAGCGCGTCGTCGCCTCCGTCGCGCGCGCACGCGGCTACACCGACGACGTCGAATGGAGTGCGATGGACGCGACGCGCACCGAGCACGATTATCTCTGCCGCGTGGTCGAGGCAGCCATCCGCGCGGGTGCCACGACGATCAATATTCCCGACACCGTCGGCTATGCGACGCCGGAGGAATATTTCGACCTTATCACCATGCTGAAAACACGCGTTCCAGGCATGGATAAGGTTATCATTTCGACCCATTGCCACGACGACCTCGGACTTGCGGTTGCAAACTCGCTGGCCGGTGTCCGTGCTGGGGCGCGCCAAATCGAGTGCACCATCAACGGCCTTGGCGAACGGGCCGGAAACGCCGCGCTCGAAGAAGTCGTCATGGCTTTGCGCACCCGCCACGATCTCCTGCCCTATCGCACCGGCATCAAGTCCGAAATGCTGTCACGTGCTTCAAAGCTCGTGTCGGCCGTGACCAATTTCCCGGTGCAATACAATAAGGCGATCGTCGGCAGAAACGCTTTTGCACATGAAAGCGGCATCCATCAGGACGGCGTACTCAAGAATACTGAGACATACGAGATCATGACTCCGCAGAGCGTCGGTGTCGGCAAGTCGTCACTTGTGATGGGCAAGCACTCAGGCCGCGCCGCCTTCCGCTCCAAGTTGAAGGAACTCGGCTACGAACTCGGCGAGAACGCACTCGAAGACGCGTTTAATCGCTTCAAGGCCTTAGCCGACAGGAAAAAACACGTCTACGACGAAGACATCGAAGCGCTCGTCGATGACGGGGTCGCTCACAAGCACAACAGCATCAAGGTGCTGGCTTTGACGGTGATCGCCGGGACAGTCGGACCCCAATCGGCAACCCTGACACTCGATATCGCCGGACATGCCAAAACCGTGCAAAGCACTGGCAACGGTCCCGTGGACGCGACATTCAATGCGATCAAGCTTCTCGTGCCTCACGAGGCCCGGCTCGATCTCTATCAAGTGCACGCCGTGACGGAGGGTACCGACGCCCAGGCTGAGGTTTCCGTTCGCCTTGAGGAAGACGGTCGCGTGGTGACGGGGCGGGCTGCCGACCCCGATACTATGGTTGCGTCGGCTAGGGCCTATGTCGCGGCCCTCAGCAAGCTCGTCGTAAAACGTCAGAAATCGGCACAAACCCAGCACGCCGTTTAGGTTTTACCTACGCGGCAAGGGTCTTGGCACTATATGCCGGGCATTCCGCCGGGGCGATAGGATTTGTATTTGCGCATCATGGGCTTAACGCTATGATTGGCCAGGGTACAAATGCCAACCCGCGCCTCGGTGGTGTGCAAGACATTGGTTTCGTGCGGCGAAGGTGCGGCATATGCCTTGCTTTGGACATGCACGAAGCGTGTTTAGCGCCGGGTTCACGACGCCCGGCAAACATAGCAAACAGGGGCCTTGTTACGAGTGATGTTGGGTTTCGGCGTCAGTAGCGTTCTTTCCGACGATATCGCCATCGATCTCGGTACGGCCAATACCCTGGTGCATGTGGCGGGGCGTGGCATCGTCATCGACGAGCCATCGGTCGTCGCCATCCGCTCGCGGGGCGGCATTCGCGATGTATTAGCCGTCGGCCACAAAGCCAAAATGATGGTCGGACGCACGCCCGAGAGCATTGAAACCATACGCCCCATGCGCGACGGCGTAATCGCAGATTTCGTCGCCACTGAAGAGATGTTGCGCCAGTTCATCAAGCGCACCAAGACCATGCTCGAATTCATCCGGCCGCGCATCCTCATTTGCGTACCCGCCGGTGCGACGCCCGTCGAGCGCCGCGCCGTCTATGAGACGGCGCTATCTGCGGGTGCTCGAAAAGTATTCCTCATTGAGGAGCCTGTGGCAGCCGCCATTGGCGCCGGACTACCCGTCGACGAACCCCGCGGCTCCATGGTTATCGACATCGGCGGCGGCACGACCGACATCGCCGTGCTCTCGCTTGGTGGCGTTGTGCAAGCCCGTTCGTTGCGCTGTGCGGGCAATGCCATGGACGAAGCCATCGTCCGCTATGTACGCCGCAAGCACCAGCTCCTGATTGGGGAAGCCAACGCCGAGCGCATCAAGATCGAAGCTGGCTCCGCTTCCCGCGTCGTCAACGGCGAAACAGCAGAAATTTTTATTCGTGGCCGCGATTTGCGCCAAGGTAAGGCGAAAACGGTGGTTCTAGGTCCTCAAGATATCGCCGAAGCACTCGAAGATACCGTTGAGGAAATCGCCGAATTCATTCAGCGCGCGATAGAAGACCTGCCGCCTGAAGTCTCGACCGATATTTGCGAACGCGGCATTTCCCTTTCGGGTGGCGGAGCGAACCTCGCGAAACTCGATACGGAATTGGAACGCCGCATTGGTATCGCGTGCATCATCCCGGAACATCCCCAGAATTGCGTGATAACCGGATCTGCTGCAATCCTCGCCAATCTCAAAGAACGCGAGCATCTGCTCATCAAGCCTTAGTCGATCTGACGGAGTTTGGCGTAAGCGTATGGTCCGCCTCAAAGACGATAAGCTGAATCTGACACGGCGGGGCGATAGCTCGGTGCGCCTAGGCCGCTTGCGCGTCATCGTTCCATTCCTCGTGCTGTTGTGCCTTGGCTTGATGTTGCTCAGCCGTCTGAACCACACAGCACTGGCCGAAGCCCGCTGGCGCATTGCCGAATGGATGAGCCCGATCATGCAGGCGGCCATGGTTCCACTAGAGCCCGTGCGTCACGTCGGCCGGCAGATCGCGGCCCAAGTCGATATGACGGAGGAACTGCACCGCCTGAAGAGTGAAAATCAAACACTCAGCAGCTGGGAGTGGCGCGCCAAGGAACTTGAGCGCAAGCTCGCCGACCTTGAAGCACTCTCGAAAGTCGTGAACGAACCCAAGATCAATTTTGTGACGAGCCGGGTGATTGCCGACTCAAGTGGCGCATTTGTACGTAGCGTCATGATCAATGCCGGTTCTAGGCAAAATATCAAAACCGGGTTCCCCGTTATCAGTGCCGACGGCCTTGTTGGACGTGTCGTTGAAATAGGCCAGTCGTCCTCGCGGGTTCTGTTGTCGACCGACCTCAACAGCCGCATCCCCGTCGTCGTCGGCGATAAAGGTGTGCGCGGCGTCCTCGCGGGAGACAACGGCTCGGTACCCCGGCTGATTTTCTTGCCGCCCGACGCCAAAATTTCCGTCGGCGACGACGTCGCGACATCCGGAACGGGCGGACTATTCCCTCGCGGGTTGAGGATCGGCAAAGTGACCGGCGATGTGACTGCGCCACGCGTGAAACTTCGCGCCAGGCTGGATGAACTCGAATACCTGAGCGTGCTCTTTTTCGACAATCCTGCGCATGACATCATGGGCGAGCAGAATTTGCCCGCGCCCCGCATTCAGTCGTCCAAAGCCACTGCAAAGAATGACGATGGGAAAAATGGAACACGATGATCGAAAGCGCCTCAACTTTTCCTAGGAACGGCGAACGAGGCTCATGATGCCAGCTTTAAGATATGTCGTCCCGCTCTCATCAATCATTCTTTTGACGCTAATTGCCGCCTTGCCTTGGGGACTGCCCTCGGAGGACCGTTTCTTTCTTCCGTTCCTCCCGGTTGTCGCCATTCACTACTGGGGACTTCGCCGGCCCGAACTCGTGCCGGAGTGGTTTGTATTCGTGGCGGGCCTCTGTCTCGATACTTTAACGCATGGTCCACTTGGATATTGGGCCCTGGTTTATCTCGCAGCATATGCGCTTGGCGTATTGTGCCAGCCATTCAGAAACAACGGTCAAATGGCCCGGATTGGCCTTTTCATCATGTCCCTACTCGGTGTCGCCTTCGCGGCTTGGGCCGCTGCATCGTTGTACTTCGTGGAGTTTGCCGATTGGACGGCATTCGCGCGCGGTGCGGGGCTCGCCGGTATTGCAGCCATCGTCATTGTGCCCCTCCTCTATTTGCTTGACGGACGTAAAGCGCCGCAGGCCAATCCACGCTTGATGCGCAGAACCTAAGCCATGTTTGATCACGACAGCGAAGAGAGGGAAGCCAAGCGAAAATTCACCCGCCGCGCTATGGTTGCGGGCGGCGGGCAACTGGTTGGATTCGGCGCTCTCGCATGGCGCCTGTTCCAACTCCAGGTCCTCGAGGAAGGTCACTATGATCCTCTCGCGGACGAGAACCGCACTAGTCTTCAAGTGGTCGTACCCAAGCGTGGCCGCATCCTTGATCGCAAAGGCCTCGTGCTGGCCGACAATGAAGAAACTTTTCGGGTCACGATCACTCCGGCGCTCGCCGGTGACGTGCCAAACGTCTTACAACAGCTCACACGCATTATCCCCGTTCGCCAAGATGAACTCGATGCCATCGTAAAGCGCGCGAAGAAGCAAAGCCGTAACACGCCGATTACTGTCGCGAGCGAACTGACTTTTGAGCAAGTTGCGCAGATCAGCCTTTACGCGCCGTACCTTCCCGGCATCCGCACCGAAGTCGCCTGGAAACGCAAATACCGCCAGGGTCCGGCCGTCGGGCATGTCGTTGGCTACCTCGGCAGCGTGGAACGCCTTAGCATTGACGACGACACGCTCCTGCGCATGCCGGGAATGCGCATTGGCAAAAGTGGTGTGGAAGCTGGAATGGAAGCCGTTTTGCGCGGCCAGGGCGGCACCCAAAAAATTGAAGTCGATGCGCGCGGCCGCATGATGCGCAACCTTGAAATGCACGACCCAAAACCTGGAAGCGACATAACGCTTACCATTGACACCGCTCTGCAGAGAATTGTTCTGGAGCGGCTGCAGCAGGAACGGCGCGCATCCTGTGTCGTCATCGAGTTAATGGCTGGCGAAGTTGTCGCCATGGCCTCAACGCCTGGATACGACCCGAGCCAACTCGTCGAGGGCATGACCGATGACACCTGGCAAAGGCTGTCGTCCGCCGAAGACAAACCTATGCTCGACCGGGCCGCTGCAGGGCAATATCCGCCAGGCTCAACGTTCAAGATGGTCACCGCACTTGCAGCACTTCACTCGGGTCTGGTTGACGTCAACGAGCGCGTTGCTTGCGACGGCCGATTTGAACTTGCCGATCAAACCTATCGCTGCTGGAAGCGCTCTGGTCACGGCCGCATGTCACTTCATCAAGCCCTACGCGAGAGTTGCGATGTCTATTTCTTCGAAATGTCCAAGCGGCTCGGCATTGACGCAATAGCCGATATGGCCCGCTCTTTGGGGCTCGGCCAAGTATTCGATTGCGGACTGGCCCAGCAAAAGGCTGGCCTCGTGCCGGACGCGGATTGGAAACGCGGCAAGTGGAACGCCGGCTGGCTTGCTGGCGAAACGATCCTTGCCGGTATTGGACAAGGCTACGTTCTCGCGACACCTTTGCAGCTTGCCGTCATGATGGCGCGTGTCGCTACCGGAAAAATCGTAACGCCAACATTGATAAAGCGCCCTGCGGGAAGTCAGCAAACCGCTTTCCCGTCGCTAAGTTTGCATGAAGATAAACTTGAGGCCGTGCGGCGAGGGCTTCTGGCTGTCGTCAATGAAGAAGGTGGCACTGGCAGCAATGCCAGCCTAGGTGAAGGCAATGTGCGCGTCGCCGGGAAAACCGGCACATCACAGGTGAGCCGTGCCTCGAGTGATACAGCACAAGACGACTTGCCTTGGGCTGAACGAGACCACGCGCTTTTTGTCGCCTACTTTCCAGCTGATACGCCGCGCTATGCAGTTGCGGCAATTGTCGAACATGGCGGCGGCGGCGGCGCGGTCGCAGCACCTCTTGTGCGCGATGTCATTGAAGCCGTTCTTCAGACCGACCCGGCATCCAATGCGGCAATACCCGAACCGGACGGCAACGGACTTACTATGCGCCCACCAGAAAAATCAGGTTGAGGCTGGATCATGGCGTACACATTAGGTTCTGGAAGGCCGCTCAGTCTTGGAGATAAACTCTGGCGCGTCTATTGGCCGGTCATTCTCATTGCCGCCGCGATTGCTTCAATCGGCGCCGCCGCACTTTATTCCGTATCGGGCGGATCGTTCCAGCCATGGGCTGAGCGCCACGCATTGCGCTTCCTGATCGCCGTCGCGATCGTCCTCGCCATGGCTATGGTGCGTCCCGAACTCTGGCTCCGCATGGCCTATCCGGCCTACGGGTTAGCATTGACGGCGCTGGCACTTGTTCCCGTCATGGGAGTTGAAGCGCTTGGCGCGAAGCGTTGGCTCGGCATAGCCGGCATAACGTTTCAACCGTCCGAACTCATGAAGCTAGCGCTCGTTGGTGCGCTGGCGCGTTACTACCAGTGGCTGCCATTAGAGCGGTTATCGCGCCCTCTCTGGGTACTTCTGCCGCTCGCCATGATTGCCGTCCCTGTCGTGCTGACTTTGCGCCAGCCCGATCTAGGATCGGCGGTCTTGTTCGCTGTCTTGGGCTTAGCGCTCATGTTCATGGCCGGGGTTTCGATTTTTTACTTCGTAGCGGGTCTCGGTGGAACCGTCGCTGCCATGCCACTCATATGGAACAACTTGCACGACTATCAGCGCCGCCGCGTTGAAATTTTTCTTGATCCCGATCTCGATCCTCTTGGTTCAGGTTATCACATCGCACAATCTAAAATTGCGCTTGGATCGGGCGGGGTGTCGGGCAAGGGATTTCTTCAGGGAACACAAAGTCAGCTCGACTTCGTTCCCGAGAAACATACCGATTTCATATTGACGATACTCGGAGAAGAGTGGGGCTTTGCCGGGTTGCTCGTGCTGCTTGGACTCTACGCGCTGCTCCTCGTCATGATGCTATCGATGGCTTGGCGGTGCCAGCACCGCTTTGGGCGTATGCTCGTCGCAGGCGTGACCGTTTCGCTCTTCGTCTACGTGTTTATCAACGTCGCAATGGTAACAGGTCTCGTCCCGGTCGTTGGAATTCCGCTGCCCCTCGTCTCTTATGGTGGCACTTCGATGATCACCTTGATGGCCGGCTTAGGTCTTGCCATGTCGGCCTATGTGCATCGTGACGAGAATATCCGCCGCAAGGAAATCGGGCGATTCTGGTAGGTAAAGGCATCATGTCCGCGACCAACTGGGCACGCACGGGTAGAAGGCTGGACAAGCCCCAGCGCCAATGCTAGAGGCTCGCCCAGGGGCCCAAAACTTTTGCGGGCCCCTTTGCCATCCATTGTAGCGGCACTGACCGGTAATTGACCGATCAGCCAAAGCAGATGGCCGGCGGGCGATTAGCTCAGTTGGTAGAGCAGCTGACTCTTAATCAGCGGGTCGCAGGTTCGAATCCTGCATCGCCCACCAAACTATTTTTTCCAAAGGAAGCGGGGCCTTATGCGAGCCGCCTTTCTGCCTCGCTTTCCACCGCTGATAAGGGCCGTGGCAAGCACGGCAACTGCATCGTCCCAGCGCACAGTTGCCCGCATTGTAGCGTTGTAACAACCCATGATGCGCGCCCGCGCGCGTTGGCGTAAAGCGCTGGTTTTTGTGGCCCCCAACAGTGTGACCGTCCTATCGCAGGAGCTGCTTCCGCAAAGGGCGCCGAGGGCGTCGTGGCAGATCGACCCTGGACCTGCAACGATCGCAAATAGTGTCATCGACGAGCGGAACTTCAGGTCATCGGGCGAGCCGAAGATCTGGCGCAGCGTCCGGCCCTGAATTTGGAGAACCGCCCGCGTCACCTCGTCGAGGCGTCGCCCTAGCCGCGCAGGTTCGATACGTCAGTCCGGCGCGCTCGCGGCCACATTGGCCTCGACCTCCGATGCAACCGCTTTGAGATCACCGCCGCGCCGCCGCGCGTCACGAAGGGCGTCAGCCAAAGCTTCGCCATCGGTTGCCGCGAGCGCCTCGATTATGGCGTTGGCCTGCGCAACATCTTTGGGTGCCTTCTGGCGCTGAGCCCGGCGGCGCTTCGCAACGACGAGCTTGTGCAAGGCGAAGCGCGCCGGATCGGGCACCCTCACGCGGATGCCACGCCCATAGAGCGCCGTGGCCCATAAAGGCTCGCCAACCAGATAGTCCATGAACGGCAGCGGCACCGCGTATATACCGAGTCCCTTGACGAGAAGCGCTCCTGCCGAGCGGCCCGGCGTCGTCAGCACGTCGACGATGAACCCAGCGCGGTTGCTGAAACTCTTTGGCGCTTTCTCGCCGCGCATGTCGGCCCGGAAACTCGGGTCTGCCTCCTGAAGAATATCTTCGAGGCTCCGCCGGAGCGCCGCAACCTTTGGCACGACGACGCGAGCGAGCGTAATATCGACGTCGCGGGTCAAGAGAGATGCCGCCGGCAGGATGTGCCCGACAAGGCATGGGTAGCACTGGTATGCAGCCGTACCGACAAGCACCGCTCCGGCCTCGAACAGGCCCGCACGTGCCATCGCTTCAAGGATGCGGCCAACCTCCAAAGGCGGCGCGGGGATGCCGAGGCGCTTCAGCGCCGTGACCGTCTTACGGCGCTGCCGCCCGCGTTCCATGGCGTCCTTGTAGCGTTGAGCCTTGGCTTCGGCCTTCGCGTCCCCCGTCGTGCCGAGGTACACCTGTTTCAAACGCACGCCCTCGCGCACGCTGGCATAGAGACGCCGCTGCCCCCCTTCCAGACGCCGCGATACCGTTCCCGCCTCTTCAGGCGGCTCGGCTACGCGCGTGTCGAGGTCGGCATAAAGCGTCAGGGCGTTTAAAGGGATCGCGCGCGACATGATCCTATCAGTTTCCTATGTTAATGATAGGATGGTTATGCAGCATCGCGGCCATCGGTTCAAGTCCTCCGATCAGGCCTTCCGGCGCGGAAGCGCGAAGACGTTCGCACGTTTGGGCGCTTGTCCTCCCAGCATGGCGTCCTCGATCCCAGGCGGCGCGCTTGGTCGGGCGTGATTGAACCATGCACTCCGAGCTTCACCATTTGCGATTTGGCGTGCCGGCCGCCGATCCGGTACTGCACGATGCAGGTCTTCCGACCCGAGGGCGCGACGCGTACGCCGAAGCCATTTAGATCGCTATCCCAGGCCGTGTAGCGCTTCCCGCCGGCCGCGAGCCCATCCACGGCCGTCTTCGTAATTTTGCTGTTCGGCATGCCCCCTCGCCCCCCTCAAGCCCGTGCTTGCCACGTGCTTGCCAAAGCCCACATGGCAAGCACCGCGGAGCAAAGCAAGGGAAGCGAGGGGAAAGCTGGGGAAGCAAGTTTCTGAAATATCGGCCCAAAATGGCGTCTTTAGGAACGCGCGGGAAAGGCGGGGAAACTACGTCCGTCAAACTCTTAATCAGCGGGTCGCAGGTTCGAATCCTGCATCGCCCACCATGCTTTCCTCACCGTAGGACGCGAAAATAAACGATCCAAGCATGGCTTGGATTCCTTTGCGGAAAAATCCCGATGACTATGAAAATCGGTTCAACATCATCCGCTTGAAACCTGCGTCTCTCCACTAGGCTTTGTTGTGCCACGCGAGCGGGGAACTCAGCAGCACGCGCGCATAGTGCGGCATGGCCAAGCCTTGCAAGTCATCAAATCCCCTCACAATTACCATCTCAGCCAATTCCGGATCACTCTCTGCAGCAATATGCGCGTGAACTTTAGCACCCAAGGCTTCGGCAGTAAGCGGGGAGTTATAGGCAACGGCGAACGACACTTGGGCCCCGGTCATGGTTACGATGAAACCCGGCTCAGCAGTCAGGTCATCTAGACCGAGCCCTGTTTCTTCCTTGAGTTCCCGTTCAACGCTGGCTGCGATGTCGACCGTGCCGTCGCGGCCTGCGTCCCGGCTATCGATGAACCCGCCAGGGAGATACGCGAGGCCGGCATTGATATTCCCTGGCCGTTGGCGCCCTAACAGGATGTGCCCATCAGCGGACCGTAAAAGCGCCGAACCAAAGCCGTCGCGTACACCGCCCTCTGCTGGAAAACCTTCGTCGCGCCAATAGAGAAAACTCTTGAAACCGGTGGCGATGAGCTGGGCTTCGATATGGTTGTCACCTACGTCGAGGCGATCGACGACATGAATAACGCCGTTGAAAAACGATGGATTGGCGGCCGTCGCAAGTTTCCAATGCGCGTCGATGGCTTCACGATGATGGTCGGAATAGAGCCAGCCCCCGGTCGAGGCCCTGAGCGAGAGTGACGCGACGCGCACCACGCAATCTGCTTGCGCTATCATGCCTCCGGCTCTCATTATTCACCCCTTGCATCTCACCATCGTCGCAAGGCGTGCATCGTACACACCAGCGTCCACCCACGAGCAAAGTCCGGCCCACAATGCGCCACAACCCATGCGCGGCGCGCGTCCAGACGAAATGCTCACAAATCCTATATTCCTATTTATTTCAATTACTAACGCAGTGGAAAAAAATCGGCTGTCTTATTTTCCACTGCATTTCGTCATGAGAGCGACACGATCAAAACGTCTATTCGCATGCATCGACGCAGTCGCCGGGGGGCGGCAGTCAAGCACTCCCGACGGCACGAAAAGCCGGTTTCAGTCCGGTCGTTGCAAGAATACCGGCCCAGCGCCACGGCGCATAAGGGACGAGAATTTTACCGGCCTGTTTCCTGAGGCATCCAACGCCCCGGGATAAACAAAAGACCGGTACCCGGTTCGGCAAGGCCGCTCATGCGGCAATGCCGGAAACGGGCGGTGGAGGTCCCCGCTCCTCCACCGCCCGTGTTGGCGTCACGCTCAATTCCCGCGACAACGGGATGCCGAACGCTAACAGGACCGCTCGTGCTGCTGTGCCATAACCCTCCCCAAGAGAGCGGCAGCACGAGCCCCTTCAATCTTTCCTGAGACTATCCTCCAGCCGCACAACATGTGCGAACTTGGCCGGCTCGGCCTTCTCAGGCTGCAGCTCCACTTTGGACCAAGCGGAGGCATTGCGGCTAGAGCAGCGGCGCCTCACATCCCGGCCATTCCGGTCCCATGACAAAGAAAAAGCGATGGCGTTGCCGCCATCGCTCACATGTGCTGAACTTGAGAAAATAGGCCGGACAGATACCGGTAACTTAGTTCCGCGCCTTATCGACCATCTTGTTCTTGGCGATCCACGGCATCATGGCGCGGAGTTTAGCGCCGACCTCCTCGATTTGATGCTTGTCGTTCATGCGCCGCGTCGCCTTGAAGTTCGGCTGGCCGGCTTTGCATTCCAGCATCCAGTCGCGCGTGAAACGGCCCATCTGAATGTCGGTCAAGACGCGCTTCATCTCGGCTTTAGTTTCCGGCGTGACGATGCGCGGTCCAGTCTGGTACTCGCCATACTCGGCCGTGTTCGAGATCGAGTAGTTCATGTTGGCGATGCCGCCTTCGTAGATGAGATCGACGATCAGCTTCACTTCATGCAAGCATTCAAAGTAGGCCATCTCCGGCGCATACCCGGCTTCGACCAGCGTTTCGAAATCCGGCGCGGATCAATTCGACCAGACCGCCGCAGAGCACAGCCTGTTCGCCGAACAAATCGGTTTCGCACTCTTCCTTGAAGGTCGTCTCGATGACGCCGGAGCGGCCGCCGCCGACACCCGACGCGTACGACAAGAACAGATCGTGGGCGTTGCCGCTCTTGTCTTGATGAATAGCAATCAGGCATGGCACGCCGCCACCCTTTTGATATTCGCCGCGTACCGTGTGGCCGGGGCCCTTCGGCGCGACCATGCCAACGTCGAGGTCTTCGCGCGGCTCAATCAAATTGAAATGCACGTTAAGGCCGTGCGCGAACATCAGCGCTGCGCCCTTTTTCATGTTGGCGTGCAGGTGATCGCGGTAGATGTCGGCCTGCAATTCATCAGGCGTCAGCATCATGATAACGTCGGCCCACTTGGCCGCTTCCGCCACGTCCATAACCTTGAGTTTTTCTTTTTCGCACTTGGCAGCCGTTGCCGAGCCCTTGCGCAATGCAACGGCCACGTCCTTGCAGCCGCTATCGCGCAGGTTCAGCGCGTGCGCATGGCCCTGGCTGCCGTAGCCGACAATCGCGACCTTCTTGGATTTAATGAGATTGATGTCGGCATCACGATCATAATAGACGCGCATGGGCGGCCTCTCGGGTTCCCCGGTCGAAACTCGACGTTCGGGCTGGCTGATGAAATTGGGGGGCGGACTGGCCTAGCCCCCCGAAGAGTCGCGTGGAACCTAACGAGATCGACCAAAGGTTTCAACGCCCGGAACACGTCTCCAGGGCGGCTTTTTGGCACTCATGCTTCGCCGGAACCCTTTAATCCGCATTTTTGAAGCCAATTCTTTAGATCGATTAACTGAACCCTAACTCGGGTTCGCGCAAAGTGGGGCCAATACCCCCAATCGACCAATCGACAACAAACCCTCAGGCCCCCGTCATGATGCGTCCCGCCCCCCTCATCGCCTTAGCTGTAATTCTTGCCCTCACGGGCTGCGGCAAATCCGAAGACAAGGCGGCCAACGCCGGCCCGGTTGAAAAATCCATCTACATGTCGGCCGCCGATTGCGCCGACGGGGCCAAAGTCACGGCCGAAGAATGCGACGTCCTGATCGAGAAGGCTGTAAAATTCCACGAGAAGAATGCGCCGTCGTTCAAAAGCCTGCGCTCATGCGAAGAAGCGTCCGGCATCGAGCGTTGCGAAAACGACGTCACCGGCACATACCGAATGCGGCTTCAGGCATTCCTCATCACGTTTGGCAAGCCAATCACCTCCGCGCCGCTCTATCCCTCGGATGGGGGAAAGATCGGCTTCCGCGACGATAAGAAAGCAGCCGTTGATGCTTTGAGCGATGCCTTCATCGTCTCGAACGCGGCCTTACAGGCAGCCCACGAGAACGCCAAAATCGCCAAAAACGTCAAAGTCAAAAAGTAATAGTACTCAGCGTTTCACGGTGAGGCTGAAGACCTCGCGCAGTGCCGTGTCTTCGCATTCGTGACGGGGTTTACCCGGCATGAGAGCTAAAGAGCGGCCAGAGCGACGCCACGAGCGCTAACGCCATCAGGCGATTGAAGAGCGTGTGCCGGCCCGGATCGGTCAGGAGCCGCCGTAAGCCTTGCCCAAACAGTGCCCACGTCGAGGCCGACGAGAATGACATCACGATGATCAAAGCCAGCATGATGGGCAGATCGGCTGCGAGGTTGTCGGGGTCAAGAAAATTCGCTGACGCCGCGAGTGCCAGCATGACGCCTTTCGGGTTGATCCATTGGAAGAGCGCCGCTTGCAGGAACGACAACGGGGGCGTCTCGGCCGCACCCTCTGCGGGACTTGGCGCCGTCGCGATGCGCCACGCAAGCCACAATAGATAAACCGTGCTTGCGATCTTGAGCGCCATGTACAGAGCCGGCTGCAAAACAAAAACGCGCCCCAAGCCGAGTGCCACGGCGGTAAACATCACGGCATAGCCAATCGCAATTCCGGCAATATGCGGCAGCGTCCGGCGAAAACCGTAGTTCACTCCGGAGGAGAGCAGCATTGTGTTGTTTGGCCCCGGCGTGAAACTGCCCACAAGCGCAAACGCGGTTGCCGAGAAAAAGATGTCAGGTGTCAAAGCGTCGCCGCCCCGCGCCCAATCGCGGCAATTCCCGTGCGCGCAACTTCAACCAAACCTAGTTCCGTCATAATCTGAATGAAGGTCTCGATCTTAGACGGTTTGCCCGTGACTTCGAACACGAAATGCTCGGTCGAGGTGTCGATCACCTTGGCCCGGAAAATTTCCGCCAAGCGCAGTGCCTCGATACGTTTGTCGCCTTTTCCGGAAACCTTGACCAACGCCAATTCGCGTTCGACTGAGTCACCTTCCGCTGTCAGATCGCGGACCCGGTGCACGGGCACAAGCCGTTCCAACTGATGTTTGATTTGCTCAATGACCGCCGGCGTTCCGCGCGTCATGATCGTGATGCGGGAAATGTGTTTCTCGTGCTCGGTCTCGGTCACGGTGAGCGAGTCGATATTGTAGCCGCGCCCGGAAAACAGCCCGATGACGCGGGCGAGAACACCCGGCTCGTTATCGACCATGATCGACAACGTGCGCGACACCACCTCCTGGGCTTTCAGCGGGCTCGGGTAATGCGTCTGCGTCGGGTGTTCGGCCATCGGTTTGACTTTCGTTGCGTCAGCGGAAGGTTTCTGTGGCCTTATGGCCGGTTTCGTAATCATCAATTGTCCAAGGTTCAGCGAGCGCCTCATTCTTCCAACGGAGAAAAGCAGGATGCGCCAAAATTGCATCCATGTAGGCGCGCGTGCCGGCGGCAACGTGGATCTGGTAGCTATCGAAACGCGTCACTATTGGTGCATACATTGCGTCTGCGGCCGTAAACCTGCCGAACAAGTAGGGCCCGCCATCAAGCGTCCGGCTCCCAAAGCGCGCCCGTGCGTCATGCCAAATTTGTTCAATGCGCGCAACGTTGCTGATTGCGTCGTCACTCAAATCCGGCGTCTTGAAGCGCTTCGCCAAATTCATCGGGCAGGCTTGACGCAAGGCCAAGAACCCGCCGTGCATCTCGTTTGAGATCGAGCGGGCATAGGCCCGTGCCTCACGATTGCGCGGCCAGATTTGTTTGCCGACGTTGTTCTCGTCAAGATATTCTATGATTGCCAGGCTTTCCCAAATCGAAAAATCGCCATCGATCAGTGCCGGCACCTTGCCGGACGGCGATACTCGCGCGATCGCATCCTTTGTTTCTGGGCGGCGCAGCGGGATGACGGTTTCTTCAAACGGAATATCGAACGCGCGCAGCACCATCCACGGCCGCAGCGACCACGACGAATAGAGCTTGTTGGCGATCACGAGGCGCAGCATGGAGACTACTTCTTCTCCCCCGCGCCGCTCGTATCCTTGGGGAACACGGCTTTCAGAAAAATAGGAAAGCCATGCGTATCGACTGACTTCTTGAAGTCATCCGACTGTTTTGGCGTGAAGTTGTATTGAGAAAAGATTGACCCAAAGCGCGCGCCCATTGATTTGGCGATGAAACTCGGGAGACGGCATTTTGCTCTTGGCGCGTGCTTCTTCAGGAAGGCGGGCATACATCACGGCCAAGACTTGCGAGTGCATGTAGTCCTGCGCCATGCAGGCTTCCAAGCCGCGATTGAATTTGCTGGCAAGCGTGTGCGTGCGATAGCAGGCGTCGAGAAACTTCAACACGCCCTGTGATCCCTGGGCCCGATGCAATTTTCCGAGATGGCCGGCGGCTTCCTTGATGTTGGCTACCATGTCCCACTCAGGCTTGGCGGCTTGAGCGGGAGTCATGACGCTAACGGCCAATATAACGCCAAGCATGACGCGCCGGATCTGGTGCGCGCGCCCCTTCACACCAGCACCTTGCCTTCTTTGCCGATGGCCCGGCCGACTTCTTCATCCGTGATGTCTTCGCCGAGCAGCATTTCGTTATGCGCCTTGCCGGACGGTATCATCGGGAAACAGTTGGCAAGCTTCGCCACGCGGCAATCGAACATCACCGGCCCCTTGTGATTAATCATCTCTTTGATCGCGTCATCGAGGTCGGCCGGGTGTTCGCAGCGCATGCCCTTCCAGCCGTAGGCGTCCGCGAGTTTCACAAAATCGGGCAAGCTCTCGGTATAGCTGTGCGACAGGCGGTTGCCGTGCAGGAGCTGCTGCCATTGGCGCACCATGCCCATGTACTCGTTGTTAAGGATGAACACCTTCACCGGCAGATTGAACTGCGTAGCGGTCGAACATTCTTGAATATTCATCAGGATCGAGGCATCGCCCGCGACATCGATAACCAGCGATTTTGGGTGCGCAATCTGCACACCGATTGCCGCGGGCAGCCCATACCCCATCGTGCCAAGCCCGCCCGATGTCATCCAGCGGTTCGGCTCTTCGAAATGCATGAACTGCGCGGCCCACATCTGATGCTGGCCGACCTCCGTCGTGATGTATGTGTCGCGATCCTTGGTCAGATCCTGCAGCCGCTGCAAAGCGTACTGCGGCATGATCACGTCTTTGGAATTCTTGTAGGACAGAGACTTTTTCGCGCGCCAGCCTTCGATCTGCTTCCACCAGGTCTTGTGCGCGGCCTTGTCGACTTGCGGTGCCTTGGCCTTCCAGATGCGCAGCATGTCTTCGAGCACGTAGGCGCAATCGCCGATGATCGGGATGTCCGCGTGCACGTTCTTGTTGATTGACGAGGCATCGATATCGACGTGGATCTTGCGCGAGCCCGGCGAGAAGGCGTCGATCCGCCCTGTGATGCGGTCATCGAAGCGCGCGCCGATATTGATCATGACGTCGCAGTCATGCATCGCCAAGTTGGCTTCGTAAGTGCCGTGCATGCCGAGCATGCCGAGCCACTGCTTATCGGACGACGGATAAGCGCCAAGCCCCATCAGCGTCGACGTGATCGGATAGCCTGTCAGGCGCACAAACTCGCGCAATAGCTGGCTGGCTTTCGGTCCAGAATTAATGACGCCGCCGCCAGTGTAGAACAAAGGCCGCTTGGCAGAGGCAATAAGATCGACCGCGTCGCGTACCGGCTGCTGGTCGGGTTTCAGTTTCGGCTTGTAAGTTTTATGCTGAATGTTCGAGGGACCGATATAATTCCCCGTAGCAAATTGCACGTCCTTCGGAATGTCGATCACCACCGGACCCGGCCGGCCCGACTTCGCAATATGAAACGCCTCGTGCATGATGCGCGACAGGTCGTTTACATTCTTCACCAGCCAGTTGTGTTTCGTGCAAGGGCGCGTAATGCCGACCGTATCGCATTCCTGGAACGCGTCGTTGCCAATCAAGTGCGTCGGCACTTGGCCGGTGATACATACGACAGGGATTGAATCCATAAGTGCGTCGGTGAGGCCCGTGACAGCGTTCGTCGCGCCAGGGCCAGACGTCACAAGCACAACGCCGACCTTACCGGTCGAGCGCGCGTAACCTTCTGCTGCGTGCACTGCGCCGCCTTCCTGGCGCACCAGGATGTGGCGCACTTTCTCCTGCTGAAAAAGCTCGTCGTAAATTGGGAGGACAGCGCCGCCTGGATAACCGAAAATGAACTCGACGCCTTGATCCGCCAGCGCCGTCAAAACGATCTCCGCGCCCGTCATCGTCCGTGCCATAGGTAAGCTCCTCCCACCGCCCGCGCATGCCGCAAGCCTCAGCGGATTCAGTTTGTAGAGAGGCCATTTACTCTGGTCAACGCTAACTTTGAATAAACGACATGACTTCAGTCGTAAATTGTTCCATTTCTTTCGTTTTAATGTTCTTCCAAGCAATCATATAACGTCTTATCCAGGTCTCCTGCCGCTTAATGTATTGCCGGGTCTCCAATTTTGCGGCCGCTACGGCCTCAGCCACGCCGATCTTACCTTCGAGATGAGCAATGAGCGGTGCCACCCCTAGCGCCCGCATAGACGGCAATTCTGGATCGAGGCCAAGGCGCAGCAAGCGGCCGGCTTCATCTAATGCGCCAGCTTCGATCATCTGATCTAAGCGTGCGTCGGCACGCGTCTGCAGTAGCCCGCGCTCTGGCACAATCGCGAACGCGTGTGCCGTGGCAAGATCTACGACGGGCGTCCCCTTTTGGCTTTGCCAATAACTAAGCGGCCGGCCACTCGATGTCAGGACCTCAAGCGCACGTACAATGCGTTGCGTGTCGCTTGGGTTCAGCCGCGCGGCTGTTTCAGGATCCAACATGGTGAGGTGGATGTAGAGTTCGCCCGGGCCTTTGGATTGGGCCTCATCGCGCCAGCGCTGGCGCACTGTTGGATCTACTCCGGGAATAGGCGACAAGCCTTCGGTCAATGCCTTGAAATACAGTCCCGTGCCGCCAACGATGATAGGGCGCAACCCCTTTGCATGTGCGCCCGCAATTGCGCCTGCCGCATCCTTGACAAAACGGCCGGCCGAATAGGCCTCGCTGGCGGGCACAAATCCATAAAGAGAATGCGGCGCGCTCGCTTCATCTGCCTGTGACGGACGAGCCGTCAGAATGCGCAACTCCGCATAGACCTGCATACTGTCGGCATTGATGATGGCGCCGCCTAAACGCTCAGCTAATTCCAGCGCCAAGCTGGATTTACCGCTCGCCGTCGGGCCTGCAATCAGGATGGGCTTTCGTGGCGGCGGCGGCATGGACGTGGCTCGGTATGTGTATTCGAGTTGATTCAGGTCAGTGCGCCCCAAAATGCGCGCTGCTATCTAAACAATAATTTCCGCCGCGAATACCGTGCACCGGCGGTTCTCCTTAAGACTGGAGGTCAAGACCCATGAAACACTTAACTAAGGCGGCGATCGCCGCCACAGTCGCAGCGCTTCTAGCTTCGCTATTTGCCACTGCCGCGGCCGCCGGGCCTGCGCATGATATGGATCATCAGAGGCACGAACTGGCGGAGGAGGACAGCAAAGGCGGCCATGATGGCGGCATGGGCGGCATGGGCGGCTGTCGCATGATGCGCCAAGGCGCAGAGCACAAGATGGGTGGCGGCATGATGATGGATGACCGCGATTTCGCGCATTTAAAGACCGAACTCAAGATTACCGAAGCCCAGTCCCCAGCCTGGGAAACCTACATCAAAGCAGCCAAGGCGCGTGGCGACGCGATGAAATCGGCGCACGAGACGCACATGAAAACCATGAAATCGGGCGACGCCGTCCAGCGCCTCGACGGTCACATTACGGCCATGCAAACCCTTGTGGATGCCCTCAAGGAACTCAAACCGGCTACCGCCGCGCTGTTTGGCGCCTTGGATGACGATCAGAAGAAAAAGGCGAACCTGTCGCTTGGCAGCGGCGGCTGCATGATGTGAGGATCCATGAGCTATTATTTCACACGAACTCTAAGCCTGCCAATCGATGTAGCGATCGGTCTCGTCACTCAAAAATTGAAAGATGAGGGTTTCGGCGTGGTGGCCGATATCGATATGAGCGCAACATTGAAATCAAAAATCGGCGCGGATTTCCGGCCCTATCGCATCCTCGGCGCATGTAATCCGGCGTTGGCTCTCGAAGCGCTGAAGCTTGAGGACAAAGTCGGCACAATGCTGCCGTGCAATGTCATCGTGCAGGAGCATGGGCCGGGAAATGTCGAAGTCTCCGCTATCAATCCCGTGGCATCCATGCGCGCGATCGATAACCCCGCGCTTCTTGAAAAGGCAGAGTTGGTTGCCAAAAAACTCGAACGCGTCATCCAAGCGTTGTAGGTGGGCTCAAGGCCCGCCACGCCGGCCGAACCATCCCTGGAACGCTGCCCGCAGGCTCGCACGCAAGTTAGCCAACTTTGGCCGTACAGCTTCCCACTGCGCTAGTAACGTGGGCCGCCATCTCGCCCATGCCTGTTTCACCTCAAGCCGCACCCGTGTCTTGACCATGCGCCCATAGCGCCAAACCCTCGAGGCGCGAATTTGTGCGAACAGCGCATCCTTCCAGGGCACGAACCAATTGTAAGCGCGGGCAAACCAGCCGAGTTGCATCAAGGCCGGTTTGGTCAGCGTGAAAATGCGCGCCACAAGCGCAGTTGACGCCACCTTGGCTCCCGCAAAAAGGCCCGTTGCCGTCCACACCTTGCCTTGTGCCAAGAGCCACATCGCCAAAAACTTCAACGGCAAAAGAAACGTCGTCGGCAGCGCAAACACAACAAGTGCGCCATAAGGACCGAGGCCCGCGATCCAACGCTCGATAAGCGCGATGGGTGCGAACTTCGCCAGCCGCGCAAGCAATTCTGAAAGCGGTTTCCAGCCCCACTCTTCGAACAGCACAATAAGTGCCGCGAGAACTTGTAGCGCCGCAATGATGGGCCCGCGCGCAATTGACCACGCCGTGCGCAAGATCTGGCGCAGCGACCAGATCGCAATCACAGCCACTCGCCACAACCGGTTGATTAACGTATCGGGTCCGTCCGCCACGGCAGTCCTTTCACTCGACGTTCGAGCGCAGAGAATCCACGCACAACCGCAGTGTACCCCGCTCTGAGCGGGCGGGGATAACCGAACCTAAAATAAATTGGCCCGTTAAGCCTTAACGAGGAAAGAATCACCTGGACGGATCGCGCCGGTTTTTTCTGCTTCTTCCAGTGCGTGTGCCAATTCTTCGCGCGCTTTTTCGGCTTGGCGCTGACGTGCCCAAAGGCTGGCGTAAAGCCCGTCCTTAGAAATCAGCTCCGCATGCGTCCCTTGCTCGACGAGGGTTCCTTTCTCGAGCACCAGGATCTGGTCGGCGTGGACAATGGTCGACAAGCGGTGCGCGATCACCAGCGTCGTCCGGTTTTTCGAAACGCGGTCAAGTGCGTCCTGAATTTCCTTTTCCGTGTGGCTGTCGAGCGCGCTTGTCGCTTCGTCCAAAATCAGGATCGGCGGGCCTTTCAAAATCGTGCGCGCAATGGCAACTCGCTGTTTCTCGCCGCCCGACAACTTCAAGCCGCGCTCGCCGACCATCGTGTCGTAGCCATCGGGCAAGGACTTCATGAACCCGTCAATCTGCGCGAGCTTTGCGGCCTCTTCGACTTCAGCGCGCGACGCTTCGGGCCGCCCGTACTTGATGTTGTAGAAAATCGTATCGTTGAACAGCACGGTATCCTGTGGGACGACACCAATCGCCGCACGCAACGACTTCTGCGTGATGGCACGTAAATCCTGGCCATCGATTGTCACGGCCCCGCCAGTCACATCATAGAAGCGCAAGAGAATGCGGCTGATGGTCGATTTGCCCGCGCCCGACGGGCCGACGATGGCGAACATCTTTCCGGCCGGCACTTCAAACGACACGTCTTGCAAGATCACGCGCTCAGGGTCATAGGCAAACTTCACATGATCGAAGCGGATAGCGCCTCCGTTGACGCTCAAATCCTTGGCATCCGGCCTATCCGCTACTTCTGGATTTTTGTCCAAGACCTCCATCATCTTTTCGATGTCGGTCAGGCCTTGCTTGATTTCGCGATACACCATGCCCATGAAATTGAGCGGCATGAAGAGTTGCAGCATCAAGAGATTGACCATGGCGAAATGCCCGACCGTCTGCTTGCCATCCACCACGTCCTGCGCCGCCATGACGAGACAGATCGTCAAGGCAATCGTGAAGATGATGGCCTGCCCGGTATTGAGCACGGCGAGCGAGGTATAAGTCTTGATGCTCGCCTTCTCGTAGCTCTCCATCGACCTGTCGTAGCGCTGCGCTTCGCGCTCTTCGGCGCCGAAGTATTTGACCGTTTCATAGTTCAACAGACTGTCGATGGCCTTGGTATTTGCGTCCGTGTCGCTGTCGTTCATGGTCTTGCGGATGGCGACGCGCCAGTTGGTCGCCTGAATTGTGAACCATAGGTAGATGACGATCATCGACACGATGGTCACGATATAGCGCCAATCGAATTCAATCGCGCACACGCCAATAATGAGCAGAAATTCGACAATCGTCGGCAGCAGCGTCATCAACGCCATGCGCGTGATGTTTTCAATGCCCGCACGCCCGCGTTCCAGCACGCGCGTCAGACCGCCGGTCTTGCGCTCAAGATGAAAGCGAAGCGACAGGCGGTGCATGTGTTCAAACGTGTTGAGCGCCAGCTTGCGCACGGCGTGCATCGCAACTTTGGCGAACATGCCTTCGCGCGTCTGCACCAGCAGCGTCATAAAAATGCGCGACGCCCCATAGAAAATGCTTGCCAGAACCGGCGCGCCAATCAGCCAGCCGACGCTTTCGCTTTCGAGCACCTTGCCGCCGCCGGCCGCGACCAGCGCGTCGGTTGCCCATTTCAAGGTATAGGGCACCATCACCGTCACGACCTTGGCGATCAGGATCAGCACAAGTGACCAGAGAACGGTTTTCTTGAGATCTGGGCGGTCGTGCGGCCACACGTGCGGCCACAGTCCTCTCAGAACACGGTCTTGTTCGGGAGTTAATTGAAAGCGCGCCGCAGAGTTCTTGGGCTCCGCCGCGCGCGGCTCATGTATTGCGCGTTGCATCATGGTGCGTATTTAGGGTGCGGCGGCAAGATTGTCCAATCTGCGCATAACATGCGACGCCGGAGCACGCCCGGTATGGAGCCTCGTCTCTTATGCCCTCAAGCCCTCACGTTCGCCTCGGCACCAAAAACCGCTGACACGGATAGATCAAATCGGGATCGCGGATGCGATCCCGGTTGGCGCGATAGATACGGCCATAGTGCCGTCCTGCGTTGTAGTGGCGTGACGAAATCCGCCACAAGCTGTCGCCGCGGGCCACGACATATCGCCGGGGAGCGAACATCTTGCGCCCCGCTGCCCGGCATGCTCCGTACTTGGCGCGCCACACCCAGCGCTTGACGGCCGGACCGCGCGCATACCGGCCCGTATCGCGGTAGGTCGCCTCGCGATAAACCCGGACGCGCTGGCGCAGGCGCGATCCTCCAACATAGACACCGTCTTCTGCGCCGCCGCGATCAGCTACCAATGTGCGGTCGGCCAATTCAGCAGTGGGCGGCGTGACTTCCGGCCGCCCCGGTGTCGGCTCGGCACGTGGCCTCACAATCGGCTCGGGGTTGATCGTGATCGTCAGGCGGCGGTGCTTGGAAGGATCGGCGGGCGTCTCGGCGGCGCGCGGTTCGGGTTTGGGCCTTGCTTCGGCGGCGGCTTTCTCGGCAGCCGACTTCGCTTCGGCATTCCGCTTGGCTTCATCCGCGCGGCGCTGTGCTTCATCCGACTTGCGCTGCGCTTCCTCGACCGATTTGCGCTTGGCGTCGAGCTCTCGCAGTTGGTCGGCGCGCTTTTGTTCGGCAAGGCGTGCGGCTTCGTTGGCGGCGCGAAGCTTTTCCGCTTCGATGTCGCGCGCAGTTTCCGTTTTTGTGGCGGCGTCTGCTTTAGCGGCTTCTTCCGCGCGTTTCTGGTCTTCAGCCATCTTCGCGGCCTCGGTTTGTTTCGCGGATTCCGCTTGCTTAGCTGCTTCAGCTTGTTGGGCCGCAGCGGCCTTGGCTTCGTCCGCCTTCTTGGCGGCTTCCGCCTGCTTTGCGGCCTCAGCCTGTTTCGCAGCTTCAGCGGCCTTCTGGTCTTCTGCCGGTTTTGCAGCTGCCGCTTTTTTGGCTTCCTCAGCCGCTTTTTTCTCAGCCGATTGTTTCAAGTCCTCGGCCTTCTTTTTGGCGTCTGCTGCTTTTGCGGTCTCAGACTTGACCGCTTCAGACTTGACCGCTTCAGACTTGGCCGCTTCAGACTTGGCCTGCTCAGTGCGCTTCTTCTCTTCCTCGAGGCGCTTGGCCTCCGCCGCCTTCGTCGCCTCAACTGCTTTTTCAATTTCGCGCTTTTTGGCTGCCGCTATAGCGTCAGTGTCGGCTCCATCCGTAGAGGGCCGCGACAGTTCCTTCACGATTGTGCCCTGGTATTCGCGGTTAGCACGCGCCAGCCAATCCTGAACGCGCGCGAACATGCCGCCCACATCAGGCGGTGGTGGCGGCGTTTTGTTCGCCGATTGCGCAGGAGCAGGTTGAGATTTTTTATCAGGTGCCGCGGCTGGCTGAGCCGGTGGCGCAGCTGGCGCCTCGGGGGCAGCAGGCGTTGCAGCGGGTGCCGCCGCAGGCTCAGCGGCCGTTGGTGTTTTCGGTGCTTCCCGCTTGACGGGTGGCACGATTGCGTCGGCCGCAGGTGTTTGCGCGCGCTGCTGCAGGTTCGGTTTGAACTTGTGCGGCAGGCGCGGCGGCGGGTGCCGTTTCGGCTTGCGCCAAATTGAATGGCTTTACTGCGCCATTTCGCAGCGATGGGTTGACCACGCTCCACACATCGCCGGCGACGCGCACGCGCGTCACGATTGTCTCTGGCGCGTTGGCGAGCAAACCAATGCGTGCATATTCGTAGATGCGTGAGGGCTGGGCTTGTTCGTTTGCGGCGAGCGACACTGCAGGCATTGTAACGCGCACCGCTTGACCTGGAACCGGCCACAACGTGCCAGCGCTATGCGCATAGGTTTCAATGCCGATTTCACCTGCACGGCTTTGAATCGCCGTACGCAATTGCCAGCGTCCATCCGAGCCCGCCGCAATCGGACCGGCGATTACACCATCGATATCGACAAAAATGGCGGCATAGGGCGTGCCCCGCCCGTCAATGCGGATCGCACCCGAAGCGTGCGCCAAGACCCGCGCGATGACCGGCCCCGTGACCAGTCCCGGATGAAGCGGGGCCGCAAGTTCAGGAGACATATCCCGGAATGCGTCTGGTCCATCGAGGAACGGCGCTCTCGCGGCCACCGCGGGCGCCGCGCTCAACACAGCACATCCGAGCCATAGACCGAAGTGCCGCCATGAAGCAGCCGGCGCACCTTCTACTCGGCCGGAGAATTTCCCTTTGCCCGGCTTATCTTGGCGGATTTTCATCAGAACGCCTCACAACTCAAAACCCAAATAAGCACAGCTTCCCCGCTAAAGCCAATTCCCCGCTAAAGCCAATTCCCCGCTAAAACCAAGCGAACGCAGCACCCCGCTTGGCCGAGGTGGCGATTTAGCGCCGTTCATGCGGCGTTTGCGTCCTTGCCTTAGTGTAGCGCTAAGGGTGCCGTTCAATCGAGTGCCGTAAGGCCACAAGTCCTCCAAGATGTAGAGACCATGCAAAAAAAGACCAAAGACGCGCCAAATACCCCAAACCTGGCTGAAACTCAGACAGAGCAGAAAGTTCAAGCAAGACTGGTCGACAGCGTCTGCGTCTATTGCGGCTCGGGCAAGGGCGTGAACCCGGCCTATGCGATCACCGCCCGGAAGTTCGGCAAAGCCTTGGCCGACAACAATATTCGCCTCGTCTATGGTGGCGGCAGTCTGGGCTTGATGGGCGAAGTCGCGAGATCTTGCCTTGGCGCTGGCGGCAAGGTCACCGGCATCATCCCGGAGTTTCTCGGCGCCAAGGAAAAGATGCTCCAGGACGTCGATGAACTCATTGTCGTCGAGGACATGCACGTCCGCAAACGCCTCATGTTCGAGCGCTCGGACGCCTTCGTCGCCCTTCCAGGCGGCATCGGCACGCTTGAAGAACTTGTCGAACAGCTAACTTGGTCGCAACTCGGACGCCACTCTAAGCCCATCGTGGTCGCCAACATCGATGGCTTCTGGACGCCGTTCCTCGATCTCCTCGCTCACATGAAAGGCGAGACCTTTATCCGCGCCGGCCTCGACGTGCACTTCGCCGTCGTCGATACAGCGGAAAAAATTCTCCCTGCCGTTCTTGCCGCTGCCAAATTCGGCACGCTCAACGGGGATCACGCGGTCGTTGCGAAGTTCTAAGGCGTTCGCAGCGCGCATATGCCCCTTGCCTTGCCATCGTCGCATTTGGCACGCTTGTTCTCTTGATGATGTGACCCAGAGGCGGGAGGCCAATGCCTTTGCGATTTTTTGATTTCCGATTGAATTTTGCGCGCGCGCTCTGTGCGTTTTGCCTTGCCGCCGCCTTAGCGCTTGTGGCAGCCGCTCATGTGACACCCGCTCACGCCCAGTGGGATGGCGACGGATACTTCACCGGCGGAGACGAAGAGCGTGACGAACCGCGTGACAAGCGCCGCCCGCGGCCGCCCCGCACTCCGTCAGATTCTTACGATTTCGGCGTCGATCAACGCGGCGGCAATGCGAGCGGCATTGCGGACGTGTCGTATTTCTACGAAGCGCTTGAAGACGGCGGCGTATGGATGAACCACCCGCGCTATGGCGATGTCTGGCAACCCTATGTTGACGAAAACTGGCGCCCCTACACGCTCGGCCGCTGGGCGTATTCTGACGACTACGGCTGGACCTGGGTGTCGGACGAACCCTTCGGCTGGGCCGTCTATCACTATGGCCGCTGGAGCTATGACGGAGATTACGGCTGGCTTTGGGTTCCGGGCACCGAGTGGGCGCCCGCCTGGGTCGCGTGGCGCCAAAGCGAGGAAGCCATCGGCTGGGCGCCGTTGCCACCAGAAGCGCGCATGCGTGATGGTCAGGATTTCGACGACGCCAATATCACACAAGGCGAGCGCTTCAATCGCGCCTGGGTGTTCGTGCGTCCGCGTTATTTCGCAAGGCCTGAGATGCGCCGCTACGTGCGCCCGCCCACATGGAACAGCGACCTCGTCCACCGCACCACACCGCGTGCCGGGTTCGAACGCCGCGATCACAAGATGCGCAATCGCGGCCTCCCACCCGAAGACGTCGAGCGCTTGTCGAACCGCCCCGTGCCGCGAATTCGTGTGGCACCCGTCGACGATCCGGGGCTGAGGCGTCCCGACCGTATCCAAGGACGTTTCGACAACTGGCGCGCGCGCTCGGGCAATGAAGTGAAAATTTTCCGTCCCGAGCGGCGGCGCACCGAAGAGGCCGTGCGCAAATTCCGCAAATCGCAGCCTGATGTGGCAGGTGAGAGCGGTTCCGGCACGGCTGCCCAGGCACCGCGTCCCGCGCGCCGCCCCGTCAAGCCCGTGCCGCCCGGGATGTACCCTGGTGGCAAGCCCGCTATCGCCGCCGCGCGTCCGCCGCGTTTTGAGCGAGGCCCCGTCGGGACCAAGCCACCTGAGGTCAAACCATCTGAAGTCAAACCATCTGAGGTCAAGCCATCTGAAGTCAAACCATCTGAAATCAGGCGCGAGAACGAGTCCCCAACGCCGGCACCTGTCGACCGTCGCAACACCGCCCGCGTCCACGGCGAAACCGGCAGAGCCCGTCATCATCAATCCGTCGTCGCCGCCGTCGGCGTCACCAGCGGCAGTTGGCCCTGTAACTGGGCCGAACGGCAAACCGCCGCGCGTGTGGCGCAACCCGGATCGGGGCGCGGCCGCTACCGCTGCGGGCGTTCAAGGCGATAGCCCCGGAGCAAACGTTGATGCACCTGCGCGCGACGGTTCTGGCGGCGCTCCGCCCCCAACCGGCAAACGCCGCTGGGACGGCAGCGGACCATCAGGTGCGCCAACCGGCGGGGGACCAGACGGAGAGCCTGCGGAAAATTGAAGGGTTGGAAATGAATGGTAAGCGTCCTGACAGACACGCCGCCGCTCACTTCACGTCATCCCCGCGCCGCGCATGGCTCATGCGCGGAAGCCGGCGGGGACCCAGGCACGCGTCAACGCGTGAGATGTTTGGAGCAGATGCCGGACGTCAGGAACGATGGCGTAGGGCGCATAAGGCTCGGCGGCTTTCTTCGCCGTGCCGTCATGCGCCGGCTTGCAACAGACACCGGTAATCGATCGCGGTGCATGACGCCGAGGCCTGCTGCCACCGGGCGAAACAAAATAAAGTGTGCAAAGGCCTCGTCTTATGCACCCTACAGTCCGCGCTTTATTGCGGGCTACGCGGGCTAATGTCAAATCATTCGTCAATTACTATCAATTCAGGCACCAGTTCCGCGAGTTCACCTATGGAGCTTGCCAATGCAATTTTCTCAGGCTCAATTGCATGGCGTGTCCTTGAAACGATTTTCGCGAGAAATTCCGATAAAAGTTTTACAATAAGCAGTTCGGAGCCTTGAAAGTTTTCGATCTCGTACTTAACGGGTGAATATTCAAAATCCGCACGCAATTGGATCCAATTGCCGTCGGAGCTAAATGCTGAATACTCGTTGTTCATCACATCGATCGCCTCCACGCCCCTAATCATTAAGTTGATGTTCGCAAACACATCGACGTGTCCCAAGGTATCCAGTCGACGCAACTCGTTTAAGAAGTACAAGGTGCGCATTAAAACCGATCCCAAATGGCTTTGTCGGTACTCTTGGTTTCCCACGGACGGTGGCGCCCAATGCCTTGTCCCGGCTCTGTACCTCGCCGGTGATAATGAGGGGAATCGGCCTTGTGGATGACCGGTCCTATTTCCGCCTGGAGCAAACCGCCAGTTACTTCCAATTTTGAGTTCATAGCCCAGAATAGAAAATTCGGCCAAATATCCTGTAGCTGCGCCCGTGACTCCAGCAACAACAACATCCACGACGTCGGGTGACGGGTTATTGTAATACTCATACATTAGTCCCCCCGCAGCACCTGCAGCAACAAAAGGTCCACCTGCAGCTGCCCCGACTACTATCGCAGTATTTTCAAAAACGTTTGAAGGATTCATTTGCCCGCTACATTTGAATGGGTTGTCTTCACAGGAGGAGAACGTGCTGCCACTTTGGGTTCCGACTTTGCCATTCGTGCCGGCAGTTTGGTCTCCATGCTGCCAATCATTATACATAACCGCGAACGCCGCCGTGATCGCGCCATTGGCGAACTTGCCGCCAGCTAACATGCTGGCAGTACCGCCTGCTATGACGGTCGCGGCGAACTGACCGGCTTTGCCGAGCCCGCCCGAGAATACCGCCAACACCGCCCGAGACCGCGCCGGCGATAAACCCGCTCGTGAACGATCCGCCTTGCGCCACGGAAATTGCGCCCGAGATGACGCCGTGCGATAACGCGGTGCCGACGACCCCAGTGCCCGATGCCTGAACCGCGTCGCCGACGATGCCCCAGACGTCGATGACGCCGCCGTTACTCACGCCCACTTGCGCGAACGATATGATGGCCGCGATGAACGCCTGTTTGATCGACCCTCCGGCAGCTAATGTCAGCCCCGCCGCGGCCGCGGGACAGGTAATGGCGGCGGCTGGATTGGCGCAGGCGATGATCTGCAAAATCGCCCGCCCAATGCCGGATTTGATGATGGCCTTGGCGGCGCTGGCAAACGCGCGGCCCACGGCTGCGGAAGAAATTGCCGATGCCCTTGAACAGGCCGCTCAAGAAGAACCCGGACGGATCGGTGTAGGAGAGCGGGTTGTTGTTGACGTAGGCGTAGGCGTTCAGGGCTTGGGTGTTGGTGATGTCCTGGATGAACGGATCGGCGGAGAGGAAGCGGCCGATCTCGGGGTCCCCGGATCGCTACTCGTCACTCTTGTGACGAGGTCCGGGGCAAGCTGCGACGCGCCGTTCATGCCTGCCCCGGCGAAGGCCGGGGTGCACGAGCGCAACGCATATTGTTGCGCTTCGGATGCCCACCCGCATCCGCGCATTCGAGCTGCTCGTGGCGTGTGCGTGCGGCCGGCTCCCCCGCAAGGGGACTTCCAAGTGGTCGGACGAAGGAGAGTCGCACGCACCATCAAAGTGTGTAGCCGCGCGTGATCGTGGCCGATTGCCAGATGAAGGGGTTGGCGGCTGGTTTCTCTGGGTTTTAAGCGGCACGAAGGCCCCGCCCATTGCCTAATCCGCCCCGCCGCCTTATCAGCGTTTATGACCAAACCGCTGGATGAGTTCCGCCCCCAACCTGCTGCCCAAGGCCCGCATCGCTCAGGATGAGATGGCGGACATGATCGCGCGCATGCGCAAGGGCGAACGCAAAGCGACCTCAAGCATCATCACCGAACTCGAGCGCATGTCCGCCGCCGCGCCCGCGCTGCTGCAAGCGCTGCAACCGCATTTGGGACACGCCCTCGTCGCCGGTTTCACAGGACCGCCGGGCGCGGGCAAATCGACCCTCGTCAACGCCGTGATCGAGACGCTGCGCAAGCAGGGCCGCACGGTCGGCGTCATCGCCGTCGATCCCTCAAGCCCAATTTCAGGCGGCGCGATCCTCGGCGATCGCATCCGCATGACGGCAGCACTTGATGATGACGGCGTGTTCGTGCGCTCACTCGCCTCGCGCGGATATTTGGGCGGCCTCTCTCCTGCTGCCGTTCGCATCATCGACGCGCTGGACGCGGCAGGGTTCGATATCGTGCTTCTGGAAACCGTTGGCACTGGTCAGAGCGAAATCGACGTTGCCGAAGTTGCCGACATTCGCGTTGTCATTTCGGCACCTGGGCTTGGCGACGATATCCAAGCGATGAAATCGGGATTGCTCGAAATCGCCGACGTGCTGGTCGTCAACAAGGGCGACCGGCCGGGCGCTGAACAGACCATGCAGCAATTGATCGGCGCACTCTCGCTTCGCGCCACCATCTCCGACAAAGTGCCGGTGTTGAAGACCAGCGCGCTCAACGGCGACGGCGTGCCGAAACTCGTTGAAACGCTTGACGAGATCGGGCGGCGTGTTTCAGCAGAACCCGCGCAATCCCGCCGCCGCCGCCGCGCGCGTTATCTCATTGCCCGCGCCGCCGCCGACCTCGTGGCCCAACGCATCAAAGCGGGCGGCAAAGCCAGCCTCGATCCGCTCGCCGACGCAGTGCTCTCCGGCACGATGACGCCGGATGAAGCAGCGCGCAAAGTTCTGGAAGGCTGAGCGGACACCGGCTAGTCTTGCGGCAGATCTGAACGCGGAGACCGGCGATGGGCCACCGATTGGCAACTTTTCTCATCGCGCTGTGTCTCGCCGCTTTTCGACCCGCATTTGCGGATGAAACCATGACTGCAAACGAACACTTCGTCGAAGCGGGCGGCGTGCGTCTGCGCATCTGGGAAAAGTCGCTAGGCGCGCCCGATGGCAAGCCCATCGTCGTCCTCGCACACGGATCGGCCACGGCGGGACAAGAAAGCTTCGATCTCCAGGTTCCGGGAAAGCCCAGCTTCAGCTTCATGGACTTTCTGGCCGGCGAAGGCTTCGACGTGTTCGCGCCGGACATTCGCGGCTTCGGCCGCTCGACGCATCCCAGACGCTGGAGTGACGACGGCAGAGGCAGCTCAAGATCTGCATGCCGTCATCGCCTACATACTGACCGTGCGCGGCGCGCACAAAAGTCAATCTTGTTGCCTGGTCATGGGGCACCCAATACGCGGGGCTCGACGTCATCGCGCACCCCGCAACAATCGCCCGCTACGTCGCTTACGCCCAAATGCACAAAGACAGCCCCGACATCATCAAACGGCGCGAGCGCTTGGAGGAATTCCGCAAAAGCCCATACATGGAAATTCCGCAAGCCGGCTTGGACGAAGCGTTTCGCCTCCATGACGCCCGAGAGCGCCAACGATCCCGACGTCATCGATGCCTTTGCCAAAGCCGCCGCGTCAGTCGAGCATAAATCACCAACCGGCCCGCACATCGACATGACGACGCTGCTGCCGATGGTCGATGGAACCAAGATCACCGTACCCACGCTGGTCATTCACGGACAATACGACGACGTCGCGGACGCAGCTGGGCTGGCGCCGTTTTATGGGGCACTTCCAAACCCGGAAAAGTCCTACGTGATCATCCCGGACGCTGGCCACATGGCGCACCTGCAAAAGGGCCACTCGCGGCTTCAACGCGAGATTGCCGCCTTCCTAAAGCGATAACGCGCGCCTCCCCTTGCCGCATCTGGGCAAAACCGCTACCCGTTGCAAAACAGTGGCCCGCAAAATATGCGGCGTCCGATGGGAGACGGGATCAGATGTCAGACGAAGCGGTTGTCGCCCAGACCGGGCCTTATCAGGTCGAACTGACAGAGGGAAAAGACTACTGGTACTGCCGCTGCGGCCGTTCGGCGAAACAGCCGTTCTGCGACGGATCGCATATGGCAACATCGTTTCAGCCGTTGAAATTCACAGCAGACCGCACGGGCACGTTCAACATCTGCGGCTGCAAGGCAACCGACGACGAACCGTTCTGCGACGGCACGCACAACGTGCTGTGACAACGGCGGCGGCGCACTTATGTTTGCACCGCGAGTTTGCTGTTGCGCGCCGAATAGGCGAAATAGATCAGCATCCCGGCCGCCAGCCACAGGATGAAACGCAGATGCGTCATCAGCGGCAGAAAGGCGATGAGCGCTCCGCACGAAAGCACGCCTAGAACCGGCAGGACTATTCCGAACGGCATCTTGTACGGGCGCGGATACTCGGGATGTGATTTGCGCAAAACGATAACACCGGCCGATACCAGCACGAACGCCGCGAGCGTGCCGATGTTGACGAGTTCGGCAAGCGCACCAAGCGGCACGAAGCCCGCAGCCAGAGCCATCACGATTCCACTTATGACCGTTGTCGTGACAGGCGTATGTGTGGTCGGGCTCACGGTCGATAAGAACGGCGGCAATAAGCCATCGCGCGAAATCGCAACGATGATACGCGTCAGACCATAATAAAGCACCAGCATCACCGTGGTCAGGCCGAAGATCACGCCTGTCGCCACAAGTGCAGACGCCCAGTTGTAGCCAAGCTGCAGGAGCGCATGCGCCACGGGCGACGAGACGTTCAAAGTCGTATAGGGCACGATGCCGGTCAGCAGTCCCGACACCACGATATAGATAACCGTGCAGAAACCGAGCGACCAGATGATGCCTTTCGGCACATCGTTTTGCGGGTCGTGCGCTTCCTCGACGGCGGTCGAGACGGCGTCGAACCCAACATAAGCAAAGAACACAAGGCTTGCTCCGGCGAGGACGCCGACTGTCTTTCCATCCGCCGTTGTGTCGAACCAGCCGAACGGCATGAATGGCGTCCAGTTTTCGGGATGGACATTGAAAACCGCAACGGCCACGAAGACGGCAATGGTCAAAAGTTTGATGGCCACCATCGCCGCGTTCAGCTTGGCGCTCTGCTTGACCCCGGCGATGAGCATAAACATGAGCGCGAGGATGATGAGGACCGCGGGCAGATTGACGATGCCGCCCACCGCTGGCCCTTTGGTCAAGTACTCTGGCAATCCAAGACCGATAGCCGTCAGTGCGTTATTGAAATAGCCAGACCAGCCGTTGGCGACGGCCGCGACCGAAACACCATATTCGAGGATCAAGTCCCAGCCGATGATCCAGGCGATCATTTCGCCGAATGCCGCATAGGAATAGCCGTAAGCGCTACCGCACCCGCCAACCATCGATGCGAGTTCGGCGTATGCGAGCGCCGCGAAAGCGCAGGCCAACCCCGCCACGACGAACGAGAGGACGACAGCGGGACCCGCCTGCGTTGCCGCCGCATGCCCCGTCAAAACGAAAATACCGGTACCGATGATGGCGCCTATTCCGAGTAACGTCAGATCGAACGCGCTGAGGCAGCGTTTGAGACCGTGCCCTTCCCCGTCGATGTCGGTCAGCGGCTTTTTCCGGAACAAAGCATTCATGTCGTGTCTCCCGATATTGCCGCCGCCGCGTGCGAATCGCGCGAATGCCAGTTTTTGTAGCGCATTCATGCCCTGTTCAAAGCCAAAACAGCGTTGGCCCACCCTAGGACGCGAGGCTCACACTGAGCAAGGCTGTTCGCGTTGCCAGCGGGGTTTTAGCTCTCGAGCGCCACAAGTTGGACACGCGCCATCCCCTTCACTACATCGGATACGGACTGGCAGACGGCGCGCGCCTGTCCGTGCATAAGATGTCCGTGCATAAAAGTTGAGCGCTGCAGCAACAGGAATTCGTACACCAACGCATGCAATCGAAACCCCGCCTCCCTCAACTTCGACTTCGGCACGGCTTGTCAGCAGTGCTCACCGGAGCCGTCGTGCTGACGGCAACCGTGAGCCTATCACCCGCTGCCGCCGAAACACTCATCGCCATCGCCGGGTCCAAAACTGGCCCTCACGCCGAGCGCACACGTGCCATCGAGCAAGGTGCCCGCCGCGCCGCCGAAACACTCAATGTTTCGGCCGGCAGCGATTTCGTCATCGAAACCATCGACGACGGCTGCGACGATGCCAAAGCAGCCGGAGTCGCCCGCGCGCTCGTTGCGAAAAACGTTGCCCTTGTGCTCGGCCATCCGTGCGCCAACGCGGCAATCGCGGCGGCTGATATCTACGGTAAGTCCGAAACCGTCTTCATCGCGACCGCGACGCGCTATCCGGGGCTAACTGACAAACGGGCTGGTCCTGCCATTTTCCGTCTTGCCGGCCGCGACGGTAAGCAGGGCGCAGCCGCTGCCCGCTATATCGCCGAAACGTTCAGGGGTGCCACAATCGCCGTCGTGCATGACCGCACGCTCTACGCCCGGACCATCGCGGAGCAAGCGCTTGAAACGCTCAAGGCCGCCAAAGTTGAAACGATTTCTGCGACGATCATCGGCGGCGACAAGGAGTACGCACGCCTCGTTGCCAAGATCAAAGGCGCGGCCGCTGTCTTCTACGCAGGATTTCCACTCGAAGCAGGTTTCATTTTGCAAGCACTGCGCGGGGCTGGGTCTGACGCCCGCTTTATCGTCACCGATAGCGTTGCAACTGTAGAATTCACCCAATCGTTCGCGGCCAAAGCAAAGGGCGTCATGGCACTTCTGCCGCACATGGCAAGAACTGATGTGGTGGCTGGTCCTGTGCTCAACGCCGACGCCACACTCGCGCACGCCGCCGTCGAAGCCTATGCCAGCGCTCAAAAGCGCGCCGCATCGCCGGACCCAAACAGAAAACGATAAAAGTCTTGAGCGCAGGCTGGCACAGCACGTGTGTCTCGGCCTCATCGGCTTCAATGAAGCAGGTGACGCAAACGTGCCGGCCTATGATGTTTTGGAGTGGGATGGAGCGGCGTGGTCGCGGCCCGAGCGCGGCACCGGTCAGCACAGTATCCCCGCTGACTGACCAACGTCAAATGATAGCGCTCGAAACGCGCCGAAGCTTGAAGCGGCCCGGCTTAGGACCACTTAGCGGCCCTGCGAGGCCGCCATGCATTCCGTCATCAAGGTCTTTTCAATTCTGGCCAGATCGTCCGGCACAGAGTGGCCCGATTGACGGTACTCGCGGATGCGCTGCTGCACGATGGCATAGCAGCGGCGCGGATCGTCTTCCGATTGTTCCATCTGTTGAACGAGTTCAGCGATTTCACCGCTGCCCATCTGTTCTTGCATGACCTCAGTCTCTCCCCGCAAACACTTGCGATTTGGTACCTGATGCACTTCCCGCTCTTCGAAGGATCCGCATGGCTCTGCGAGTTGGATCCCTCAAGTTGGCTAACCTACAATAGCCACCGAATCACGAATAATGCACCTACGACTTCAACGAATGATTTACGCTGTGGCGAGTGTGACCCAGTGGTCCTGAACAATTTCTGAACGAAACCGTAGGAGCCGCGAAGAGATTTTAACGCACCGCAACATAGCTGCGCATTAATCAATCGGCCGTGTCCGCAGATCGGCGCGGATAAGGCAATCCACTGTTCAATTCTTCACAAATTATTGCGTCGCCGAAACAGGTTTTCCAACTCCTGTTACGCACCTGCGGCAGTGCCTTGATTGAACCGGGCTTTCGCGTCTGCTACCCCCATCACAAACCACACAAGGACGTGATCGATGATCCCCCGCTACTCCCGCCCCGACATGACCCGCATTTGGGATCCGGAAACCCGTTTCCGAATTTGGTTTGAAATCGAGGCGCACGCGGCAGCCGGAATGGCCGAGATCGGCATGATCCCAAAGGAGGCGGCCAAGACCATCTGGGACAACGGGTCGCGGGCCAAATTCGACGTCGCCAAGATCGACGCCATCGAGGCCGTGACCAAACACGACGTCATCGCCTTCCTCACACACTTGGCCGAGTTCATCGGGCCGGACGCGCGCTTCGTGCACCAAGGCATGACCTCGTCGGATGTGCTCGACACATGTTTGAATATCCAGCTCGTGCGCGCGGCTGATCTCCTCATCGCCGATATCGACCGCGTGCTCGCGGCGTTGAAGGCGCGCGCCTTCGAACACAAGAACACGATCACCATCGGCCGCTCGCACGGCATCCACGCCGAGCCCGTCACGTTTGGTTTGAAGCTCGCTTATGCTTATGCCGAGTTCGCGCGCTGCAAGGAGCGCATGATCGCGGCGAAGAAAGAAGTTGCGACCTGCGCGATTTCGGGTGCGGTCGGCACCTTCGCCAACATCGATCCGCGAGTTGAAGAGTACGTGGCCGCAAAAGCTCGGCCTCGTGCCGGAGCCTGTCTCGACGCAGGTGATCCCGCGCGATAGGCACGCGATGTATTTCGCGACGCTCGGCGTTGTCGCGTCCAGCATGGAGCGGCTCGCAATCGAGATCCGCCACCTGCAACGCACGGAAGTTTTGGAAGCCGAAGAATTCTTCTCGCCCGGCCAGAAGGGCTCGAGTGCCATGCCGCACAAGCGCAATCCGGTTTTGACGGAAAACATCACCGGTCTCGCCCGCATGGTGCGCGCCTATGCGTTGCCGGCCATGGAGAACGTGGCGCTGTGGCACGAGCGCGATATTTCGCACTCAAGCGTCGAGCGCATGATCGGTCCCGACGCGACGGTGACGCTGGACTTCGCTTTGAATCGGTTGGCGGGCGTGATCGAGAAACTCGTCGTCTATCCGGCGAATATGAAGAAGAACTTGGACAAGCTCGGCGGCTTGCACAATTCGCAGCGCGTGCTTTTGGCTTTGACGCAGGCGGGCGCGTCGCGCGAAGATTCCTATGCGATGGTTCAGCGCAACGCCATGAAGACCTGGGAGCACGGCGCGGACTTTTCTGAAGGAACTCAAAGCCGACAAGGATGTCGTCGCGCTCGTTCCCGCCGCGCGACCTCGAAAAGATGTTCGACCTCGGCTATCACACCAAGCACGTGGAGACGATATTTCAAGAGGGTGTTTGGGTAGGGGGAGCGTGTACAGAGTGCTCACGCCACCTTCGAAACCAGCCTTTTGACAGAAATCTTCGCCGCCCGTCTTCGCACTACAGCCAAATCGAAAGCCATCTGCATCCGAAGCCAGGTATCGGCACTCGTGCCGATCGCCTTTTCGAGCCGGAATGCCATCTCCGGGCTAACGGCCGAAGTGCCATTCAAAACCCGATAGAGCTGCTGGCGCGTGACGCCGAGACTGCCAGCTGCTTCCGCCACCGTTAGCCCCAGGGCCTCGATGTCGTCCTTCAACAGGCGGCCAGGATGGGCGGGTGATTTCATCGGCGGCATAAGACCCTCATTTCAGTGATAGTCGAGGAAATCGACATCGTGCGCGTTTCCCTCCTCGAAGCGGAAAACAATGCGCCAGTTGGCCCTGACCGTAACTGCCCAGTAGCCTTTGAGTTTGCCCTTCAACGCATGCAGCCTCAAACTCGGACGATTTAAATCTTCAGGCTTATCCGCAGCCGAGAGAAGGGTCAGAATATCCCGGATGCGCTCCACCATTTCCGGCGGCAACAGCTTCGGGTCGTCATCTTCAACGAGGCGCTTCAGACCTTTGTGCCGGAAGCTCTCGATCATGACGCGACTGTAACATGTTAAGTTACATACGTCAATTCGATTTGTGGTGGGCCTCGTCGCACGACTTGATTTGATTGCACTTTGTGTCGACACAGTCGAACGCGCGCGCGGCACAGGGAGCCAGCAAGACGGTTGCCAGAGTGGCAAGACGACATAAATCGTAGGCCCTGAGCATGTGTGAAACATAGCACTGCCGCATTGGACGCGGTCAAGACTATTTGATCACGTCATTCCCGCGCGACCACTTGGAAGTCCCCTCGCGGGGCCGCGCAATCCGCGCGCGGGAAGTAGCCTGCCCCGGCATCATGGCGTGTGAGATTGAGCGCACTTCCATCCGCTTGCATCCCCGGCCGGAGCATCGTGCGGAGTGCGATGCGCAGAGCCGGGGCCGCGTCCAACAAAGTTAAACACGAACACTGCGGCGGCTTTCTCCGCAGCTTCGTTGGACGCGATCCCGGGTCTGCGAAAAACGGCGGCGCCATTTTTGTCGCCCGGGAAAGCAGGTGGAGAGAGATGCGCACTTCAACTTCCAAATGACATGTCCCCCTCTCCGCTGCTATCTTCCCCCCATGACCGGCTTTTCCGAAGACCCCCAAGCGCCCTATGGCGCGCCCCGCGACAAGCGCAGCTCCGCAGGTTAGTGTCACCCCTTGACCGGTTTTTCAAAAGCTCTTCGAACGCGGTCTCAAAGAGGATCCCTTCAATGGTCAGCGAGCCCGACGCCACGATCCAAGCAGCGGCGGCCGATGAAATATCCTCGCCCATCGCTTTCAAGCCGGGCGCGCTTCAGCGCGTCGCTGTGACGGCGGCGGTGCTGCGATCTCGACACTGCTCACGTATGTGCCAGCGCCGGGTTTGTCGCCGGAAGCGATTAGCCGCTTGGTGTCAACAACCGGCGACAGCGCCACCATCGCAGTATCGCAATTGTCGATTGTGGCCCTGGGTCTCAGCCCCATCCTGTCAGTACTCATCGCAGCCGAATTTTTGAAGCTGGCCGCCCCGCCATTGTACGGAACTCGAAGACAATCCGGGCCGCACTCATAAATTCAATCGGGCCGTACTGATATTAGGACTATTCCTCGCCGCGTTTCAGGCTTACGGCATTACAACTGCGCTAGAGGATCTCGGGTCCAACGGAATTCCGTTGGTCGAAGAGCACGGCACCATGTTTCGCTTGAGCTATATGATCACGCTTGTTGCGGGCGTGGCGTTCACGTATTGGCTCGCCGAAATCATCACGCGGCATGGCATCGGCAGCGGATTCTGGGTCATGCTCGTGGCGGGAGAAGTCTGGGCATTTCCAGCAATCGTGAAACAACTCGCGGACAATCATTCCATCGGCCAGATCAGCACGGCTGACTTGCTATCACTCATCATCGTGATCGCCGCCGCCGTCTTGTCGATCGTGGCGCTTTACAGGTTGCGGATCACGCCGGCCAATTCCAAGTTGGCCATTTTTAAGATTGGGCCGCGCGACATCATAATGCCGCCGTTGCTTGGACTTGCCATCGCTTCCACGCTCGCGATGACGGCGCCCGTTTGGAGTTTTCTGACGGGAGATGGAGCGACAACGGCCTATTCGTTCGACCGGGCAGATCCCGTCTATCTCATACTTTGCGCCGTCATGATTGTTTGGATTGCCCATCTTCGAGCCGTAACGCGCCCATTGAGCGGCGCTGGCCGTGCTCAAGCCATACGGTGGTCGTTCATTGTAGGCGCGATCACCGCCGCATACACGGTTGCCTTGGAGATCGTGAGCGCACGAATTGGTACCAATCTTATGGCCGGAAGCTGGCTGACCGTGTTGACCTTGGTTTGTTTGGTCTTTCTTTCATCACAACACTCCCCCACCCGGTCTGGCACTGAGCCCGGTCAGACGGGAGCCAATGCCGCTTCCTGAGATGGGCTGCGCTGCAGTTGCCGCCCCGCCGCGCGCGCACGGCCGCGACGGACATCCACGAACCTCAGCCCAACCGCTCAGCGCTTGCTGAGACTGAGACTGCCGCCACCGCGCCCGCTTGAGAACGTGACGGTTTGCGAGGAGCCGCTGATGTTCACGCGTATGCGGCCCGAGATATCGTATTCGCTGTTGTAGAAGTCGCCCACGTAGCGGTTGGGACTGACCATCGAAAGCTCGCCGCTCTGCCGGATCGTCATGGATGCAGACGCACATGTTGCGGACACGGCAACGACGGAGCTGCCCTGCGGACTGTAGGTGACGCGGCAGCGCACCTTCTCGCGCTCGCCATCTTTAGGCTGCACGTAGCCGCCGCCGCTCCATGTTCCTTTGAGCGTTTCCGAAGCAGCTGGAGATGCGAAGACACAAAGTCCTAGGACTCCCGCAAAAACCTGCCGTGGCAAAGCTCTCATGTTCCCGCTCCTTCCAAGTCTGCTTCCAAGTCTGCCGAATATGCGGCGAACGCGCACCAGTCGATTCTCAGCAGTTTCTCTATCAGATTTCGTATCGCCACGGCACTTTTCAAGATCACAGCTATGCAAGTAACGGGGAAAAATTGGCGGCAACCATGGCCATTTCGCCACGGTTCGCACGCGGGAGCCCATTTTATCGCCCCTTCTCAACGCACGGGGACATGCGCTAGGCTCAGTGTCACAATCCATTTTCAGGACCCCGCGCCCATGTACACTGTCATCGGCTCACCAAAAACCCGCGCCTTTCGCGTTATTTGGATGCTCGAAGAACTGGGGCAACCCTACGAGATGGAGCCAACGCTGCCGCGTACCGCGTCACTCGCCGCGATCAATCCCTCGCTGAAAGTACCGGTCCTCAAGGACGGCGAGAACTACATCATCGACTCCGTTGCCATCCTTCAGTACCTCGCCGACAAGCACAACCAGTTCACATATCCGGCCGGCACCATAGAGCGCGCGCACCAAGACAGCTTCACCATGTTCGCCGCCGACGATGTGGAAAGCGGTTTGTGGCAAGCGTCTAAGCATAGCTTTGCCCTCCCCGAAGAATATCGTGTGCCGGACGCCAAGCGCGCTGCGCGATACGATTTTGACCGCGCGATGAAAACGCTGTCCCAACGCCTGGGCGCGAACCAATTTGTCATGGGCGAAACCTTCACCGTGCCCGATATATTGCTCGGTCACTGCGGCGGCTGGGCTGATGCCACGAAGTGGGACATTCCAGCCGGCAACGTCGCAGATTACATGGCGCGCGTTCGCTCAAGGCCCGCGTTTGTTCGTGCCACCGCTGCACGCGAGACGGCACTATCAGCCTAGATCGCGCGCGCCAAAGTCCGTCCACGATTCGGATGCCGCCACTCAAAGGAGAGGGAGTGTCTCTTTCGAGTTGTTGCGCACGCAATTCACAATAGTGTCATCGCTCTGACGTCGTCGCGTTACATCGCCCCCAGAAGCTGCCCGGCACGGGAGTGGAATCCGAGATGGGTGGGCACACATGGAACAAATTGCTGGGCACACCGCACATTCGGTGGCTGACTATGAAGATAGTGAAATTGCGCGGCACCTGACATCGGCGGCTCTTGCGGTGGCGGCATTCGCCGGACTCGCTGTAACCGTTTTCCCGCACATCGACATCGCCGCGGCTCGCCTCTTCTTTGACGCCAATGCCGCGTTCATCGGCAAGAACAACGAGGCCGTCGAATGGGCGCGCAATCTTCTCATCGCCCTGTTCGTCAGCGCTTGTCTGCTGACCCTTGCTGGTATCGTCATCACGAGAGACAAAAACCGCGACTGGCTCGGCATCCCGTTCATGAAGTGGGTGTTTCTGCTGGCGTGTCTCGCCATCGGCCCAGGCGTTGTGAGCAATCTCACTTTCAAAAACAATTGGGGGCGTGCAAGGCCTAGCCAAATCGTAGAATTCGGCGGCACGAAATTGTTTACACCTGCCTTGCAGCCCGCGCGGGAATGCGAGCGAAATTGCTCGTTTGTTTCGGGCGAAGCGTCGTCCATGTTCATGTTGTTTTTTGCCGGTGCATTTCTGTACCGCCGCAGCGCAGGTCAGTTTATCACGGCCGGGGTTGTTGCAGGCGCCACAGCCGGCCTCATTCGAATGGCGCAAGGCGGGCACTTCTTGTCCGATGTGATTTTTGCCGGTGTTCTGATGGCACTGACAGCCGCCGCACTTATCTACGCATTGTCTGCGCTTGCTTCTTCGTCCCGCGGCGTTTTCGCCGTGCACAACTAATGCTTGTTATCAAGTCCTAAACACTATATAGAGACCCAATCGACTTTTGGCCGGACGACCTGGCCGCTTCGCCATTGCCCGCTCTCTGATCAATCTGATCAAGATGCCCGCGCTGGCAACGCGACAACCCCTCCCAAACATCGACAAACGAAAAACGCTGTCTGGCATGTGTCAGGCCGTGTCACTTATGACTTATATCTTCTGAGGAATATCATGGATACCGGTACTGTTAAATTCTACAACGATCAAAAAGGCTTCGGCTTTATTCAGCCTGACAACGGCGGCAAGGACGTATTCGTCCACGCAACCGCTCTTGAGCGCGCTGGCATGCGTAACCTTGTCGAGGGCCAGAAGGTCCAGTTCGACACGCAGGAAGACCGCCGCACAGGCAAGATCGCTGTCGGCAACATTCAGGCTGCTTAATTAGCGCCTCTTGAACGGGCGTGGGCCACAAGCCTGCGCCCGTTTTATTTTTGGCAATCATCTTCCCCTTCTGATCATGCCCCTGGAGACCTATGAACGGATTTAAGCCCCAAACTTTCGCCGACCGCCGCAGCGCTGCAAACGATGCCCGCCAAGCTGCTCTTGAAAAATTCCGCGCCAAGACACCGGCGAACGACGCCGAGCTAGCTGCCCGCTTGGCAGTACGCCAGGAACTCGCTGCCGCACGCGAAGCCCGCGTTGCAGAGAAGGCGACACTGAAGCGACTTGAAGACGAGCGTGCCGAGTTAGAGCGCATTGCCCGTGCTGAGCAGGATAAAATCGACAAGGCCGAACGTCAGATCCGCGAAGCCGAAGAACAAGTCGTTCTCGAAGCCGAGCGCAAGGCCGCCCGCGACGCCCGCTTCGCCGCGCGCAAAGCCCGCAAGGCTTAATATCAGAACTTCACATTCGAGAATTGAGCGGACGCCGGCGATGCGTCCGCTTTTTTGTTTGAGCGTTTGCAGTGTTTGCCACATCCCTCGCGTGCCATCTTCCCTTAGCCCAGCACCTCGGCTATTCAACCGCTCCATGAAAACAGCAGACGTTGATATCCTGATTGTGCCGGGCTGGCAGGACAGCGGCCCCGACCATTGGCAGACCCGCTGGGAAAAGAGCCTCAGAAGCGCGCGCCGCGTCATCCAGTCCGACTGGAACAACCCTGACGTTGAGGTCTGGGGCGACACGATTGCCAAGTTCGCGAAGGGCGCAACGCAGCCCATTGTGGTCGTCGCGCATTCGCTCGGCGTTCCAGCCGTCGTCTATGCGGCCGAAAAATTGAAGCCCGCCGGTGTCATCGGTGCGTTTCTCGTCGCGCCTGCCGACGTCGAGTTTGCACACTTTTGGCCAGATACTGGCGGCGAGCGTTGGCCACCGAAGAAAGGTTACGGCGGGTTTGCGGCAATGCCATCGAACAAGCTTCCGTTCCCAGCGCAGCTTATCGTCGGCAACAACGATCTCTATTGCAGCTACGCGCGCGCGGAAGTGCTGGCTGAAAAGTGGGGCGCAAAGCTCACTGACGCCGGCGAGAGCGGGCATATCAACGTCGCCTCCGGACATGGGCCATGGCCCGAAGGTGTGTTGCAGTTCGGGCAATTTTTGAGAGGGTTGGGTTGAGCAATCTCAGTTAACGCCGATAGGTTTCAACCCGGCCTCCAAACCCTTAATCATAGCGCCGATTGAATGGGAGCGTGACACTGGTTTGGGGTATATTGGCTATAGTGCCGCTCCATGGTGCGAGACGCCGGATCGAATTTCTCGAGCCGGCGTTTTTTGTTGGTGGCGCCGCTTACTTCATCAACGCCGCGAGCTGCTCATTCACAGCCTTCGCGAGGATCGGAACCGCCGCTTTCAAAGTCTCGGCGTCGCCCTGCTCGGACGCGAGATGCACGATCTCCACGCGCGGGGCGACAGTTGTCGTCAAACCATCATAGCCCGGCTCCTTGGCTAAACGGGCAATGGCACTTTCAACGCTGTAGGTCGCTTCGTGAATGGCGTTGAAGTCGGCCTTTGCCAGAGCCGTCTCGATTGTTCCCATGCTGTCTTTAAGAAGTTTAACGGCCGCATCCTTGGTTTCAGGCAGCGGCACTTCGAAGTGGGCCGTTTTACCTTCGCCGTGTTCTCCAGGAGAAGTCGCAAAAGCGGGCGCGGAAACGGTGAGGGAAAGTGCAAGAGCCGCAATAAACGGCAAGGCGCGTCGAAGGCGCATGGTGTGTGTCTCCATTAGAAGGGGTTCAAGGCCCCGACAATCGCCGCGCGCCAAGCGCAGCCCCGCCGTCAAAGCGCAACGGCCCGCTGGCGTCAATGAAAAACCTGAGTGGTGGGCTCAGATTAGAATGGTCCTAGAAGCAAGGGGTTGGGGCAACAGACGTCGCGTGGTACAATTAAATCCGTCTATTTTGGAGCTGGATGCATGACCCGCCAATTTACTGCAATCATCGAGCGTGACGGCAATCTGTACGTTGCCCATTGCCCCGATCTCGATATTGCGAGCCAGGGTGCGACGGTGGCTGAGGCACGGGCTAATCTAACTGAGGCGATTGAACTCTTCTTTGAGGCGGCGCCGGAAAATGAAGTCCGCGAACGGTTGAATAATGAATTCTACGTGACCAAAGTTGAGGTCCACGTTGGCTAAGCTGCCCGTACGCTCCGGGCGCCAAATCTGCGCAATCCTTGCTACACACGGATTTATCCAAGTGCGTCAGCGCGGAAGCCATATTGTCATGCAGCGCACCACTGAGAGCGGGACAAGAACCGTGATTGTGCCGACTCATGCTGAAATCCGGCCGGGCACCCTCGCATCAATCATAAGGCAGAGCGGTCTCTCACGTGACGTTTTTGAAGGCTGAAGGCCGTAGGCTGTCTCAGATCTACCAATACACGCGACGTCATGAGGTGATCATTGGAGTGAACGACGGCCGCTTGTTCAGAGCTTGGGAAATGCTCACGGTGACAGGTGTCAGTCCCGGAGGGTCAGACACCTTCGCACTTTACTTCCCGCCTTCAATATCCGTGACGGCCTTGGCCAGCCCCGTGTAGCCCGCAATAAAAACGCGAACTGTAGGGTGCATAAGACGAGGCCTTTGCACATTTCATTTTGTTTCGCTCGGTGGCAGCAGGCCTCGGCGTCATGCACCATGATCTGGCTGCAGTGCTTGCTGCAAGACGGCGCATGACGGCCCGGCTTAGTGCAGTTCCCGGGCCTTATGCGCCCTACGCGGCTGGTTCAGTAACCGGCCTGGATGGGCGGGCAATTTCATTGCTGGCATGAGACCCAAGGCCCAGCCCTTCGGGCTGGCGTTGCGGCATCGCTAGGGTGACGCGGGCGGCGTCGATGCCGCAGGCGGCGTTGACTGCAGCGGCGCTGGCTTTGGCGCTGGAAAAGCGTTGGCTGCGATCGTCAGTAAGATAAGCGCGATCACGAGCGGATGGCGAATAGTATCGGCGAAGGCGAGGTCACGACCGCGCATCAGGTAGATCACCGCGCCGATCAGAAAAATCGGCGCAATGAAGCTACCGATCATCTGGCTGAGTTGGTACACTGTCATGTGACGGCCTCCAATTACCGGTCGCTGGTTATCGGGTTCTTCGCCGAAAGTGGGTGACGAACAGCGTAGAAATCGGTGTCAGACCTGTCGTGCCGGCGGCACGCCTCCGGCGTGATGGGTCAGACACCGGTGTGCCGAAAACACCCTACTTCCCGCCTTCAATATCCGTAACTGCCTTCGCTAGTGCTTCGCCCATGACCTTGCGGATGTCGGCGTCGGCGATGTTCAGACCCTTGGCGGCGAGATCGGCTTTGACCTTGCCGAACACATCATCGTCGCCCTTTTCAGCGAGGTCGGATTTGCGCACGGCCTTGATGTAGTCTTCGAGCCCCGGACCAATGAGACCCATCAGGCCGCCTGCCCACTCGGCCAGCGCCTTGTTGCGGCGGCTCTCGGCCTTGAATTTCAAATCCGCGTCATGGGCGAATTTTTTCTCGTAGCCCTTCTCGCGATCATCAAACGTCGTCATGTTTTGCATCTCCCTGAAGTCTGCAACCCTGAGATGTATCCGCAATTGACGCCCGTTCAGAGCGAGTTGCAGGGGGGCCTCGAAGGTCAAATTCGTGTCCGTTAACCTGAGCGATACCCCGCTCTGAGAGCCAAATCAACGGCTTGGCTTGGCGCTTACCAATTCGCTGCTGCGGCTCATGGTCTACATTGTTTCCCGGGGGGTGTTCCGCTAGACTCAAGGGCACAAATATTCGCTGCGCCGCGAACGCTGCCCCGCTCCCAACATGCAAAAAACACGTTGGAAAATCAAAGGGTCAGTGTCTACGGCGCGTCACGGTCTATATCATATCCCGAGTAAGAAGTGAGAGTACAACGTTGATCCTCAGAGGACCCGGAATGACCAAGCGTCGCCGCATCTACGAAGGCAAGGCCAAGGTGCTTTATGAAGGTCCCGAACCCGGAACCCTCATCCAGCATTTCAAGGACGACGCCACCGCGTTCAACGCGAAGAAGCACGCGCTCATCGAAGGCAAGGGCGTGCTCAACAATCGCATTTCCGAGTTCATCTTCACGAAGCTGAACGAGATCGGCGTGCCGACGCACTTCATGAAGCGCATCAACATGCGCGAGCAGTTGATCCGCGAAGTCGAGATCATTCCGCTCGAAGTCGTCATCCGCAACGTCGCGGCCGGCTCGCTCTCGACCCGTCTGGGCCTTGAGGAAGGCGCGCAGCTGCCGCGCTCGATCATCGAGTTCTACTACAAGAAGGACGAGCTGAACGACCCGATGGTCTCGGAAGAGCACATCACGGCGTTCGGCTGGGCGACGCCCCAGGAAATCGACGAAATCATGCAGCTCGCGCTGCGCATTAACGATTTCATGGTCGGGCTGTTCCTCGGCATCGGCATTCGCCTGGTCGACTTCAAGATCGAGTTCGGCCGCCACTACGAGAATGACACCATGCGCATCATCCTGGCCGACGAGATCAGCCCGGATTGCTGCCGCCTGTGGGACATCCAGACGGGCGACAAGCTCGACAAGGACCGCTTCCGCCGCGATCTTGGCGGCATGCTGGAAGCTTATCAGGAAGTCGCCAAGCGCTTGGGCGTGTTGACCGAGACGCCGCGTCCGCGTGGCTCAGGCCCTGTACTGGTCGCCTCGAATCCGCCAGTCTCGGCCTCGTCGTCAAAAAGCCGACGCTCGAGGATCAGCCAACGCCGCCCTTGAACGGTAAGCCGAATTGAAGTGAGGCAGCCGGCAACAGGCAGCCGGAAACCGTAACATGCAATACGGCTGCCTGTTGCCGGTTGCCCGCTGCCGAGACACCCATGAAAGCCCGCATCAAAATCACTCTCAAAAACGGCGTCCTGGACCCCCAGGGCAAAGCCATCGAAGGCGCGGTCAAGGGCCTCGGCATTTCGGGCGTTGGCGATGTGCGCCAGGGCAAGTACATCGAGGTCGATTTGGCCGAAAAGGACCCGGCCAAGGCCAAGGTCATCGTCGAGCAGATGTGCAAGGACCTGCTGGCCAACACCGTGATCGAGAATTACAGCTACGAGATCGGGTGAGTTCTCATGATCCGGTCGTTTCGAAGTCGCGCATTAAAGCGATTTTGGGAACGGGCCGATCCCAAGAAATTGCCGCCGGACGACGTCGAACGTATTGTTCGCATATTGCGTTTACTTGACGATGCCACGGCTCCCGAAGACATGAATGTACCCGGCCTTCATTTTCATGCACTTCAGGGTCAAATGCGCGGGCGATACGCGGTGACGGTCAGAGCAAATTGGCGTATTACATTTGCGTGGATTGAAGATGACGCACTCGACGTCGATTATGAGGACTATCACTGATGGCAAGAGCAGCCACCAAGCGCAGTAAACCCCATGCCGATCTTCGTCCGTGTCATCCCGGCGAAATTTTGCGGGAGATTGTACTCCCGGCAGTTAACAAGCCGATGAGCGAAGTCGCCAAAGCCCTTGGTGTTACCCAAAAGCATTTGTCCGATCTCGTGAACGAGCGCACGAGCCTTAGCCCAGAACTTGCGATCCGTCTTGAAGCCGCATTCGGCCGGACCGCACCGGCATGGCTTCGCATGCAGGAAACCTATGATCTCTGGCACGCCCGCCGCGCCATCGACATTTCGCGCATTCCACGATTTAAACCTGCAGCCTGAGATCATCCCATGCTCCGCGCTTCCGTCATCGTCTTCCCCGGCTCCAACTGCGACCGCGACGTCAAAACCGCGATTGACGCGCGTGACAGGTTTCGCGCCCAAGATGGTCTGGCATGGAGACGCGTCTGTCCCCTCCTCCGACATGATCGTGCTGCCGGGCGGGTTCTCCTACGGCGACTATTTGCGATGCGGCGCCATGGCAGCCCATTCGCCCATCATGAAAGACGTGATCGCGAAAGCCAAAGCGGGAACGCCCGTCATCGGCATTTGCAACGGCTTCCAGATCCTGTGCGAGAGCGGGCTCTTCCCGGCGCGCTGATGCGCAACGCCTCGCTGCACTTCATTTGCCGCGACGTGTTTCTGAAAGTCGAGAACGATCAATCGTTCTTCACCAAGTGCTACCGCAAGGGCGAAGTCATCAAGGTTCCGATCGCGCACGGCGAAGGCAACTACTTCGCGGACAAAGCGACGCTCGATAAGCTTGAAGGCGAAGGCCGCGTGGCGTTCCGCTATTGCGATGAAAGCGGCAAGGTTTCGCCTGAGACCTGCCCGAACGGCGCCCAGCGCAACATCGCCGGCATCACGAGCGAGAATGGCCGCGTACTTGGCATGATGCCCCACCCCGAACGGCTCTATGAGGCGGCGCTCGGCGGCACCGACGGACGGCGCGTGTTCGAGAGCGCGCTGCTTTGAGCGTGTTGGAAGCGGCATAAGTTTAACGCCGCCGCGCCGTTGCCCTCCCATTCGCGAGGCCACTTTTCGCCGTTCTGGAATGACGTATAGTGCGCTCATGACCCACCTCGCCCTTCGTCATCGCCTCCTCCTTACCGTTGCCGCTGCTGGTCCTGGGCCCTCACGCCTGCGGCCTACGCCGTCGATGTGCGCGCATGCCAAGCGCTTGAGCAACGTTATTTGCAGATCAAGTCTGCCGCCAGTTCTGCTGAACGCAATTCGCTGTTGTTTTCCGCGTCAAAGCAGGATTGCATCTCGCTGGCCAAACAACTTCTGACAGACGGCGCGTCCGTTGATGCGCGCGACCGCCTTGGCAACATGCCGCTCGCAATGGCGGCAAGGCACGGCCATGTGGAGATCGTGAAGCTGCTCTTAGAGTTCAAAGCCCCCCTCAACGCCCGCAATCTCGAAGCGTCAACCGCGCTCTTTCTCGCGGCCGAAGACGAGCGCCGGGCCGCCGCTGACGTGCTGCTCGCCGCCGGCGCCGACCCCAACATCCCCGGACGCAGCGGGCTCGCTCCCCTTTCGGCGGCCGCTTACACCGGCAATACGGACCTCGTCGCCCTGCTCCTTGCCAAGGGCGCAGACCCAAAGTCTCTCGACGCAACAGGAAAAACGGCCATCATCTATGCCGCGGGACGCGCCTTTGCGCCGGTCGTCAAGCAACTGCTGGATCACGGCATCGACATCAATGCGCGGCTCGGCAACAATCTGACTGTGCTGATGTGGGCGGCAGGACATTCGGATGAAGCGGGCGCGGCAGACGTTAAAGAAACGATAGAGCTTTTGCTCTTACGAGGAGTGCGCATCAACGACGTCGACGACCGCGGGCGCACTGCCCTGATGACTGCTGCTGTGCTCGGGCGCACGACCGCGGTTGAGGTTTTCCTTAAGGCGGGCGCGGACGTGTCACTGAAGGACAAGTCCGGCAAAACGGCGGCCGATCTTGCGGCAGACGACGCACTGCGCACGGCACTGACGGGACGCTAACTCCCTACTGCCCAGCTTGGATCACCAGCCCGGACAAATAGTGCGACAGCGCCACGAGGTCATCGGCAGGCGTGGCGTTCATCAGGTCCGACATGCCGGGATTGTTGCCCCGAGAACGGTCGCGGAAGGCTTTCGTCGTCTGGTCCAGATATTCGCGATACTGGCCGGATAAGCGCGGGATTGTGCCATCGCCTTGCCATTCTGCAAGATGGCATCCCGTGCAGGCGACGGACGTGTTCGCCGCGAGCGCTTTCTCCGTAACGTCCTTCGGCGCAGTTGGCTGTTGGAGATCGGGCCAGGGCTTGGCTGTGAAATACGCGGCCAGCGCCTGGAGGTCCGCCTTCTCCAAATCCGCGACAACGGCGTTCATGAGTTCATGCTTGCGCGCGCCGCTTTTGAAGTCGCGCAGCTGCAAATAGAGGTAGCCTTCGCGCTGTCCCCAAATGTTTGGCGTCACCTTGTCGATTGGCGTGCCGTTTTCCCCGTGACAGGTGGCACATACGGCGGCTTTCTCCGCGATGGCGTCATCCGCCTGCGCATTCAAACTGGAGGCGGACACGAGGCACATGGCCAAAAGAAGGTCCAACAGCAAGCCAGTGAGTGACGTCTGAGGGCGCAGCAGCTGCATTGATATGACCTATTTTAAATTTCCAATTGCCGTCACGAATAAGGACGGAACCGCCGCAGGTCCCGTCCTCACTTGTTGTCACACTAGCATCGTCGTCGGTTCACGATCAATCGGTCGTGAACGCGATGATGTTGTTGCCACGCTTGCTGTCGATCTGAGCGTTGCCGCCTGCCGCGACGACAATGTATTGCTTGCCATCAGCCGTGTAGGAGGATGGCGGCGCATTAACGCCGGCGCCAGCTTGGAAGCCCCAGAGCACTTTGCCGTCTTTGGCGTCATAAGCGCGGAACCAGCCGTTTGCTTCGCCCGTGAAGACGAGACCGCCAGCCGTTGCCATGATACCGCCGATCATCGGCTGCGGGGTTTTTACCTGCCAGGCGATCTTGCCGGTGTTGTAGTTGACGGCCGTCACGTTACCCGACTGCTCTTCACCCGGGATAACCTTAAACGCGCCGCCGAGCCACAATTTGCCATCCGGATAAGGCGAACTCTCGACGTGGTACGTCATAGGCTGGTGCAGGTTGATCGCGTAGGTGAAGCCGAGGTCCGGGTTAACGGTCATCGGCGACCACTCAACGCCGCCGTTGGCACCCGGCAGCATGCGCTTGCCTTCTTTCGTCGGCAGCACCCACATATTCTCCTGCGGCACCATCGCGTCCGAGAAACGGATGAGGCTGCAGTCACTGCGGTTATGGACGTAAACGTGGCCGGTCTTGCCGCCATGAATAACGGCCGGAACGTCTTTCCCGTCTTTATCCTTGGCGGTCACGAGAATTGGCGGACTGACCGCGTCGAGATCCCAGACGTCATGGGCGATGTACTGATAGTGGCAGGCGTATTTTCCGGTCTCCAGATCAAGTGCAACGAGCGAGTCTGTGTAGAGGTTGTCGCCGGGACGGATCGAGCCGTCGAGGTCAGGCGAAGGGTTGCCGACCACGAAGAAAATCCGGTTGGCCTTGAGATCAACCGCCGGGTTCTGCCAGACGCCGCCGCCCAATGTCTTGTATGGGTCGCCGAGTTTGGCATAAGCGGCTTTTTCAGCCTCTATGTCGCGATGCATATCGCGGCCCGTCGCGTCGTTCTTGGCCCAAACGCCTGAAGAGTTTTCAGGAATGGTGTCGAACGACCAGAGCTGTTTGCCAGTCTTGGCATCGAGCGCCTTTACGAAACCACGGATACCGTATTCGCCGCCGTTTGTGCCGATCAGCACTTTGCCGTTGACGACGGTCGGCGCCATCGTTTCCGAATAACCCTTCTCAGGTTCTCCGACCTGGGTCTCCCACAGAACGCTACCCGACTTCGCGTCAAGCGCGACGACTTTAGCGTCAAGCGTTGCAAGGAACACCTTGTCGTCCGCGACAGCAACGCCGCGGTTGTTCGGGCCGCAGCAATAGGTCGTGACGGCACCCATCTTGTGCTTGTAGTGCCAGTACATTTCGCCCGTCTTGGCATTCAGCGCATAGACGTGGCTGAACGACGTCGTGGCATACATGACGCCATTGACGACGATCGGTGTCGTTTCCATCGACTTTTTGACTTCCGTCTGGAAAATCCAGGCAACACGAATTTTCCCAACGTTTCCGGTGTTAATCTGTTTGGCCGGATGATAGCGGGTCTGATCGTAGTTGCCGTTGGTGTGCAGGAAGTTGTTGGCGTCGCCAGCGGCGGCATTCAACATATCTTGCGAAACTGCAGCAGCAGGAGCAGCTGTGCCTTTTGTTGCAGGCGCCTGTTTGACTTCTTCTCCGGCCAGGGCCGCCGCCGATAAAATTCCCACAATGCCGAGCGCCATCGCAGAAGCGATGCCACCCTTAAAATTCAATATCATCATGCTATTCCTCCATCCGTCACCGTCAACTGACTGACCGTTTTCTTTCGGCCTTCATTGTCACCGCGGGACGGAGGTCAACGTGCGCTCCTACTAAAGTGCAGTCAACGCGAAGAAGACAGATACGAAAAAGAATTCTGCTAGTCAGCGCTCCAATATGAAAATGTAGTATTGGGGTGTTGCGGGTTTCGCGTGTGCCCCGCTAAAAAGACCTGCATAAGCTTTCTATGCCCAGACAGGTCGGTGCATTCTGGGAGCTTTGGACTAGCCGATACTACATTCACCACCTCCTGACACTTATGTGAGAAAAACGTGAAGCCGTTATCGCGCCGATGCCCTTGCCACTCTGCGAGCAGCTCTTAAATATCGGACGATTGCGGGGCCGGGCCCCTCTGACAGCGCCATACCGGCGCCGTGATGTCGGACCGCATCGGGTATGCCCGATGCTCGTGCCGACATGCACACCCAGGGCATACCTCCAACATTCGACTGGAGGATACCATGTCCCGACGTTTCCAAGGCCTTCTCGCCCGCTATGCCGCGATCCGCCGCGCGATCGACCTCGAACGCAATCATCCGCACCCGAGCCTGCTGCGCCTCATGCGCTTGAAACGTTTGCAACTGCACATCGATGACCGCATTCGCGCTTTTGTGGAATTGAGCGCGATCCGGCGCGCGTCATGTCCCCGCTTCGTTCCCGGATTCGTGCGCCAAGGCCTGCGCTACGGGCCGCCGCCCAGCGTTCCCTGAGTCTGGACCAGGCCAAAACCGGATTGAGACAGCAACAACCGCTAGAACGCGACCGCGGCCAGGTGCCGCGTCGTCAACGCGCGAGGAGAACGCCTTTTGGAATTGATCTTCGAGCCCGTCATGGGCAAGCCCATTTGGATGTGGGCGACATTCTTGAGTATCGTTCTCGTCTTACTCGTTCTCGATCTCGGTCTCTTTCATCGCTCTTCGCGCGAAATCTCGGTGCGCGAAAGCTTGTTGATGAGCGCGTTTTACATCGCCATCGCACTCGCTTTCGGCGCCTGGGTTTGGACCGAACTTGGCACTCAAGCAGGAGAGGAATATCTCACCGGTTATCTCGTCGAGAAGACGCTCGCGTTGGACAACGTCTTCGTCATCTCGCTGATCTTCACGTACTTCGCCATTCCTCGAGCGTATCAGCACCGTGTCTTGTTCTGGGGCATTCTCGGTGTCATTGTGCTGCGCGCGATTATGATCGGTGCGGGTGCCACGCTTGTCGCGCAGTATAGCTGGCTGCTTTACGTCTTTGCGGCGTTCTTGATCGCGACAGGCATCAAGATGCTGGTGATGGGCGACAAGCCGCCGGACGTTGCCAACAACCCTGTCTTCAAATTGATGCGCAAGACCATGCGCATTACTCCCGACCTGCATGAGGAGCGCTTCTTTGTCACGAAGCGGGACAGCGAGAGCGGAAAAATGATACGCCACGCGACGCCGTTATTCGTCGCACTTGTTCTCGTCGAGGTGGTGGATCTGATCTTTGCCGTCGACAGCATTCCGGCTATCTTCGCCATCACCACCGATCCCTATATCGTCTACACATCCAACATCTTCGCGATTTTGGGCCTCAGAGCGATGTACTTCGCTCTCGCCGCCGTGATTGACAGGTTTGTCTATCTGAAACAGGCACTCGCCCTCGTGCTAATCTTTATCGGTTCGAAGGTGTTTGCGGCAGGCGCCATGGGTTGGGAAAAATTCCCCGCCAGCATCTCGCTCGGCGTAACCATTGGCTTGATCGCCGGAGGGATCGCCTACTCATTATGGCGCACGCGTGGATCACAGGCGGTAGAAGTGCACCGGCATTGAAAAGCGCAACTTGGGCCGCCCAACAAAAAAGGGACCCGCGAGGGTCCCTAATTCGTTGCAGTCAAACGCTCCGCTCAGCGGGCGCCGCCGCGCCGCTTGTTGGAATGAGGCGCAGTCGGCCCCGACAAAGTCTGCAACAGAGCGAACACGATCGCTTTCATGATAATCACCTTGGTTTGTTGTCGTCTCGTCCGGTTGGTGCCACCGCCGGCCAAGTTGCCTCGCCTGCAGTGGAAGAGGTCCGTCCCCTCAATGCGTACATTTCTACAGTGTAGATATTACACCGCCCCGGTTAAGGGAAGGTGTCCTGCTGCAAGGTAGCCATGCAAATTGGGAGTGGCAATCTGGAGCCATATACCCAACCCATTGGTTGACCGAGAAATGTTATGTTTTATAGACATTTAACGACAAAAATGGGAGGCAACTTGCCGCTGCCTCCCGACTTGTAGCGCCCTCGCATTTGGGCGTGAAGGGTACCTAGTTTAGTGTTTTTGCTGCGTCGCAGCATTGGTAGACTGGGCACCAGAGATTCGCACCACTCAGTCACTTACTTTGGTGACAAATCGCAAAATGGGGGGCCCCTCAGGCGCCCCCACTCACAATGAATAAACCTGAGCCAGTGGCCGATCAGTTCGTCGCGCGCGGCTGGGCTTGGTAAGCCACGCGATCGATGGGCGCGACCAACAAGGACTTGGCGCCTGCAGTGCACGTCAGAGCCAACGCAGCACCATCTGACGCATCGAGTTGAGCCTTTGTTCCCGAATCCACATTGGCGCTAAAACGCACCGTGGCGAAGCTATAAGGCAATTGCTCGCTGTACGTCTCGGATACCAGCACAGTCACATTGCAAGCACCCTTATTGGCCTGATAGTACGCCACGGCCTTCTTGGAACCGACATTGAATGTTGCACCGGCGCGTTCGGCCAACACTTTCGCGCCGATCTCCTCGTCTCCAGAACGCACGGGCATTGCGCCGTGCCAGACTGCAAGACCTGCCAAAGCAAGGACTGTCAGGGTCTTCGTATTTACGGACGTCATGGATGGGGCCTCCTATCCATATCGTAGCGTTCAAACCCTCGCAGAAATGTCCGGGCGTGACGCCTACGTTCTGGGAGTATAGATAACCCCATGACTCAGCTATTGAAATACATAGCTATGCATTTCCGGAATGCGATTTGTGCAGCGCGGTATAGTCACAGCCCAAGCGGGTAGGACCGTCACACAACGATCAAGAACGGCGCTCCGCTGGTCCCGCACGCCCACCTTGCAGCCGCCAAAGACTTTGGACTATTGCCGCCGCTTAGAGGTCATGTGCATTTGCCCGCATGCGCCTATTCATTGGAGTATTTCCGGCAATGACAACGAAACCGCTCGCGCCGCCCGAACCCTCGCGCGCAGCCGTCTCGTTTATTCTTGTAACCGTCGCGCTCGACATGATGGCGCTCGGCATCATCATTCCGGTATTTCCGAAGCTGGTCGAAAGCTTCGCCGTGGGCGATACCGCGCACGCGGCGCGCATCTTCGGCGTTTTCGGCACGGCCTGGGCGCTGATGCAGTTCATGTTCCAGCCCCTCCTCGGCATGGCCTCCGACCGTTTTGGCCGCCGCCCTGTCGTTTTGCTCTCGAATCTCGGTCTGGGCCTCGATTACATTCTCATGGCCTTGGCGCCAAACCTCGCGCTCCTATTCATTGGCCGCATCATCTCCGGCATTTGCGCTTCTTCGTTTTCAATCGCAACGGCCTATATCGCCGACGTGACGCCGCCGAGAAACGCGCTGCCGCCTTCGGCAAGATCGGCGCGGCCTTCGGGCTCGGCTTTGTGTTGGGACCTGCGATCGGCGGTCTCCTTGGCTCTTCCGACCCGCGTTTGCCGTTTTGGATCGCGGCCGGTTTTAGTTTAGCCAACGCCGTCTATGGGTATTTCGTGTTGCCGGAATCGCTGCCGCAAGAACGGCGCTCCACCATTCAGTTGGCAGCGCGCCAATCCGATCGGTTCGCTGCGCCTGCTACGGTCGCATCCGAGCTTGCTCGGCCTCGCAACGGTGATCTTTCTCGATCACCTCGCACACATGGTACTGCCCTCGGTATTCGTGTTCTACGCCGGCTATCGCTACGGATGGGACGCACGGCGCCGTGGGGCTCGCGCTTGGCGGCGGTCGGCGTGTGCGCAGCGATCGTGCAAGGCGGACTCATGCGGCCCGTCATCGACAGGCTCGGCGAGCGGTGGACCCTCATTGCCGGATCGCTGTTCGGTGCCGCAGGCTTCGTCGCTCTACGGTTACGCGCCGACCGAGACGGCTTTCATCATGGCCATCCCCGTCATGGCCTATGGGGCATCGCCAATCCGCCGGCGCAAGAGCATCATGACCCGGCTCGTCAGCACCTCCGAGCAAGGGCAGCTGCAAGGCGCGACCTCCAGCCTGACGGCCATCGCCGTCGCTGATCGGGCCGGGACTTTTCACGCAGACATTCGCGTATTTCATTTCCGGGGAGGCAGGCCGCCCGTGCCCGGCGCGCCTTCTATCTTTCGGCGGTGATGCTGGCGATCGCGGCGCTGCTCGCCTGGCACACGACGCGCAAATTGAAAATGTCTTGATTTTTTATCGGATAATTCCTGCGGCAAGCGGTCCCGTCCCTGGCGACAAGGGGTAGGCGCGCCGCTATAAGCAGCGCACATGAATTCTCCAAGCAAGAGTGCGAGATGACCGCCAACACCGCCTCCAAAATCACGCCCGAAATGGTCGCCGAGCACGGCTTCAAGGGCGACGAATACAAGCGCCTTCTCGAGATCCTCGGGCGCGAACCCCTGATCTGCGAACTCGGCATCTTCTCGGTCATGTGGTAGCGAGCACTGCTCTTACAAATCGTCGCGCGTCTGGCTGAAGACGCTGCCGACCATCTGGCCCGCAGGTCATCCAGGGCCCGGGCGAAAACGCCGGCGTCGTTGATATCGGCGACGGCGATGCGTCGTCTTCAAAATGGAAAGCCACAACCACCCCTCCTACATCGAACCCTTCCAAGGCGCGGCAACCGGTGTCGGCGGCATCATGCGCGACGTGTTCACCATGGGCGCGCGCCCCGTCGCCAATATGAATGCGCTGCGTTTTGGCGCCCCCGATCATCCCAAGACCCGCCACCTCGTCAACGGCGTCGTCGCCGGCATCGCGCACTACGGCAACTGCACGGGCGTTCCGACCATCGGCGGCGAAACCAATTTCGATGCCGGCTACAACAACAACATCCTGGTCAACGCCATGTGCGTCGGCCTCGCGCGAACCAGGACAAGATTTTCTATTCCGCCGCCAAGGGCGTCGGCCTGCCCGTCGTCTACGTCGGCTCGAAAACCGGGCGCGACGGCATCCACGGCGCCACCATGGCGTCTGCCGAATTCGACGACAAGTCGGATGAAAAACGCCCGACTGTGCAAGTCGGCGATCCCTTCACCGAAAAGCTCCTGATCGAAGCCTGCCTCGAATTGATGGCGACCGACTGCATCATCGCCATTCAGGATATGGGCGCTGCGGGGCTCACCTCCTCGACGTCGGAAATGGCCGACAAGGGCGGCGTCGGCATCGAACTCAATCTCGATCTGGTTCCCCAGCGCGAAGCCAACATGACCGCCTACGAGATGATGCTGTCGGAATCTCAAGAGCGCATGTTGATGATGCTGAAGCCCGGCCGCGAAGCCGAAGCCAAAGCAATCATCCAGAAATGGGGCCTCGACTTCGCGGTCATCGGCATCACGACCGACACCGGCCGCATGGTCATCAAGCACAAGGGCGTCATCGAAGCCGATCTCCCCGTCGACAAGCTCGCCAACTCCGCGCCGATGTACGAGCGCCCTTGGGTCGAGCCGAAAAAGCCGAGCGAAATTCTGCCCGAGTGGGTGCCGGCGCCGAATTCCATTGCTCGGCACGCTCAAAGACATGATGGGCGGTCCATCACCTCGCCTCGCGCCGCTGGATCTGGGAACAGTACGACCACATGGTCATGGGCGACACCATTCGGCCGCCCCGGCGGCGACGCGGGCGTCGTGCGCGTGCACGGCACGAAGAAGGCGATTGCCGTCGCGTGCGATGTGACGCCGCGCTATGTGTCAGCCGACCCCGAGATGGGCACCAAGCAAGCCGTCGTCGAAACCTGGCGCAACCTGACGGCCGCCGGCGCCGATCCGCTCGCCATCACCGACAACATGAATTTCGCCAACCCCGAGCGGCCCGAGATCATGGGCCAGTTCGTGGCCAGCTGCGCGGCATGGCGGAAGCCTGCACCGCGCTCGCCTATCCGGTCGTCTCCGGCAACGTCTCGCTTTACAATGAAACCAACGGCGTCGGCATTCCGCCCACTCCTGCGATAGGCGGCGTCGGCCTCATTCCCGATTGGACCAAGACCGCCAACATCGCCTTGAAGGCGAGAAGCGACGGCAACATGCTGGTCGTCATCGGGGCGGAACGCGGGCACCTCGGCCAATCGATTTATCAGAGCCACGCGACCGGAAAATTTGAAGGCGCGCCGCCGCCGGTAGACTCTCGAAGACGAAATCAAGGCCGGCCGTCTCGTGCGCGCGCTGATCCGCTCGGGCATCGCGCTGAGCGTGCATGATTGTTCGGACGGCGGGCTGCTGGTGGCGATTGCGGAAATGGCGCTTGCGGGCGGCGCGAATGGCGGCTCGCGCGAAGCGGGCGGCGTCGGCGTCGAGCTCTACCCGTATGAAGGCAAGTTGCCCGCGCATAGCGATCTGGTTCGGCGAAGACCAGGGCCGCTACGTCGTCGAAGTCACGCCCGCAAAGGCCGAAGAAGTACTGGAGCGCGCGCGGCTGTTGGAGTTGCCGTCACGGATTGTGGGGCGCGTCGTTTCCCCGCGCCGGCTATTGACGAGGCAACCGGCGAGCCGCTCGCCGCCGCGCCGCCGGTGATTGCGTTGAAAGGGGAGAAGTCTCTGGCGCTTGCTGAGTTGCGCGAAAAGCACGAGGGGTGGATGAAGGGGTTGATGGGGTAATTGGAGCTAAGCAAGATACTGGTTCAAACGACCAAACGCTGGATCTGCGCGCCCATAGGATTTTTCGAACAGATAAATCGCTTCAACGAATGAAGCGTGATGCGGTTCAACGTTTTTGAGCCATGACAAATAACTCAAGACTTCCGAATTCGTGAGCACTGAACGAGCGATGTATTTCATGAACTGGATATCCTGAATGTTTAGCACACCATCCCGAAGTAACTTTCCCACAAGACTTAGCCGATACAAAATCCGATCCAAGTCTTGCTCGTCTCTGCTCCGGGCAAAAGTGTTGGGATCAAACCTAAATTGATCGTGCTCAATCGAATAGAAAAGCTCCCTCTCACGATCACTTTCGAAAAAAGCCTGGTTGATGTCGAATGCGAACCGAGCTCTCAGGCCGCGAGATTCTAAGAAGGTTCCGATCAAAGGCAATTAACGCTCCAACCAAACCAGTAATACCGAGAATTGCTGCAACGACCGCGGGCGCCGTAACTTCAATTTGACTAGCTCGAACAAATCCATAGTCAGCCGCAAGTGAAATGGCTGAAAGCACCATAACAGTAGCGATGATTAGAACGAAAAATAGAATCAGTATCATCGCCAAAATTCTCAAAATTCGCCCGCTGACACGCATGAATTCCTCGAAAATCTGGATGCGAAGTATCTCCTACCGCCAGCGGGATGTTTCGTAAAGACCCTCACACTCCGATTCCGTTGGGGAGAACCGCAGGTTGGACAAGCGCCGCCCCGGCCGCTTCGTGATGCGCACTGGCGTTCAATCCGGTGCGTAACCCAACAGCCTCACGCACGGACAGGCGTTGGCTCTCCCGTCACGGCTCTTTGCCTATGGGACGTGATCCCGGCTCTGCGCGATCCTCCTGCGGACGATCGCTCGGCCGGGAACGCAAGTGGAGTAAGTAGTGC
>CAVXTJ010000005.1:0-79671 GCA_963764605.1 uncultured Alphaproteobacteria bacterium
GGTCGCCCGGCTTGATGCGCCGCCGCTCGCGCAGGAGACGCTGGACGTCGCGCTGCACCTTGGTGGTCGAGACGCCGTCTTTCGCCGCGACGATCATGCTGGAGACGTCTCTGTTGCCCGAGACGCGGCGCTGAAACGTGCGCAGCGGTATGACGATGAGGTCGTCCTGATCGGGCCCCGCGGTCGAGGCGCCTTTGGCCGCCAGAAGTCCGACGACGCTGCACGACAATTTCTCGAGCCTGATCGTGTCGCCGATCGGTTTGCTCTTGCCGAACAGCGACTTGCGCACCGTCTCGCCAATCACGCAGACGGAACTGCCGGCGCTGAGTTCGCCCGGCTGGAACAGCCGCCCTTGCGCCAGCGTCCATTGCCGCGCATCGAAGAAGCGGTTGTCGCTGCCGGTGACGCTGGTGTTGTAGTTTTCGTTGCCGTAGATCGCCGTCAAGTTTCGCGAGCCCGACGGCACCGCGATCCTGACGCCCGGGATCTGCGCTTCGATCGCGTTGACGTCGTCGAGGCTGAAATTCTTGCGAGGCCGCCGACGGCGGTCCGAAGCCGCGCCCCGTGCGCACCATCAACAAGTTCGTGCCGAGCTTGGCCATGTCGGCCGTCACTTGCGCCGTCGTTCCCTGGCCCGTCGTCACCATGCCGATGACCGCGCCGACGCCGATCACGATGCCGAGCACGGTCAGAAACGATCGCAGCGCGTTGCGCCTGATCGTACGGATGGCGAGTTTGAACGCTTCGCGCAGCATCAGGCGGCCTCGCGCGGTGCGGCGTCGGCGACGATCAGGCCATCGACGAAGCGGACAATGCGGTCGGCATAGTTCGCCATGTCGGGCTCGTGCGTCACCATGATGATGGTGATGCCCTCTGCGCGGCGCAGCTCGATCAGAAGGTCCATGATCTCGCGGCTCTTGGCGCTGTCGAGATTGCCGGTGGGCTCGTCGGCGAGCAGAACCTCGGGCGCGCTCACGATGGCGCGCGCGATCGCCACGCGCTGCTGCTGGCCGCCGGAAAGCTTGCTGGGCTCGAAATGCTCGCGGCCTTGCAGCCCGACCTTGGCGAGCGCGGCCATCGCCGCGCGCCTGCGCTCATCTACCGGCACGCCGCGATAGACGAGCGGCAGTTCCACGTTCTCGACCGCCGACGTGCGCGCCAGCAGATTGTAGCCTTGGAACACGAAGCCCAGGAAATGTCGCCTGAGCAGCGCGCAATCGTCGAGGCTGAGCTTGCCGACGCGAAACGCCGTCGAACAGATACTCGCCGTCCGTCGGCATATCGAGGCCGCCCAAGATGTTCATCGCCGTCGATTTGCCCGAACCGCTGGGTCCCATGATGGCGACGAACTCGCCGCGGCGGATGGTCATGTCGACGCCGGCCAGCGCGTGCACGGCGGCATCGCCTTCGCCGAAGACTTTCGTCACGCCGCGAAACTCGATCAGCGGTGTCGTCTCATTAGCGGAGTTGCTGTCGCCCATCGCTCGGCGCTCACTTGCCGGTGTCGGCGTCGACGACGACGTTTTCGCCGACCTTGAGCTCGCCCTCGGTGACGACCGTGTTCGTGCCGTCGCTGACGCCGGTCTTGACCGGCCGCTCCACCGTTTGGCTGTTGACCAGGACCCAAACGGACTTCCCCGTGCCGGGCGACTTGCTCGGCTGGGTTGTTCTGTCGCCCCGGCCCGCGCGGCATCAGGCGTTGCAGCCATGACCGGTTGTCCCCGTTCGTCGCTGCCGGCGGCTCGAAGCGCAACGCCGCGTTCGGGACGAGCAGCGCGTCCTTCACGTCCTCGACGCGGATGTCGGCCGTCGCCGTCATCCCCGGCCGCAGCAGCAGTTCGGAATTGTCGATCGCCAGGATCGCCTTGTAGGTCACCACGCCTGCGACGGTTTGCGACGAATAGCGCACGGCCGTGATCTGCGCGGGGAATGTTTTCTCCGGGAAGCCTTCGACCCAGAACGTCGCCTTGTCGCCCTTCTGCACCTGCGAGACGTCGGCTTCGTCGATGTCGACTTCGAGCTGCATGCGCTTCAAATCCTGCGCGAGCTTGAACAGCACCGGCGCCTGCAGCGACGAGGCGACGGTCTGCCCCGGCTCCACGTTGCGGTCGAGCACGATGCCGCCGATCGGCGAGCGGATCGTCGCCTTGCCGAGATTGGTTTGCTTGGCTTTCAGATCGGCACGCGCGGTTTGCACGTCGGCTTTCGCGCTGCCGAGCGACGCCAGCGCGCGGTCGTAAGCCGCGCGCGCTTGCTCCAGCCCTTGCGCGGACAGGAATTGTTTTTGGTTCAAGGTTGCCGCGCGGTTGTAGGCGGCCTTCGTTTCGGCGACGGTGGCCTGGATCTCCCTCACCCTCGCTTCGCGCGCGGCAAGCGTGGCGCGCGAGCTTGCGATCTGGGCATCCAACGTCTCGGTATCGAGTTCGGCCAGCACCTGACCTTTCTTCACCGTGTCGTTGTAGTCGACATAGACGGAGCGAACCGTGCCCGACAGCTCGCTTGAGATATCGACTTGGTCCGTGGGCTCGATCGTGCCCGTCGCGCGCACGTTTACGGTCACGTCGCCGCGCTTGATCGTTTGGGTGACATATTTGATTGCGGTCGTGCCGCTGCCCGCGAAGTACCAATACGCAATCGCCGCCGCGACCATGACCGCCACGACGATCATCACCCGGTTCGAGGGCAACAAACGCCACCAATCCGCAGCGCGACTGCGGGCAAGGATCGTTCGAAGATCTTTGGTTTCGTGCTGCACGGTCCGTCGTCGTCCGCAATAATTCGCCGACCACTCTACCCTTGTCGGATCGAGCAGCTCTTGACGCAAGTCAAGAGCAACGACTGTTCGCAATTGGGAAATGGCGCTCGGATTTCTATCGACCACCCGCAGACGACTCGAACGCGGCGGCCGTCGCTTCTGGCCGCCGCGTTCGGGTAGTGAAACTCCTAGTCCAAGAACGCCCATGCACCGTCCGGTTGACGGCAAGCGTGCCCGAACGCTTCCTGCCGGCGATCAAGGTAGACCACGTGGCGGTAGTTCGCGCAGTGGAAGCCATATGAGTCGTAGTAGTAGTTACGCACGTGGAAATCGCCGTGATGACGGTTATGGGGATTGCGCCAGCGATAGACGCCCGGATACCCGCGGTTCAAGCCATGATAATAAGCGTAATAGGCGTAGCTGCGATCGTCACAATCCATATCGCGCGTCAGTGCCCCGCCAAGCGCACCGCCGATGATGATGCCAGCAAACGTCGCTCCGGCGCGCTCGTCGCCCGCGGCATGGCCAATGAGCCCACCGATCAATCCACCGATCAGGATGCCGGCGGGATCCGGGCGGCTACGACATTCGCGATAATAGATGTCGTCCTCGTAGGAATAGGTCCGCGAATAGCGCTGCCGCCAGCGATAATCCCGATCGCCGCGCCAGCGTGCATCCCGAATGACGCCCGTTCTGTCGGCGACCAAGAAGCAATTGCCGTGCTCATAGCACATCCAACGATAGCCACGCGGCGGGCGCGGCAGGTTGTTCCGCCGCCAGTCGGGCACTTGGTACCGATCATCGCGGTACTCGGATGGCAATCGATCGCCTCGCGACCAACGCGGTCCGTTCGGCGGCGGACCAGCATGATCGCACGGCGGTTGCCCGGGTTGGCCACAGTCACGTTCGTCACGTCCATTTCGGCCATGGTCACCGGGTTGCGCCAGCGCAACGCCCGCGCCGGCAATCATCGACAGCGCAATAAAGGCGGCGAAAATGCGTTTCATAGTAGATCTCCATTTGGCTAATGGCCGGGGCTCACTCGCATCGGCACCCGCGTTGGCCCATCTCAAGTTTTCGAGCCGCTCCAGGGCACGCGGCCCGGTCTCGATAATTCGCTCAGTACGGCGTTTGCGTCCCGGCAACGTTGATGCACGTCAACGAAAATGGCGACGCGTTGCCATCAAGTGCCCGCACTCGGAAAGGAGGCACAAGATGAACCTGCTTCGACTTGCGATACCAAGCCTCCTGATTTGCGCGACGATAGCGCCCTCGATTGCGGCCGACGAACCGAAGCACTCAACATCGCCTTGCGTCTTCGTTAGTCAGATCGACCACTTCCAATACGTCGACGACAAGACTGCAATTCTCGAGACATCACCAAACAAGCGGTTCAGGGTGACTTTCTTCAACGCGTGCCGCGAGTTGCGGTGGGCGGTGTTCGCGCGCGTCGAAGCGCGGCCCGGCATTTGCCTGGCCAAAGGCGACAAGATCGTCTCGGGTCATGGTCTGGGCGGTGAAGAACGCTGCATGATCGAATCGATCGAACAGCTGCCGCCAAGCATTCCCAAGTCGCCCGACGGGCTGCCGAAGCCACCATAAGACGGTTCGGGGCGGCGACAAGCACGCCTAAGCCGCGACCGCGAAGTCCTTGCCCAGTTGATATGCCCGGTCGAGATAAGACTGCCGGGTCGCCGTGTTCGCGCCGTGGACGGCATAGAAATAGACGTGCTCGACCTTCTCGACGCCCGGATAGCGAAGCGCGAATTCGTCGATGAGTGTCGTCATGGCCGCGCGAAGGCCTGTATCGTAGGTCGCCTCGTCGAAGATCGTCGTGTTGATGATCAGCGCTTTCTTGTGTTTTAGCAGCGGCAATCGTCCCCGCACATCGCCGCGCCAGGCTTCCGGTTTCAACGCAAACGCGAAGCCCAGCGTGAAGACCCGCTCGATCCAGCCTTTGAGGATTGCCGGGAAACCGACGAAATAGATCGGGGCAACGAAAGCAAGCGCATCCGCTCTCGCGACCTTCTCCTGCTGCATTTTCACGTCGCGCGGCCCACCCAAACCGCGAAGCTTACGGATAATTTCTCTCGGTGTGTGATTGCCCATCCACTGTTTCAACATCAAGCGCCGCAGCGGATTGTCCGCCCCATTCAACAGCGACTGCTTGACGTCCATGTGCTGCAGCACGTCGTCGGGAACGCTGTCGTCGATCCAATTCGGCCCATCGTAGTCGCGAAAAACCGGATCGAAACCGATGGCATGCAGATCGACCACCTCACTCACGTGACCTGCGTCGCGCAAGCCAGCGGTGAACCGTTCCAGTATCGCATGACAGAGCGAATGCCGGTTGTGGTGCGCGTAGATGGTGAGGACTCTCATTTTTCTTCCCCGATCAGCCCACCATGCATCTGGATCACCAAAAGTGTTTGATATGCATCAATGAAGTGCATGCCCAAACGTCGTGGTTTGGCCTTGTTCGGGGCGCGTTTGGCGCGTCCGACGTCGACGAGAAATGCGCGCACTGGCGGAGGACGCGGCACCCCTCCCATCTTGTGGTTCGTGACTTACGGCGCCGCCCAGTCGCCGGAAACTTGGCGGACTTGAGCGGCGGCAAGGGATCGGTCAAGCAAGCATCTCAGCGGACTTGACCGATTCAGACGAAGCGTTCGGTTCCAGCTGCGCGATCGCGACGACATAGTTTTTTCCGTAGTGCTTCGCGCAGTTCGGGCACGTGGTGTAGAAGTAATAGAGCTTGTCCAGGCGCTTGCCTTGACCGGCCACCGTCTCTTCCATCTCCTTGCACCATGTGGACATCTGGCTGAACGGGCCTTCGAAGACACGGGTTAGGAAATCGCCGCTCAACCGCACATTATCCGCGCCGGGAACCTCTTTCTTGACGCTGAAAAAATGCTCGCCGCTCCATGAGGAGGGGTCGCGCGACAGAACGAGCAATTCTTCGTCTTCGGCGTCAGCGTCCTTAATGGCTTTGAAGGTGGACTGGAACATGTCGCTCATGTTCAGCGGAATATGGAACAAGCTCACGGTTGTCGCTTTAATGAAGGGTTTGTCCCTGAAATGAAGTTGCTGCCCTTCCCATGGCGTCGGATCGAAGCGCGGGCAGCAACCGGTTTCGTTCCGGCTCTGATCAATTTTTGGCACGTGGTTCGTGTCCATTTTGAGAACTCCTGTTCTCTTCTCGACGACCGCTTGTCGGAATGGCGTGCGCAGGCTGCAAACAACTGCGCCGGTCTTGCTGGCGTTTTCAGGCTAATTTGGTGGCAGAGAACGACCTCGCTCGCATTGAGGAACGTCAATTTTTGCTGTCGCGTGCGCTTTGGGACTTGCTTCAAGTCAATGTTCCGCAACCCGCTGGGTCTCAACATTCAAAACTAAGATCGAACGGAGTGCGGTTGCAGATGCCGTCGCAAGGACCTCAATCGCGGATTGCCGCCGCCGTGCACAGGTCGGGGCCGGTCTATTCTTCCTGGAGCGAGGCGCGTGCGCTGCTCGCGGGACTGCCCGGCGGTGCACTGAACATTGCGCATGAGGCGATCGACCGGCACGTGGTGGCCGGACGCGGAGGACGACTGGCGATCCGCTGGCTCGCCAAAGACGGCAACAAGAGCGATTTCAGCTACGCCGATCTGAAGCAGCTGGCGAGCAAGTTTGCAAACGTCCTTCGCGAGATCGGTCTCAAACGCGACGAGCGCGTGTTCACGTTGTTGGGTCGGGTGCCGGCGCTTTATGCGGCGGCACTCGGAACCTGGAAATACGGCGCCGTGTTCTCACCACTGTTCTCCGCCTTCGGTCCGGAGCCCGCGATGTCGCGAATGCAGATCGGCGACGCCCGCGTGTTGGTGACGACGGCTGCGCTCTATCGCAAGAAGATACGCCCGTCCGAGATGCCCTTCCGGGACTACGTCACATTCTCATTGTTGGCGGCGAAGCCGAGACCGTGCCTCAGGGGCTCGATCTGGATGGCGCGCTATTAAATGCGAGTGATCAGTTCCCGACAATTGCGACGCGTCCCGACGACGTTGCCATCATCCATTTCACGAGCGGCACGACCGGCAAGCCCAAAGGCGCGGTACACGCCCATGAAGCCGTCGTCGCCCATCATGTAACGGGCAAGTGCGCACTCGACTTTCGAGCGGCGACATTTTCTGGTGCACGGCGGATCCGGGCTGGGTGACCGGAACGTCTTACGGAATTATCTCGCCGCTGACGAACGGCGTCACGATGATCGTCGACGAGGCCGAATTCGACGCCGATCGCTGGTACGCCATCTTGGAGGAACAACGCGTCACGGTTTGGTATACGGCGCCCACCGCAATCCGCATGTTGATGAAGGCGGGTGACGAGCCGATCAAGAAGCATGATCTTTCGCATCTGCGCTTCATGGCGAGTGTCGGCGAACCGTTGAACGCCGAGGCCGTGACTTGGAGCGCCAACGCATTCGGCATACCGTTCCACGACAATTGGTGGCAAACCGAAACCGGCGGCATCATGATCGCCAACGTCGCAGGTCAGGACGTCAAACCCGGATCGATGGGAAAGCCCCTGCCCGGCATCACCGCTGCGATCGTGCGACGAAACGCGGAAGGGCGGGTCGAAGAGATCGCCCCGCCGATGTCCATGGGCGAACTTGCGCTAAAGTCGGGCTGGCCGTCGATGTTTCGCGCCTATCTCAACGAACCGGCGCGCTATGCAAAATGCTTCGCCGACGGATGGTATCTGACCGGCGACCTCGCGATGCGCGATTCAGACGGCTACTTCTGGTTCGTCGGCCGGGCGGACGACGTAATCAAATCCGCGGTCGCTCGGATGGGTTGGCAGAAGGAAGGCGCACTCGGGATTGCTTTGAACGCCGCGCCCGCCACATCTGGACGATGGATTGTGTCTAGCACGCGGGCGGTTTGGCCACTTGGTAAGTGGGTGGACGTGGAACAGGAAGTTAGACTCAACGAAAAAGGCAAGACAAACGGCTTGCTGCGGGTTTGGCTCGATGGGGAGCTGCAACTGGAGAATGGCAAGCTCGATTTGGGCGCAAATGATCAAGTTTCCTTGTCAGGTATCGTCTCCGATATCCATTATTTGCGCGGGCCGGTTGCGGCTTCACGGCTGACGGTCTCACCGTTTATCGTTCAGTGGCAATAGGTTAATGACGCCGTGCCAAGTGGGCGTATTGGGATTGACTTTTGGGCGCATATGATTTTTCCGGGCAACACTTGATTCGAAAAATGACTTGTCCACCGGCGAATTGTTGCCAAGGCGCGGCTCGTACTATCTAGTTGACCGCAGAATTGCGCGCCGTCCCGCTTACCCCAAGTGGCGCCAGTTCTGTTGGCCCGCGGTCTCCCCCGACCGCGGGCATTTTTCTTTGTAAATCCAGAACCTTGCCCCTATAAACGGGATGCTGCCTTGAAACCGGCCGCACGCGCCTCATCTTCGCTGCAAAACCAGCGTTCGCCCTTCACCGTTCGTATATTGCGCTGTCCGTAGTTTACCGACCACGGCATTGTGTAAATCCGCCCGCGGGATTGAATAAAACCCTTTATGGGGCAGCCGTCCGGCGCCGTTCGCTTGGCATCAGCCCATACCCGCGCTCGCCAGACTTCGGGGCGCTCGTTTTGCCCCTGCCAGAGCCCCAGTTTTGCAGCTCGGGCCGCCTCTTCTTCAGTGCCGTACGTCCGGAAATAGCCTTCGCTAGCGAAGACGTGCCCATTTTTGACGAGTTCAGCAGCAATGTCGATGCCATCGGCCCGGCAATGTGCGAGCGGGGCGGATACCTTGTCCGGGTTGGAGAGTTCGCAGGCCACAGTACGGCGCCCTGCAAGGCGGCCGAGTGCCTGCCGTGCGGCTTCTGCGCATGGCCAGCGTTTGCCGTTTGACTTGAAGCAGGGCTGTGCAGGATCGGGCGCCTCAATGCCAACCAACCGGACTTCGATCCTATTGATTCGCAGAATGTTGCCCGCCACGGTGGTGGCGCGGCCGCGAAGTTCGCTGTTGCTATCGGTTTCGGCCTTCGTAGTCGCTTCGGTCTTAATGCTGCCGGTCGTGATTTTGGCTGTCTGAACCGAACCGGGTACTCCGGGTATTGGGGTCAGAACTGCGCCAAATGCCCAAACCGCAAAGGCGGCTGCTGCCGTTGCAGGCAGGTATTTCTTCGCTATCCGCCACCGGCGCGGCAAGTCGGCCAAGTACATGGCCGCTACGGCGCCGCTTGATTTCACACGTGGTGGAAAGCTCAGTTCAGGAATTGGGATTTTGGCTGCCGCGTCACGCGCTGCGGAACCAAGATCGTGTGCGAAGCCGGCCGCAGCATAGGCCCCGCGCTTGGCGGCATGACCAGCAACATGGCCGGCGTTGCGTGCGGCGGCGGCAACCCCTTGCTGGACGGCTTGGACTTGTTCCTTGCCCGCTTCAATTCCGCGATCAGCCGTGTCTTTGACTTTGGCAAGGGCGGCAAGCCTTGCGTCATCGAGACGTTTCTGGCGATCAGCCCGCCTGACAAGAATGGTGGTGCGGACGTACTCCTGCCACTCAAAGCCTTCGCTCCTTTTGCGCCATCCGAACATATGCTCTCCCCGCGCCTATTATTGCTGGCGATGCGTTAGACGCATGTGACTATTTTCAGGAGAAATGATGGCAGAGCCAGGGTCAAACCCATGCCATCCCCAGAGTTATCTCTTGATGTGCTCGGATCAATGATAGCCTTCGCCAGCGCGCACCTTGCCGCGGAAGGTCCAATAGACGAAGGCCGTGTAGCCGAGAATAACAGGCAACATCAGCAAGGTGCCGACCAGCATGAACATCTGAGAACTCGGTGCAGCAGCAGCCTGCCAGACCGTCATGGTATCGGGTACCAAATACGGCACGTTTGAAATCACTAGGCCGATGAAACCGAGCAAAAAGAGCGCGATCGCCGCTGCGAAAGGTTGCACGTCGCGGCGTGCTGAAATCCCGTGGAAGCAAGAATAGGCCGCATAGGCGCTGAGTAGCGGCACCGGCGCCAAGAAGAGGATGTTTGGCCAAGCGAACCAGCGTTCTGCAATGCGCGGAACGGCAAAGGGGGTCCACAAGCTAACAATGGTCAAGGCCAGCAAGGTCAGGACCAGTGCGCTCGCAGCTTTCTCACGCGCCCATTCGCGCAAGGGCCCATCGGTTTTCATGACCAGCCACGTTGCACCAAGAAGCGCGTAACCCGCAACTAGTGAAAATCCGCAAAGCAGCGGGAACGGCGAGAGCCAATCGAGCGCTCCGCCTGCGAATTGCCCGTTCTTGACCGTAATCCCTTGCAGCAGACCGCCGAGCACAACGCCTTGGGCGAAGGCGGCAATGATCGACCCCCAGCTGAACGCCAGATCCCACAGCTCATGTTTGGGCTTGGCGACCCAACGGAATTCAAAGGCCACACCGCGGAATACCAGCGCTAGAAGCATGATTGTGATTGGCAGATATAGTCCCGACATGATGACGCCGTAAGCCTTGGGGAAGGCCACAAACAATCCGCCGCCGCCGAGTACGAGCCACGTTTCGTTGCCATCCCAGAAGGGCGCGACGGTATTCATCATGACGTCGCGGCGCTCTTCTTCGGGTGCAAACGGAAAGAGGATGCCAAGTCCAAGATCGAAGCCGTCGAGAATGACGTAGAGCACCACAGCGACGGCAATGATCGCGGCCCATACGAGCGGCAGCCAGTAGGCGATATCGACCATGACCTACTCTCCTGATTGCATGGCGGCGCGGGTGCTCTTGTCGGCAGCCGAAAGAGGCCTCGATGGCATACCGTCGTCCGGTTCGATGGCGGCACCCTGCGGACCCTTTTCGATCAATTTGTTGATGTAGAGTATGCCCATCGAGAATACGCTTGAGTACACGAGTACGAATAGAATGAGGCTGGTAAGTACCGGCCAGAACGAGACGTTTGAAACTGCATCCGCGGTTCTCAGAATGCCATAAACGAGGAACGGCTGGCGGCCAGTTTCCGTCACCCACCATCCAGCGACGATGGCGATAAATCCGAGCGGCCAAGCATAGGTGAGGCCTCGCAAATACCACGTGGGTTCGAACAGGCGCCCGCGCGCCCAAAGGAACACGCCATAGAGCCCGATCGCAATCATGAGCATGCCGATACCGACCATCGCGCGAAAGGCAAAGAACACTGGCAATACGGGCGGGCGGTCTTCGGGCTTGAAATCCTTCAAGCCTTTGAAGAGGCCATTTGGATCGTGGGTGATGATCACGCTTGCAAGGTTAGGAATTGAAATTTCAAAGTCGTTGCGCTCTTCTTTTTGATTGGGCCAGGCGAAGAGAACGAGATCTGCCGGTTTCGAGCCATCCCAATGGGCTTCCATGGCGGCCACTTTGACGGGCTGATGTTTTGCCGTGTTGAGGCCGTGCATGTCGCCGATAACGAGTTGAAGGGGAGCGAGAACGGCCACCATGCCGAGCCCCATGCGCATCATGGTTTTGGCTTCTTCGTGGAAGCGATTTCCAACCAAATAGCGCGCGCCGACCGACAGCACGACTAGCGACGTCGTAAGATAACAGGCCGTGAACATGTGGGCAAAGCGGTACGGGAAACTCGGGTTGAAAATGATTTGCAACCAGTCAAGCGGGTAGGCGATGCCGTCCTTCACTTCATGGCCGGTTGGTGTCTGCATCCAGCTGTTGGCGGCCAAGATCCAGAATGCTGACAGAGATGTGCCTACAGCGACGAGTACGGCCGCAGTGACGTGCAGCGTTGGGGAAACACGCGTCCATCCGAACAACATGATGCCAAGGAAGGTCGCCTCCAGAAAGAATGCCGTCAGGACTTCGTAGCCGATCAATGGACCGACGACGTTACCGGCAACTTCCGAGAACCGGCTCCAGTTCGTGCCAAACTGATAAGAGAGGACAATTCCCGACACGACGCCCATGGCGAACGATACTGCGAAGATCTTGGTCCAGTAGCGCGCCAGGCGGTGGAAATGGTCTTGCCCCGTCATGCGCCAGCGAACCAACAGTGTGGCGATAAATGCGGCGAGCCCGATCGTGAAGCTCGGAAAGATGATGTGAAAGGTGACCGTGAACGCAAATTGGATGCGAGCCAGCATGACGGCGTCCAAGTCCATCGCGTCCCTCGTTAAATGGGGTGACTATTTCGAAGGACAATGATGGACCGATCCGGCGCGAAGGTCGAGGCGACAATAGGCGCAGCAGAGGTTTAATTGACCGCCTGATTGTGCCGCTAGTTCTGTGCCAACGCCGGCTCCGGCAGCGCCCACAACGTCACGATGCCGTCTTGACCGCCTGTGATGAGCGATCGTCCGTCCGGGGCAAAGGCGACGGTCCGCGCGCCTTGCTCCAATCCGTTCAATGTCCAATAGGAACGCGTGCGCTTGATGCCGCGAACGCGGACGGTACTATCTTCGGCAGCCGACGCCAGCAGCTCGCCATTTGCAGAGAATGCGATGGAAGTCACGCGCGCTTTGTGGGCTGTGAACGTGCGCTGGGGCCGGTTGGTCGTTGTTGACCACAATTTTATCGATCCATCGAGACTGGCCGCAGCAATTAAATTGGTATCGGCCGATATGGCGAGTGCGGACACGAAGTCGGAGTGGTTGCGGTAAGTGCGCTTGATCTGACGCGTTTCAAGATCCCACAACTTGACGGACTTGTCGGCGCTCCCTGAGGCCAGCCAGCGCCCAGACGGATCGGATGCGAGTGCCTGAACGGCATTCTCGTGACCTTGGAAGAGATTTGCGGGTGCCAACTCGGATGCTGTTTCCCAAAGTGCAACCGTCCAGTCATGTCCTGCGGAGGCGATGCGGTCCTCCGATCCGGCAAACGTTGCGGCCCAAACACTCGCGTCGTTACGTTTGAAACGGTACAATCGCTGCCTTGTATCGAGATCCCAGAGCACCGTGCTGCCGTCGCTATGCGTGGTCAGCGCCCGGTTGTTGCGAACTGAAAGCGATGTCGGAGGGCCATCATCGAGATAAATAGCGCCCGCATCTTTTAGATTATCGCGGTTCCAGATCCTGAGTGTCCGGTCGTTACTCGTCGTGACGATCAACCGGCCGTCACCCGACAGGCTCAATCCGCTGACCGGGCCGTCATGAGCCTTGAAGGATGCGGTTTTGACGATATTGCGTTCCGGAAGAGTTGGCGCGATGGCCCCGGTCGTGAGCTCACCATGGGGCTGGACAAGCAGGTGCGGAATTTTGTCTTGGAAAGCAATGAGCGCACCCGCCAAACCTGCGGCGATAATCACCTTTGTTCTAAGGCCGCGAGTTAGCCGGCGTTCGCGCGGAACATCGGGCTCGGGCCGGGCACGGCCTTTCGAAATCTGCGGCTGCGGTGCCATGAGCTGCGCGATGGAGCGTGTTTTGACCTTAGCCTTTGTCTTGGCGGGTTTCACCGCAGCAGGTGCTGCCGCCCTGCGAGGCGGAGTTTTGGCAGTGGCCGGTTTGGCTTGTTCGGGTCCTTGCTTGGGCGTGACTGGGTGTTGTTTCGGCGGTTGCTTCAAAGCATCGACGAAATCGAGAAGCATGCCTTTTGGCGCTGGTGCGTCAGGTGGCGGAGGAATTGCAGTCGCGGCACCACCGAGAAGCGTCACCGCATTGGGTTCGGCCTTTTCGCGCGCCGCTCTTTCGGATTTCGCGATGTTTGACTCGCGCATGCGCGTCAGGATGCTTGGCTTTTTAGGTTCAGGTGCGAGCAGCGCGCCACGCCACGCGGCAACCGATTGCGGACGCGCGTCGATACCGAGAGCCAAACCTTTGTCGATCGCGTCCAGAAACGTGCTGCGATAAGAACTGAGCGCCGCCTGAGCGGCCGGCACCATGTCGTCTTTCAACATTCGTGAAGGTGAATCGAGCGGCCGTTTGCCGGTCACCGCATGATAGAGTGTCGCCGCAAACGCATAGATGTCGGTCCAAGGGCCCTGCTGCTTGCTTGTCTCGGCATACTGTTCGTAGGGGCTGTAGCCCGGTTTCACCAGCGCCGAGACGGTTTTCGTTTTCGAGTGGGCTGCAATATCGCCGCGCGCCGCGCCAAAGTCGATCAAGACCGGATCGCCGGACTTGCGGATGATGATGTTGTCGGGCGCGATATCGCGATGCAGAAAGTCGGCCTTGTGGATGGTTTCGAGCGCGTCGAGAAGCGGCGCGATGATGCGGTCAAGTTCCTTCTGGCGCGGCGCACGTCCAAGAGTCTTAAGCCAAGATTTGAGGTTCTGGCCTTCTTCCCATTGCAAAACCATGTAGGCGGTATTGTTGGCCTTGAACGTGCGATAAACCTTGACGATGTGGCTGTGATCGAATTTGGCGAGCGTTTGTGCTTCGGCAATGAAGCGGTCTAGGCCCCAGTTGTAGTCGCCAGCGCAATCCTGCGAACGCGGACTGGCCTCAAAGCCGTTTGTCCGCGCCGCGAAGTCGCTCGGGAAGTATTCCTTGATGGTGACGGCCCGCGACAGTGACATCTCATCCGCGAGGTAGGTCACGCCAAAACCGCCCGCGCCGAGAACGCGGTCAATGCGATAATCGCCAGCCAGTTCTGTGCCGCTCGGAAGAGCGATCAGATTTGTCATGTACCCGGTTTGCCCGCAGTCTGTTGCCCGATCTGCCGCCGCCGGGCTTCTGTTTCTGGTCTTGGCCTCTTCGAATACGCCTTACACGAGAGTCACACTTGGCGCAACAATATGGCACCGCAAAGGGCGATGAACCAGAGATGAACAAATCCTCAGAGTGTCTCTTTCTGGCCATTTTGCCGCCCGCTTCGCCGCGCCAAATATAGCGTAAGGTGCGGGGACGGTGGGAATAACATGCGCCGGCAACATTCAATCGCAGTTGTACTGATCGCGGTTTGCTGTGCAGATGCTGCGCACGCGGCTGACAGCACCGATGTGACAAGATTTGAAACTGTGATGAACTTTGCTGGCGCAGCGATTTCGAGCGGATACCGCGCGGCACCAGCCCTTATGCTCGGCTTGGCTATGCTTCTCGTAATTCCGTTGATAGCGATGGCAAGCCGCATCTGGCTGTGGTCGCAGCGCCCGGCTGAGTCGACGCGGCGCTACCGGCGGCGCATGAAATTGACCGAGCAAGATGTCAGTGCTGACATTACCGGGGAAACGCCTAGCTCCCGGGACACGCTTACCTCGAAGTTGTCGGCCACCGGGCCGCGCGCATCACAATTCTGCGCGATATGCTGCGCATCGGGCGAGAGGAAGACAACGATATCAGAATCCCCTCAGGTGCCGTGCACCGCTATCACGCCGCCATCCACCGGGTGGACTTAGGCGCTTACCGGATCACGGATCTCTCCGGCATCGAAGGTAACGGCGTCGTCGTCAATGGTCAGCGCTGTGCCGACGCGCGCCTCTACGATGGCGACATGATCGAACTTGGACCTGGCCGCTTGAGCTTTCACGCCGGGCTTCTATGAAATTCAGTGGCGCAAGAAGCAGTCGTCAGTCTCAGCGTGTGCGTGCAATTTTTCTAAACACCAAATCCAACAATGGAGGACATCGAATGACGATCGAGCGGGGTGAAGCAAGTGCCGGTGGCAAAGCCGCGAAGGCTGGCAGGTTTCTAGGGTCTCTCAAAGATGCGTTGACGGCGGCAAGCCGCGATGAGGTGCAAGCTCCGGCGGACAGCCGCCTCAAGCGTCGCGGACATGAAGGTCATACCGCTCGCGGTGCCGGTTATGACGGCCGCCCCGCAGCAACAAGCATATGGGCAGGAAGTTCTGCCGCCCTCGCTGCCGAATATGACCGCGGCAGAGGCTGCGCGTCACGCCCGCACGATGCCGGCTGCACGTTTGGCAGACCGCCACATCGAGGCCGAAGAGCCGCCGACGACACGTGTCGTGCGCGGTTCGCAACCCGTGCCTCAGCCTCATCGCACGCAGCTCGTGCGCGGGAAGCAGAAAATCTCCCGCGGTACGTTCGTCCAGGACCCAGTGGTAGGCTTTCTGGTTATTGTCGGCGGCCCAGGGCTTGGCGCGTCACGCGCCATTTTCGAAGGTAACAACACTATCGGACGTACAACAAGCAACCGGATTGCCTTCGACTTCGGCGACGACAGCATTTCGGCGGATGCGCAGGCGTACCTTCGCTACAATTCGACCGATCGGTCATTCCTGTTCGTGCCAAACCTTGCTAAGACCAACGTGGTATCCGTCAACGACAAGCGGCCGGCGGGTGCTGTTGAACTTAAGCCATGGATGTCATCACACTCGGGCGCACCCAAGTTGCGTTCGTTCCCTTCTGTGGCCCCGAGTTTGACTGGTCGGAAATTTCTGAAACAAAGGACGAATGACGCCCTTCGAGCATGCAGTGGCCGCCACGCGCGGCGCACGCGAATATCAGGAAGATACCGCCGGCTTCTGGCCGGACGGTGAGAGCGTCTTTTTGCCAGCCTCGGGCGCAATATTGTTGCCCGAGTACGGGGGATTTGCCGTACTTGCAGACGGCATGGGCGGGCACGCGGGCGGCGCGCTCGCGAGCCGCATGGTGTGCGAGAAGTTTCTGGCAACGGCCGCGCTGCATCAGGGTGACCCGCGTGAACGGCTCTATGCCGCGCTTAATGCTGCGAACGATGCGATAGCTTCGAAGGTCTCCGACAATCCGTTGCTGCAGGGCATGGGCTCAACGCTCATCGGCACTTCATTTGGCCCGCGCGGGGTCGAGTGGATCAGCGTCGGAGACAGCCCGTTGTACCTCTTCCGGCGCGGTGAAGTTGTGATGCTGAATGAAGATCATTCGCTGGCGCCCGAGCTTGATCGGCTGGTTGCTGCTGGTCAACTGACCGAAGCCGAAGCGCGGCGCGATCCGCGAAGGCATATGCTGCGCTCGGCGGTCACGGGTGAAGAGATCGACATGATCGACATGTCGCGCCAGCCGCTGATGCTCGAGAGCGGTGACTATATCGTGCTGGCGAGCGACGGTGTTGATACGTTAGAGTCGGCCGAAGTCGCGCGCATCATTCAGGGCTATGCCCGCGACGGCGCCAAGTCTGTTGCGAAAGCCATCATCCGCGCGGTCGAAGCGCTGCGCGAACCGCATCAGGATAATGCGACGGTGCTTGTTGTCAGGCCGGTGGGGTGAGCGAAATCCCCCCTCACTTCACTCCCAACAGCTCGACATCGAACATGAGCGTGGCGTTGGGCGGGATGACGCCGCCAGCGCCGCGCGCGCCATAGCCGAGAGCGGGCGGAATGATGAGCGTGCGCTTGCCGCCGACTTTCATGGTTGCCACGCCTTCGTCCCAGCCGCCAATGACCTGCTCGTGCCGATGGCGAATTCAAACGGGTCGCCGCGATCCAAGGAGCTGTCGAACTTCGCGCCCTTGACGCCGTCTTTGTAGAGCCAGCCGGTGTAGTGCATGACACACGTCTGCCCGGTCTTGGGCGATGCGCCCTCGCCAACTTTGGTGTCGGTGAATTGCAGGCCGGATGCTGTCGTGGTCATGGCTTGTCCTGTGGTTTCTGCGAATGCTGGGGTGGGTGCACACGGCCGCGAACCCGCATAGCCAGTGCCGCAACGATGCGTGAGCGCCCGAAGGGCATTTACATGAGTGATGGATCGCATTGGGTGCCTCCCCGGAAGTGTTGGTCAGAACCGTTCGCATGGGCAGGCGCTCCCTGTCCAGCCCCGCCGCATTTGCCTTGCTCGCCGGCCTTGCGACAATCCGCAGGGCCTTATTTTTTGGCCAAAGGCTTGGCGAGCGTCCGCCGAAAGTACAATATCGGTGCCGCCGGTCCTCGACGTCCGGCCCAAAAACCACGCCCAATCAACAAAAGACCCTTGAGGGAGATGCCCCGTGTCCGTGAAGTCCGACATCGAAATCGCGCGCGAAGCCAAAATGCAGCCCATCGCCGACGTCGCCGCCAAGGTTGGCGTGCCCGGCCGACGCGCTCATTCCCTATGGCTGGACCAAAGCCAAGGTCACGTTCGACTTCATCAACAAGGTGCAGGGCAATAAGGACGGCAAGGTCATTCTGGTGACGGCGATCAGCCCGACGCCGGCAGGTGAAGGCAAGACCACGACGACAGTCGGCCTCGGCGACGGCCTCAATCGCATCGGCAAGAAGGCCATCATGGCACTGCGCGAACCCTCTCTCGGGCCGTGCTTCGGCGTTAAAGGCGGCGCGGCGGGCGGCGGCTATGCTCAGGTCGTGCCGATGGAAGACATCAATCTGCATTTCACGGGCGACTTCCACGCCATCACGAGCGCGCACAATTTGCTCGCCGCGCTGCTCGACAATCACATCTACTGGGGCAATGCGCTCGGCATCGATCAGCGCCGCGTACAGTTCAAGCGCGTGCTCGACATGAACGACCGCGCGCTGCGCTCGATTGTGAATTCGCTTGGCGGCGTGTCGAATGGCTTCCCGCGCGAAGACGGCTTCGACATCACGGTCGCCTCCGAAGTTATGGCCATCCTCTGCTTGTCGAAGGATTTGAAGGACCTCCAGAACCGCTTGGGCAACATCATCGTTGCTTACACGCGCGACAAGAAGGCGATCACGGCCCGCGCTTTGAAGGCTGATGGCGCCATGACAGTTCTGTTGAAAGACGCGCTGGCGCCGAACATGGTGCAGACGCTGGAAAACAACCCCGTATTCATCCACGGCGGCCCGTTTGCCAACATCGCGCATGGATGCAACTCGGTGCTTGCGACGCGCACGGCCATGAAGCTCGCGGACTACGTCGTGACCGAAGCCGGGTTTCGGTGCTGACCTGGGTGCTGAGAAATTCTTCAACATCAAATGCCGCAAAGCGGGCATTGCGCCGTCCGCGGTCGTCATCGTGGCAACCGTCCGAGCCTTGAAGATGCATGGCGGCGTCGCCAAGGATGATTTGAAGACAGAGAACCCGGCCGCTGTTGCAAAAGGTTGCGACAACCTCAAGCGCCATATCGAGAACGTCAATAAGTTCGGCGTCCCGGCTGTTGTCGCCGTCAACAAGTTCATCACCGACACGGACGCGGAAGTTCAGGAAGTCATGAAAGCGGCGGAGAGCATGGGCACGCAAAGCCTTCCTGTGCACGCACTGGGCCGATGGCGGCAAGGGGACGGAAGCGCTGGCCCATCACGTCGTCAAAGTCATCGACGAGGGCAAGGCGAATTTCAAGCCGCTCTATCCCGACGACATGAAACTGCGCGACAAGGTCAAGACGATTGCGACCGAGATTTATCGCGCCGCCGACATTTCATGCGACGCGAGTGTCGAGACGCAGTTCAAGGATCTGGAAGCGGCAGGCTTCGGCCATTTGCCGGTCTGCATGGCGAAGACGCAGTACTCGTTCTCGACCGACGCTTCGAAGCGCGGTGCGCCGACGGGGCATATTGTGCCGGTGCGCGAATTGCGCTTGTCGGCTGGAGCCGAGTTCGTCGTCGTCGTCACGGGCGAGATCATGACCATGCCAGGCCTGCCGAAGGTGCCGGCCGCGGATTCGATCTGCCTCGACGACAAGGGCCAGATTCAGGGGCTGTTCTAAGGATTCGCAATCCCCTCTCCCTGCGCCACTGCACGTCGGCGCTGGGGAGAGGGAGAAGAAAGACATGCGCCTCCTCCCCATTCTCGCCGCCGGATGTTTCGTCAGTTCGATGTCGATGCGGCTCGTTGATCCCGTCGTGCCGGATATCGCACGTGATCTCCATGTCAGCGCGGCGTCCGTCGCGCTGCTCGCTTCTGCCTTCACGTTTCCATATGCGCTGGGCCAGCCGATTCTCGGCGCACTGGGCGACGCGCTTGGCAAGGCGCGCATTATCAAAATTACGCTGGCGCTCCTTGTCGCTTGCCTTGCCGCAGCGGCATTCGCTCCGTCACTCAACGCGCTATTCATGCAGCCCGCATTATCGGCGGGGCAGCAGGCGGCGGCGTCATCCCGCTGGCGTTTGCGATGGTTGGCGATCGCTTCGCCTTCGCCGAGCGGCAGGTGGCGCTCTCGAAAGTCCTGACAGCGATTATAGCCGGTCAGATGACGGGCTCAATCGGCTCGGGGCTGATCGGCAGTTACTTCGGCTGGCGGGCCTCAATGGCGGCGGGCACAGTGCTAGCGCTGATCGCGCTGGCGTTGACTGTTTGGCAATTGCAGCCGCGCACCAATGCCGAGCGCCCGCCTTTCAAGCTCAGCACTATGTTCGACGGCTATGGTCACGTTTTTCGCAATCCACGGAGCGTCGTGTGCTTCACGGCCGTATTCATCGAAGGTATCGTCATTTTCGGGCTTTTTCCCTACATCGCCGTCATGCTGGAAAAGCGCGGCGCGGGCGGGCTGAAGGAGGCCGGCTTGGTACTTTCCGGATTTGCCATCGGCGGACTGGTCTACACCGCCCTCGTGCGCGTGCTACTGTCCAAGCTCGGCCTCTACAATGTTATCCGGGCCGGCGCCGGGCTTTCGGGTTTGGGGTTTATCGCGCTGTCGCCAGAATGGTCATGGCCAACTGAGATGGCGATGTTCGTCCTCATCGGCGCAGGATTCTACATGATCCACAATTCGTTGCAGACACAAGCGACGGAACTCGCGCCCGACGCACGGGCCTCAGCGGTGGCGGCTCACGCGTTCTTCTTTTTCCTCGGCCAAGCCGCAGGACCGCTGGTTTACGGAATTGGGCTCGAACACGCAGGAGCCGGGGCAACGCTGGTGGTAGCGGGCCTCGTTATGGCGTTGACGGGGTTTGGAACGGCGGCTGGGCTAAAAGCAAAGGCCGGCGCGCGCGCTTCGATCTAAAGGCCATATCCCCATTTGACTTGAGTCAAAACCGCCGGATATGCCCACTGCTAAGCGATGCTTGGAAGCACAACTAGTATCGTGGGCCAGCGCATCATGACATTTGTACAGTTGAACAATACTGAGGCGGCCTTGGATTATTCCGCACCGGTCGGTCACAATGCGAAGGGGGTGACAATCCGCGTGCAGGTGCGGTTCTTCAACACTCTGGCGCGGTTTACCCAAAATCCGGCGTTTCGCGAAGACGTCGTCGTGGCGGCTGACGCTACGGTTGGCGATTTGATCGAGCGGTTTAAACTGCCGGTCGCCGGAATTTTTCTGGTATTGCGAAATGGCCGCGACATCACCCCGGGTATCTATCAGGGTGGCGTCGTCAACACGGACGCGGGCTTGAGCGACGGTGACGTGATCGCGTTCTCTGGTCCTGTTCCCTACAGCTACGGCTACGGCGCGCCGGTTGTGTGATCTTATTTAATCGGCGCTTTGAAGACGAAGAACGCGCCAGCACATATCAGCGCGAAGCCGACGCCGTGATTGATCGTGATTTTTTCGCCAAGATACAGAACCGAAAAACCTGCGAACACCAGCAGTGTGATGACTTCCTGCATCGTCTTCAACTCGGCGGTTGAATAAACCGCCGAACCCCAGCGGTTGGCGGGCACAGCGAGGCAGTATTCCAATCCGGCGATCATCCAGCTCGCAAAAATCGCCAGCCAAAGCGGGCTCGACTGATACTTGAGATGACCGTACCACGCGAACGTCATGAAGACGTTGGAGGCAAGGAGCATCAGGACGGGCAGTAAGTGTGAGGTGGTCATTGTGGCCTCGGTCGTGGACGTGCTGGGTTGGCGGTTTTCGGGCACGTTGTGCGAAATACATGGGCGCACTTAAACCTCCTGCCGCGCATTTGGGCATGCTGCCTAATGATGATGCAGGGAAAGTCAAGAGCGTCGCATTTGGCCCGAGTTTAGTGGCTTGCCCGGTGTTGGCCCGCGCCTTGCTCTATTCGCTATTGGGCTTATGGGAGGATGATGTGCTTGGCGGCAGCTTTTGACGAAATGAGCGCATTCGGTGGCGAGGTTCGCGAACCGTATCGCGCGCTCGCGGAGTGGCTTGGCGGCCAGCGCATCGAGACGTTGCAGCAGAAAACGAGTGAAGCCGAAGCACTGTTTCGGCGGTCGGGCATCACGTTTGCCGTTTATGGCGCCGACGATACGAGCGAGCGGCTCATTCCCTTCGACATCTTGCCGCGCATCATCTCAAGCACGGAATGGCGCCGCTTGGAAGCAGGCATTGAGCAACGTGTGCGGGCGCTCAATGCCTTTATGTTCGACATCTATCATCGCCAGGAGATCTTGAAGGCCGGGCGCATTCCCGAAGAGCTGATCGTTCAAAACAAAGCCTTCGTGCCAGAGATGATCGGGGTCGATCCGCCGCGCGGCATCTACAGTCATATCATCGGCATCGATCTCGTGCGCACGAGCGAAAACGATTTCATGGTGCTTGAAGACAATACGCGAACGCCATCTGGCGTCTCCTATATGCTGGAAAATCGCGAGACAATGCTGCATCTGTTTCCGGATCTCTTTTCGCGCAATCGCGTGCGTCCGGTTGAGAATTATCCGGAGAAACTGCGCCAGACGCTGGAAAGCGTCGCGCCGTCTAATCTCGACATTGAGCCGACAATCGCCCTTTTGACGCCGGGCCCGTATAACAGCGCGTACTTTGAGCATTCGTTTCTGGCCGATCAAATGGGCATCGAACTGGTCGAAGGACCGGATTTGATCGTCATAGACGGCGAACTGCTCATGAAGACAACGCAAGGACTGAAGCGCGTCGATGTGCTGTACCGGCGCATCGACGACGAGTTCCTCGACCCGCTCGTGTTTCATCCGGTCTCGATGCTTGGAGTGCCTGGAATTTTCGACGTCTACCGCGCCGGCCGCGTTACCATCGCCAATGCGCCGGGGGCGGGCATCGCCGACGACAAGGCGATCTACAGCTATATTCCGGCAATCATCGAGTTTTATACCGGCCGTGCGCCAATCCTGGCCAACGTCGAAACCCACAATTGCAGGGAGCCAGAGGCGCTCAAATATACGCTCGCAAATCTTGAGAAGCTCGTCGTCAAGGAGGTGCATGGCTCGGGCGGCTACGGCATGCTCGTCGGGCCGGCCGCATCGACCGCAGAAATTGAGACGTTCCGCGCTAAACTTACAGCAAACCCGTCGAACTACATCGCTCAGCCGACTCTCGCGCTGTCAACGTGTCCCACGCTCGTCAACTCCGGCGTTGCTCCACGCCATCTCGATCTTCGGCCCTTCGTTCTGGTCGGAGACGAAGTGCGCGTTGTGCCGGGCGGGCTGACGCGCGTCGCGCTCAAGCAGGGATCACTAGTCGTCAATTCAAGCCAAGGTGGGGGCACCAAGGACACTTGGGTGCTGCAGGACTAATCCGAAATGTTAGGACGCGCCGCAAACGATCTCTATTGGCTTTCACGCTCGATCGAGCGCGCCGAAAACATGGCGCGGCTCGTTGAAGTCGGTTACCGCATTGTGTTGCTCCCGCGGGAGGGTGAAGGCTTTCACGGTGAATGGCGCTCAACGTTGGAAAGCGCGGGATGTCTCGATGGATACTTGCAGCGCTACGGCGAATTCGAGACGTCGAATGTCATTAATTACATGCTCTTCGATGCTGAGAATTCTTCCAGCATTTCTTCGTGTTTGAGTAGTGCGCGGCGCAACGGGCGGGCGCAGCGGACAGCTTTGACGCGCGAGATGTGGGAAAGCTTGAATAGCGCGTGGCTTGAGTTCTCGGCCATAAAGCCGGAGTCGGTCACCTCAAACTCGTTGCCCGGTCTGCTCGACTGGGTGCGCTCGCGATCGGCGCTTTACCGAGGCGCGCTCATGAATACCATTTTGCGCAATGACACTTTCTATTTCAGCCAGCTCGGGACTTTCATTGAGCGGGCCGATAGCACGTCGCGTATCCTGGACGTTAAGTACTACCATTTGCTTCCATCGAGCGAGATGGTGGGGAGCGGTAAAGACAACTTTCAATGGACGGCCATACTCAAATCCGTCTCGGCACATCGCAGCTATAGATGGGTGTTCAAAGATGCGTACCGGCCTTGGAAGATCGCAGATTATCTGATTCTGAACCGGCAGATGCCCCGCTCGCTTCGTTCCTGTTACGACGAGCTGACACAAGCCCTCAACGATCTCGGCGTGCTTTACGGCGAGAGGCACGAATGCCATGCGACGGTCAATGCAACGCGGGACGTGCTTCTGGAGGGTGACATCCAACAGATATTCCAGACAGGTCTGCATGAGTTTATTCAAGACTTCATGAGCCGTAACAATAAACTCGGCAGTGAAGTCTCGCGTGCCTATCATTTTGCGGGCTGACGGGAGCAAGGCATGCGCATCTCTATCGGACACGTCTCGCGCTACACTTACGGCGAGGCTGCAACATACTCCATTCAGACGCTGCGGCTGACACCTCCGTCCTTCTCTGGTCAGCGCGTCGTCGATTGGACGATCAGCGCTCCGGGTATCGAAAAGGCTACTCGGTTTCGCGATGGATATGGCAATGCGGCTCATCTCGTCACGTACTCGGGCAGCCATTGCGAAAGTCTGGTGATTGCAAAAGGCGTGGTGGAGACGGAGGACCGTGCTGGCGTTGTGCAAGGCCTGCACGAGACAGCGCCCTTACGCACATATTTGCGGAAGACGGCAGCGACCGCGCCCGGCCCGCGCGTTTGCGACCTCGCGCGGGCGGCCGGAACGGACCCGGGTGTCGCCCGGTTCCATAAATTAATGCATCTTGTGCGCGAGGCCGTTGACTATCAGATCGGCGTGACAACCGAGCACACGAGCGCCGAACAGGCTCTCGAACAGGGGCGCGGCGTGTGCCAGGATCATGCGCACGTTTTCATTTCGGCCGCGCGCGAATTGGGCGTTCCTGCGCGCTACGTCAATGGCTACTTTTTCGCGGACGTCGAGGAGCCCTCCGAGGCCCACCATGCGTGGGCGGAAGTGTGGGCCGATGACATTGGCTGGGTCGGTTTCGATCCCGCCAACGGCATTTGTCCGACCGAACGCTATGTGCGCCTTGCGGCTGGGCTTGATGCCGCATCGGCGGCCCCTATCCGTGGAACGAGGCGGGGGGGAACCAACGAAGCGCTTGACGTCGTCGTCGAAGTTCAGCAGGCAAGCAGCCAGCAATAGTCCTGGAACATCCTGACGAGGAGACGGCAATGACTTACGGCGTGGCGCTGCGCCTGGAGCGCGGATTGGTGTTTGCAGCCGACACGCGCACCAATGCCGGCGTCGACAATATCGCCCAGTACCGCAAGCTGCAGTTCTGGCGCCAACCCGGCGACCGGGTGCTGGTGCTGCTTTCTGCAGGCAATCTCGGAGTGACCCAGTCGGTTCTCAGTCTTTTGAACGAACAGCTGACTCTGGAAACGCCCGATCAAACGCACCTGTTCAACGCGCCCAATATGTTTCGCGCCGCGCGCGTCGTGGGTGACGCGGTCCGCGAATGCCGGCGCGTTGATGGCCAGGCTCTGGAATCCAGCAAGTCCGGGTTTGCTGCCTCATTCATATTTGGCGGCCAGATTGGCACCGAGCGCCCGCGCCTGTTCCAGATCTACTCGGAAGGTAATTTCATCGAGGCGACCGACGACACGCCGTTTCTTCAGATCGGCGAGCACAAATACGGCAAACCGATCCTGGACCGCGTTGCGCGTGCGGACATGCGACTCGGCGAAGCGGCGAAGCTGATGCTGCTGTCGTTCGATTCGACGCTACGTTCGAACCTGTCGGTTGGAATGCCGATTGATATCTTGGTCTATGAGCGCGATTCTCTCGACGTCCGGCGCGAAAAGCGCATCGAAGCGGATGATGAGTATTTCAGAAGTCTCTCGTCGGCGTGGTCGGATGCGCTGCGGCATGCCTTTGCAAAAATCGACGAGTTCAAGGTCTAGCCCAGTCGCTCGGCTGCGCGCGATAACATGCAGCGGCAAGTCGGGCTGAGCCCATCGATCGATGCGGACCCCATTGCCGCCGCGGCGCGCATCAGATAGCGCTTGGCGTCTGGAAAAGAACGCCCGGGGACTGACCCATGAAAATCTGCATGATCGGCGCGGGATACGTGGGGCTCGTCTCTGCGGCCTGCTTTTCGGAATTCGGCTGGCACGTCATCTGCGTCGACAAGGACAAGGATCGTTTGGCTGAACTCAATGCCGGGCGCTCGCCGATCTATGAGCCCGGTCTCGACGATCTCATGCAGCGCAACATGCGCGCCGGGCGTTTGATATTTACTGGCGACCTGACAGACGCGGTCAGGGGTGCCGACGTCGTTTTTCTGGCGGTTGGCACGCCCATGCGACGCGGCGACGGCTATGCGGATTTGTCCTACGTTTATGCAGCGGTTGACGAAATCACCCCGCACCTCGATGGCTTCACAGTGGTGACAACGAAATCGACCGTACCTGTCGGCACCAGCCGCGAGATCGAAGCGCGCATCCGCAACTTGCGCCCGGATGCGAACGTTGCCGTTTGCTCAAATCCGGAATTCTTGCGCGAGGGTTCCGCCATTCAGGATTTCACGCATCCTGACCGCGTGCTTGTTGGCACAGACAGCAAAGCGGCCCAGGAGGTCATGGACCGGCTCTATAAGCCGCTCTCTCTGCGCGGCTCGCCGGTTATGTTCGTGTCGCGCGAATCTTCCGAACTGGCGAAATACGCGGCCAACGCATTTCTTGCGCTTAAGATCAGCTTCATCAACGAAGTCGCAGATCTCTGCGAACAGGTCGGTGCCGACGTGCAGCAGGTGGCGAGCGCCATAGGGAAGGACAAGCGCATTGGCGACAAGTTCCTGCATCCCGGTCCCGGATACGGCGGATCATGTTTCCCCAAAGACGTCGAAGCGTTGATCCGCACGGGCCGCGAAAACAAAGCGCCGCTCTCGCTCATCGAGCAAGTCGAGCGCGTCAATCGCGAGCGCAAGATTGCCATGACGGGGCGCATCGAAGATGCCCTCGGGGGAGCGTTGCGCGGCAAGACAATCGGCATTCTCGGCGTGACATTCAAGCCCAATACCGACGATATGCGTGATGCGCCGAGCCTTGTGATCTTGCCGATGCTACTGGATCGCGGCGCTCACGTGAAAGCCTTTGACCCGCAGGGGCAGAAACATGCGGCCCCCCTGTTACCAGGCGTCAAGTGGTGCGAAAGTGCGCTGGAGACTGCCGATGGCGCCGACGTACTGGTAGTCCTGACCGAATGGAACGAGTTCCGTGCACTCGATCTCAAGGACGTGCGCAAACGCATGAAGGGCACGAAGCTCGTGGACTTGCGGAACATATTTGTGCCGCGCGCGGCCCTTGAAGCGGGATTGCACTACAAAGGCATTGGCCGTTGACACCGGAGTCTGATTTCAGCGCTCCTTGAACGCCTTTGCAAATTGGTCCTCGATTGGCCTCGTGAGGTACGAAAGCGCGGTGCGCGCCGTCGTGACGATTTGCACGTCGGCCGGCATGCCGGGCACGAGTTTCAAGCCTTCAATCTTTTTCATCTCGTGGTCGGGGATCTCGATGCGTGCCACGAAGTACGAGATGTTGTTTTGCTGGTCGAAGGTCGCGTCGGCGGAAATGGTCAAAACGCGCCCTTGAACAGTCGGCGTGGTGCGCTGATTGAATGCTGTCAGACGGATCGTTGCTTCGTCGTGCGAGCGGGCCTGTTCGATATCTTGAGGTGCAATCCGCGCTTCGATCAATAGGCGGTCACCTTCCGGGACGACCAGCATCAAAGGATCGCCGGGATTGATCACGCCGCCGATGGTCGCAACGGTCATCTGGTGCACGACGCCATCGACTGGGCTTTTAAGATCGATGCGCCGCAGCTGGTCTTCTGCCGCGATGCGCCGTTCTCCGAGTTCCGAGAATTTGCCCTCGGCTTCGCGCAACTCCTTGACGACCTCGCTTCTCGCTTCGTGATCGATGCCGATTTTCTGCATTTCAATTTCGGCAATCTTGCCACGGCTAGTTCCCGCAGCCGCCTGCAAATTGGCCTTTTCACCATCGAGACGTGCGCCTTCGCGGCGCAGCGCATTGATTTTTGTGGTGGGCACGAGTTGCTTGGCCTCAAGTGCTTCCAGGCCCGTAAGTTCCTTGGCGATGAGGTTGATCTCGCGTGTTTTGGCCGCCGCTTGGGAGACCAGGCCGGAAATCTCTTCTTCAAGTCCGGAAATGCGTTCGCCGAGCTGGCCTTTCTGGGAGGCGCGCGTGCTGACCCGCGTCTCAAAATGCGTTTTCTCGCCGGTCAGAATTTGAGTAATTGCTGGGTCGCTTGTGCGCTTCAGAAGTTCCTCGGGAAACACCACTCTCTCGGCATTATCGCGCTCTGCACGCAACCGGGCTATGCGCCCCATTAATTCGTCCATTTGCCGGGTGACGACCTGTAAGCTCGCCCGCGTCATGGTTTCGTCAAGGCGCACGAGTACGTCACCGGCTTTCACATGATCGCCATTCTTGACGAAAATCTGTCCGACAACACCGCCGGTCGGATGCTGTATTTTTTTTACGTTGCTTGCCACGACAACGGTACCAGGCGCTAGTACCGCTCCAGCAAGATCGGTCGTTGCGGCCCAGCCGCCCATGCCGCCGATCAAAAAGAGAAGTGTTGCGAAGCCGAACGCCACATAGCTTTTGACTGATGTTAGCTTGTGGTCGAGGCGAACGGCCGCTTTGGGCAGATTGGCACCCTGAGGGGCTGCTACGATCTCCTGGCTCATGCCGAATCCTTCGCTTGCATTGGAAGTTGCTGCTCTTGGCCTTCGATGCGCGGCTGGGGGCCGTCGCCACTTTGCGGTACCGTCTGCAAGATGTTGCGCAGAACTTCGTCCTTGGGACCGAAGGCGCGGGTTTGACCATTGGCGAGGACCAAGACCTTATTGACCGCGGCGAGCGCGGAAGGCCGGTGGGCGATAATGATGGCGATGCCGCCGCGCCTCCGGACAGAAAGAATGGCTTCGGTCAACGCCGCATCACCGGCAGCGTCAAGGCTGGCGTTGGGTTCATCAAGTACGACGAGGAACGGATTACCGTAAAGCGCGCGTGCCAGGGCCACACGTTGGCGCTCGCCGCCCGAGAGCGAGCGGCCGCTTTCGCCGATGCGGGTCTGATAGCCATGTTGGAGGCGGACGATGAGATCGTGTGATCCGGCTGCCTTGGCGGCGGCTACAACGGAGTCGCTTGTGGCGTCAGGATCGAAGCGCGCGATATTTTCGGCGATCGTTCCGTCAAAGAGCTCGACGTCCTGCGGCATGTAGCCGATATGCTTTCCCAGTTTTTCCGGGGTCCATTGATCGAGAGCGGCGCCGTCAAGGCGAATGGAACTTGCGGGGTTAAGCGGTAGCCAGACTCCGACGAGCGCACGTGCGAGCGATGATTTGCCTGAGCCGCTCGGTCCGATCACTCCAAGTGCGTCGCCCTTCTCAAGGCCAAAGCCGACGTTCTTGATGATCGAATCGTGCTGTCCGGGCGGGCCGACGAATAGCGCTTCAACAAGCAGCTGTCGCTTGGGCACCGGAAGATCGACAACCTCGCGATCAAGTGTGCCCGCGACGGTCAACAGATCGCCGAGGCGCTTGGCGCTCATGCGGGCAGAGATAAAGCTCTTCCAATGGGCAATCGCCGATTCAATCGGGGCAAGTGCGCGGGAGACCGTGATCGATGCGGCAATAATTGCGCCGGGCGAAAGTTCCTGATGGATCACAAGGTAGGCGCCAAAGCCGAGAACTGCGGACTGCAGCACCATGCGAATGACTTTGGTCAAATTGCCAATGCCGCCTGCCGCGTCGGAGGCTTTGAGCTGATAGGCGAGGTACTCGCTATTCAAGGCATCAAAACGCTTGCCGATGTGGCCGCCGAGGCCCATGGCGAAAATGGCTTCGGCGTTGCGCCGCGACGATTCCGCGAGTGCAAGGCGCTGGCCGCCGGCCTGTGTTGCTGCTTTCATAGGCTTCGAGCTGCGCACTTCCGTGAGGATGGTGAGCCCAATGAGCAGAAGTGCGCCTATGACGGCAATGAGCGCCAAGGAGGGGTGCAACAGGTAGACGAAGAACAGATAGATCGGCATCCAGGGAAGATCGAAGAGTGCCATCAAGCCCAGTCCGCCCATGAAGGAGCGGACCTGATCGAGGTCGCGAATAGGCTGCATGCCATCGCCGCCGCCGCGTGTCCGGAGCGGCAGGATCTGCACGGCAGCAAAGACTTTGGGGCTCAAGTTCTTGTCGATGCGCACGCCCACTCGGCTCATGATGCGCGCGCGAATGAATTCGAGGGCGCCGTTGATGGCATAAAGGCCGACCATCAGGACTGACAGGCCGATCAGCGTTGGCACGGATTGCGAAGGCAGCACCCGGTCGTAGACCTGGAGCATGTAGAATGATCCTGCCAGCGCCAGAAAGTTGATGACGCCCGAGAACAGCGCCACACTCGTAAGAATGGGGGTGTACTTCAGGAGCAGAGAACCGACCGGATGCTTCTGCGCGTGCGTTGCCGCTTGTCGATTGAATGCCATGTTGCCTGGAGCGTTCCGTTTCTGATGGGCCTGTCGGCGTCGTTTTTTCTAACTTAGTCGCTTTTATCGCGGACCTTTGGTTCCTTCGGGCACACCGGCTGCGATTCAATCGGCAAAAAAAGTGCTAAGCCTCTTTAGGTTTGATGAAACCCACGGCCATCCGGCCATCGGGCATAGCGGCCCGGATTTTTGCCGGTGTCGCCTTGAACGAACCTTCGGAGAGCTTCTTGAGAAGTTCGCCGACAATTTTCGGGTCTCCTACGGTGTCGATAACCCACGGTTGGTTTCCGCTCTTCCAATCCTTGCCTTCAATATGAAGGAACTCGCTCGTGCTCTCAGAAAGCCGCTTATCGACTTCGGGCGACACCATCGCCCACCAGACCACAGCCGCGACGGCCATTGGGCCGCCTTGCTGCTGCTGTGCGCCGACAATGGCAAATTGGCCAAGGGCGATTGCAGGTGTGACGTAGGTATTGAGCTCTCTGAGCGACAATTTGTTGTGGCGGTTGGATGCGGACATAATGGCAATGATCCGCCCGAACGCAGCCGCGCGCTGGTCACTCGCTTCCGCAGCCTTGCGGGCAGCTTCTGGCGACATAGGGGGCTGGGCCGCCGGTGTTCCCGATTTCGGCATTGGCGTTTCCGTGGGCCCTGGCGTGGCACCCGGCAGGACTTGCGATTTGGTGCTGAACATGGCGCAATATTCCTCTGAAAATCTAACCAATTAACTAACATGCGTATCGATTTATAGCAGCAGCTGGGGGCGGCTACCATCCGCAGGCGAACATTTTGGCCCCCCCTACAAGGCTTGTCTATGCACCAAACCCTTTGACGCAGCCTGTGAAGTTATCTCGCGTCTACGACAGAAGTTAGAATAAGCTTGGCCGAAGTCCGGGCATGACAGGCGCATTCAAATGCCCTTCTAACCCCTATGAGTTGACAAGCGGAAACGGAGAAAGTCGACGTGGATCAAGGTGCTGGGCCCGTTACGTTGAGCCAGTTCCTGGCGGATTGGGGGCTTGAGCTTGCAACCCGCAAAGCCATCGCTGCGACGGTCATCGCGTTGGCCGGGGCTGGAGCCATCATGGCGAACCGGGTGTCTAAGGGAACCATCCCTGGGAGACTTGGCCGGGTTACCGCCCGGGCTGGAGAGTTCGACGAGCAAAAGGAAATCGACGTTCTCGCCAATAACGAAATCATTGAGGCTCTGAGAACCGCGCCCGTTGCCGCGCTCGCGTCAGAGGAGCTTGAGGAGCCGGTCGTACTCGACGCAAACGCGCCGCTGCTGGTGGCGGTCGATCCGCTCGATGGCTCGTCGAACGTCGAAGCCAATGTGTCATTCGGAATGATTTTCTCGATACTGCCTAGCCATCCAACTTCGACGGGCGTTGCCGCATTTCTGCGGCCGGGCTCGCATCAGTTGGCAGCGGGCATCATCATCTACGGGCCGGCAACCGTGTTCGCGCTCACGGTAGGATCGGGCACGCACGTCTTTACACTCGATTGCGAGACGGGAACGTTTGTGCTCACGCAAAAAAATGTAGTGATACCGCCGTCTGCGAATGAGTACGCGATAAATGCATCGAACGCGCGCTATTGGGAAGAGCCGATCCGCATCTACGTGCATGATTGCGAGAATGGTGCGGGAGGCCCGCGCGGACGCGACTACAATATGCGCTGGACGGGATCGCCGGTTGCTGATGTCTATCGCATCCTATCGCGCGGCGGCATTTATCTTTATCCGGCCGATACCCGCAAAGGTTTCCATCAGGGACGCATTCGCTTGATTTATGAGGCGAGCCCAATCGCATGGCTGATCGAACAAGCGGGCGGACGGGCGACGACGGGGCGTGAACGGCTGTTGGACGTGGTGCCGGTATTGTTGCATCAAAAATCACCCCTGATTTGCGGTTCGCGCGACGAAGTCGATCATGTCGTGCGGCTCTACACGGGAGAGGGCCTTAAGGGGCAAAGCTCGCCACTATTCGGGCGGCGCGGATTATTCCGCGCTTGGAACTGAGGCATGGAAGGAGGTCTGGAATTGAGGCTTGGTTTTGGATTTTCTGAACGAGGTTTGATAGCTGCCCGATGTCGATCAAGTTCCCCATCATCTCCGTGACAGGTTCGTCGGGCGCCGGCACGACGTCGGTCCGGCATACGTTTGAATACATCTTCCGGCGTGAAAACGTGAACGCCGCCTTCGTGCAGGGCGATGCGTTTCATCGCTACAAACGCTCCGATATGGAAAAGGCCATGAAGGCCGCTGAAAAGAAGGGCAACCAGAATTTCAGCCACTTCGGCGAGGAAGCCAATCTGCTTGAAGATCTGGAAGGCCTGTTTCGGGCCTATTCGGAAACGGGAAGCGGACGCACGCGGTCCTATGTTCATGACGACGAAGAAGCGGCACTGGCCGGCGTGCCTGTCGGCTCATTCACGCCATGGGGCGACATTGCGCCAGGTTCGGATCTACTGCTTTACGAAGGTCTTCATGGTGCTTGCGTCACGGAGAAGGTCAATATCGCGCAGCATGCCGATTTAAAGATCGGCGTTGTACCGGTCATCAATCTCGAATGGATTCAGAAAATCAACCGTGACCGGACTTTGCGCGGCTATACCACCGAGGAAGTGACGAACGCGATTTTGCGACGAATGCCGGATTACGTGAAATACATCTGTCCGCAGTTCACCGAGACGGACATCAACTTTCAGCGCATCCCGACGGTCGATACCTCGAACCCGTTCGTTGCGCGCTGGATACCGACGCCGGACGAGTCGATGGTTGTGATCCGCTTTCGGGATCCACGCGGCATCGACTTCGCCTACCTCCTGTCGATGTTGCAGAACAGCTTCATGTCGCGCGCCAATTCCATCGTGATTCCGGGTAGTAAGCTCGATCTTGCGATGCAGCTTATTTTGACGCCGCTGATTCTGCAGTTAGTTGAACGCAAGCGGCGCTCGTGGTGAGCGAAGCCCTGGGTGGCGCACCCAAGCCGAATCCGGCTAGTGTAGCCTTATGCCGACTGTTTTTGTGGCTCTGATCATTCGAGGTTGACCGTGGCGCGGCCGATGCTGATTGCTCCTTCTATTCTTTCCGCCGACTTTGGGCGGCTCAGCGATGAGATACGCTCAATCGACGCGGCGGGTGCCGATTGGATTCACTGCGATGTGATGGATGGGCACTTCGTGCCGAACATTACGTTCGGTCCGCCTGTCATCAAGGCTGTGCGCGGGGCATCGAAGAAAATTTTCGACGTGCATTTGATGATTGCGCCGGCCGACCCCTATCTCGCGGCGTTCGCAGATGCGGGTGCAGACATCATCACAGTTCATGCGGAGGCCGGTCCGCATCTTGATCGTTCGCTTCAGGCGATCAAGGCGCTGGGGAAGAAGGCGGGCGTATCTATCAACCCGGCAACGCCTGAAAGCGTCATCGAGCATGTGCTCGACCGGCTTGATCTCATTTTGTTGATGACAGTCAATCCGGGGTTTGGCGGGCAGGCGTTCATTACCTCGGTGGTCGACAAAATCGCGCGCGTAAAAAAGATGATTGGCTCCCGCCCCATCGATATCGAAGTCGATGGTGGGGTGACGCCCGAGACGGCAGCACTTGTTGCCAAAGCCGGAGCCAATGTGCTTGTGGCAGGTTCGGCCGTGTTTAAGGGTGGCACGCAGGCGGCGTACGCGAAAAATATCGCGGATATCCGCAAGGCTGCGGAGGCGGCGCGGTAAACGACGTGGTGTCAGACCCTCCGGGTCTGACACCTGGCTGAAATGCAAACATGCCGCACGCCGGTGTCAGACCCGGAAGGTCAGACACCGTAAAATTCCCGATACCACTTCACAAAGCGGTGGATGCCGTCTTCGATTGATGTCGAGGGTTTGAAGCCGACAGCAGCAGTCAAAGCATCGACGTCGGCAAAGGTCTTTGGCACGTCGCCGGGTTGCGGCGGCAAGAGATTGCGTTTGGCTGTGCGACCGGTTTCCTTTTCGATGAGCGAAATAAAGTACTCGAGTTCGACGGGCGAATTGTTGCCGATGTTGTACAGGCGGTATGGCGCGCTGGACGATGCGGGCGATGGGTTGTCGCTCGACCAAGTGGGATCAGGTTCCGCGATTTTGTCCATGGTGCGCACGACGCCCTCGACGATGTCATCGACATATGTGAAGTCGCGCGCGTGGTGTCCGGAGCTGAAAACATCGATAGGATCGCCGTTCAGAATATTTTTCGTGAAAATGAAGAGCGCCATGTCGGGGCGGCCCCAAGGGCCGTAGACGGTGAAGAAGCGCAAGCCCGTCATAGGGGTCCGGTAGAGGCTGGCGTAGGTGTGCGCCATCAATTCGTTGGCCTTCTTGGTGGCGGCATAAAGGCTCAACGGGTGATCGACCGAGTCTTCCGTGCTGAACGGCATCGAGGTGTTGGCACCATAGACGGAACTCGATGACGCGAAGACGCAATGCTGGACGGCGCTGTGGCGGCATCCTTCGAGGATGTTCAGGAAGCCTTGGATATTGGCATCGATGTAGGCGTGCGGGTTTTCGATGGAGTAACGCACGCCGGCCTGGGCCGCGAGGTTGATCACGCGGTCGAAGCGTTGTTCGGCAAAGAGTGTTTGCATGGCGTCGCGGTCTGCAATGTCGGCCTTGATGAAGTGAAAGCCGTTGCGGCCTTCGAGCCGGGCCAATCGGGCTTCCTTGAGGCGCACGTCGTAATAGGTATTCATGTTGTCAAGGCCGACGACTTCGTCGCCGCGATCCAGGAGGGCTTTAGCCGTGTGGGCGCCGATAAACCCGGCTGCGCCTGTGACGAGAATTTTCATAAGTCTTCCTGGTGTCTTTCGGGGCTGCTGCCCGGCCGTTGATGGCGGGCGCGGCAATCAAGGTGCCGCATAACAGACATTTCGCAGGCTTGCCAGCGGCTATGGCGTCATCAGCCCTTGCGGTCTGGACGGCGCCTGGACTATCAGCGGCGTGAAGGACTCAGAGATGAAGTTTTCAACATCATTGCCGATAGATACCGTGCTCGGGCCTCTGATGGTGGCACTTGCAGAGGCTGGCCGTGCCGTGCTCGTGGCGCCGCCTGGTGCGGGTAAGACGACGCGGGTGCCGCTGGCGCTTCTTGAGGCGCCGTGGCTCGAGGGCCGCAAGATTATCGTACTGGAGCCGCGCCGCATCGCTGCGCGCGGAGCGGCCGAGTTTATGGCTAAATCCATAGGCGAGAAGCTCGGCGGTACGGTTGGCCTTCGCGCGCGTTTGTCGTCCAAAGTGTCGGCGGCGACGCGCATCGAAGTCATTACTGAGGGTGTTTTCACGCGCATGATTTTGGATGATCCAGAATTGAGCGGTGTGGGCGCGGTTCTGTTCGACGAGTTTCATGAGCGATCTTTAGACGCCGATTTGGGACTAGCTCTTGCGCTTGAGGCGCGGGCTGGGTTGCGGCCGGACTTACGGCTGCTGGTGATGTCGGCGACGCTAGACGGCGCACGCGTGGCGCGGCTGTTGGGTGATGCACCTGTGATCGAGAGCGAGGGCCGGGCGTTCCCGGTTGACACGCGCTACCTCGGGCGAGCGTCGCAACGTATCGACGACGATATGGCGGGCGCCGTACAAAATGCCTTGCGAGAGGAGCCGGGATCTATTCTGGCGTTTCTGCCGGGACAAGGCGAGATCCTGCGTGTGGCGGAAAGGCTTCGCGAGCGCATTTCTGATCCGGTGGTCGATATTGCCCCGCTCTATGGTGCGCTGGACATGGGCGCACAAGATTTTGCTGTATCGCCGCCAAGGCCAGGACGGCGCAAGATCGTGTTGGCGACGTCGATTGCTGAAACGTCGATCACGATCGAAGGCGTACGCGTTGTCATCGACTGCGGCCTCGCGCGAGTGCCGCGCTTTGAGCCCGAAGCAGGCGTGACGCGATTGGAAACAGTGCGCGTGTCGCGTGCCTCCGCCGATCAACGGCGCGGCCGCGCCGGGCGAACGGAAGCCGGTGTTTGTTACCGGCTATGGGATGAACCCGAAACTCAGGGGCTCGTGCCGTTTGCGGAGCCGGAAATCAAATCGGCTGACTTGTCGAGTTTGCTGTTGGATTGCGCTGAATGGGGCGCGCCTGATCCCAGGACGTTGCTGTGGCTCGATCCGCCGTCCGAAGGCGTCATCAAAGCGACGCGGGAAGAATTGCGCGAGATTGGTGCTCTTGACGAACATGGGCGCATAACTGGCGAAGGACGGCGGTTGCGCGCGCTCCCATTACCGCCGCGGCTTGCACGAATGTTGATTTCGTCCGTGGCGCATGGCGCGGCTGATCGCGCGGCCATGATTGCGGCGGTGTTGGTTGAGCGCGGCATGGGTGGTAACGACACGGATCTGGCGCTGCGGCTTGAGACTTTTGCCCGGGATAAATCGCGGCGAGCGGAAGACATGCGCAGGCTTGCGCAAGGCTGGGCGCGGCAAGCGGCAGCGGGTGCGGCACGCAAGAGTGACGATGGGATTTCGACGGCCGCGCTGTTGGCGCTGGCTTATCCCGATCGTGTCGCTAAAGCGCGCGGGGCGCTGGGGCAATTCCTTATGACGAACGGGCGGGCAGGAAACATCGACGTCAAGGAGCCGCTGGCGCGAGCGCCCTATCTTGTGGTCGCGGAGTTACAAGGCAAAGCGGCGTCGACGCGGATCATGCTCGCGGTTGCAGCAGAAGAAGCGGACGTGATGGAGTTTGCGGCGGACCGGATTGAAGATGCTGATGAGCTTAATTTCGATGCAAGTTCTCAAAGTGTGCGCGCCAAACGCACGAGGCGGCTGGGTGCCATAACGTTGTCAAGTGCTCCACGGCCACTGAACAAGGACGATGACGTCTCGGCTATTTTGGCAGCTGGCATCGCGCGGCTTGGCGCGGGTAAGTTAGCGTGGACAAAAGCGCAGGTGCAATTGCGCGAGCGGGTGGCTTTCTTGCGCAATGCGGGCGGCGATTGGCCGGATCTCTCGGACGAAGGCCTGAGCGCGGATAATTGTGCGTGGCTGCAACCCTACCTTACAGGCAAGACGCGCGTTGCCGATATCACGTCAGACGATTTGGGTGCTGCGCTGGATGCGCTGTTGCCGTGGAGCACGCGGCAAAGATTGGAAGTAGAAGCGCCGACGCATTTCGAAGCCCCGACGGGAAACCGCCACGCGCTCGACTACGAAGGGCCGGGCGCACCGGCGTTACATATTCGCGTGCAGGAATTGTTCGGGCTGAAGCAGCATCCCACAATCGCGGGCGGGCGGTTGCCATTGACGTTGAACCTGCTCTCGCCGGCACACCGCCCCATTCAAATCACGCGCGATCTGCCGGGTTTTTGGGCCGGGCTCATGGGGGGCAGTGAAGGCCGATATGCGCGGGCGCTATCCTCGACACGCCTGGCCCGACGATCCGGCGAACGCCATTCCCACCGCGCGGGCCAAGCCGAGAGGGACGTGAGTTACTTCTCCCTATAAACCGCAAGTGTTTCCGCGATAATGCGGGGCAATGTGAACTCGGCTTCGACGCGCGCGCGCCCGGCGGCGGCGAGTTTGCCACGAAGAACGGGGTCAGCGATCAACCGGTGCAATGCGGCAGCGAGTGCGTGGGCGTTGCGGGCCGGTACGAGCAAACCGTTGACATCATGTTCGACGACTTCGCGGCAGCCGGGAACGTCTGTCGTGACAATTGCACGTCCCGATGCTGCGGCCTCAAGCAAGGCTTTGGGAAGCCCCTCGCGATAGGAGGGGAGGCACACGATCGCCGCGTTAGCGATGACAGCCGCCATGTCGTCGCGCCAGCCTAGATATGTTACGACACCTTCGCGAACGTAGCCGTCGATTTCATTTTGGGTGAGCGATCCGGGATTTAGCGGATCAGGCGCACCCGCGAGAATGAATTCAGCGTCCACGCCATCGCGCTTCAAGAGACGTGCGGCTTCGATGAATTCAATGACGCCTTTATCGTGCAGGAGTCGTGCGGGAAGCACGATGCGCGGGCGGCCGGCGGGCGGTGGGGTGACTTTGAAATCTGTGAGACTGACACCTGAGCCGCGAATGAGGCGGATACTTCCGGCGGCTGCGAGCTGAGACTTGATGAGTTGTTCGCGGTCATCGCGATTTTGAACGATAGCTCGCGATTGCTTCGCTGAAAGTGCGGCGCGTAAGGCCGCGCGCACAGCAGGGCGCAACAGTTGCGCCTTCGCGCTCGAAGAGGTGAAGACATAGCCAAGACCCATGATGGCGTTGACGACGCGCGGGAACACGGGCCACGCGGGCGGCGATGGAGCCATAGAGAACGGGTTTTATGGCGACGTGATGCACGACATCGGGTTTTTCGCGACGGTAAATGGCGGCGAGCGCTGCGATCGTTGTGCTGTCGCGAAGTGGATTGAGGCCGGAGCGGTCAAAATCAACTGGAATGAGTTTCATGTCCTGCATTGCGAATAACATCGCCGTGTTTTTTAACGTTGGTGACGACGGAGACATCATAACCAGAGTCGCGCGCGGCTTCAGCCAAAGCGAGGCGGTGTGAAGCGAAGTACCAATCCTCGGTTACGAGATACAGGAGTTTCTTTTTCGTCATGCGCTACCCCGCCGTTCGTGATCCAGCCAAGACTGGAACATGAGAATGACCCAGAGCGGGTAGTGCATGTTGCGTTGGCCACAGAGATGATCGCTCCAAGCCTTGCGGATGGGCGCGGCGTGAAAGAAGCCATCGTTGGTCAGTCGCTTTTCGCCAAGTAGGTCCTCGGCCCAATCGCGCAAGGGTCCACGCAGCCACGCGTCAAGCGGAATGCCAAAGCCCATCTTTGGGCGCTCGATAAGGTGGCGCGGTACATGGCGGGTGAGAATATTCGCGAAGGGGCCATTTGCTTTGGCCTTCGTGCCGCAGAATGTGCATCGGTAGGGAAGCTGAAAATTCAACGAGGCGGTAATCGAGCAGCGGCACCCGCGTTTCAAGACTGACGGACATCGCAGCGCGATCGACTTTGGCAAGGATGTCATCGGGGAGATAGCGAACGAGATCGTTGTGCATCATGCGGCGCACGGGATGGATATCCTCTGGTACTCCGCGCGTGTAGCTGAGTTCCGGCTCGCGCCCGCCGATGACGATGTCACCAGGCGTTTGCCAATGCGAAATGAGCACGCGATACACGTCGTCGAGTGAGTTGAGCCCGGCGACGCTCGCGCCTTTGACGAGGCGGTCGCCCGGGCGCTCTATGCGGTAGCGCTGTGGCAAGCGGTTTGTTGCCGGGCGGAGGAGGCGATTAAGCGCTTCGGGACCGGCCGCTGTGACGGCATTTGCGATCGTTCGCCGGAGCGGCGCCGGGATGAGGCGCAGCCGGTTCCAGGTTTTCTGCCCGAGCGTATAGCGCGTATAGCCGGAAAAGAGTTCGTCGCCGCCGTCGCCGGAGAGCGCGACAGTGACGTGACGGCGCGCGAGTTCGGAAACAAGTAGTGTCGGGATCTGAGAGCTATCGGCAAAGGGTTCCGAGTAGACGGAAGCGAGACGCGGGACCGTATCAAGCGCGTCGGATTCCGTGACATAGAGTTCGGTGTGGTCGGTGCCAAGGTGCTGAGCGACGGCCTTGGCGTACGGGGCTTCGTCGTATCCGGTTTCGTGAAAGCCGATTGAGAATGTTTTGACTGGCCGCGTACTCATGGTTTGCATGAGGGCGACGACGATTGAAGAATCAATGCCGCCGGAAAGGAAGGCACCCAGCGGAACGTCCGAAATCATTTGGCCGGATAGCGATTGGCGGAGCAAGCGTTCGGTCTCGACCGAGGCTTCAGCTGATGATCCGGTGAAAGGGGCGGATGCGGCGCTAGCGATCTCGCGCGTTGCGTCCCAATAGCGTGTGACACTCGGTTCGCCGCCGCTCATCACTTCGAGGATGCAGCCGGGCTCGAGCTTCTTGATGCCGCAGTATATCGAATGCGGCGCTGGGATACTGTTGTAGCGCAGCAGCAGCGTCAGCGCATCGCGATCGATCCCGCCTTGCCACGAAGGATGTTGTTTCAAGGCGGCAAGATCGGAGCCGAACAGAAAGTGGCCGCCCTGCGTTCCATAGTAGAGTGGCTTTTCGCCGAGCCGGTCGCGGGCGAGTGTGAGAGTGCGGGTTTGGCGGTCAAAGACGGCGAATGCAAACATGCCCGCACAGCGCTTGAGCGCGGCCGAGGTGCCCCAGGCTTCGATTGCGCAAAGAAGCACTTCGGTATCGGAGTGTCCGCGCCAATTGGGAGCGAGGTCTGCGCCGTCGAGTTCGGCACGGATAGCTGAGAAATTATAGATCTCGCCGTTGAAGGCGATGACGAAGCGGCCGCTCGCCGAAATCATCGGTTGATGTCCGGCGGGCGACAAGTCAATGATGGACAGGCGGCGATGACCGAGCGCTAGACTTGCCGCTTCATCGATAAAGGTGCCGCTATCATCCGGACCGCGGTGCCGGATGGCGTCCGTCATACGCTTGACAATCGCGTCGCTGGTGAAAGCGGGGCCGCTCAGTCCAAGAAAGCCCGCGAAGCCACACATTTCTGCGATGTCCTGATTTTTTATCTAACCGAGTATCAAAGCCGCCAGAGCCGCGCCCCAGTTGCCGTGACGGCAGCGGGATCATAGGCGCTTTTGACATCTGCGAAAATGCCATTTGGCTTGAGTTTGACCATGAGTTTGGCTGGACCCATATCGATGTAAGCTTTGTGTGAAACGGCGGCGACGATGGCTTCGGCTTTCGGCAAGTTGTCCCAAGGTGTCAAACCGATACCATATTCGTGTTCGCATTCGGCGCCGTCGGCGACCGGATCGTGGGCGTGGACCGTGCAGCCGTAACTCTGCAACTCGCGCACCACGTCTATGACTTTGCTGTTGCGGATATCGCGGCAGTCTTCTTTGAAGGTCATGCCAAGCACAATGACGTTGGCGCCTTTGATGGCGAAGTCCTGGGCGATCATTTGTTTGACGGTCTGTTCGGCAACAAACTGCCCCATGCCGTCGTTGATGCGCCGGCCGGCGAGAATGACTTGCGGATGATAGCCAAGCTGTTCTGCCTTGTGCGTTAGATAATAAGGATCGACGCCGATGCAGTGGCCGCCGACGAGGCCGGGACGAAAGGGCAGGAAGTTCCATTTTGTGCCGGCGGCTTTGAGAACCTCAAGCGTATCGATGCCGACTTTTTTGAAAATCACGGCGAGCTCGTTCATGAGAGCGATGTTCAAATCGCGCTGTGTATTTTCGATAACTTTGGCGGCTTCTGCAACTTTTATGCTGCTTGCCGGGTAGACGCCGGCTTTGATGATGGCGCCGTAGACTTCGGCGACCTTTTTGAGCGTTTCGGGTGTGTCTCCCGACACGACCTTGACGATCTTGGTGAGTGTGCGCTCCTTGTCGCCCGGATTGATGCGTTCGGGCGAATACCCGGCGAAGAAATCCTTCTTCCATTTGAGGCCCGAGATGCGCTCAATGATGGGAATGCAGATTTCTTCAGTGGCGCCGGGAAAGACGGTCGATTCGAAAACAACGATCGAACCTGGCTTGATATATTTGCCAACCGTCTCCGAACTTTTGATGAGCGGAGTGAAATCAGGATTGTTCACAGCGTCGACGGGCGTTGGGACGGCGACGACAATAAAGTTGGCGTTCGATATGATTGCCGGATCGGTTGAGCAGACAAGATGCTTCGCCGCCTTGAGTTCGTCGCTCGTCATTTCCCCGGCAGGATCGTGAAAACGTTTGTAAGCGGCAACCTTTTCAGCAGAGAGATCAAAGCCGTAGGTCTCGAAGGATTTGCCAAATTCAATGGCGAGCGGGAGGCCGACATAACCAAGTCCGATAACCGCAATTTTGTCAGACGACATTCTTCGAAACTCCAGTGGCAGCGTAGATGAAAAGGCTAAAAAACGGGCCGCAAGGTTAATGGCCCTCAGAACGCCTACAGGGGCGGACAGGCACGGTCAACACATGAGCCGCGCATGGCCAGTGGAAGCAAGGTTCAAAAAAGGAAGCGCGCTCAAAGGGTCAGGTGTGTAATCGGCCTCGTTGCATTGAAGTTAGTGCGGCTCCTCGCGATTGGTTAGCGACAAATCGTTTCCGGAAGTTATCCCCGCCCACTCTGGCGCAGGTATCCTCGTGTTTGAAAGGGAGGACGAGCATGAGGAAAGACCGGCTATGGTTGATACGCCAAATCTCGGGTTGCCCTATATTCTGGCGGCCCAGTCCCAAAAACACGTTCCCCACAACGAAGCCGTTCGGGCGCTTGACGCGATCGTCCAGCTTTCCGTTCTCGATCGTAGCCTGACAGAACCACCGGCGCTGCCTGCAGAAGGCGACCGCTTTATCGTCGCGAGTTCGCCGGCCGGGGTATGGGCTGGGCAAGCCGAAAAAATTGCGGCGTTTCAAGATGGAGCCTGGATGTTCTACGCCCCGAGGGAGGGCTGGATATCGTGGGTTGCCGATGAAAATATTGCCGTTGCCTTTGATGGTACCGTTTGGACGGCGCTTTCTTCGGGGGGCGGCGGCGGCGGTGTTACGGATCATGGGGCGCTGACGGGCCTCAGTGACGACGATCACCCGCAGTACCACAACAACGCACGCGGAGATGCTCGCTACACGCTCCTCAATCCGGCAACGCTAGGTATCAACGCCACTGCCGATACGACGAACCGCTTGTCGGTTGGATCGGCCGCCTCTCTGTTCAGCCATGCCGGAACCGGCGGTCACCAGATCAAGGTCAACAAGGCAGGCGCTACAGACACGGCGAGCTTCCTGTTTCAGGACGCCTTTTCGGGGCGGGCAGAAATCGGGCTCACAGGCGACGATGATTTCCACTTCAAGGTTAGTCCAAACGGCGCTGCCTTCAACGAAGCCATCATCATCGATCGCACGACGGGTGCGTGTACGTTCCCGAATACGGCGTTTGGCGGCGTAACGGACGGCGACAAGGGCGACGTTACGGTTTCGGGAGCCGGCACGGTGTGGACGGTTGACGCCAATTCCGTCACCAACGCCAAGCTTGCCGACGTACCGACCGCGACATTCAAGGGGCGCGTGACGGCGGCGGCTGGAGACCCGGAAGACTTGACGGTCGCCCAAGCCAAGTCGCTGTTGAACCTGACCGGCACGAACTTGGGCGACCAGACCTCGATTGTGGGCATTACCGGAACGGTGGCTCAGTTCAACACGGCGATCACAGACGGCGATCTCGCGACCGGAGGCGGCACGGCCACGGGAACGAATACCGGCGATAACGCGGTCAACACGCTCTATAGCGGTCTCGTCACAAACGCGACGCACACAGGCGAAGTAACCGGCGCCAGCGCACTTACGATCACGCCAGCCGCGGTTGTGACAGCCAAGATTGCCGACAATAACGTCACCATGGCCAAGCTCGAAGACGCGGCGGCCTATACGCTTCTTCTGCGCAACGCGGCCACAACGGGCGATCCTGCTTACGTCAAAATCAGCGCCTTGACCGACCGCATCGCGTTTGGTGCTGGCGACAAGATTATGATCGAGGAATTGACCGGGGAACTGCGCAAGATCGATTTCTCCGATTTGCCGGGTGCCGGTGCCGGGTTGAGCAACGCTTATGGTGTTATCACGGACGGCACGACATCGGGCGTCGCAGTGGGCGGCGACACGTTCAAGCTACGTGCGGGCTCAGGTCTCTCGGCCGCTGTGCAAAACAACGATGCGACGCACGGCGACAACGCGCTTTTCTCGCTGGACCCACGGCGATCCGTGAATTTCTACACTGATTTCCTTACAGGGGCGGCGGGACTACAAGGCCCCTTTAGCGTGGCCGTAGTTTCGACTGGAACGGTCAACGTATCTCCTGCCGCTGGCATTGTGGACTTGAACCACCCCGGCGTGATGCTCATTCGATCTTCGACCACCGCCAACAGCGGTGCGCAAGCCTTTGCGGGCACTGGCGCTGCCGTTGACCGGTTTCGCATCGGCGGCGGGGAGCAATACGATCTTGTGTTCCGCACACCGGCGTCTCTTGCCAACCTGACCTACCGCTTCGGCTTCCTCGATTCCGTGACGAGCGCTGATGCGGTCGATGGGTGCTATTTCGAAATGCAACCCGGCACGGGCATCGTGACCGGAAAAACGTCAAACAACTCGACGCGCACCACGAGCGCCACAATCGCGACGCTGGTGGTGAGCACCTGGTATCACGCCCGGCTTATCGTCAACGCCGCCGCGACGGCTGTTGATTTCTACGTCTATGACATGGCCGGAACACAGCTTGGAACGGTGCAGAATACAACCAACATTCCAACGGCGGCGGGCCGTGAGTGCGGCGCGGGCGGTGTGTTCACGGTTGCAGGCACGACGGCAAGCGATTGCGTGATGCTGGATTACATGGGGTTTAGTATTCCGGGGCGTGTGCTGGTGAGGGGGGCGCTGAGCTAAGCGAACAACGGCTGGTCCCAGGCCGCGCAGATCCCCTATGCGGCCTAGATTGCTCAGACGGTTAATATGATCTCAAGACATTCCTGGGAATGATCGCGGCAAGTGGTGTGCGGTCGCAGAAGTCGGGCGGCTTCCAGCGTACGGCCGCTACGTGATGACTAGAAGTTCCCGCCCTGTCCAGTAGCGTCAAAATGAAAATCGTCGTCACGGGTGGAGCCGGATTCATCGGCTCAGCAGTTTGCCGGTTGCTTGTGCGAGATCTCGGCGTCGATGCCGTCAATATCGACTGCCTGACCTATGCGGCAAATCTTTCGTCACTTGAGCCAATAGCGGACCGTCCGAACTACGCATTCTATGAGCTGAACATCTGCGATCAGAAGGCGGTTGCAGATATTTTGCGGCTGGAACAGCCGGATGCCATCATGCACTTGGCAGCCGAGAGCCACGTCGATCGCTCGATCACGGGCTCGGCGGCATTTATTCAAACGAACATCGTCGGTACGTATGCGATGCTGGAGGCGGCACGCAGCTACTGGGCGGAGTTACCAAAACGGCGCAAAGAGGCGTTCCGCTTTCTTCACATATCGACGGATGAAGTGTTCGGTAGCCTTGGCGACGAAGGGCTTTTCACGGAAGCAACGGCCTACGATCCCAGCTCTCCTTATTCCGCAAGCAAGGCCGCTTCCGATCATTTGGCAATGGCTTGGCACCGGACATATGGATTGCCCGTTGTGCTCTCGAATTGCTCGAACAACTATGGTCCCTACCATTTTCCTGAAAAGCTCATTCCCTTGATGATTACTAACGCCATAATGGGGCGTGAGTTGCCGGTTTATGGCATGGGTACCAATGTACGCGATTGGCTTCATGTTGAGGATCACGCGCGCGCTCTGTTCTTGGCGGTGACAAAGGGTATCCCCGGAGAACGCTACGCCGTTGGCGGGCGGAGCGAGCGCAGCAATATGCAAGTCGTTCATAAAGTCTGCGAAATGCTCGACGATTTGCGGCCGCGCGAGGATGGATCCTCTCATACATCGGCAATCACCTTTGTAGAAGACCGTCCTGGCCATGATTTCCGCTATGCGATCGATCCATCAAAAATCGAGCGCGAATTGGGATGGTCTGCGAAGGAGACGTTCGACTCTGGCCTGCAAAAGACAGTCGAATGGTACGCCACGAACGAAATGTGGTGGATGCCTCTGCGGTTGAAGACATACGGCGGTGAACGGCTCGGCCTGATCAAGACTAAGAAATCGGCAGCAGCCTAAATCGCGGCGTGCAGGGGAAAAGTATGAAAGCTATCATTCTTGCCGGAGGTAGCGGTACGCGTCTCTACCCGATGACGCTCACGGTTTCCAAGCAGATACTGCCGGTCTACGACAAGCCGCTCATCTATTATCCGTTGTCCGTATTGATGCTGGGCGGTGTGCGCGACGTGCTTGTGATTTCAACGCCGCGCGACCTCCCCGGCTTTGCCGGGCTACTTGGCGATGGACGCCAGTGGGGCCTCAGTATCTCATACGCCGAACAGCCCCGCCCGGAGGGGCTGGCACAGGCCTTCATTATAGGAGAGCGCTTCATTGGTAAGGATCCATGTGCTCTGGTGCTCGGAGACAATATCTTCTTCGGTCATGGCCTTTCGGATGTCGTTCGCCAAGCATTTGAACCGCGGCGCGGGGCAACGATTTTTGCGCATCACGTGACCGATCCAGAGCGCTATGGTGTGGTCGCATTCGATGCGGCAGGTAGGCCGTCGTCGATTGAAGAAAAGCCTCAGAACCCCAAGTCGCATTGGGCGGTGATCGGGCTATATGCGTACGACAACGACGTGGTTCAGATTGCCAAAAGTCTTCGGCCCTCAGCGCGCGGAGAACTGGAAATTACCAGCGTCAACGATGCCTACCTGAAACGCGGGGATCTGTCGGTTCAGAAAATGGGCCGGGGTTTTGCCTGGTTTGATACCGGTACGCCCGACAGCCTGCTGGAGGCTGCTAACTATGTGGCGACCATTGAAAAACGGCAGGGATTGAAAATTGCCAGCCCGGAGGAAATCGCGGTCCGGCAGGGATTTATCACTCCAAGCGAGCTGGAGCGATTGATTGCTCAGCGCTACGCCAAAAACGATTATGGCAATTATCTCAGGGGTGTCTTGGCCGAATTCTGAGGCATCGGACGGTTGAACCCCTAGCGCGGACCATTTTGGAGGCCTATAGGGGGCTAAGGCAAAAAATGTTTGGACGGCGCACGAGCGGATTGTCCGGGAAACGTGCTCCGATGCTCTTGTATCCGCAAATATCCGCAAAATTGGGAGCGGCAAACTTGGCAGGACCGGCGAATTTTCTGATCGTCGATGATCATCCACTTTTTCTCGAAGCGTTGCAGCGCGCCATTGCTTCAGCGCTTCCGGACGCCTCGACCGTTGAGGCAGCATCTATCGCAGAAGCAAAAGGCGTGCTGCAAGGGCGCGCCCGGTTTGACGCTGTGCTGCTCGATCTCTCAATGCCGGACACGCGCGGGTTCGAGGGTCTTTTGGAGTTGCGCGGTCTCTATCCGAAAATGCCAATTGTAGTCGTTTCGGCCCTCGAAGATCCAAGGATAATCCAGGAGGTCATGGGGTTCGGTGCGGCTGGATTCATTGCCAAGTCAGCGAGCCGAGAAGAGATCGCTTCAGCTTTGAAGGCGGTCTTGGACGGATCTGTCACTTTGCCGAAAGGCTATCAACCGCTGACGGCCAGCAGCGCCAAGGGTGCGGGGGATTTGGTCCAGAGGCTTTCGGCCCTAACACCCAAACAACTGAGTGTGTTGCGCATGCTGCGCCAGGGCTTGCTCAACAAGCAGATTGCGCACGAACTCAAGATTGAAGAGACGACGGTGAAGGCGCATGTGTCGGAGATTCTGCGCAAGTTAAACGTCGCGTCGCGCACGCAAGCCGTCATTGAAGCGCAGAAAATAGATTTCGATATCGTGCTTGGAACGGGCCAGGGAACGGGTCAGCCAAGCAGCGAGGCGGATTAGGTGCCGGTTTGGCTATGCCACTAGATGTTGCATCAACGCGCGCAATTCTGCCGGTTTGACTGGTTTATGTAGAATTTCACAATTGTGTCTGCGCGCAGTCTCAGAGGTTTCCTGTGTGTGATCGGCTGTAATGAGAATTGCTGGAATACTCATGCCTTTGAGATCTCTGATCTGCTTGATTGCTTCGATGCCGGTTTCTCCGCCGTCCAAATGATAGTCGGCGAGGATTATGGCCGGTTGGAATTTGGGATCTGACATGAGTTCCAAGACGTCGTCGAGATCGCGCGCCAGTCGTACGTCTGCGCCCCAGCGAATGAGCAATGATTGCATCGCTTCGAGCACGATCAGATCATTGTCTATCACGATCAGAGGTATTTCGAGACGGCCGTATGCCGGAGCCGTTACAGCCTCGGTAGTGATACCGTTCTGATGAACGAATAGCCCCGCCGGCGGCACTGTGATAGCGAACCGGGTTCCGTGCCCGACGCGCGAACAAAGTTCGAGCGGGTGGTTTAGTGACTCCGCCATGCGTTTGACGATGGATAAACCGAGACCGAAACCGACACCGCCCGCAGTTTCGGATGCGGCGCCGCGCTGGAACTCTTCAAAAATTCTATCCCGCTCGGTGGATGAAATTCCAGGCCCCGTATCCCAAACCTCTATGCGCACCGATGTTCCGCGTTGGCGGGCAGCAAGTAGCAAGCGGCCCTTAGCCGTGTAATTTATGGCATTGGCGGTCAAGTTCTGCAGGATCCGGCGTAACATAAGCGGATCAGACAAGATGATTGCAGTAGTGGCGTGCCATGTCAGAGCGAGGCCCTTCTTACGGGCGAAAGGCTGAAATCCGGCGACCAGTTGTTCGAAGACCTCGCCGAGGACGATGGGTTGAATCGTGGGTACGAAGACGCCTGCTTCGAGCTTTGAGATATCGAGAATTGAACTTAACAAATCTTCGATTGTCGAGAGTGCCCGAGCTACATTTCCCGCGAGTCGCTGATTGGCAAGATGTTGCTGTGCGTCAGTGAGTTCGCCAAGCGACAATCGCGCGGCGTGCAAGGGTTGCAGCAAATCGTGGCCGACTGCTGTGATGAACCGGGTTTTGAAGCGATTGGCCCGGTCCGCCGCGTCACGGGCGCCTTTGAGTTCCTGGTTTGCACGCTCCAGATTTGAGAGCGCGTTTTTGAGTTCTTCGGTTCGGGTGTTGATTTGGTTTTCGAGACCAATTGCGGTCTGAAACAATGAGTATGCGTTGGCTTGTTGATCGGTCGAGCGTTCGACGCGCTGCATCAAAGCATTGTTGATTTTCAACAGCTTCTCGATGCGCCGTTCAATGTCGGCGGAGGCTTGGCTGTTCGTATTCTGTGGTGGTAACTCGGACATAATCTTATCGTTCCTTGATTGAGCTGCCGAAGGCAATGCCCGTCAAGGTTTGGTTGAGGTGCATTCCGTTAAATTGTTCTCCGTAGGTGTGGAAGCCAACAACGCCAAATCGGCGGTAGATTTCGTCGACGCTATGGCGGACCTGGCGGCTTTCAGCGTCAAGCCGGCGCAGGATGCAATCAAAGCCAATGACAAGATCCGTTTCGCCGAGACTGGACTGGATACCGTCGAGCGTATCCAAGGTCGAGCGCACCATGTCGCGCGGCCGTGCGACGGTAAAAACCAGTCCTTCATCGATTGCACAAAAGAACGACAAGCTTCCATCCGGGTTCATGTTCCGGATCGACCGGCAGTAATAATCTCCGCCGACTTTGACCACGAGGGGATAAGAGGCGAAGCTGAAGGGTCCAAGTTCGTTCGGCAGAAGTCCGATGGCGGCAGCGTATTCGCGGGCAGCAGGCTCCGCATTCAATTCGTAGACAATGCGATTTTCGGTATCTGCGGCAGTGACCACGAGCTTGATGGGAGTTGGTTCGAAGTTCTGCGTCTTGAAGACGCGAAATGGGAACGCGCTTTCAATGACGAAGAGAAGTGCACTCGATTGGACGATGCTGCCGTTGTGGACGAGCGTCGTGTGCCGGAAAGCGAGGCCATCGCCTGCCGATCCTCCGATCAACTCGATGTCGCCAAGCCCCCAGTGAATGGCAGCCGTTAAGGCCTCTTCCTTGTTGGACAGACCATCGAAAAGCATCAGAGCAAAGGTGTTACCCATAGCTGCGCGGTTATGGCCGTCACCGATTTGAACCTTGAGGCGCCTTGCGATCTCGGTGGCTCGTTTTATTCCGGGATCATCAGCAATAGTGATCGCCTCGCTCAAAACGCGAAAGCCATGCTCTGGGAATGCGATGAGCACCAATCCGCCTTGCATCATGCCAAGCGGCCCTACTTCGCCAGCGGTGGAGCACCCGGAGATTGGGACCTCTGGGAACGCCGACTTTAGGGCGCTGACGAGAAATGCGGAATCATGCTCGATCGAGAAGAAGGCAATGATGTGCTGGAAGCGTTCATTGCCAAATTCCGCTTTTGCTGCAGCGACGCTCTCGCCAGTCGATGCGAGCGAGCTTGCGAACACGCGGATGCCGCACGCGGCTGACGTTGACTTGCTGGTCTTGGACTTGTTGGTGGTAGCCACGGGCAACCTTACTCCTCGGCACCCTGCATACCAGACAAGAGCGGTATTGGGGATCGTAACCGGGAGAGTCTGGCAAAGGGCTGGCCGGCACGCAATGTCGCGGGACCGGCGACCAAGCAATGTCGCGGGACCGGCGACCAAGCAATGTCGCGGGGCCGGCGACCAAGCAATGTCGCGTAGTTAACCCCAGAGCAGGGGATCGTTTGGGGTAAGGGTCCGGTTCAGGCGAAGACCAGCGCGGCCGGCCTTGTACCAGACGATGGTGCCCGTAAAGCGACGGCCGCATGCAAGTTCAATTGATAAAACTTGGCCGGTATCGAAAGAAGGTATCTGTTCGAGGCCGAATCCTCCGGCCGATACGTCGCGCACATAGGCCTGTACGGTGCGACTTGCAGCAGAAATCCGGGCCATTTGACCAAGTATGCGCCGGGCAGAATTGCGCCGTTGGGGCAGAGCGGGTAAAAATGGCTGGCCTTCGGTGTCGATGCATGGCGTTTCGCCGAGGGCTGCGGCGTCGAGAATGCGCCCCAGAACGCCCGCACTGAGTACGTAGAGTTCCGGAAGGTCATCCTCCGTCTCGGTTGCCACATGTCTGACCGCAGCGGCCGCACTCCGGCAGGCACCGCGCCAGGCGCTGGTAAGAGTAAGGCGGTGCAAGGCCCCGGCGCGATCAAGGCCGATAGCATTGGCGTCAGTGAAATAGCGCTGCATCTGGCGGCGGGCCGGCCCGAGATCGGCAAAGAACGCCGAAACCGTTTCAGCTGTATTGAGTGATACTCCGGCTTCCGACGCCCACCGACGAAAGCCCGCGAGCACGGCGGGGTCGCGCGGCAGAAACATTTGCAGCTCTGGCTGCGTGCGGGCTGTGCCCGGCAGATGCATGGCGTTGGCGAAACTCGCGATGGTTGCTGTCAAGAGCGCCGCTGTCTGCGTGTCTGTAACAATAGTTTCGAGAAGGGGATTTGGCTCATCATGCCGCCTGGAAATCCAGAAGTGAGTGGCATTTCGAAGGTCTGAACTGAGGTTCATGGGTACGCTCACCGCTAAAGAATACAATCTAAGGTAGCGTAAAAACCCTAATTGCGCGTAACGATACCCAACCCGAAATATGGAATAATCCTATAAAATTTATCGAGAAAGCTGCCCGTGAGGATTGTTTCCGAATTTAACGGGCATCTACAAGTCCAGAATCCATCAACCTTCGATGGAATCCAAGGATCTCGTCCTTCTGCGTGCAAGTAAAGTAACGCCCGCCGCAAATGCTGAGCAGCCTAAGGCGCTCTTTGTAGGCGTCCGACATGGGGAGCCGGGCCGCTTCGAGCAGGACGGAGCCAAGGTAGGGGACGTCGAGTGTTGGGACATCGGGGGGCGGAGGGGGCGCGTAATTGATGCCGTCGATGGCGTAGTAGGTGATGAAGCCCGGGGAGTCGGGTGCCAGTTTCATGTCTTCGGACGAATAGGATTTGTCGAACCCGAGCATGGTGCGGGTAGATACTGGCTGGTGATCGCCATATTGAACGATGAGGAATTTCTCGGCCGGGAAGCGGCGCACAAGTTCGGCACGGAATTCATCGTAATCCATTTTGGCCATGCCGAGGCGGCGCAGGTATTCGTGCATTTCAGGGTCAGAGCCTGGGCCACCGCCGGCCACCTGCACGTCTGGGTCGTAGGCGAATTGATAGGGCAAGTGCGTTGCAGACGTCAGGATGAAGTTAAAGACGGGCTGGCGCGACGAGGCGATGTGCTTTTCGATGTGTGTCAGCACGTTGCCGTAATAGAATTTGTCACGCTCGTTGTAGCGTTTGGCGCCTTGGGCCTTGAAATCGAAGATCTCCGGCATACCGACAGCGGTGTAGAAACGCCCATTGCCGACGAAGTCCTTGGGCACCGGATAGAAAACACTATTGCGATAGCCGCAGCGCGTCAGGGTTTCAGGCAGCGTGTCGTGGATTTTGCCCTGCATCAGCGATTGCACGAACGTGCGCATGCCACCGAAAGAGTAGGTTGAAACGCCCGCTAATACGGAAAATTCGGTGAGCCAGGACGCGCCGCCATACGTTTCGGTGCGCAAGGGATAGAGTTTGCCGTCGAACGACCTGAAGAATGGGTCGAGCGCTTTGTCATAGGTGACCGTTGGAAAATACGATGGCGGCACCACGCTTTCCTGGTGAATGAGGATTATGTGCGGCGGCTTCTCTGTGGGATCGCAAACGGCTGGGATTTTGAAGAGCGGTTTCTTTTGTGCTGCGAGCGCTTCCAGCAGCTGCCCGCGCATGAGCGTCTCAAGCGTTTCAGACCACGACGAATAGAACGAGGCGACGTATTGGTTGTCCCAATAGAAGAGCGTGTTCTTTCGCTCCCCTTTGGCATATGAGGCCCAGAGCGCCGTCGCAGCGAACACGAGCGTCAAGGCGGCGCTGACGTGGCGCGGCACGCGGGTGCAGTCGGTGCGATAGAGGTAACGGCCCAAAGCAATGGTGGCGGCAATGGCGGCGAGCAACGCCACGAGGTAAGCGCTGTGGTCGGTCCAAAGAAAGCTGATCGTTGAGAACGACGTTAGGTAAAAAACAATGTCGTAGGCGTGCAGCACCATTTCGATGTAGCGGCGCTTGATGTCGGAAGCGATGACGATCATGGCGACGATGGCCGCGACAATGGTTATGGAAAACAGCAGACGGCGCGTGACGAAAGTGAGCGCCGCAACGAGCGCGGCGGTGATGGCGCTGGCGAAGATAATGGTCTCGCGCCAGCCTTCGTAGTGCCAGTGATAGTAGGCGAGTGCGAGGGCGATTGTGCACGTTGCGCCGTAAGCGGCGGCGCGCGTCAGCTCCCCCGTTCCGGCGAAGAAACGCGGTTGGGGCTCACGCATAACGTCGGCGGCGGGTTCGAGCGTCATCCGTCCCTAGCGTTTGGGGTTAAAGCCGCTTTGGCGACTGGCGTTTGGCCAGCACCACGGCCGCCGTGTCTTGTGCACACAGGTTGCGGCAGGTCAATGGCGGCTGGTTCGTCAAAAAAATGGGAGGCCCCGGGATTTGGGTCCCAGGGCCTGAATTCAATGCATGCTTGCTGGGGTTGGGCATCAGCAATCCAACGTGTTATCTCGCTCCCATTCCGTGAAGTGCGAGGTATAGGAGTTCCATTCCATGGTTTTGAGTTTGACGTATGCGGATGAGAACTCTTCACCGAGCGCGGATTTGAGTGACGCGTCCCGGTCGAAGGCGCGGAGTGCATCGAGCAAGTTCAAGGGCAGCTTGATCGCGTCTTTGACCGTGTGCCCGAGCTGGTACATGTCGATGTCGAGACGCTTGCCGGGATCGGACTTCGAACGGATGCCGTCGAGGCCAGCCGCGATAATGACGGCTTGCAGGAGATAAGGATTTGCGGCGCCGTCGGGCAGGCGAAGTTCGAATCGGCCTTTGCCAGGTACGCGCACCATGTGCGTGCGGTTGTTGCCGGTCCAGGTGACGGTGTTCGGAGACCAAGTGGCACCGGAGACGGTGCGTGGCGCGTTGATGCGCTTGTACGAGTTGACGGTTGGATTTGTGATCGCGGCTAAGGCTTCGGCGTGTTTCATGATGCCGCCGAGGAAGTGATAGCCCTGCTGCGAGAGGCCCATCTCCTCGGTTGGATCATAGAACATGTTGACCTTGCCGGCCTTGTCCCAGACCGAAATGTGGGCGTGGCAGCCGGTGCCGGTCAGACCTGCGAAGGGCTTGGGCATGAAGGTGGCGCGCAGGCCGTGCTTCTCTGCGACCGAACGCGCCATGAACTTGAAGAACGAGTGGCGATCGGCGGTGACGAGGCTGTCGTCGAAGTTCCAGTTCATTTCGAACTGGCCGTTGGCGTCCTCGTGGTCGTTTTGGTACGGGCCCCAGCCGAGTTCCAGCATGTAATCGCAGATTTCCGCGATGACGTCGTAGCGGCGCATGAGGGCCTGTTGATCGTAGCAAGGCTTGGAGGCCTTGTCCTTGTCGTCCGAGATGGTCGTACCATCCGGGCTGATCAGGAAGAATTCGCATTCGACGCCGGTTTTGACGTGCAGCCCCATGTGGGCCGCTTCGGCAACGAGTTTCTTCAAGACGACGCGCGGGGATTGCGCCACGTGCTTGTCGTCCATGACGCAATCGCCAGCGACCCAGGCCACATCCTTTTTCCAAGGCAGCTGAATGACAGCTGCGGCATCAGGCACGGCGAACATATCGGGGTGGGCGGGCGTCATATCGAGCCAGGTGGCAAAGCCGGCAAATCCGGCGCCGTCTTTTTGCATGTCGGCGATGGCGGCAGCCGGCACCAGCTTGGCGCGCTGGGCCCCGAACAGATCGGTGAAAGAAATCATGAAGTAGCGGATGCCGCGTTCTTTAGCGAGTTGAGCTAGATCCTGAGCCATCGTCCGTTTCCTCGTTGTGCGGTACTTGTTTGATCGTTGCCGGCTTCAATGTTCGTCAATAAAAGAGCGCCCTCAAAGTCCGCCCGATCCCGTCACTCCTGGTATCCAATTTGTTCCTGCGAGCGGCACTCGCGCCATGGCGGCGGCTTCGATGGTGAGCGCGCACAGGTCTTCAGGTTCCAGGTTGTGAATGTGATTGTGACCGGCCGCGCGCGCGACGGTCTGGATTTCGAGTGTCATGACTTTCAGATAATTGGCGAGGCGGCGGCCTGCGCGCACGGGATCAAGGCGCTGGGATAGTTCGGGGTCTTGCGTTGTAATGCCGGCAGGGTCTTTGCCTTCGTGCCAGTCATCGTATGAACCAGCAGTGGTTCCGAGTTTACGGTATTCTTCTTCGTGCGCCGGGTCGTTGTCGCCAAGCGCGGCAAGCGCTGCGATACCAATCGACACGGCGTCTGCGCCGAGAGCAAGCGCCTTGGCGGCGTCAGCGCCGGTACGGATGCCGCCCGAGACGATGAGCTGCACCTTGCGGTGCATTCCCAGATCCTGCAGCGCCTGAACGGCAGGGCGGATGCATGCGAGCGTCGGCAAACCGACGTTCTCGATGAACACTTCCTGCGTGGCTGCCGTACCGCCTTGCATGCCGTCGAGCACAATGACGTCGGCTCCGGCTTTGACCGCGAGAGCTACGTCGTAGTAGGGGCGTGTGCCGCCGATTTTGATGTAGATCGGCTTTTCCCACTCTGTGATTTCGCGGAGTTCTAGGATCTTGATTTCGAGATCGTCTGGGCCGGTCCAATCCGGATGCCGGCAGGCAGAACGCTGGTCGATGCCTTTTGGAAGGTTGCGCATTTCGGCGACGCGATCAGAGATCTTTTGCCCTAAGAGCATGCCGCCGCCGCCGGGCTTGGCGCCTTGGCCGACGACGACTTCGATGGCGTCGGCTTTGCGCAGATCGTCGGGGTTCATGCCGTAGCGCGACGGCAGATACTGATAAACGAGTGTTTTCGATTGGCCGCGTTCTTCCGGTGTCATGCCGCCATCGCCGGTTGTGGTCGAGGTGCCGGCGATCGAGGCGCCGCGGCCCAAGGCTTCCTTGGCATTGGCCGAAAGTGCGCCGAAGCTCATACCCGCGATGGTGATCGGGATTTTGAGTTCGATTGGCTTTTTGGCAAAGCGCGTGCCGAGCGTCACGGCTGTTGAGCATTTCTCGCGGTAGCCTTCGAGAGGGTAGCGCGAGATCGACGCGCCAAGGAACAAAAGATCGTCAAAGTGCGGGACCTTGCGTTTGGCGCCGCCACCGCGAATATCGTAGATGCCTGTTGCCGCCGCGCGCCGGATCTCCGAGAGCGTGTAGTCATCGAAGGTCCAGGATTTCCGGGGCGTTGTAGGCGGGTTTTGATAGCTCATCAGTACGCATCCGCGTTGTCGATGTTGAAATTGTAGAGTTTGCGTGCCGAACCGTAGCGCTTGAACTCACTTGTCTTGATGCCGTTCATGCCGGCCGCTGCCAAAAGTTTGGTCAGTGCCTCGTGATGTTCGGTGCGCATTTCTTTCTCGATGCAGTCTGCGCCGAGGCTTTTTACGCTGCCGCGCACGAACAGCTTGGCCTCATAAATCGAATCGCCGAGCGCATCGCCCGCGTCGCCTAAAACGACGAGGTGGCCCGATTGTGCCATGAACGCCGACATGTGGCCGATGTTGCCTTTGACGACGATGTCGATGCCTTTCATCGAAATGCCGCAGCGTGATGAGGCGTTGCCTTCGATAACGAGAATGCCGCCGCGCCCGGTTGCGCCGGCGTATTGGCTGGCGTCGCCCTTGATGACGACACGGCCGGACATCATGTTTTCAGCGACGCCCGGACCAGCGGAACCATGGACTGTGACGGACGCCTTTTTGTTCATGCCCGCGCAGTAGTACCCGACGGGGCCGCGCACATCGACGTTGATTGGTGCGTCGAGGCCAACGGCAACGGCATGTGCGCCGCGCGGATTGAGGATTTCCCAACGCGCTTCATTGGCGCCGTCTGTTTGCCGGTGCAGATCGCTGTTGAGTTCGCGTAGTGGCGTAACTGATAGATCGACTGTCCGCATGTGAGTTGCCCTATTGACCCGGCTTAGCTCTGCCGTTCCCAGAAGTAGACCGTTGAAGGTTCCGGTTCCCAGACCCTGGCTTTGTCGATGTTCGGCAAGTTGGCGAGAGCCCGGTATTCCGAACCAAAAGCCACATAATCATCGGTTTCGGCCATGACGGCTGGTTTGCAAGCGATGGGATCGCGAATGACGCCGAAGCCGTTCTTGGTGCCGACGACGAAAGTGAAAAATCCGTCGAGGTCGTCGAGCCCTTTTTCCAGCGCTTGGCCGAGATTGAGGCCTTGCTTCATGCGCCACGTGAGATAGGCGGCCGCGACTTCGCTATCGTTCTCAGTTTCAAACTTCATGCCATCGCGCTTGAGATCGCGGCGCAGATTGTTGTGGTTCGAAAGCGAGCCATTGTGCACGAGGCACTGGTCGGGGCCGGTTGAGAAAGGATGCGCGCCAGCCGTCGTGACGGCGCTTTCGGTCGCCATGCGGGTGTGGCCGATGCCGTGCGTGCCAGACATTGATTCAAGCGCAAAACGCTTGGCAACGTCGGTCGGCATGCCGACTTCTTTGTAGAGTTCCATGTGCGTGCCGGCGCCAACCACGGAAATATCAGGCGCAACACGTGCGAGTTCGTCGCGCACATCGCTCTCGGCTGCGGCTGGAATAGAGAGAACAGCATGGGTGGTACGCGGTGTGATCGAGACAGGGCCGTTGGCGACGCGCTCAAGCTTTTTTGGCAAGCGCCTTGAAGTCTGTTTCCTCAGGGCCGCGCAGCGTGAGCTTGATAGTGTTCGCCGTGCCTGAGCCGTAAATGGCGAACCCCGCCGAGTCTGGGCCGCGCTCGCACATGGTGCCGAGCATTTGCGACAGCATGCTGCCGAGTTTGGGTTCAAGTGCTTTGTTCTTGAGAAAAAGTCCGACGATCCCGCACATGGTGTCCTCACCTGTCGCAGCCCATTTCCAACCGCAAAAATAGGCAACAATGCTCAGCGGAGTCAACTCAAGAGAAAATAATATTCTTGCCAGGAAATAACGAGCGCGCCGCAATGCTGTTGGAGATCAGGTGCGCGGGTAGATGATGATCGACAGGTAGGTCATCGGCGTCTTGATCAGTTTCTCGGGGCCATGCGGCGCGGTGCTGTCAAACAGGATGGCGTCGCCGGGCTTCAGCCGGTAGCTGCGGTCGGCATGACCATACTCAACTTCGCCAGTCAGCATATAGATGAATTCGACGCCGTCATGCTGGAAGGCGGTGTAGGGAACAGCGTCCTCGCTCAACGTGATGAGATAGGGTTCGACAACGACATCGCCGCCAAGTGCGTGCCCGAGAAGCTGGTATTGGTGACCTACCTTGGTGCCGCGCCGGCGAATGACAACACCTTCGCCGGCCTTGACGTAGGAGCAGTCTCGCCGCTGCTCGAACGACGAAAACAGCATGGCAATGGGCAAATTGAGCGCGGAGGCAAGCGTTTGAAGGGTGTTGAGCGATGGCGAGATCTGGCCGTTCTCGATTTTCGATAACATACCGGGCGAGATATTGGCGGCAATCGCGAGCTCGGCGACCGTCAGCCCGGCGTCCTTGCGGCTTTGACGGACCTGCAGGCCAATTGCTTGTTCAAGAGTCCGCTCAGAGGCACTGGGCGCGCCCGAGCCCGTGATCAAGGTTTCGAGTTCTGCCGGGGCCCGGACAGTTTTATTGCGGAGTTCCGCCATGCGCGTGCCTTTGGTGGCCATTGAACCGCATCATAACCAAGGCTAACGGATTTTTTCAAATAATCTGTTGCGGCGCGGAACTGGGCGCCTCTGGGCGCCACTGGTCCCCCAGTTCGCGCTCAAGTTCTTGATTTTACCACGTCAGCGCTTGTGCAACCGCGCAAACTATTTGCCTCAGGAAACCGATAAACCATGTTCGGCGGCCGATTCCGTCAGCCAGCGCCAGAAGCTGTCTGAATATGTGCGTGAGCAAGCCAGAATAAACGTATTGGAACCAATGGGTCTCCAGATGACAACGCCAATGTGGGCTGCATGAGTTGTGGCGACTGCACCTTCCGGGAAGGCGCGCGGGTGCATGTCGATGGGCAGACCTTTGGCGAGCGTGTCGCGCGCTTTTTCGCCTGAAACGCGGACCAGCGTTCGCGCATCCGTCTGGCTCGGCAACAGACGCGAGGCCGTTAGCTGTCCGGCGAGCACCGCTGCGAGATCAAGGTCCGCTGTTTCCGGCGCAATGGCGAGCCATTGTTCTGGGCCGGTGCCTAAGAAATCGATGCCGCTTCTGGACGTTACTAATCTTGGGTTTGAGGGCAGTGTCACGCCATGAAGTTCGTTGACGCGCGTGACAAGCGCGCTTGCCTGGCCTTTTCGTGCGGCAATCCAGACGACGCTTAGCCCATCGAGGACTTCCAATGCGACTTGAGCGCGGCTCGCAGATTTTGCGACGTCGAGCGCGGAGCGCGGCTTGAGTATTGCGTTAGACACGGAGCCTCACTCCTTCTGTGTCGAAGAAACAGGGGGGCGACAACTTCCACGAGCGTGTCGCCGCCGCGGATAGGGTCATAGGCGCGGATGATTTCGCCGTGCCGCTTAGGGCCGTTAGTCAACAAGCCAAGGCCGATCCAATGTCCGGCCATTGGCGAATAGGCGACCGACGTGACGTAGCCCAAATCGTTGCCGGCCGTAGCGGCGGCATCTTTGGCGAGGAAGTGAGCGCCGGCGCGAAGGCGTGCCGTGCGATTGACGGGCCGGATGCCGACGAGGGCAGGACGGGCTGCAGGTCAATTAGGCCTGGGCGGCCAGATAGGACGCGGCCAATATAGTCCTTCTTCGTCGACATCATTTTGCCGAGACCAAGATCGGCGGCGGTCGTCGTGCCATTGATTTCGTTGCCGCCGACGTGGCCTTTTTCGATGCGCATGACGCCAAGTGCTTCGGTGCCATAGGGAATGGCTCCGAAATCAGCTACCCGCTTCCATGAGGCGGCGCATCAAGGCATCGCCAAATCGCGCCGGGACGCCGATTTCGTAAGCGAGTTCGCCGGAGAACGAGAGGCGGTATAGCCGCGCTTTGACGCCATTGCAGACCGTCAGTTCGGCGACTGCCATGTAAGGGAAGGCCGCATTTGAAATGTCAAAAGGCGCGTCAACGATTTTTGCCAGAAGTTCGCGGGCGTGGGGACCGGCGACGGAATACTGCGCCCACTGGTCGGTGGCGGATGTCATTTGCACGTCGAGATCAGGCCAAAGCCACTGATGGCAGAATTCAAGATGTTGCATGACCTTGACGGCGTTGGCGGTGGTCGTGGTCATGAAGAAGCGGTCTTGTGCAAAGCGGGCGCAAGTGCCGTCATCCATGACGAGGCCGTCTTCGCGCAGCATGACGCCGTAGCGGGCGCGGCCAACGGGAAGGGACGAGAAGGCGTTGATGTAGACGCGGTCCAGGAACACAGCCGCGTCGCTGCCGTGAACCTCGATCTTGCCGAGCGTAGAGACGTCGCAAATGCCAACTTTCTCGCGCGTCGTTTTGACTTCGCGGGTGACGGTTTCAAGCCAATCGGCTTCGCCGGGCAACGGGAAATACTGCGGCCGCAGCCAGAGGCCCGTTTCGACGAAGACGGCGCCTTGTTCCTTGGCCCAATCATAAGAGGGCGGGAGGCGCGTTGGCTTGAAGTCCTTGCCGCGATGATGTCCGGCGAGCGCGCCCATGGCAACGGGTGTGTAGGGCGGGCGGGCGGACGTCGCTGCCCGTTTCGGGAATGGTTTTGCCCGTAATCTCAGCGAGGATGGCGAGGCCGTTGACGTTGCCGGTGCGGCCTTGATCAGTCGCCATGCCAAGAGTGGTGTAGCGCTTGACGTGTTCGACAGAGCGATAGCCTTCGCGTTCGGCAAGTGCGATGTCGCCGACTGTGACGTCATTCTGGAAATCGACGAAGGCTTTGTGTTTCGCGTCTTTGACGCGCCAGAGGGGAACGATGTCGTAGCCCGTATTGGCGACGGTTGGGACGTAAGGTACTTCGGCAGGGTAGCCTGTTCCCGTGGCGGCTGCAGCTCCCCAGCGCGCGCCGTTCGCCAAACATTTGGAAAGGGCGAAGTCACCTGCAGCGGCACCCGGCGACGCTCATTCCACTTGGGAGAGTTCCGGGAACGAAGGCAGCAAGCGCATCATCCCAATTTGCTTTGCCGTTGAGGTGCGTCGTGATTTGGACGTTTGGATTGAACCCGCCTGAGACGGCGATGAGATCGCATGGGATTTCGAGTGCTGAACCGCCGTGCGGGAGAATACGCGCGCCCGTTACGGCGAGGCGGCCTTGGGCATCCGTCACGACGCCTGATATGAGCCGCGCGCCCGAAGCGCTGGCAATTTTGCGAACCGAGGCGCTGGGATCTGGCCTCGCGTCAACGATAGCGGCGACCCGGCTGCCCGCTGCATGAAGATCGGCGGCCGTGCGTGCGCCGTCGTCGTTATTGATGAAGAGAATTGCGTTGCGGCCGGGCGTGACGCCAAAACGATTGATGTAAGTGCGGACCGCGCTTGCAAGCATGACGCCGGGGCGGTCGTTGTTGCCAAACACGATGGGGCGTTCTGTTGCGCCCGTTGCGACGATCGTGCGCTTGGCCACAATGCGCCAAAGGCGCTGGCGCGGCGTGTGAGGGGCGGGTTTCGGAACGTGGTCTGCGACGCGCTCGACGGCACTGAATGTGCCGCTGTCGTAAGCGCCGGTCAGCGTGGTGCGCAGAAGGATGCGAACTTCAGGAAGGGTGCGAAGTTCAGTCTCGGTCTGGCGCACCCATTCAAGTCCCGAAATGTCGTCGAGCTTTTCGTTGTCGCTGAGGAGGCGGCCGCCAAGTGCGAAGTTTTCATCAACCAGGATAACGCGCGCGCCGGAGCGGCCAGCGGCAAGGGCGGCACTTAGTCCGGCAGGCCCCGCGCCAATAACCAGGACGTCGCAAAATGCGGAACATTTTTCGTAAGTGTCGGGATCGGCTGTATCAGAAGCACGTCCAAGTCCGGCCGCGCGGCGGATCAATGGCTCGTAGAGTTTTTCCCAAAACGACGCCGGCCACATGAAGGTCTTGTAGTAGAATCCGGCAACCAATGCGGGCGACAAAAGCCCGTTTATCGACAACAGATCGTATTTCAAGGAAGGCCAGCGGTTCTGGCTTTGGGCTTCGAGGCCTTGATAGAGTTCGACTGTCGTTGCCCGCGTGTTTGGTTCGCGGCGGCTACCTGAGCGAAGCTCAACGAGTGCGTTGGGTTCTTCAGATCCCGCCGAAAGGATGCCGCGTGGGCGATGATATTTGAATGACCGGCCGGTCAGCGTCACGCCGTTGGCGAGGAGCGCGGAGGCGAGCGTATCGCCCTGGAATCCGGTATAGGCCACGCCGTCAAAAGTGAAGCGCAGCGGAGTGCGGCGATCAATGAGGCCTTTGCCATCGATGCGGTTTGGCTGGGGCGATGCTGCCATTAAGCACCCCCCGTAGAGGTCTTGGAGCGAGCGGCGGCAACGGCCTTGGCATAGCTGACGGACGTGATTTCATGCGTGCGTGTGTCACGTGAAACGGCGAGCCAAGCGTGGCATCCGGCGCTGTGATACCACAGTTCTTGGTGCGGTCCTGCGGCGTTAGCGCGTTCGTAGCCATAGACGTAGAAGGCATCGGCAGCATTCGGCGCGCTCGGATCGGGGCGCATTACGCTCGCGTCGCCGTGATAGACGAATTCGTCGAGACTGCGTTCACCGCAATAGGGGCAGTTGATGCGCATGGAGGGCCTCTCAGTGCAAGTTTGGCTGGTTGCCCATGCCTTTTTCGTCGATCAGGTGGCCGGTACGAAAGCGGTCGAGACGGTAAGCGCGCCCAACCTCGTGCGGTTCGTCGCGGGCGATCAGGTGGGCAAAACAGAGGCCTGACGCGGGCGTTGCCTTGAAGCCGCCGTAGCACCAGCCGGCATTGAGATAGAGGCTGCCGACCGGTGTTTTGTCGATGATGGGCGAACCGTCCATGCTCATGTCCATGATGCCGCCCCAGGAGCGCAGCAAGCGCACGCGGCCGATGCGCGGCATAAGGGCCATTCCGCCTTCAAGCACGTCCTCCACAACGGGGAGATTGCCGCGCTGGGCATAGGAATTGTAACCGTCGATGTCGCCGCCGAACACGAGACCACCTTTGTCTGATTGGCTGACATAGAAGTGGCCCGCTCCAAACGTGACCACGCCGTCGATGAAGGGCTTGATGCCCTCCGAGACAAAGGCTTGCAGGACGTGACTCTCAATTGGGAGTGTAAGGCCTGCCATGGCCGCAACGCGCGAAGAGTTTCCAGCGCAAGCAAGGCCGATTTTGTTGGCCGAGATAGACCCGCGGGTTGTTTCGATACCAGTGGCGCGGCCGTTCTCGATTTTGAAGCCAGTGACTTCCGCGTTCTCGATGATATCGACACCGAGGCGGTCGGCAGCACGGGCATAGCCCCAGGCAACAGCGTCATGGCGGACGGTGCCGCCGCGCTTCTGCAATAATCCGCCTTGGATGGGAAAACGCGCGTCGTCGTAATTGAACCAAGGGTACATATCGCGCACGGCATCGCGGTCGAGGAGTTCGGAGTCAATGCCGTGGAGGCGCATGGCGTTGCCGCGGCGGGCATAGGCGTCGCGCTGGGCGTCCGAATGATAGAGGTTGAGGACTCCGCGCTGCGAGACCATGGCGTTGTAGTTGAGGTCTTGCTCCAGACCTTCCCACAGCTTCATGCTCTCTTCGTAGAATGGGATATTGCCGGGGAGCAAATAGTTGGAACGCACGATCGTGGTGTTGCGGCCAACGTTGCCCGATCCAATCCAGCCCTTTTCAACGACGGCGACGTTGGCGACACCATAGCGCTTGGCGAGGTAGTAGGCCGTCGCCAGACCGTGTCCGCCGCCCCCGACGACGATCACGTCATAGGAGGGCTTAGGGGCCGCCGCGCGCCACGCAGGCTTCCAGCCTTTGTGACCGGTAAGGCTTTCGCGCAGGACGTTCCAAAGCGAATAGTGGTCGGTTGCCATATACTTTGATCTCTGAGCGGATCCGTTCTGGAAGTCCGTAATCGGTAAGCTCGATCCGTGATCAACTAATACATACGATAGTTATTGCCGTTAATATAAGTTTTCATTATAGTTTGGCATGAGCAAAAAGTCCGATGCGATACCGTTCGATCTGCGTGCTCTGGAGATATTCCTGGCGGTCTGCGAGGCGGGCGCGATGGCACAGGCCGCGCGTTCACTTGGGTTGACTCAGCCGGCTATATCGCAGGCGGTTGCGGAACTCGAAAACCGGACAGGGACAACTCTTTTTGATCGCAGCGTTCGTCCGCTTGCATTGACGCCTGCGGGCGGCGTGATGCGGCAGCGCGCGTCTGCCCTCCTATCGGAAGCCCGCCAGATTGGTCCCCTGCTTCGAGAGACCGAGCGGGGCAAGCTGTCGCTGGTTCGTATTGGACTGGTCGATAGCCTGGTGCGCGCGTTGAGCGTTCCAGTAGCAACGTTTTTGGCGAAGCGTGCCGAGTCCGTGCAAGTGCAATCAGGTTTGACGGCGGCACATGCTGGTGCACTTCTCACCCGCAATCTCGACCTTTTCATCGGTGTTGACGACATGGTGGAGATTGCGGGGCTTGAACGATTTGAGTTGTTTTGCGAGCCCTATGTTTTGTTGCTGCCGCGGGGAACGGAAAGGCCAGAGACGCCGCTTGCTTTGGTAAAACTTGCGTCAAAGCTGCCGCTTATTCGTTATAGCGCGCGCTCGAAAACGGGCATTGACATCGAGCGTCATTTGCGGCGGCTCGGACTTGAGTTTCCATCAGGTCAGGAGTTCGACACACCTTTCGGGGTGACGGACATGGTGGCACGTGGCCAAGGGTTCGCGATTTCGACGCCACTTTGTCTTTCGGAGGCTGCGATCGCACCGGGTGCCGTTGAGGCGATGCCGTTGCCTGGACCGAAACTGTCGCGCACCCTCACTTTGGTTGCGAGGCGGCAAGAGTTTGGCAGTTTGCCGCGTGATTTGACGTCGGCCTGTAAAGCGGCGCTCGAAGGTGAACCGCTGACTTTGCTTCATCAATCCATGCCGTGGCTTGGAAAGGAATTAAGCTGTAGCCCTTAATACGGCGCCGCCAGTATCTGCGCCGTTTACCCAGTCGCGTGCCAATCACGCATCAGTGTTGTGTCAGCCGTGCTCAATTGGTTATAATGTAACAATAATCGCTGAGTTTGTTCTGGATGACCCTAAGACAACGTCTCATTGCACTCATAGCTCTCGTTCTGCCCTTGAGCCTTCTGGCTGGGGGACTGCTGACCTATTGGCATGCAGTGCGCAAAGTCGAAACCGAAATGGCGGCCGCACTTGCGTTCGGAGAAAGCTCGGTTCGCGACGCCATTTCGTCGATAGCGCCGTCCGCCGATCCTGCTCAACACCTCGCGCGTGTCGTCGCGTCATTTACTGGCGAGCGGCACTTGCGTGTCAGTCACATCGGCGCGGACGGTCACGTCGCCGCCGCATCGCAAGTCAACCGGCCCAAGGATCCGCCTCCCGCTTGGCTTGCTCGCGTTCTGGCGGGTCCACAACGGTCAATTTCCATTGCACTGCCCGACGATCTGAAAAGTTTTGGAAAACTTGAGATCACGGCCGATCCATTGAACGAGGTCACGGAAGTCTGGGACGATGTGACGTTGAAACTGACTATTATCGCGGGCTTCTTCGGCTTGGTTTTAGGACTTGTCTATTGGACGCTGGGCCGGGCGTTGAGGCCGCTTGAAGATTTGTCCAGGGCTCTGGCCGAAGTCGGGCACGGAAACTTTGCGGCCCACGTATCAGAAAGCGGGCCGCAAGAACTTGCCACAATCTACAAGGGCTTCAACCGAATGGCCGACCAGCTGCAGTTGGCGGAGAAACAGAACCGCAGATTGAATGCGCAGCTATCTACAGTCCAGGAAGAAGAGCGCGCCGACATCGCCCGCGACTTACACGATGAAATTGGGCCGTTTCTCTTTGCAGTGGATGTGGATGCACAGACGATACCGAAATATTTGGAACGTGGAGCCACTCAGGATGTGACCGGGCGTGCAGCGGCAATCCGGCAATCGGTTGCGCATATGCAGAGCCATATCAAGTCAATCCTAAGCCGGTTGCGGCCTGCAATGCTGCTTGATCTTGGGTTATCGCACGCGATTGAGCAGGTCGTCGTTTTTTGGCAAAAGCGCCATCCCGATGTTGTGTTTGACTTGCTGGTCGATCAAACCAGTTTCGGCGCTAAAATCGACGAAGTCGCTTACAGAATTGTGCAAGAAGCGGTCAGCAATGCCATGCGGCACGGCAAGCCTTCGCAAGTCACTATTCATGTGGAAGCAACAGTCGGCAGTACGCTGCGGATTCGGGTTGCCAACAACGGCAAAGGCCTCGAGGCAAACGGCGTGCATGGCTTTGGCTTAGCAGGGATGCGCGAACGGATTTCAAGTCTTGGTGGAGAATTGACCATTGCGAGCGCTGCCACTGGACGCGGTGTCGAATTATCGGCAACCTTGCCGTTGAATGTGGCCAATTCTGTTCCAGATGTAAAACGAGAGAGCGAAGTGCACGTACTATGAAGATACTACTGGTTGAAGATCATGGCGTGGTTCGCGAGGGCGTAAGGCGGCTATTGTCGCTGCACTTCGATATGACAGCGTTTGAAACCGACAACGTGGCGTCAGGGTTCGACCTCTATAAGCGTCACAAGCCCGATGTTGTGATTTTGGATATCAATCTTGAGGGCGCAGGCGGGCTTGAGTTGCTTCGCCGGGTTCTCGCGTTTGACGCGGCGGCGAAGGTCATCATTTTTTCGATGCATGCGGAACCGGTTTATGCAGCGCGCGCGTTGAAGGCTGGCGCACGCGGCTATGTTAGCAAGAGCGCGCCGGTCGACGAACTGGTGACGGCGGTTCGCAAGGTCATGGCAGGCGGGTCGTATGTCGATCAGGAGATTGCAGCCTTATTGGCAATCAACCCAATCGCATCGGGCGATCCGCTTCAAGCACTCAATTCGCGCGAAGCGGAAATTTTGCGGCTTCTGGGCCAAGGCAAAAGTCTCACATCGATCGCCGAGTCTCTTGGTGTCGCCTACAAGACGGTTGCCAACAATTGCAGCCAGATGAAGGTGAAGCTTGGCGTTGAGCGCACGGCCGACCTCATCCGGCTGGGAATGCAAAGCCTGCAGGTCTAACGCGATCCATTAAACGCTGAGTAGCAAATGCTCGCGTTCCCAGGGGCTGATGACGCGCATAAATTCCTCGAATTCTGAGCGCTTCAGGGCCAGATACACATGGCAAAATCTCTTGCCGAGAATTTCGTGTAATTCGGCGCTCTCTTCGAAGTCCGTCAGGGCTTCCAGCAGGCCGCGCGGCAGCTGGTGATCGTTGCGGTAGGCATTGCCAACCACGGCTGCGCGCGGCTCTAGCTTTTTCTTCATGCCGAGATAACCGCACGCCAAGCTTGCCGCGAGTGCCAAATAGGGATTGGCGTCCGATCCCGCCAACCGGTTTTCAACCCGGCGTGCGGTTTCGGGCGAGATTGGCACGCGCAATCCGCAGGAGCGATTGTCGTTTCCCCACTCTACGTTGATGGGCGCAGCCCCATTAGGTACTAAGCGGCGGTAGGAGTTCACGTACGGGGCAAGCAGGCACATGGCGGACGGCAGAAACTGCTGCTGGCCAGCGAGGAACTGATAGAAAAGCGCCGTGGGTTGGCCGTCAGAATCCGTGAAAATGTTTTTGCCTGTCTTGGCGTCGACGATGCTTTGGTGAATATGCATGGCGCTGCCCGGCTCGTTTTCCAGCGGCTTGGCCATAAACGTCGCGTAGCAGCCGTGCGTGAAGGCGGCTTCCCGGATGGTACGCTTGAACAGGAACACCTGATCGGCAAGATCGATCGGATCGCCGTGCAGCAGATTGATTTCGAGCTGCGCCGCGCCACCTTCTTGAATAATGGTATCTATTTTCAGGTACTGGCGCTCGGCGAAATCATAAACGTCATCGACGATCTTGTCGTACTCATCGACCGCGCCGAGGCTGTAGGCCTGCCGGCCCGCACCTTTGCGTCCCGAGCGGCCCGTAGGCGGTTCTAAGGGATAGTCAGGATCGGGGTTGGTCTTGGTCAGATAGAATTCGAGCTCCGGGGCAACGACCGGTACCCAGCCTTCTTTGTGATAGAGGGCGACGATGCGCTTCAGAACGTTGCGCGGCGCGATTTCGACCGGTTCGCCGTTTTGCCATAAGGCATCATGGATGACCTGGGCCGTGGGACTCGAGGCCCAGGGCGCGGGCCGGATGGTTTTAAGATCAGGCACCATCATGAGGTCGCTCTCGGCATAAAGAGCTTGCCCATCTTCTTCAAAACCAACGTAGTCGCCTGTGATTGTCTGGTGAAAGATGGAAATGGGCAGGTGTACTGCATCCAGTTTCACGAACTTTTCCGCTGGCATGGTTTTGCCACGGGCAACGCCTGCAATGTCTGGCACCGCACAATCGATCTCTTCGATGCGGTGTTGCCGCAACCAGCCACGTAGTTCTTCGGGGGTAGAACCCGCGCCATAGGCCTCGGCCTCTTGGGGCGTGGCTCCGGTATCGGCTGTCATGGTTTACACCTGGTGATCTGATTGAAACGGCTTGCACTGCACCCAAGTTGAGACGGGGGTGCCAGATTTTCGGACACTGAACAGTGACGATACTCTCTTGTACCCCGGAGAATTTATGACCACAATGGAACGGTTAGGCAACAGAGCATGGTGCCTCGCTATTAAGGTCAGCCATGGCCCACGATTGTGCGTTGAAGCGCATTGGTGCGGGACAGTTAAGTATCTCAAGGGAGGTTAAACTAATGATCGGACATTATAGCGCCCGCCGCGTTATCGCGACGAGCCTCGCTGTAGCGGCGATGACAATGGGGCATGCGGTGGTCGCAGCGGACAAGGAAGTCCGCGTCTACAACTGGTCCGACTATATCGATGAGGAAAACCTGAAGGCCTTCACGGCCGAGACAGGCATCAAAGTCGTCTATGACGTGTTCGACAGCAACGACACGCTTGAGACCAAGCTGCTGGCCGGTAAGACCGGTTATGATGTCGTCGTGCCCACAGGCGGCTTCCTGGCCCGGCAAATCCAAGCCGGCGTGTTCCAGAAGCTGGACAAGTCGAAGCTGACAAATTGGGAGCACCTGTGGCCTGAAGTCATGGGCCGGCTGGCCAAGTACGACGCTGGTAACGAGCATGCCGTCAACTACATGTGGGGAACGACGGGCATCGGCTACAACGTCAAGAAGATTAAGGATCGCATGCCGGACGCTCCGCTCGACTCCTGGAAAATGGTTTTCGATCCCGACGTCGTTATGAAGTTCAAGGACTGTGGGGTCATGATGCTCGATGCCTCCGATGAGGTGACGGCAGCGTTGTTGAACTATCTCGGCCTCGATCCGAACTCGAAGAACCCAGAGGACTTCAAGAAGGCGGCCGAGCACTTCAAGAAAATTCGCCCCGCAGTCAAGAAGTTCCACTCGTCAGAGTATATCAATGCGCTGGCCAACGGCGATGTCTGCATGGTTGTAGGTTGGTCGGGAGATATCGTACAGGCCAAGACCCGCGCAGAAGAAAAGAACAAGAAAGTGAAAGACGAGAACAAGCAGGTCGAAATTGCATACATAATCCCCAAAGAAGGGGCTCAGATGTGGTTCGACAACATGGCAATTCCGAAAGACGCCAAGAACGTCGAAGAGGCCCACGCCTTCATCAACTACATGATGAAGCCGGAAGTCGCAGCCAAGAATACCGAATTCATCGGCTATCCGAACCCCAACTTGTCGTCTCAGAAGCTGATAAAGAAGGAAATCTTGGATGATCCGCAGATTTATCCGTCCGGGGAGACGATCGCCAAACTGTTCATGGTGACTCCGAACGAGAAGGATGTGCAGCGTGCGCTGGTTAACACTTGGCGCGACATGAAACGCAAGTAAGTTCATTCGGGGCCCCGCGCAGCACAAACTGCCGGGGCCCCGGTCTTTCTAGCGGTCCGATGCCGCTGGAAAATCAAGGCTGCTCTCTAAGATCCCTCCCCACGGCAATGTCAGGAGTATCGCGATGGCGACTAAGACACTCGGCCCCGTGCGCCGCAAATTCGCGCCCTGGGACGAGCCCGGCAAAACGCCATTCATCGAATTCAAGAACATCGTCAAAAAATTTGGCGACTTCACCGCAGTCGATGGGGTGAGTCTCAATATTTACGAGCGCGAGTTTTTTGCGCTGCTAGGCCCGTCCGGTTGCGGCAAGACTACGCTTCTGCGCATGCTTGCAGGCTTTGAGTTACCGACGTCGGGTCAGGTGATGCTGGCCGGGCAAGATCTCATGGATACACCGCCCTATCAGCGGCCGGTCAACATGATGTTCCAGTCGTACGCCCTTTTCCCACACATGACCGTCGAGCAGAACATTGCCTTCGGTCCGAAACAGGATGGAACACCGCCGGGAGAGATAGAGGCGCGCGTCCAGGAAATGCTGAAACTCGTACAGCTCGAGCAATTCGCCAAGCGCAAGCCGCACCAGTTGTCGGGCGGGCAGCGTCAGCGTGTGGCTTTGGCGAGGGCGCTCGCGAAACGGCCGAAGCTGCTGTTGCTCGATGAGCCTCTTGGGGCCTTGGACAAGAAATTGCGCGAGGAGACGCAATACGAGTTGATGGATCTGCAACAGACGCTTGGCCTCACGTTCATGGTCGTCACGCACGATCAGGAAGAGGCCATGACTGTCGCCGACCGCATCGCGGTGATGGACAAAGGTAAGCTCGTTCAGGTTTCGACGCCGACCGAATTGTACGAACAGCCCAATAACAAGTACGTCGCTGACTTCATCGGCGACATCAATCTGATCGAGGGCCACATCGCGGCCACCGATGGCGCCGGAAACATGATGATAGAAGGTTCAGGGCTGTCGTCGCCTATCGATGTTCACAGCGACACCAAGGTCAGCAAGGGTGACAAAGTCTGGCTGGCGCTACGCCCTGAGAAGATCCGGGTTTCTCTGGATCCCCCAGCCAACGGCACCGCCAACAGCATTGAGGGCTCGGTCTACGATATCGGCTATTTGGGTGACACGTCGGTTTATCACGTCAAGCTGCCATCAGGTACGACAATACGAACTCTCTCCGCCAACACCACCCGCCTCGTCGAACGGCCGATTGGCTGGGACGACAAAGTTTGGTTGTCCTGGAGCCGTGACTCCGGCGTACTGCTGACGAAGTAATGCATATAGAGAGGACGTCTGAGCATGGCTGTTGCCCCGCAAAAATCCTGGACGCACTGGTTGCCGGTGATGATCCCGTATGGGTGGCTGCTGTTTTTTTTCCTCGTTCCGTTTCTGATTGTGGCAAAGATCTCGCTTTCCAGCACCGAAACGGCAATTCCGCCTTACCTGCCAGTCTTCGATCCGCTGGTCGATGGCATGTCCGGCATATGGGAGAAGGCCAAACAATTTACGACTGAGAACTATTCACGGCTGGTTGAAAGCGATCTTTACTGGCGTGCCTATCTCTCAAGCCTTTGGATCGCACTCGTGTCAACGTTCATCACGCTGTTGATCGGTTATCCCATGGCTTACGCCATGGCGCGCGCTCCAGCCCACTGGCGGCCGCTGCTGCTCATGCTGGTGATCCTGCCGTTCTGGACCAGCTTCCTGATCCGGGTTTATGCGTGGATAGGCATTCTTTCGACTGAAGGTTTTCTCAACAACTTCCTGATGTACATTGGCGCCATTAATGAGCCGCTTTCGATCCTTGCAACCAACACCGCCGTCTACATCGGCATCGTCTATTCGTACCTGCCGTTTATGGTCCTGCCGCTCTACGCGGCCTTGGAAAAGATGGACGACACGCTGCTAGAAGCGGCGTCGGACCTTGGCTGCCCGCCTTTGCAGGCGTTCTGGAAGATCACTTTCCCGCTGTCGTTGCCGGGCGTCATTGCTGGCTGCTTTCTCGTGTTCATTCCGGTCGTCGGCGAATTTGTCATCCCTGATCTCCTCGGCGGTTCCGACACAGAGATGATCGGCAAGGTATTGTGGGATGAGTTCTTCAACACGCGCGATTGGCCAGCCGCGTCGGCGGTCGCCATCGTTCTGCTGCTGATCCTCGTTGTCCCGATCGCTCTCTATCAAAATCAGCAAGCCAAGGCCACGGGAGCATCCTGATGAGACGCCAATCGTGGTTCAACGTCGTATCGCTGACTTTGGCGTTCGCGTTCCTCTATATTCCGATCCTGCTGCTGGTGATCTACTCATTCAACGAAGGCCCCAACGTCGCCATTTGGACCGGATGGTCGACCAAGTGGTACAGCTCTGTATTCCAGAACGAACAGTTGATGGACGCCGCTTGGGTGACATTTTGGATCGCCTTGCTCTCGGCTACGCTCGCCACTGTCCTCGGCACCCTCGCGGCCATCACATTGACGCGTTATGGCAACTACCGCGGATCGACGCTGTTCAACGGCATGGTTTTCGCGCCCCTGGTCATGCCCGAGATCATTCTTGGTTTGGCCCTGCTATTGCTGTTCGTGGCCATCGGCTTTGAGCGCGGTTTCTGGACAATCACGCTCGCCCACACAACATTCACAACGTGCTTCGTCGCCGTCGTTGTGCAATCGCGGCTCGTCACCTTCGACAGGAGCCTTGAGGAAGCCGCGCTTGATCTCGGCTCGCCACCGTTCAAGACATTCTTTGTCATCACTTTGCCGATCATTCTGCCGGCGGTTCTCTCGGGGTGGCTTCTTGCCTTCACGCTTTCCCTCGACGACCTCGTCATCGCCAGCTTTACAACCGGCCCAGGGGCGACGACGCTACCCATGCGCATATATTCTGCCGTCCGCCTTGGCGTGAAGCCGGAGATTAATGCTATCTCGACCTTATTGATTGGAGTTGTAAGTCTGGGCGTGATCGCGGCTTCGTATATATCTAAGCAGCAGATGCAGCGCGAAGAGCAGGAGCGGCGGGCCGCCGGTAAGACGTGAGGCATGTCACGCAGGTTTTTGCGATGCTGCATTGGGTATGAGCCCACCAGCCATGGCCCACTCGTGCGCCCGTAACTGAGTATTCATCATGGCCGAGCCGCACGTTAAGTCCTATTACGCCGCGACGGCCAATGATCGCACGCGCTATCCGCGGCTGGAAGGCTCCATCAAAGCGGATATTTGTGTCGTGGGCGGCGGGTTCTCCGGTGTCGCAACGGCCTTGTCCCTTGCCGAGCGGGGATACTCGGTCGTGCTCCTGGAAGCCAACCGGATCGGGTGGGGTGCTTCGGGGCGTAATGGCGGTCAGATGATCGCTGGTATCAGCGGCGAACACAATATCAAGCGTCAGCTGGGCAAGGCTGGCGCCAAGCTGCTGCGCGATATCCGATATCGCGGGCACGACATCATCGAAGAACGTGTGCGCCGCTACGGCATAGAATGCGACTTAAAACATGGTTGGATGGAAGCCGCCGCGCGTCCTAGCCATATGAATGGCCTGCGCGGATACGTCGAGGAACGCTTAACAGAAGGTGACGGTGGCCAGATCGAGCTCGTGGAGCCGCGGGATATGAGCCACGTGCTTGGCACGTCGGTTTATCATGGCGGATACATCGATCGCCGCAGTGGGCACTTGCATCCGCTCAATCTATGTTTGGGTGAAGCCCGCGCGGCGGTAGGTCTCGGAGTCAAGATATTCGAGGACTCAGTCGCGATAGACTTGAAGGGTGGGGCCAAACCCTATGCTGTGACGGAATCTGGCCGTGTCGATGCGACGGCAATTGTTCTCGGAGGTAGCACGGATCATGGTTTTCAACGCGGTCCATTGCGCGGACTGACACTGCCGACAGGAAGTTACATTATTGCGACGGACCCTTTGACGGCCACCGAGGCGAACGAGATCAATCCGCAGGATCTTGCAGTGGCCGATAGCAATATCGTGCTCGACTACTTCCGGCTCACGGCCGACCGGCGGATGCTCTTTGGAGGCAGGTGCAATTATTCAAATCGCGATCCGAAGGATTTGGCGGCGGCGCTGCGGCCGAGGCTTATTGAGATCTTTCCGCAGCTCAGCCGCAAGTCGATCGATTTCAGTTGGGGCGGCCGGATCGACATCGTTTTGACGCGAGTACCGGCGCTTGGGCGGCTGGAACCCAATCTCTATTACCTGCAGGGTTATTGCGGGCACGGCGTAAACACCACCCATCTCGCCGGAGACATTATTGCCGACGCGATTAGCGGAACGACTGAGAAGTTCGATCTCTTTGAACGCATCCGGCACATTCGCCTGCCGGTTGGACAGTGGGCCGGCAATCAAATGCTGGCGTTAGGAATGCTGTATTACCGGCTGAAGGATTTGTTGTGAAATTGGGGGCACAAAAAAACCGGAGCGCGAGGGCTCCGGTTTTGAAGTTTAGACGGGTAATTCAAGTCTCGATCAGGGCAGGGTTGCCTTGGCGGTAAACACAAAGCGCTCGTCGCTGAGGCCAGTGTAGACGTCGCCAGGAACCTGATCGATGTTCGTGTCCCAGTAACGGAAATCGAAAGTGAACTTCTCGACAGCAAAAGCGATGCCGGCGTTCCAGTAGACATAGCTGTCATCGGCACTGGTGAAGGCCCCGACGTTATTCATGTCTTCCGAGTAACCAGCGCCAGCGCTAATAGTTGGCGTGAATATGCGGATCGCAGGAAGTTCGTAAGCCAGCAAACCTTCGACTGTCCAAGTCTCAGGATAATTATCTGCGTCAGGCGTGTAGTAGAACGTGACAGTGCCTGTCAGGCTTTTGACCAGTTCGGTTGATGCGGCAGCTTTAAACTCGACGTAATCAAGTGCGTCATCCGCAACCGGATACAGGTAGCCGATGATGCCGAAATCAAATGTAACATGACCCAGCTCGGGCTTAATGCCCGCATAAAGGTCGAGTTCCATCGGCTCGTAGCCAGCGCCGCGACGTTCGACGCCCAGACGCCTGCGTAGAAAATGCCGTAACCGATATCCACCGAGCCTTGAGCGGCAGGATCTTCGCTGTTCTGCGAGAGGCCGCGGAAGATATAGTCGCTCGTGCCGTCGACGGTCATCGACCACTCAAAGGACGGCGGATCTTCAGCGCGCGCTGCGCCGGTAAGTGCCATGCCGGCAATCGCCGCTACGCCTGCAAGCTTGAGTAACTTCGTCATGTCGCAGAACCCCCGTCCCAAATCATCCAGATGCAAACCCAAGAAACGACTCTTAGTTTGCGGTTGAAATCAGGAAACAGAATTGGAGCCGAACACTCAAGAAGTTCTTGGTGGAACAGGCCATGTTCCTAAGGTTTGTTGCGAAAACACCACGTTGCTCAAGTTTTCTCCACGAATTTGGACAGATATGCATAGATTTCAGGCCGCTAAAGTCGAAGCGCCGCCTCCGGAAGGGCCCGGCTTGTCACTTCGCGAAGTGAAAAGCTTGATTTGAGTCGAACGACCCCGGGAAGACGGGAGAGCTGCTCTTTATGAATGCGTTCGAAGTCCGCCAGATCCCGCGCCATGACGGTCATGAGGTAGTCGTTCTCGCCTGACATGAGGTGACAGGAAACGACGGACGGCGCCGCCGCTGCCGCTTTTTCAAATGATGCTAAGAGCTCTTCATTTTGGCTCTTGAGTGCAATCTCGACGAAAATTGTCATATGAATGCCAAGGGCTTGGCGGTTTACGCGGGCCTGATAGCCCTCGATAACGCCAGCCTCCTCCAGTGCTTTGATCCGCCTTGCGACAGCTGTGGGTGAAAGCGGCACGCGTAGCGCAAGCTCCACTTGGCTAAGGCGGCCATCCCGGACAAGCTCGCTCAATATGGCCTTATCTAGCGCATCTAGGTTCATAATAGCCGGAATCCTGCAGTTTTATGGATAATTAGCTCATAATATGCGTATTTACGTGATTTTTCAATGAATATATCCGCTTTCTCTATGCCGATTTATGTCAAAGTGCAGCCTCATCATCGGAAACGGCCTTTGGAGAGAAAACCCATGCGGATCGGCGTTCCAACGGAAATCAAAAGCAACGAGTTTCGAGTTGGGCTCGTTCCAGGCTCGGTGCGCGAATTGACGGCGCGCGGCCACGAAGTCCTCGTCCAGTCGGGTGCCGGCGCCGGCATTTCGGCAGACGATGCAGCTTATGAGAAGGTGGGCGCGCGGATTGTTCCCGACGCAGCCGCCGTGTTTCGCGAAGCGGAGTTAATCGTCAAGGTCAAGGAACCGCAGAAGAGCGAATACACGCGGCTTGGCTCAGACCAGATCCTTTTCACTTACTTGCATCTTGCGCCCGATCCTGAGCAAGCGCGCGGCCTTATGGCGTCTGGCTGCGCGGCTATCGCCTATGAAACGGTGACTGATGCGAACGGTGGACTGCCGTTGCTGGCGCCGATGAGTGAAGTCGCGGGCCGATTGTCGATTGAAGCAGCTGCAATGGGTCTGCGCCGTCCCACAGGCGGACGCGGAGTGTTGATGGGCGGAGTTCCGGGCGTGCGTCCGGCGAAAGTTGTCATTCTTGGCGGCGGCGTGGTTGGCACGCATGCAGCGCGCATGGCGGTAGGCCTCGGCGCGGAAGTTACAATTCTCGATCGCTCGTTACCGCGTTTGCGCCAGTTAGACGAAATGTTCGGCGGCCGGGTGAAAACGCTGGCATCGACGATGGAAACCGTTGAAACGGAAGTCCTCAGCGCTGATGCGGTGATTGGTGCTGTGTTCGTTGCTGGTGCGAGTGCTCCGAAACTCGTCACGCGCGCCATGCTTAAGAGCATGAAGCGCGGTGCCGTTTTGGTTGACGTGTCGATCGATCAGGGTGGATGCTTTGAAACCTCCAAGCCGACGACGCACGCCGAACCGATGTTCGAAGTTGATGGCATCATCCACTATTGCGTGGCGAATATGCCGGGCGCGGTGCCGGTAACAAGTGCGCAGGCGTTGAACAATGCGACGCTGCCATTCGTTATCAAGTTGGCCGAGCGCGGGCTTGCCGCGTTCGATCGCGATCCGCATCTTGCTGCGGGACTGAACGTGAAGGGTGGCCGCATCATGCATGCGTCTGTCGCCGCTTCTCTTGGTTTCGATAATTTGAACGGCGGTCGCGGGTTTCAGGCTGCCGCAGAGTAAAGTATAGAAGCAACCATATTCTGCAGGCGTTCCGCGCGTCCGGCAGGTGTAAGAACGCCGGTCCGCAGGAAACTGCGGGCTGGCGTTTTGACAAATGGGTGCCACGGGCGGACGCAGTGGTGCGCTCCGCCTGTGACTTTGTTGATCATGTTTTCGGAGTTTAGTTCGCAATGCCGATCAGCTGCGGCTGGTCTTACCGCCCTTGGCGATGCAAGCAGACTTGGACATCATTTTCACGCCCTGGCCTTTGCAAGCGTTCTGTCCCTTGCAGCCGTTGCCAGTAGACTTGCAGCTGCCGTTCCCTTTGCATGCATTAAGTCCAAAGCACTTTACCTTGTAGTCGGCGGCGTGGCCCGTCGTCGGCGCTGTCACCGACCCAGCGAGCATCATGGTGGCAGCGGCGGCGGCGAGCGTGGCGCCGGATGTCTTGGAAAGTTTCATAGTGTTCCTCCTGATGTCGGCATGTTGTTGCCGTGATTAAATTGAATCCTGCTGATCAGCTCACGCAATGAGAGTGCAGCATCAGGGGAGGTACGTGCCGGCTAGAGAAAAGTTTCAACTTTCTTTGCTTTTTGAGTTTTGCTTCAGTTTTAAATTAAGGACAATCAACGCGCGGATTCTGCGCTCCGGCGCACTATTCTGTTTACGGTGTTGGCAAATTCCGCTGGGTCAAACACCGGCAGCGAGCAAATGCGGTCAGTGCAAGCAAAGGCCGCAGGCTCATCGAGTTCTGGATATTGAACATCAGGATTGTCAAGAGCGCCTTCGCGCTTGTCCCACCAATCAATGCGCCGGTAATGTGCGGGAAAAGCGAGCGCTGCAGCGTGAAGATTGATGATTTTGGTCATCCTTTTGGCCGACAATTGTAATGTGGGTTGGTTCTCTTGCAAGTTCGGCGTCGATCAACAGCGCGCCTGAATGCACGCTTGGTCTGTCGAGATGGTTTCCGCCAGCGCGTAACGTGCGGCATGCTCGGCAAGGTCACGAAATTTTTGCGCCCCCGAGTAGCGATGCAGGAGATTGGCAAATCGCGCGGTTTGGATCTGTTCTTCTGGGATCTTGGCGGGTTTTGTGAAGACGCCAGTGTTGGCCTCGGATTGAGCGGACGTCAAAAGTCCGCCAGAAGTGTCTTTGAATTTAGCAGCGATAAAATCACCGGCTTCAATTGCAAGGCTCATCCATTTTCTGTCGCCGGTCGCTGCGTAAAGTTCGAGTGCCGCTTGTCCCATGGCCAGTGTGTCGCCGAGGAACGGTCCGCCGCGATCGGCGTCGCCATGAGCGAATCCGCCACCTGCGAGTTTGCGGTTCTTCACAATCCAATCTGCGCGCTTTTCGCTGCGTCGAGCGCTTCGAGTCGCCCGTGGCAGCGAAATAGCTGACAAGGCCGCGGATAGCCCAGCCGTTTTCGCGGGCGTAAATGTGCTTGTCAATTCTGGGCTTTGCTGGGAGTGCATCTCGTTCGGTTTGTGACAGAGCGTAGTAGGTTTTTCCGGGCATCGTTTCATTGACATCGGCATCTTGGCTGGTGAAGAACGCGCCATCGGGGCTGCGCAGCACGTTCAGCAAGTACTTTTTGATGTTTTCCGCCGCTTCCAGAAAGCGGGCTCGCGCCACTGAGCGTAGGCTTCGGAATATTGCCGCAAGCCGTTTGCCTGATACCACATGATTTTCTCGTAGTGTGGAGATTTCCAATCGGCAGCGTCGGAATACTGATAAATGCCGCCTTCAACGGTATCGATGAGGTTGAGTGCAGCGATGAACGTTTTCTTAGCGCGTGCCTGGCGTCTTGGTCGCCGAGTGCTGCAAGCGAAAATTCCAAATCCATGCGATCAGCATCGATGAATTTATGAATCGTACCCCAACCGCCATACTCGGTGTCGAATGCGTCAATGGTATTTGCTGTGAGTTCCGCGCGGGTCCGGACGAGAGGAGATGAGACTTTGATGGCTCAACAGGCGGTTCATTAATGACCGAGGGACCGGGTGTTGGGTCGGCGATGACGGCTTCGAGTAGCGCAGTCATAGCTTTGGGTTCGATGTATCCGGCGCGCTTGACGATTTCGGTGCCGTCAGGCGCAAAGATGATTGTCGCCGGCCAGCCCCAATCGCCGTATCTGTTCGATAAGTCAGGGTTCGCGTCTTGGTCGACACGAACTGTAATGAATTTGGATTTGAGGAGATAAGCGACGTCCGGATTCTTGTAGGTCGTTTTTTCCATGACATGGCACCAATGGCACCAGACCGCCTCAAGGTCGAGAATGACAAGCCGGTTTTCTGCTTTGGCTTTTGCAAAGAGATCAGCGGACCAGGGTTGCCAGTTTAGTTCCGTTTCAGCACGAGCCGATGGCGTTAAGACCAGGCAAAGTAGGCTCAAGGCCAAAATGCGCTTCAACCACATGGCGTGCTGCTCCGGTTTGGTATCCGGGAAGGTACGCTCGTGGGCGCCGCTAAGTTTCAGGGCCTAGGAGTATTTTCTCCGTCGAAATAAGCTCTGCGAATGTGCTCGAACTGTTCGATGTTTGGCCTATTTCAGGGTCGCAAAGTTAAACTCCGCCCCTTTGCGAATGCCTGTTGGCCAGCGGGCGGTAACCGTTTTGATGCGCGTATAAAAGCGCACGCCTTCCGGCCCATAGATTGCGTGATCGCCAAACAGAGATCTTTTCCACCCGCCGAACGAGTGATAGGCGACGGGCACGGGCAACGGCACGTTGATGCCAACCATTCCAACCTGGATTTTGTCGGCAAAGGCGCGGGCTGCGTCGCCGTCGCGCGTAAAGATGGCGGTGCCGTTGCCATATTCGTGGCTGTTGATGAGGTGTGCGGCCTCATCGTAGCTTTCCGTGCCACAACAGAAAGCACAGGTCCGAAAATCTCTTTGTAGATTTTCAATAGTCATCGGTAACGCGATCAAAAAGCGAGCCGCCGAGGAAATATCCGTTTTCGTAGCCTTGGAATTTCAAGCCGCGCCCATCGACGAC
>CAVXTJ010000006.1:0-35047 GCA_963764605.1 uncultured Alphaproteobacteria bacterium
CACGGCCGAGACAGGCATCAAAGTCGTCTATGACGTGTTCGATAGCAACGACACGCTTGAGACCAAGCTGCTGGCGGGCAAGACCGGTTATGATGTCGTCGTGCCCACAGGCGGGTTCCTGGCCCGGCAAATCCAAGCCGGCGTGTTCCAGAAGCTGGACAAGTCGAAGCTGACAAACTGGGAGCACCTGTGGCCTGAAGTCATGGCCCGGCTCGCCAAATATGATCCTGGTAACGAGCATGCCGTCAACTACATGTGGGGAACGACGGGCATCGGCTACAACGTCAAGAAGATTAAGGATCGCATGCCGGACGCTCCGCTCGACTCCTGGAAAATGGTTTTCGATCCCGACGTCGTTATGAAGTTCAAGGACTGTGGGGTCATGATGCTCGATGCCTCCGATGAGGTGACGGCAGCGTTGTTGAACTATCTCGGCCTCGATCCGAACTCGAAGAACCCAGAGGACTTCAAGAAGGCGGCCGAGCACTTCAAGAAAATTCGCCCCGCAGTCAAGAAGTTCCACTCGTCAGAGTATATCAATGCGCTGGCCAACGGCGATGTCTGCATGGTTGTAGGTTGGTCGGGAGATATCGTACAGGCCAAGACCCGCGCAGAAGAAAAGAACAAGAAAGTGAAAGACGAGAACAAGCAGGTCGAAATTGCATACATAATCCCCAAAGAAGGGGCTCAGATGTGGTTCGACAACATGGCAATTCCGAAAGACGCCAAGAACGTCGAAGAGGCCCACGCCTTCATCAACTACATGATGAAGCCGGAAGTCGCAGCCAAGAATACCGAATTCATCGGCTATCCGAACCCCAACTTGTCGTCTCAGAAGCTGATAAAGAAGGAAATCTTGGATGATCCGCAGATTTATCCGTCCGGGGAGACGATCGCCAAACTGTTCATGGTGACTCCGAACGAGAAGGATGTGCAGCGTGCGCTGGTTAACACTTGGCGCGACATGAAACGCAAGTAAGTTCATTCGGGGCCCCGCGCAGCACAAACTGCCGGGGCCCCGTTCTTTCTAGCGGTCCGATGCCGCTGGAAAATCAAGCTGCTCTCTAAGATCCCTCCCCACGGCAATGTCAGGAGTATCGCGATGGCGACTAAGACACTCGGCCCCGTGCGCCGCAAATTCGCGCCCTGGGACGAGCCCGGCAAAACGCCATTCATCGAATTCAAGAACATCGTCAAAAAATTTGGCGACTTCACCGCAGTCGATGGGTGATCTCAATATTTACGAGCGCGAGTTTTTTGCGCTGCTAGGCCCGTCCGGTTGCGGCAAGACTACGCTTCTGCGCATGCTTGCAGGCTTTGAGTTACCGACGTCGGGTCAGGTGATGCTGGCCGGGCAAGATCTCATGGATACACCGCCCTATCAGCGGCCGGTCAACATGATGTTCCAGTCGTACGCCCTTTTCCCACACATGACCGTCGAGCAGAACATTGCCTTCGGTCCGAAACAAGATGGAACACCGCCGGGAGAGATAGAGGCGCGCGTCCAGGAAATGCTGAAACTCGTACAGCTCGAGCAATTCGCCAAGCGCAAGCCGCACCAGTTGTCGGGCGGGCAGCGTCAGCGTGTGGCTTTGGCGAGGGCGCTCGCGAAACGGCCGAAGCTGCTGTTGCTCGATGAGCCTCTTGGGGCCTTGGACAAGAAATTGCGCGAGGAGACGCAGTACGAGCTGATGGATCTGCAACAGACGCTTGGCCTCACGTTCATGGTCGTCACGCACGATCAGGAAGAGGCCATGACTGTCGCCGACCGCATCGCGGTGATGGACAAAGGTAAGCTCGTTCAGGTTTCGACGCCGACCGAATTGTACGAACAGCCCAATAACAAGTACGTCGCTGACTTCATCGGCGACATCAATCTGATCGAGGGCCACATCGCGGCCACCGATGGCGCCGGAAACATGATGATAAAGGTTCAGGGCTGTCGTCGCCTATCGATGTTCACAGCGACACCAAGGTCAGCAAGGGTGACAAAGTCTGGCTGGCGCTACGCCCTGAGAAGATCCGGGTTTCTCTGATCCCCCAGCCAACGGCACCGCCAACAGCATTGAGGGCTCGGTCTACGATATCGGCTATTTGGGTGACACGTCGGTTTATCACGTCAAGCTGCCATCAGGTACGACAATACGAACGCTCTCCGCCAACACCACCCGCCTCGTCGAACGGCCGATCGGCTGGGACGACAAAGTTTGGTTGTCCTGGAGCCGTGACTCCGGCGTACTGCTGACGAAGTAATGCATATGAGGACGTCTGAGCATGGCTGTTGCCCCGCAAAAATCCTGGACGCACTGGTTGCCGGTGATGATCCCGTATGGGTGGCTGCTGTTTTTTTTCCTCGTTCCGTTTCTGATTGTGGCAAAGATCTCGCTTTCCAGCACCGAAACGGCAATTCCGCCTTACCTGCCAGTCTTCGATCCGCTGGTCGATGGCATGTCCGGCATATGGGAAAGGCCAAACAATTTACGACTGAGAACTATTCACGGCTGGTTGAAAGCGATCTTTACTGGCGTGCCTATCTCTCAAGCCTTTGGATCGCACTCGTGTCAACGTTCATCACGCTGTTGATCGGTTATCCCATGGCTTATGCCAGGCGCGCGCTCCGGCGCACGGCGGCCGCTGCTGCTGATGCTGGTGATCCTGCCGTTCTGGACCAGCTTCCTGATCCGGGTTTATGCGTGGATAGGCATTCTTTCGACTGAAGGTTTTCTCAACAACTTCCTGATGTACATTGGCGCCATTAATGAGCCGCTTTCGATCCTTGCAACCAACACCGCCGTCTACATCGGCATCGTCTATTCGTACCTGCCGTTTATGGTCCTGCCGCTCTACGCGGCCTTGGAAAAGATGGACGACACGCTGCTAGAAGCGGCGTCGGACCTTGGCTGCCCGCCTTTGCAGGCGTTCTGGAAGATCACTTTCCCGCTGTCGTTGCCGGGCGTCATTGCTGGCTGCTTTCTCGTGTTCATTCCGGTCGTCGGCGAATTTGTCATCCCTGATCTCCTCGGCGGTTCCGACACAGAGATGATCGGCAAGGTATTGTGGGATGAGTTCTTCAACACGCGCGATTGGCCAGCCGCGTCGGCGGTCGCCATCGTTCTGCTGCTGATCCTCGTTGTCCCGATCGCTCTCTATCAAAATCAGCAAGCCAAGGCCACGGGAGCATCCTGATGAGACGCCAATCGTGGTTCAACGTCGTATCGCTGACTTTGGCGTTCGCGTTCCTCTATATTCCGATCCTGCTGCTGGTGATCTACTCATTCAACGAAGGCCCCAACGTCGCCATTTGGACCGGATGGTCGACCAAGTGGTACAGCTCTGTATTCCAGAACGAACAGTTGATGGACGCCGCTTGGGTGACATTTTGGATCGCCTTGCTCTCGGCTACGCTCGCCACTGTCCTCGGCACCCTCGCGGCCATCACATTGACGCGTTATGGCAACTACCGCGGATCGACGCTGTTCAACGGCATGGTTTTCGCGCCCCTGGTCATGCCCGAGATCATTCTTGGTTTGGCCCTGCTATTGCTGTTCGTGGCCATCGGCTTTGAGCGCGGTTTCTGGACAATCACGCTCGCCCACACAACATTCACAACGTGCTTCGTCGCCGTCGTTGTGCAATCGCGGCTCGTCACCTTCGACAGGAGCCTTGAGGAAGCCGCGCTTGATCTCGGCTCGCCACCGTTCAAGACATTCTTTGTCATCACTTTGCCGATCATTCTGCCGGCGGTTCTCTCGGGGTGGCTTCTTGCCTTCACGCTTTCCCTCGACGACCTCGTCATCGCCAGCTTTACAACCGGCCCAGGGGCGACGACGCTACCCATGCGCATATATTCTGCCGTCCGCCTTGGCGTGAAGCCGGAGATTAATGCTATCTCGACCTTATTGATTGGAGTTGTAAGTCTGGGCGTGATCGCGGCTTCGTATATATCTAAGCAGCAGATGCAGCGCGAAGAGCAGGAGCGGCGGGCCGCCGGTAAGACGTGAGGCATGTCACGCAGGTTTTTGCGATGCTGCATTGGGTATGAGCCCACCAGCCATGGCCCACTCGTGCGCCCGTAACTGAGTATTCATCATGGCCGAGCCGCACGTTAAGTCCTATTACGCCGCGACGGCCAATGATCGCACGCGCTATCCGCGGCTGGAAGGCTCCATCAAAGCGGATATTTGTGTCGTGGGCGGCGGGTTCTCCGGTGTCGCAACGGCCTTGTCCCTTGCCGAGCGGGGATACTCGGTCGTGCTCCTGGAAGCCAACCGGATCGGGTGGGGTGCTTCGGGGCGTAATGGCGGTCAGATGATCGCTGGTATCAGCGGCGAACACAATATCAAGCGTCAGCTGGGCAAGGCTGGCGCCAAGCTGCTGCGCGATATCCGATATCGCGGGCACGACATCATCGAAGAACGTGTGCGCCGCTACGGCATAGAATGCGACTTAAAACATGGTTGGATGGAAGCCGCCGCGCGTCCTAGCCATATGAATGGCCTGCGCGGATACGTCGAGGAACGCTTAACAGAAGGTGACGGTGGCCAGATCGAGCTCGTGGAGCCGCGGGATATGAGCCACGTGCTTGGCACGTCGGTTTATCATGGCGGATACATCGATCGCCGCAGTGGGCACTTGCATCCGCTCAATCTATGTTTGGGTGAAGCCCGCGCGGCGGTAGGTCTCGGAGTCAAGATATTCGAGGACTCAGTCGCGATAGACTTGAAGGGTGGGGCCAAACCCTATGCTGTGACGGAATCTGGCCGTGTCGATGCGACGGCAATTGTTCTCGGAGGTAGCACGGATCATGGTTTTCAACGCGGTCCATTGCGCGGACTGACACTGCCGACAGGAAGTTACATTATTGCGACGGACCCTTTGACGGCCACCGAGGCGAACGAGATCAATCCGCAGGATCTTGCAGTGGCCGATAGCAATATCGTGCTCGACTACTTCCGGCTCACGGCCGACCGGCGGATGCTCTTTGGAGGCAGGTGCAATTATTCAAATCGCGATCCGAAGGATTTGGCGGCGGCGCTGCGGCCGAGGCTTATTGAGATCTTTCCGCAGCTCAGCCGCAAGTCGATCGATTTCAGTTGGGGCGGCCGGATCGACATCGTTTTGACGCGAGTACCGGCGCTTGGGCGGCTGGAACCCAATCTCTATTACCTGCAGGGTTATTGCGGGCACGGCGTAAACACCACCCATCTCGCCGGAGACATTATTGCCGACGCGATTAGCGGAACGACTGAGAAGTTCGATCTCTTTGAACGCATCCGGCACATTCGCCTGCCGGTTGGACAGTGGGCCGGCAATCAAATGCTGGCGTTAGGAATGCTGTATTACCGGCTGAAGGATTTGTTGTGAAATTGGGGGCACAAAAAAACCGGAGCGCGAGGGCTCCGGTTTTGAAGTTTAGACGGGTAATTCAAGTCTCGATCAGGGCAGGGTTGCCTTGGCGGTAAACACAAAGCGCTCGTCGCTGAGGCCAGTGTAGACGTCGCCAGGAACCTGATCGATGTTCGTGTCCCAGTAACGGAAATCGAAAGTGAACTTCTCGACAGCAAAAGCGATGCCGGCGTTCCAGTAGACATAGCTGTCATCGGCACTGGTGAAGGCCCCGACGTTATTCATGTCTTCCGAGTAACCAGCGCCAGCGCTAATAGTTGGCGTGAATATGTGGATCGCAGGAAGTTCGTAAGCCAGCAAACCTTCGACTGTCCAAGTCTCAGGATAATTATCTGCGTCAGGCGTGTAGTAGAACGTGACAGTGCCTGTCAGGCTTTTGACCAGTTCGGTTGATGCGGCAGCTTTAAACTCGACGTAATCAAGTGCGTCATCCGCAACCGGATACAGGTAGCCGATGATGCCGAAATCAAATGTAACCTGACCCAGCTCGGGCTTAATGCCCGCATAAAGGTCGAGTTCCATCGGCTCGTAGCCAGCGCCGCTGACGTTCGACGCCCAGGCGCCTGCGTAGAAAATGCCGTAACCGATATCCACCGAGCCTTGAGCGGCAGGATCTTCGTTGTTCAGCGAGAGGCCGCGGAAGATATAGTCGCTCGTGCCGCCGACGGTCATCGACCACTCAAAGGACGGCGGATCTTCAGCGCGCGCTGCGCCGGTAAGTGCCATGCCGGCAATCGCCGCTACGCCTGCAAGCTTGAGTAACTTCGTCATGTCGCAGAACCCCCGTCCCAAATCATCTAGATGCAAACCCAAGAAACGACTCCTAGTTTGCGGTTGAAATCAGGAAACAGAATTGGAGCCGAACACTCAAGAAGTTCTTGGTGGAACAGGCCATGTTCCTAAGGTTTGTTGCGAAAACACCACGTTGCTCAAGTTTTCTCCACGAATTTGGACAGATATGCATAGATTTCAGGCCGCTAAAGTCGAAGCGCCGCCTCCGGTAGGGCCCGGCTTGTCACTTCGCGAAGTGAAAAGCTTGATTTGAGTCGAACGACCCCGGGGAGACGGGAGAGCTGCTCTTTATGAATGCGTTCGAAGTCCGCCAGATCCCGCGCCATGACGGTCATGAGGTAGTCGTTCTCGCCTGACATGAGGTGACAGGAAACGACGGACGGCGCCGCCGCTGCCGCCTTTTCAAATGATGCTAAGAGCTCCTCATTTTGGCTCTTGAGTGCAATCTCGACGAAAATTGTCATATGAATGCCAAGGGCTTGGCGGTTTACGCGGGCCTGATAGCCCTCGATCACGCCAGCCTCCTCCAGTGCTTTGATCCGCCTTGCGACAGCTGTGGGAGAAAGCGGCACGCGTAGCGCAAGTTCCACTTGGCTAAGGCGGCCATCCCGGACAAGCTCGCTCAATATGGCCTTATCTAGCGCATCTAGGTTCATAATAGCCGGAATCCTGCAATTTTATGAATAACTAGCTCATAATGCGCGTATTTACGTGATTTTTCAATGAATATATCCGCTTTCTCTATGCCGATTTATGTCAAAGTGCAGCCTCATTATCGGAAACGGCCTTTGGAGAGAAAACTCATGCGGATCGGCGTTCCAACGGAAATCAAAAGCAACGAGTTTCGAGTTGGGCTCGTTCCAGGCTCGGTGCGCGAATTGACAGCGCGCGGCCACGAAGTCCTCGTCCAGTCGGGTGCCGGCGCCGGCATTTCGGCAGACGATGCAGCTTATCAGAAGGTGGGCGCGCGGATTGTTCCCGACGCAGCCGCCGTGTTTCGCGAAGCGGAGTTAATCGTCAAGGTCAAGGAACCACAGAAGAGCGAATACACGCAGCTTGGTTCAGACCAGATCCTTTTCACGTACTTGCACCTTGCGCCCGATCCCGAGCAAGCACGCGGCCTTATGGCATCTGGCTGCGCGGCCATTGCCTATGAAACGGTGACCGACGCGAATGGTGGACTGCCGTTGCTGGCGCCGATGAGTGAAGTCGCGGGCCGATTGTCTATCGAAGCAGCTGCGATGGGTCTGCGCCGTCCCACGGGCGGACGCGGAGTGCTGATGGGCGGAGTACCGGGCGTGCGTCCGGCGAAAGTTGTCATTCTTGGCGGCGGCGTGGTTGGCACGCATGCAGCGCGCATGGCGGTTGGCCTTGGTGCTGACGTTTCAATTCTCGAACGCTCGTTACCGCGCTTGCGCCAGTTAGATGAAATGTTCGGCGGCCGGGTGAAAACGCTCGCATCGACGATGGAAACCGTTGAAACGGAAGTCCTCAGCGCTGATGCAGTGATTGGTGCTGTGCTCGTTGCTGGTGCGAGTGCCCCCAAGCTCGTCACGCGCGCCATGCTTAAGAGCATGAAGCGCGGTGCCGTTCTGGTTGATGTGGCAATCGATCAGGGTGGATGCTTTGAAACCTCCAAGCCGACGACACACGCCGAACCGATGTTCGAAGTTGATGGTATCATCCACTATTGCGTGGCGAATATGCCAGGCGCGGTGCCGGTAACAAGTGCGCAGGCGTTGAACAATGCGACGCTGCCATTCGTTATCAAGTTGGCCGAGCGCGGGCTTGCCGCGTTCGATCGCGATCCGCATCTTGCTGCGGGACTGAACGTGAAAGATGGCCGCATCATGCATGCGTCTGTCGCCGCTTCTCTTGGTTTCGATAATTTGAACGGCGGTCGCGGGTTTCAGGCTGCCGCAGAGTAAAGTATAGAAGCAACTATATTCTGCAGGCGTTCCGCGCGTCCGGCAGGTGTAAGAACGCCAGTCCGCAGGAAACTGCGGGCTGGCGTTTTGACAAATGGGTGCCACAGGCGGACGCAGTGGTGCGCTCCGCCCGTGACTTTGTTGATCATGTTTTCGGAGTTTAGTTCGCAATGCCGATCAGCTGCGGCTGGTTTTACCGCCCTTGGCGATGCAAGCAGACTTGGACATCATTTTCACGCCCTGGCCTTTGCAAGCGTTCTGTCCCTTACAGCCGTTGCCAGTAGACTTGCAGCTGCCGTTCCCTTTGCATGCATTAAGTCCAAAGCACTTTACCTTGTAGTCGGCGGCGTGGCCCGTCGTCGGCGCTGTCACCGACCCAGCGAGCATCATTGTGGCAGCGGCGGCGGCGAGCGTGGCACCGGATGTCTTGGAAAGTTTCATTGTGTTCCTCCTGATGTAGGCACTGTTGTTGCCGTGATTAAATCAAGTCCTGCTGATCAGCTCACGCAATGAGAGTGCAGCATCAGGGGAGGTACGCTGCCGGCTTGAGAAAAGTTTCACACTTTCTTTGCTTTTTGAGTTTTGCTTCAGTTTTAAAATTAAGGACAATCAACGCGCGGACTCTGCGCTCCGGCGCACTATTCTGTTTACGGTATTGGCAAGTTCCACTGGATCAAACACCGGAAGTGAGCAAATGCGGTCGGTGCAAGCAAAGGCCGCAGGCTCATCGAGTTCTGGATATTGGACATCAGGATTGGCAAGAGCGCCTTCGCGTTTGTCCCACCAGTCGATGCGCCGGTAATGTGCGGGAAAGGCGAGCGCTGCAGCATGCAAGACTGATGATCTTTTGTCGTCCTTGTGGCCGACAATTGTTATGTGGGTTGGTTCTCTTGCAAGCTCGGCGTCGATCGTCAACGCGCCTGAATGCACGCTTGGTCTGTCGAGATGGTTTCCGGCGAGCGCGTAGCGTGCGGCATGCTCGGCAAGGTCACGAAATTCCTGAGCCCCTGAGTAGCGATGCAGGAGATTGGCAAAGCGCGCGGTTTGGATCTGTTCCTCTGGGATTTTTGCAGGTTTTGTGAAGACGCCAATGTTGGCCTCGGATTGAACGGACGTCAAAAGCCCGCCAGAAGTGTCTTTGAATTTGGCGGCGATAAATCCGCCCGCTTCAATTGCAAGGCTCATCCACTTTCTGTCGCCGGTCGTTGCGTAGAGTTCGAGCGCCGCTTGCCCCATCGCCAATGTATCGCCGAGGAACGGTCCGCCGCGATCGGCGTCGCCATGAGCGAAGCCACCACCTTCGAGTTTGCGGTTCTTCACAATCCAATCTGCAGCGCTTTTCGCTGCGTCCAGCGCTTCGGAGTCGCCAGTGGCAGCAAAATAGGCGGCGAGGCTGCGGATAGCCCAACCATTTTCCCGTGCGTACATGTGCGTGTCAATTCTGGGCTTCGCGGAGAGCGCGTCACGTTCGGCTTGCGACAGAGCGTAGTAGGTTTTTCCGGGCATCGATTCATCGACATCGGCATCTTGGCTGGTGAAGAACGCGCCATCTGGGCTGCGCAGCACGTTCAGTAAGTATTTCTTGATGATTTCCGCCGCTTCCAGAAAGCGTGGCTCGCGCCACTGAGCGAAGGCTTCGGAATATTGCCGCAAGCCGTTTGTCTGATACCACATGATCTTCTCGTAGTGTGGAGATTTCCAGTCGGCAGCGTCGGAATACTGATAGATGCCGCCTTCAACGGTATCGATGAGGTTGAGAGCAGAGATGAACGTCTTCTTAGCGCGGGCCTCAGCTTCTTGGTCGCCGAGTGCTGCAAGCGAAAGTTCCAAATCCATGCGATCGGCATCGATGAATTTATGAATCGTACCCCAACCGCCATACTCGATATCGAAGGCTTCGATGGCATTTGCGGTGAGGTCCGCGCGGGTCGCGGACGAGAGGATGTGGGACTTTGATGGCTCAACAGGCGGCTCATTAATGACCGAGGGACCTGGCGTAGGGTCGGCAATCACGGCTTCGAGTAGCGCCGTCATAGCCTTTGGCTCAATGTATCCGGCGCGCTTGACGATTTCAGTGCCGTCAGGCGCAAAGATAATTGTCGCCGGCCAGCCCCAATCGCCGTATCTGTTCGATAAGTCAGGGTTCGCGTCTTGGTCGACACGAACTGTTATGAACTTGGATTTGAGGAGATAAGCGACGTCCGGATTTTTGTAGGTCGTTTTTTCCATCACATGGCACCAATGGCACCAGACCGCCTCAAGGTCGAGAATGACAAGCCGGTTTTCTGCTTTGGCTTTTGCAAAGAGATCAGCGGACCAGGGTTGCCAGTTTAGTTCCGTTTCAGCACGAGCCGATGGCGTTAAGACCAGGCAAAGTAGGCTCAAGGCCAAAATGCGCTTCAACCACATGGCGTGCTGCTCCGGTTTGGTCATCCGGGAAGGTACGCTCGTGGGCGCCGCTAAGTTTCAGGGCCTAGGAGTATTTTCTCCGTCGAAATAAGCTCTGCGAATGTGCTCGAACTGTTCGATGTTTGGCCTATTTCAGGGTCGGAAAGTTAAACTCCGCCCCTTTGCGAATGCCTGTTGGCCAGCGGGCGGTAACCGTTTTGATGCGCGTATAAAAGCGCACGCCTTCCGGCCCATAGATTGCGTGATCGCCAAACAGAGATCTTTTCCACCCGCCGAACGAGTGATAGGCGACGGGCACGGGCAACGGCACGTTGATGCCAACCATTCCAACCTGGATTTTGTCGGCAAAGGCGCGGGCTGCGTCGCCGTCGCGCGTAAAGATGGCGGTGCCGTTGCCATATTCGTGGCTGTTGATGAGGTGGGCTGCCTCATCGTAGCTTCCCGCTCTCACAATAGAAAGAACAGGTCCGAAGATTTCTTCCTTGTACATGGTCATGTCATTGGTAACGCGATCGAAAAGCGAGCCGCCGAGGAAATATCCGCTTTCGTAACCCTGCAATTTGAAGCCGCGCCCATCGACGACGAGTTCTGCGCCTTCTTTGACGCCGAGATCGATAAGTCCAGATATGCGCCGCTTGGCTTCCGCCGTGACGACGGGGCCCATCTCGGAATCTGGGTCAGTCGCTGGACCCACTTTGAGCGCGCGTACTTTCGGTGCGAGAGCTTCAACGAGCCGGTTGGCGGTTTCTTCCCCAACAGGAACGGCGACGGAAATCGCCATGCAGCGTTCTCCCGCCGAGCCGTATCCAGCGCCCATCAAGGCATCGACTGTTTGATCCATGTCGGCGTCGGGCATGACGATCATGTGGTTCTTTGCGCCGCCCAAGGCTTGTACGCGTTTGCCGGCCGCCGAGCCGCGCTGATAAACGTATTCGGCAACCGGCGTTGATCCAACGAAGCTGACGGCGGCGATATCAGGATGGTCAAGAATCGCATCAACGGCGATTTTGTCACCATGCACGACGTTGAGGACGCCAGCCGGAAATCCTGCTTCTTGAAATAGTTCCCATGCCAGCATGACGGCAGATGGATCGCGCTCGGAGGGTTTCAGAATGAAAGTGTTGCCGCAAGCGACGGCGACGGGATACATCCACATGGGAACCATAGCCGGAAAATTGAAGGGCGTGATGCCGGCCACAACACCCAAGGGTTGACGATCAGACCAGCTGTCGATATCCGGTCCGACGTTGCGGCTGTACTCACCCTTCAAGAGATGCGGGATGCCGCAGGCAAAATCGACAACATCGATGCCTCGTTGAAGTTCACCAAGCGCGTCGGCGTGGGTTTTGCCGTGTTCATTCGAGATGGCGCGCGCGATATCGTTGGCGTGGCGCTCAAGTAGCTCCTTGAATTTGAACATCGGCTTGACGCGCTTCATAGGCGGAGTGTTGCCCCATTCGACAAAAGCCAGCTTGGCGGCAGCGACCGCGGAATCGACTTCGGCTTTCTCAGAGAGAGGGAGAATAGCCGACTTTTCGCCGGTTGCTGGATTGAAGACAGGCGTTGTGCGTGACGACGTTGACGTAATCTTGCGGCCGCCGATGGCATTCTGGATGGTTTCAAGTGACTGCATTTGAATCCGTTCTTTGCGTATTCCCCGCCGTTAGTTCGTAGTTTTTAGAACCATGGTGAGTGTGTCGAACAGTTGATCTATTTCTTGTTTCGAGATGATGAGCGGCGGTGACAGTGCGATAATGTCTCCGGTCTGGCGAATGAGCAGGTTGTTCTCAAAGGCTTTGATGAACCGCTCGTAGGCGCGTTTCGTGGGTTCGCCGGGCGCTGGATCTAGTTCGATGGCACCGACGAGGCCGATGTTGCGAATGTCGACGATGTGCGGCAGGCCTTTCAAGGAGTGCAACTGTTCCTCCCAATACGGGGCTAGTTCGGCGGCGCGCGTGAGCAGGCCTTCGTCGTGATAGGTGTCTAGCGTGCCGATAGAGGCGGCGCAGGCCATCGGATGTCCGGAATATGTGTATCCATGAAAGAAGTCGATGGCGTTTTCTGGCCCTGTCATGAAGGCGTCGTGGATTTTTGAGGTTACGAACACGGCGCCCATTGGAATCGTGCCGTTGGTGACGCCTTTTGCTGTGGAGATGATGTCGGGAGTGACACCGAAATAATCGGTACCGAATGGCGTGCCGAGGCGTCCGAAGGCTGTGATGACTTCGTCGAATATTAGAAGGATGTCGTGCTTGGCGCAGATGGCGGCCAGTCGTTTCAAGTAACCCTTTGGCGGGATGATGACACCGGTTGAGCAGGCAACGGGTTCGACGATGCAAGCGGCGATAGTAGAGGCGTCATGGAGTGCGACGAGACGTTCGAGGTCATCGGCCAGGTCTGCGCCGTGTTCGGGTTCACCTCGTGTGAAGGCATTTTTAGTGAGATCGTGTGTGTGGCGGATATGATCGACGCCGGAGAGTAGCGATCCGAACATCTTGCGGTTGTTGGCAATGCCGCCGACGGATGTACCGCCGAAATTGACGCCGTGATAACCGCGTTCGCGCCCGATGAGGCGCACTTTTGTGGCGTTTCCTTTGGCGCGGTGATAGGCGAGCGCCATTTTGAGCGCTGTTTCGACCGACTCGGAGCCGGAGTTTGTAAAGAAGACGTGGTCGAAGCCTTTGGGTGCAATGTTGACCAAGCGGGACGCACACTCGAATGCCTTTGCGTGTCCCATTTGAAACGTGCCTGCAAAGTCAAGGGTCGCTGCCTGCTTCTGGATCGCTTCGACGATTTTTGGCCGGCAGTGGCCGGCGTTGACGCACCATAGACCTGACGTGCCATCGAGAACGCGCCGGCCATCGTCGGTGATGTAATGCATGCGTTCGGCGCCGACAAAAACGCGCGGGGATTTCTTGAATTGGCGGTTAGCTGTAAACGGCATCCAGAACGCCGAGAGGTCGTTGGTCTTGTGCTGGATGTTCATGATCGTTCTCCGAAATCGTAACTTAACTGTTCTGGCAAAAAGTCAAGATGCGCGGCTCACAGCTTCAACAAGGCTTTCTGAGAAAATATCCATGCCTTCCATTACGATTTGGTCGCTTGCGGTCAAGGGAACAAGGAAGCGGATAACATTGGAGTACGTGCCGCAGGAGAGCAAGATAAGCCCTTTTTCGTTTGCCGTCTTCAAAAGAGCTGCCGTTAGTGCTGCATCCGGTTCACCGCTTGCAGCGTTTTTCACAAGCTCTAGGGCGCACATGGCGCCGAGGCCGCGGATATCTCCTATGCAGTTGAGATTAGTGCGATCTTTCAATTGGCCGAGGCGGTCTAGGATGATTTTGCCGATCTTATTGGACCTTTCGCAGAGCTTTTCTTCCTCTATGATGTCAAGAACGGCGTGTGCAGCGGCGCAGGAAAGCGGGTTACCGGCATACGTTCCGCCAAGGCCACCCGGGTTGGCGGCGTCCATTATGTCCGAACGGCCGACAATAGCCGCAAGCGGCAACCCGCCGGCTAGACCTTTCGCGAGTGTCACGACGTCAGCTTTGATGCCGGCGTGTTCGAGTGCAAACATTTTTCCGGTACGCGCAAAACCTGTTTGGATTTCGTCGGCGATGAGAACAATTCCATGCTCGTCGCAGAGGGCGCGCAGAGTGCGCAGAAACTCAAAGGGCGCGATATTGAATCCGCCTTCACCTTGCACAGGCTCAATTATGATGGCCGACACGTTCGATGGATCGATTGAGTGTTTGAAGAGATGCTTCAAGCTCGCCAAGCTCTCTTCATTTGAGACGCCATGGTAGGCGTTCGGGAATACGGCATTGTAGATGTCAGGCGGAAATGGACCGAAGCCTTTTTTATAAGGAACCACTTTACCAGTCAGCGCCATGCCCATGTGCGTGCGGCCATGAAAGCCGCCTCCGAACGAAATGACGCCTGAGCGGCCTGTATAGGCGCGCGCGACTTTTACGGCGTTTTCGACTGCCTCGGCACCAGTGGAGATCAGCATGGTCTTGGCGGGACCGGCGACGGGCGCAATGGCATTCAGCCGTTCGGCGAGTCGCACATAACTCTCATACGGCGTAACCTGAAAGCAGACGTGGCTGAATGACTTCAACTGTTCTTCAACGGCGGCGACGATCTTGGGGTGCTGGTGGCCGGTGTTGACGACGGCGATCCCTGCGGCGAAATCAATATAACGCTTGCCATCTTCGCTCCAGATTTCTGAGTTCTTGGCGCGCTTCGCATAGATCGCTGTAGCGTGACCAACACCCCTAGGGATGGCTGCGGCACGCCGGGCGTGAAGTTCTGCTGAGGTTGGCATGTCGTGACGTCTCCTCAAGAAAATGCTTGGATGCCGGTTTGGGCGCGGCCCAATATCAAGGCGTGAATGTCGTGCGTGCCTTCGTAGGTGTTGACGGCTTCGAGGTTCATCATGTGTCTGATCACATGATACTCGTCGGAGATCCCATTGCCGCCGTGAATGTCGCGTGCTGCGCGCGCTATATCGAGAGCTTTGCCGCAGCTGTTGCGCTTGAGTAGAGACACCGCCTCGGGCGCGAGTTGGTCGCGGTCTTTGAGGCGTGCTGCTTGCAGGCAAGCATGCAGTGCGAGCGTTATCTCGGTTTGCATGTCGGCCAGTTTTTTTTGAATCAACTGGTTCGCCGCCAAGGGCTGTCCGAATTGCGTGCGGTCAAGCGCGTATTGCCGGGCCGCGTGCCAGCAAAATTCTGCAGCGCCAAGCGCTCCCCAGGCGATGCCGAAGCGCGCGTTGTTGAGACACCCGAACGGTCCCTTGAGACCTTGCACATTGGGCAGCATGTTTTCCGCCGGGACGGCAACGCTTTCCATGGCAATTTGTCCGGTGACGGAGGCGCGCAATGCAAACTTTCCTTCGATCTTAGGCGAAGTGAGCCCTTTCATGCCGCGTTCGAGAATGAACCCCCGAATGACGCCATCGTCCGTTTTAGCCCACACAATAAAAACATCGGCAATGGGAGCGTTGGTTATCCAGGTCTTGGATCCTGTTAGTTCGTAGCCGCCCCTGACACTCTTGGCACGCGTTGTGAGTGCGCCTGCGTCTGATCCGTGGTCGGGTTCGGTCAATCCAAAGCATCCGATTAATTCTCCGGTCGCCAATTTTGGCAGATACTTCTGGCGTTGCTCGTCACTGCCATAAGCATAGACCGGATACATCACGAGACTCGATTGCACACTCATGGCCGAGCGATAGCCGGAATCCACGCGTTCGATTTCGCGGGCGATCAGGCCGTAGGAAATTGCATTGACTCCGGCGCCGCCATACTCAGGAGGAATGGTTGGTCCGAGAAAGCCCATTCTCCCGAGGTCTTCGATGATGGAGCGATCGAACGTCTCATTGCGAAAATCGCTGAGCACGCGTGGCATCAGTTTGCCGCTGCAAAACTTGCGAGCGCTATCCGCCAAGATGCGCTCATCGTCGGAGAGTGACCCCTCGAACAATAGTGGATCTGCCCAGGAGAATGAGGGGGCCATTATTTCTATTTGGTTAGCCGTCATGTCGGAATGGCTCCGCCGGTTGTTGTTGGCGTGAATTTGCAGTCATTGGGCGTTTCCGTCATGATAGCAATGAAGTTGGCCGACATTCCTATTTCCTACATTTGTTTTGGCCGGGTTGTTGGTGTGCTTGCTTCTAAAATTCGGATTCAGCGTCACGCGTCGATAGCGCCAAGACAGATGAATTTGGTTTCGAGATATTCCTCCAGTCCTTCGGCCGCGCCTTCGCGTCCAAGTCCCGATTCCTTCACGCCGCCGAACGGAGCGACTTCGTTCGAGTAGATCCCTTCGTTGACGCAAACCATGCCGGTTTCGAGCTTTTCAGCGACGCGCCAGGCGCGCGAGGCATTTTGGGTGAAAAGATAAGAGGCGAGACCGTAGGGCGTGTCGTTGGCAATCTTGATAGCTTCGTCTTCGGTCTCGAATTTCATCAATGCAGCGACGGGCCCGAAGATTTCTTCCTCAAGTAGCGCCATTCCGGGTTTGATGCCGGTGAGCACAGTTGGATCGAAGAACAGGGGGCCTTTACTGTTTGCCTGCCCGCCGCAGAGAACCTTTGCGCCCTTCGCTATGGCGTCGCGGGTAAGAGATTTCACCTTATCGATGGCTTCGGCATTGATGAGGGGGCCAATCGTCGTGTTTGCGTTGTCGCCAGAGCCGACAACCAGCTTTCGAACGGCATCAGTGAGCGCAGCGGCAAAGCGATCGTAAATTCCCGCTTGCACAAGAATGCGGTTAGCGCACACGCAGGTCTGACCAGCGTTGCGGAACTTCGACGCCATCGTACCGGCAATCGCTCGCTCGAGATGCGCGTCGTCGAAGATCAGGATCGGAGCATTTCCGCCGAGTTCGAGGGTGAGCTTTTTGACCGTATCTGCCGACTGCTTGTAGAGGAGCTTGCCAACTTGCGTCGAGCCGGTGAACGTCAATTTACGTACGCGCGGGTCTTCGCACAGCACCCTGCCGACGGCTGCGGGCTGGTTGCTGGTCACAACATTGAGAACGCCCGGCGGCACTCCGGCATCCGTGGCGAGCTTGGCAGCTGCGAGGGCTGAAAGTGGCGTATCTTCCGCCGGCTTTATTACAATCGTGCATCCGGCAGCAAGCGCGGCGGCGGCCTTTCTGGTGACCATTGCATTCGGAAAATTCCAGGGTGCGATGGCGCCGACGACACCAATTGGCTGTTTGACGGTGAAGTAACGGCGCGTCGCGGCTGTTGTCGGGATCGTCTTGCCGTAGGCTCGCTTTCCTTCTTCTGCGAACCATTCGACGAACGAGGCACCGTACGCGATTTCGCCGCGTGCTTCGGCAAGCGGCTTGCCCTGTTCCGCTGTCAAGATCTGAGCTAGGGATTCAGTCTCAGATGTCAGCAGATCGAACCATTTCTTGACGATGTTGGCTCGCTCTTTAGCTGTCTTAGCAGCCCACGCCGGGAAGGCGCGCTCGGCTGCATCGATCGCGTGACGTGTTTCCTCCGCTCCGAGATCGGGCACGTTGGCAATTGTTTCGCCGGTAGCCGGGTTCAACACGGCAAAAGTATTGACCGACGTTACCCACTTGCCATCGATGAGCGCGGCGGCCGGATACTTGCTCAGCACCATGTTCATGGATAAACTCCTCTAGCGTATCGTTATAGAAACGGATTTCAGGTCGGCATATTTGTAAAGCGCGTGTAGAGACCGGTCGCGGCCAAAGCCGGACTGTTTGAACCCGCCGAACGGCATGGTGATGTCGCAACTATCCCAGCCGTTGATCCAGACGAGGCCAGCTTTGATTTCCCGCGCCGCGCGATGTGCAAGGCTGAGATCTCTGGTCCAAACGCCGGACGCGAGACCGAAGATAGTGTTGTTAGCCATGCGAAGCGCTTCGTCTGCGTCCCGGAATGTCGTGACAGCGAGCACAGGACCGAACACTTCCTCTTGGGCGAGTGTCGAGTTGGGTGCCACACTATAGAAAATGGTTGGCTCGACGTAGAATCCACCGCTATTTTTGCGCGCGCGCTTTCCACCGAGCGCAAGCGACGCCCCTTCTTTGCTGGCTGTCTCGATGAAGCCAAGCACTGTATTCATCTGGCTTTCTGAAACCATGGCGCCGAAGTTGGTTTCGGGTGCCAGCGGATCTCCGGGTACGAATCCTTTTGCGGCCGAGATGATTTTGTCAAGGAACGCATCCCGGATTTTCTGATCAACGAGGAGGCGCGAACCGGCAGTGCACACTTCGCCCTGATTGTAGAATATGCCAAAAGCAGCGTGGGCGGCCGCAGCCTCGAGATCAGGGCAGTCGGCAAAGATTATGTGCGGAGATTTGCCTCCGAGTTCCAGGCTGACACGTTTCAAGTTGCTGTCGGCGGCGTACTTCATGAGCATGCGGCCAACGGGACCGGAACCTGTAAACGTCAACATATCGACGTCCATGTGGAGCGCGATCGCCTTGCCGGCGACCGATCCCTTGCCGCTCACCACATTTAAGACGCCGGCCGGCACACCTGCTTCGAGTGCAAGTTCACCGAGTTTGAGTGCGGTCATACTGGTGAGTTCGGCGGGCTTCACGACGATGGAATTCCCCATCGCGAGTGCGGGGGCTACTTTCCACATGGTGAGATGAAGAGGGAAGTTCCACGGCATGATGGCGCCGATGACGCCAAGCGGCTCGTGGACGGCATAAGAAAATCTATCTGCGGTTTCGGGGCCGACTTCCCCGTATACTTTGTCGAGTGCCTCCGTGTAGTAGCGCAGCGTTCGAATTGCGGATGGAACGTCGAACGCGATTGTATCGCGGATCGGTTTGCCGGAATCGATGCTCTCGAGAAGGGCAATCGTTTCTAGATCGCGTTCCATGAGGTCTGCGAGCTTGAACATGATGCGCTTTTTCTCGCGGTAGTGAAGATTTCGCCAGCGGCGGTCCTCAAAGGACGCTCGTGCTGCCACGACGGCCGCATCGACATCAAGCTCGTTGCACAGAGCAATTTTGTTTATCAACTGGCCGTTTCGCGGAGAGATGTTGTCGAACGTCATGCCCGACTTGGCCGGACATAGTTTGCCGTCGATAACGGCTTTCGAGGGAAGCGCGATCGTTTCGGCGACCTTTTCGAAATGAGCTAGTGTGGTCATCGGTGCCGTCCCTACGCAACTTGTGAATACCAGAGATGATCGAGCGGTGTGACGACACGTTCGAAGTTGCTGCGTTCGACTTGCTTTAATTGGGTGTAGACGTTTTGGAAGTCTGCGCCAAAAGCTTCGCGCACGATGGGTGATTTGCCGAAGATATCGAGGGAATTGACCCACGCAGTCGGCAGTGGGGATATGTTCAAATCCTCGGAATTGCCCTTGACGCACGGGCCGCAGTCCAGCTTGTTGTTCATTCCATGTTGGATGCCAGCTAAGATAGCGGCGACGACGAGATAGGGATTTGCGTCAGCGCCTGAAACGCGATGCTCAATACGGGTGGCTTTGACATTTCCCCCAGGAATGCGTAGCGCGACTGTGCGATTGTTGAAGCCCCAATGGGGTGCCATGGAAACGTAAGACTTGGGCACATAGCGGCGATAGGAATTTGCCGATTGCGCCCAAATGGCCATGAAATCTGGCATTGACTTCAATAGGCCGCCGATAGCGTGCTTGAACGCTGGCGCTAACGGTTCGGAAGGCTCCTTGGCATTTGGATCGCCGACAAAAACGTTGTTGCCCTTGCCGTCTATGAGGCTGAAGTGGACGTGAAGGCCTGAGCCGGTCCATTCATGATGCGGCTTGGCCATGAATGTGGCTTCAACATTGTTGGCTAGGGCAGCAGCCTTGACGGCGCGCTTCAAGAGTAAACCGTCGAGCGCTGCAGCAACGGGATCAGCACGGTGTTTCAGATTGATCTCAAATTGCCCTGGACCCGATTCCTGCATGACAGCGTCAACCGGCAGACCTTGTGCTTCGCCGATCCGGTAGATGTCATCAATTAAGCGGCCGAGGACGTCCATATCCTCGAATTCAAATGTTTTCGGCCAATCTGGATCTGCCGATAATCCTTCTGGCGTATTGAGCGGAAATGCGCCGTTCTTGCGCTTAGCCAAAACATAGAATTCTAGTTCAACCGCAACGACAGGCGTGAGGCCGGCTTTGCTGAATTTCGCAACTTGCGTTGCCAGAACTGTGCGCGGGTCGATGTCAACGTTGTTTAGGACTTCGATAACCGCTTGCGCATGCGTGCCGCCGTTGACGGGGACATGCTTCAGTGTCCCGGCGATGATGCGGCAGGGCAAATCCGGATCGCCGGTCTCCCAAAGGCGGCCGGTTTCTTCGATGCAATTGCCGCGCGGGTCCATGATGAAGACGGAACCGGGAATGAGGATGCCACTTTGCACTGCGTCAACCAGATCGCCCCGGCGCAGGCGCTTACCGCGAGGAATGCCATTCAAGTCGTAAGTAAAAAGATCGATCCAGCGAACGTCTGGATGAGCGCTGAGGAAGGCTTTGGCATCATCGACAGTTACGTAATTGGTGGTCATTTTGAGCGAACTCCGGCTGCCGTGCCGAACCGGCGAAAGAGTGATATGGAGACAGGGTTCGACTTGGCCTGCCATTCTGGATGCCACTGGACGCCGAGACAAAACGGGTGATCAGCCGGACCGCGGACGGCCTCGACCAATCCGTCTTTGGCGTAGGCCTCTGGAGTGAGTTTATCCGAGAGCCGTTTGATGCCTTGCCAATGCAGTGAGTTGACCATGATCTCATCTTTGCCGATCCAATCGCGCAATTGGCCTTTGAGCGTGATTGGGTGAACGGGGCCGAATTTCTCGTCCATATCCGGTGATTCACGTTCGCGATGATCCATGTGCCCATCGGCGTCGTGAACGGCTTGATGTAAAGTGCCGCCGAGAGCCACGTTCAGCTCTTGAAAGCCGCGGCAGATCGCAAACAGGGGCTTCTTTTTCTCTATTGCTGCCCGGATCAGCGGTAACGTCACGGCGTCGCGCGCTGAGTCCATCGTCTCGGGTTTTAACGGTTTTTCGTCGCCGTAGAGCGCTGGGTTGACGTTGGAGAGGCTACCCGACAGCAGAATTGCATCAGCAATTTCAAGGAGTGAGTTGATATCAGAGAGCCCAGGCCCGACAGGCACAAGCAGCGGTTGGCATTCCGCGACTTCAGCAACGGCCGCCGTATATTTGCGCCCAACGGCGTCGAAATCGAGACCGCCTATTTTTTTAGTGCACGCGGGGATGATGACGATAGGCCGGCTCATGACGTAACTTCTCCAGCGACGTCGTGCAATGTCTGATCGAGGGACTTGCGGATTACAGCTTCCGCTTCGTCGAAGTGTTCTTGTGTCCAGATCAACGGTGGCGCTGTCACCATGGTATCGAACACTGCGCGCATGATGAAACCATTGCGGAAGAAATGATCGCGGCAAATCAAGCCCACACGGCCGGGATTATCGAAGCGCCGTCTGGTCTTTTTGTCTGCGACCAGTTCGATGGCGCCCAACAACCCAACGGAGCGCACTTCACCGACAAGAGGGTGGTCGGCGAATTTAGCGAGCATTTTTGCGAGTGCCGGTCCGGTGAATTCCTTCACATTCGGGACAAGGCGCTCACGCTCGATGATTTCGATATTCTTCAGAGCAACGGCACATGCGACTGGATGTCCCGAGAACGTGTAGCCGTGGTTGAAATCGTCATCATGTTCCATAAGGGCTTCGACAATCATGTCGTCGATGATCAGTCCACTGAGTGGAATATATCCCGAAGTTGCGGCCTTCGCGAACGTGATCAAATTTGGGCGGATGCCATAATATTCCGAGCCGAACCACGTTCCAAGACGCCCGAAGCCGGTGATGACTTCGTCGGCAAGCAAGAGCACCCCGTACTTGTCGACTATGCGCTGCACTTCCGGCCAGTAGGTCGATGGCGCGATTTTCACGCCGCCCGCTCCTTGAACGGGCTCGCCAGCGATCGCTGCCACGTTCTCCGGTCCAACTGCCAGGATTTCGTCTTCGATAGCCTTGGCGGCGCGCAATCCGAACGCTTCGGGTGTTTCGCCAGCTTTCAACTCCCCGTACCAGTAAGGGTCCATGACGTGACGGAAACCATCGTAGACAGGATAACTATGAGCGTGGACATGAGACATGCCGCCCATCGAGCCGGCTGCAATGGTTGAGCCATGATAGGCGTTTTTGCGGCTTATGATGATGCGCCGCTTGGGCTCACCCTTGAGCACCCAATAATGACGGATGAGGCGGATTGCGGTGTCGTTCGATTCCGATCCTGATGAGCCGTAGAAGATATTGTTGAGCGTTTCGGGAGCGAGTTCGGAAAGCTTGCGCGAAAGCGCGACGACCGGGGGATGAGTTGTGCGGAAAAACGTATTGTAAAAAGGCAATTCGCACATTTGGGCGTGCGCTGCATCCGCTAATTCTTCGCGTCCATATCCGACGCTTGTGGTCCATAGACCCGACATGCCGTCGAGAATGCGATTATTTTCACTGTCCCAGATGTACGGGCCATGTCCGCGCACTATGACTTTGGCGCCGCCACCGCGCAGGGACTTGTGGTTGGTAAAAGGGTGTAAGTGGTGAAGCGCGTCCAGTTCTTTCAACTGTGAATATTGTTGTGACACGGGTATCCTCCAGCAATTCATTTGATAGATCAAAAACAATCAGGCTGGATTAGGCGTGCGGCGTGTAGCCGATGCGTGCACAAAGTTCGAGGAGTTGAACTTTGAGGTTGAGGCCTCGGGCGTTGGCCGACATGAAGGAGGAAATATCAATACGGGCAAGGCCCGGCCACCCGGTGGCAAGGGGACCAAATAGGTCCGCGATCGGTGCGTCACCGTTCACGTTTTTCCTCCATTGCCCGGCAGCATGAATGAGCAACTTTCCGCGGTCAATCGCGCTCAGCCCTTGCGCTTGGCGCAATCCCGGGTGTACTGCTTGTCGGCTACAGCGAAGAATTTATGGGCTACGGTGTAGAATTGTCAAGCAGAACCGTCAGTAAAGCAAAACCTCGTACCCGCGGTCCCCGTAAATTGGATCGCGGCGATATTCTGGAGGCAGCCTTTGAGATGCTCTCCCGTGCGGGAGAGAGCGGCTTTTCACTCCGTAAACTCGGCGCACACGTCGGGGTCGATCCGATGACCGTCCTGCACCATTTCAAATCTAAAGAAGAACTCTTACGACAAATTGCTGACCGGGCGCTGGGCACCGTTGAACTACCCTTGCCGACTGACAATTGGCGGTTGGATTTGCGTGGCGTCGCAGAGGCTTATCGGGATCTAGCACATCGTCATCCGCGAATCTTCCATTTGCATTTTCGATTTAACGCAACGGGGCCGGCCGATCACGCTTCGAGCGAAGTCGTCTATCGTGCGATGCGTAGTACTGGGCTCCCGGATTCCGTGGCGGCTGGGTTGGGGTTGGCGTTTTACGCATTCGTCCTTGGTTTTGCTCTGGCTGAAACAGAGGGTCTACTGCTCCCGCTGAACGACGCGGAAGAGGCGGAAATGCGCTCCCTCGATCCATTGGGATACCCGGCCACTCAGGCATTCATTCCAGCATTCAAAACTCTTGATCCGGATGCTGCATTCGATTCGGCGGTGACTGCCTTCATAGACGGCGTTGCAACGCGGGCCGACAATAAACAGCAATGAAACCTCTTCATGCCAACGAAACGGTAGTACTTCGATACGCGCAGGACTATGATTTCAAGGGAGATATTGTTTCGGAATTCGTCTTTGTGAGACCGTAGCCATGTATCAGACCTCGTGGCAGCACACGACATACAAATTTTCCAGTTTGAAAGAGTTAATGGCGAAGGCAACGCCACCCCGGTCGGGTGATGTTCTTGCGGGCGTTTCGGCGGGCTCTGCCGAGGAAAACGTTGCGGCAAAACTTGCGCTGGCTGATTTGCCGCTCAAGAAATTCTTATCCGACGCTATCATCCCTTATGAAATGGATGACGTCACACGGCTTATCATTGACGAACACGACGCTGCAGCCTTCGCACCAATCTCCAGTATGACGGTGGGTGAATTTCGGGAGTGGTTGCTATCCGAGGCGGTTGGCACAGAGGTATTGACGCGCGTAGCACCTGGGTTGACGCCCGAGATGGTGGCGGCAGTCTCCAAGATTATGCGCAATCAAGATCTCATTCTGGCGGCGCGCAAAGCCTCGGTGGTTACAAAGTTTAGAGACACCATCGGTTTGCCTGGCCGCATGGCCGTTCGACTTCAACCTAATCATCCGACTGACGACAAGCGTGGGATCGCCGCATCCCTCATCGACGGTCTCATGTACGGATGCGGCGATGCGGTTATCGGCATCAACCCTGCGAGCGATAATACTGCGACGATCATCGACCTTATTTCTATGCTCGACGAAGTCATCCAGCGCTTTGAAATTCCAACGCAAAGCTGCGTTCTGACCCATGTTACGACCTCGATCGAAGCGATCGGACGAGGTGCGCCCGTCGATCTTGTATTTCAATCGATTGGCGGCACGCAGGCCGTCAACGAATTTTTCGGCGTCACGCTCGATATTCTGCGCCAGGGGCGAGAGGCCGCGCTTTCGCTAAAGCGCGGAACCGTCGGCGATAACGTCATGTACTTTGAAACGGGGCAAGGTTCCGCGCTTTCGGCCGATGCGCACCACGGCGCCGATCAGCAGACACTTGAAGTCGCGGGCCTATGCAGTCGCCCGAAAATTCAAGCCATTGCTCGTCAATTCCGTCGTCGGGTTTATTGGACCCGAGTATCTCTACAACGGCAAAGAGATCATCCGTGCGGGGCTTGAGGACCACTTCTGCGGCAAGCTGCTCGGCATCCCGATGGGTTGCGACATTTGTTATACCAACCACGCGGAAGCCGATCAGGACGACATGGATGTTCTGTTGACACTGCTTGGGGCGGCTGGTGTGAACTTCGTTATGGGTATTCCGGGTGCCGACGACATCATGCTCAACTACCAATCGACATCGTTCCATGACGCACTTTATGTGCGCGAGGCGCTGGGATTGAAGCGTGCGCCGGAGTTTGAGGAATGGCTGCAGCGCATCGGGCTGACGGATATGCAAGGCCGTCTCAAACCCGAAAGCGCCTCGCATCCGCTGTTGCAGCATGCCAAGGGGCTCGCGGTATGAACAAAAGCGAAGACGTATGGAGCGCATTACGCCAATTTACCGAGGCACGCATCGGGCTCGGACGTTCTGGATCGGCGATGCCAACCCGGGAAGTGTTGAAGTTCTCGATGGCGCACGCGCAGGCGCGCGATGCAGTGACAACGCCCATCGACTGGTCGCCGGTTGAAACGGATCTCAAATCTCTCGGGCTGCATACGGTGCGTCTCCATAGTGCCGCGGAATCGCGAGACCAGTATTTGCGGAGGCCCGATCTTGGGCGGCAGCTCGATGCAGCAAGCCGTGAAGCTCTGGCGGCACAGAAAACGACGAAGCCCAATCTACTTATCGTCGTTGGAGATGGTCTTTCATCGACGGCGGTGAACACCAACATCATGCAATTCTTGAGAGCCTTTCTGCCCCATGTCCGTTCCGGCGAGTGGTCCCTTGGTCCCGTATTGCTCGCGGAACAAGCACGCGTTGCGATTGGCGATGAAGCGGGCGAGTTTCTAGGCGCCAGGGCCGTAGTCGTCTTGATTGGGGAACGGCCGGGACTCTCGTCTCCCGATAGTCTTGGCGCATATCTGACATTTGCGCCGCGTTCCGGCCGCAAGGACGCCGAACGCAACTGCATTTCTAACATCCGCAAGGGTGGCCTGAGCTACGATGAGGCGGCCTTCAAGCTCGCGTGGCTCCTTCGCGAAGCCTTCAGGCGCGAAATCTCCGGTGTACACTTGAAAGACGAATCCAGTTTTCAATTGGAGAATTCGCAGCAGAAACGGCAGTTAACCTAGTTTCCATCGGGTGCCCTGAACGACCTTCGAAAACTTGAGAATAGTCAAATTCAGCAGATGACCTGCGGCAGTGTCTGCATTATCATACCTAGGTCTTAGGGGCTGAGATTCGAGCGCCCTTATCATTCGGGGAACCAGGGGTTCGAGGGCACATGGGGCGGTTGCCGGTGACTGAATACGTTTAACAGGCTGCCGGTAATTTTCGGCCTTGCGGTCGAACATCCCACTTGTCCTTCGGCCCCCAACACGGGGCAGGACAAGCAATGTCAGAACAATCGCAAGGCGTGACCTATAGTAAGGTCGACGATGCATATTTCGCGGCGCGTGGCTTGAAACGCCATGCTGGCGTCTGGTCTCTTTGGGCACTTGGTGTCGGAGCGGTCATCTCGGGCCATTTCTCCGGCTGGAATCTTGGTCTGGCCCAAGGCGGTTGGGGCGGCATGTTCGTCGCCACGATCCTCATCGCCATCATGTATCTTGGTCTCACCTACTCGCTGGCTGAAATGAGTCCTGCCATGCCCCACACGGGTGGCGCATACTCATTTGCCCGCACAGCGTTTGGTCCCTGGGGCGGGTTCTTAACCGGCTTGGCCGAGAACGTTGAGTACGTGATGACCGCAGCGGTCATCGTCTTCTTTATTGGATCCTATGTCGCGGCCATTGTCGGAGCGCCAACCGAGTGGCAACCGATATTCTGGATACTCGGCTATATCATTTTCGTATTGCTGAACTATCTCGGGGTCGAGCAGTCGTTCAAGTTCTCACTTGTCGTGACAATGCTGGCACTAGCGTGTCTTGTGGTTTTCTACTTAAGCGCGCTGCCCCACATCGACTTCAATAAGTGGGCGCTCAATATCGGTGCGGATGGAAAGGAATTGCCTGACGGCAACGGTCCAATGTTCCCATTTGGAAGTTACGGCATCCTGGCCGCGCTTCCGTTCGCAGTCTGGCTCTTTCTGGCGATCGAGCAGCTTCCGCTTGCCGCAGAAGAATCAGTCGATCCTAAGCGCGATATGCCTAAAGGCATTATGCTCGGCATGTTCACACTGATCGCTTCGGCCTTTTGCGTTCTCTACCTCAACCCTTCGGTTGCGGGCGTGGGTTCGGCCAAACTCGGCGCTTCGGGTGAACCACTGCTCGACGGTTTCAGGGCCATCTACGGCTCGGAACTCGCAAATCTCCTCGCGGCAGTTGCCGTGATCGGGCTTGTGGCGAGCTTTCATGCAATCATCTTCGCTTTCGGCCGCCAGATCTATTCGGTAAGCCGCGCCGGCTACTTCCCGACGTTCCTATCAGTGACGCATGGTACGCGAAAAACTCCACACGTCGCAATGATCGTCGGCTCTCTTCTCGGTCTTGCGGTCATGCTGGCGGTTTGGTTCTCGCAAGGTGCTGAGCAGGGAGCAAAGGTGATTGGCGGCACATTGCTCAACATGGCCGTATTCGGCGCCATGTTCTCCTATGTGATGCAGGGACTGTCCTACATCCAGCTCAAAAAGAAATTCCCGGACATTGAGCGTCCTTACAAGAGTCCGCTCGGCAACCTGGGTGCGGCTCTCACCGTCATCATCGCTCTCGTTACAATTTATATGCAGCTCCAGGATCCACTTTATGTGGCGGGCGTGCTGTGGGTTGCGGCCTGGTTTGCTGTGGGGATTTTATACTTTGCGCTGATCGGCCGTCATAAGCTTATACTTTCGCCCGAAGAGGAATTCGCCATGTCGCACGGCAAGGCGGATTATAAGTCGTATTGACGATGCGCATCCGGAGGCGGCGACGCGCCGCCTCCGGATGTCATTCCAATTTAAAAGCAAGGAACGGGGTGCGGTTCCGGACGGCACGGGGTATAAGTTGACAGTTAAGCCCGTTACGAACCCGTTTCTAAGATGCGCCCGAAACGAAAACCAAAAACCCGAGCAACCTCAACCGACGACGCGCGCTGGAAAGCGGTCGTGGCGCGTGGTCGCGATAGTGACGGCAAGTTCTTCTACGCCGTTGCGACGACGGGCGTCTATTGCCAGCCGTCGTGCACGGCGCGCCGCCCCCATCGCAAGAATGTGAAATTCTATACGAATGCGCATGACGCCGAAGCGTCCGGCTTTCGGCCCTGCAAACGATGCAAGCCCAATGATCCACCGCTTGAGGTGCGATATGCCAAGAGTGTTGCCGATGCCTGCCGCCGGATGGAACAATCGCCTGAGTCGTTCTCGCTCGCCGATCTTGCGACTGGTGCCGGTCTCAGCCCGTTTCACTTTCATCGCATCTTCAAATCAATCACGGGCGTCACGCCCAAGTCTTATGCATCCGCTGTGCGTCAGAAACGCGTCCGCGACGGCTTAAGGAGGGAAACGACTGTGACACATGCCATCTACGATGCGGGATTTGCCTCCACTGGCCGCTTTTATGACTCATCAGCAAAGATGCTCGGCATGACTCCACGGGCCTTCCGCTCAGGCGGTCAAAGCGCCGTCATTCGGTTTGCTGTGGGCGATTGCTCGCTTGGCTCCATACTCGTCGCCGAAAGCGACAAGGGCATCTGCGCCGTTCTCTTGGGCGACGATCCGGCAGCATTGCTCAGAGATTTGCAGGACCGCTTTCCGAAGGCGGAACTTGTCGGCGGAGACAAGGCCTATGAGAAACGCGCCGCAAAAGTGATCGCCTGTACTGAGAACCCTCGCCGCAACCTGAACTTGCCGCTCGATATCCGAGGCACGGTCTTCCAACACCGCGTTTGGAAAGCTTTGCAGGAGATCCCGTGCGGATCGACGGCGAGTTACACGGACATTGCCGAACAACTCGGTCAGCCGAAATCCGTGCGCGCTGTTGCGGGCGCGTGTGGCGCCAATGTGCTTGCCGTCATCGTTCCTTGCCACCGCGTCGTGCGCAGCGATGGCGCATTGTCTGGCTATCGCTGGGGCATCGAGCGCAAGCGCGAACTTCTCAAGCGCGAAGGAAAACTTTGAGTCATGTTTGATTTGTTGCGCTTTTCTTGCGCAGCAGGTGTCACTTCCGTGCTTCGCTGTGGGGGGATTACCGTTGGAGGTGCGGTTTGCTACTTATTCAGAAATAGAAGGAGATATTAGTCTACCATCGTATCACCCTGTTCAAAGCTCCTTCCCGTCAAACCGGCGCCAAATGTTTCGTCATATGCTCGATGGCCACCAGCTACTATCTTGCTCTAAGTCGGCCTTCTTAACAACGCATGACTCCTGCAACGCCTTTCATAGAATGGTCAACCACCCTGGCTTGAAGAGGCGCGCATTTGTAGTCGCCACTTCTTTGCTAAGGCCTTCCGCTGACTAGAAATTTATGAGCGCTCCTACGCTCACGAAATCGGCATCTTCGAGATTGCTAAGGGCCGGCGCGTCGGTCACATCCGCTGTTATGTGGTGATACTTGAGGTAGACTGTCATCGCTGCCGCGTCGAGTTCCTGAGCGATGCCGCCGCCGTAGCGCCTGAGCGTGCTGGACGTTGCGCCCGCCGCTAGGGCTGCAGGGCCGAGCTGATCGTCGTATTCGGCATAATCGCCGTAAACAACGGTTGCGCCGAGCGCGGTCCATTTCTGGCGAATACCGCCCTTTAGATACCAATGACTGCTGTCGAGGGCCGTGGTGCCGTTGTTCAACACCGTATCGTTGTTTTCTTCCGTCCCGTAAGCGGCATGCAGGAATAACCCTGTCGCCAAGTGCTGGACATAACCGCCAACCTGGAAGACATCAGAATTCTTGATAGGAGAGACCGACGGCCCCGTTGTGCCCTCATCTGAGAATTCCGAGTACCCGGCGCCGGCCAATACTTTGAAGCCGCTGAATTCCCCGCTGTATCGCAGTGCGACTTCCCAGAAATCGTCTTCACCCCAACTGGCAGAGGCCGAGAAACCGGCGAATGCCGGTGTGTCGTAGCGCACGCCTGCCATCACGATGCCGTTGCAGTCGCCGCCAAGCGGCAAGGCCTGCGCATAACAAAACGAGAGGTTACCCCATGTCACGTTCGACAGCGCCCCCGTCGTGCTGTCGCGCAGCAAGAGCTGAGGGAAGCCGGCGAGAAACGTATAGTTGTCGAAGACCTGCGTTCCCGACTGGTCGGTAAACATTGCTGCGCTCTTTGCAGCGTGTGCCTGCTTGCCGACGCTGAGCTTGCCAAGCTCTTTGCTCTGCACATACCAGTAGGACATCTGGATGTTCAGGCCTTGGCTGAAATTATCAGAGTTTTGATTGACGGCATTGCCCGCCGTATCCCGGCCGAATGGGTTGTCGTCGAGATTCTGAATGCGCAACATGTATCCGGCGGTCCAGCCCGGCGAAATCTGGGCCTGACCGTTGAGTTTGAAGTGAGAGGCTTGGGTTGGGCCGAGACCGTGCAGATAAACGTTGCTCTCGCCGCTGTCGTCCCACCACGTCACCTCTTGCGCGACATAGCCGGATATGGTGAGCGAGACTTTGCGATTGCCCTTGCGTGCCGTCGTAGCTTCGAGTTCGGCAATACGTTCTTCGAGATCGGTGCAACAGTTGCCGCCAAGATCGGCTGAGACGGCAACCGGCGCGGTGGCAAGCATCATTCCGCCGGTAGCGGCAGCAATACAACCCGCCAACCGGAAATTATGTTGAGCCGCCATCCTGAAGTCTCCCATCGTGGTCAAACTGCGCTCCTGGCCTCACGTGCGGATCGATCGTTTCTGTCGCAAACCGGGGTCGTAGAATCAATTTATTTCACAGCTTCAAAGTTAGCAGCCGCCCGCACTAGAGTGAACGAACAGTTGACCCGGTCTATTGATGCACGTCAGGCATGTTCACTTCTGGCGTACGTGTTGCAATTCAGTATCGCACCGAAGCCCAACTTTAGTTGCCGTTGCGCCATCAGCAGGCAACGCGGCGATTTTTGAGGCATCGCGCGGGGCAACGGCAGGTTCCAATCCGATTACCCGGCAGATCGCTTCGAGTGAGCTTGGCAAGCTATCAAACGAATATTCGGCGGCCAGTCCTTCTGAAAAAAAGTGCCATGCGGCGAGACGGGAAGCAGGAACGGCGATCAAGACCGGAATTTGGCGGACGGCCGCGTCGGAGATCAAGGAGCGAAAGCCACCACCCTCGGTTTCCGTCTTACCAAACTTGTTGACGATAAGCAGATCTGCCCCGTTCTCGAGAGCACGCGCGCCCAGTGCTTCGGCACGCAGCAACTCTTGGATGTTGAGCATGCATCCGCGCGCAAGCGAGCCGCGATCTTCCGAAATGACGACATGTGAGCCGCTTTCCAGATCCTCCAAGATCATATCGCAGCGGTCGCGATCTGTACGCGGCTCGTTGTGCTGCACGAAGCCCGTCACGCGAATACCCTGTTCTTTGAGGTGGTGGGCGATGCATTGCAGGAGTAACTCAACGGTCTGACCATCCGTGTAGACGATAGCCGTTAATGGTGTCGGGACAGATAGTTCGGTCATCCTTCCGTATCTTTCATTGAGTTGAGTTGTTGGTAGCGCCCGATCACTTGGCGATCGGCTCAATATTTCGATCTGTGACACTGCGCTTTCGTAGCAGCGCCCATTCTCCGCATGCTGCTGTGATCAAACTTTAACCGCCTGGCCATCATGTTTGACAACATTGCCGCCTCCACATGAGCAACCGCCATGTGTGCTGTTTTCAAAAGTGAGTGGCGCGTCGCGGGCGATCGACCAGCGCACCATGATTTCGACAGCCGTTTCTGCCGGTTGGCCAGATTTCTCAAGCGCCGTCATCAGCCGTAGCCAATCTTCATCTCCGGCATTTTGGGCGAAACGCTGGGCGGCCCCGGTGATGTATTCGCCTACGCTTTCCTCGAATGGCCGCCGTGCCCTCTCCACGTCAGCTAGCAGGACGATGTCGCCGAGCGACAGCAAGGCCTCGAGGGCGGTCGTCTCGTTTTTCAGGCCGTTTATGACTGCGCCGAGAAGCATGATGCGCGCTCACTGAACGAGGGCTGTGTTTGAGCCGGCAAATTCTATCCCTGTGATGTTCGACCGGCCGGCCAGAACCAAGATGTAGTGCCGGATGGCCGTGCGGCGGACGCGTTCGGCCAAGTATCCGGCGATGCGCTCTTGGACGAATGAGAAAGGCAACTGAAGTCCGCTCTCGCGGCGATTGACCCGCACAACATGAAAACCATACCGGCTCTCGATCGGCATACGACAAATTGTGCCGGCGGGTATGCTGATCAGCGCGCGTTCGAATTCTGGCACTGTCTGGCCGGGACCGATCTGGCCGAGATTGCCGCCCACGTCTCGAGATGGGCAGGCCGAGTTAAGCCTCGCGAGGTCTGCGAAGCGCTCCGGTGCAATTGCCAGTTCGGCGATCAGCGACTCGGCCGCATTCTTTGCGGCGAAGCGGGCGGCGTTATCTCCGGGAGGCGCGGCAAGCAGAACATGGGAGACTTCGGCGAGATCGGACGAGCGGAACCGGACCGGATTCTGCGTGTAGTAGCGCCGGCAAGTCTCTTCATCTGGTTCCGGGGTCTTGATCTGGTGCTCAATAAGTGCGCGCACGAGCGTTTCGTCATAAACCTCGCGCCGTCCCTCGTTATCGGCCATGGGCTCGGCAACCAAACGGAGGGACCTCGCCTCCTGCAACAGCAGTTCGCGAATGGCCAGCGCGCGGGCTGCGGCTTGCCATGCATCCATCGGCGTGGCGGCCGGATGGTTTTGCGTTTCCTTGGCGATCGCGGCGCTAGATATTTCGACGCCATTGACGGAGACCTTCTTAGGCCTTGCCGGACTTACCGGCTTGATACCGCAGGCTGTGGTCAGATCCATGGCTGGTTACTCCGCGGGTTGCTGGGCGGCGTGGACGGCACCGCTCCGGGTCAAGTCCCGGCGCGTGCGCACCACCTGATAACCGCGGCGGCCGAGATACCAGACCGGTGCCGACCAGATATGAACGAGGCGTGAGAATGGGAAGATCAGAAAAATCGTCATGCCTAGCACCAAGTGCATGAGGTATGGCCATGCCAATACTTGCAGATGGCTGGCATCGACAGGCTGAAGAGTCAAAATGCCCTGCGCCCAATGTGCCAGCGTCAACATCACCGATCCGTCCGGATGTCCGAGTGAGAACGGGATTGTAATGAGGCCGAGCGTCAGCTGAATCCAGAGCAGGATCAGAATGGCGATGTCCATCGTTGTGCTTGTGGCCCTGATCCGCTCGTCGAACAGGCGCCGATGGAGCAACATGGTCAAGCCGATGAAGCAAAGAGCGCCGGCAATACCGCCCGCGACGATGGCTAGAAATTGCTTTTGCTCAACGGTAACGAACAGAGTGTAGATCGAGGCCGGCGTTAGCAATCCTACCAAGTGTCCAAACAGCAAAAACAATATGCCGAAATGGAACAGGTTAGAACCCCAGGTCAGTTGCCGCTTGCGCAACATCTGGCTGGAACTTGCCTTCCAAGAATATTGCTCCCTGTCAAAGCGGATAAGACTGCCGAGTAAGAACACCGTCAGACAGACATACGGGAACCAAACGAAAAATATGTGGAAGATGGTGTCGCGCATGGATCAAACTCCCGGTGACGTAGGTTTTCCGGCGTAAGTGAAAGCAGTGCGCGTGCTTGCGCGCGGCCCTGCCTCAAGTCCCGGCGCGGGCCGCCCCGCTTGACGAAGTTTGGCGGCCAGATCGTCCTTGCCGCAGGCAGCACTTGCGGCCCCAGGCCCGAACAAAACTTCCTCCTCGGCCCAAGCCGCATCCAATGCCTCAAGGTCGTCGGGCTCGGGATCCGGCTCGGCAAGAAGTCGCGCAATCATTCCGGCATCGGGCTGCACATTGCCCAAGGCAACGAGACCGGTGAAAACGGCTATGTATGGTGATCCACGCTTGCGCAGACGCTCCTGAAGCGCCGAAAAGACATGCGCTGGTTGTCCGGCAAGCTCAATTGCTTCCGACGGGGTTCGCGTCGAGGCATACTCAAGAAACAGCGGCAGGAAATCTGGCAGCTCCTTCGTGGTCGGCGTATAGCCGCCGTCTTCGTAGACTTTGATGAGGTCGACCATGGCCTGGCCCCGGTCGCGGCTTTCGCCGTGAACGTGTTCGAACAAGTGCAGGGACAGCGCGCGGGTCCGGTCGAACAACAGGATGTAGCGTTCCTGCAAATCAAAGAGGTCTCCTTGCTCGATGCTGCCGATTAAGTCGTGGAGGCCGGCACGTTCCTCCGGCCCAAGAACCGCCTCGCGGTCGATGACCTCACGGAGTTCGGCGCATGCCGCTACAAGTTCGTCAGTCGGGTAGCTCAGCAGCGCGGAAATGACCTTGAGCGTCTTCATGAGCTGGCTCCCACCTTTGGCTTGTCGTTCTTGATTTTCACGCCGCCAAACAAATTGACCTTGGTGTCGCTCGGCATACATCCATCACCAAAAGTGAAGCCGCATTGCCCGCGCAGCTCATAGGCATCTTCGGTTGCTTCGCGATGGGTCGTCGGGATGACGAACCGGTCTTCGTAGTTGGCGATCGCCATGATGTGATACATCTGCTCGATCTGGTGACTGGTCAGACCCACGCGCTTGGCGATGCTCTCGTCGATCACGCCATCGACGGTTTTGGAGCGCATGTAGGCACGCATAGCCAGCATGCGCTCAAGACCCTCGGCAATGGGCTCTTCGTCACCGGCGGTCAGAAGATTTGCGAGATACTTGAGTGGAATACGCAGCGACCGCACATCCGGCATCTGGCCGTTGCTGCCCATCTTGCCGGCTTCGGATGCAGCCGTTATGGGAGAAAGCGGCGGCACGTACCAGACCATCGGCAGTGTCCGGTATTCTGGATGGAGCGGGAACGCAACCTTCCACTCCATAGCCATCTTGTAGATTGGGGAATGGCGTGCGGCTTCAAGCCAAGCATCCGGCACACCATCGCGGCGCGCCTGGGCGATGACCGAAGGGTCCTCCGGATTGAGGAAGATCTTTGTCTGTGCTTCATAGAGATCCTGCTCGGAGGGAACGCTTGCCGCTTCCTCGATTCGGTCTGCGTCGTACAACATCACACCAAGATAACGGATGCGTCCGACACACGTTTCAGAGCATACGGTCGGCTGTCCAACTTCAATGCGCGGATAGCAGAAGATGCATTTT
>CAVXTJ010000007.1:0-180937 GCA_963764605.1 uncultured Alphaproteobacteria bacterium
CCAGAGGATTGAATGACAACGCCCCTCGTCTCCGTCAAAAATCTTTCCGTCGAATTCGGCGAAGGGAAAGGACGCGTCCCGCGTCGTCAAGGGCGTATCGTTCGATATCGCCAAAGGCGAGACCGTGGCGCTCGTTGGCGAATCCGGTTCCGGCAAGACCGTATCGGCGCTTTCCATTCTCAAGCTCTTGCCGAACTCCGCCTCGCACCCGACAGGCGAAATCCTTTTCGGTGGCATAGATATCGTCAAGGCCAGCGAAGCGGATATGCGCGGCATTCGCGGCCAGAAGATTTCGATCATCTTTCAAGAGCCGATGACGACGCTCAATCCGCTGCACACAATCGAAAAGCAGGTGGGCGAGATCATCAAGTTGCACAAGAATCTCGATGACGCGGCGACGCGAACCCTCGTGATCGAACTTTTGACCAAGGTCGGCATCCGCGATCCTGAAAAGCGGCTGTCTGGCTATCCGCATCAATTATCCGGCGGGCAGCGCCAGCGCGTGATGATTGCAATTGCACTCGCCAACGAACCTGACTTGCTGATTGCCGACGAGCCGACGACCGCGCTCGACGTCACCATACAGGCACAGATTCTGGAACTCTTAAAGAAACTGCAAAAAGAGATGGGCATGGCCATGCTGCTCATCACCCACGATCTCGGCATCGTCAGGCGCATGGCTGACCGCGTCTACGTGATGCAAAACGGCGAGATCGTCGAGACAGGCAACGCTAAAGACGTTTTCGAGACGCCGAAACACCCCTACACTCAGCACCTGCTCGCGGCAGAACCCAAAGGCACGCCGCCTGAAACTAACATGTCCGGCCCGGTCGTCGTCGAGACCGACAATCTCAAAGTCTGGTTCCCGATCAAGCGCGGCCTGCTTCAGCGCACGGTCGATCATGTCAAAGCGGTTGATGGGCTCACGATGAAGCTCCGCGCCGGGGAAACGCTCGGCGTCGTCGGCGAATCCGGGTTCTGGCAAGACAACACTCGGTCTCGCCATACTGCGGCTCATCTCATCCGAAGGGCCGATCGCCTACGTCGGCAACCGCATTGACGGATTCGACTCCAAAGCCATGCGGCCGTTGCGCAAAGAAATGCAGGTGGTATTCCAAGACCCCTATGGCTCGCTTTCGCCGCGATCTGACTGTTGGTCAGATTATCGAAGAAGGCTTGCTCATTCAGCATCCCGAAATGGATGACGAGGCGCGGCGCGCCCGCGTTGGCAAGGCATTGAAGGAAGTTGGGCTCGATCCCAATGCGCAGGACCGTTACCCGCACGAATTTTCCGGCGGCCAGCGCCAGCGCATCGCCATTGCCCGCGCCATGGTGCTGGAGCCGAAATTCGTCATGCTGGACGAGCCTACAAGCGCGCTCGACATGAGCGTCCAGGCACAGATTGTTGATCTCTTGCGTGACTTGCAGAAGAAGCGCGAGCTTGCTTATTTGTTCATCAGTCACGACCTCAAAGTCGTGCGCGCGCTGTGCAACTATGTGATCGTTATGCGCAACGGCAAGGTGGTGGAAGAAGGCCCCGCGCGCGAGATCTTCGAGCATCCCAAAGACGACTACACGAAAGCATTGCTTGCAGCCGCGCTTGATCACCGCGTCGCGCATAGGGGCGTACTGGCGAACTAATCTCTGAACCCGCTTACGACTGCGGCTTCACCAGCCGCTTGATAGCCGTGATGTGCGCGCCAGTCTTTGCATTGCGTTGGATGGCTTCTGACAGCGGCTCGTTGACAACCATCATATGATGCGCATTGGCGTGCACTAACATGAGGCCATCCGTCATGATGCCGACGTGTCCTTTCCAGAACACAAGATCGCCGCGCAATAAGCCTTCGTCCACCTCGGACACCGGCACGGAAACGCCAAGTTCCGCCTGTTGCATGTCGCTGTCTCGCGGCGCGGCAATTCCGGCAGCATGAAGCGACATTTGCACAAGGCCCGAGCAATCGATGCCGATGCGCGTGCGCCCGCCCCACAGATAAGGGACGCCGATAAAGCGCTCGGCGATTTCAACAAAATCGCGCGCAGTTCTGCTGAGCGGCGTCACATGACGGACCGACACGAAGCCGCCTTGCACGAGTTCCACGAAATTTATCGCTGGTCGAACGCGCCTGTAGCACAGAGTTGAGTGCCAAATGCATGATGGGCGGCGCCTTGATATCCGGGAGTGGATAGAGAAATGTCCCCAACGCCTGGACACGGTGCGTCGGCATGGCAATTGAACGCGAAATTGCGTCCGCCGGAATATAGCCGACGTAGCGGTCGCGGATGAGCTGGACCCAGGCCCAGCCATTTGTTTCTTCATAGATCGTCAGGCTTTCGCCAAACAGCGCCTCAGTTTCAAGACCAAGCGAAGCATCAGCCGACTTACGCAGCGGTACAGCCGGCCATACGATTTGCCCCGGTGTTCCTTCTACAAAGTGGGTCGCTGATACTTTGCCCTCAAGGTATTTGGCGGCAAGATCGGAGCGAAATGCATTGCGGCGCGGATCAAGCGGCATTTCGGGGCGAACGGGCGCCTTAGCTTCGGCGGCCGTCTTCTTGGAATCCGACTTGCTCACGCTTGGAGCTCCGCCTGCAACACTTCCATCACCGCCCGTGCCGTCTGAGGCTCCCCGCCCTTTGGCCCCAACGGCCGCGGCGCCGTGCGCCAGCCGTAAAGATCGAAGTGCGCGAACCGGCCTGCATTTTTGACAAACCGGCGCAGAAAGAGTGCCGCCGTGATCGCGCCAGCAAAGGGAGTATCCCACACATTATTCATGTCCGCGACATCGCTTTCGAGATGACGGCGGTACCCCTCCCAAAGAGGGAGGCGCCAGACGGGATCTCCAATCTTGGCTGAGAGTGACGTCAAAGCGGCCGCGAATTGATCGTCGTCAGTAAAGAACGCAGGAAGATCTGGCCCAAGCGCGGTGCGCGCCGCGCCTGTTAGAGTGGCAAATACGAAGATGCTTTTAGGAGATTCTTCATCCGCCAAAGCGAGCGCATCTGCCAGAACGAGGCGCCCTTCGGCGTCTGTATTGCCAATCTCGATCGATAACCCGGCACGGCTCTTCAAGATATCGCCCGGACGGAAGGCGTCTCCGGCAATAGAATTTTCGGCAACTGGCAGCAGAATACGCAACCGGCACTTGAGTTTTTGACCCATGATCATGTGACCGAGCGCAAGCGCCGTGGCCGCGCCGCCCATGTCCTTCTTCATAATGAGCATGGCGCTCGAAGGCTTGATATCGAGCCCGCCGGTATCGAAAGTGATGCCTTTGCCGACGAGCGTAATTTTCTCGCCGTCAACCGGACCCCACGTTATGTCGATGAGCCGGGGTACACGCGGATGGGCGCGGCCAACGGCATGAATCATCGGCAGATTATGTTTGAGAAGATCATCACCCTTGATGACGGAAATATTGGCACCGTGGCGGCTCGCGATATCGCGCGCGGCCTGTTCGAGTTCATCGGGGCCCATGTCGGATGCCGGGGTATTGATCAGGTCGCGGCCAAACCAAATTGCTTCAACTATGTTGGTGACGCGCGCTGTGTTTGCTCCGGGTGGGATGCAGAGCTGAGCGCGCGGTGCTTCTTTAACTTTCTGATCTTTGCCGCGATACCGCGTGAAACGATAGGCTCCAAGCCCCCAGGCGATGGCGGCAAGGTCAGAACTAACCGGCCTACTGGCAAGCCGGTATCGTCCGGCCGGAACGCTTGAAGGCAATTGACCAAGCAGCAATTCAGACGGGCCGCTAGGTTCGCCCGCAGCGCCGTTACCGGCGCCCAGAACCACGCCACTTAATTTGCCGCCTGCATCAGGAAGCAAAATCGATTTCTTGGCTAGCACCCGAAAACTTCTGCGCTTCGAGCCAAGCACACTGCGAAGCGTTGAGCCCCATTTTTTGCAGATCCGCGTCCTGTTGCACCAAATAGACCGGCACCGTGGCTGCCAAATCATCTGCAGAAGCGAATACGCTCGACGCATTCCATGCCGTCGTTTCGGTCATCAGTTCATTACCCCTTCGACCCATTTGGCGAAAGTCACTCGCCAAAGATCCGGCGCGAATATTCGTAGACTAACAATAGTACGACAATGCGGGCCGAAACGGCCAGGCTCGACACCGCATTCCACAGCAAGCCATAGCCCCACAGCGCTAACTGCCCTCCGATAAGTTGCATGAACATGGCAATTAGAGGGTGGATTAAGCGTTTATTGACCCGCGTCCCGGAAACTGACAATTGCAGCGATTCGGGCTGATTTGCCGACTGACTGGAGACCATCTCATGGCGCAACTCATGGCGCATCCCTCAAATTTAAGCCCCTTCCGCACCTTTAAGGTTGCCTCCCTTGCCGCCTCGCTCATGCTGGGTGGCTGCTCCCTGTCGAGCGAATTGCTCTCCGACCCGGCCATGCCACTTGCATCGGCCGATAGTTCGGCAAAGGGGACAAATACACAGACCGAGTTGCAAAAAGCGACCGAGTACTGGGGCCAGGAATACCAGAAAAAGCCAGCCGATCTTCAAATCGCGCTCAATTACTCCCGCAATCTTAAAGCGCTTGGCGAAAAGCAAAAGGCCTTCTCAATTCTGCAGCAGGCCAGTGTCTTGCACGGCAGCAATACCGAGCTTGCCAGCGAATACGGACGAATGGCTTTAGACTTCGACCAGTTGAATGTGGCTTCAAGATTGCTCGAAATGGCCGACAGCCCAACCAACCCGGACTGGAAAGTCATATCGGCACGCGGCACTGTTTTGGCAAAACAAGGCCAATACAAGCAGGCGATACCGTTTTACGAGCGCGCATTAGCCTTGGCACCCAATCAAACTTCGATTCTGAACAACCTGGCACTTGCCAATGCCATGAGCGGAGACGCCAAAAAAGCGGAAGAAATTCTCCGCAACGTCGCCGACAAAGGGGACAACTCGCCCAAGGTCAAACAAAACCTTGCCCTTGTGCTCGGTCTTCAAGGAAAATATGACGAAGCCACAACCTTAAGCGGCACGTCCCTCTCCGCCGATGCAGCTGCTGCCAATAGCGACTATGTCCGCAAGATGGTCCGGCTCACGCCACAAACATCGCCGGCCGGTGCAGGTTCAACAGCGGTCCCTGCCTTTGCGACACGCGTGGTCCCGACAGCCGGCACCGCAACTGCGGTATTCAAGCCTGCTGTCAATGAGCAAGGTTCGGCAGCAGCAGCCTGGCAGACAGATATTGCTAGCAGTGAAGACACCGCGCCCGCACTCAAAGGCTCGACGCGCTAACCTCTACAAGCTTCCGTCTTTGGTTATAAAATTCAAGCGCGCTGGCACCCTGTCAGCGCGTTTTTTTTCGCGCCTTTGTGTCAAGTGCAGCTTGCGGACCACTAAACACAGCACAGCTGAAAAATGAAAATGGCCCCGGCCTCGTGAGAGAGCCGGAGCCAAAACGCAACACTAAACTGTTGGACGTGGGGGCCTAAGGCCTCTGCATACCCATGACGCCAATACCGGCGGGTCCAAGAATGACGATAAAGAGAACGGGCAGAAAGAATACGATCATTGGAACCGTCAGCTTCGGCGGAAGGGCGGCTGCCTTACGTTCCGCTTCCGACTGCCGTGCTTCGCGGTTTTCCTTTGCCATCGTTCTTAAGGCCTGCCCAACCGGTGTGCCGTAGCGTTCGGCCTGAATGAGCGCGGTTGCCACTGCTTTGACCCCTGGTAGTCCGGTCCGCTTTCCTAGGTTCTCATAGGCCTGACGGCGATCCGACAGGTAGGACAATTCAGCCGTCGTCAGTGTCATTTCTTCGGCAAGTTCGACCGACTGAGAGGCTACTTCTTTGGACACCTTGCCGAAGGCTGCTTCAATCGACATACCCGATTGAACGCAAATCAGCAGCATGTCGAGAGCATCAGGGAACGACTGCTTGATGGACTGCTGACGCTTCTGCGCGATATTTTGAATGACGACGTTCGGCACATAAAAGCCCAAGAAACCGCCAAGCACGCCCATCATGAACTTGATCAAGGGCGGATACTTCACGTCCCCGATGAAGAACACGTAGACCAAAGAACCGATAAACAAAATGATTGGAGCCAACATGCGAAAGAACATGAAGGCCACGATCGGCTTTTGCCCGCGCAGACCAGCCATTTTGAGTTTTTCGCGAAGCTCTTCGTTATCAAACTTCTCGCGCAGGTCGAGCATATCGACGATGCGGTTCATGAAGCCCTTAGGCGTTTGACGCAACTTTGCGCCTTGCCGCTCTTTCGCGCTCATTTCCGCGAGGCGTGCGGTGCGCATACGATCGCGCTCGATCGCCATTTCCTTCATTCGCTGGTTCATACGATCGCGTGCCAGCATCGGCATGGCAATCGTAAGTACGGTCGCGAACACACACACCGCTGCCAAGACCGTGGCGGCCATTTGCGGGTTCATGACGGTTTCGACAAATTCCATCATCTGCGGATCATTTCGTTAGAGTGCGGTGTTCAGATCAGTGAGTGGCCGAACGGTGCTTGTAGCCGCTCAAAACTTGAAGTTGATCATTTTACGCATGACAAGAATACCAGTCGTCATCCAGACGGCGCCGAAGCACAGCATGAATTTTCCAACCGTCGTGGTGAACAGCGGCACGAGATAGTCGGGAGATGACAGATAGACCATGAGCATGACCGTGGGCGGTAACGACCCGAGCACCATCGCAGAAGCTTTGGCTTCTGCCGAAAGTGCTCTCACCTTCTGCTGCAACCGGATCCGGTCACGCAAAACGCCGGAGAGGTTGCCAAGTGCTTCCGATAGGTTGCCGCCGGCTTGCTGCTGAATTGAGATAACAATCGCCAGGAAGCGCACTTCCGCTAGCGGCAAGCGCTGCGACATGCGTTCCAATGCGTCACCAAGGGGCACGCCCAAGCGCTGCTCTTCGACAACTTCACGGAACTCGCTGGCAATCGGCTCAGGGCTCTCGCGTGCAATAATTCCAAGACACTCGTTTAGCGGCAAGCCTGTCTTTACGCCACGCACGACAACGTCCACGGCGTTGGCCAATTCATTAAGAAATTTATTCTGACGGCGTTTGGTGAGCTTGCCCAAGAACCAGCGAGGCAAGCCGAAAGCCCCGACAAATCCAGCAACACCCGCAGCCGCCAACGGTGCCGATGTGCCGAATTTTATAGCTGAGAACAGTACTATCCCGGCAATCGCACTCGCGATGTAGAAATCCCGCGGCGTCATTTCCAGGCCGGAGCGCTCTAGACGCAGGCGAATGGTGAGCTTCTCTTTTGCCTTCTGCCGCAACTCGATCTCCTTAAGTGAGTCAGCAACCGATTTTTTCCGGCTTGATGCTTGATCGCCGGCGCCCGACGCTGGTGTCCCTAGCCGGCGGTTGCGCGATTCGGAAACGTTCTGAACGCGCTTGTCCTTGGCCCGCTCACCCGAAATAAAGGGAAATATGATTGCGAAGACGACGCCTGCAACTGCAAGCGCCGCCAGTCCGGCAACAACCATTGGACTAATTTCACCATCAAGCATTTTGTTCACCCATCGGGTTACCGTTGCCGTCGTTCACTTCCGACTCGGCCAATGCGCGCGCCAATCTCTCGGTCTCGCCGTAATATTCAGCGCGGTCCCAGAAGCGCGGGCGGGCAATACCAGTCGACCGGTGACGGCCCAGGATTTTGCCGTTGGCATCTTCGCCGGTAATTTCGAACACAATGATGTTCTGAAGGGTGACGACTTCGCCTTCCATACCCAACACTTCGGTGATGTGCGTGATTTTACGCGAGCCGTCTCTAAGGCGCGACGCCTGAACGATAACGTCGATCGACCCCGTGATCATTTCGCGAATGGTCTTCACGGGCAGCGCGTAGCCGCCCATCATGATCATGCTTTCCAGACGGCTGATGGCTTCGCGGGGCGAGTTCGCGTGGAGCGTCCCCATGGAGCCGTCATGGCCCGTGTTCATGGCCTGGAGAAGATCGAAGGCCTCCGGGCCGCGGACTTCGCCGACGATGATGCGCTCGGGGCGCATACGAAGGCAGTTCTTGATGAGGTCGCGCATCTTGATTTCGCCTTCGCCTTCAAGGTTCGGCGGGCGGGTTTCAAGGCGGACCACATGAGGCTGCTGCAGCTGAAGTTCGGCCGAATCTTCGCAAGTGATGATGCGCTCTTCCATATCGATCGAACCGGTCATACAGTTGAGCAACGTCGTCTTGCCCGAACCTGTACCGCCAGAGATCAAGACGTTACAGCGCACGCGGCCGATGATCTCGAGCACCGTTTTGGCTTGCGGGGTGATTGAGCCGAATTTCACCAACTGCTCAAGTCTCAGACGGTCTTTCTTAAATTTACGAATAGTGAGGCACGGACCATCGATGGCGAGCGGAGGCGCGATAACGTTGACGCGTGAGCCATCCGGCAAACGCGCGTCGCAAATCGGGCTCGACTTGTCGACGCGACGGCCAACCTGGCTGACGATACGCTGGCAGATGTTCATCAGCTGCTGGTTGTCAGCAAAGCGCACGCCCGTCTTCTGAACCTTTCCGCCGACTTCGATAAACGTAGTCGAGGCACCATTGACCATGATATCGGCGATGTCATCGCGCGCCAACAGGGGCTCAAGGGGACCGTAACCCAGAACGTCGTTGCAGATATCTTCGAGCAGTTCCTCCTGCTCGGCAATCGACATGACGACGTTTTTAATCTGGATAATTTCGCTAACGATATCGCGAATTTCTTCGCGTGCCGCCGCGCCGTCCAGCTTCGACAACTGCGTCAGATCAATGGTGTCGATCAGCGCGTTGAACACCGTCGTTTTGACGTCGTAGTACTCTTCCGAATGGCGCCGCTGAGGCTCCTGAGCCGGCTCGATACGCGGTGCCGGCGCAGCAGGTTGCTGCACGCGCGCCGTCGCCACCGGTTTGGCTTCCGATGCGGCAGGAGCCGGTGAGATAGGTGCCTGTGAAGCAATGCGCTTCGGTGTTGCGGGATCGTTGCTACGCCGTCCGAACATGCCGAAAGATCCTTAGCGTTTGAATTTAAATTTTTCGAGAAGCGGCGCGAGCGAAGAAAGAGCCGACGATGACTTCTTCTCAGATTTCATTTCTTTGCGGTGCGTCATACCCATGGCAATCTCGCGGAATTTCTCGGCCGCCTTAGCCTTGGGATCCATCTCTTCGATCATCTGGCCGTTGTTGGCAGCCTGACTGAAAGCTTCGCAGTCATATTCGATGACGGAAATTGCCTTGATGTCGAGCGCCTGCTCGAACTCTTTCAAGGTGATTTCCTGACGCTTCGGCACACCTGACATGTTCAAGACAAGGTGAGGCTTGCCGTCATTCTTGCGCGAGGTCTTGAGGAGATCGACGATGTTCTTTGCGTTACGAAGGTTTGCAAGATCGGGAACAGCCGTGATGATGACTTCATCTGCCTGCAGGAGGACGCGCTTTGACCACGGTGCCCAGCCATGTGGCAAGTCAACTGCAACATACGGCACGTTCTGGCGTACGACATCGAGGACCATATCGCAGGCCTCTGGCGAGATCTCGTAATCGCGGTCCAAGACGACGGGTGCGGCGAAAATTGACAAGTGTTCCGAGCACTTGGTCAGCAGGCGATCAAGCAACTGATCGTCGAGACGTTCAGGTGCCGCAAGCGCTTCCGCGATACCCTGAACCGGATCTTGGTTGAAGTCCAAGCCGGTGGTTCCGAATGCCAGATCTAGATCTGCAATCGTTACATTGGATTTCAAAACTTCGGAGAGAGTCCAGGCAACGTTGTGGCAAATGGTGGATGAACCGACGCCACCCTTTGCCCCAATGAATGCAAACACATGCCCAACCGGATCGGTATCTGGATTGTTGTAAAGGTTCGAAATGCTTTCCATCATCGCCAACGGCTCGACCGGCGTGACCAGATATTCGCTAACGCCGCGCTTCAGCAGTTCGCGATACAAAAGCACGTCGTTATGACGGCCGACGACGATAACCCGGGTACCCGGATCGCAGCTCTCTGCAAGAGTGTCGAGTTCGTGAACCAATTGTGCGCCTTTGAGTGCGCTGTCCACGATGATCAGGTTCGGCGTCGGGCTATCGACATAGTGCGCAATCGCGGCTCCGATGCCTCCCATGTGCACGCTGACATGTGCCTTGGAAAGACGGCGGTCTTCAGCCGCGTACTGAAGCACCTCGGCCGTCCGCTGATCGTCGCAGAAAGCCTGGATCGAAATCCGCGGAATGGGACGCGCGCGTTCTGTGCCGCCTTGCGCCGCATCTTGGGGCGTTTCCGCGTCGTCGAATTCGTCGTCAAGGACCGTTTGTGCTTGTCTAGACATGACTTCCAATCCTCACTTTAGTTTTTGTTCGTTTGGACGCGCTCATCGGCCGACTTCTTGGTCGCCGTGACGTCACCCTTCACGTATTTGTCCATGACCTCGTCGCGCCGTTCGGCGTAACGCTGCCCTTCAGTGCGGGGCCCGAGAAGATCGGCTGGGTTTGCGATCATGCCAGCGAGATTGCGCTGATTGGAGCATCCAAAGTTCGGATAGGCATTGTTATTGGGCCCATGCGCAAGGTTCTCCGACCAGTCATGGCCACACTGCGGGCCTTCGGCGACGTAGCGCATATACGAGATGCGAATTGCCGGCTCGTTGTTGCTTTCGTCGTTGAAGGCTTCAACCGTAATGCCCGATTCACTGAAGCCGCCATCAAGCAGGAGCCCACGGATATCTTCGGTCGCGTTCATCGCTGCCACTTCGTTCGGCGCACCGCTCGGAACTGAAATGACAAGCCGGCTGTTGCCAGCGTCGGCCGCGCGGTAGCGATTGACGAAGTCGACGACATCAGCGCGCTGTACAGGCGAAAGCCCGTGGGCGCCGCGTGGCACATGAACATTGAGATGCGCCGGCTGCTGCGACACCATGATCGGATGGCGCTGGTTAGGATCCAGAAGCGACCATCCGGCCACTTTAGAGTGATCATCCGAAGTCTTGCAGCCAGCAAGTGCGGCAGCCATAAGGACAGCGGTTAGAACCTTGCGGCCACTAACGAGAGGCTGCGGTTGCCCGTGCGATTTCGAGATTTTTGACGTCATGATACTTCTCCAGTGCACGAGCTATTCGACGATGAAACCGTAGTCGCCCTTCAGGCCGCCATCGGGTAGAGCTTCACTCTTCCCGTAGATGCGATTGAGGTGACCGAGGAAATTCGCCTTCATGTCGGTTGCCGGCGCGAGGCCGTCAGTGGGAATTGCCAGCTGCTGCCGGCTCGTCGCCTTAACGAGATATGGCGTGACGATCACGATAAGCTCGGATTCGTTTTTGATGTAATCGCGGCTGCGGAAGAGCGTTCCGAGGATCGGAATATCTTTGACACCCGGCAGACCGTCGATGTTCTGGCGCGTATCTTCGGAAATCAAGCCCGCCAAAGCAATGGTGCCGCCGGACGGCAACTCAACCGTGGATTTCGCCTCGCGCTTACGGATCGCAGGGATCGAGAAGCCCGATAACGTGACTGCGCCTTGGTTTGTCAATTCGCTGACTTCGGTTTCGATCTTCAAGCTGATGCGGCCTTCCGAAAGGACGATCGGCGTGAAGGCAAGACCAACACCGAACTTCTTGAACGAAACGCTCAAGCTGCCGCTGGTATCAACGACTGGGATCGGATATTCGCCACCCGCCAGAAAGTTAGCCGGTTCGCCAGATACTGCCGTCAAATTGGGTTCGGCCAGTGTGCGCACCAAGCCTTCACGCTCTAGAGCGCGGATTGCATGTGTGATGGCATTGCCACCGCTGCCCCAACCGCCACTAGAGCCGGAGTTACCAAACGATCCAGCAGTCGGGCCTGTATTGAAGTTGCAAAGGCTCCCAACAGGGCAGCCAATCGCCGGATCTGACGGATCGCCTACCGTCGAAATACCCGGAATTGGCAACCGGCCAAGACCGGCCGCAGCCGTCAGCGGCAAAGCATTTTCTGACAGAAGCGTCGTCGAGAAATTGCCGGCATTAATCGCGCCGCCAAGGTTGACGCCAAGCTGCTTCAAGACCGAGCGCTGCACTTCAGCGACGGTAACCTTGAGCATCACCTGCTCTTCGGCTTCGACGCTCAGCATATTGATGACGATTTCTTCCTCATCCTTTGAGAACTTCTTGACCGATGTTCCTTCCGCAGTCGACTTCGACACCGTTTCATATTCGACGGTGGCAAACTGCCTTGCGATGTTGGCCGCACGAACTGAATCGGTCGGGTTCTTGACCGAACCAGTGAGCACAACCGTTTGATTGAGCATTTCGACCTTGATGCGCGATCCTGGGATCAACCGGTTCAGCATGCTTTCAAGGCCGGCTGTTTCGCGTTCGATGAAGACTTCAAAGGTTGCAAACTGCTCCCCGTTGATATCGAAAAAGAAAGCGTTTGCTTCGCCGATCTTACGAGCCAGGAGGAAAACCCTGTTGGCGCTAAGGACGACAGCATCGACCGCCACGGGATTTGAAACCATGACGTCGCGCACGTCTCGCGGGAATTCTATCAAGACGGACTTGCCGAGACCGATTTTGATATTTTTTCTAATCGGCGCGCCGCCGTTTTCCTGCACGCGAATGAAGGATTGGTGGGCGTTTGCTGCCGCAATCGTTTCAACATCGGTAGCGGCGCCCTTGTCGTTTGCCCGGGCTGGGCTGGCCACGATCCACAGCGACTCCGGGGAAAAACACAGTGCTCCGAGCATAAGGCTCGAGAGTAATCCAACATTCTTGCGCATGATCTATCTGCCCTATGACGACTTACCGACGTACGTGTACTCAGTTCACTCCGTACACACGTGATTTGGCACCGTAACGCAGAACTTTCACAGCGTTGCCTTGCTCGCGCTTAGTCAAATCCATGCCGCCCGCACGGGCCGCATCTGAATTCATGTCCGCAACGCTACGCAACGTAAGAACGATTTCGCCCATCTTGTTGGCCAGAGCCATCATTTCGGCCTGCCGGGGCGTCAATTCGAAAGTCGCGGTCTTGGCATCGCCATCCGCGGCCTTCTTTCCTTCTTTGGTTTCGATCTGCTGGCCAATGGCGATCACCCGCACATTACGGAACAGCGTGTCGCTCACATGCTGCTGAGATCCGCTCTTAGACTGCAGCTCTCTGATGAGAATGACGTCGACATGATCGTTGGGGAGGATAAGGCTGCCAGCGGCAGAGACGGCGCTGATCTTCGTCGATATGGCGCGCATGCCAGCGGGAAGAATGGCCGCAAGCACGCCACCCTGACCAGCCTTGATCAATTTTTGCATATTGATTGGTTCGCCGGCAATGAAGGCCGACCGGGCAATCGAGCCCGAAATTTCGCGCATCTTGTTTTGCCCGCCGCCCTGCTTTGTGATGTAACCACGAGCGGCCGCATCCGTTGGCCAGGACACCCAGCGCACATTGCCTTCGTTGACAATGCTGCCGACTGAAATGTCCGATCCTGCGACCAGAACCTCGGTGGTATTGACCTTTGTCTCGACGATTGTCGGAGCGACCGGCTTCTTCATCAAAGAATTGGCGAAGAAAAATGCGCCGACGGCAGCGACGAGGGCAACTCCGAAGCCGATAAGTTGGGCTCTCTTCATCGCACGCAAGGTCCTTTCAATCCGGGTTCAAGCAAGTTTGTGAAGCCGAGAGTGGAGGATAAACGTCAATGTAGAGTTAAGGAGCGTGTCAAAAAAAGCCGCAACTGATCCACAATGCGCATTGCGTAGCCGCATTCCAAAAGCCAACGGGCGCACCAAATGGAGCGCCCGCTAGAAAATTCGAGTGATGCCGGTGGCGGCAAACGATCAAACCGTGAAGGCTTTGAACCAAACTGTTGCCGGATAAAGCTTGAGTGCGGCGGCGGCTATGGCAATGCCGTAAGGAATTCCCGTGCCATGAGCATGAAGCTTTTTGGCCCACTCAGGAAGCTGCCAGTTTGTTGCTGGAATGTAGCGGCGATAGAACAAGATGGCGAGCGACAGAACCCCACCGAATAATGTGACGTAGACCATGAAAGGAAAAACCTGCCCCAATCCCATCCACAAGGCTGCAGCTGCCAAAAGTTTTGCGTCGCCCCCACCGAGTAAATTGAAGGAGAAAAGAATAAAGCCGAAAGCCAGCACGGCGACGCCAACCCCAACATGGGCCAGCGCATCTTGCCAGGATAACCCTACTGCAAAAATCGACAGGCAAAACGCTGCAACCAGGGCGATCGAAATCGCGTTCGGTATCCTCATAGTAAAGAGGTCATTGGCGGCGGCAAACGCCATCGCTACAGGGAAAATGAGAAGCAGGGCAGTCGCGATCACAGGGCTCTCCATTCAACACGTCAGCGCCGCAGGGCGATGCCTTGAAAGTGCCTTGCAAGGGTTAATTGCGCCTTAACATGAGCCTTAAGCGATCGAATTGCAGGCGACCCCGTTAGCCGCTCAAGCCTGCCGTGATGCCGATGAAAACCTGTTCGAGCTCAATTCCAACAGTCCTGAGTGCGGCGATGATCGACACGCTCAAAATAGAGGCGATAAGCGCATATTCGATTGCCGTTGCGCCCAATTCGTCGCGGGCGAGCGCCGCTGTTACGGCTATCCACTTAGTCATTTTGGGTTATTCCCCTTTGCCCAGACGCTCTTGCGCGCAATTTTTGAACCATAACTTCGAGTGGTTAAGAGCGCTCTATTTTCGCAGCTTAAACTCACGTTTTACGAACAAAAATTATGTTGAACCGGTTCGGCCTGGCAAAGCAACCGAACGCCAAAGTTGCGATCTCTTTCATGTCCGAAACAAAAAACGCCCGGAGTTTCTCCGGGCGCTTCTCGTTTGAGCTTTTAGACCCAACTTACTCTGAGCTGCCAGCTTGTGGCCGGCACCTGAACTTAACCGGCAGCGCCTGACATTTCGGTCGAAATCGTGCCAAAGGTGTCACGGAGCTGATCGCGGAGGCCCTGGAGGGCTGCGATGATGCCGACGCTGACGAGAGCGGCGATCAGGCCGTACTCGATTGCGGTTGCGCCCAACTCGTCATTCATGAAACGCGAAACGATGTTCTTCATAACTACTCTCTCCCAATTGCTACAGATAGATCTACCGATCGGTTCTTCGGGGGAGTACTCGTCCTCACCGCTGAACTGAAGCCAACATACCCCCAACAAGTTAAACCCAGGTAAAAAGCGCAGAAATCTGAATAAATAATTCCTGATTACTTATTAATATCAGGAATAAACATTTCAATAAATGCAACAACCGGCAAGCGTCCAAAGTATTCATCGTGTATTACTTGTTTTTATTGCGATAGATGCTATGATTATCGAAGATTATTGAGATTAATCATTGGTTTATTGCAGTTTAAGTCTCGCCGTTGAGCCTAGAGGGACCAGCGCAAACACCAATTCCTTGTCGAAGCTAGGCGCAACTAGTCTGCTTTTGCTTCGCCCTCACTATCTCGCCGGCACAGTTTTGCTCACATTCAAAGCCTCTAACACCAGGCCTAGTGGTTCTGAGAGGTGAGTGCGACGAACACGCACATTCGTATTTTGACAATTTTCGCCCCGCACGCTGGACGCTCGATCGATTGCGGCACGCCCGTTTGCAGTTCCTTCACTATTTCCTGAGGTAATAGGGTTCTCGCGTTTCTTCAAAAGGACATGAAAGCCATGCGGCTTCGCTTATCCCTGCCTGCTAGCGGCGACACACTCGTCAAGTCCGCGCTTCTGATCTCAATTGCACTCATTGCTGGCTGGTCAAGCGCTCGTCCCGCTTCAGCCGGCGACCTTGTCGTACAATTTGATCAAGCCCAACTCCTAAGACTGCCCCGGCCGGCCACGGAAGTCATCATTGGCAATCCATCGATAGCCGACGTCACACTTCAAGGCGGAAATATCTTGGCCGTTACCGGCAAAACCTTTGGCATCACGAACGTGATTGTCTTAGACGCAGACCGCAACGTAATTCAGGATCAACGCATCATTGTCGAACGCGATGAGCGCCGCATGGTCAATCTACTTAAGGGCTCCGCGCGATTTACGTACTCTTGTACCCCCAATTGCCAGCCTAACCTGACCCCAGGAGACGATACGGAATTCTTTGGCCTGGTCGCCAAGCACAATTCAGAAAAGACAAAGTTCTCGACGTCATCTTCTGAAAGCGCTGACGCAAGTGGCAACGCTCAGTAAGCGGGACTCAATAAGCGGGTCTTGCAGACGCGTGCATATATAAAGTCAACGCCGCCTGACAGATTTCTCAACAATAGCTGGGTTAGCGGCTAGTCAGCTGGCGCAGTCAAGGCCAATACAAATATGGCGCGGTATCGATAGGGGCACATCGATACCGCGCCATTTTGCTAGGCCACGCCACACCAGCTCGTCTTGCATGTCCACATCGGATCAAACAAGACGCCAGCTGACGCGAATGGCTGGCACCGTAGCGCCGCCAGCCACATTCCATAAAACACCATCGCTTGTCGAAAGGGTTCTAAGAGTACTGCTGACAAGCACTTAATCCGGAAACCCAAATCTGAGTTTTCAATTTAATACTTTATTAGCCAAGGACGCGGTTCGCTAAAGATCTAAATAGTTCTTTAAGCCTAGGATACCTAATGTGGACTGACCATTGACCACGACGTCCGAGGACTGAACTGATGCGTTTCATGCTTTCGCCCGCCGCACCCTTGCGCGCCAACATCCTCAACAGGTTCATGCGGCTTTGCCGCAATGAAGACGGAACAACGGCGATCGAATTCGCAGCCGTTGCCGCGCCGTTTTTCATGTTTGTGTTCGGCATCATCGGCATCTCGATGCATTATTTTGTGATGAACTCCATCGAAAAAGGCATGGACCAAGCCAGCCGGTTGATCCGCACTGGCCAGGCTCAAACGAACAACTACACCGTTGGCGAGTTCAAAAATTACCTCTGCAACAAAGCCAATTCGCACAGCAGCTTAGACGCTAACGGAGACGCGGTTGATTTAAAGACCGATCTCGGAGACGGCCATATCAAATGCGGCGATCTCGAAATCTTCCTGCAAAAGCGGGCGGATTGGCAGAGTGTCCAGCCTGAACCGTGCGTCAATGTCGATGGCACCAAGCGGGTCAGTTCGACCAACGAAAGCGATCCCCTGGCAACGCACGCAGGCACGGAAAGCGACGTGGTGCTGGTTACGGCTTGTTACGAATGGCAGTTCACAAAGAAGATTCCGTTCTTGAGGTTCGACACCGTCGACAATGCCATGGTCATGCAGTCCGCCACCGCCTTCCGGACAGAGCCCTATGCCGGGTCGTCGGGGCAATAAGTCCGGCACACGCCATCCAATAAATTCGTCAGGATCAATGCAATGCCACTACAAATCCGATCCAAGTGTGAAAACCGAGTCCGCAAGTTCAGGCAAAACATTGCCGGAATCGCGGCCGTTGAGTTTGCACTCCTCGCGCCACTTCTGATGCTCATGCTGTTTGGCGCACTCGAAGTGTCGCGCGCCGTCATGATGCACAAGCGTTTCCAGCGCGCCACGGCAATGCTCGGCGACCTCGTTTCACGCGAAGAATCGATCGGCGAAGCGGCCGGTGAAGGCGAAGCCGCCTTGAATGGTATGGTCTTGTCGGCCGCCCACATCATGCACCCGTTCGACATGGCGACGTTCAGTGTCAATATTTTTGAAATCCGCTCTACGGCGCCCGCGACAACGATCGCCGAATGGCAATATACCAGCACGGGAGGTAACCCCGGGTCGGCTACAATCACTTGCGTGCCGAAAGCCATGCCGGCTTCGGGCATGGTCAACGTCGGCAACGCCGCTATCGTCGTTGAATCCAGCTATACATATACGCCATTGTTCGCGAGCCTTGCGCCACCAGGTTTCGGCGCGAATATTCCTTGGACCGATACGATCACCCATAGCCCACGCCAGCGGAACATTATCCCACTGGACGATCCGACGGGACCCAACTGCTAACTCCCAACCCGCCCACGCGGTTCAATTGAACCGGCACAGGACACCTTATGTGGCGGCGAATTTAGAATAAAACAGTCGTCATTAATGAAACCGTTTTCCTGGATTTGACTACACTCGCATGTTTTAAGACCATTCTTAATCCTAATGCTGAGCATATCCGAATTTTTTTGCTGCTAATCCGGCAGAGTCCGTATAATCCGTTATCGTACTTTTGTTCATTTCCACGCATTGGCACTTGTCACAGTCACCGCGTTGTTTATTGTGCACAAAGGAAAATGCAGACCGGCATCGCGGGAGCTGAGTTTGTCGATGGGAAGACGTTCCTCACATACTCCGGAGGAATTGCGGCGGCTCGTGCTCGGCGCAACCCGGGAAATTGTTGAAAAAAAAGGCCTGGCCGAACTCTCGGCGCGGGAGATTGCGCGCGGAATTGGCTACTCGGCCGGTACCATTTATAACGTATTCGAGAATCTGGACGATCTACTGATCACTATCCAGATCGAGTTACTCGACGACGCGGTGCGGAGGCTCCAGTCCGTCGCCAATAATGGTGACGCACGCCATTACGTTGACCAGCTTTCCGCCGCATATATCGACTTTGCCCTCGAAAACCGGCGCGTCTGGAACCTTTTGTTCCAACATCATCTACCCGAAGGCTCGACCGTACCGGCTCCGATCCACGACAACGTCAACCGGATGATAGAAATCGTGAAAATGGCACTCACACCGCTGATGGCCGGGGCAAAGGCCGAAGCCGTCGATCGCGCCGCGCGCGTCATGTGGGCTGGCGTGCATGGCATCTCTGCCATTGCCGTCACGGACAAAAGCCCGACAATGACGAGCCAAACAGCTCAGGACTTCGTCAAATCGTTCACTGCAACGTATTTGGCCGGCCTGAAGTAAGCCCAACCTGACTTGAAGCCGTGGTCATTTGGCGTGGAGCTCAGTTGCTGGTTCCTGGCGGCGGCGGGGCCTCGGCCGCGGGTGCCCGCGAGATTGATCCCGTTGTAATCCCATCTTCGGCCTGTTCCGCGCTTTTTGCAAAGTGCCGGATGTCAATCAACCCAAACCACTTATCGTCCGGTAACAACCGTTGCTGCAGGCCCGACCACAAGCTCTTGGATCCGACCCCGTCAACGAACGTCTTCGTCGGCGGCGCGAGCATGACAAGTAAAACGGTAGCGGCGGCCATACCTAGCGAAGCGCCGAGGTGCCGGGTATCTATCAACTTGAGTGCTGTCCCAAACGACGCTTTGATGCGCGTATCCATAACGTCGACCGAGTACATTTCATCCAGGATGAGATGGGTCAGGAAGCCCAGCATCATGAAACCTGCTGCAAGCCAAGCGACGCCTTCGTGCCGCCCTAGCACGTGATAGTACACGACGGCCGTTGCGACTGAAGAGAATGTCGCGGCCAAAAGCGAGTGCCAGATGCCGCGGTGAACCGCGAGGCGGTGGAAAACGGCGTGCAACCCATAACGCACTCCAACCAGTGTACCGAGCCATAGCACCCACATCTCGATAACCGAATATTTCGTCGCTACGTTAAACAGCACGCAAAAGGAGAAGAACACCCCGAGGCCGGCGAACATGGCGCGGCTTGGCCGGGAATCTTTCAAATCAATATCGGGCAGCACCGATCCTAAAACTCCAGCCATCGTCACGGCCACGAGATTTTCGGGCGCCACAACATCGGCCGCCAGTGTCAGTGTTGCAAGGCCACCGGCAACCACGGTTCCAACAGCAATGTGGGTCGTGAAATTGGCCATTATCTATCCTCCTGCCCGCGACCTGCGCAGCGGCTGAAAAAGCAGCCCCCTCTCACCATCAGATTCGCGCGCCCTCAGCGAGGCACCTCCCAACAACCGATGTGGATAAATTGGCGAGATTTCTGCTCAACCACAACTTAAGGGAGCGCTAGCGGCCGTATGCCGAATGTGGCACACCCCACAGCGACGCGGCTCAAGGCATTGAGATGACGGCTGACACACAACATCAAACCGCGAAGTTCGACAAGGTAACGCGCGTTGCCGGTCTGAGCATCGTTGTGGCCGTGGCTGTTATGGGCATCAAGTATGCCGCCTATTTGGTCTCCGGCTCAGTCGCGCTGTTTTCGGACGCCGCTGAAAGTATCGTCAACGTCATGACGGCAATGGCCGCCTTGCTCGCCATCCATATCGGCACAAAGCCGCCCGACAGTAACCACCCATTCGGCCACCACAAGGCCGAATTCTTTGCCGCCATTTTCGAAGGCGCCATGATTATCGTTGCTGCGATATTGATCATGTCAAAGGCCTACACGGCTTTAAAGCAAGGGGTCGTGCTCGAATCCCCAGGGCTGGGCCTCTTCATCAACGCGGGCGCGACGGTCATCAACGCCGCCTGGGCCATGCTCCTTGTCAACCGGGGCAATTCCTGGCGCTCACCGGCTCTACAGGCCGACGGCTGGCACCTTGCCACGGACGTTGCAACGTCGATTGGTGTCATCATAGGATTGGCGCTCGCAATCTTGACCGGCTGGCATTTCCTCGATCCTTTGCTCGCGGCCGCCGTTGCCCTCAACATTCTTTGGACCGGATATCGCATCGCTCTTGAATCGATGTCGCGTCTCATGGACCAGGCGGCGAGTCCGGAAATCGAAAACCGTATCCGATCCACGATTGCGTCAAACGGCGGAGGCGCGCTGCAGGCTCATGATATCCGCACGCGTCAGGCGGGCCGGGCCTTGTTCATCGAATTCCATTTGGTTGTTCCGGGAGAAATGACGGTCAACGAAGCGCACGAGATTTGCGACCGGCTGGAAGTCGCCATCGAGCGGGAAATCGAAGGCTCGGAAGTGGTCATTCACGTCGAACCCGAACACAAGGCCAAGGATGAAGCCCGTGGACTTGTAGTGCCACTATCGGTGGACACCTCACCGCTCAGCGATAACGCCGGGCCTTGAGAGTGAGTTCGGCAGTGAAGCGCTGCATGACGCCGTCGCGCGCAACGCTGGCGCGAGCTTTCAGACGAGCGTCGTGAATGAAAGCATGTATTTGCTCGCTCCAGGTGCCCTCGAGGCGCTCATGTCGTGCAACGGACCAGCCGCTCTTTATCCGCGCTTCAACGCGCGCCACCTCAATGAAGGCCGCAAGGCGAGCCATGGCACTTGCGCTCTTCGCAATCGTCGCAGGCGCGGCAGGAGACGTTTCTACGTCCACGTCTTGAGTGATACGCTGATCCTCTTGCCCAACCATCCCGGTTGGAACCGCCTGCTCAATTGCTGCAATCTCGTCACTCTCCGCCCGTTCCGGGACTCCGGGCGGCGACGGACCCTCGGCAAGTGTTGAAATCTGCGTTTCCGGAACTGCCTCGGGCCTAACCGTCAGCTGGACGTGGACGATCTCGCTCGTACGTGCATCCCATTCGGGCGGCGAAGCAAAAACGAGTTCCCGCACCGGAACGGCAGCAACTTCAATCCGGGGCAAATCCTTGAGGGCAGCACGCGGGTCTGGTGGCAGAAGATCGGGATCCAAACCGCTGTCCAATGCGGCCATGGTCGAATTAAGCTGCATGTTCAGGCCGCTGATGGCCGCATCGTGCGCAGCATCAAAACTCCCGAAGTTTCCGATGTATCCCGGCACGCGCGTATAGGTCCGCAATTTCTTATATCGCGCATCTTCGGGCTCGGGAGTCTTGAGCACCGTTACGGCGAGATCGGCCACGCCCTTCTTTTGGAATCCTAATCTTTCGGCTGTGGCGCGCGACACATCAAGCCTGCGGTCGCCACGGTAGGGACCAGTACTATTGACGCGCAGAACCGCGGCATTGCCGTTCGCAGGATTATAGGCGAGCAAGACCGTGCCATCGGGAAAGATTGGGCTCGCTGCATTATCGGCACGGTCAGGACGGAAAACTTCGCCAGAACTCGTCAAACCGCAAGCGTTGAAGCGATCCACGCGGCAGTCGTCGTAGTAGGACGCGCGCAAATAGCCGCGCTGGCCCACCATGCTATGCATTTCGTCGATTGTCGAAACCCGGTGGCACCACCCGCCATAGCAGTGAACGGTACCGGGGGTTTTTGCACTGGTTGGGGCCGTAAAAATCGCGCAAAACAGGGTGACGAGCACCGCCAGCGGCGGAAACCCGTTCGTTACCCAAAACTGGCTTGCCGGAAGCGACCTTGCTCCCCTGACGCAACGCACAAACATGCGACAAATACCCAACACCAGAACCCACCCGCATCGCGAGCTGGTGCACAATACTCAGCAAGCACCTCAAATCCAGTTAACGGCACAGAAAAAAGTGTTATTTTGCAGGATATTAGGGTCGCATGCTGCAAGGCATTGTTAATACTCAGGGCTGCAAATCCGCCCAGAGATCGTAGGCGTCGGCTTCCGTGACTTTGGCCCGGACCAAATCACCCGGCTTCAGGCCGGCTGCCCCATTCAAAAACACACTGCCATCTATCTCGGGCGCATCCCACTTGGAGCGCCCTACCGCCCCCTCCTCGTCCACTTCGTCAATCAAGACATCAATGGTGCGGCCAACTCTTTCAGCCAGTATTTCCGCGCTGACGACTTGCTGAGCCGCCATAAAGCGATGCCAGCGCTCCTCTTTGACCTCTTCGGGCACTGCGCCGCTAAGGTCATTGGCCTTGGCACCGGCAACCGGCTCATACTTGAAGCAGCCTGCGCGATTGATCCCCGCCTCTTTCAGCCACTGAAGTAGAAATTCAAAATCCCGCTCCGTCTCACCCGGAAATCCAACGATGAAAGTCGAGCGGATGGCAAGGTCGGGACACACCTGGCGCCACCGGCGGATTCTCTCCGCCGTTTTCTCCTGCGACGCGGGCCGGCGCATGGCTTTGAGCACCGCAGGAGACGCATGCTGAAACGGTATGTCGAGGTAGGGGAGAATTTTGCCCTCCGCCATGAGCGGAATGACATCGTCGACATGCGGATAGGGATAAACGTAGTGCATACGGACCCAGGCGCCGAGTTCGCCCAAGGCTTTGCTCAAATCCCAGAAGCGCGCTTTGAGTGGGGCGCCTTTCCAAGAACTTTCTGCGTATTTGATATCGAGGCCATAGGCGCTTGTATCCTGGCTGATGACGAGCAGCTCTTTAACGCCAGCCTTCACCAGCTTCTCCGCTTCCGCCATGACATGATTGGCGGGCCGGCTGGCAAGATCGCCGCGCAACGACGGGATAATGCAGAACGAGCAGCGGTTGTTGCAGCCTTCTGATATTTTCAAATAAGCGTAATGCCGGGGCGTGAGGCGCAGGCCTTCGGGTGGCACGAGATCAACGAAGGGATCGTGCAGCGGCGGCACTGCGCCGTGAACTGCGTTGACCACCTGCTCATATTGATGCGGGCCTGTAACGGCGAGTACGCCGGGATATGCTTCGCGAATGCGGGATTCCTCAACGCCAAAGCAGCCGGTCACAATCACGCGGCCATTGGAGGCCATGGCCTCGCCGATCGCCTCTAAGCTTTCTTGTTTAGCTAAATCAAGGAACCCGCAGGTGTTAACTACGACTACGTCCGCTCCGTCATAGTCGGCAGCAATTTGATACCCTTCCGAGCGAAGTTGCGTGATGATCCGCTCGCTATCAACCAAGGCTTTCGGACAACCGAGCGACACAAACCCGACCTTCGGCGGAGTTGCAGACATGGCGCGTGCCGTGCCGCCATCGGCCAAGCGTACTTTGGCGCTTGCTTTCACGGGTTCATTCGACGCATTTTTGTTCATAAGCGCGCTTCTAGACCTGTCTCAATGCCTAAGCAATCGCGCGAATTGGCCCCGTGACCCCCAGCGTTTCTTGAAAGATGCCCCGTGACCCAAGAACCAGCAGAAACCACCCCTTTTGACCCGCTTCAGGCCGCCGAACATTGGCTTCGGGGCGGCGACGCCGTGGCGCTTGCCACCGTTATAGAGGCGTGGGGCTCAGCGCCGGTTCCGATCGGCGGACAAATGGTCATTGCGTCCGGCGAACGGTTCCAGGGGTCGGTTTCAGGCGGATGCATTGAGGCCGATGTGATCGCCGAAGCAACCGACGTCTTGGCGAGCGGCAAACCTCAAGTTCTGTCCTTTGGCATTGCCGACGAGACGGCGTGGCGCGCGGGCCTCGCGTGCGGCGGCAAACTGCGCATCCTGGTCACGCGGCTGACGCCTGACGAAGGGCGACCGCTGTTCGCTAAACTCACCGCTGCGCGCGACACGCGAAAAGCTGCCGTGATTGAGACCCGCCTTAGCGATGGCGGGATCCGGCTTGTGACGGATGCTTTGGGAGAAAGTCCTGCCATTGCCGGCGCCCTCGCCACAGGCGCCAGCGCCTTGCAAGACGATGCGGGCGGCGGCACGTTTCTGCAAACCATTGCCCCGGCGCCGCGCTTAATTGTCGTCGGCGCAACCCACGTCGCGCAAGTGCTCGCCAAGCTGGCGCAGACGATCGGCTATCAGATCACCATTATCGATCCACGTTCGGCCTTTACGGCCGATAGCCGGTTCGATGCCAGCATCGTCGAAACCGCCTGGCCGGAAACCGCCCTCAAGACTTTCGCACCAGATCCCTTCACCGCTGTCGTGACGCTGACCCACGTCGGCCACATCGATGATGAAGCGCTTGCAATGGCGCTGCGCTCTCCCTGCCGCTACATTGGCGCGCTAGGTTCGCGCAAGACCCACGCCAAACGCGTTGAGCGCCTGATTGGGCTCGGCTTCACGGACTCTGACATCGCCCGCATTAAAGCGCCTGTCGGTCTCAATATCGGGGCGGAAACACCGGCTGAAATTGCGGTTGCGATCCTTGGCGAAGTCATCTCAGCGTTTCGCAGCGGTAAAATCTGATGCGCATTGCGGCGCTCGTTTTGGCCGCGGGCCGCTCAAGCCGCTTCAAATCCGGCAATAAGCTTACGGCAGAAATTAACGGCATGCCGCTCGTGCGCCGTGTGCTGTTGGCGGTGGCCGCTTCCCCTGTCGCAGAAATCCTATTGGTCACAAATCCAGATGCACCGCATGTTGTAGCGGCGGCAGGTGCCGGTCGCTGGCGCCCAATTGTCAATCACGAGGCACACCTTGGGCTTGCCACATCACTTAGAGCCGGCATTGCGGCACTTCCAGAGTCAACTGACGGCGCACTCGTCACCCTCGCTGATATGCCCGGCATCACTGTAGATTTGATTACGCGCATCATCGATGAATTTGCCGCTCAACGTGGCGGCGTCATTGTGCACCCGGTGGACAGCGAAGGCCGCCAAGGACATCCCGTACTTTGGCCTAAGAGCGTTTTTCCCGAGCTTTTGGCACTTGAAGGTGATGCAGGGGGCAAGACGCTGCTCCAGAAACACAAGGCGATCTCGCGCACGGTTGCAGTTTCAGGTGCCGATGCCTTTCTTGACATCGACACCCAAGCGGATCTTGCCCGCTTCAAAGGTGAACAACACTCCTAGCGTCACGCCGATAGCCGCACCGGAATGCGCAGATAATGCACGCCGTTGACATCGGCGGGCGGAAGTTTACCGGCACGGATATTGACCTGAATCGATGGCAGCAACAGAGTTGGTGCCAAAAGCGTTGCGTCACGCGCCTCGCGCATTTTCACGAAGCTGTCTTCGTTCACGCCCTCATGCACATGCTTGTTGTTGGCGCGCTGTTCGCCAACCGTGGTTTCCCAGGCGTATTGATCGCGCCCCGGCGCCTTGTAATCGTGACACATAAAAAGGCGTGTCTCGGGAGGCAGCGCCAACAGTTTATGAATTGAACGATACAGCATCCGGGCGTCTCCGCCCGGAAAGTCGGCACGCGCAGTTCCATAGTCCGGCATGAAAAGCGTGTCGCCGGTGAAAACATTATTTCCGATTTTGTAGGCGACGTCGGCCGGGGTGTGTCCTGGAACATGCAGCACTTCGACATCGAGGCCGCCGATGCTGAAATGCTCACCGTCTCGAAACAGCCGGTCGAATTCGCTGCCATCACCTTTGATATCGCGCGCATCGAAAACGGGGCGGAAGATTTTCTGCACGTCGCGGATGTGTTCGCCGATGCCGACTTTGGCACCGGTCTTGAGTTTGATATACGGCGCACCTGATAAGTGATCGGCGTGCGCATGCAATTCTAGCACCCAGTCGATCGTGAGACCGGCCGCGTCAGCTGCGGCAAGTATGGCGCCGGATGATTTCACCGTGGCCGTGCCACTCTTGTGATCGTAATCGAGGACCGGATCGATAACAGCCGCGCGTCTCGTTCCGGCATCCCAAACCAGATAGCTGACCGTATTTGTCGGCTCGTCGAAAAAGGCCTGGATCATGGGCTCTTGCGTCACAACAACTCTCCTTGCTGAAAAAAATCAACGTTCATACTTGACATATATATTAGTCATATCTAATTTAGCAATACATGAAATACAAAGAGGACAAAATGCGTTCTGCTACGTTTGATCTACTTGCCTTCGAAAAGAACGCCACCGGCGTTGCTAATATCTTGCGCGCGATGGCCAACGAGCACCGCCTCATGATCTTATGCAAACTCGCCGAGAAGGGCGAAGCCACGCCGGGATCACTCGCTGAGGATCTCGCGTTGTCGCAATCAGCGCTGTCTCAGCACCTCGCGAAGATGCGCCAGGAAGATATGGTGATTTCGCGGCGCGACGGCCAGACCCTGTGGTACCGCATCGCAGACCCGCGAATTGGGAAACTTCTCAACACACTGCACCGTCTTTTTTGCTCTAACGACTAACCGAATACACTTAAACCAAAGGTTCGAAATCATGTCACTCCGTACTATTTCTCCTGCCAATGCCAAGAAGCTCATCGCACAAGGCGCCACGCTCATTGATGTTCGCGGTTCCGACGAGCATGCGCGCGAGCGTATTTCTGGTGCCAGCAATAAGCCGCTTGGCGAACTCAAAACGCTTGGGCAAACGCCCGGCCCCGTCATCTTCCATTGCAAGTCGGGCGCGCGAACAGCCGCTAATGCCAGCAATCTCGCCTCCGCGGTACAGACTTCAGCACCACAGTGTGAGGCCTACATTCTGGAAGGCGGGATCGAAGCCTGGAAAGCTGCAGGGCTTCCGGTTTCAGCGGACAAGAGCCAGCCAATCGAGATCATGCGCCAAGTGCAGATCATGGCCGGTTCGCTCGTGCTTCTCGGTGTGCTCCTGAGTGTTTTCGTTTCACCGTCCTTCATCTGGCTGTCCGCTGCAATCGGCGCGGGCCTAGTTTTCTCCGGTGTCAGCGGCTCGTGCATGATGGCGCAAGTTCTCGGACAGATGCCGTGGAACCGGCGCGCTGCAACGGCCAACTGACGCCAGTCATTGCGTGTGCAAGCACGACGGGCGTGAGGAGTAAGTCATGATCATGGATATGTCAGTGGCCGCACTTGCGGCCGCGTCGGGCAGTCTTGTTGGCCTTGTCCTCGGCCTTGTCGGCGGCGGCGGCTCGATACTTGCTGTGCCACTTCTGGTTTATATCGTCGGAGTTTCGTCGCCCCACATCGCCATTGGCACTGCGGCCATTGCTGTCGCCATCAACGCTGCCGTCAGTCTTGCGGCCCACGCACGGCTCGGCACCGTTAAATGGCCTTGCGCAATTGTCTTCGCACTGTCCGGAATCATAGGCACTTATCTCGGTACTGTTCTCGGCAAAGCGATGGACGGAAAGAGCCTGCTCGCATTATTCGGTATTCTCATGATCGCGGCCGGCATCAACATGCTTAGGCCAAATGCGTCCTCAAACGCCGATGTCCGCCTCACAACTGAAACTGCCGCTTACCTTCTGCCACGCCTCATCCCAATCGGTCTCGGCGTTGGCTTGCTCGCTGGATTCTTCGGCATCGGCGGCGGGTTTTTGATAGTCCCAGGACTCATCCTCGCGACCGGCATGCCCCCGCGCAATGCCATCGCAACATCGCTCGTTGCCGTCACGGCATTTGGACTGACAACAGCTGGAAGCTATGCCGCATCCGGGCTTATCGATTGGCCACTCGCCGCCACTTTTATCGCGGGCGGCCTTTTGGGCGGCGTTGCCGGTGTCGCACTCAACAACGCGCTTCGCGTAACCATCAAGCCGTTTACGCCCGTGTGTTCGCCGCCATCGTCATCAGCATCGGCGCAGCCATGGCCATACGCGGATGGCCGGATCTGGCATTGTCGCTCCACTAAACGCCCACCGGCCGCTTTGGTGATCCTCAAATCCTTGCGTTACCGCTCCGCAGCGCAAGCCATGCTGCCTTTGCCTTGCTGAAGGTGCGGTGGCCAATCTGCACTTCAAAGTTCTTGTTTTCACGGATTGCTTGATTGCCGACTTTATCGGAGAGCCACAGATGACCAAAATGCACAAGCGCATCGATGTCGTGCTGTTCGACAGCATCGAGATCCAGATTGGCGAGTTGGTGAAACTGATCGATGCTCATGCCGTCCGGCACGGCCCAGGGCGCCAACGGGCTTGATTTGACGGGCCGCAGAAGCGGGCTCAACCGGACCACCGAACCAGACACCGGCGGATAGACCGGCGGATACCCATTGCGATCAGGAAGCGGCTGGCCAAGAACGACATGTGCAATGAAGGTCGCACTATCGGGCGGATCGTCGAGCACACTGGTCGCCAATTGGCCTACGTCTCGAAACAAGGTCAATTCCTGGCCTATTTCCTCAACTAACCGCGCATCGCAAGGCAGGTCGTTCTTCGATTTCACCGGCAAGTTCACTGTGCCGGTTCCGATGCTTAAAACTTGGATGTCTCGTGCCGAATAGGTTTTCGCGTTCGCCAGCGCTTCGACAACGGCAGCCAATACCGGATTGTTGTAGCCGCCGATGGCACCGTCCCAATAGCGGTCTTCTTCGAACTTGGCAGGTTCAATGAAATAGTTGACCGGCGCGTTGGTCGACGCATGAATGGCATCGGCTAGTGTTGGCTCGATTTTTCTGATGCTTGATGGCGCTGGTATAAAAGAGGGCGCGACCTGTGAGCTCCCAGCAAGACTTGAAGGATTTGAGCGGAAAAACTTCGCCCTCTTGCGGTCATAGTCGAAGCCGCAAATCACGAAGTGAATGGCGTGCCCATAGCGCATGACGAAGAATTGATGGTGCTCTAAGAGTGACTTGTCACCGGCTGGCGCCAGCAGTTCCTGCAAACCTTTGAGCTTAGCGGTCGTCTGGTATTTGGCCCCAACCGTCGCCACCAACTGCATCGTTTGATTGAACACCGACTTCAGCGGCTTGCCTCCGCTGTCGAAATCAAAAGGTAACGCCTTGAACAACGACGTGCGCGCGCCCCGATCCAGGAAAAATGCCAAAATCTCGTCGAGTGGCAGGTTGGTGAGCAGACCGCCCAACACAATGCTGCCGCCGGAGTTCGCCGATACGAGATGAAAATCTTTCAGAACCTCGTGGCCGCGCGTTTTGGCTCCGTAAAGGTTCTGCAGAGCCATCACTTGCAGCAGCGCCCACGAGCCGCCGCCATCAAGGCTAAGAATACGATACGCACTCATGACAAACACCCCTCAATATCAAGAGGTCAAACACGAAACCGAACTCAGGAAAAATACCGTAAGCGGAGATTGGACCTAGTTACGCATCCTTTGCAAGCATGTGGGGCACCTGTTTGAAAAAATTGATGGGACCTGGTGTCCTAACGGCGCCCAAACAGCCGTTCGATATCAGCAAGCTTCAAAGCGACATAGGTCGGGCGGCCGTGGTTGCACTGGCCAGAATAAGGCGTCGCTTCCATGGCGCGCAGCAGCGCGTTCATCTCGTCCGCCGTCAGCCGCCGCCCGGAGCGCACGCTGCCGTGGCACGCCATCCGGGACGCCACCGCCTCCAGCCGGTCTTTCAGCGCCCGCGATGACCCTTCTGCCCTGATTTCCGCCGCGATATCCTTGACCAAGCCTTCGATGTCCGTCTCTCCAAGCAGCGCGGGCGTCTCGCGCACGGCGATGGCGCCCGGACCAAAAGACTCCAGCACCAGTCCAAGTTCGGCCAATTCGTCCGCTTTTTCAGCCAATCCTTCCGCATCATCGGCGTCAAGATTGACGATCACGGGGATCAGCAGTCCTTGGCGCGCCACGCCGCCATTGGCCAGGCTGGCTTTCAAGCGCTCATAAACGAGCCGTTCGTGCGCTGCGTGCTGATCGACGATGACAAGGCCGTCGCGCGTCTGCGCCACGATATAGTTCTCGTGCACCTGCGCCCTGACCGCGCCGAGCGGCCGGTCCAGTAGTGCTTCTGGCGCCGGCGCCAGTGGCCGCGCTGTGATCGGCGCTTGGACGCGTCGATACCGGCGAATGGCGCCTGCATCGCCTCGCCAAACCCGCGCGCCATAAATGAGCGCGGCGGCTCGTAGTGCCCGCCGCTCTGCGGCAAAATTCCGGCCTCAAACGTCTCAACCGTCAGCACTCCGCCCTGCGCGGAGGCGCGATGTCCTGCCACCGCTAGAGCCTCACTCAAGGCCCCGACCAGCAGGGCCCGAACGCGGCCTGCATCGCGAAAGCGCACTTCCGCTTTTGTCGGATGCACATTGACGTCGAGATCCGTCAGGCGTGACTTCGAGAAACAACGCAAGCTACGGCGAGCGGCCTTTCGGGATGAGGTCGCCATACGCGGCTTTGACCGAGCCGATCAACAGCTTGTCGCGCACCGGGCGGCCATTGACGAACAGAGTACTGCTGGCTGGAATCTTGCCGGTGCAGCGTCGGAAGTCCGGCAAAGCCAAAGACCCGCATGGGGCCCGACGCGCCTGTGCCGCCACCCTTGATTTCGAGCGCATCGGCCATGAACTCGCGGCCCATGATGCGGCCCAAACGCTCGAGCAGCCCTTCCGCCGTCGCCGTTCCGCGCAGCCAAGTTAAGCGCGGCGCGTTCCCCGCTCTGCAGCACGAACCCAACGTCGGGATGCGCCATTGCCAAGCGGCGCACGATCTCCGACGATCGCCAAATTCTCAGACCGCTCGGATCTTCATGAATTTAAGCCGGGCGGGCGTTGCCGAGAAAAGATCGCGCACTTCGACAACCGTGCCGTGATTGAGTGCTGCCGGTTGCACCGCGCCCTTGCGGCCGCGATCAATGACGATGGCGTGTCCCTCGCGCGCATCCTTCGGCTTCGACTTTATTTCGAGCCGCGCGATGGAGCCGATCGACGGCAGCGCTTCGCCGCGAAAACCGAGACTGCGGATATCAAACAGATCTTCCTCAGACAGTTTCGAAGTGGCGTGCCTTTCGACCGACAACGCCAGATCGTCCGGGACCATGCCGCCGCCGTCATCCGTCACCCGGATAAGTGACAATCCACCTGAGGCCGTTACAATTTCGATTTGCGTTGCGCCAGCGTCGATAGCATTTTCAACGAGCTCCTTGACCACACTCGCCGGGCGCTCGATCACCTCGCCCGCAGCGATGCGGTTCACTGTATCCGGCGAGAGTTGGCGGATCGCCAAGGGAGGCCTCTTTGCGCGTTACGCGCCTTTCGCGAGGCGCTCTTTCGTCAAAATCTTCGCAAGCTCGACGGCTGGCTGATCGAACGGATCAACGCCGAGCAGACGGCCTGCGAGAATCGTCTCAATCATAAAGTGCATGAGCAGGCTCCCAAGCGTTTTCTCGTCCAGACGCTCAATATCAAGTGTGCGAACCGGCCGCCCGGCCCGGCTCAAGGCCTCAGGCACGGCATGTGCTTGTGCCGCAACGATATCGCCAATCGTCTTGCCCCCCAAAAAGCCAACGCCTGCGACCGCTGCCAGATCCGCATCAAGCTTTGGCCCTGTGCCACTCGTAGCAGCTCTGCAGCACCGTCACATAATGCTCGCGCGGACCATCCATATAGAGCTGCAATTGGCTGTGCTGATCGAGCGGGCCAATGGCCGCAATCGGGCTTGTGCCTTCGCCGTTCTTGCCAAGGCTTTCGGCCCACAACTGCACGAACCACGCGGACAAGCGGCTGAGGCGATCAGCGTACGGCATCATGACAAGCGTGCGGATGCCTTTCTCTTTGCTCAATGCGATAGCCGTTGCGGCACCAACGGCGGGCGCGAAATCTGCGGCCGCTTTGGCGGCAAGCATGATCGTCGATAACTGCGCGTGCGCCAGAGCGAATGGCGGTGCCATCAAGACCGCGCGCAATCGCTGGCATCAGCCCAACGTTGGTCAAACACGAAAATCGCCCGCCGATGCCCGTGTGATGATCGAGCATCGGAATGCCGAGCTTTGAGAAGAGCGCGCGCAAGCCATTCGGCTTTCCTGCCTGATCCGGTTCCGTGATGCCAAGAAACATGCGCGGAATTTGTGCGCTCAATCCTGCTGCTTTCACAGCCGAGAGCGTGACGATGACCTGCGCCAGCGTTTCTGCCGTGCCGCCCGACTTCGACGTTACGATAAAGCGCGAGGTCGCAAGATCGAGATTGGCCAGCGCGCCAGCCAGCGTCGTGCCATCGAGATTGTCATAGAAACGAGTACGCGGGCGCTTGCGCTGCGCGATGTCAGCGCCGCCCGGAATGTTCCAACCTGCGAGCTGCGCCAGCGTCTGCCCACCAAGGCTCGATCCGCCGGTGCCGAAAAAAATTATGGTTTTGGCGCCTTCGGAAAGTTTGGCCAGAGCCGCGGCGGCGTCCGCGAGATCAGCCGTATCTTCGGCGATGCGCAACAGCGGCAACCGTCGCTGGTGATAATCCTGGCGTAAGTCTTCAAGATGCGGTTCGGTGCGCTTCAGCCACGCAGCGAGAGTAGCGCCCGAAAGCCCATGCGGGCCAATAGCGCTGTCCAAACACCCTGCAATCGATTGCGAGTAAGTCTTGCTCAAGCCGTTCTGCAGCCATGCGGTTCCCCGTTAACATCCGCCAAGCGCTTAACGCCAATTGGCGGGCGAGCCAAGGCCTGCCGCCCAAATATCGTCAATTAGATTGAGCCCGCGCCGCCCAAACTGCGCTCAGCCGCGGCCTCAACCCCGTCCGGGCACGGTTGCGCTGATCGGCTTCACATTGGCTGGCTTTCCGACAATCGTGACGATCAAGCCGTCAGTCTTCAACAAGCGTTTGGCAACGCGTTTGACGTCATCAAGGGTAACGGCCTCAACCAGCTTGTTGCGTGTATCAACGTAATCGATGCCAAAGTTTTCCTGCATGAAGCCGAGCAGTTGTGTTGCGATCTTCGAGTTTGTGTCGAAGCGCAACGCATACGACCCGGTGAGATATTGCTTCGCGCCTTCCAGATCTTCGGCACTCGGGCCTTGATCCGCCATTTTTTTCAACTCGGCGCGAATGATGTCCAGGCTTTCGGCCATGGATTCGTTCTTGGTCGCGACGCTACCCGACAGAATTGAGGTGTGCTGATAGGGCTGGATATAGCTGTAGACCGAATAGGCGAGCCCGCGCTTTTCGCGAACCTCCTCCATCAGCTTGGCAGAGAACCCGCCACCGCCGAGTATATGATTGATGATGAACGCCGCCATGAAATCCGGGTCTTTGCGGGCCATGGCTCCAAGTCCGAACACCGCGACCGACTGCGGCACGTCCATGTCGATGATCTTCTGCTGCCCGGCGTTGACAGGATCTATCTTTGCGACGTCAACGAGTTCCGCCTTCTCTGGCAGCCCGCCGAACACGTCGTCGAGCAACTTGCCGAGTTCTGTCGCGTTGATGTCGCCGACGGCAACGACCTTCAGATTGCCCTTGGCAAAATTGCGCTTGTGAAAGGCCGCCAAGTCCGCCGAGGCCATACCAGCGATGCTTTCCTTGGTGCCGTTCGACGGCCGCCCATAGGGATGCCCCTCAAAGGCAGCCGCGAACCATGCCTTGGCCGCAACTTTGTCCGGGTCCTTGTCGGAGTATGTGAGATTGGCCAAGAGTTGCTGGCGAATCCGGTCCACGGCATCCTTGTCGAAGCGAGGTCTTGTTACCGCGAGCTTTAAGAGTTCGACCGCTTTTTCCCGGTTTGCCGTCAGCGTCTCGAAGTTGCCGTAGAGCGAATCCTTGCTGTCGTCCCAGCTCATGCGCATGGCAATGTCTTCCACGCGCTCCTGAAACTGGGCACTCAAGATATCGCCGGCGCCCTCGTCCATCATCGCAGTAATGAAATTAGCGACGCCCTCTTTGCCTTTAGGGTCCTGGCTATTGCCGCCGTTGAAAGCGAAGCGCAACGCCATCAAGGGTACGGAGTGTTCTTCTACGAGCCAGGCTTCGATACCACCGGGGCTTTTCACAGTCTGAATGTTCATGGCATGGGCCGGTCGGGTAAGAGTGACGACAAAAAAGAGCATCGCGGCCGCAAGCGCGATCATGATTTCGACGCGCGCCCAAACTCGCAAAGTGCGGCCCGCAAAACTTGAAATTGTCATCGCTTACCTCACTGCGCTTTTGGCGCCGGCCTGCGCAACAGGCGACTTATCCGGCATCAGATATCCTGTGACCGACCGCCGGGCATCGAGATATTCCGCCGCAACTTTTTTGATGTCGTCGAGCGTGACCTTGGAAATTTCGTCCGGCCAGCTTTCGATCTGCGCAACCGTGCGGCCGACCGAAACGCCCCAGCCATACCGGCGCGCCAGCGTTGCTTGGTTATCGCTCTCGTAGACGTATTCCGCCAAATAGTTGTTCTTGGCACGCACGAGCTCTTGCTCAGTCACGCCGTTCTTTGCAACGTCCGCGAGAACCTCGTCGATCGCCGCCTCGACCTTTGCCAGCGGCACACCGTCGGCCGCAACCGCGTAAAGCGAGATATTCCCGGTATCCAGGCCATAACCGCCGTAATCACCGCTTGCGCTCGATGCCAGCTTGGATTCGACGACGAGTTTTTTATAGAGTCGGCTGGTTGATCCCGATGCGGCGACCTTCAACATAAGATCGAGCGCTTCGGCTTCACCGGGTTTTGCCGTCACATAGCTTGGCGCGACGTAATACCGGTGGAACGAGTAATTGCCAGCGCGCTGGTCTTTAAGTTCGAGGCGCCGCGGCACGATCTGCGGCGGGTCTGATGGGCGCTCGCGCGGCATCCCGACTTCCGGGTTCGCGGGCAATTTCCCATAAGTCTGTTCAGCAAGCGTTTTGACTTCTTCTTCCGTCACGTCACCCGAGACAACGAGAGTGGCGTTATTCGGCGCGTAGTAGCGCTTGTAGAACGTCATCGCGTCATTGCGCGAGAGTTTCGCAATCTCATGATACCAGCCGATGACAGGCACGCCGTAGGGATGATTGAGATAGAGCGCCGCGTTCATCTGCTCGTCGAGAATTGAACCTGGATTATTCTCGATGCGCGAACGGCGCTCTTCGAGAATGACGTCTCGCTCGGTCAAAACTTCTTTCTCATCGAGCCGCAAGTTCACCATGCGGTCGGCTTCCATTTCCATCATCGTTTTGAGACGGTCTTTGGAGATGCGCTGGAAGTAGCTCGTGGCGTCATGGCCGGTAAAGGCGTTATCCTGCCCGCCAAGGCGGCCGACGATTTTGGAAAACTCGCCGACCGGAATTTTCTCCGTCGACTTGAACATCAAGTGCTCGAGAAAATGGGCGATGCCGGAGGTGCCGCGCACCTCGTCCGCCGCGCCGACCCGGTACCAAACCATGTGCGTGACGACGGGCGCCCGGCGGTCCGGAATAACGACAACCTGCATGCCGTTCGAGAGTTTGAATTCGCTGGCGCGCGTCGAGGATGCGGCCGCGTGGGCGAGTGGGTTCAATGCGAGCATGGAAAGCGCCAGGGTGAGGGTTGCGAGCGAAGTGCGGACGGCTAAAACAGGTGAAAGCATGCTTGGTCCCAATCTTTTGGCCCAGTTTTGTTGAAAGGCCAGCTTGGTGAGGGAGTGCGAAACGCGTGGGCGGTACGACATACCGGACTGTCACGAGATGTCGGTGCACGGGCCTCTAAAGTCAAATGACATCGCGTTCATCTGCAAGCCGGATCAGGTCGCAGAAAAACATAAAATGACTATATGCTTCAATATGTTAATCGTTCCGCGCGCAGACCAAGGAAACGGCAATCACGGCCCGAGTTATTCCTCGGCACCGTCTTCGGTTGCCTGCTTCAGCAGTTTTAATGCCGAACCCTGACAGGGCCCTAGCGGACCAGTCGCCAAAACGGCGTCCTGATCGCGGTGAAGCTTGGCATCGTGATAGTGGACTTTGCAGTAGGCTTCCTGCTGCCGTTCCAGGTCATTATAGGAGGTCACGCGCTTGGCGTCGTAATCCTGGACCTCTGCCAAGGTCGGCTGTTGGCTTGCGCCCGAGCCCGGCTCGGGCAACCTGTCCAGGTTTGGCGGAACAATTATTCCCGAGCGTTCCTTCATATTCGGGGTCTTTTTCACGGATGCCGTGTTCAAACCGGCCGCATCGAAAATCTTGCCATTTAACTGGATGTCGTCCGCACTGCAGCCCGAAAGGAGCGCAGCACAGGCCATGCCAGCCAAAACATTTATAATGTTTTTCAATAGCATACGAGTTTCCCCCGTGGAACAGACCGGCAAATGAACTCGTCCCCCACTCATGAGCCGTTATAGCGGCTTTGCGGCGTCATTACAACTCGACTTGTATGAGTCATATAGCAGCCCGGCGACGCCAGCAACGATCGCCACATCGGCTATGTTGAAGACATACCAATAGAATCCCCACGCGTGCAGGGAAAAGAAGTCTGCAACCCCGCCGATCAGAACCCTGTCCAAGGCATTCCCCAACGCCCCGCCGATGATGAGCGCGAGGCTCCAAGCCATCAACCGGGTCGTGTCGGAGCGGGCGAGCCAAACCCACATGGCGAGGGAGGCGGCCACGGCGAAAGCCGCGAGCATGAATTGCCCGGCTTGGCTCTCCTGATCGAACATTGAATAGCTGATGCCGGTATTTTTGACGAACACCAGATCGAGGAAAGGCGCAACTGCCACCCGGCCCTTAGCCATGATGTCATAGACATAGAGCATCCAGAATTTGTGCGCCTGATCGATGGCGAACGTTGACAGCGCGACGCCGAGCCCGAGCGCCGAGTAGCGGCCCCAGAGCCAAGAGTTCCAGCCTCACTAATCATGCGAAAGCACTTCGCGTGCTTTGCTCGGTGCGAGCGGCCGCTCGAAGGATCGCACCGAGCACGGGATTCCCGTCCCCCCATGCGGGCGGAGGGTTAGGGAGGGGGGTGATCCCCAGACCTCTATCGCTTCGTGCACCACCCCCACCCCGACCCTCCCCCGTCGAGGGGGAGGGAGAATTAAAGGATCGCGCGCGACATTGACGACCGCCTTTACCAGCGAACTGCAATTTACCATCAGCTCACCGCCTTGGCGTCGATCTCGCGCATGGCGGCGGCATCGCGAGCGGAGAGATCGGGGTAAGCTTTGTCCGATCCAACATCCTTGGTGATGCGCCACGAGCGCGCGCACTTCTTGCCTTCCGCGAGTTTGACGACGACGCCGACGCCCTGAACACCCGGCATTGCAAATGCGTCGGCAGGCGCGGCCTTATCGCTGACGATGATCGCCGACGTGATGCACACTTCCGCCATATCGACGCCGTCGAGCCCGCATCATCAAATCGGGATCGGTGACGTAGACGCTCGGCGCGGCTTCAAGCGACGAGCCGATTTTCTTGTTCGCACGTTCGACTTCGAGCGCGCCGGTCACCACCGTGCGCACTTCCTTGACGCGATCCCATTTAGCGGCGAGATTTTCATCGCTCCAGTCGCGCGGAATTTTCGGGAACGGCAAGAGATGAACGCTAGTCCATTTCTTTTGGGCGATACTGCAGCCACGCTTCTTCGCACGTGAACGACAAGATCGGCGCCAGCCACTTGATCAGCGCATCGCAAATATGATCGACAACTGTCAGCGCAGCCTTGCGCTTCTTGCTCGAAGGTGCTTCGCAGTAGAGCGCGTCTTTGCGGATATCGAAATAAAACGCCGAAAATTCCGTATTCATGAACTGCGACAGCAGGGCCACGATCTTGCGATAGTCATAGGTCTCATAGGCCTTGCGGATCTCGTGATCGATCTCGGCCAAGCGATGCAGCATCAAGCGCTCAAGCTCGCGGCATATCCTTGAGCGAAACCGTATCCGCCTTGGCATCGAAATGCGCCAGCGCGCCGAGCATCCAGCGAGCGTGTTGCGCAATTTGCGATAGGAATCCGCCGCCGCCTGCACGATTGCCGGCCCAAAGCGGATGTCGTTTGTCGTATCGGACGAGGCCACCCACAAGGCGCAGAATATCCGCGCCGCTCGATTTCATGACGTCCTGAGGCGAAAGCACATTGCCCTTCGACTTGGACATCTTCTCGTCGCCCTTCTCGTCGAGCACGAAGCCGTGCGTCAGCACGATATCATAGGGCGCATGTCCGCGCGTGCCGCAACTTTCCAGCAACGACGAATGGAACCAGCCGCGATGCTGGTCCGAACCTTCAAGATACATGACGCGGTCTTGCCCGCCTTTGACGTGCGCTTGCGCTGAAATGCCTTTGAGACCTGGGAAAGTCTCCGGATCTTCGAGCGTGAAGGCGTGCGTGCAGCCTGAATCGAACCACACGTCGAGTACGTCTTTGACCTGCTCCCATTTCGGATTTCGCGTCGGGCATGATGCCTTTGAGAAAGCGCTCCTCCGCGCCCTCTTCGAACCAAACGTCGGCGCCCTTTTCAGCAAAGCTTTTTCGATGCGTTCCATCAGCTCAGGCGACTTCGCCGCGTGCGCGCCGTGACCCGGCAGCACTTCATCGGTCTCGACATTGCGGAACACCGCGATCGGTACGCCCCAGGCGCGCTGACGCGACACGACCCAATCGGGCCGCCCCGCGATCATGCCGGTGATGCGGTTTTCGCCCGCCGCCGGCACCCATTCCGTTTTCTTAATTTCGGAAAGGGCTGTTGCACGAAGGGTGTCTGACCCTCCGGGTCTGACACCATCACCCGGCGCATCGTTCTTTCCTGGTGTCAGACCCGGAGGGTCCGACACTGTCGTGAGTGGCTTATCCATCCCAATGAACCACTGCGGCGTGTTGCGGAAGATGACCGGCTTCTTCGAGCGCCACGAATGCGGATACTGATGCTTCAGGCGGCCGCGCGCGATGATGTTGCCCGCCTCTTGCAGCGCTTTGATGACCGCGTCGTTCGCGTCGTCCTTGTCGCCGTTTTCTTTCAGCACGCGCTTGCCTTCGAAGCCCGGCGCGGCCTTGGTCATGCACGCCATCGGCATCGACGGTGAAGGGCACTGTCGTATCGATGCCGCGATCGCGCAGCGCTTTCTGGTTCGCGGTCCAGATGTTGTAGTCGTCCGCGCCGTGACCCGGCGCCGTGTGCACAAAGCCCGTGCCCGTGTCGTCGGTGACGTGATCGCCGTCGAGGAGGGGGACGTCGAAGTCGTAGCCGAGCGATGCAAGTGGGTGGGCGCAACGCACGCCATTCAAGTCACCAGCCGTTCACCGCAGCCAATTTTTCGTAACTCTTCGACTTTTGCGGCCTTCATGACATCTGCCGCAAGCTTGTCGGCGAGAATGATACTTATCGCCGACCTTGGCCCAGTTATCTTCTGGCGCGTTCGTAACTTCATAGATGCCATAAGCAATCTTCGATGAGAAACTGATCGCGCGGTTGCCGGGGATCGTCCAAGGCGTTGTCGTCCAGATCACAATGGCAGCGCTTCTAACTATGTTCGGCATGATCTCATGCCTTTTGGTTCGTCGCCGTACCCAGCCTCCGGCGACAACATGAACAACAGGAAACTTCACCCAGATCATATCCGACTGATAGTCCTGATACTCGACCTCGGCTTCCGCCAGCGCTGTCTTCTCGACCACGCTCCACATCACCGGCTTCGAACCGCGATACAGCAATCCGTTCGACGCAAACTTCATGATCTCGCGCGCGATCACTGCTTCCGCGCGATAGCTCATCGTCAGATACGGATTGCTCCAATCGCCGAGCACGCCCAAGCGCTTGAACTCCTCGCGCTGCACATCAACCCACTTTTCTGCAAACTCGCGGCACTCCTTGCGGAACTCGTTGACCGGGATCGTCGTCCTTGTTCTTGCCTTTGGCGCGATACTGCTCCTCGATCTTCCATTCGATCGGCAGGCCGTGGCAATCCCAGCCCGGCACGTAGGGGCAATCGTGGCCCAGCATCGACTGCGATTTGACCACGAGGTCTTTCAGGATCTTGTTCAGCGCGTGCCCGATGTGGATGTTGCCGTTCGCATATGGCGGCCCATCATGCAGCACGAACTTCGGTGCGCCCGCGCGCTTGCTCGCGCAGTTTCTTGTACAGCCCGATCTCGTCCCAGCGCTTCAACAGCTTCGGCTCAAGTTCCGGCAACCCGGCGCGCATCGGAAACTCGCGTCTGCGGCAGAAAGAGCGTCTTGGCCCCAATCCCGGCCTTCCGCCTGCGGCGCCGCCTTCTGGGTTGTTGGGCGCCTTCACGTCTTTCGACATCTGTTGTTCTTTCGTTCAAAAACCGAAGCGCCTTCTAGCACTGTCATCCCGGCCGGAGAAGCGCGCCTGCGCTTCGAAGAGCCGGGACCCAGATTTGCTGAGTTTTATGTGGGTCCCGGGTCTGCCCCGGTACAAAGGCCGGGGTCGCCCGGGATGACAGTCCGCGATTTCAAGCCGCCGCCAAAACCGCCCGAATCTTCTTCACGTCCTCGTCCATCTGGCGGACCAGATCTTCGCCGGACGAAAACTTGCGGTCCGCCCGGATAAAATCGACGAATTCGACGTCGAGATCATGGCCGTACAAATCGCCCTTGAAATCGAAGATGAACACTTCCAGCACCGGCATGCCGTTGTCGAATGTCGGGCGCGTACCGAGATAGGCGGCCGCATCGTAGTGCTTTGCCATCCACATGCGCGCGCACCGCGTAGATCCCGTGCGCCAGCGCCGTGCCCTTCGGCATCGGCACGTTGGCCGTTGGAAAACCTAAGCCCGTGCCCCGTTTCGCCCCACCGATGACTTTGCCTTGCACACGCCAATGCTCGCCCAAAACGTGCGTCGCGCCTTTGACGTCGCCCTGCGCCAGATAAACCCGGACGGACGACGACGAGAACACTTCGCCCGCTTCCGCAACCGGCGCTACAACCGTGACGCCGAAGCCAAGTTCCTTGCCAGCCGTTTCCATCAATTGCGGATTTCCCGCGCGCTTGTGGCCGAAATAGAAGTCGTAGCCGATGATGACGTGCGCCACGCCTAAGCCCGCGACCAGTACGCGCTCGATAAATTCCTGCGCCGACAGCCCCGCGAAGTGCGCATCGAAATTTTCAACGAACGCGACTTTCACACCGAGTTTCTCGAGCAGCGCCAATTTGCTGTTCAAGGGCGTCAAGCGAAACAGCGGCTCGCTGGGCTGGAAAAACTCGCGTGGGTGCGGTTCAAAAATCATCACGCCCGGCGCGCGGCCGAGTTCCTTGCCTTTGGCCACGGCGGACGCAATCAGCGCCCGGTGGCCGCGATGCACACCATCAAAATTGCCGATTGCCACGACGGCCGCCCGCGCCGTGATGGGCACATGCGAATAACCATGGACGACTTGCATTGCTGTTTGGACTTTCGCTCTTCGCGCTGGTCTAATTCACTTAGGCTTGCCGGGCACCATCAGCACGGCTTCGCCAGTCAGCACGGCTTTGCCGCCGACCGAACAGATACATTCGAACTTGGCGCGCTTCTTTGCCGGGATGAGTTCGGTCAGCCGGACAACTGTCTCAACGCGGTCGTCGATTTTCACCGGTCCCTTGAAGTTCAAGGTCTGCGAAATGTAGATCGAGCCGGGCCCAGGCAGCTTCATGCCAAACAGCGCCGAGATGTATCCAGCCGACAAAATGCCGTGTGCGATGCGCTCTTTGAACGGCGTCTTCGCCGCATACTCCGGATCAAGGTGCACAGGATTGTAGTCGCCCGAGAGCGCCGCATAGGCGACAATGTCGGCCTCTGAGACGACGCGCGACATGGAGGCTTCCTGCCCGACTTTGAGGTCTTCGAAGTATTTGGTTGTACCCGCAGTCGCCAGCATCGAATTGATCCTTCAGGAAAGTGGCTTCGCGCCGCCCAAAAGCCCAGCGCGCGCGGACACTAGCGGCGCGGCGCGCTACCTGCAACTGCCTCTGCCTGCCCCAGAGCGGTCAATTGGCCTCGCACCCCCTACTAATCTCAGGTTGCGCCGATGGCCCCGGCGGGGTTATAAGGGGTCAATTCCCATTACCCTTAAGTTGTTGGCCTTTGCGCAAGACCCCGCGCCAAGGACCGGAGAAGGACCGTTATGAGCGACCGCCGCCCCCTGATGCCGAAGGCAACCGCCGTTTGGCTCGTCGAGAACTACCGGACTCGCGTTTGACCAGATCGCAGAGTTCTGCGGCCTGCATCCCCTCGAAGTCAAAGGCATCGCCGATGGCGACGTGGCCCAGGGCATCAAAGGTATGGATCCCGTGACCAACGGCCAGCTGACGCGCGAAGAAATCGCACGCGGCGAAAAAGACCATGGCCACAAACTGCATCTGGCCGAAAGCAAAGTCGAGCTCCCGGCCCAAGTACAGAGCAAGCGCGGCCCAAAATACACGCCCGTTTCCCGCCGCCATGACCGGCCCAACGCCGTGCTTTGGCTGTTGCGCAATCATGCCGAACTCAAAGACAGCCAGCTGATGCGCCTCGTTGGCACGACCAAGCCGACAATTGCCCAGATCCGGGATCGCACGCATTGGAACTCCTCCCAGTTGACGCCGCAGGACCCGGTGACGCTTGGCCTTTGCTCGCAGACCGACCTTGATGCAGAGGTCAAGAAAGCCGCGCGCCGCATCGAACGCGAGCGCAAGGAAGCCAACAAGGGCAAGGAACCGGCCGGCACGCTGCTCGCGACGGAAGAAACGACAGCGGCTCCTCCAGCACCAACACCCACCGCATCGATCATGGCGCCAAAGGCCGCTGCGGCCGCGCGCGAGGAAACGCCCGAGGAAGAGCAGGCCCGCGTCTTGGCCAAACTCAAAGGCATGAAGGCAAAAGAGGACGGCGAGGAACCTGCCGAGGACTGAGACTAATCTCGTTCGGCACGCTAATCTCAACAAATACCGCACTGAATGCCGGGGGCATTACCACAACGTGCCGTTGCCCGGCCGCGCCTAATTCGCTAGCGTCATTGCCAGTAACCCTCCAATTGGTGGCCTGGCAATATGTCCAATCCTTACGAACAAGACCTCGACAAGAACGCGGCGAACTACGTGCCGCTGACGCCTATTACGTTCCTTGAGCGCTCCGCGTCCGTCTATCCAAATCATACGGCTATCATCCACGGCAACGCCCGCACCACGTACGCCGAATTCTACAACCGTTCCCGCCGCCTTGCCTCAGCGCTCAGCCAGCACGGCATTGGCGTCGGCGACACGGTATCCGTCATGCTCGCCAATACGCCAGCCATGCTAGACGCCCACTTCGGCGTGCCTATGACCGGCGCCATTCTCCATTCCATCAACACCCGCCTCGACGCCGCGATCATCGCCTTCCAGCTCGACCACGCGGACGCCAAAGTCATCATCGTTGATCGCGAGTTCTCAACCGTCATGAAAGCGGCACTAGAACAAGCCAAGGTCAAGCCCTTCATCATCGACTACAATGACGCAGAATTCCCTCAGAGCGGCGCCGCGCTTTCGGACGTCGATTACGAAGCCTTCATTGCCAAGGGCGACACCAACTTCAAATGGCGCTGGCCGCCGGATGAATGGGATTCGATCTCACTCAACTACACGTCAGGCACAACCGGCAATCCGAAAGGCGTCGTCTATCATCACCGCGGTGCGGCCCTCATGTGCTACGCCAACGCGCTCGCTTGCGGCATGACCGTGCATCCCGTTTATCTCTGGACGTTGCCGATGTTTCATTGCAACGGCTGGTGCTTCCCCTGGGCCGTCACGGCCGTTGCTGGCACGCACGTCTGCCTCCGCTGGGTCCGCGCCAAGGCCATGTATGACGCCATTGCCGATCATAAGGTCACAAACCTTTCCGGTGCGCCGATCGTCATGTCGACCATGCTCAATGCGACCGAGACCGAGAAACGCCAGTTCTCACATACGGTTTCCTTCAATCACGCGGCAGCACCGCCGCCCGAAGCCGTGCTTTCCGCCATGATGGACGCTGGCTTCAAGCTCACGCACCTTTACGGACTGACCGAAACCTATGGCCCCGCCACCATCAACGAGTGGAACGCGGAGTGGGATAAACTGCCGAAGGACCAGGTGACGACGAAGCGTGCGCGACAAGGCGTGCGCTACGCCGCGCTCGAAGGCTTGACCGTCATGAACCCGGAAACGATGGAAGTCGTGCCGGACGATGGCGAGACGCTCGGCGAAGTCATGTTCCGAGGCAACATCGTCATGAAGGGTTATCTCAAAAACAAGAACGCTACCGACGACGCTTTCGCTGGCGGCTGGTTCCATTCGGGCGATTTGGGTGTCTTGCATCCCGACGGCTACATTCAATTGAAGGACCGCTCGAAGGACATCATCATTTCTGGCGGTGAGAACATTTCCTCGATCGAAGTCGAGGACGTTCTCTACAAGCACCCAGCCGTTGCCTTCTGCGCGGTCGTTGCGAAGCCGGACGACAAATGGGGCGAAACGCCGTGTGCCTTCGTTGAACTGCGGCCTGGTGCCTCAGCAACGGCGGAAGAGATCCTTGAGTGGTGCCGTCAAGGTCTCGCGCGCTACAAAGTTCCCCGCCACATCGTCTTCTCGGAAGTTCCCAAAACCTCGACCGGAAAAATCCAGAAATTCAAGTTGCGCGAGATGGCGAAAGAGGCGTGAGGACCTCAGGCGTTTGCGCTGCACCTAGAGTGCTTCCGGAAAAGTGGGAACCGGTTTTCCGAAAAGAAGCACGGCAAAACAAAGCGCTAGGGTCTGACCATGATTCAATCAAAACCGGACAGACCCTTGCACCTGAAATATAAAAGCCCCGCTCGGCGGCTTCACGTGCCGCTGGCAGGGCTCTGATCGATCAGATTATCGGGGGTTACGAGACCTAGTGCCGCGTCGCCTTTCTCAGCCTTTCCATTTCGTCTTTGAGCTTGAGTTTTTCTTGTTTCAATCGCCGGATCTCTGCGTCGTCGGAGCCCGGTCTTGTCACGGCTTCCTGGATCCTTTGTTCCAAAAGCCGGTGCTTCTCTGCGAGTTCTACAAGATGAGACGACATTGCCATCTATACCTCTCCTCGGATCGTTGCAGACGCGTCAATCGTGCCACAGTTGTTTGGCCTTGTCCAACCCGTCCGAGCTACTGAATTATGTTTTTATATTTGATTTTAGCTGCCGCAGACTTAGCGATTCGTCTAAAATTGTTGCGATTCGTCAGTAGCTTGCTCAAGCTCCGGACAAATGTGGGAGGTCGGAGCGTTTGCCAGTTGCCATAACCTTCCCAATAGTTGACAACCCCAGAAAGCGGCCGGGCGGGGCGGGATAGGCTGAGATGCAGCGTCGCGACGAACGCGAGCTACGCGAAGAACTGGTGAAATTGCGCACCGAGCATCGTTTGCTCGATGAAGAGATCGTGTCTTTGGAAGCTAGTCCGACCGCCGACCAGTTGCTGATCAAGCGGCTCAAAAAACGCAAGCTGGCCCTGAAAGATCGCATCACATCGGTGGAAGACCAGTTGCTCCCCGATATCATCGCTTGAGGAATAAAAATCGCGGTTAAGCCTTAACCACACCCGCGATTGCCTATTGGTTCCACAGCCGCGCCGCTGCTTTTGTCATTTGAAGTACGGGCCCTTGCCAAGCGCGGGGGGCTCCTCTAAATGCCCCGTTTCCCTGAAGGGGAGTGGACGATTCTCATGAGCGCAGCAAAACCACTCGTTGGCATCATTATGGGCAGTCAATCCGACTGGGCCACCATGAAGGCCGCAGCCGCGATCCTCGACACTCTGAAAGTCGCCTACGAGACCAAGATCGTCTCGGCGCACCGCACGCCCGACCGTCTCTACGACTACGCAAAGTCAGCACGCGATCGCGGCCTCAACGTCATCATTGCAGGCGCGGGCGGCGCGGCGCATCTCCCCGGCATGACGGCGTCAATGACCACGCTGCCCGTACTCGGCGTGCCGGTCATGAGCAAAGCGCTCTCTGGCCAAGACAGCTTGTTGTCGATTGTGCAGATGCCGGCCGGCGTCCCTGTTGGCACGTTGGCCATCGGCGAAGCGGGCGCAACCAACGCCGGGATACTTGCCGCTTCCATTCTCGCACTCAACGACGCCGCTCTTGCCAAACGCCTCGACGCGCTGCGCGCCAAGCACTCGGCCGCCGTCGCCGAAAACCCTAAGGACGAGTAGGTTTTGATCGTGACCGCGCTCTCTCCAGGTTCGACCATCGGCATTCTCGGCGGCGGACAGCTCGGCCGAATGCTCGCCATGGCCGCCGCGCGTCTTGGCCTCAAATCACACGTTTATGCGCCCGAAGCCGACAGCCCCGCCTTTGAAGTCGCGGCCGAACGCACGCTTGCCTCTTACGACGATCAAAAGGCCCTGCTCGCCTTCGCGCGAGGCGTCGACGTTGCCACTTACGAATTCGAAAACATCCCCGTTGCAACGGTGGAATTTCTGTCCAAGCATATTCCCGTCCGCCCCGGCGCCAAGGCGCTGGCGTGTGCGCAGGACCGCATCAATGAAAAAAACTTGGCGCGCCAGCTCGGCGCCGGAACGGCGGAATTCGCAGAAGTGAATTCCTTCTCCGGACTGCAAAAGGCGCTTGAGCAAATTCCCCCGCCCTGCGTTTTGAAAACGCGCCGCTTCGGCTATGACGGCAAGGGCCAAGCCAAGATCCTCAAAATCGACGACGCACGCCTCGCCTGGGACGCCATGCGCGATCAGCCGTCTATCCTCGAAAGCTTCGTCAGTTTCCAGCTTGAAGTTTCCGTCATCGCCGCGCGCAGCCTGGACGGCGAATTCCGCGCCTTCGATGTCACCGAGAACGAGCACCGCCATCATATTTTGCATCGCAGCCTCGCGCCGGCACGCATCACGAGCGCCGCCGCCAAGGACGCCATTGCCATCGCCGAAAAGTTCGCGCGCGAACTGGATTACGTCGGCGTGTTCGCCATCGAGTTCTTTGCGCTGCACGAGACGGGGCGGGATGTTTTGTACGTCAATGAAATGGCCCCGCGCGTGCACAACTCCGGGCACTGGACCATCGACGGCGCCGTCACCTCGCAATTCGAGCAGCACATTCGCGCGGTCGCCGGCTGGCCGTTGGGTTCAACCGCGCGCAAGGCGCCGGCCGTCGAGATGATCAACCTCATCGGCGACGAAATTCTTGCCTGGAAAGACATCGCCGCCGACACCGGCGCGTTCCTGCATCACTACGGCAAGAAAGACGCGCGCCCCGGCCGCAAGATGGGCCATGTCAACCGGCTCTTACCTGGTTTGCCGTTGCCGGATGGGGAGTAAGCGCGCTACCCCACCACTCCCGCCAAACCCTCCAACATCATCTCCCAACCATTTTTCGAGCGCTCCGCAAAACTCGCCCAGCGCGGATGCATGGTGTGGGTGAGCCGCAATTCGCAACTGGCCCCGCCGTCAACAGGAACAATGTCAACCGCAACGCGGCTGGTCTCGGATTGATTGACTGAGAAATCAAACACAATGCGCGCCGGCCGCTCGATCTCGATGAACTCGCCGTAGTGTTCGATGTCCTCGTCCTCGCGCCGTTCTGTCAGACAGAATTCGCCGCCGGCAACTGGATCAATCTCAGACTTGATCATCGTGCCGTTCGGCGTGGCAAACAGCCACTTGGCGGCCAAGACGGGATCAACCCACGCGTCGAACACCTTTTCAGGTGCCGCAGCTATTGTGCGCGAAACCGCGATTTCGAAGTGATCATCCCCGTTCATGTGCCTGAGCACTCCCTGCGGCTAAGTTGTATGTCTGTCTTTTGGCTTTAATATCAGCGTATTGCCCCGGCCCCAACTTCCACACAGCCGCCCCAGCCCGGGATAGACAAGGTTTACCGCGTTTGATATACCCCAGCGAGAGATTGGACACGGGATCCGGGGGCTACGCCATCGGGCCGCGTGTTTTTGTTATTCATCCGTCCACACGCACCCATGAGGATATGACCCACGTGCAGGTTCTGGTTCGCGACAACAATGTCGATCAAGCGCTGAAAGCCCTCAAGAAAAAGATGCAGCGCGAGGGAATTTTCCGGGAAATGAAGCTCCGGAACTATTTCGAAAAGCCGTCCGAGAAGAAGGCCCGCGAAAAGGCGGAGGCCGTGCGCCGCGCCCGTAAGCTCGCGCGCAAGAAGCTGCAGCGCGAAGGTCTCCTTCCTTCGAAGCCGCTTGTTGTACGCGGCGGTCCTGGTGGCCCCGGCGGCAAAGGTCCGGGCGCCGGTGGCGGCCGTGGTGGTGCCGGCGGCGGCACTGGTGGCGGCGGCTACGGCGGCGGCGGCTCGTCTGGCGGTGGCTACGGCGGCGGCGGTGGTGGCGGCTTCGGTGGCGGCGGTGGCTTCGGCGGCCGCTAAACGAAACGCCCTTCAATCAAACAATTTCAACGGCTCGCGCATTTCGCGGGCCGTTATCGTTTGTCGATCTCCGGCACCTTCGACGAGCCCACCTGCCCCAGCCGCACCTTATCAATCCACCCATTGATCGCGTCGTAGGACCCAAACATGTAGTGATCGGCGTGCCCAGCTTCCGGGAACGTGACGATGCTTTTGGGCTCGGACGCGAGCGCGAACATGGCCCGCCCCATCTCAACGGGAATGATGCTGTCCTTCTCGCCGTGAATAATCAGCAACGGGCATTTGACCGACGCGACGAATGATTTGCTCTCGTAACGATCGAGTAGAAGCAAGCGCACCGGCAGCCAGGGATATTGTCCGCTCGCCAGATCGACCATCGCCGTATAAGGCGCGTCGAGTATTAGCCCGGCTGCTTTTTTCTCCGCCGCCACCTGCACAGCAACCCCGCTGCCGATGCTCTCGCCATAGATGATGATGTCGTCCGGCTTGACGCCCTCTTTGAGCAACGCATCGTAAGCGCGTTTGGCATCCGCGACGTTCGCCGCTTCAGACGGCGCGCCACTCGATCCCGCATAACCGCGATACGTCATCATGAACATGCCGCGCCCACGGCTCAAATATTTAGCGATGCGTTCCGAACGCGATGCTAGAGAGCCAGCATTGCCATGGAAGTAGAGCAGTGTCGGCTGACCAGGCTGCGCCTTGCCGTACCAAGCGATGACCTTCTCGCCGTCTGGCGCATCGAGAACGCGTTCTGAAACCTGAGGCAAACCAACAGCCGACGGCGCTGTGCGCTCGGGCTCGGGATGATACATGAGGCGGCGCTGCCCGAAATACATCGCCGCTCCGATCAGTGCGTAGAGGCCGCAAGCAATCAGCAAAAAAGTTTTCAGCATGCCATCTCTCGCCGCGCACCACCCCTCAAAACTCGCTCGCCTTCACTTCCACGACCTTGTTGCTGGCACCGCGCGTTTCAATGTTATTGCGGTGCCAATTCGCCGTAATACCCGGCGACATGCCTTTCAAGATACTGGCCTTGAGTGACGCGCTGACGTTCGGCTTGAATTCCATGGCAACGCTGGATTTCTCCGGCTGGTAAACTTTCTTGGCGACAAACACATAGCGGCCCTGTTTCTTCAGGCTGGCAATCAGCCCTCTGCAGCGCGCCTGAATGTTGGCCATGACGAAGCTGTCGGTGCCTTCCTCGACTTCGATTTCCGTCACTTTGTCGAAGGTGTAGGTGATGGAATTGACATAGTTAGCGCTGGCACCAATCTCGAGATGCGGCAGCTTTACGCCCTCAAGGCCGAATTCGCCGCCACTGCCAACCGTCTTGACCACGTTCTCTTCGCCTTCATAGGCGCGCGTCCGCATGCGATCGGGAAACTTGGCGACGAGCGCGTCCGTGTCGTCCCAGCAGATTTCAGTGACTTGCGCACCAAACACCGGCCCCTTGGCTTTGTGCGTGGTGGCGTAGATGCGCCCCGGCTTCAATCGATTGGCGTAGGGGAAGGAATGCATGCCGCCGAAAAATCCGCTGGAATATGCGAAGGGCAGCACGGCCGTCCCGCCAGTATCGGGTGCCGAAATACTGGCACACCCGGACATCACTAGGCACGTGCCCAACACTGCAGCAAACTTGAACATGAACGCCCCCGCGTACTTCACCTAACTAAGCGTGACTATGGCGGCCGGGGTTCAAGCGAACCAGGGTGACAGGCGTTGTAATCTTGCCTTGTCCCCCGAATTCTCGGCGGAACCCGTTCCGGAATTGGCGGGCGGCTTACGGCCTTTCGAAACACTCAAGCAAATGCGCCATGCGATCTGGTCCTGGCAGATGTCCACGCGCGCTTCCAGGACTTGCAATGATCCGGCTGGCAAAGGTCATGACATCGGACAAATTGAAATAACTCTGTTCGCGGCCGGTCTTGATCGACCAGCAGTCCGCCTCCTTCTCGGACTCGGGCTGCGGGGCGAACATGTGCCCAAGCGCGTGATGCGCGCATTCATGCAGATAGAAAAAGATCTGCAACTTGCCAGAGAGCGACGCCATCACTTCCTTGTCGACGGTGATGACAGGAATACGGCCGTAGAGGGTCGAGCGGGCAACGTCGCCCAAGCCACTTGTTTCATAGGTCTGCACTGGCCGCCCGCGAAAGTCGGCGCATCCAATGGAGACCCCGGCGACGAATGTCTTGCCGCCCGGGCCCTGCTCTGCTGACGCGCGTCCGGCTGCGCCCGCAACCGCCAAAATTCCAAACGCGACGGCCAAGACAACCTGCATCAAGACAACCCGCATTCAATCATCCCACTTTGCTGACCAGATACCCTATACGGCTCCCCTCCCTCAGCCGGATGCGTTCGAGCGCTTCAAAAATCTCGTTGCCGTGCATCGGCCGCCCTGTCTGGCGGACAGTTGCCGCCTCAAGTTCGCGCAGTTCCCGGTTAATCGGCTCGGCCGTTTTGTGCAGCATGGCGACTGCCGCCACCGCCTTACGCGGCATGTTGATCGGTACTTTGGGCGCAACGGAGGCAAGGATGTCCTTGGCAGTGTCGGAGAAGTACGACGTGAACCGGCCGAGCAGCGATACAATGCGGATGATCATGGTCTCTTCGAACCGGTATTCGTAGCGGTCCATCCATTCAAACAGCTTATCGCAGGTGAAGTCCTGCAAGCGGATGTTTGAAGTGCCGCGATAGTCTTGCCATTCGCATACGAGATCGAACTGAGACTCTAAATCGATGTCGGCCGGCGCAAAGGTTTCCGCCGCCTTGACGCCAATGCGACTGAGAAAATCCCGGTTCTTCATGGCAAGCTTGGTCGGATAGCGCGGCAGCTTGGTGCGCCCTTCGCTCGCCATCTGGAAAGCAAGCCGCACCAGCTTGGCGCAAAACAAGCGCCGCCCCTCGTCGAGCCGCATGGAAAAATCATAGAGAATACGCCGTGCGAAAGACCTGCGCGTGGGCGCCACATGACCGTGAATGAGCTTCGCTGCACGCGCCGCGAGCACAGGGTCTTTGTGCCGGTAAAGCACCGCGCGGACGCTGCCGTGCGCCAGCGAATGTCCGAGCGTGTTGACGATGGCGCCGTCTTCGATCAGGCTTTCGACCACAAAGTGCTGCCCTGCGTCATCGATATATATCATGGCGAGATGACTGAACTGGCTATCGACGTCGCCAATGCGGGCGATGGCCGCGCTGTTGTGCGCCTGGCCGCGCATCAGCATCACATCGCCCGATTGAAAGTGAAGATCTGGCCCTTTGTAGAAGGCATAATTGACGAGCGTGTTGTAGTCGGGCCCGCGAAACGCCGGCAGCGCAACGGCGTCTTCCGAATAACGCGCATTACCGGTACGAACCTCGCCCACCATGTCAGTCACATAACGCAGAATGCGGAAGCAATCGCGCAACGCCTGCTGCACGTCCGCCGTTATCAAGCCGCGCTGCTCGAATTCGGAAATGCGGTTGCGCAAGGCTATGCGCACGTCAAACAACCGGTACATAATTTCGGGCGCGGACTTCGCAATCGCCTTGACGTCGTAATCGGTAAAATCCGCATTTGCGACTTTTTGGTAGATCGCCTGCAATGCCTTGACCAGTTCTGAGGCACTCAGCGCCGGCGTTGCCGCGAGTGCTTCGAGAGTCGCGAGATCGGTTTCAATTGATAACGGCGTATTTGACTGCAGCACGGAACACTCCATTTGATCCGGATGGAGCATAGCAGAGGCACTTGGCAAATTTCTGTCACTTGCGAGCAACTACTCGGCCCTAGCCTGCCTAAGGGGCGGAAATACCGGTATTTTCCTCGGCCTTCAGGGGCTTCGACAGCTCCTCCAGAGCACGCTCGATCTGGGGGTCCTTGCCGCCCGCATAGCGAATATCGAAAGGCTGCTCGATCGTCGGCGTCACGCCATTGCCCTCGAGCCGCGTGCCGTTGACGCTGACGTCGTTCACCGCCAGCACCAGCAAACTGCCGTCCGATAGCATGAACGCGGTCGCGGCTAATACAGCCCCCGCTGTACGCTCGCCGATGATTGCGCCGAGTTTCAATTCCTTAAATCCATGAGCCAGGACTTCCTTACCGCTGCGCGATCCGGCATCGATCAAGAGCGCCACCGGCTTGCGCCAGCGGAAGTTGACGGCTTCGGCGCTGCCGTTGCGTTCCGTCATCATCATGGTGATGGCTTGGGGCACGAAGATATCGAGGTATTGCGGCCGTGCCCCGCCCCAGCCGCCACGTAAATCCCAGATGACTGCGTCTGCGTCTTTGAGTTTTCCGGAACTCAACTCTTCTTCGAGAACGTCCTGGTAGCGGCTTCCGGCATAGGACCAAAAGCGGATATAGCCGATCTTCTTGCCTTCGCGCTCAATGATGCGCGCGCTATCGCGCAACGAAGTCTTGAAGGCGTCACCGGGCTCGATTGTTTCCGGCACGACGACGACGCGGCGCGTTTCTCCATCGGCGGTGCGGCGGATTTCGAGCGATACGGGCGTCCCGGTTTTGTCCTTAAACGAGCCGACCGGCTGGAACGGCTTGCCGTCGGCCGATAAGATTTCGTCTCCTGTCAGCAACCCTGCTTTGTCGCCCGGAAGACCCGCCATGACGCCGTAGACGAATGTCTTTCCTTCGATACTCTTCGTAAAAATGCCGATGCCGGGATAAATCACCTTGTTGCTCGGAAAGTGCTTTGGAATCTCTCCGCGCAGCGGATAGGAAAAGATCTCCGCCAACTGGTAGTAACCTGGATCGTCGTTGATGTAGTGGCGCGTATGCGAAGGCTTTAGTTCGCCGAGCATGGTATTGATCACACCCGAGCGCTCTGTGGCCGTAGGCGCCGCCGCATAGCGCGGCCGGTAGGTATCACCGACGGCCTGCCAATCGAGCCCGTGCAGCTTTGAAATCGTAAAACCTGTCGCGGACGAGCCGCCACACTTCGTCAAATGGCTCGGTTGAGACCTGCTCAGCCTTCGCCGGCTGTTCGGCTCGCAGGGGCACTGCCAGTGGAATGAGCGAAAAGGCAAGCGCGAGCCACGCGCTCAGCAAAATCCGCTTAGCGGCTGGTTTCCGGGTGATCGTGTTGTCAATCATGACGCGTTCTCCGTCCCCCAAGCCAAAGCTAGGGGATCGCGCGCGCATGCACCAATGACAAAGCAGAAAGGTTCGCGGAACGGTTGTACGCTAATGCGCCAGCGCCTTGGCGATTTCTTCGGTCATCTTCTTGGCGTCGCCCAACACCATCACCGTGTTGTCGCGATAGAACACCGGATTGTCGATGCCGGCATACCCGGATGCAGAGACTGCGCTTGTTGAAGAACACGTTCGCCGCCTTCCAGACCTGCAAAACAGGCATGCCGTAGATCGGCGAGGTCTTGTCGTCTTCGGCGGCAGGATTGACCACGTCGTTGGCGCCGATGACGTAGACTGCGTCGGCTTGCGCGAACTCGCTGTTGATGTCTTCGAGTTCGAACACTTCGTCATACGGCACGTTGGCTTCGGCCAAGAGCACGTTCATGTGCCCGGGCATACGGCCCGCAACCGGATGGATCGCGTATTTCACTTCGACGCCGGCCTTCTTCAGGCTTTCCGCCATTTCTCTCAAAGCATGCTGCGCCTGAGCAACCGCCATGCCGTAACCCGGCACGATGATGACCTTCGAGGCGTTTTTCATGACGTAAGCCGCGTCTTCGGCCGAGCCGAGCTTGACGGGCTTTTGTTCGCCGCCGCCGGCCGCTGGCCCAGCGGTCTCCCCGCCAAACCCGCCCGCGATGACGGACAAGAACTGACGGTTCATGGCCTTGCACATGATGTAGGAGAGAATTGCGCCGGACGAACCGACGAGCGCGCCCGTGATGATGAGCGCGACATTGGACAGCGTGAAGCCGATACCGGCCGCCGCCCAACCCGAATACGAGTTGAGCATCGACACGACCACCGGCATATCCGCGCCGCCAATCGGAATGATGATCAGCACGCCGAACGCCAAGGATGCGAGCACGATCAACCAGAACAGCCAGCCCGATCCGCCCGACATGCAGAATGCGTAAATGAGATAGATAATGAACAGGCCAAGCCCTGCGTTGATCGCATGGCGCATTGGCAGCATGATCGGTTTGCCTGACATACGGCCCGAGAGTTTGGCAAATGCGATAACGGAACCCGTGAACGTGATCGCACCGATGGCCGCGCCGATCGCCATTTCAGCGAGGCTCGCGCCCTTGACGCCGAGGTCAGGGTTCGCCGGATCGACGAGAATATTGAACGCGGATGGCGCGGAAAGCGCGCTCGCGGCCACGAAAACGGCCGCCATACCGACGAGCGAGTGGAATGCCGCAACCAGTTCCGGCATCATCGTCATTGGAATTTCGCGCGCCGTCTTGGCGCCGATGAATCCGCCGATCCCAAGACCCGCCAGGATGAGCACCCAAGACATGAAGGACGGTTGCGCGAGGCCGAGCGTGGTCAGCACGGCAATCGTCATACCTATCATGCCGAACATGTTGCCCTGGCGCGATGACGCCGGGCTTGATAGCCCGCGAAGCGCGAGAATAAACAAAACACCCGAGGCGAGGTAAAGCAGGGCGGCGAGATTGGCGGACATGATGCTCTGATCCTGGGCCTATTGAACTTAGTCGAAACGGGACGGCGGCGAGGGATATGAATCCTGCCGTTATTGCTTCTTCGCAGGCGCTTCTTTCTTCTTGTACATCGCCAGCATGCGATTGGTGACGAGGAAGCCGCCGAAGATATTGACGCTTGCCATGATGAGCGCGAGGAACCCAAACACTTTGGCCATCACGCTGTCACTTGCGGTCAATGCCACTCCAACCGCCAGCAGCGCGCCGACCACGATCACCGACGAGATGGCGTTGGTCACGCTCATCAACGGCGTGTGTAGCGCGGGCGTCACCGACCAGACCACGAAGTAGCCGACGAAAATTGCGATCACGAACACCATGAACTCGAACACGAACGGGCTGACCTGTTCGCCGCCAGCGGCATGTGCCGCGCCCGGCATCAATGCCAATGCCATGGCGGCAGCTGCGGCAAGATACGTCTTCGCTATTGGCATCTTAATGCTCTTCATGATGTTCCTCATGGGCTCTTCGGCGCGAGGTTCGGGTGAACGATTTTGCCATCCTTGGCAACCAGCGTGCCTTTGATGATGTCATCGTCCCAATTAACGGCGAGGCTTTTTTCCTTCTTGTCGATCATGATATCGAGGAAGGCCAATAGGTTTTTGGCGTAAAGGCTCGACGCATTGACCGCGATGGTGCCCGCCAAGTTGAGCGGCCCCGCGATCTTGACGCCGCCTGCCGTTTCAATCGTTTTGCCGGCTTCGGTCAGTTCGCAGTTTCCGCCACGCTCGGCCGCCAGATCGACGATGACTGCGCCAGGCTTCATGCTTTCAACCATGGCACGCGTGATCAGGCGCGGCGCCGGACGGCCCGGGATCAGCGCGGTCGTGATCACGAAATCCTGGTTCTTGATGTGCTCGGCGACGAGCGCCGCCTGTTTCGCCTGATATTCTGCGCTCATGGGCTTCGCATATCCCGCCGCTGTCTGAGCCTGTTTGAATTCTTCGTCCTCGACCGCGACGAACTTCGCGCCGAGCGACTGCACTTGTTCCTTGGTGGCTGGCCGCACGTCCGTCGCGGTCACCTGCGCACCCATGCGCCGCGCCGTTGCAATAGCCTGTAGGCCGGCAACGCCAACCCCCATAATGAAGGCTTTTGCCGCCGGAACCGTGCCGGCCGGCGTCATCATCATCGGCAGCGCCTGTCCGAACATGGCCGCCGCATCGACGACCGCCTTGTAGCCCGCAAGGTTTGCTTGAGACGACAACACGTCCATCGATTGCGCGCGCGTCGTGCGCGGCATGAATTCCATGGAGAAGATCGAAGCACCCGTGGCCGCCAGCGCTTCAAGCGCCGCGCTATCGCCGTAGGGGTCGATCATGGCGGCAACCATCGCGCCCGGCTTCAACGCCTTGATTTCGTCCCCCGTGGGGCGGCGCACTTTCAATAGTACATCGGCGCCATTGAGCGCCTCGGCATGTGAGACGATTTCCGCGCCCGCCGCTTTCAAGGCATCGTCGGAGAAATCGCGATCTCAACCCAGCGCCCGTTTCGACGCGGACAACCGCGCCAGCAGCTACAAATTTTTTGACCGTATCCGGCGAAACAGCGACGCGGGGCTCATCCGCCGCTTCGCGCGTGACAGCTATCGTGACCATGGTCTCTTCCGATTGTTGGCCGATGTTATTGGCCAATGTTCAAGGTTAGGCCGCCGCAGGCCGTAAATGAATTGGGCAGGCCCGCAAGAGAGCCTGCCCTGGATCGAGACAGAATTCCCGGGACCAAAATCCCAAGCCCCCTCAAACCAAGAAAAACTTCATGCCGGCGAGAAGCAGAACGAGAAGTACGATCGCGATCTTCGTAAAACGAAGAAATCCCGCGTACGTCTTGTTGTGTTCGGCATAGTCCATGGCGGAATGGCCGCCCGAAGTATTCACACCCACGTTTTTTCTCCCTGCTTGAGAGCCTGTTCGGCCGTTTTGGTAACGCAATGCCCAGCCATCATCAAGCCAGGATCGAAACATCTTTGGAACAATGACAATGTTTCGCAGGGAGCGCAAATGTCTTTGTCGGGCCACCGGGTAGCTTCATTGCCGCGTCTGCGGCCGGGACTGCAGGCAGCCCACGTGGTGCAGAGCCCTCCTGGCACTGCCGTTGGTCATTTTAGGTACGCCCAGCATGGCCGGAGAGCCCCCGGCCGGAGGCGGCCTCAGCGCCTGCCTCAATAGCCTCACGCAAACCTCTCCTGAAATTTCCTGTGAATACACGGCCTTGTTGACCGTCCAAGAGCGCGCCGACATGCGCCGGCTGACCCGCGATAGGCTTCAGGACGCCGTCTGCCGCGTTACGGTCCGCGTCGACCGCGGCCTCGTCCAACCGGCGCTGACTGAAGCCAACCACGTATTCAATGCCCCGCCCCAGCCCGTCGTCTGCACCATAACAACCCGGGACAGTACCTTTCGACATCACCGGCACCTTCGCACCCCAGGTCACGTTCAAAGACGGCATGGCCACCTACGCGACCCCGGGCTTGGCAACGTGACCGGCGTCAGCAAGGTCCTCTCCTGGCCCGTCGTGCAATACGTCAACTATTCCCCCGGCATCCGCCGCGAGATGATCGCGATCATCAATGCTTACCGCGCGCAGGTCACGCAAAAGTAGTTGCGTGCCAGGGGTCACGGCCTCGCAATTGCCATTTCGTCGCTTACATTCAACGTTGAGGGAGCCGATTAGGCGCTCGGGGCTTGGGGCGCGTCACCTGTCACAAGGAGTAGGGCTCATGAAAGTCAAAGAAGCAATGCACAAGGGCGTCGAATGGGTTGCGCCATCGACACCCGTTCCAGAACTCGCACGATTGATGCGGAAGCATGACATCGGCGCAATTCCGGTTGGCGACAACGACAAACTCATCGGCATGGTCACGGACCGCGATATCGTTTGCCGCGGCCTTGCTAACGGCAAGGACGTCTCAAAGTTGACGGCGCGCGACGTCATGACGGCAAACATCGTCTGGTGTCACGCGGACGAAGACCTCGACGACGCGACGCGCATCATGGAGGATAAGAAAATCCGCCGCTTGCCCGTCATCGACACGAACAAGCGCATGGTTGGCATGCTGAGCCTCGGCGATATTTCGCATTCTGCGAAGTCGAAGCTCTCAGGCGAAGTGCTGCACGCGGTTTCTGCGCATCACAGCTGAGCGCTACGCTGCATATCCCGGCGGACCTGTTCCGCCGGGAACATCCCCCGCACGGGGGATGCGCTAAGAATTCGGCACGGAATTTAACTGAAACATTACCATAGCGCGCTTGAGGCTGGACTTGTTCCGGCCGGAACAGCGCGTGTGCGCCCTTTCTCCTAGGGTTTGTCTCAAGGCCACCCCAATCCCCCCATGGCTCAGACGTCAACCTCTAGGAGACTTAAAATGGCTTCCATCAACGACCTTCGCTTCATCAACGGTCAGTGGATCGACACCATGACCCCTGACTACCTTTTCGGAACGCAAACCGCCGACACGATTAATGTCTATGCTGGCGACAACGCCGTCTCCGCGTTGCGGCGGCAACGATACGATCTTCGACGTATCGCTCCTACTCGGGCGGCTACTCGGGTCGCGACTTCGTATCCGGCGGTGAAGGCAATGATCTCATCGTTTCCAGCCTCGACGGCGCAGGAAACAGCTACAACGGCGATGCTGGCGTCGATACCCTCAATCTCATTCCTAATGGCAACGGCGTTTTCGTCGATCTCGCCGGTCATGTTGCAAAGGACCGCGCCAGCGGCGCAACCTCGGAAGTCTGGACCATCGAAAACGTCGTCGGCACAGGCATGAACGACTATCTCTATGGCGATGCAAATGCCAACAAGCTCAGTCGGTTACAACGGCGACGACCTGATTCGCGGCCAGGCGGTAACGACATCCTGAACGGCGGCCGCGGCCAGGACGTATTGTTCGGCGGCGCGGCAACGACCTCGTCAATGGCGATGACGACAACGACATGCTGTACGGCGATGCCGGCAACGATTTCCTCAACGGCGGCCTCGGCGACTGACTTCCTGATCGGCGGCACCGGCAAGGACCACATGGTTGGCGGCGCCAGTAGCCGACGACTTCAACTTCAGGTCGCTGTCCGACTGGTGTCACCGGCGTCAACGCGGACATGATCCTCGACTTCAGGCATCTGGTTGATGACATCGACGTCCGGGATATCGACGCCAACGCAATCGTTGGCGGCAATCAGGCCTTCCGCTTCATCGGCAGCCAGGCATTCAATGCCGCTGGTCAAGTCCGCGCCGTCTACAATGCGGCGCAGCAGGAAACGGTCATTTTGTTCAACATCGACAACGACGCGGCCGCAGAGATGATCGATCAAATCGATCGAAACGTTGCACTGTCGGCTCTCGACTTCATTGCTCTAACGAAGCACAGTCTACACTTACTGCGGCGGCCGGATTTCCCGCCGGCCGCATTTCGTTTTTATCGTGCACCCATCGCTTCAAGGCAGTTAGCGCAATTGACAAAAGCAGGGAGATTTTAATGTTCGCAATTGCGCCTCAAAGAGTTACTCATCCTCGGATGCTCTTTTTGCGATGCCCGCCGCAGCATGCTTCCGAGACCGCTGGCCAAGTCTGGAAAAGCCCGACGTGCGGCTGCTGCAAAGCCTGGGTCGATTACATGCATGCCAAAGGCTTCACTCTCTCCGTCAAGGACACGTCGACGGCAACCATCAATCAAATTAAATCGTCCGCCGGCATTGCGCAAAAATTTGCCGGCTGCCACTCGGCTCAAATCGGCGGCTACATGATAGAAGGCCACGTGCCCGCCGAAGACATCGCGCGCCTCATCGCCGAAAAGCCGGATGCCATCGGCCTCAGCGTTCCGGGTATGCCGGTTGGTTCGCCCGGCATGGAGACGGATGGGACGGTTGAACCTTTCGAAGTCCACTTGATGAAAAAAGACGGTAGTTCGGAAGTCTTTTCTCGCTACGGTGCGGATGCGAAATTTTAGAACGGCGGCGAGGTGTCTGACCCTCCGGGTCCGACACCGCCACACCCCTGTCTCCCGGTCGTGTTGTCAGGCCCAGAGGGCCAGACACCTTACCCATCAAACCGCAACCTGCGTACCAACCTCAACGACGCGATCGGTCGGGATCTGGAAGTAGGTTGTCGCGTCCTCCGCACTTCCCGCCAGCGCAATGAACAGGCGTTCCTGCCAGCGCGGCATTTCGGATTTACTGGTGACGCGAAGCGAGCGGCGCGACAGGAAGAACGACGTCGCTCCGAGATCGATGTTGCAGTCCTTACGCCGGCAATGCTCGAGAATTTTCGGCACGCTCGGCGTTTCCATGAAGCCATAACGCGCGATGATGCGGATAAAGTGGTCGGAAACGCGTTCAACCGTCACGCGCTCATGGCGCGGCACACGCGGCGTTTCTTCTGTCCGGATCGCCAGCAATATATTGCGCTCATGCATGACGCGGTTGTGCTTCAAGTTGTGCATCATAGAGGTCGGTGCCGCATAGGGATCGCCGGTTAGGAACACGGCAGTGCCCGGTACGCGATGCGGCGGTTTTGCCTCGAGCTTGCGGACCAGCCAATCGAGATCGGCTTCGTCGCGTTTTGTCGCCTTGGAGAGCAGCCGCGTGCCACGCACCCAAGTGTACATGATGAGACCAAGACCGGCGGCAATGCTAATCGGCACCCATCCGCCCTCAAACAGCTTCAGAATGTTGGCCGAGAAGAAGACTTGTTCGATCAGGAGGAACGGAATCATCAGGGCTGCAGCGCGCCACATTGGCCACTTCCAGCACTTCCACACAACGAAGAAGGCCATCAAGCTATCAATCACCATCGCGGCCGTGACCGACACGCCATAAGCGGCCGCGAGATTGGAGGAGTTCTGAAAAAGAACGATGGCTGCAACGACAGCACCCCACAACATCCAATTGATGCGCGGCATGTAGATCTGCCCGGCCATGCTCTCGGATGTGTGACGGATCTCAAAGCGCGGGACGAGACCAAGCTGGATCGCCTGCCGCGTCAGCGAAAATGCGCCCGTAATAACAGCCTGACTGGCGATCACCGTTGCAAACGTCGCGAGGATGAGCATCGGGATCAGTGCCCATTCTGGATATAATTTATAGAATGGATTGGCGAGCGCAGACTCATCACTCATCACCAGCGCACCTTGGCCGAAATAGTTGAGAATGAGTGCGGGGAAGACGAACCAAAACCACGCCGACTGAATTGGCTTGCGGCCGAAATGACCAAGATCCGCGTAAAGCGCTTCAGCACCGGTTGCGGCCAGAAACACGAGACCCATGATCGTCAAGCCGATGACGCCATGGCGCCACACAAATGAAATCCCGTACGTCGGGTCTAGCGCTTGAAGCACACGGAGATTATCCGAGATGTGCATCAATCCGCCAATCGCGAGGACAAGAAACCAGATCGCGGTAATTGGCCCGAAGAACTTGGCGATGCGGTCAGTGCCACGCGCCTGCATCCAGAAGAGACAGGTAATGACGAGTATTGAGATGATCGGAATAACGTTCTTACCAAGCCCAGGCACGATAAGCTTCAAACCTTCGACCGCTGACAGAACCGAAATGGCCGGCGTGATGACCGCGTCGCCATAAAAGAATGCGGCCCCCGCGACGCCAAGCGCGCCCAGGAGCGGCGCACTGCGTTTGGCCACCGACTGACCGAGCGCCATGAGTGCGAACGTACCGCCTTCGCCTTTGTTGTCGGCACGCAACAGGATGATGACGTACTTCAGCGTAACGATGAGGATGAGGACCCACAGGATAAGCGACAAGACGCCAAGGGTCGCCTCGCCAACGCTCAAGCCGCGCGCGTGCGCTGCGTGTATCGCTTCCTTGAACGCATAAAGCGGGCTCGTTCCGATGTCGCCGAACACAACGCCGATGGAGCCAAGCACCAATGCCCAGTAGTTCTTGTCGGTATGCCCATCCCCAGAACCAGTATCGCCAGCAAGGGTTGTGGACTGCGTCTGTGCCATTGAGGCACCTCGCCTTATGTGAAGCTGCACTGCAGCAAAGTGGGGCGCTTCTACTCCCGCACTTGACCCAAGGGAAGCGGCAAAATCGCACGTTTACCGATTGAATGGCCCTTGACATTTCTGCAACGGCGTCGGGCCACACTGCGTTCCCGATGGGTATATGGGAGCGCTGCCACTGACTTCCAGATTTGCAGGCCCGCCGGAGTGTCGTCACCTTCACCACGTGTGCGCAACCGCTGGTTCCGTCCGAAACTGTTTCGCGTTGAACGGGGTGCGGCTGGCAAGCAATCTATGTCTTTCGTGCCTTCGGCCAGTTGTCCCTGATCCAGCGCATCAGGCCGTCTTCGTTCACGATCCCTGCCGCCAGATCTTGAATGATCACAGCAGCCTCAGCCTCATCGGCAAGGAACTCAATGCCATTCAAGCCGAAGAACGTGACTATTGACAGGAACGAAGCCCGCTTGTTGCCATCGACAAAAGGATGATTGCGCGCGATCCCGAACGCATACGCGGCCGCCAGAGCTGCGAGATCCGTTTCGCCATAGCTCCACTTGTTTTTGGGCCGATCAAGTGCCGATTCCAGCATCGAGCGATCACGAAGCCCCGGCGGACCGCCGAATTCGCGAAGCTGCTCGTCATGGATGGCAATCACCAGTTCGGCCGTCAGCCAAACCGGTTCTGTCACTTCGCAAGCTCCTTGAGCGTGTTGCGGTAAGTTTTCATGGCTTTGCGGGCGATCTCGATGCCCTTTTCGAACGTGTCGTCACCGCGCTTCACGGCAAATCCATCGGGGGTCTCGGTCACCACTACTTCATCTCCTTGCTGCAGCCCGAGCCGCGACAGCAGTTCCTTGGGCAAAATGAGCCCTGTGGAATTGCCGATCTTCTTGATCTCAAGCTTCATCGTGGCGAACCTCCCAATTCGCGTTGTACAAAATGTCTAACACAGAAGCGTTGCGCTGTCAAACAAATGTTGTACAGACTGAACAAAGTCAACATATTGAAAATAATCATTCTTTAAGAAGAAATCCGATCCATCGCCTCTAATTCGTCGATCATACCCTCGATCACCTTGAGGCCTTTGTTCCAGAAAGCGGGGTCGCGGGCATCAAGTCCGAAGGGGGCGAGTAGCTCGGAGTGGTGCTTGGAACCGCCGGCCTTCAGCATGTCGAAATACTTGGCCACAAACCCCGGCTGCGCTTCGGCATAAAGCCCATAGAGCGAGTTCACGAGGCAATCGCCAAACGCATAGGCGTAGACGTAGAACGGCGAGTGGATGAAGTGCGGGATGTAGGTCCAGAACACTTCGTACCCAGGCTTCAAGTCAATCGCCGGGCCTAAGCTTTCGCGCTGCACGTCTAACCAGATCGCCGCGAGTTGATCTGCCGTCAGTTCGCCCGCGCGCCGTGCTTCGTGCACCTTGCGCTCGAAGGTATAAAACGCGATCTGGCGCACGACCGTGTTGATCATGTCCTCGACCTTGGACGCGATCATGGCCTTCTTTTCGCGTTTGTCTTTCGTCTCGGCGAGAAGCGCCTTGAAGGTCAGCATTTCACCGAAGACCGACGCCGTTTCCGCGAGAGTCAAAGGCGTCGGCGCCAGCAGCGGCCCCTGCGCGCGCGCCAGCATCTGATGCACGCCATGGCCAAGTTCGTGCGCGAGGGTCATCACGTCGCGCGGTTTGCCCTGATAGTTCATCATCACGTACGGGTGCACGCTCGGCACGGTTGACGCTGAAAACGCACCTGGCGCCTTGCCGGGTTTCACTGGCGCGTCGATCCAGTTCTTGTCAAAAAACTCTTTCGCAATCGACGCCATTTCGGGCGCGAAGCTGCCGTAAGCGTTGAGCACTATTTTTTCAGCTTCCGGCCATTTGATCACGCGCTCGGGCTTCTCCGGCAACGGCGCGTTACGATCCCAGTGATTGAGCTTCTCCACGCCAAGCCAATTCGCCTTCATGGCGTAATAGCGATGTGAAAGCCGCGGATAGGCAGCGCGCACGCTTTCAACCAACGCATCGACAACAGGTGCCTCAACCCGGTTCGCGAGGTGGCGCGAATCCGCCACATCCTTGAAGTAACGCCAGCGGTCGGAGATTTCCTTGTCCTTGGCGAGCGTGTTGGTGATGAGCGTAAAGAGCGGCACGTTGGCGCCAAGCGTTTTCGACAACGCCTCCGCGCCCGCCTTGCGCTTTGTCCCGTCCGGACTGGACAGCAGATTAAGAGTTGGCTCGAGTGACAGCGGTGCCGCTTCGCCCGCAACGTCGAACTTCAGGCTCGACATGGTTTCGTTGAAAAGGCGCGTCCAGGCGGCACGTCCGGTCTGGCTCTTTTCGGTAAAAAGCGTTTCCAGTTTTTCTTCCAGCTGATGCGGCTTCTCCTTCAACAAGTCGTCGAACCATGGCTTGTAGCGCTTCAAATCCTTATGCTTCAGAGCTTCGGCCAAAACTGCGTCGTCGATCTGGTTCAACTCTAGCTCGAAGAAAATGAGGTTGGTTGACGTCTTGGTCAGAGATTCCGAAATGTCTCCGTAGAATTTCGCGCGGCTCGGGTCGGCTTGGTTCTGCGCATAGTAAAGCCCGGCATAGGACCCAAGCTTGCCCATGACATCGGAAAGCGCTTCGTACTCTTTCACCGCAACGGCGAGCTTAGCGCCGTCTTTGGCAAGCTCGCTTAGCTGTCCTTGATAACGCGCCTTCATGCGCAACGAGTCGTTGCTCGCGTCGGCAATATCGTTCTCGACCTCGACGTCTTTTGGACCCTTGTAGAGATCGCTCAAGTCCCATTCCGGCATGGTCCCGAAATCTTCGGATTTGGCGGAGTTGGCGGCAGCGGATTGCTTGGCAAAGACGGGCTCAAAGCGCATTACGGATCCTCGGGGTCATCGGCCAAGTCTGGCCGGGCAAATCTCGTGACGAGACCCCTATCATGGCGTGCCGTGTCTGGCAAAAAAAGGCCGCGCAACGCGCATCCTAAGCGGGTCTGCCAGGATCAACTCTGGTCATACCCTGGCAACACTTCGAGATTGAAGACCGGTTATTTCTTGCGGTTCAACGGCACAGGCGCCTTGGGCATCGCGCGGAACCCGCCGACAAACCGGACGCCAGCGGAATCGCCACGCCGCCAAGCCGTCACGCACTGAACCTCAGCGCGCTCCCGTTCGAGTACCAAGATAAACTGATCAGGCAACTGGCCAACGCTGCTGATCACACTCGTTTTGGAGAATTTGAGATCAAGTTGCGCGCCCGTCGCCGAGAGATCGCGCACGACGCAACCAACCGAGCCTTGCAGGCGGTCGCCGATAATTTTACCCGCAATCACGCTGCGCTTGCGTTGCGCCCAGCGCCGTTCGTCAGCAAGTTGATCCAGCACTGAGGCCGGCAGGGTGGTCGCGTCATCCGCCGTGCCAATCCGTGATTTAGCGCCCATTGCTACACTGTCCCACAACGGCAAAATTAATAATTCGCTACACTCTACCGGGCGTGAGTTATCAAATCATTAGCATGCGGACATTTCGGTCGCGCACGCCGCCTTTGGGACAGCCGCAAAAGAAAGAATGTGCCGCTTTGGCCGAAGGCGGGTTGGGCCTGGGTTGTTGGCACTTATCGGTAACGGAACCGCCGTCCGCGCCTGCCAATTTATTCGCAGCGGCAATGACTTAAGGCATGACCTCAGAGTTATCCACAGCCGCGTCGCTGGGACGATGGAATGAACGTCATAGACAATCGTTATCAATTCAACTGCACAATTCGAGCGCTTTGTTTCGCGTAGGCTCTGGGAGTGCATCACGCTTCGCAGTTGATTGCGTACCATATCGTCGAAGCGACAAACGATGGGCCGGACTTCTCGCAGGTTCGGCCCATCAATTTTTTTGTGCTCATCGTGTATGTTAATCGGATCAGTAACTGCGGCCGTAGCCGCGCGTCGAATCCCGCATAACGTCAAGAACGCGCTCTTGTTCTGGCGTTGAGCCGCGCGCCGCAGCTTCTGCCACACCAGTCTTGGAAGCGATCAACGGAATATCGGGTTCGCCATGTTCGCCGACCTTGGCCATGGACCAGCGCGCAAACACGCGTGCATCGACCACACCTTGTTCGCGCACCTCAACGTCATTGTGCCGGCTATCGTTTTCGATCACCGCGAAGAGTTTTCGAACCGCACCTTCTTCGCCTTCCAGCGTCTGGGCGAACCAATCTTCATAGAGCAACAGCGCGCCGGTTATGCCCTGCGCCGTATTCTTCCGGCGCGCAACGCTGAAAATTTTTCCAAGTTCGGTTTCCCGGTCGGCGCTCGGAACCCGGCTCCGGCTTTTGTAGATCAAGCGGAAAACCGCTTCGGGCGCCTTCGTATTATCAGTGGCTGGAGCTGTTTCTGCAGGGGTCACGGCGCGTCTCCCTCGTCAGGTGAGTTCTGCTGGTTTTGGCTCGATGTGCTACGTGCAGGTGCGAATTCAGATCACAGCAGCTGGCGCCCAGCTACCGCTGTTTCGCTCGAGTCGGGTGAGCCATGCTCCATTCTTTGGCTGCATGCCGTTGGGAACGCTTGGGAAACGAGCGCCATGACCTGCAACCCGGATCACCTCAAGGATGGCGCGAATTCTACGCACTTGCCTCCTCGGCGCGGCGCACCACCGTCATTTTAGAAACTCAAATGACGGAAGAGGAGCGAACCTGCGCCCGGCTGACGAGCGGTGGAGAGATGGCCCGTCCTACTGCGATGCACGCCGATCCTTTGCGGGGCGTAGCGTCAATGTCGCCTTCAGCAGCGGCTGTTTCAGCAGCTTACCTTTGCGGCCAGCAATCTTAGAAGCGTGCTTCGGCACCGCTGGAATCAACGCTTCCGGCGGCACTGTTACGCCATCAGCGCCACTCTCCAAAACCATCCGGCAATCCGGCGGCAACTGCGTGATCGCAATCTCTGGCTTCGGCGGCGGCGGCTTCCAGCCAGGAGGCCTGGGCGGTGGCGGCGTCTTGGACGGCGCCAAGCGGGCCAACCACTCATCAACTTCCTTGGCACACCCGTCCTCGCCAGTCGTCGGCTTTTGCGGCGCGCAGCCAACCGAACCCTCGGGGCAACCAATACGGATATGGAAATGGTAGTAGTGTCCCTGGATAGGCCGCACCTTCCCGAGCCACCCGCGATCCGTGCCGGCCGCTTTACACAGCGCCTTCTTGATCGCCGGATGCACGAGCACGCGCTCAACATCAGGGAAAGACGCGGCGCGCTTGATGAGCTTGACGTGCTTCTCCGTAAACACTGCCGGATCGACCGCGAGATCGGTCTTGTCCAACATTGAAGTCGCTGAAATTTCCTCGCGTTCTTTCCGGGTCAGTGTCCTGCCTGGCATTGGTGTCAGCCAAACGTCGGCATCGAGCCCAAGCTGATGACTCGCATGACCGGTCAGCATCGGACCGCCGCGCGGTTGAGATATATCGCCGACCAGCAATCCCGGCCAGCTGTCCTCTTTTTGGGCAGTTGTCGCCAATTTCTCGACGAGCTTCACGAGTTTCGGGTGACCCCAGTTGCGATTGCGCGATAACCGCATCGCTTGCCAAGCCGGACCATCAACCGGCAGCGCGATTGCACCCGCTAGACAGCCGCGCGAATACGTACCGATCGCGCGGGCCTGAAGCAGCGAGGGACCTTTGGCAGCACCGAACAACATTTTTGCCGGAATTGCGACAGGCTGCACAGGTTCCACTTTAGCTTCGGCTGGTGCGGCGGCATCCGGAACTACGGGCATAACTTGAGCTGGCGCACTTGTTGCCGCAGGATCTACAGCCGCTACGGGTGCAGGCGTGCCCGTTACCGCACCTTGTGCAGGTTGGGCCTGAGGCTCGGACGGCGCGAGCGCGAGCGTACCACCGCTCGTTCCAGGCTCCGTGCCTGCCTTCGGCGCGGAGGGCGGCGGGTCTGCAGATACTGCTGGTACCGTGGCCCCAAAGTTGTTGGGGAAAGTAAGCTTGTCGCCCGCCGGGGCAAAGGCCGGCAAGTTGGCTTCGGCGTTGTCTTCCTCGGCTGAAGGGTCAAGGGAGGTCGTGTTAGCAATCAAGGGCGCAACCAGGCGCGCAGCGAGCGGAAGCACATCGTCGGGCCAAGCGATTGCCGCCCCGCCTACCAACATCCCCGTCGCCAAAATGAAAGATCTTGCCCGCATTCCGAACCCCGATATTTCAAATCAGGGATATCTTACCTCAATCTCAGGCGAAAATGGGACTCTTCAGTTCCCTTTTTGCAGCGGCCGGAACGGAAGCCATAGGCTCCATGTGAGCCTTGTTGGTGCTGCCGATTGATAGGGCTTTAGACCTATCACCATGTTTTCATGGCCTTTTTCAGGGTCCACCGTATAGGTGCCGAAAATTCGGTCCCACATCGAAAAGTTGAAGCCGTAATTGCTGTCGTGTTCGCGCTGCAGCACCGAATGATGCGAGCGGTGCATGTCGGGGGTCACGATCACGAGACGCAAAACCCGATCCAAACCGCCCGGCAGGTGGACGTTGGCATGCGAGAAAAGTGCGCCGGCGTTCAGAATGATCTCAAACAGGAAGACAGCGAACGGCGAGGCTCCGAGCACAAAGACGACCACGACTTTCCATAGCATCGAAATCGCAATCTCGATCGGGTGGAAGCGAATGCCGGTCGAGACATCGATATCGGGGTCGGCGTGATGCATTTGGTGCAGCCGCCAAAACAGCGTCATTTTATGCGAAGCAACATGCTGTAGCCAAATCGCAAAATCCAGCACGGCTATGGCGAGAATTGTTTCAAGCCACTGTGGCCAGGCGAGCGCGTTCAGCAGACCAAAGCCGTTCGCTTGGGCGTAGGCCGCCGCTGCGACCGCCGCAACCGGAACCGCAACCATGGCCAGCAGGCGCACGACAATGCTATCGATGACAACAATCGACAGATTGGTCAGCCAACGCTGCGCTTTCGGCATGGTCAGCCGGCGCTTAGGGCTCATCAGTTCAAACAGAGCCATAACCGCGAACACCGCAGCAAACGCAAAAAAGCGGATGAAGGTATCGCTGACCGATTGAAACATTTGAGAGACCACTCCGCAGCGTTCGATTGGCAAAGTTGTATTATGCGATGGTGCCGGGTGCCACTGACCTAGAACCCTGATCTCTACTACGTTAGCCGGACCCAAATGACGTTCATTCATCACACCGGACCGAACGACGCAGCCTACCACCTCGTCCTCGCCCATGGCGCAGGCGCCGGGATCAATTCGCCATTCATGACGGACACGGCCAGATTACTTGCCGCAAGTGGCATCCGCCTCACGTTGATCGAATTTTCATACATGGTCCAGAGGCGAGCCGGCGGCACACGCCGGCCGCCGCCCAAAATCGAAATCCTCACACAGGAATACGCTCACGTGCTCGAATCCGTTTCAGCGCAGCGGCGAGCCGGGCAGGCCTTGTTCATTGGTGGCAAGTCACTTGGCGGGCGTGTGGCCAGCATGTTCGCCGATGACGCTTTCAAAGCGCGCACCATCTGCGGGCTGATTTGTCTCGGCTATCCGTTCCACCCGCCTGGAAAGCCTGAGAACCTTCGAACAGCGCATCTCGCCCGCCTCAAGTGTCCAAGCCTCATTGTCCAAGGTGAACGCGATCCTTTCGGCAACCGAACCGAGGTTCAAGCCCTTGCGCTCGCGCCCGTCATCCAACTCCATTGGCTCCCCGACGGCGACCACGATTTCGGCCCACGAGGTGCCTCGGGCTTAACGCGCAAAGAAAATATAGTGGCCGCCGCCAGCGCCGTCGTCGCATTCATGATGCGACAAGGCCGGGCATCGGATTGACGCCCCACCCGGGCACACCTAGTGTGCGCTGCAATACGCCCCGCTCAGCCGGTGCCCGGACCATCCTCAATCAAACATGAAGTTAGACATGACCCGCCAAACAATCGACCCTGCGCTTTTTACCGCCGCTGCCGACTGCAAGGCTTGGCCGTTCGAAGAGGCAAAGCGCCTCCTGCAACGCCTCGAGCGGGTTCCGGGCGGCAAGGACAAGACGGTCATTTTTGAGACGGGCTACGGACCCTCGGGGCTGCCGCACATCGGCACTTTCGGCGAAGTCGCGCGCACGACCATGTTGCGCCATGCATTTGAAGTGCTGACTGAAGGCAAGATTAAGACGCGGCTTTTGTGCTTCTCCGACGACATGGACGGCATGCGCAAGATCCCAGACAACGTTCCGGATAAATCCTTCCTCGAACCACATCTGCACAAGCCGCTGACGGTTGTGCCAAATCCCTTCGGCGGCAATTACGAAAGCTTCGGCCACCATAACAACGCGATGCTGCGCCGGTTCCTTGACACCTTCGGTTTCGATTATGAATTCGCCAGCGCCACCGACTATTACAAGTCGGGCAAGTTCGATACCATGCTTCTGCGCGCTATCGAACGCTACGACGATATCATGGCGGTGATGCTGCCAACACTTGGCGAAGAGCGTCAGGCTACTTACAGCCCGTTCCTCCCCATCTCGCCAACGACGGGCCGCGTTCTCTACGTGCCGATGAAAAAGGTCGATGCCAAGGCCGGCACAATTACCTTCGCGGACGAGGATGGCACCGACACCACGCTTCCGGTCACCGGTGGTCACGTGAAGCTGCAATGGAAGCCCGATTTCGGCATGCGATGGGCCGCGCTTGGCATCGACTTCGAAATGTTCGGCAAGGATCATCAATCAAACGCCATCATTTATGATCGCATTTGCGAGATCCTCGGCGGGACGGCGCCGCTGCATTATGTCTACGAGCTGTTCCTGGACGACAAGGGTCAGAAGATTTCGAAATCCAAGGGCAACGGCCTGACGATCGACGAGTGGCTGACCTATGCCCCAGCCGAGAGCCTATCTCTCTACATGTTTCAGAAACCTCGCACGGCCAAGCGCTTGCACTTCGACGTCATCCCGCGCGCCGTCGACGAATATCTCCAATTCATCTCGGCCTATCCCAATCAAGATGCCAAGCAAAAACTTGATAATCCTGCATGGCACATTCACTCCGGCCACCCGCCGACCGCGGAGCTCCCGATCACGTTCGCACTCCTCTTAAATCTCGTCTCAGCCTCGAACGCACACGACAGAAGCGTGCTGTGGGGCTTTATCCGCCGCATCGCGCCGGGTGCCACGGCAGAAGAGCATCCCCTCCTCGATCATCTTGCCGGTTATGCGATCCGCTACTACGACGACTTCGTGAAACCCACGAAGCAGTTCCGCGCACCGACTGCGGATGAAGCTGCTGCGCTCAAGGGGCTCGAAGCACTTCTCGCGGCAGCGCCTCCTACGGCAACTGCGGAAGAGTTACAGAATCTTGTCTTCGAAGCTGGTAAAGCTAACGGCTACACGAAGGAAACACTGCGCTCCTGGTTCCAGACCATCTACGAAGTGCTGCTTGGATCAAGCCAAGGACCGCGCTTTGGTTCATTCATCGCTCTCTATGGCATAGAGGAAACGCGCAAACTCATCGCCGTGGGGCTTCAGCGCTAATCGATCAAAGTCTGACGGCCTTTGAGGGAGCACCTACAGCAGCCCCTCGGGATTCCGGCAGATCGACACGCCAGATCTTGCGCAACAATTCGAAGTACTTCTCTTCGCGCGCCTCAATATCGTACTGCCGCCACTCCTCGTTCTGAAGCATTTCGCGCGTGATGGCTAACAGCGGCGCAGTGGGATCGGGGTCAAGATAAATCTGTTTCTTGGCCGCGAAAAGCGCATTCCGGGCTTTGTCATTCTGTTTAGGCGAGATTAGCACGAAGTTACCGATATTCTCAGTGCAAATGCCGCGAATATCCGCAGCCGGAAACCAGCGGCACCAATCACTGGTACGCGGGGGGCGCTGCGGCAGAACATGCTCAATCGTATAGTGTTCCGGATCCAGCGCCGTGACCTTCCCGTCGATTTGATCGCTCAAGCGAAAGAGAACGAGTTTGCAAATCTTCTGGTTGCGCTTGTGAAGATCTTTCAAATGAAAGGCGATGTTGCGCACCTCATCGCGCGAAACCGCGAAGACAGGATGGTTGGGATAAAGCGCGCTGCCGTCACGAATGGCCGAAACGACATTCGCAAACCGCCTCACACGCTTACCGGTTCCCAGGCATAGCAAGCGCAGCAAATGCGCCAGCCGGTCTATCTCCGAAAGAAGATACTCCGTGCGCTTTGGGTCGCTCTTGCGATCTTTAAGGGCCAACATGGCGGCCGGTGCCCAGTCCCCATCGGGAAGGCGATTGAGATAGGTGAGGTACTTGCGCATGTTTGCCGTCAGCGCAGCGTCGGGGTACGCATCCCCGCGCCGCATAACAGCATACGTATTTGCCAGCGGCAGAAACGCATTTCGCAGAAACGGTCCGGCCCCGCCCTCTTCTTTAATGACAGCACGAACGCCCGAAACAATCTGCGGCCGGGTATGGCCGTAAATGGCCCGCACGTGCCCAAAAAATGTTTCAAATTCATCGCCAATCTGTGCGTTCGCTGCATCCCACTCTTTAACGGCCCATTCGACTTCCGTTGTTGGCAGGCGGCTAATGACGTCGGCTTTCAAAATATCGTTACGCTGCAGTTTCTTTCCACCCTCGTTCAGGATGATGAACATGCGATGCGCTCTATCGATATCGCGACTGAGAATGATGACAGCCCTGCAGTGTTCCACTGCGTACTCGAATAGCCGGGTGCGTTCTGAGGCTGTGAGCTCCCTCAAGACGGAGACGAAGTGATCGCGCACCTCCATAAGAGGCAAATCAGGCTCGTCGTGATCGACCGGCGGAGGCTGTAGCAGTGTACTCCCTGCGTCGAGCACGAATTTTTCGAAAAACTTGCGTTCGCGACTGGCGACATGAAGGCGGCGGCGCTCGGTTCTGAAAAATCGCGCGCCTTGCTGCGCGGTGATCATTGCCGCTACACGGCGTGTGAGCGCAGACGACGCATTGGGCTCCAGATCGCGCAGGACAGCAAACATAGTCAAAAGCGTGACGAGCCGCTGCTGGCCATCGACGATGTCGAATTCGCGCGGCGGCATCTTCAATCCAAGCTGGTAGCCGTCGCTGCCGGCTGGATCCATCAGAAGAATCGTTCCAAGAAAGTATTCAGGATCCGGTTCTTCACCGCCATCCAGACCAGCCGCCTCGATCAAATTGTCGAGGAGTTGGGACGCGTGCTCTTGTTCCCAAGCATACGGCCGTTGGTATACCGGCACATTAAAGAGGAACGGCCCGGAAAAGAGCTCCCCGAGAGAGAACGAAGAAGATTGTAATCCTGACGCCATGCTTCACATAAATTAGGCTAGAAGGGAGATTGACCGCCAGCGCGATGCTTCGTTCGGCAACGATCAGCCGAAGCAATTCTGATACCATGCTGCTTTGGCACACTAGAGCCCAATCTTTCACCACAAACTAAAATCACATCTTAGCGTTTTGATATAACCTTCTTTGGTATCGCCATTTTTTGGCCTCGAAGAGACTAAGGTCCAAGGCAGGGAATCGCGAACAATGTCCAATTCCTATAGCGGCACTCCCGGAGAGAAGGTGGACGCGCTTGTCTTCAAGATCTTGCCAGAAAACGACTGGATTGATGCCTGCAAACTTGGCGCATTTGCCGGGTCCAGCGATGACATCCGAGACGGCTTCATCCATCTTTCGACCGTACACCAACTACCTGGAACGATTGCCAAATACTTCTCCGGCCGCAACGGCCTTCTATTGGTTGCGTATCGTACAAAAGATTTGGGCAACGCCCTGAGTTGGGAGCCATCTCGAGGCGGAGACTTGTTTCCACATCACTATACGCCCTTGCCAACAGCGTCCGCACTCTGGCAAAGGCCACTCATGCTTGGGGCCGAAGGTGCGGTCATTCTGGAAGAGGACTGGTTTCGATGTTGACAGGGCTCTATCACGTCGCCCGCCACGCACTCTTCGCCTTGCAGCCTGAAGATGCCCATGAAGCAACCCTCAAGGCCTTGGAATGCGGCCTTTATCCTCGCCCCGGCGCTCCGGACGACCCATTGCTCCGCCAGAGCGTCTTCGGCCTCGATTTCCCAAATCCCGTTGGTATCGCAGCCGGCTACGACAAAGACGCCCGGGTGCCCGACGCCGTGATCGGCATGGGCTGCGGGTTCGCTGAGATCGGCACCGTGACACCCAAGCCTCAAACCGGAAATGCAAAGCCGCGCGTTTTCCGGCTTGTAGCCGACAACGGCCTTATCAACCGCCTGGGATTCAACAACGGCGGACATACCGCAGCACATGCACGCCTCCAAGCCCGCGCGGCCCGAGGCGGCATTGTCGGCGTCAACATTGGCGCCAACAAAGACTCAGCCGATCGCACCGGGGATTATGTTGCCGGGATCGAGACCTTCAACGCCGTCGCCAGCTACTTCACCGTAAATATTTCGTCGCCCAACACTCCGGGGTTGCGCGATCTTCAGACCCCGGCTGCGCTCGATGAGCTGCTGTCACGTGTCATGGCGGCCCGCGCGGCAATCGTTGCCAAAGGCGGACCCAAACGGCCCATCATTGTTAAAATCGCGCCGGATATCGCCGAAGACGACATCGCTCCCATCGCGGCGCGTCTTGTCGCCCACAACGTCGACGGCATCGCCGTTTCGAACACGACCCTCGCACGCGATGGCTTGACCGATCCACACGCCAAAGAATCGGGTGGTCTGTCCGGCCGCCCGGCCTTCACGCGCTCAACGATCATGCTCGCGCGCGTCTACCAGGAAACAGGCGGCAAGGTACCCCTCATCGGCATCGGCGGAATCGACAGCCCTGCGGCGGCGCGCATAAAAATCGAGGCCGGCGCCACGCTGCTTCAGCTCTACACGGGGCTGATCTATGAAGGTCCGGGTCTTATCGGGAGCATAAAATCGCACCTTGCCGAAGTGGTCCGTCGCGCTGGCGCCAAGAGCCTCGCGGACCTTCGAGGAACAAAGGCTGCCGATTGGGCTGCGCGGTGCCTCGCCTAGTTCCGTTCAATCGGGACGCGTCCGGTCGGCACGCAGAAGCCGTGCTATCAGCCAAATAGGTATGACGATCATGGCACCAAGCACCATGTACTGGAGGATCCATTCGATCGCCCCGAAGCCCATGTCATAGACATAGCGTGCCAGCTGATCGAGCGTGTGGAAGAAGTTGCGCGGCGTGATGCCGAAGACAGACAGGAGTAAGCCGACAACGATTGAAATCAGCGCCAACCGGATGAACACCGAAAACGGGTGACCGCCAAGAAATCCTCGTAAATCCATGCCGTCTCCTTCGTGAGGCGCGTTGCGAGCTCAATAGGCATCAGTCCGTGACTCAACGCTTGATCGCCATCATATTGTAGATCAAGGCATGAAAGCCAAGCAGAACGAAAGATCAATTGATCCAGTATGACAGCGAAACGGCCAAACCCGCGTCAAAGGCCGTCATGTAAGGCTACTGAAGCACATCTGCCGCCCGTGTTCGCTGCATGGTTTGCCAGTCGTGGTTGGCAGCCAAGGCCACATCAAGTTGCGCTGATTGAAGCATCCGTTGCGCGCCGCTCGACGCTCCTCATCGCGCCGACCGGCGCCGGCAAGACGCTGGCTGGATTTTTGCCAAGCCTGATCCGGCTTTCCGGCGCCAAACTCCCCAAGGCTGGCGCCGGACTTAGAACGCTCTATATCTCACCTCTCAAAGCGCTCGCGACCGACGTCGCTCGTAATCTCATCGCGCCCATTGCCGAGCTTGGGCTGAAGATCACCACCGAAACCCGCTCTGGCGATACGACTGCCGCACGCCGGCAACGTCAGCGCACCAAACCGCCGCAAATCTTGCTGACCACCCCCGAACAGATCGCGCTGCTCCTCAGCCACCCGGATGCGCCCATTCTCTTTGCCGATCTCGACACCATCATCCTCGACGAATTGCACGCGCTTGCTGCCTCCAAGCGCGGCGATCTTCTGGCACTCGATCTCGCCCGCCTGCGCCAACACGCGCCGTCGCTGATGACGATCGGTCTATCGGCCACCGTCGCGAGGCCAACCGAATTGCGCGCCTATCTCATGGAGCAGGCGCAACCGGAACACTCCATTTCACTTTCTGATGTTGTCGAGGTCAAAGGCGGAGCGGCCCCGCGCATTACAATTCTTGAAGCAGAAAGCGAGGTGCCATGGTCAGGTCATACGGCGTCGTATGCCATCCAAGACATCTACCGCCAGATCGCAGGCCATCGACTCACAATCCTATTCGTCAACACACGCATGCAAGCGGAGTACGCTTTTCAAGAGCTCTGGCGCATCAACGGCGATAACCTGCCGATTGCTTTACACCACGGCTCGCTCGATTTGGCCCAGCGTAAGAAGGTCGAAGCCGCGATGGCTTCAGGAAAAATCCGAGCCGTGGTCGCAACCTCAACGCTCGACCTTGGCATCGACTGGGGCGACGTCGATCTCGTGATCCACATCGGCGCGCCTAAAGGCGCAAGCAGGCTATTGCAGCGTATCGGCCGCTCCAATCACCGGCTCGACGAACCGTCAAAAGCCATCCTCGTTCCCGGCAATCGCTTCGAGGTACTTGAGTGCCGCGCCGCGCTGCAGGCGGCGGAAGCTGGTGCCCAGGATGTGACGCTGTCACGCTCCGGCTCACTCGACGTTCTAGCCCAGCACGTCCTTGGCATGGCGTGTCAGGCACCGTTTCTGCCGGAGGCGCTCTATCGCGAAGTGCGCAGCGCTCTGCCATACGCCAACCTAACCCGCTCTGAATTCGACCGCATCGTCGACTTCGTCTCTACCGGCGGCTACGCGCTGAAAAGTTACGACCGCTTCGCCAAACTCAAACCGGCAGAGGACGGAAAACTCCGCATTGCCAATCCGAAAATCGCCCAGCAATACCGCCTGAACGCCGGAACCATCGTCGATACACCGATGCTCAAAGTACGGCTGATATCGGGTAAGCCGCGCCGAAGCACCACGAACCTGTCGCTACAGGGTGGCCGCGTGCTCGGCGAAATCGACGAATATTTTGCCGAACAGCTTCCGCCAGGCGCGACGTTTGTATTTGCCGGCCAGATACTGCGCTTCGAAGGACTGCGCGACACTGATATTTTCGCGTCCCGATCCTCGTCGCCCGATCCGATGATTCCAAGCTACTCGGGCGGGAAATTCCCACTTTCTACACACTTGGCCGAACGTGTCCGCGCCATGTTGAGCGATCCCAAGACTTGGACCCAGTTGCCAAAACCCGTTTCAAATTGGTTGAAATTGCAGAAGCGATATTCCCTCATTCCCGGCCGCCAGGACGTCCTCGTCGAAACATTCCCGCGCAGCTCCCGCCACTACCTCGTCGCCTATCCCTTCGAGGGCCGGCTGGCACATCAGACGCTCGGGATGCTGCTGACGCGGCGGCTTGAGCGCGCAGGTGCCCAACCGCTCGGCTTCGTCGCCAACGATTATGGACTCTCGGTTTGGGGCCGCGGCGATCTATCTGCGATGATTGAAAGGGACGAACTGCCACTTGATCAACTTTTCGACGAAGACATGCTCGGCGACGATCTCGATGCTTGGCTCGCCGAAAGCAGTTTGATGAAGCGAACATTCCGAATGGCGGCGGTCATCGCTGGCCTCATCGAGCGGCGCCATCCGGGCAAGGTAAAGTCCGGACGCCAGGTCACGATGTCGACTGATCTCATCTACGATGTGCTGCGGCGCCACGACCCCGGCCACATTCTGCTCGAGGCTGCCTGGGCCGATGCCGCAACAGGCTTGCTCGACATTCGGCGCTTAAGCGATTTTCTCGGCCGCATAAAAGGGCGAATCAGGCATCAACCGTTGAGCCGTGCGTCCCCACTCTCGGTTCCGATCCTGCTCGAAATCGGCAAGGAACAAGTCTCGGGCAGCGGCGAGGGATTGCTGCGGGAAGCGGCTGAATTGCTGATTAGGGAAGCGACGGAGAGGAACTGAAAATGGTGGGATTGACGCCCGAGCGTTTAGGTCTTTCGGATTTCTCGGATAGCCCCGTCTCAATTTGCGGCAAGGCATTTCGCGCGCACATGTCAGGCGCACTTTTTTGGCCTTCCGAGAACGCGCTCATCGTCGCCGATCTACACTTGGAGAAAGGCTCTTCTTTTGCCGCCAAGGGCCAGATGCTTCCGCCCTACGACACGTCCGAGACGTTATCGAAACTGGTGGATGCGATTGACACTTACAATGCGGCAACGATCATCGCGCTCGGCGACAGTTTTCACGATAAGGCCGCAACGCAGCGCATTGCATCCGCAGACCTCCAAACTCTGAGGATGTTACAAGACGACCGTGAATGGATCTGGATCACGGGGAACCATGACCCCGAAATCGAAGCCATACTTGGCGGTCACGCTGCGCCCGAAATTTCCGTCGAGGGTATCCGCTTGCGGCATGCCCCAAGCCCGAGCGCTATGACGCACGAGATCGCGGGACATCTGCATCCCGCCGCCCGTGTCGTCATGCACGGCACCGCGATCCGCCGGCCGTGTTTTGTCAGCAATGGCCGGCGCCTTGTACTACCGGCCTTCGGCGCTTTCACGGGCGGACTGAATATTCTGGACGATGCCTTTCAGCCGATTTTTGGCAATGATGGCATGTCGGTATGGATGCTCGGCCAAGAAGGCCTCTATCCCGTTGCGACGCGCTTGCTACGCGAAGACTAGCCAACTTAGTGCGTTGCCCGCCGGAACGCGAATGCAGCTGCCAATCCTGCAAGAGTTGCCATCAAGACCGTTGCCATCCCGTAGAGCAGCGGCCAATTATAGGCAGCATCATGTAAGAAGCGCTCGAGACCCGTTCTCTCAAGATTGACAAGGCTCTTGTACTGACTCAAGAGCTGTCCATCCTTGAAGAGATAGAGCCGTGTCGTCAACGGACCGACCGGCACATTCGGCGGTAGTGAAATCGTTGAGCGAAACAGACTGCGGCCAATGAATGTTACGCCATAGTCGGCCGTGACGTAGAGCCGTTCACGCTGCTTCAACCGGATGACGGCAGAACGGAAATCGTTGGCATCCGTCTCATCGCGTGGCGTCGAGCTCATGCCGCCCGACGGCACCATGCGCACATGAGAAAAGCCAATCTGCAGGGCATCGCGAACGTCTTTCTCTGCAATTTCCTCAACCGGGCGTGTCGAGGCGATGGCGTAATAACTTGGAAACGATGCGAATCGTACCTTTCTGTTGTTGATCCAAAGACCAGCGAAATTGGCTTTCTTGCGCACAATCGCTGGTCCCGGAGTTCCTTCTACGACCACAACGACATCATAGGTCCCGGCCTCTGCGCTCGGTGCCCGGCTATTTTCGACCGTGCCGAAAATCAGGATTTCCGTGCCGACAAAACTCGACGTTATGGCAACGCTTCGCGTCGATACGTCCGCTTCGACCGTTTCCTTGACAGATTGCGCCGCTGTAACCGGTGCCATCGCTAAGAGGCAAGCGGCAATGAAAACGCGAGGGCGGATTGAGCGCATCGTCACATCCTTCCCAATCCACCGAAAGAAAAGAGGTCATTTGGCAAAGCCACGAGATCGTAACCCATTCTGAGACACACGGCTAAGACGAGCGCCGCCAAGAGCAAGCGCAACTGCTCGCCTTTGAGCTTTTCTCCGGCAATGGCGCCGATCTGCGCACCGAGGACGCCGCCAAACATCAGCAGCGCGGCAAGAATGACATCCACCGTTTGGTTTTGATATGCGTGCAGCACAGTTGTTACGGCCGCCACAAAGACGATCTGAAACAGCGACGTGCCGACAACAACGCTGGTCGACATGCGCAACAAATAGATCATTGCGGGAATGACGACAAAACCGCCGCCAATACCCATGATCGCTGCCAGAAATCCCACAAACATGCCGATGAAGGCCGGCGGTATGGCACTGATGTAGAGTTTCGAGCGGTGAAACCGCATCTTGAGTGGGAGACCATCGACCCAGCTGTGCTGACCGGATTTGCGTTGCGATGGCGCGGCTCCGGCCTTTGTCTTGCGCCACGCGTTCAAGCTCTCAACCATCATCAATGTGCCGATCACGCCGAGAAATGTGACATAGGTCAGCGAAATAACGAGATCCAGGTGCCCGGCTTTGCGCAGAATGCGTACAATTTCGACGCCGATCACCGAGCCGATAACGCCGCCAAGGCACATCACCAGACCCATCTTCACGTCAACATTGTTGCGCCGGTATTGCGTCACCGCGCCCGATACGGACGACGCGACGATATGGGCCCCGCCGGTCCCGACCGCTACGGCTGGCGGCACCCCAAGAAAGATCAGTAGGGGGGTCAGTAGAAATCCGCCGCCGATACCGAACAATCCCGAAAGAAAGCCGACCGCCGCTCCCAGCCCCAGATAAATGAGGACATTCACCGACATTTCTGCAATCGGCAGGTAGACGTGCATTAAGCGGTCCGTGTTGTCTGTTCGGGCGTAGGGAACGGCCTCTGCGGGAAATCGCGACCATCGGACATCATCTGACGGCCGATCTCAAGCCCGCCTATAGCCGTGTTCGCCCGTCCCGAACAGAAAAAGCGGCCAGCGTCGCAAGACGGGCCGCTTTAACAAGTCATCTGGCTTAAGTCGAACAGGGTGACGTTAGCCGTTGTCTCCGCCACTTGGACCGTGCTTCCAGGCTTCGCCAGCTGTGCGAGCGTCGTTCGCCATCTTATCGATAGTCGCCGCTTTATAGGTCGCAACAAACCCCTCGGCCGCGCTTAAATCGGCCGCCGGAAGCTTCCCCTTCAAGATATCGCGGCGGCGAACTGCTTCCTTGTCGCCACTGCGGGCGGCCAGGCTGAGCCACTTGTAAGCCAATTTGAGATCCTCGGGGACGCCCAAGCCATTTTCGTAGAGAACGGCAAGATTGAACTGGCTGTCGGCTAAGCCATACTCCGCGGCTTTGCTGAACCAGCTTGCAGACCTTGCGTAGTCGGGAGAACCTCCGCGCTTATTGGCGCTAAGAACCGCAAGATTATGCATGGCCTTGACGTTGCCTTGTTCGGCCGCACGCATATACCAGTCTTCGGCGCGCGGCTGATCCGCTTTCACGCCCAGTCCGCGTTCATAAAGTGTGCCGAGCCGGTATTGCGCTTGAACAAATCCCTTGGATGCCGAACGCTGATACCACTTCGCTGCATCCTTAAAATTCTGCGTCGTACCTTTGCCTTCGGCGAGTTGTGCGCCCACCTCAAATTCGGCGGATGGATCGCCATTGGCAGCAGCGAGGCGAAGCGAAAGCGGTCCAACGGTCGCTGGTGGCATATCAAGCGGCCCATTTGGCGTACGGGCGGCAACTTGTGGTGCTGCGGGTTGCGCTGTCGCAGCCTCTGTCGTGTCCGGAGCGAGCGCCGCCTGCGTCGAAGCGATCATTTCTCCGGCTGCCAAGCCGAGATTGGACGATACGCTCGCCATTGCATGCTGGCGGCGGGCGCGTTCAATATCGGCAGCTTCCACGTGTTGATCGGTTGAGACCGTAATACCCTGCATCGGCACACTCGCACTGCCCATTGGCGACTCGCCGGGCACGATTTGGCCAAATGTAGTCGAATGCAGGTTGAGTTCGGCAGGGGCCTTTTCAGGATTTGACTGCGGTGCAAAGTCGGCGTCCGGCGGTGGTGCCATTGATGGCTTTGCGCCCGGCGCCTGAGCCTCGCCGTCGATTGCTTTTGCTTTGTCTGCTGCACTCGCGGCGGCCGCTTTCGATCCTGTCTCTTTGGATACTAATGTCGAATTCTTAGCGGTACCCGCTATCGTGGCTCGCTTCGAGCTAAAGCCCGGCATAAAGAACCAAGCACCACCTACAACAGCAAGTGCCAGCCCAAGCGCAACGACGCGCGGCGAAAGCGCAGAGCCAGACGCTTCCTTCGCAGGCTTAGTAACGGTTGCAGCCCCTTTAGCGCTCGCCTTTGCGGGCATTTTTGCAGCCTTGGGTGCGTCAGAGTCGTCAGGCTTAGTGATTATGATCTCATCAGACTGGCCGGCATTCTCGTTGGCGAGACGCATCTTGGCACGGCGCGCGTCAGCTATGAAATCCTGCCGCAATTTGTCAGCCGAGCGAGCGGGAGCTGATTGTTGCTGCGATGGTTGCGCCGGAGATCCACGCACGTCCTGCGGCGCGAATTCGTCGGCGAATTCGTAGTCGTTACCTGGCGCATGCTGGAACGGCGATGCGTTCGACTTGGCACTCGCGACCGCTGCAACAGCGGCATCAAGCTCGGCCTGGGATTCCGGTTCGTACTGAGGCGACCGGCCGGGATCGGCGTTGAAGCGCAGGTGCTCGGGCACATAGTTATCAGGCACGTAGTTGTGCGCGGGCGCCTGGGGCGGCATTTGAGCGCTTCTGTGCTGATTGAGTTCAATAGCATCAACGCGATCCAACAAGCGAATCATAGCCTGCTGCAACGTGTCGAGCAGAACGGTCGTGTTCTCATCGCCGAGCCGGACTTCAGACATGGTGCGCTCAAAGAGCGAGCGCATTTCGTCGACGTCAAGGCCCGGCTGTGCGGTTTGCGGCATGGCCGCGAAATGTGATGCTGCTTCGCGAGCGGCTGCTTTGGCAATCGCTGCGACGTCGACGGCCTCGTGGCCTGCAGCAAAGTCATCGTTTGGTGCGCCGCCAAGCGCGGCCCGATGCACGTCTTCAAGCTTTTCCGCTATACCCGCGATCTGGTTTTCCAGAGCATCGAGCCGAGCCAGTTGAGAATTGGTATTTTCAAGATGTCCGACAAGCTCACTCATGTGGGCTTCTATCAACCGGACGGATTCGACATCACCACGCGTCGCAACGTTTTCGAAGGCCTGACCAAACTGGCGTTCGAACTGATCCAGCCGCTGACCTATGGCGAAAAACAATTCATCGGGTCTCACATCGGCAAGTGCGCGATCGATATGTGAAGCAATCTCGGAAAAGCGTGATTCAAACCAAGCGTGATCCGCTGTTCCGGGTGCAACCGGTGCCGCCGGAAAGGCAGCTGCAGCTTGATATGCGTGCGGCGCTTCAGGTTCAGGCGCAGACGCCGGGCTCTCGGATTTGAAAGATCTATCGACGGGGTCGTACAGGCCGGCGAGCGCCTCGGCCGAGTCGCGATCCCACGGATCTGTGACATTCCCAGGCAAACTTTCGATGACGTCGAACGTATCGACGCCGGCATATCCCCGATGAACTTCCTCATCGCGCTTGCGTGACTGAGTTTGCTGGTTGTGATCAAGTGCGCTGCGCAGAGCCATGGGTGGCTCGGCTGCGGCCGGCGAAACCGGTGCTGAAGACTGAGTTGCCGTTTGGGGCGGGTAATGTTGCGCAGCTGGAGAGCCCACACTGGCTTCGACCGCTTCTTGCTCCGTGCGTGTTTCATTTTTCTGATGCGGAAGGTTCACATCCGCAATACGGGACGCCAACTCCGACATCCCTGCTTCAATTCGCTCAAAGGCGGGCTGGAAACTATCGGGAACGCGCGAGCGCATGTGTCGCGCGTCATGGCCCATTGCCGATAGTCGATCTTGCATCAGGCTCAGAGTTTCCGAATGCCGGCGGTCAGCATCCGAGATCTGGTCGACGATCGCATGCAGAAGACCTTTGAGATTGCCAGCTTTGCAGGCGCCCTCCTGGGACTCCGATCCCGCTGCCGTAATGGCTTCGGCCTCTTGGCGCACGCGTTGGTGCCAGTCTGAATTCGACATCGTTGTTCCTCAGCGCCCACTACTCGCTTGCCAAGCCAACCTGTGTGCTATGCCGGATGCGGGTGAAGAGGATCAGCAGGGACATAAACTCCCCCGTTCCGCGCGTCGGGCAGGCTAACAGGCAAAAGCCAGACGCGGCACGACTCAAGCTCTCGGAAACGAAGCTCGCAGGCGCTAGTAAACGCCGGGTTAAGCGGGATTTACCGCACGCCAAAAATTGTCTTTTTACAATTATTTATCAATACCTTATGGTTTTGCATTTGTCTTCGTAAGTTGCGTCGCCATCTCAGCCATCCAGCCCGAATTCCGCCAACTGATTCGGCCAGAGCTTTTCCGGTCATCTGCAAGGGCACCACACAAAGCCCCAAATTCCCGCTACTAAGTCGAACAGAATGGAGGAGAAGTCATGCTCCGACGGCTCGTCATCGCTGCCTTGGGTTGCCTGGCCCTATTCATGGTAGCGGCCAATGCAGAAACCCCCAGTGACAAAGACGGGGACAGAGACGGGCGCTACACAATGACTCCGGTCGAAGGCGGCATCTTGCGTCTCGACCGCAACACGGGCGCCATGGCACTTTGCACGCGCAAAAACGACACGCTGATATGCGAACCTGTTGAGGATCGCGCAGCCGAAATCACCGGCCAGATCACCAAGCTCGAAGCTGAGAACCGCGCTTTAAAAGATCGCATCAAAGCGCTGGAAGACGCGACGGCTTCCAACGGCGCGGGCAAAGCTCCAGACTCGCCAGACAATAAAATGCAGCTTCCGACCGAAGAAGAGGTCGATAAAGCTCTCGACTACGTTGAACGCATGTTCAAAAAATTTCGTGACCGCATGCAGAAGATCGATCCAGCGCCACAAAAACAAGAGCCGGGCGACGGCGGCGCCCTGTGACAATTGCCGCCCAACCTACCGCAACCCGGATATGGTTCCTTCGCAAAGCTGCTCCGTCGCCGAAACGAGTTCTTCGACAATTCCAGGTTCCGTCATGGCATGGCCAGCATCGGAAACAATACGCAACTCAGACCCGGGCCAGGCGGCATGCAGTGCGAAGGCGCTTTGCACCGGCGTCACCACATCATACCGGCCATGAACAATTATGCCGGGTATGCCGGCTAGTCGCTTGGCCTCAAGGAGCAGCTCACCATCTCTGGGAAGAAATCCGCCATTGACGAAATAGTGGCTTTCTATGCGTGCAAAAGCGAGTGCGTAGCTGTCCGCGCCAAACCGTTCGACGCGACTGGCATCTGGCAGAAGTGACAGCGTGGCACCTTCCCACTTGCTCCAAGCACGCGCCGCCTCGAGCTGAAGTCCGGGATCGGATCCAACCAAGCGGCGATGGTAAGCAGCAATCAGATCGCCGCGCTCCGCGACTGGAATGGGCCGTTGAAACTCAGCGAAGGCTTCAGGATATATCCAGCTGCACCCATCCTGGTAGAACCATTGCAGCTCCGCCCGCGTCACAAGAAAAATGCCGCGCAAAATGAGACCCGTGACGCGGTCAGGATGTGCCTGAGCATACGCAAGCGACAGTGTTGATCCCCACGATCCGCCAAACAGCTGCCAACGCCTAATCCCGAGTAGCTCGCGAATGTTTTCCATATCCGCAATCAGATCGGCCGTTGTATTGTCGTCCAGCGACGCATTTGGCGTTGAGCGCCCGCACCCACGTTGGTCAAAAAGAATAATGCGGTATCGATTGGGGTCGTGGAAACGGCGCATTGCCGGGTTCGTGCCGCCGCCCGGCCCGCCATGTACCACGAGCACCGGCAGTCCGCGCGGGTTACCGCATTCCTCGATGTGGAGGGTATGGCCGCCACTGACATTCAAGCAATGTTCCCGATATGCGCTGAGTGCAGGAAATAATCGTCGCCGGTCGCGTTCCGCCATGTCCTTGCAGACCTCAAAAACGAAGATTTACACCGCCTCTTAGACTTCAGGAATGGGGGGCTTCAGGAACGGGTTTGCTTCCTGATCTGAAGGCGGCGCATCTCGCGATCATAAATGATCTCACCACCCGGAACTCGAATATCACGCACGACTTCCAAGTCATGGCGGCTGGTCTCGGGGACGAACGAAGAGACCATCATGGCCATGATGGCCGAAATGGGCAATCCGGCGATTCCCGCTATTGCGCTCGGCATTGAAATGGCACCGGCTTCAGCAGCAAATATTGCCAGCGAAGCCGTTGCGAAGCCGCATACAATGCCAACTATTGCACCGCCCCTTGTCAGGCGCTTCCACCAAATTGACAATGCAAGAACAGGGAAGAGACTGGCGCCCGTCAATCCAAGCGCCCAAAGCACAAGTTGCAGCGGATCCGTTGGCGCTAAGGAAACCAAAAACGAACCACACAAAGCCGCGATCACAACAAAGCCGCGAACAATCCAAACTCGATTTTGTGCAGTGGCTGGATCCCAAGTCAATCCTTGCACAACATCTTCGCCGAGAACGGCCGCTAGCGATATGGCCGTCGCGCCTGCCGCAATAAGAGTTGCCGCAATCGCACCAGCCATGGCCAAGTAGACGTAGGCCTTGGGTAGGCCTGCAGCCAATGGCAAGGCGAATAACACCGAGTCACGATCAAAACTCAACGATTGGTATCCGAAATCTCCGGTGCCTTGAGCAACTGTAGCAAAGCCGAATGCGGAGATGTCGGCCACCCATTTCGGCAAATCATCGCCGCGTTGAGTTATGACAAGATCCAAAACGTAGTCGCGCATAAAAACGGCGGCCGAAGAAACAGTCAGCATTGTAATGCCGAACAGCACGGTGGCCCAACCGAGGGACTTTCTGGCTTCGTAAACGCCGGGGGTCGCCGCAACGCGCGGCAGAAGCCACGGAGCGGAAGCAATTCCGGCGGCAATCATAATTGCACCTAACGTGAAGGCAACCGGACCAACGGCTCCAAATGGCGCGGTATATGGCTTCGTCAGGCGATGCAGTCCCTCTCCAGGCAATCCGAAAGCAAGCGGCCACGTGCTGACTGTTTGAAGCCCGTTGTTAGCCTCATGCCACACGAGCCCGCGCACTAATGGGCCATGCGTCAGTTGCGGAACCGGCAAACTCGTCACGATCGTCGAAACCGTTGCAACGCAGACAGCCAGGGCGAGAAGCACGGCAACGCCTTGTGCGACGCCGGCCCACGTGAAGCCTCGTTTGCCGCCGGGCGCTAGTGTCACGGCCAAGACCGCGACGAGAGTCATCGTTGCAACACCTTGATCAAGTCCCGTTAGCTTTGACGCTGATGCCGCCCCGAGGCGCAGTTCCGCTGCAAGTACGAGCAGCATGGGAACGGCAACCACCATCGCAGCGACAATTCGCAGAGCCTTGCTTTCAAAACGCCGGCCCAAATAGCTCGGCACTGTATAGGCCCCAAATTTCCGGTAGAAGGGCGCGAGCACGCTGGCCATCACGACAAACCCAGTCAGTCCTCCGATCATGAGAACGAGCGCATCGAAACCGGACACAAAGAAAACGCCGGTCCCACACACCAGAAACGTAGCCCCTGATGCCGTAATTGCTAGAAGCAATCCTGTATATCCGGCCGGCACACGCCGGCCAGCCGCGAAATACTCAAGCGGATCGCTGGTCGCAACGGCAATGCCGATTGCTGCATAAAGGATAAGCGGGCCGGCAAACAGCACGAGCCGCAGCCAGCGGTCTTCAATGTTCAAAGCTTCCGATATCAGCGACAACAAAAACAGAGCAGAGAACAATGCAGCAAAGATGCTGAAGTAGGTCCCAAGCCTGGGGTTGACCATTCTGGCGTGCGTAGAGAATGACATGATGAGAATGAACCTTCGCGCTCTACCTCAATTGTCTTCGTGCGCGCCATGCCAGTGGTCGATGGCATTCTGCCGGTTGACGTAACTGGCGACAGTCACGACGGCAACAAGGAAAAATCCGTGCGCGGAGAGGAAATAGCCCAAAGGAAATCCCAAGAAACGGCTGGAATTCAATTGCTCGGCATATAGGGGCAATACGACCATGACCGCGAGAAAAGGTATGAGACTCGCCAGTAGCTGCCATTTCGTCGACCGCCAGTAGGGCTTTCGTTCTTTGCGTTCCATTGCTCGCCTTCGGTTGAAAATTCGGCTTATGAGGTCCGTAAACCAAAGTTAACCTCAGTTCATGGCGCGACTATGCGCAATTTTTGCCACCTTTGTCCAACCTGGATAACTGTATTGCTGGGCTAGCTTAGATTGCTCTTACGGCGGATTTCCCCTAAATTTTGCCGCGAATTGCTCGCTTGCGGCCAGCAATTCTCAACGTGAGGGTGTGACTCCGGCTCCGTGCCGCGTTCATAGCCGGCTCGAGTACCAACCGCCCAGCACCCGTGGCTGCGCGGTATCGAAACAGGGGAAGGACCAACTGCAATGAGCATGCTTCAAGAATTCAAAGACTTTGCAATGAAAGGCAATGTCCTCGATCTCGCCGTCGGCGTGATTATGGGCGCTGCATTCGCGCCGATCGTATCGACACTCGTCGACAACATCGTCATGCCTCCCATCGGCTTCCTTATGGCGGGCGTCGACTTCTCGACCCTCGCGGTCGGCCTCCCGACGGGCGGCGAACCGGTACTGATCAAGTACGGCCTGTTCCTCAACGCCATCATCAAGTTTCTGATCACAGCCATGGCCATCTTCTTGCTGGTCAAGGCCCTCAACTCCATGAAAAAGCCGGCTCCTGCTGCAGCTCCTGCCGCACCGCCGCCAACAGAAACGTACCTCAAGGAAATTCGCGACCTGCTGGCAAAGCGCTAAGCACTCGCGTCTTTGGCAATGAGCCCCGGATCGAAAGGTCCGGGGTTTTTGTTTTTATGAACAACTGCCGCCACCCAGCACACAAAACTTGGCGCAATTCTTGTGACAGAGCTTGACAGATCCGCGATCAAACATGGGGCCGTTGGCGCGGCTTGCTACATCAAGCGTTTCACCCATTTCGAAGGCCGGATCATAGGGCAGTAGCGTGCATGGCAGCACGACGGGCCGCTCAGCGCCTTTGCGTTTCACGACCATGCGCGACGAAGCACACATCATGTCGCTCGGGCTCTTATTCAGAATACTCCAGCATCGAGTCGTGATTTCCGGCCCATCGTAGCCTTGATCCATTTCGGGGAAGAGTACGAGCTGCTTGTGGTTCAAGCAATCAACCGGCCAATTGCGTTCCGAGATGAGGTTTCCATAACCTTGGCGCTCGGAGTCTTCCGCTTCGTCCCAACACATACGCCCGGCGATGGCGATGTTGAAGGCATTTGCCGAAAGCCAATCGATCCCAGCAAGCGTTCGCTCGAAAGTGTCCGGCCCCCTCTCTATCTCGTGCAAAACTTTGGTGTAATGATCGAGGCTCACGCGAACGGTGAGCCGGCTGCCATAGAGTCCATTCAATTCGATCAGGCTCTTTTTGATATGCGGGCGTTGCATCGGCAGCATGGCGTTGGTCAGCACGAGCACTTCAAAGCCGCGTGCCAAGGCGTCGCTCAGCATCTCCGGAAATTCTGGATTGAGAAATGGTTCGCCGCCTGTAAAGCCAATCTCCCGCGTGCCTAGCGCTTTGGCTTCATCAAAATAAGCCGCTGCCTCAGCCGCTGTAATGTACTCTAAGCGATCATTCGAGGGGCTCGACTCGATATAGCAGTTGCGGCATGTGATGTTGCAAAGCGAACCGGTATTGATCCAAAGCGTTTTCAAGCGGTCCAACCCGACGCTTGCCCGCTTCTCGCCCTTGGCGGTCCAATCGGGATCGGTGAACTTACCAGCCGGCACGGACCCAGGTTTGATTTCAGTATGAACCGTCAAACAAACCTCCGTCGCCCGTGAGGGGCCGCTTTTCGTGGTGGCACACCTATGATAGACGAATTGGTGCGCGGGCGTAGTTCAATGGTAGAACGGCAGCTTCCCAAGCTGCATACGAGGGTTCGATTCCCTTCGCCCGCTCCATCCGCCGCGGCTTCGGCGGGATGGGAATAGCGCAATCGGCGAAAAGCAATCGGTGCAGGAGGCGGTTGTCCCGCCGGAGCTTTAGCGCAGGCGGATCGCCCGCTCAAACTTAACAACATCCACCGCCATCATAGAAATAGGTTGCGGGCGAGATCCATAAATCGTCGCGGCCGAGCTTTGTAAGCGCGCCCGCAGTCTTATCGCACACAGCAAGCGGTTGATTCTGCCCTAGAGTGTGACCTTTGCCGTCGTTGAAGAAGTCATCACCACCGAAGTAGATAGCCGTGCGGCCTGTAAAGACGCAGGGCCCGTCATTCGGCATCGGATCTTTGATGGCGCAGATTTCAACGCTTTCAATCGGGATGAGGCGGTCTGTTGCGTAGTGGCGGGGCGACAGAACGCGATAGGGCCGCTTCGCACGCACTTCAATCGTGCCAAACCCGAGATCGGTTAGCCGCTTGATGTAGTCCTGGAGCGGAATGGCCCCCGTCAGACACATGGCTCGCAGGCGTTCATCTGCCTTGAGAGCTTCCGGCATATCCGCGTCGCACACGGGGTCCGACAGTATGAGACGGCCGCGCGGCTTCAACACCCGGTACATTTCGCCGAGCGCGCGTTTCAAATCGTCATCATGAAAAATGTTGAACAGGCAGTTCTGCGCCGCAATATCGATTGTTTCGCTTTCGATCGGCAAATCAAGCGCGTTGCCTTTTCGCAAATCGACGAAATCCGATTTGAACCAGGCGTTCTGTTGTTCGGCCTCCTTGAGGTTGCGCTGGCAGGCCTGCATCATTTCGTCGACCACATCGAGGCCGATGATGGCGCCCGCCCGCCGGCTGAAATAAGCGAACTGAAGCACTTCCATGCCGCCGCCAACGCCGACGTAAAGGATCGATGGGTTGGCCGTCAGATCGCGCGGATTTACGGTCGAGCCGCAGCCGTAATTCATATCCAGCATGGTTTGCGGAATCTTGAGATCGGGAAGCTGCCAAATCGGCGTCGTTGTGCAACACAACCCTTTATCGGGGTTCAGCGCCGCTTCCTTGTAAACATCGTGCGTCGTTGTGTGATACATCGGCGTCCTCTTGCATCAATCCGTCAAACAATTTGATTTTGAAACCACATTAGGAGCCCGGCCGCAACAGCTGCTAGCGGAAGTGTGAGCACCCATGAGAGCAGAATTGACGCCAAGACGCTACCTTGCAACGTGCCATTGACGATGCCCGCACCCGATATAGCTCCGACCGAGACATGCGTGGTTGACACGGGAAAGCCATACCGGCTTGCTCCGATGACCAGAGCCGCTGTGACGAGATTAGCCGACAAGGCCTGTCCATCGTTCATCGTCGATATTTTTTTGCTCATGGTTTCGGCCACACGCCGGGCCGCAACAAGACCGCCCAGAGCCATGGCGGCGGCTAACGCTATCATGCTGAGTTTGATATCGAGCGCCTGCACCATAAGTAAGAGACCTGCAATTTTCGGCGTATCATTGAGGCCGCGTGCAAAACTGACGGCGGCGGCCGAACAATAATGCAGGACATCAACAAGCCCTTGGGCGGTTAAACCTAGAACATTGCCCCGGTACTTGGTCACGCACCCGGAACTGCTGCCCACAGACAACTCAATGCCTGCGGATATGACGCAACCCGCATCGCTGCAGCCCGCACTGGCCATGGTGCTCGCCATGGTGCTCACTGGCACAAACTGGCGCGGCCCAACGCAAATACAGCTTTCCCTCTCGATACCAAAAAGCTTCACGCCTTTTGAGGCAGCCGCATAAAATGGCATGGCAATGAGAACCGCCAGTGCGGGGCTGACGAGTAGCGGCAGAAAAAACACGGTGCCTAGCTGTGCGAGATTAAGCGTATCGCCCGCAGCGATGAAACCCGCACCAACCAAGGCACCCGTCAACGCATGCGTCGTCGAAATCGGAAATCCAAGTCTTGTTGCCAGCATCACGGTTAGCGCCGCGCCAAGAGCTACAGCCAGCAAGAAACTTTGCGAGGCGGCGACAGAATCCGGCACCAGGCCTTTACCCGAAAAGGCTTTAATGAGCCCTTCAGCCAGAAATACCGAGGTAATTGAGCCTGCCAATGTCGCAACCGTTGCCAGCGCCAGCGCGCTTCGATAGCTGGCGGCATTGCTGCCATAAAGGGTCGCCACACCCTTGAAATTATCATTGGCACCATTGGCAAACGCAAGGAAGACTGCGCCCAGCAGGAGTGTGGCAACGAGCATAAATAAGGCCTTTGCTACCTTGGCGAGACGCGCCGAAGCTATAAATTCGGCTTATGAACACAGATCGTTACATCCGCGTTGGTGCGTTGCTCCATTCAATTTGGCTATGCTTGCGATACCCGGCCCTCGCCGTCGGGATCGATGGCCCATGCCAAATTCTCACGGCCAAGCCCCTTGTGCGGCGTCTTGGCCCAGTGGTGCGGCCGCGTGATAATCTCTGCCAGGGCTTTATACGATGCCAACGATATAGCGAGCCAATAAAAAGGCAGCCCCAGCGCCGAACCGATGAGCAGCCGTCCGCCGCGGCGCGCGACTGCCATCGCCACGAGTGCTATTGAGCTGGCATAGCTTGCAAAAACGTTAAAACAGCACGTGCACCACAAAAGGGCGTTGAGACCATCGACCGGCCATTGCAGAAGCGTTCCATCGGCTACTCGCGATAGTACGGCGACATAAAAAAATGGATGAGCGAGTGCCGACAAAATGAGCCCGCCGAAAATGAGCTGAAATCCCAGAAACCGCCATGCACCAAGTTCGCGCCACAACTGTATTGGCGATCGCATATGAACCAGATAGGTCTGCATCCAGCCTTTGATCCAACGCGTGCGTTGCGCAAACCACGCCGCAAATGTATCTGGCGCTTCTTCCCACGTTACCGAATCAAGCATTGCCACCCGGTCTTGCGAGCGCGCAAGCCGAATGCCGAGATCTGCATCCTCCGTAACATTGAACGGATCCCACGCCCCCGCGCGTTCGAGATCCAGCCGGCGGAAATGGTTAGAAGTTCCGCCAAGCGGCAGAGGCAAACCTAACTTCTCGAACGCTGGCAGAATACCATCGAACAGCGCGGCATATTCCAGCGTGAACTGGCGCGTTAAAAAGTTGCGCCCCGGATTATAAATGCTCAATCTGGCCTGTACGCAGACAAGTTCGTTCCCGGCATCGCGAAACGCGGCAACCGCCGCTCGCAGCTGGCCAGGCTCAGGGACATCTTCCGCGTCATAAATTCCAACAAACTCACCGCGTGCAAACGTCAATCCATAGTTGAGCGCGCGCGGTTTGGTGCGTGGTCGCCCTTCCGGCACAGTGACAATATGCATGTGACTGCGAAGGCCCGCAGCCCTAAGCGCTGCCCTCGTTTCATCGTCATCGGATTCAGTAATGAACATGATTTCCAACTGGTCTGTTGGATAATCGAGTACTTGCATGGCTTTGACTAATCCACCCGCAACACTCGCCTCCCGGTACAGCGGTACCAATAAGGTATAGGGCGGCAAGGCAGTGCCGGTGTGGGCCATTTCCTCACCCACCATGCGACCGGAATTGTTCCAAATCAGCGGCCACAGTGCGACAAGCCGGATCACTACAATCATGGCAAATGCCAGTGAGAGAACGGAAAGTGAGAAATACCACGCGAGTTCGGGCGCGACGAACCAAAATGCCGTGGCTAGTAAGCCTGTAAGCAAAATCACGCGTTGTTGAGGTGGTGTCAGCAATTGTGCAGCGGATTGTTGCGGCTGGATGCAGCGCAACCCGTTTACGGCCAAATCGAGCCGTCGAGGGTTGACATGCCCCGCTCCGGCGTCTTGCAGGGCGTCTTGCAGGCTCCCAAGTTCCGGACCACCTAATGCGGCCGGCTGATGCACCTCCATGTTTCCCCCACCCTAACGCCCACAAAACCCATTTTGGCCACCGCCACACTATAGCCGCGCGGCGCGGCTTGGGTTACCCATTCGGAATCGATTATCCGCAATCGCCGCCTCAGGACCCGCAACCGATTACATCATGTTCAGATCCCGTCGCATAGCCGCATCGATGAGCGCCAAGTTCCTACTGGGTGTGATGGCGTTCTTGCTTGCGCCATTGAGCAGTGATGTGTTCGCCCAATCGCAGCGCAAAGTACTTAAAGCAATTCCCGCTACAAAACCGCAGCCCGAAGCCGAGGCTCCGCCAGCGCGCCGGGTGGTAGTGCGCTTTCTAACCGACAGCGACTTTCCACCGTTCAATTTCTATGACGAGGAGGGCGTACTCGTCGGATTCAACATAGATTTAGCGCGCGCCATTTGCCTCGAGCTCAACACCTCTTGCGATATCAAGGCGCGGCCCTGGGAGGAACTTTTCGCCGGTCTGAAGTCAGGCGAGGCGGACGCCATTATCGCAGCGCACAAGGTTACGCCTGACGCGCTCAACGGAGTGGCATTTACGGATCGCTATTTCCACACGCCCGGACGCTTTGCCGGCCGCAAAGAGCCGGCCACGGACACAGACATGACGCCAGAAGGACTCGCTGGAAAACGTATCTCGGTCGCCAAGGGCACCGCGCATGAGGCATATCTCAAGACATTTTTTCACGAAAGTCCGTTGGCCGTGTTCGAAAACGCCGATCTTGCGCGCGAAGCACTTGCTGCAGGGAAAGCCGATTACATCTTTGATGACGGCATCTCACTAGCGTTCTGGCTGAATGGAACGCTTTCGCGGCAGTGCTGCGAGATGAAGGGCGGACCCTTTCTCGAACCTAAGTACTTCGGTGACGGGCTTGCTATCGCCGTCGCCAAGAATGATCCCGAGATCAAAGCGCTCATCAATGAAGCCCTGAAGAAAGTGCGTGCCTCCGGGCGCTTTGACGAGCTGGTTCAGCGGTATTTTCCCGTCCGGATTTACTGATGCCTCGATTGGCATCTATTGGAGCTTGTGCAATCTCTGTATAGAGACTGCATCTTACTCCGAATCGCAGGATCGCATGCCAAGCGCCCGCCGCCTCCAGAACAGTCCGGCAGCTACTGCCCTCATGGCCGCAATAGCTACTTTCGCCGTAGCGTTGCCGGCGGCCCAGGCAGAGAAGCTGGCCAAAGCCGCAGCCACGACGGCGGAAAACTCAAAGACCAGCGAAGTAGCGCCCAAGAAGCCCGCCGCTCAGCTTGTCGTACTCTCCCGCGATGAAATTCTTCAATCCGATCCCGAGCGTCTGGCGCGCGTCGGCCGCCATATCATCGTCGGATTTCACAGCCTTTCAGACGTCAAAAGGCTGCTTGAGAAGAAGGCCATCGGCGGCATCTTCATCACCGACCACAATGTCCGCGGCCACAATGCCTCAGCAATGAAGTCGACCATAGATTCACTGCAAGCCACCCGCAAAGAACAAGGCCTCCCCCCGCTCATCATCGCGGCAGATCAGGAGGGAGGCGCTGTATCACGCCTCTCTCCGCCGTTAAAACGCCAACCATCACTGGCCCAGGCCGTTGCCAAAGCGGCGAACGACGAAGAGCGCAAGAAAATCGTCGAGAGCTATGCTCTCGTGCAGGCCGGGGAATTGAAGCGCATTGGCGTCACGCTCAATTTTGCCCCCGTTGTCGATCTCAAACTCAACCCCAAAAACCGTAACGACGGCGAAACGCGCCTGAGACTCCGCGCCATCGATGCCGACCCCTATCTCGTTTCCAAGGTCGCGGGCTGGTATTGCGATGTGCTGGCTGCGTCAAACATCATGTGCACCTTGAAGCACTTTCCAGGTCTTGGAAGGGTAACCCGGGATACTCACGTTGCCACGGCTGAAATTTCGGCAACCGAAGGAACACTTGAACTCAACGATTGGGTGCCTTTCCGGCGCGTTATGGCCAAGCCCAATGCGGTCACCATGCTCGGCCATGTCCGCATCGGCGTGCTCGACAATGCGACGCCGGCCTCTTTCTCGGCTGCGGTCATAAACACGCTCATCCGTGGGACTTGGGCACATGACGGCTTGCTTGTGACCGACGATTTCAGCATGGGTGCCGTAACACGCAGCAAAGAGGGCGTCGGTGGTGCTGCCGTCAAATCTCTCAATGCTGGTACAGACTTTGTTCTCGTTTCTTACATCGAGAAGCACTTCGATGCGATGATGAGCGCCGTACTTTCGGCCGACGCCGCAGGCGAACTTGACGGCAAAGCGCTTGAAGTCAGCCGTGCCCGTATCGACCGCACATTGATTCCGGCTATGACCGCCACGCCTTCCAGCGACTGAACCGGGTTACAGGATCTGCCGCCGTAGTTAAAGCTCTCCGGTTAAAAATTGCGCGCGGCCGTGACCGAACGACCAATCTTCATCCCCATTTGTCACCATGGAAATGACGACGTCCGATGGAGAGATACCGCAGCTCTTCTCAAACTCCGCGACAAGTAACTTATAGAATTCCTGTTTTTGGGTTTGCGGCCGGGCGCGCGTCGTCACCTGCAGAAAGACGACCATATTCGTCCGCGTAATTCCGAGCCCCGTGTCCTCGACGATCATGCGCGACGCCGCGTGTTCATGCACGAGCTGATAGCGATCGCCAACTGGCACTTTAAACGCGGCCAGCATGGCCCGGTGGGCTGCGTCCAACAATGCCTGCAGCTCGGCGTCAGTGCGGCCTGCGATAAGATCAAAGCGCAACAACGGCATTGGGCACCCCGGCTCGCGGTCATAATCGGATTACAGGAATGCCCGTGCTAGGTCTCAAGACCGCGCGGTACAACGCGGCAAATCAGCCGCCGCGGCTATAAATCGGCTCTTGTTTCTGGCCGATATAACGAAGCGAGCGAAACGCCGCGTTCACGTTTTGCGTCATGGCATCGAGATATGTTTTGACCTCGCGCGGCAACTCAACTGCCGCGTAGCGGTCGGGATGATAGATTTTGCTCAGGCGATGATATGATTCGCGGATCTGCTCGAAGGACGCACCTTTTTCGAGACCCAAAATCCGGTGCGGATCAAAATTGCGGGCGTCGGGAATGTGTAGCGCCGCCAACTGCATCCGGCCCGGCGCGATGATTTTCAAACCCTTGATTTCGGCCTTAGGGACAAACGCCCCTTCCCCATTGAAGCCTTCGACGAAAATGAAAGCGTCATCGCCTTCCAGCAACTTGTGCACGCCTTTGCCCGGCGGCAGCACCGCGCGGCCCGCAAGCGTTGTTCCGTCGGCAAGCGAAAGCTCGACGGCGATCAAAGTTTCAGCCCGGTTGTCGACCCGATTGCGTTCAAACATGTGCTATGCCCATTGCCAATTTGGCCTTTATGGGCCACGACCTGACAACCTTTCGTTAACAGATTGGCGAAAATACGCCCGCGAGCCCACTGATGTCCGACAGTACGCCCGACGCTTCTGCCGAACTGGTCGCCGGCCGCTCGTGCGACAGTTGCACAATGTGCTGCAAGTTGCTCAGCATCGAAGTGTTGGACAAGCCGCGCGGCCAGTGGTGCACCCATTGCGATAAAAAGCGCGGTTGCAAAATCTACGACGACCGGCCTGAGCCCTGCCGCGATTTCTACTGCGGGTACCGGCGCATCAAAAATCTCGACGAGCGCTGGAAGCCGTCGGTCAGCAAGATCCTGATCAACTACGAGGCAAGCCACAATCGCATCGCGTTGCACATCGATCCGGACCGGCCGGACGCCTGGCGCGAGGAGCCGTTCTATTCGACCATCAAAGACTGGGCGCGCACGGCGGAAGCCGAAGGCGGCACCGTTGTTATCTGGGCCGGGCGAAACGTGACGGTCGTGTCGCCCAAGCGCGACAAAAACCTAGGCGCTATCCGCGACGACCAATTCATCTTGCCGGTTCACGCGCGTACTGCACAAGGGCCTCAACTCGACTACATTGTGGTCGAGGCGGACGACCCACGCTTGAAGCGTTAATCGGACGAATACCTCGTTACGCGATCTGATCTCCAAACGGCAGCGTGCGTATGCGTTTTCCGGTCGCTGCAAAAACCGCGTTGGCAACGGCGGGCGCGATTCCCGGAACCCCAGGCTCTCCAGCCCCGCCCAAAGGCGAGCCGATTTCGACAATGGCGACGTGCACCTCAGGCGGCACCTCGTTGATCCGCATCACAAGATAATCGCCAAAGTTTGATTCCTTCGCCCGCCCATTTTCGACAGTGATGCGATTGCGCAGCGCCGCGCCCAACCCCTCAATGATCGAGCCCTGCATTTGCGCGACGACCGAGTTTGGGTTGATGGCGCGCCCGCAATCAATCGCCACGAACACACGAAGCACCTTGAGCTTGCTGCCTTCAACCGACACCTCTGCCACCTGCGCCGTCACGCTTCCATAACTCTCGTCCAGCGCAACGCCGCGCTTGACGCCTTTGGGAGGCGCCTCGCCCCACTTCGACATCTCAGCCACTTTGTCGAGCACGGCGAGGTGGCGCTTTTGCCCTGTCAGATGATCGCGGCGGAACTGCACCGGGTCCTTACCCGCCGCCGCCGCGACTTCATCGATAAAGCTCTCGAGATAAAAAGCGTTCTGCGAACTCGAAACCGAACGCCACGGCGAGAGCGGCAACGGCACATCGACAACAGTGTGCGAGAGCTGCTGGTTTGCCACCTGATACTTGTTGTTGACAAGGCTGGCGATTGTCAGTGGATCGGCATTCTTCTCGAATTTCACGTGCTTGTATTCGCGCCCCATCTGCGGGCCGGACAGCAGCATATCGAGTGCCGTCATTCTCCCGTCAGCATCCAGCCCTGCGGAGAAGCGTGCCATCATGGCGGGCCGGTACGCGCCTTGCTGCGTTTCGTCCTCCCGTGACCACATGACTTTGACCGGCTTGCCGCCCAAAGCCTTGCTAGCAAGTACGGCCTGCGTGACGATCTCGCCGCGCCCTTTGCGGCCAAAGCCGCCGCCGAGGTAGGGCGTCGAGATGAAAACCTTATCGTTGGTGAGTCCTGTGGCTGCGGCCGCCTCCTCAACGGCGATGTCGTGATCTTGTGTTGGAATCCACAAATCAACGCGATCGCTCGAAACCTGTGCCGTACACACACTCGGCTCCATGCACATGTGCGCGAGCATCGGCACCTCGTAGATGGCTTCCACTTTTTTGGCAGCGCCCTGCAGCGCAGACTTCACTTCGCCTTTCGTCATGACAACGGGCGCGTCCGGCTTATCAAGTCCGGCACGCATATCAGCGCTCTGTTGCGTGCTCGACCAAGCATCATGTTCGGTCTTTGTGAATGTGATGACGAGAGCGTCGGCCGCTTGCTTGGCCTGCCACCATGTCTTGGCGACAACCACCGCGCCGCGCGGCACCTTCACGACGGCAGCAACTCCGGGCATCGCCAGCGCCGCCTTGTCATCGATTTTTTCGACATCCGCGCGCCAAACCGGCGCAAGCCGCACGGCGCCATGCAGCATGTCTGGCAGTTTTACATCCACGCCATAGACGGCCGAGCCGTCGGTCTTGGCGGGAATATCAATACGCGGGAAATCTTTGCCGATGAGCCGGCGCTCGGATTCGGGACGCAATGATGGCTCTTCCGGCAACGGCAATTTAGCAGCGTCCGCAACGAATTCGCCAAGTGCCGTGCGGATCTTGCCGCCCTTGTCGATAACAAAACCATCGCGAATATCGAGGTCTGCAACCGCAACACCGAGTTTCGCGGAAGCCGTCTGCAAAATGACAAACTTCGCCTTCGCCGCCGCGCCGCGCAACCGGTCATGCCACGAGCGGATACCGTGCGAGCCGACAGAACGCTGGCGCATGATCGCGCCGAACTTGACACGGAAAGCGTCCGACGGCTGCGAAGGCATTTCGATTTTGAACTGCGATGGGGCGGCGCCAAGCTCATCCGCCAAAATCATCATCTGGCCGGTGTGGATACCTTGCCCCATTTCAGTCGTCGGCAACAAAGCCGTAATCGTGCCGTCAGTGTGGATCTTGAGATATGGCGTAAGCCCCGTCACATCTGCGGCGGCCTCTGCAAATTCCGCAGGCCATGCGATCGGCACCGTCAGCACGGCCGCCACTGCAGCCGATGACTTAAGAAGGGCGCGGCGCGAAACGTTTGTCATGTTATCTTTCATAGCATCCTCCCTCACACATCCGCTGCGGCGCGCTTTATCGCCAAGCGTATGCGATGATAGGTGCCGCACCGGCAAATGACGCCGCTCATGGCTTCGTCGATGTCGGCGTCGGTCGGATTTGGCTTGGACTTGAGAAGCGCCGCAGCCTGCATTAATTGACCCGACTGGCAATACCCGCACTGGGGCACCTGCTCCGCGATCCAGGCTTTTTGCAGCGCGTGCGATCGATCCGGCGACAAGCCCTCGATGGTGGTCACCGACTTTCCGGCCACAGCTTGCGCGGTCACCACGCACGATCTTTGCGCCGTGCCATCGACATGCACGGTACAGGCGCCGCATTGCGCAATACCGCAACCATATTTCGTGCCCATCAGCCCAAGCGTATCGCGCAACACCCATAGAAGCGGCGTCTCGCCCTCTACCTCGGCCGAAACTTTTTTGCCATTCAGAGAGAATTCGATCATCGCTACACGTCCTCACCTAGCGAGTGCTGGCACCAGTCTACTCATCTCATGCCGCTTGCCAACCCGGATGGCGATCACATTCGGTCACGTCTTCAGTGCGCCACTCAAAAGTGTGCATCGAAACGGCCCGGCATTGCGCTTTTGTGACCGGCCCGCCGGAAATCTCTCCTTTCACACTTGTTAAAATGAAAATTTTTTTGACCCATTTTGCGGCGCTTTTCTGGGACATATACAAACTACGCGCAATTTAGCGGCAATCAGAAACCTTCCGTTTACCCTTGTAGGGCAGTCTCACCCTCGTTGAGTGAGTTGTTGGTCACCGATTGTCCGATCCTGGATCATCGTTGGGGTTGTTGCCCCGCCCAGCAGGTAATTGTCGAGTAAAGTAGCGTCTCATGTCCAAGCGTGTTCTGATCGTCGATGACGATCCTGCCCAGCGGCGTATTCTCGAAGAGACCGTCAAGCGTTTCGGTTTCGAGACCAAGACCTGCGGCTCCGGCGAGCAAGCCATTCAAATTCTCGAAAGCGAAGGCCAGGGCGGTATCGCTCTCGTCATCCTGGATCTCGTGATGCCAGGCATTGACGGGATGGCCGTCCTTGAACGTATCGCCAATAAACCCGGCACGCCGCCGATCATCGTGCAAACTGCGCACGGTTCGATCGATACCGCGATCAGCGCCATGCGCGCCGGCGCCGTAGACTTCGTCATCAAGCCCGCATCGCCCGAACGCCTCGACGTTTCGATCAAGAGCGCGCTCAAGATCGAAGCCTTGACCGGCGAAATCAACCGCATCAAGAAGAAGGCCGAGGGTACACTCTCGTTCTCCGATCTTGTCATGCGCGGCAACTCGATGAGCCGCGTCATCAGCCTCGGCAAACGCGCGGCCGCCTCCAACATTCCCGTCCTTATCGAAGGCGAATCGGGCGTCGGCAAAGAGCTGATCGCGCGTGCCATCCAGGGCGAGAGCGAACGCGCCGGACGCCCCTTCATCACCGTCAATTGCGGTGCGATCCCCGAAAACCTCGTTAAATCGATCCTCTTCGGGCACGAGAAAGGTTCCTTCACTGGCGCCGTTGATCGTCGCATCGGTAAGTTCCAGGAAGCCGATGGCGGCACTCTGTTTCTCGACGAAATCGGCGAACTGCCGCTCGATGCACAAGTGAAATTGCTGCGTGCATTGCAGGAAGGCGAGATCGATCCGGTCGGCTCAAAAAGGCCCGTCAAGGTCAACTTCCGCCTTATCTCTGCAACCAACCGCGACATGATCCAGCTCGTCAAAGACGGCAAGTTCCGCGAAGATCTTTATTATCGCTTGAACGTGTTCCCGATCTTTGTGCCACCGCTCCGCGAACGCCCGGACGATGTGCCGGAACTTGCCCGTCACTTCGCCCAGCGCTTTGCTGCCGAAGAAGGCAAACGCCTTGCCGCCATCAGTGAACGCGCCATGCAGCTCATTCAGGGCTACACATGGCCCGGCAACGTGCGCCAGCTCGAGAACGCCGTGTTCCGCGCTGTCGTCCTCTGCGACGGTCCCGAGCTGACAATCGCCGAATTCCCGCAGATTGCGGCACACGTTGAGGGCTTTGATGCTGAAATTCCGGCGGCTCCAACGGTACTTCAAAAACCCGGCGCCTATACGGGCCCTGCTTTGATCGGCGCTGAAAACACCGTGCCCCACACGATCGAGTTGCGCGCCAATGGCGCGGGCCATAGTTCACTTGGCATTCCGGCCATGGCGGAAGACGGCGAGATTCGTTCGCTCGAAGCTATGGAAGCCGACATGATCCGCTTGGCGCTTGGTCGCTATCGCGGTCACATGACGGAAGTGGCCAAGCGCTTGAACATCGGGCGTTCGACACTCTACCGCAAAATGCAGGAATACGGCCTCGAGCCGCGCATCAACTGAGTTTTCTTGAGGCGCTTAATCCCTTCGCGCTTTAAGTCGAGGAGGCCCCGGGGTCATGTCCGGGGCCTCTGGCGTTTTAGATCTTGATCTCTACCGGCGGCCAACTTTGCGTTCGCAGGCAAATGAATTTTGGCCCGTCTCAACGCGCCGGGTATTTCCGGGGCAGAGGCAAACCTCCGTCGCGTTTGAACCGGTCTGGCGCAACATGCCGCCGTCGCACACCATGCGCGTATCTGACGTTGCAACGCTCATGGGTTTCGCCGTGGCCGTGATCTCTCCGGCTTCGAGTTCCTTGTGCGAAACCAGCATCGCGTTGCTGACCGGATCGGGCGTCACATCAACTGCCGTCTTTGCTGGAGCTGGCTCTTCGGCCGCATCGCTCCGCTCGGTCACCGGCTTCGCTGGCGCCTTAGGTGCTGCGGACACAGCCGCAGTCCCTTCGCAACGCACTGGCACGATCGCGGCTATATCGATCTCGTGCGTTTCGCGGTCTGCATAAAACTCTGGGTTCGACACAATCTCTTCCGATGGCCCGACTTGATCATAGTTGACCCATTTGAAATTGAATCGGCCAGTGGTCACGCGCCACACGACCGGCAAACTCATGTTGACGGAGGTGGCGGCGGCGCTGTTGCAGAGCGCGATAGCACTCTGTGCCACGGGCCCAAGCTGATCGACGTCGAAACCGAAAGTCTTCTGTAGTGCAACCTTCGCACCGGGCACGGTGCCGTCCCGGGCATCGGTTGCAGAGGCACCGGCGGCGGTGCCCGACTGTTTGAGGAAAAGATCAGAGCCAACGATCTTGCGGCCGCTTCCACCTTCGCCGAAGCTGGCGTCGAGCTTCAGCGGGATTTGGAGCGTCGCACCGGAGACCCGGTCAAAGCGGCCGGCGTGGCCTGAAACAACGATTTGGGCAGCGTCTGCCGGTCCCAGGTCGTTGAAAGTGCCTTCCATCCGCACAGTTTCGGCGGCAGCGGGGAGCGTCATGGCGGCCATGGCCAGAAACCCGATGGACACGAGGCCTGCGGAAAAAACCTGGCTGGTGTGATTTACTTGACCCATGTGCCGTCTCCAATGTGCTTTTGGCTAGTGCCGCAACTCCCGTTTCAGAAGCTCTGTCGCAGGCAGCGCCGGAAAGGTTCACAGATAACGGCGGCTTGCTGGTTCAACTGTTCCTTGAGGAACCAGCCCTGAACTTACTGACCTAACGCCTTATTTGACCATCGCCCACGGCCACCCCAACAGCCGCTAGGGTTACTTAAAGGAACTGCGGATAGAAATGGAGGAACGATGTTCGAACGTCGCCAATCGTGGCAAAGTGGACGCCGGAGCAACGCGGAATTGCCTAAGCAGCGGCGCAATCGCGTCGCGATGCAGCAACAGTTTCGCCATTGCGCCGTGGGAAGCAACTGGCCAGTCTGTTGTAGGCTGCTTAGTGTGATGTAGGCTGCAAATCCGTTTGCGGCCGTGACTTGAAAAGGTGGCGTCTGATGCGTCGCGCACTTCCGTGGCCGCTGGTTGTTTTGTTAGGTGCGTTTCTGGCCATGCCAGCGCTCGCCCCGGCGTTTGCCGCAGAACCAGATGACCTACCCTGGGAAGTTCAAGATTATATCGAAAAGAGCAAACCGGGATCCATCGAGGATATTCTTGAGCGCGAAGGCCTGCGCGACCCAAGCGAAAGCGAAATAGCCCTACCCGGTCAGGACCAGCCAGACCTTATACACAATAACGGCGAACGCCGCGTCGACGACGATCGCCTTGAACTCGACATTCCACGCGAGCCGCCCGTTCTGGCGCGCACCGTGCCAAACGACAATACCCAGACTGCAACACCGCCGGCCGGCGCCTACACGCCTTCAGAGCAGGCCGTCGCCGCAAGAAGGCTCGATCCGTTCGAACATCCCGTATTGCCGTCCACTACTCCGCCGCGAACGATGCAGCCGAGCGCCGCGCCATCTGACACAGCTCCCAACGCTGGCCCGCCCTCGTCGCAATCAGAAACCATCCGCGAGCAAGCTGCGCCAGCGACAATCACGCCGGCCGAAACGGTCCGCGACCGCAATACCGCAGAGCCCACACCGCCTTCGGCCATTGCGCCAAGCGCGCCTGAGCGGACACACGTCGCCCGCGAGACGGAATTCGGCGTTCCGGAAGCTCCGCCGCTCGCAGTCCCTTCGAGTCCCGTTGCGCGCGCCACTGTCGCTGTGAACGGCAAGCTCTATCTGCCGCTCAAGCACTATTTCGACACGCGCGGCGTCGTAACGCTCAAAGACTACGATCTTGCCGATCGCACCGCACTCGCGGCGTTCTACGAAAAGCTGGCGGGTGAGTCCCAGTGGCTCACCAAAGATGGCTTCAACGATGTGGCCAACAACTTGATCGCCGAAATCCAGAAAGCCAACGAATGGGGCTTGAGCAGCGCCGATTACAAAGTGCCGGGATTGGCCAAGATCGGCACCGGCGATTTTCACGACGACGACTTGGCCGATACAGAAATCAAGCTATCGCTCGTTGCCATGGAATATGCCCGCCACGCCCGCGGCGACCGCATCGACAATCCCACCGAGCAACTGTCGTCTTATCTTGATCGCAAGCCGCAGTTGATTGACCGCACTAAGCTGCTCGAAGAACTCGCGTCGGCCTCTGACAAGGGGGCCTATATGCGCTCACTTCACCCCAAGCACGACCAATTTGAGTTGCTGCGTCAAAAACTCTTGGCACTGCAGTCGTCGAATTCCGGCGGCGAATTCGAGACCATTCCAGACGGCCCGAAGATTACTCCTGGAAAAGTCCACTGGCAGGTGCGGTTGGTGCGCCAGCGCCTCAAAATCGAATTGCCATCTACGAAGGCGGACGGGTCGCCGATGGACGACGGCTATTATGATGACTCCCTGGCGCGCGCCGTTATCGACTACAAAACCAAGAACGAGATCGAGCCCATCAACGCCACGATCACGTCCGCGTTGCGTAAAGCCCTCAACAAGAGCGACCGCATTGATGAGCGCATGTTGCTCGCCAACATGGAGCAATGGCGTTGGATGCCGGATGACCTCGGTGAAAACTACGTCTGGGTCAACATTCCAGAGTTCTTGGTGCGCGTGAAGAAGGGTGAAACCATCCTGCATGAGGAACGCATCGTTGCCGGCAAGAATGAAACTCAGACGCCTATCTTCTCTAACAGAATGAAGACCGTGGTGTTTCAGCCACCTTGGAACGTGCCCGAATCCATCAAAGTCAACGAATTCCTGCCCTCCCTGCGCAGCGGCAACAATCCGATCGAAAAGCAGGGCTTAGTTATGCAGCGCAATGGGCGCGAGGTCGATGCCTGGGACATCGACTGGAACCAGCAGGACATTCGCAACTATCACATCTTCCAACCGCCGGGCGATTCCAACGTCCTTGGCGTGGTCAAATTCCTATTCCCGAACAAGCACGCCGTTTACCTGCACGACACGCCGGCCAAACGTCTGTTCAACGAGAAAACGCGCACCTTCAGCCACGGCTGCATGCGCGTGCGTAATCCTATCCAGCTTGCCGAAGTGATTATGTCCATCGATAAGGGCTGGGACAAAGCTCAGGTCAACGAACTCATACAGTCGGGTCCCGAAGATAACGACATCGCGCTCGACAGGCCGCTCCCAGTTCATGTCACCTACTTTACCGTATGGGTTGCGGACGACGGCCAAGTCAAAACGTTCGCCGACGTCTACGGACATGAGCAACGCATTAAACTAGGCCTGGAAGGCCGCTGGAACGAGATCGACAAGCACCGTGATCATCTGGCGCCTTCTGAGCCGCAGGCGGTCAGCAGTAGTGAAGACTGGGATGAAATTCCGGAGCGCCCCGTCCGCCGCAGCCGCCCGACCCGGTACACGTACCGCGAGGATACCCCCGCCTACCGCGCACCCGCGCCAACCTATCGCCAGATCCAGCCGAAGAAAAAAGGGCCTGGGTTCTCCGACTTCCTGAACGGCATGTTCGGCAACTAGGGGTCGCCAAGCCCCCTCTTCGATAAACCCGTCCGGGTACCCCCCGGGCGGCTTTTGCCCCTCCAGAGTACCCCTGCCCTTTTCTCGCCAATACCTTGCGGTCTACTGAGCATACGTTGGGAAGTTAGTTACCGGTTATTAAGGGTTCGGGATTAACCCTAGTTGGCCGGTCTCGGGGTTGTTGAGTTTTTGTATCGCGTAGGGAACGGGGGAAGTTCGTGGCCTCACGTCGTGTTGGAGTCGTTGCCGGAATTGCGGCAATCGCGCTTGCATTCAGCCTTTCATCGGACCGCATCATTGCGGCCAGCACAGGCGATCGCACGCTCTCCCTCTATCACATCCACACCAAAGAAACGCTCACCGTCACTTACAAGAAAAATGGCCAGTACGTTCCCGAGGCCATGAAGCAGATCGATTGGATTATGCGCGACTGGCGCAAGAACCAGTCGGTGCGCATGGATCCCGCCACCATCGACCTCATTTGGGAAATGTATACCGAGCTCGGCGCCAGCGAGCCCGCCCAGATTATTTGCGGCTATCGCTCGCACGGGACCAATGAAATGTTGCGCCGTAAAGTCGGCGGTCAAGCCAGCCAGAGCCAACACATGACCGGCAAGGCAATCGACATCGCGTTTCCGGATGTGCCGTTGAAGCGGATGCGCTACTCGGCGCTTGTGCGCGAACGTGGCGGCGTCGGCTATTATCCGACATCCGGTATCCCCTTCGTCCACGTCGATACGGCGCGTGTGCGCGCGTGGCCGCGCCTTCCGCGTTACGAATTGGCGTTGTTGTTTCCGGGCGGATACACCAAACACGCGCCTGCTGGTGGCGGCGCAATCAGCATAGACGATGTGCGCATTGCCCGCTCCAAGCACCAAGATTTGGCAACGCAGATCGCCGCGTTTCACAATGACCGTCAGTCCGGAAAGCCAAATATTCAAGTTGCGTCAGCAGAACAAGCACCAGTGCCTGCTGCAAAGCGCGGCATCAGCCTCGCATCTCTCACCGACGCCTTGCCGTGGTCTAAGAAATCAGCTCCACAGAAGCAGCCCGTCGTAACCTGGGAAGCGATACCAGAGGCTGAGCGGCGCGATCCAGCCAACATGCAGGTTGCGGCCGTGGTGCCGGAAGCGTCGCCGAAACTCGTCAACCAGCCCAAGCTCATCGAACGTCCTTCGCACTTCAGGCCGCGCCCGTCAGACGCTGACCGCTCGAAGCTCGCCGCTCTTGTCGCCAAGACACAGAGCGAACCCATGCCGAAACTCATCGACGAGCCGAAACCTGCGGTGCGCCCATCGAAGGCACTCGCCCAAGCCGCCATGCCCCAGACCGCGCCAACACCCAAGGGCGCCCAAGTTGCCGCTCTTATTCCTGAAAAACAGGCCGATACAATTACGGACATGAGCCCAGAAAACCTCGGCAACGGGTGGGTGCAAGCTCCGGAATTCGACGAAGATCACCCCGATGAATTGGCTTATCGGCCGTTCCCGCTCGCGCCGCTCCTGACCGAAACAGCGTCGGCGCAGGATCCACAATTTGCAAAACTGCAACATCCCGACGTTGCTAAGACACTCGAACTCCTCGACGCGGAAGGCGCAATCCAGCCGATGAAATTCCGTCCGGGCCAGCAAGTGGCGCAAGTTCTTTGGGCACAACAATTCCAGGGCAATGCCGTGAACCTCGACGCGCTCCAAGAACTCGATCAGGGGCGGATTGCCACCGGAATTGAGAGCCGCCCGGTTCGCACCAGCGCGCGTTAGAGCGGTGAATTTTGTCTATTCTTGAGCTGAGCTTGACTGCGCATCAGCGTGGCTTGACCAGCTTCTAGAGCGAGCTTCGCAAGCGCTTTGAAATCAGCGACGCGAGGACTGGACTTACGCCAAGCTATACCAATGGTCCTTGCCGGTTCGGGCTCGACAAAGCGCATCAGTTTAATGCCTCTGCCTCGCTCCTCGACCGGCAATGAGATCTCGGGCAGAAGCGTGATACCGAGCCCGGCCGAGACCATTTCAACAATGGTCGACAAACTTGAAACTCCAAACGTATTGACGGCATTGACTTGCTGCAGACTGCAATACGTCAGCGCTTGATCGCGCAGGCAATGACCCTCTTCCAGCAGGAGCAAGCGGCCACCTTCTACCATCTCCCGCGTGGCACGGACCCGCGCGGACACGTTCTGTGATTGTGGAACCGCCAGCAGAAAACGGTCCTCGAATAGCTCCATGGTCTCGATATCGTTGTGCTTCAGGGGCAGCGCCAAGAGCAGGACGTCGAGCTTCCCATCCACAAGTTCGTGCAGAAGCTGCTCGGTTTGTGTTTCCCGGACATGCAGCTCAAGATCAGGATAGTTCGTGCGCAGAAGCGGCAGCACTGGCGGCAAGAGATAAGGCGCGAGCGACGGAATAAGTCCGAGGCGCAGAACGCCTGTAAGGACGCCTTCGGAGTTCCGTGCGTAATCGACCAGTTCGCGGGCATCATTGAGGAGGCGTTGAGCGCGCGCGGCAATTTCGGTCCCTTTTGGGGTCAACCTAATTCCTGCTCGAGCGCGCTCAACTAAATCGATCCCGAGCGTTGCTTCCAGTTCTTGAATTTGCATGGAGAGCGCCGGCTGGGTCACGGCGCAGACTTCGGCGGCGCGCCCAAAGTGGTGCTCCTGCGCCAAGGCGCAAAAATAGCGCAACTGCTTCAATGTGATGTGCAGCGTTTTCATCAGCCCTTCTGATGACCAAAACAAGAATTCACGATTGGATCTTATACTCGATCAAACCCAAGATCTAGTCATGTCCGCCTCGGCAGCCCCGCGTCTGCCTGGCCGGAACAGGCGAGCGAGGCCGCAACCTTGTCTGTCGCCGACGAACTCCTGGGCCGGGCGCCGACTCGGCCTGGGAGTGATCAAAATTTCTTGGCTGTTCTCTTCTGCACGCAAAAAGCGCGGCCTGGATGGACCGCGCTTTGCCGTATTGTCTCGAATATGAAGCGAAGCGCCGGACGCTATTCGGCAGCGATCATAGCGTCTGCGGCACTCTGGAGCCGCTCGCTGTCCGACAACATTCCCAGCGCATGCATATAGACTTCAAGGATGCTTTCTTCTTCCTCGCGCTCGCTGTCGCTCTTCTTGCGCAGCGATATGATTTTGCGTAGCGCCTTCACGTCAAAGCCGGTTGCTTTAGCTTCCAAGAATTTGTCGCGAATATCGCTGGCAAGCTGCTTCTTCTCTTCCTCCAACCGCTCGATCTGTTCAACAAATTGGCGCAATTGCTTTTGCGCGGAAGCTTGAAGCGTGCTCATGCCTAACACCCCTTGATGACAAATTCTTTGAGGACGCTAGCGGTGCAACGGGGGAGCTGCAAGGCGAGGAGACCGGCAATCCCAAGGGATAAGTGCAAGGTTTGGCTTGACGTGCATGCGTGCCGCAGGTGCGACTCAGTTCGCAGACTTGCGCCTCACTCCTTCGGCCGGTTGACCTCAAACGCTTTGAGCTTGTCCGCTCCGGCTTCCTTCTGATGCTTCGCTTGCCAGTCTTTGTAGGGTTCGCCGTAGACGATCTCGCGCGCTTCGTCCTTGGAGAGTTCGAGCCCTTTGGCCTTGGCGGCGTCCGCCATCCAGTTGGAAAGGCAATTCCGGCAAAAGCCCGCCAAGTTCATCATGTCGATGTTCTGTACGTCCGTGCGCCCGCGCAAATGATCAACGAGCCGCCTGTAAGCCGCCGCCTCAAGTTCTAACGTAGTCTGGGGATCGAATGTTTTCATGACTGGGTCCTATGTCCTTCTCCCAGTGCACTACACTTGCATGGTAAGTGCCGTTGGACGATGGGTTCATTTCATACGGGCTAAGCAAGCGATCCTTGCCACAGCTAATCGCCTCCAGTACATTACACAGTGAGAGCCGTCGCGATGAAACACTACAAAACAGAAGCCAGAACCGGTATGGAGTTCGTGGCATGGCATCAATTGAACGCGACTCCTGCAGTCGCAAAGGCGTCCCAACCGCAAGAGTATCAGCCCTGGCAGCTGGCATAATAGTGCTCGGTGGTTCCATTGGGGCCAGCGCAGGAATGGTCGAGGATTGTATCGGCAGCGATCTTCCGCCTGCTTCGCGGGGGAAGGCTTGCAACGCGCTCATCGAGTCTGGGAAATATCAGGGTGCCGAACTTTCGAAATTCTACATTGTTCGCGGTCGGACCAGGCCGCCTTCCCAGGAAGGCCTCGCCATCGCTGATTTGACCAAGGCCATAGAACTCGACGCAAAAAACGTCGATGCTTACAATGGGCGCGGCAAACTCTACGGCCAGCAACGCGATTACGAAAAAGCACTGGCTGACTATTCAAAGGTCATCGAACTCGATGATAAACAGACCGACGCCTACAGATATAGGGCCGACCGGTACCGTCAGTCCCTCTTGTACAAAAATCCACCGCCGCGTGGCGGCGAGGCCGAGCTTGCTCTTGCAGACTATGGTCGCATAATCGACCTTGGAAAAGCGGATCCTTTCGTTTTCGAAGGCAGGGCATCAGTCTACAGCGCAATAAACCGTCATACCGAAGCCATTGCCGATTATGACAAGGCAATCTCGATGAAACCAGAATACTGGCAGTACTATCATCGCGCGCAGCCGTATTTCGAATTGGGGAAATTGGATAAAAGCCTAGAGGATTTGGATCAGGCATTGAAGTTAAGTCCAAATTTTACGGCCGCTTTGATGATGCGAGCCGAAATCAATGAACTTCTTGGGCGCAAACCGGAAGCGATCGCAGACCATCGAAGTGTGCTCAAGTTAAGCCCCGGCAGTCGTAAAGCTCTCGAAGGACTCAAGAGACTAGGCGTAGATCCGTAGACACCTTGAGTCGTTGCAGGCTTAGTCGATTCACTTCCCCTTTCCGCTCTCGAACCTCGCCATCGCCGCCGCACCCGCCTCTTTCTGATGCTTCGCTTGCCAGTCTTTGTAGGGTTCGCCGTAGACGATCTCGCGCGCTTCGTCCTTGGAGAGTTCGAGCCCTTTGGCCTTGGCGGCGTCCGCCATCCAGTTGGAAAGGCAATTCCGGCAAAAGCCCGCCAAGTTCATCATGTCGATGTTCTGTACGTCCGTGCGCCCGCGCAAATGTTCGGTTAGGCGGCGAAAGGCGGCAGCTTCCAATTCCAGCATCGTCTGGGGATCGAATGTTTTCATAGGTCACTCCGAGGTGGTGCATCTGGCGGCATCAATTCAATTGTCATCCGGCCGGAGGGATCAACCCTAGCATGATCCCGCAGAGCCGGGACCCAGGGATTCAAGTACTTTATGGATCCCGGCTCTTCAAAATCGCACACGCACGATTTCTCCGGCCGGGATGACAAGCGCAATCATACACCTGCGTCCTCCTATTCCTTGACGGTCACGGCCCGATCCCGCAAACCAAGACTAAAGACCAATAATGCTGGGCAGACCGGCTTGGGAGGACTTATGGCAGACGGGACGATCGCGGCGGCGCGGGACACACTCAGCGCGCTCTATCAGGCAGCCTATACGACGGCGCACCCGTCAACCTGCCTGCCGCCCTTTCTGCCGCCTGTCCCGCCCGGCGGGCGCATCATCATCATCGGCGCGGGCAAAGGCTCGGCAGCCATGGCGGTTGCGACCGAGCGCCACTACATCGCCGCCGGCCAGGGTGACAAAATCTCGGGGCTAATCTCGACGCGCCACGGCTTTGGCTTGGCCACCGAAATCATCAAAATCCTGGAAGCAGGTCATCCCGTACCAGACGCGAACTCTATCGAAGGTGCCAAGATCGCCATTGAGCTTGCCAAGAGCGCCGGCCCAAACGACCTCGTGCTCTGCCTCCTGTCGGGTGGTGCGTCGGCCCTCTGGTCGGCACCTGTTGAAGGCGTCAGCTTTGAAACCAAGCAGCAGCTGACCAAACAGCTCCTCAAATCCGGCGCGCCGATTTCGGAAATGAACTGCGTGCGCAAACATCTCTCGCGCATCAAGGGCGGAAAGCTCGCCGCCGCCGCAAACCCTGCGCGGCTCTTGACGGTCGCCATTTCCGACGTGCCGGGCGATCACCCCGACGAAATTGGCTCCGGCCCGACGGTCGCCGACCGCACGACGCTCGCAGAAGCCCGCGCCGTGCTTGCGCGCTGGAACATCACGCCCGCACCTGAAATCGCCGCCGCCCTCAACGACGCAAACAACGAAACGCTCAAAGCCGGCGATCCGAAGCTTTCGTACTCGAGCTACAAAATCGTCGCCGCACCGAAAGCCTCGCTCGAAGCCGCTACAAAACTTGCGCGTGAAAAAGGCTACCGGGTCGATATCCTGGGCGACAGCTTAGAAGGCGAAGCACGCCAGGTCGCCGCCTTCCATGCCGCCATGGCACTCGATGCCAAACGGCGCGGCGAGAAAGTGGCCATAATGTCTGGCGGCGAACTGACAGTAACCGTCAAAGGCAACGGTTCGGGCGGACCTAATCAGGAATACGCCCTTGGTCTCGCCATTGCGCTCAATGGAGCCAGCGGCATCTGCGGCCTAGCCGGCGACACCGACGGCATCGACGGCGGCGGCGGCAATGCTGGCGACCCGGCCGGCGCCATGGTTTTCCCCGACACTCTTCAGCGCGCGACGGCAAAAAACCAAAATGCCGCCAACTTCTTAGAGAACAACAACTCAACTGGATTCTTCCGGCCGATTGGCGACCTCATTCTGTGCGGGCCAACCCAAACGAACGTCAATGATTTCCGCGTTGTACTTGTCGATCCTTAAGTCCGGAGCCGGGGATCCGGACTTGTGACCGGCGCGGGGCGGCGCTAAAGCACCATTCGGACGGTCGCACGAAGACATGAGGGTTTGAGACGTGAAACTGTCACGATTGTCATTGATCGGCCGCGCTGCCCTGGCTGCGGCGGCTACACTTACGATGTATATGCCCAGCGCATTCGCTGATTTGAAATTGTGCAACTCGACGGCGAGCCGCGTCGGCGTTGCCATAGGCTATCAGGACGCGGCCGGATGGTCGACCGAAGGCTGGTGGAACATCGCGTCGCAAACTTGCGAGACATTGCTCAAAGGTGCAGTACCGAGCCGATTTGTCTACGTGCATGCTGTCGATTATGATCGCGGCGGCGAGTGGGGCGGCAAAAACGACATGTGCACGGCCGAGAAATCGTTCGCCATCAAAGGGGTTCAGGATTGCCCCAAACGCGGTTATAAGCGCTCTGGTTTCTTCGAAGTGGATACCGGCGAGGCGAAGGAATGGACCATCCGCCTGACCGATCCCGACGTCCAAGGAAATAAGGAAAAATGAGACGAAATCGCCGGGTCAAGATTGTCGCGACGCTTGGTCCGGCGTCTGCCGCTCCCGAAATGGTCGAGCGGCTTTTTATTGCGGGTGTCGATGTATTCCGCATCAACATGAGCCACTCGACGCACGACGGCTCCAAAACTCTTTACAACACGGTCCGTGCCTGCGCGGCTCGCCATCGCCACCCCATTGGCATTCTCGCCGACTTGCAGGGCCCAAAATTCCGCATCGGCGAATTTGCGGCCGGGCGCATTCCGCTCGTTGAAAAATCCGTGCTTGTTCTGGATCGCGACGAAACGCCGGGCACCGCCGAGCGCGTATTCCTGCCGCACAGCCAAATCTTCGATGCCGTCGCGCCTGGCCACAACCTCGTTCTCGATGACGGCAAGATCCGCTTGCGCGTCATCGAGTGCTCGCAGCAGCGCATCGCGACCGAGGTAACAGTTGGCGGCATGATCGCCAGCCGCAAAGGCATCTCGATGCCGGATTCGCTGCTCGACATCAGCCCCTTGACCGACAAGGACCGCGCCGACCTCGCGCACGCCTTGAAGCTCGGCGTCGATTGGGTTGCCTTGTCGTTCGTGCAGCGCGCGGAAGACCTGCACGAAATCAGAAGACTGATCGGCAACAAAGCCGCGATCCTTTCAAAAATCGAAAAACCGTCGGCCGTTGCCGATCTCGAAAACATCATCGCCGCGTCTGACGGAATCATGGTCGCGCGCGGCGATCTCGGCGTCGAAATGCCAGTCGAGAAAGTGCCCGGCATCCAGAAGCGCATCACGCGGCTTTCGCGCGCGGCCGGCAAGCCCGTCATCGTCGCAACGCAAATGCTCGAATCCATGATTTCGTCTCCCATGCCAACGCGCGCCGAAGTTTCCGACGTCGCAACCGCCGTGTTCGATGGCGCGGACGCCGTCATGCTGTCGGCCGAAAGTGCGGTCGGGCAATATCCGGTCGAAGCCATCCAAACCATGGACCGCATCGGTATCGAGGTCGAAAACGATCCGTTCTACGAGCCGATCCTGCACGCGACCAAAATCGAACCGCTGCCAACCGGCGCCGACGCCATTGCAGCCGCCGCCTCCGCCGTTGCCGACACCGTGAAGCTCGGCGCCATCGTTTGCTACACGGCAACCGGCTCAACCGTATTGCGCGTGGTGCGCGAACGTCCCGGCATTCCCGTCATCGGCTTGACGCCCGTTGAAGCGACCGCGCGGCGTTTGTCGCTCGCCTGGGGCGTGCAATCCATTCTGACGGGCGATCCTGAAAATCTGTCGCACATGGTGCGCAAGGCCTGCCGCATCGCGTTCGAGGAAGGCTTCGTCAAAGCCCGCGACGGCATACTTATCACGGCTGGCGTACCGTTGGGTTCGCCCGGCGCCACCAACATGATCCGCATCGCGTTCGTGGACGAGAGCGGAGCCCCGATCGCGGAGGATGTGTGAGGGGTGGGGCAACACTAACACTGTCATCCTAGGCCTCGTGCCTAGGATCCATTGAACCGTTTGCGACGGAGCCAATGGAACGATGGATTCTAGGCACAAGGCCTAGCTAGACAATTTCGGGAGCCTGCCAACGCCCCAAACAAAAACGCCAGCCCGCGAAAGCGAACCGGCGTCCCAACATTTTGAAGTCTCGCCTTCGGCAAGAACCTCTTCGGCAAGGCCCTCTTCGGCATTGTACAAACTCTACCACACCTGAGCGTTTCGCTCCAGCAAATTCAACGTTAACGGAGCGTCGCCCAAATGCGCCGGGTGGTGAATCCGCTCTCCCCGAATTTCACGGGGCGCGACACGACGAACTCAAATCCCGACTCAAACCCAAACTCAAATCCCCTGGCCTTCGACTTCCTTTTTCAGGATTTCAATCGTCGTCTTGGCGCCGGCGGCATGGGGATTGATCTTGCGGAGTTCTTCATACGCCTTAAGCGCGCCCTTCTTCTGTCCGGACTCTTCTAGGATCTTGGCTAGCCCTTCGAGCGCCTTGAAGTGGTTCGGCTCTAATGCCAACACGCGGCGCAAATCGCCGACGGCACGCTCTTTGTCGCCCTTCATGTAGTGGACGAACGCGCGGCGGCTGAACGCTTCCGCATAATCGGGTGCAAGATCGACCGCTGAGTCCAAAAGCTTCAACGCCAGTTCGGAGTTGTTGGTGTTCGCTGCATTGATGGCGCGATCTACCAGGAGATTGACCGTGTCGCCGCCGGGCAAGCGCCAGATCTTTTCAATTGTCACTGTCACCTTCATGGCCAGCGCTTCGTCTTCCATGGTCGCGAGCGCTGCGAAGAGTTTTCCCAGAACCAAGGACGCTTCTTCGGGCGTCTGCGGGAAATTCAACCCCATCAAACCCGGATCGCCCTGGTTGCCCTTGCGCGCCGCACGATAGCGTTCGCGCAGGCCGGGCGCGGCGGGGGCCTCAGTTGGTGCTGCTTCCTTGCCCGGCGGCGGCTCGTTGCCTTTGCCGGTGCCGGGTGCAGGATCGTTGAGATCGAGAGAACGAACGCCGTGCTCGCCGGTCCGCGGCGCACTCTTTTCAGACGGCGGGCCCACATCAGGTGTGACCGGGACTTCTTCAGCAAACGCAGAAGACCCGCCCGCCGCGAACAAAGCCAGCAGGGAGGTCAATGCAAAAATCTGGGCAACACTTCGGGCAAGCTTCATCATGGGGCCAAGCCTAATCCAAGGCGCCCGGTTCGTCAAAGTTACGATTAGTTCAGGAACGCTTCAGCCCTGGCGGGCTTTGAAACGGCGCTGCGTCTTGTTGATGACGTAAACGCGGCCTTTGCGGCGCACGACGCGGTTGTCGCGGTGACGCGAGCGCAAGGACTTCAGGGAATTTCTAACTTTCATCACGACACCGGTTAAATAATGGTGGGCACTACAGGGATCGAACCTGTGACCCCTACCATGTCAAGGTAGTGCTCTACCGCTGAGCTAAGTGCCCCGAAGGCCAAAGCCTTAAGGAGAAAGGTGCTTCTAGAGGGTGCCTGCCCCCCGGGTCAAGCCTCCAACGCTTGAAAAAAACCCGAATTTGCCGTGCCCCCCGCGTGATCAGGCCGCAAGCAGGCGATCTACCTCTTTGACGAGGTCCTTGAGATGGAAGGGCTTTGAGAGAACGCGGGCGTCTTTGGGCGGTGCGTTGTCACTGTTGAGGACGACAGCCGCGAAGCCAGTGATGAACATGATCTTGAGGTCGGGATCGATTTCGCTGGCGCGGCGCGCCAATTCAATCCCATCCATCTTGGGCATGACGATATCGGTCAAAAGCAACGTGAATGGCTCGTGTTTCAGCCGTTCGAAGGCATCTTCGCCATTGGCGAAGGCCACCACGTCGTACTTAGCTTTCTCCAGCGCCTTGACCAGAAAACCGCGCATGGAATTGTCGTCTTCCGCCAGAAGAATGCGGTGGAGAGGCTGACTAGAAGGATTGAGGCTCATGAGAACTCGCGCCAAAAGAAATAGGGATATACCGATAGCCGATATTCGCTCGCAGGCAAATCTGTCCCCAGTTTGGTAAACGGAGCATGAAGTTGTGGAAGAGTTTCGCTGGGTCGAGGAGGTAATTCTGCCAGTACGCAGTCATTTTCCACTGGCACTAAGCGTACGATGACCTTGATAGCATGGACAGAAGCGGCCGGGACTGTAACAATCGGCGTCCATAAACTGATTTGCTGGACAAGAATTTATCCAGCACTGCAACCGATCTGGCATACCCAACTAGCATGAAGCGCATTCAATCTGGGTTCGCACTTGGGAATCAGAAAGTCAAAATGTCGCAAATCGGCCAGAACGCGGTTCCTGCTGAGTTTTATCCCCCGTTCGACGTCGCTCAGCCGGCGCAACAGGCCGTACCATTTGTGTTTTCCTCACCCCACTCGGGCCGGATCTATCCGCAACAGTTCGTGGCGTCTTCCCGCCTTACGCCTCAGGCGCTCAGAAAATCCGAAGATTGCCTAGTCGATCAATTGTTTGCCGGGGTTGTGCCACTGGGTGCGCCGTTGATCAGCGCACGCTTTCCCCGGGCTTACCTGGATCTCAACCGGGAGCCTTACGAACTTGATCCAGAGCTGGTCGAAGAGCCCCTTCCGGCGCACGCGAATTCGCAATCCATTCGCGTTGCAGGTGGCCTTGGAACGGTGGCGCGCATCGTCGCTGATGGAGAAGAAATCTATCATGGCCGCTTGCCGCTGAGCGCGGTTCTCGACCGTATCGACGCGTTGTATTTCCCCTATCACGCGGAACTTGCCCGATTGATCTCGGAAACGCATGCGCGTTTTGGCTATGCAATTCTCGTCGATTGTCATTCCATGCCGTCTGCCGCCACTGCAGCAGGGGGCGGGCAGCGTCCCGATATCGTTATAGGCGATCGTTTCGGCTCTTCCTCAGATCCCCGCTTGTCCCGGATGTTCCGGAACTCGTTCGCTAAGCGCGGATACGACGTTTTGATGAACCGGCCTTACGCCGGCGGCTACATCACCGAACATCAGGGCAATCCGGCGAGAGGTGTTCACGCCCTGCAAATCGAGATCAATCGCGGACTTTACTTGGATGAGGGCAACTTCCGGCCGAGCGCGCGTTTTGAGGCTGTGCGTACAAACCTCAACGCAATTCTGGCAGATTTGATAATCGCGGCTGACGCTCTATTTGAGTTCCGTGCCGCGGCCGAATGATGGGACAAGTGGACTGCGGCCCGCGGTTCGACGATCTTGCCAGGCGATAGGCACAACTAAGAAAAAAGGCCGTCCGAACAAACGAACGGCCCAAGTCTAGGGAGGAAACGCCCAAAGTGGGCTACGACAAGGCGAGCACGCCCGCCCATGTCGCAATGCACCAATTATAGTTGCGGCGCATCATTCGCAACTGCGTTCTATGCAACGCTGCGAGAACCTGAGTGCAGATCTGGGTAGCAAAAACCTGCCCATGCAGCACTAAAGGCCAATGATTTTAGGGTATTGGGGTTGCCCATAAAAAAGGCCGTCCGGCTTGCGAACGGCCCAAGTCTAGGGAGGAAACGCCCAAAGTGGGCTACGATTGCAGAGAAGCGTGTCAGTGCAACCGTACCAAGAAGGATGAGCTGCTTCGCGCGCCCCGGCAATCCTGCCAATAGTCTCACAGACATATTAACAAAGGCATGTAACACCCGCGCAACAACGTCATTAGCCGTGTGCATAACTCAGTCAAAACTCAGCTGGTTGAGTATATCGAAAGAACGCGAAGCAAATGTCGCAAGCAAGTGAGACATCAAGAGGAAAATTGAATCCGAAAACGCGCGCCAACGTGCCATTTTCCGAACTATTGAGCCTTGCCCATGAGCTGGCCGATCTCTCAGAAACGGCGGTTTTAAAGTACTTCCGCAAACACGTTGCTGTTGAAAACAAAAGCCTGAGTGGTTTCGATCCGGTCACGCATGCTGACAAGGCTGCCGAACGGATCATAGCAAAGACCCTCAAGTCTCGTTTTCCAGAGCATAGTCTCACTGGCGAAGAATTTGGCAATGTTTCCGGGTCGTCGCCGTATCGCTGGGTCGTTGACCCAATCGACGGCACGCGCGCCTTCATAATGGGTAGCCCGCTCTGGGGCACCTTGATCGGCCTGCTTGAGGGCAACACTCCCGTGCTCGGCATCATGAACCAGCCCTTCACGGGCGAACGCTATTGGGCGGGTGAAAAGGCCTCCTACATGCGCGTCCGGCAAAGCAAGCCCCAACGGATCAAAACGCGTGCCTGTCCGCGCCTTGCCGATGCCACGCTCACGACGACCCATCCCGATCTTTTTGAGACGGAACACCAGCGCGATGTTCACAAGGCCCTTGGCCGAAGCGTTCGCATGACGCGCTACGGCGGCGACTGCTATCACTTTGCGCTACTAGCATCAGGACTGATTGATGCCGTGTTCGAAGCGGGGGTCAAATCCTACGACGTCGTTGCCTTGATCCCGATCATCGAACGGGCTGGCGGGTGCATGACGGCTTGGGATGGCGGACCCGCCGTCAATGGCGGCAACGTTATTGCGACCGGTGATCCACGCCTGCACGAAGCGGCGCTCAAGCTCATCTCGAAGGCATGAACAAAAAAACGAAATTCCTGAATGTCGATCTCGAGATCCGCGGAGCTCTCGACCTGGACGAACTTTTAGAAGCGCTGGAGCCATTTGCTTTCGTTATGAGTTATGATCCGGGAACTTATGCGGCTCTCGAACTCAATGAGGACCCGGCAACGGCCAAGGATGCGATCCGCCAATTTCACGAAGCTATCGAGACCTTGCCAGCGCCAGCACGGGCGATTTGGGATGGGTTGAAGTCACGCTGTTTCGACATTGGCATTCAATCTGGCAGCGATCCAGCACCTGCGTTCTTCCGCTTGCCATTGGAAACGCTATCGCTGATCATCGCTCTCAAGGCCGAGGTCACGTTCACAGTCTATGGCGCGGCCGGGGATATTGAGTAGGCCCTCTCACGCCGCTTTCAGTCCGACGCTTAAATAGGCATCGAACGCCGCCCAGAATCGCTGCCGGATGGCGTCGTTCTCTTGCAGGATTTCGTGGCGTGCGCCTGGCATCAGAATATGGCCACCAATCTTCAATTCAACAGCAAAATCTTCAATTGCTTTTGGTGACACGATACGATCGGCGCCAGCCGCGAACATTAGAAGTGGCACTTCGACATACTTGGGATAGTCCGGCTTTTGCAGTAGCGCACAACTGCGCAACGCTGACTTGAACCAACCAATGGTCGGCGATCCAAGACCAAGTTCGGGTGCGGCTTCCAAAACCGCTTTGTTGCGCGACCAACGTACAAAATCCGAGGTCAGGAGATTGGTTTCGAAATCGACCAGCTCTTCCGGTTCGTTGTCGCCACCCTGCACATAGGCTGTCGAGAGCCCTGAAAGTCCGGCAAGCTCAGCATAGAGCCGCGCGGTTTTCCGTCCATATCCGATGGCTTCATCATGGATGGCTATCATGGGTGCCACGAGGACCATGCGTTCGAACCAGCTCTGCGGATCCTGCGCGTTGCGCAGTAGTATGTTGCCGCCCATCGAATGGGCCAGAGCGATGTAGGGCGGCGGCATGTTGGGCAACACAATATCGTCCATGAACCGCGCAAGGTCCCGATCGTATTCAGTGAAGCCGACCACGTGCCCTTTGTGTGGATTTGAAAGCGGGCGCTGCGAGCCGCCCTGCCCGCGCCAATCCATAACCGCCACGGCAAAACCGCGCCGTCTCAGGTCGGCAACCACTTCGAAGTACTTCTCGATGTATTCGCCGCGCCCCGGGAACACACACACAGTGCCGCGTGCAGTTCCTCGCGTCGGCTCCCAGCAGGCATAGCGCAACGACCGGCCGTCATAACCAGCGAACACACCAACCGCGGCACCGGCAGGGACCGGATTTATCGGCAGGGAAACCAAGTTCATTGCCATGCCCGTCGCCGCCATGCTCTCGCCACCGTGTTCAAGGGGATTTGCCGATGACCAGTCTAGCGGCTCAGGCGGTAAGCGCCAGCGCATCAAACGCATCTGGACGGAGGCGGATCCGTCAAACAGCCTTACTCTAGGGGCCTTACCCAAGGGGGCCTTGAACGAGGCTTCCCCCTTCCTACCTAGAGGATGTGCTCGCCACTCTTGGGAGCACGAATGAGCCGGCCCGGCCCATCAAGGCGGGCCTCCACATGTCGCTTCTCATGGAGGACAATGTCATGCGACACACTGATTTTTCCCCGTTTTACCGTAGCGCGATTGGTTTCGACCGTTTGGTTCAGATGCTGGATCAGGCGAGCGGGTACGACAGCGATAACGGCTATCCGCCCTACAATATTGAACGAACAGCTGACAACGCCTACGCGATCACGATGGCGGTTGCCGGTTTCACGAGCGATGAACTCAAGATCGAGGCCAAGGAATTGACGCTTTCCATAACGGGTGAGAAAAAGCCCGACGACAAGGAACGCGCCTTCCTGCATCGCGGCATTGCAGCCCGTTCATTCGAGCGCCGCTTCCAGCTTGCCGACCATGTCGAGGTCAAAAGTGCGAGTTTTGAAAACGGTTTGCTAAGTATTGAGCTGGTGCGCAATCTTCCCGAGCGCATGAAACCAAAAACGATTGCCATCACGTCGACCAGCGGGCCAAAACAAATTGAAGCGGCTGCCTGACGCCAATCGGTGATCCTAAGCCGGCAATCCTTAAGGCGGCAAAATGCGAGAGCGGGCCCGGAGTTCCGGCCCGCTCTTTCGTCAGATTTTATCGCAGGCTCGCGCTGATTGTAATTTTGTTGCTTTTACCAGGAGTTTGCCTTTCTACAAAGTACCCCCGCCGGACCAATCGTTACGACTTGTGCCGCCGCCCGAAACCTGTAAAATCGCTAGATAGGTCAATATTGCTGTCCTTTATGTGCCCGTCCACTACGGACCCGCAGTAAGGGCTTGTGCGCACGTGTGCGCCGGGTCGAGAATGACCCGCAGAAATAGATGATCCGCAAAACTGACGGCCTGGGCAGCGCTTCGAGGACGATGAGACGGTGACGAGTTACTTTTCAAAAATCGATGCCGCATGTGCGGCTTGGCCGAGTGCCAGGTCAACACACACAGTGATCGGCAAACGCGGCCGAAAACGCCACGCTGTGCTCCGCTGATCAAGCGCACGGCGAAACGACACGAGCGGATCAAAAAGATCCGCAGCACTCCAGAAACAGCCAAACAGCGCTAGGTGCGCACCCGAGGTTGACGACGATGAGCGAAGGCTACCTTCCACCACCAGACGACGTATCGGTTGACGCATCCGGGCGGCCGGTCGCTCAGGGACTTTTCAATCCAGCCCACGAGCGCGACGCATGCGGCGTAGGCTTCATCGCCGATCTCAAGGGCAAGAAATCGCATCTGATCATTTCTGATGCTCTGAAAATTCTCGAAAACTTAGAACATCGCGGTGCGGTTGGCGCAGATCCGCTGTCAGGCGACGGCGCCGGCATCCTCATCCAGATCCCACACGACTTCCTGGCAGACGAAACCAGCAAGCTCGGTTTCGTTTTGCCAAAGTCCGGCCACTACGCCGTCGGCCACGTATTTCTGCCGCAGGACGAGAGGCTCCGCGCGCACTGCGAACGCGTGTGGGCTCGCTGTCTAAAGGACGAGGGATTGGAACTACTCGGCTGGCGTTCGGTACCCGTCGATAACTCGTGCCTCTCCGACATGGTCCGCAGCGTTGAGCCCGTGCATCGTCAGGTGTTCGTCGGCCGCCCGAAAATCATCAAGGATCAAGACGAATTCGAACGCGGTCTCTATCTCGTTCGAAAGGTCGTCTCCAATGCCGTTCATGACGCCTACAAGGGCCGCGACATCGGCCACTATACTGTCTCACTCTCAACGCGCACGCTCGTCTACAAGGGCATGTTCCTGTCGAACCAGGTAAAGGCCTATTACAAAGACCTGTCCGACCCGCGCATGGCGTCCGCGTTAGCGCTCGTGCATCAACGCTTTTCAACGAACACGTTTCCCTCGTGGAAGCTCGCGCATCCCTATCGCATGGTGGCGCACAACGGCGAAATCAACACCCTGCGCGGCAACGTCAATTGGATGGCCGCGCGGCAGGCTTCCGTATCCTCCCCATTTTTCGGCAACGACATCTCGAAGCTCTGGCCTATTTCTTACGAAGGTCAGTCCGATACGGCCTGCTTCGACAATGCACTCGAATTCCTGACCATGGGCGGCTACTCGCTCTCGCACGCCGCTATGATGCTGATCCCTGAAGCCTGGGCCGGCAATCCGATGATGGATGCCAAGCGCCGCGCTTTCTACGAGTATCACGCCTGCCTTATGGAACCGTGGGACGGCCCAGCCGCAATGGCCTTTACCGATGGCCGACAGATCGGCGCCACGCTCGATCGCAACGGACTACGCCCCGCGCGCTATCTCGTGACCAAAGACAACAAGGTGATCATGTCGTCGGAATCGGGCGTGCTGCCCGTGCCTGAAGAAAACATCATCCAGAAGTGGCGCTTGCAGCCGGGCAAAATGTTGCTCATCGATCTCGAGAAGGGCCGTATTATTTCGGACGAAGAACTGAAAACCGAAATCGCGGCCAGCCACCCTTATGAAACTTGGCTGAAGAGTACGCAGATCAAGGTTTCTGACCTCCCGCTGCCCGCAAAAAAAGCAGCCGCTAAATCGAACATCAACTTGCTCGATTTGCAGCAAACCTTCGGCTACACGCAGGAAAGCATCAAGTTCCTGATGTCGCCAATGGCAGAGAGCGGCCAGGAAGCCATCGGATCGATGGGTACCGACACGCCAATATCCGCGCTGTCGTCGAAGTCGAAGCTGCTGCACACTTACTTCAAGCAGAACTTTGCGCAGGTCACGAATCCGCCGATCGACAGTATCCGCGAAGAGCTTGTCATGAGCCTCGTGTCGTTCATCGGGCCTCGCCCAAACATCCTGGATCTCGAAGGCACATCCAAGGAGAAGCGCCTCGAAGTCGATCAGCCGATCCTAACCAACGAGGATCTTGAACGCATCCGCGGCATTGGCGCCGTCAAGGACAATAACTTCTCATCCGTCACAATCGATATCACATATCCCGCCGACAAAGGCGAAGCAGGTATGGGTCCGGCGCTCGATTGCGTGTGCGCAGAAGCGGAAGAGTTTGTACGTGCCGGCGAAGACAACATCATCATCCTCTCCGACCGCGCAACGGGACCGGACCGCATTGCCATCCCCTCGCTGCTCGCGACATCGGCCGTACATCATCACCTGATCAAGCAAGGCTTGCGCACGTCTGTCGGCCTCGTGGTTGAGACGGGCGAAGCCTACGAGGTCAACCAGTTCTGCACGCTCGCTGGCTATGGCGCGGAAGCCATCAATCCCTATCTCGCCTTCGAGACCCTCTACACGATGCTGCCGGAGCTCGGCGAAAACGTCAGCAAAGACGACGTCAAGAAGCGCTTCATCAAGGCACTCGGCAAAGCCATGCTCAAGGTCATGGCCAAGATGGGCATCTCGACGTATCAGTCGTACTGCGGCGCGCAGATTTTCGACGCCGTTGGACTTCGCTCCTCGTTCGTTGATCGCTATTTCACCGGCACGCACACGCAGGTCGAAGGCGTAGGCTTGCGCGAAATCGCCCGCGAAACGGTCGAGCGCCACACGGCGGCCTTCGGCGACGTGCCGGTCTTAGAAAACGCACTCGAAGTCGGCGGCGAATACGCGTTCCGCGTCCGCGGCGAAGCGCATATGTGGCGCCCCGGCACGGTGGCCGATCTACAGCACGCGGTCCGCGGCGCCGACAACAAAGAGTCGATGAGCGGCAAGGTCCCGCAGAAGTACCGCGACTTCGCCAAATCTATCAACGATCAGTCCGAACAGCTGATGACCATGCGCGGCATGTTCCGCATCCGCTCTGCGGAAAGCATGGGCCGCAAACCCGTACCGATTGACGAGGTCGAATTCGGCAGCGTCTATTGTCAAACGCTTCTCGACCGGCGCGATGAGCTTTGGCTCGATTTCACGCGAAGCCCACACCACGCTTGCGATTGCCATGAACCGCATCGGCGGCAAGTCCAACACCGGCGAAGGCGGCGAAGAAGCGGATCGCTTCAAGCCAATGGCGAACGGTGACAGTATGCGCTCGGCTATCAAGCAGGTGGCTTCGGGCCGCTTCGGCGTCACCACCGAATACCTCATCAATTCCGACATGATGCAGATCAAGATGGCCCAGGGCGCCAAGCCCGGCGAGGGCGGCCAGCTGCCCGGGCACAAGGTCGATGCGACGATTGCCAAAGTGCGTCACTCAACGCCAGGCGTCGGCCTCATCTCGCCACCGCCGCACCACGACATCTATTCCATCGAAGATTTGGCGCAGCTCATCTACGATCTGAAGAACGTCAACCCGCGCGCGGACGTCTCGGTAAAACTCGTTTCTGAAGTTGGCGTGGGAACGGTCGCGGCAGGCGTCGCCAAAGCGCGCGCCGATCACGTGACGATCTCGGGCTTTGAAGGCGGCACGGGCGCGTCGCCGTTGACGTCCATCAAGCATGCTGGTTCCCCGTGGGAAATCGGACTTGCCGAAACGCACCAGACACTGGTCGTCAACAAACTGCGCGGACGGATTGCCGTGCAGGTCGATGGCGGATTGCGCACAGGCCGCGACGTCATCGTCGGCGCACTGCTCGGCGCAGACGAATTTGGCTTTGCCACCGCGCCGTTGATCGCGGCTGGATGCATCATGATGCGCAAGTGCCACCTGAACACCTGCCCTGTTGGCGTCGCGACGCAAGACCCGGTTCTGCGCGCGCGCTTCACAGGTAAGCCAGAGCACGTCATCAACTACTTCTTCTTCGTTGCCGAGGAAGTGCGCGAGCTGATGGCGCAAATGGGCTTCCGCAAGATGAGCGACATGGTCGGTCAAACCGACAATCTCGATAAGGATCGCGCCATCGAACACTGGAAGGCGCGCGGCCTCGACTTTGCGAAACTGTTCCACAAGCCAAAGGCCGAGAAGGGCGTCGCCATGTACCATTGCGAGCGTCAGGATCATGGCCTCGACAAGGTTCTGGACCGCAAGTTCATCGAACTCGCAAAGCCCGCACTCGACTCCAAGAAGGCCGTCAAGGCTGAGCTTGAGATCAAAAACGTCAACCGCTCGGCGGGCGCCATGCTGTCCGGCGAAATCGCCAAGCGTTACGGGCACGCGGGGCTTCCCGAAGACACTATCTGGTTATCCTTGAAAGGCACGGCCGGTCAGGCCTTTGGCGCATGGGTCGCGGCGGGCGTCACACTCGATCTTTGCGGCGAAGGTAACGACTACGTCGGCAAGGGCCTTTCGGGCGGCAAGCTCATCGTTCGCCCTGATCCCAAATCATCGATCGTGCCGGAAGAAAGCATCATCGTTGGCAACACGGTGTTGTACGGCGCGATTAACGGCGAGTGCTATTTCCGTGGTGTCGCCGGCGAGCGCTTTGCGGTGCGCAACTCGGGCGCTTATGCGGTTGTCGAAGGCACCGGCGATCACGGCTGCGAGTACATGACCGGCGGCGTTGTCGTGGTGCTCGGGAACACGGGGCGCAACTTCGCAGCCGGCATGTCGGGCGGTATCGCTTACGTGCTCGATGAGAAGGGCGACTTCGAAAGCCGCTTGAACAAAGAAATGGTTCAGCTTGAGGTTATCTCGGCCGGTAAGGCAGCGCTCGAAGCGCTCGCCAAAGCCAACGGCGACGTCAACCGCAAACTCGCCGACGTCATGCTCGATATGCGCGAACAAGACGTGGAGCGCTTGCACGCGCTGATCTCGCGCCATGCGCATTACACGAACTCGAAGACGGCGCAGGCTATCTTGAAGGACTTCTCAGGCTTCCTGCCCAAATTCAAAAAAGTCATGCCGACCGAGTACCGCAGGGCGCTGGCCGATTTGGCGAAGGCGAGAGAACCTCAGGGCGATAAGCCAAGGACGCAGGCCTAAGCCGCAAAAGACGTTTTAACCGGATTAGACGAGATCGTTATGGGCAAGCCGACAGGATTTCTGGAACTCGACCGCGAAGACCGCAAGTACAAGCCGGTCGAAGAGCGCGTGAAACACTATCACGAATTTGTGGTGCCGTTGCCCGAGGGCGACTTCAAAAAGCAGGCCTCGCGCTGCATGGATTGCGGCATTCCGTTTTGCCACACTGGCTGCCCGGTCAACAACCAGATCCCCGATTGGAACGATCTAGTTTATCACGGCGACTGGAAACAAGCGGCGCAGAACCTGCACTCGACCAACAACTTTCCGGAAGTGACGGGGCGCATTTGTCCGGCACCCTGCGAAGCCGCGTGCACGCTGAACATCGACGACAAACCGGTGACGATCAAATCCATCGAAGGCGCGATTGCTGACCGTGCGTTGCAGGAAGGCTGGGTATTGCCGGAGCCGCCGGAAAAGAAAACCGGCAAGACAGTTGCGATTATCGGTTCCGGCCCCGCAGGTCTCGCCGCAGCTCAGCAGCTCGCGCGTGCTGGCCACGACGTGCACGTCTATGAAAAGAGCGCACGCCCCGGCGGCTTGCTGGTTTACGGCATCCCGGATTTCAAGATGGAAAAGGACGTGATCGCCCGCCGCGTCAAGCAGATGGAAGCCGAGGGCGTGACCTTCCATTGCAACGTCCACGTCGGACACAGCCTCTCGGCCAAAGCCATCGAAGCCAAGCACGACGCTGTGCTACTCGCCATCGGCTCCGAACAGCCGTTCGACTTCTTCGCCAAGTCTCCGGGCCGCGATCTCGATGGCATCCACTACGCCATGGATTTCCTGCCCCAGCAGAACAAGCGTGTTGCCAGCGAAGCGCAGAAGCCTGGCACTCAGGAAATCTCGGCTTCGGGCAAGCACGTCATCGTCATCGGCGGTGGCGATACGGGCTCCGACTGCATCGGTACATCTTTCCGTCAGGGTGCGAAGAGCGTGACGCAACTCGAAATCATGCCGCAGCCGCCAACGAAAGAAAACAAGGCGCTCAACTGGCCGCACTGGCCAATGAAATTGCGCGTCTCATCCTCGCAGGCCGAAGGCGCGAAGACCGAGTACTCGATCTCGACGACCGGATTTTCGGGTGTGAGCGGCCGAGTGAAAAAACTCAATTACACGCGCGTCAACAGCAACATGCAGCCGGTCGCCGGTACGGAAGGCTCGCTCGACGCCGACCTCGTGCTGTTCGCTATGGGCTTCTCGGGGCCAATCGAAGGCGACGTCGTGAAAGAGTTTGCTCTACCCGTCGTCGCGCGCGGGCGCTTCAAGGGGCTTGACGCCAACGACAAGGATTACAAGCTTGCGGGTTTACCGAAGCTTTTCTGCGCGGGCGATATCCGGCGTGGGCAAAGCCTCGTCGTCTGGGCCATCCGCGAAGGCCGCCAAGCCGCAAGCGCGATTGATCAGTTCCTGATGGGATCGACGACGCTGCCGCGTTGAGGTATCACGACCTCACCCCTTCGGAGGCACGGCCGGTCCCTTGGCATCACTCGACGCATCGGGCTTCTGCAAGATCCAGCGCACATCGTCCGCCCTGCCGGGCTTGGGCGTCAGCCGCTCGCCCTTAACGAGCAATCTGAAATACGGCGCCTGTGACGGGGACAACTTGCCCGGGCCTTTGTTGCCCGCGGGCGTCACTGAGTTCATGAGTGTCAAACCGCCGTCAATCTGATTGACGAGCAAGTCGCCCATCTGGCCGGAGCCTTCCCGGCGCGCCATCAGAGATACGACGGACGCCGGAATTGCCGGCCGCACAATCTCGATCGTCTGTGCTTCTTCACGTCCATTTGCAGCAATCACTTTCAATACGACCTTGCCGTTGTCTGCCTTCTGATCGCCCGAAGGATCGGCTGCGGCCGGGATCACGGGCTTGGGAGCTGGCGCTTGGGCCGCGCCTTCAACCGCCGCGGGCGACGAGGGCGCGGGTACTTTTACCGCATTATCCGGATTGATTTTTGCTTGTTCTGGTTCGGCGCCAAGCAAAGGAATAGATCGCTCACTTTTTGCCTGATTAAGGTCGCGCCGCAGTTCCTTCTCGATGAAGTGCGCAAGCTTCTGATTGCCAGCTTCTGTGAAGTGAACGCCATCGCCGCCGCGGAGAACACGGACTTTTCCCGTGAGGTCTGGCCCATAGGCGGAATAGAGACCTGCTTCGTCGGCAAATCCGGAGTAAACATCGACATAGCGAAAGCCGTTAAGATTGGCACGCTCGCGAATAACTTCATTCATGCCCTGTGCTTGAGCGGTCGCGTCATTTCGCGCCAGAATGGGCAATCCGACCCAGTAGACGCCGGCGCCCCTCAGCTTCACTGCCTTCATCATGCGATCCAGACGGCGCGAATACTCCGCTCGCCACTCCGGGCTCATAATCGGCACTTTGCGCCCGCCCGAACTCTTGAGAGGGACGCGGTCATCCTCACCCACCATGACAACAATGGCGTTCGCCTTGTCGAGCGCCAGACCTTCTTCCAGTTCGCGCATCTTGACTTCGAATTCGCCGCTCATCACACCGTCGGCCTTGCGGACGTCCTTTTGAATATTGAGCCGCGTGTCGGCGCCAAAACCCTCCAAAAGACCAGCCAACAGTCCTTCGGCAAACGTATCCCCAACCACTGTGACCTGATAAACTTCGCCTTCAGGAAATGGCGAAAGGAAACTACCGCCGCCATCTTCCTCGGCCGCGTGCGCGCAAGTGATTGCGCCCGCACATATCGCGAGTAAAAGTAAAATCCTGGAAATTTTCAGCGTCCAGTGGTTCATAGGCTCGTATTTCCAGAAGCCATTCAAGACGTCCTTTGGGCAAATCAGGAACGACCATCTTACAAAGCGGCGCGCGCCCGGTCCAACGGCAAACGGAAACGGCGCTATTTTTGCGCGTTGGAGTTTGCGTGGGCCAAAACCAAATCCGAGGGCCAGCAATCAATCTTCAGTCCATTCGCTTTCTGATAAAGCCCTATCTGTTTTCGCGTATTAGAGCCAATCTTTCCGTCGGTCTTATCCATCGGATAGCCAAGTGCCTTCAAACGGGCCTGCAGGTCATGCACGGTCGTTGTCCGCGGCTGCTTGAAGTCGGCCCAGGACGTCGCGAAATCTCCCCCACCACGGATTCGATCCGACAAGTGTCCGACGAACAGCGCGTAAAGATCCGACGTGTTGTAGAGGCGAATAACTTTGAAGTTTTCCGGTGCCAGGAAGGCGGGGCCATAAGTTCCAGCGGGCATCATGAGATAAGCTGTCTGTGCGAGTTCAGCGGCTGTAAACTCTTTTCCGTTGGCGCGCGTGAAACCTAACTTGACCCATTCCGAGATTGGTCTTGCGTCCGGGGGGCCCTCAAGCGAGCAGTTGGCGCCTTTGCCGAGACGGACTTCATAGCCCCATCCGGCACCGCGCTGCCACCCCTTGCCTTCAAGCTGACGTGCGGCGGAAGCCAAGGCATCAGGAACTGAGCGCCATATGTCGGCTTTCCCGTCGCCGTCCCCGTCGGCTGCATGCTTGAAATATTCAGTCGGCATGAATTGCGTGAGACCAACCGCACCGGCCCATGAGGACTTCATGTCGGATCGCGGTACGCCGCTTTCGAGCATCTTGAGGGCCGCAATGAGTTCAGCGCGAAACATATCTTTGCGCCGGCCTGTGTAGGCGAGTGTTGCCAAACAGCGAATGGCATCGTGCGGCAGCTTATAGGATCCATAGGACGTTTCCCGGCCCCAGATCGCCACCATGATATAGGGATCAACACCGGTTTTTTGTTCGATGCGCTTTAATGCATCGCTATACTGGGCGAAAAATGCGCGGCCCTGCCCGGCCAATTTTTCCATGTAGGGCTTTGAGATGTAATCAGCCGCGGTCTTTGTGAACTCAGCCTGTCCAGAATTGTCGGCCTTTGGCGGTCCGCCAAAATCAAGATCCGGCAACTTGAGATCCGGGGTCAAACCCTCAAAGGCTTTGTCGAACGTGGCGCGGCTGACGCCCGCTGACTTTGCTTCGGGCCAGAGGGACTGGACGAAAACCGGAAAATCATTGGCGAAAGCAGGACGTGGAACAGCCGCGGCCAGCGCCACGAGGACCGCAAAAAAGCGCGCAAGAATGAAGTTCGGCAATTACGCCTCCGCAGGTCGTTTCAGGCGGAGGCACGGCATGCGCACTCCGCTCGTGAAAAACCTGCAATTCCGGGCTTTTTTAGGACCTCAGACGATCAAGATGCAACCTTGAAGCGGCTCTGCAGCGACTTTTCCCAAGCAAGGGCACGGGCAACAATCTGATCGAGGTCGTCATGGGCCGGTTTCCAGCCCAGCAACTCGCGGATTTTTGCGCTTGCAGCAACGATTGCAGCGGGATCACCCGGCCGGCGCGGTGACAGCGTCACATTGAAATCAACACCGGAAACGCGCTTTACCGCCGAGATCACGTCAAGCACCGAGAAGCCTTTGGAATAGCCGCAGTTGAAGATGTCCGTTGCGCCGCCCTTGCGAAGGTAACTCAAAGCGGACATGTGCGCGCGGGCGAGGTCCGTCACATGGATATAATCGCGGATGCAGGTGCCATCGTGCGTCGGGTAATCCGTGCCGAAGACTTCCATACCCGGACGCTTGCCTAGCGCCGTCTCGCAAGCAACTTTAATGAGGTGCGTCGCGCGCGGAGTTGATTGGCCTGTGCGCCCCTTCGGATCGGCGCCGGCCACGTTGAAGTAACGCAACGCCACTGCGCGGAAGTCATGGGCACGGGCAGCGTCCTGAAGCATGATTTCGGTCATGAGCTTTGACGAGCCATATGGCGACATGGGAGCTGGCACTGCCGTCTCGCTTACCGGGTTTTCCGATGGATTGCCGTAGACGGCCGCAGTCGAAGAAAAGATGAATTGTTTGACGCCCGTCTCAATTGCTGCCGCAATCAGCGAGCGCGATTTGACAGTGTTGTTGAGATAATAGCCAAGCGGGTCGGCAACCGATTCCGGCACGACGATGGAGCCCGCGAAGTGGATGATGGCATCCACTTTGTGCTTATGGATGACAGACTTGACGAGGTCCGTATCGCCGACATCGCCAACAACCAGGGTTGCGGTAGGTGATACGGCCCAATGAAAGCCTGTCGAGAGGTTGTCGATGACAACAACATCCTCGCCGGCATCGACCAGTTCAAGAACCATATGGCTCCCGATATAGCCCGCCCCACCCGTCACCAAAACGCTCATTCGCTTAACCTACTCTCGTGTTCTATAGACATCCAAACTTTAGGAGCCGGAGGCCTGATCCCGGAACGGAACATGCAGTGAAGTCATAGAAGACATACATGGGCGAAAGCGGGCCATTAACCGGCCGTCCACCACCTGTATCGCTTACTTATTCAAATTGCGCACCAACTCAGCTAGCAGACGAGTGTTGACGCTAGATTGCGACCAAGGAGAGAAATTGGCATGTCCAAAGTCAAAAAACCCATCCGCAAGGCGGTTTTCCCCGTCGCAGGGCTAGGAACGCGTTTTTTGCCGGCCACAAAGGCCATGCCCAAAGAAATGCTAACCGTTGTCGACCGGCCGGTTATCCAACACGTCGTCGACGAAGCCCGGGAAGCCGGCATTGAACATTTCATCTTCGTCACTGGCCGCAACAAGGGCGTGATCGAAGACCACTTCGACAGCTCGTTCGAGCTTGAGCGGACCTTGACTGAACGCGGAAGAAAGAGCGAACTCGATCTCTTGACGCGCGACCTCCCAGGCGCCGGACAAACGAGTTTTACCCGTCAGCAAGCCCCGCTCGGGCTTGGCCACGCGGTATGGTGCGCGCGCGAACTCGTCGGCAATGAACCTTTCGCGCTGCTGCTCCCCGACATGCTGCATCATTCCGATCATCCCTGTCTTGGCGATATGATTGCGGCCTACAACAAGAACCCTGGAAATTTGATCGCAGTGGCACCCGTCCCCAACGATCAAACACATCAGTACGGAATCGTCGGCGTTGAGGATGCGAAGGCCAAGGTTTCAGCCATCACGAAAATGGTAGAAAAGCCGGCGCGCGGCACGGCGCCTTCAAACCTGCATATTACCGGCCGCTATATTCTGCAGCCCGAAATTTTTGGCATCCTGGCCGAACAGGAGCGGGGAGCGGGCGGCGAGATCCAGCTGACGGACGCCATGATCCATCTCATGGAGGACTTGAGGCAGCCATTCCACGCCGTGCGTTTCGACGGGAAGATCTATGATTGCGGATCAAAAATCGGCTTCCTGACGGCAAATATCGCGTACGCCATGGCACGCGACGATCTTGCGCCTTCGCTGCAGGACGAACTTAAAAAGCTGCTTAAGTAAGCGCACTAGCGGCGGATTCGCATGCCCACGTGCACTTCGTCGGAAGAGTAATCGCTCGCCGCATCGACGGCGTCGAAACTGGTGTGGGCATAACGGCCGAGGAGTGCGACTTCGCGATTGAGGAAGTATTCGAGCCCAAGCGTGGCGCGCACTTCGCTCTCGTCAATCAGCCCATCCTTGGAATCCTGCGTCGAATAGGTCATGCCGGCAGAAGCAATCAGATTGCGGCGCAGAGCATGGCGCGCTTCAATGCCGTAGGATTGGAATTTCGATCCACCGACATTCACGGTTGTCGTCTCCGAAACGTCCGACCGGGCCGTGAAAAGAAGTGATGTTAATTCTGTGATGCGCCACGTTGCGTTGGCATCGATAATAAGACCGTCAATCTCTCGAAGGCGGCTATCGTCTGGTCTTTGAATGCCGTAGCCGAGGCTGACTTCTCCACGCAGGATTTGCCCCGTATTACCGAACGATACACCGGCTCTATAGCGCTCGCCGTTCGACGATCGGTTGATCAAATCCGATTGCGCCACGCTGTCGTAATTGCGCTGATTGACCTCGACTTCGGTGAAGGCAGAGAAGGTCGGCTTAAATTCCCACGACGCGCGCGCGGTCTGTTCATATTCCGTGTAGTCGCGATCGGAGTTCGACGAAGTGACGCCTAAATTCTCAACGTCGCCGAATGCAAAATCGCCAACACTTCCTCTCAGCTGAACAGACAGGCGGTTAAATCGATGATTGAGCGCCACTTCAGCGCGCTCCGTCGTCTGGTTGGCGCGGCTTCCCACAGTGCTCGCGTCGAGCGCCGAGCGGCTTTCCTGAGTGCGTTCGTGGCTCAATAGCCCCTGCAAATTTGTGCGCCGGGTTATGTCGATGCGCCCACGGGTTTCAAGCAGGTAACCCTTGTCATTTTCTGAGTCGAATTCGTTGTAAAAACTCAAGTCCCCCGTCGAGCGGAATTCCAAAGCGTGGCGTGTCCAGTTCGACGCTATACGCCCGGACGGTGCCAGATCGAGCGCCCAATCTGAGCTTGCGGACGGCGCGCGAAAAACATTCGAATACCACGACGTGCCAAACTCAGCTTCGGGAAACAGCACAAAGCTGCCGATTTTTATTCCAATCGGGTCATAAGGATCAAGGCTTGCAAGCCGCGCGACGCTGCGATTATCGATGATCGGATCCAGGTCTTCCACCTGATTGAACAACAGAGGATCATGGCCTGCTGGCGGATTTTCGAATGCGTCGACATCTTCCTGTGGCCGCGTATCAACGACCGACGGATCTGTGCCATCTTCAGGCGGCAATGGCTCACCGACGTCGACGATGCCGTCATGCACGACAGGCGGCTCGGCATTGTAATTTGGATCGCCATCCTGGACCACGGGACGCTGTCCGGCGCGCGGTGCCGGATCAAGCCCGTCTTGCTCCTCCTGCACTTCGCCGGGATCGTCTTGGGGCACAGGCGGCGGTATGCCGGGGGCGGCGTAGTTGTCGTCGATGTCTTGTGCGTTAGGTCGGCCGCGGCTTGGGCCCGATGCGCCCGCCGGATTGGTGACGCCAGAGCTTTGCGTGGGGGTCTGCGCCTGGGCAACGGAAACGCCGGCGAATGCACTCAAAGCGCACGCCGCCGCAAAACCTATTGAAAACCAAGCTACGCGCTCGCGGCCCATAATTCTGGCGCTCTCATGATAGACAGCTCACTGAAACGCCACACAACAGACCGTAGGACATTAGAAAGACTAGGTTAATGGCAGCTTAAGCCGAATTGGGAAAATCGCATGGGTGGCGGGGCCTCGAAGCCTTTGCTAAAGAATCCCGTGACGCAGCTCCGCGTCAAAAGGCGGAACAAGACTCCGCAGGCCGCCGATGGAAACTAGAACGACCATGCAGAAAGCACTCACAGCATCCAATCGTGCCGCCCGGACCAAGAGCAAGACGAAGCCCAAGGCGCACGCCCCGGCATCGGTGCAATCGGCGTTGCGTACGTTAAAACTCGAAAGTGACGGCCTGGAACAGCTGGCGGGCGAACTCAAAACTGGCTTGTCGGCGCAATTCTCCGAAGCTGTGCAACGCCTCGCCGCCACCAAGGGCCGGGTGATCGTGACCGGAATAGGTAAAAGCGGTCACGTCGGGCAGAAGATTGCCGCTACCTTTGCCTCAACCGGCACGCCCGCCTTCTTCGTACATCCAAGTGAAGCGTCCCATGGCGATCTTGGCATGGTGACACCTTCAGACCTCATTCTGGCTCTGTCGTGGTCGGGCGAGACCGTGGAACTAAAGCCACTGATAATTTACTCGCGCCGTTTTGCGGTGCCCCTTGTGTCGATCACATCTCGTGCCGACTCAGCTCTTGGTCAGCAATCGGACGTGGTGCTAGAATTGCCGCGTGCGAAGGAAGCCTGCCCGCACGGCCTGGCGCCGACCACCTCGACGACGATGCAGCTGGCGCTTGGCGACTGCCTGGCGATCGCTCTTCTTGAAGCCAAGGGCTTCACGGCACATGATTTCAAGGTTTTTCACCCCGGCGGTTCGCTCGGCGCAAACCTCAAACACGTTTCCGACGTGATGCATAAGGCCAGCGAATTGCCACTCGCCGGCGAAAACGAAATCATGGCGCAGGCCCTTGTTACGATGACGGCAAAGAGTTTCGGTTGCCTTGGCATCACCGACAAGAAAGGCCGCCTCGCTGGCGTCATTACGGACGGCGACTTACGCCGTCATATGGGACCAAATCTATTGAAAGCCCGCGTCGGCGATATCATGACCCGGGGCCCCAAGACTATTGCCCCCACCATGCTGGCGTCTGCCGCACTTGAGATCTTGAATGCCTCGCGCATCACCGCGTTGTTCGTGGTCGAGAACGGAAAACCAGTTGGCATCATTCACGTCCACGATCTGTTGCGCGCTGGAATTATTTAGTCTCCGCCCAATCTTCTTCGGTGCGGGTGACGACGAGCACAGTGCCGTTGACGCCGGTTACTTCGACTTCAGATCCCCGCGGCGCATCCTCGCCTTCAGCGGCCCAGACGGTATCGCCGACGCGCACCTTACCGCGGCCGTTACGAATGGCGTCCTCAACAATCACTTTGCGACCGATGTACTGTGCGCCGCGAATGTTGAGCTGCGGCTCATCTGTTTTGGCGACATCGGCTCGGCCATAGCGGCGCACCCAGAAGACGGTCGCAACCGAAATGAGTGCAAACAAGACCAATTGCCATGGCATCGAAAGCGGCAACAGCAATGCCAGGACACCGACCACGGCGGCGGCAAGCCCGAACCAGAGGAAGTGAATTCCTGGCACAACCGTTTCCAGCACCATGAGCGCGACGGCGATCGCAAACCATAACCATGCGCCAAACTGCGAAATCAGATCCGAGATCACGTGCATCGTCCTATCCTAGCCGGAGTTCCATCGCCATAGCGCTGCCTTTGCCAATCATCCCAAGGGAGCGCCACTCGGGCGCTGAGGGACTTTAGGCGCCGTAGGCTTCGGCCCTGCTCCGCCGCCGCCAAACGCTTCGCCTGTGATTTGCGCGAGCCCTGCAAGAGAGCCGATTACCGAGGATGCTTCGAGCGGCATCATGATGATTTTGGCGTTAGGCGCTGAAGCTAATGCTTCGAGCGCCTTCACGTAGTTGTTGGCGACGAAGTAATTGATGGCCTGAACATTGCCGTTGGCAATCGCGTTGCTGACCAGTTCTGTTGCTTTCGCTTCCGCCTGCGCCGCTCGTTCGCGAGCTTCGGCATCGCGGAAGGCGGCTTCTTTGCGGCCTTCTGCTTCGAGCACGCGCGCCTGCTTCTCACCTTCCGCCTTGAGGATGGCGGCTTGGCGCAAACCTTCCGACTCGAGGATTTGAGCGCGCTTTTCGCGTTCCGCCTTCATCTGGCGGGCCATGCTGTCGATCAGATCACGCGGCGGGGCGATGTCCTTGATCTCAATACGTGTAACTTTGACACCCCAAGCTTCCGTCGCCGCATCGACGACATTGAGCAGCTGAGCGTTAATCTTATCGCGATTGGAGAGCAACTCGTCGAGATCCATGGAGCCCATGACTGTGCGGATGTTCGTCATCGTCAGGTTGACCATCGAATGCTCGAGCTGATCGACCTCGTAGGCTGCCTTGGCCGCGTTTAGAATCTGGAAGAAAGCCACACCATCGACACGCACCATGGCGTTATCGCGTGTGATGACATCCTGGCTGGGAATGTCGATCACCTGTTCTTTCATGTTGATCTGGTGGCCGACACGCTCCATCACTGGAATAAGAATGTGCATGCCAGGCTGCAATGTACGCGTATAACGCCCGAGGTTCTCGACTGTATAGTTCGAGCCTTGCGACACGATCTTAATCGTCGACCAGAGCGCCCACGCGACCAGCGCCAGTATTGCGATGCTAAAAACGCCAAACCCGCCTAAGCCGCTAAAAATGCCATCCATCGCCAGATCTCCTGCCGCAACATCAATCGAATCAGTAATTAGGTTCGATTTTCCGTTTTTGCAGGGGTACATCCAAATAATTCGTAAATTTTGGATGAAATGGCGATATAATTCGATACGAAATAGAAAATAGCCGAATTACCGCCTGGAATACTATTTCCGTAGCGGTCATACAGCCGGATCTAAATCCAACCCATTAATTCGCGCCGGATGATATTTTCAATAACGTCTATTCCTTCCGGGCTGTCGTTGAGGGCCGGCAGATAGGCGAATTCTACGCCCCCATTACCGGTGAAAATATGGCGGTTCTCTCCGTCAAGCTCTTCAAGGGTTTCCAAGCAATCGGCCGAAAATCCGGGCGCGACGAGTGCCAGCTTTTTGACCCCAGCTCTTGCAAGCGCTTCAACAGTTTTGTCGGTGTAGGGTTGAAGCCAGGGATCATTTCCAAATCGCGATTGGAACGTCGTAAGCCAGCGATCTTTTTCAATTCCCAATTTCTCTCGCAGCAATCGCGAAGTTTTTTGGCATTGGCAGTGATAGGGATCGCCCTTGTCGAGGTATTTCTGCGGCATTCCGTGAAACGTCGCAATAATCTTTTCGGGTTCGAAATCAAGTTTCGCCAAACTACTTTTCATAGAGCGCGCGAGCGCGTCGATGTAAACCGGGTCGTCATGATATGACGGCACCACACGGACCGCCGGCTGCCAGCGCATCTTCATGAGCGCGCGAAAAGCTTGGTCTGCCGCAGTCGCCGTGGTCGCGGCTGCATAGTGGGGATAGAGCGGAACAAGTAGTATACGATCGCAGCCTTTAGCTTTAAGCGCTTCGATCCGGCTCTCAGTTGAAGGGTTGGCGTAGCGCATCGCCCAATCGACGATGATGCGGGGCTGTGCTTCAAGCCGGCGCGAAAGCTGTTCAGCTTGGCTGCGCGTAATGGTCTTCAACGGGCCTTCGTTCTTCTCGTTGTTCCAAATCGTCGCGTAGTCCTTGCCTTTTTTTGCCGGCCGCACCGTCAGAATGATGAGATTGAGGATTGGCCACCACTTCCACAAAGGCTCCTCGATAACGCGCTGGTCGGAGAGAAATTCCTTCAAATACCGGCGCATCGGCCAATATGTTGTGCCGTCAGGTGTGCCGAGGTTGAGCAGCAGAACACCAATGTGCCCCAACTGCACATCCGGATGGCCCGGCGGCCACGCGGACCGGTCCACTTTGAAGTCAGGCAGCTCTTTGTGATCGTTCATACGCTTCCCCTCGCCGCCATCAAGCGGCGGTCCGAGCTTAGCGGATCATACGCGGGGAGGCGACAGGGACAGGTTGTGTGATTTCGCCACGATGTTCAGAGCCAGAACCGGGGGCAGTATCAGCTTCCCTGGTTGCATCGCCCCGCTTTGCCGGCTCGGCCTCGTCTTTGCTATCACGTCTCAAATGTTGCATATTTCGTGCACTGTCCCAGTAGACCGCGATCCTGCGCACAAACTCTGCCGGCTTCTCAACAAAGATCCGTTCGGCATACGGCCGGGCCTCTTGGCGCAACTCATCCTTGCGCTGGATGATCAAATTTTCGATAGGCGCGGCATTCGCCGGCAATTGCGCACTTAATTTCCTGACCTCGGCTTCAAGTACCGCAAGATCATGATCGTTGCCCAGAATTTCAGCGAGCTGGCGCGCGTTTGCGATGCGGACTTCAAAATACTCGGGCCACGCGCGCGACATCAATGCCATCTGGCGCCAATGCCACTGCACTGTTTTGCGCAACTCGTGGAACGCTTCATCTGACGGGCGCTTGTATGCGCGCGCGAAATTCCGCCGTCCCGCATGGTAGGTGTCTTCAATCCCGGCGGCGATAACTTCAAAGCCCTTGGCCTTGAGTACAACTTTGTCGAGCTTCTGACATTCCATGATCGCCATCGCAAGGGCGCGGCGGCCGGCAGTCGGATTCTTTGAGACCCTTGTATCGGGCGCGCTTGCTGACAACAAAGACCGCAGCGGCTGTAAAACCTTGATACTTTCTGGGCCAAAACGCGTTTCAAGTTTCCCGATCGACTGAATGAGGACATGGCTATCGCGTGCCCCCGCAAGCTCGTCGCCGATTTTGGCTATACGGCGATAGCGCCCGCGAAACGTCTTTTCTGAGATGGAGGGCCGCACAAGGCGCAGCAGTGATTTAAGACGCTTCACGACCTTGCGCGTCTCGTGCACGCTGGCAGCACTCATTTCGTCGCGGCCGAGTTCCATCACCGCGCGCTGGATCTGTTCACGCGCGATCCTGCGGACGCCCTTCGTGCTGAGCTCGTCGAGTTTGAATCTGTAGGCCATGAGTGTCCTGAGATACCCGGGCGCTGAGTTGGAAGCGCCTCCGCGCAACAGCCAAATCATAGGGCACTGTCACAATCGAGGGGGGGTGGGCAGAAATGGTTAATGCTGCCCCGCAGCAAGACCGGTCAGACTTCAGCATTCCCCCAAGCGACCCAAGTTCGAATTCGCTGCACCGGGTCCGGATGGGTCAAAAAATCAGTGATAACAGCGATTAAGTCGGCCCCGGCTGTGAGGACGCTAGGTGCGCGCTCGGGCGTAATACCGCCAATGGCAACCAGCGGAATTGTGCCGAGCCGCTTTTTCCATGCCGTCACGCGGTCCAGGCCTTGCGGCGCCCATTTCATGATTTTGAGTTTGGTTTCGTAGACCGGCCCAAGCGCAACATAGTCGGGTGCTGCCAGAATGGCGGTTTCAAGCTCTGCCAGATCATGACTCGAAACGCCAAGCCGCAACCGCGCGGCCTTGATGGCTTTAAGGTCCGCGGCCGCGAGATCCTCTTGGCCGAGATGGATGAAATCGGCGCCGGCTTCAATTGCCAATTGCCAGTAGTCGTTGACGATGAGCTGACAATCGTGAGCGCGCGTCATAGCCAAACTCTCAGAAATTTGCCGCCGCGCTTCGCTTTCCGTCGCATCTTTGAGACGAAGTTGAACGGTTTTGACACCGAGCGGCACAATACGCTTCAGCCAGGTCACGTCCGGCACGATTGGATAGAACCGGTTGAGCCGCGCACGCGCAGTGTTGGTCATTTGGATTTATCGAGATCGAAGAACGGCGTTCCGGCAACTGGTGTCGAGGGTTGTGCCATATCGCGCGGTGTCATGACGCCAGATTTGTAGGCCAGCCGGCCCGCTTCGACCGCGCCCGCGAACGCCTTGGCCATGACGACAGGGTCGGCCGCCTTGGCAATAGCCGTATTGAGAAGCACAGCGTCATACCCCATTTCCATGGCCTCGGCCGCATGCGACGGCGCGCCAAGGCCTGCATCAACGACGAGCGGAACGCCGGGCAAATAGGCTCGCAAAGTCTTCATGGCCGGCTTATTGGCAATGCCCCGGCCGGTACCAATGGGAGCGCCCCAGGGCATGATGACTTCGCAACCTGCGCGTAACAAACGTTCAGCAACCGAAAGATCTTCGGTCGTGTAGGGAAAGACCTTGAACCCATCGCGCGACAGCACGCCCGCTGCTTCGACAAGCCCGAACACGTCCGGCTGAAGCGTATCGTCGTTGGCGATGACTTCGAGCTTGATCCAATCGGTGCCGAAAACTTCGCGCGCCATCTGCGCTGTAGTGATGGCATCGCGCGCAGTGCGGCAACCGGCGGTGTTGGGGAGTACAAATTTGGCAAGACCCGTGATGAGTTCGAGAAAGCGTTCACCGACTTTACCGCCAGCGGCTTCGCGCCGGAGCGATACCGTCACGATCTCGGAACCGGAGGCTTTCACAGCCGCCGCCATGACATCAGGCGAGGGATAGACCGCTGTGCCGATCAGAATGCGCGAGGCGACCGGCGTCCCGTAGAAGGCAAGTCCCCCAGCCTCATGCATGGTCTGATCGCGCGCGTTCATGGATTTATACTCATATGACGAGTTTAGCCGCCTTGGCGCGGCGACACGATTTCTATTCTATCACCGGGTTGTAGAGGCGTCGCCGCTCTTGAGGCTTCCGCCACGAAGCTGCCGTTAAGAGCTGTTGCGACTTTTGTCTCCGCCACTGCTTGCTCGGCTACAAGTTCGCTCAACACCCGTGCCGCCGTGTCGATCGCTTTGCCGTTTACAACCACGTCCATATTCGCCTCAAACGCTCGTCGTCAGCCGATGTCTAAATCGGACCACACCCAATAAACTGCGATCGCATATGGTGGGATAAGTCCCCGTTGGCAATATGTTGAAGCTTTTTTTACAGCGAATACGGTCAATATGACGAGATAGTCCAGAATCCGCCTTACTTCACCCAATCCTTTCGGACCGGTTCAACCGAGGTACCCCATGTTCGCTTCACTGATGTCGGCCCGGCGGTTCGCGGCGCTTTTCTGGTGCCAGTTCCTTTCCGCACTCAACGATAACTTGCTGAAGAACGCCCTTGCCATGCTTGTCGTCTACAAGCTCGCGATGGACAACGGCCCAGTCATTGGCACTCTGGCCGGCGCCGCGCTGATCGCTCCGTTCTTCATCTTCTCCGCGCTTGCCGGTCAGCTCGCCGATAAATTCGATATGGCGCACATCGCAGCGCGGCTCAAATTTTACGAAATTCCAGTCGCAATTCTTGCGGCCATCGGACTTGTCGTCCCTTCTGTGCCTCTATTGTTCGTGGCACTTATTTTGTTCGGAACCCTCAGCGCACTTTTCGGCCCAGCTAAATACGGCCTACTGCCCGTTCACTTGAAGACGCACGAACTCCCCGCCGGTAACGCGCTGGTTGAGGGCGCGACCTTCATGGCCATATTGCTCGGCACCATGGGCGGTAACTTTGCCGCCTCAAGCGATGCGCACCTTTATTTGGTTGCGGCGAGCCTTGTCGTCATCGCTATCGGCAGCTGGCTAGCGGCGCGCATGATTCCGCCAAGCGGACGCGCGGCGCCCGATCTCGTTATCGACCGCAACGTGATCACGTCGACGAAGACGTTGCTCGCAGACCTCAAGACAGACCGGAAAGTCTGGCAGGGCGCGCTTATCACGTCGTGGTTCTGGCTTGTCGGCGCAGTCGTCCTTGCGCTTTTGCAAACACTCATCCCAAAGATGCTGAACGGCAAGCCGGAGGTTTACACGCTTGCACTGTTCGTCTTCGCCATTGCCGTTGCCCTCGGCTCCATTGTTGCGGCCAAGGCGAGCAAGACGAGGCCAAATATGGCACTTGTGCCCATCGGCGCGGTGCTTATGGGACTTTTCTCGTTAGACCTCGCGTGGCTTACGTCTTCGATTACACCCGCCACTGCACCGGTAGGAGTGAGTGAAGTTCTAGCCTCATTTTCCGGCGTGCGCCTACTTGTCGATTTGGCTGGCATTGCATTCGCCGGCGGCTTGTTCATTGTGCCATCGTTCGCGGCCGTCCAGGCTTGGGCCCCGGTTGACCGCCGCGCGCGCGTTATCGCCGGATGCAATGTCATGTCCGCCGCATTCATGACCGCCGCAGGGCTCGTCATCGCCGGCCTGCAATATATGAAGGTTCCACTATCTGTAATTTACGCGGGCCTTGGCGTTGCCAATCTCGTGGCCGCCTGTCTCGTGCTGCGCGCCTGGGGCAACGACGGCGTCAAAGACGTCGCTGCGTTTTTGTTCAAGACATTCTTCGGACTTGAAGTGAAGGGTCTCGAGAATTTGCCCAAGGCCGGCGAAAAAGCCATCATCGCACCAAACCACGTCAGCCTGCTCGACGCCGGCCTGATGCACGCGCTGTTGCCGTCGCACGCGTCGTACGCCGTCGATACGGGCATGGCCAATACGTGGTGGGTGAAGCCGTTCCTGAAACTCGTCAAAGCCTTTCCCATCGACCCAACGAAACCTCTTGGCACGCGCCATTTGATCCAGGCCGTCAAGGACGGCAACGCGCTCGTCATCTTTCCGGAAGGACGTCTCACCGTCACCGGCGGCTTGATGAAAGTCTACGACGGCACAGCGATGATTGCCGACAAGGCCGACGCACCTATCATCCCCGTGCGTATCGACGGCCTTGAGCGCTCGCGCTTTGGCTACCTCAGTTCACTGCAGACTAAAAAGGTTTGGTTCCCCAAGACGACGGTCACCATACTTCCGGCTGTCGAACTCCGCGTCGACCAAGCTTTGCGTGGCAAGAACCGGCGCCAAGCCGCAGGCCTCGCTTTGCAAGACGTCATGACCGACAGCGCCGTCATGACCACGCCCATCGACCAGACGCTATTTGAAGCTCTTGTGATGGCGAAAGCGACGCGCGACACGGGGCGTCCTGCGGTCGAAGATCCGCTCGGAACAACATTGTCCTATAAAAAGCTCATAATCGGAGCGCAGGTGCTGGGCGCGAAAATAGCCGCTATTGCACCTCCAAACGCAGCCGTTGGCGTCATGTTGCCGAACTCTGCGGGCGTCGCCGTCACGTTCTTTGCGCTCCAGTCAATCGGCCGCGTTGCCGCGATGCTCAATTTTACAGCCGGACCTGCGAACATCGCAGCCGCCTGCAAAGCAGCCAAAATCGAAGTTGTACTGACCTCACGTGTGTTCGTGCAAAAAGGTCATCTTGAATCTTTGATTGCTGCCATTGAACCCAATGCACGCGTTATCTATCTCGAGGATGTGCGCAGCACGATTTCTTTTTCTGACAAAATGCGCGGGCTTCTCGCCGGTGGCAAACCGCTCGTCAAAACTGATCCGAACGCACCGGCCGCTATCCTTTTCACATCAGGATCTGAAGGCACACCAAAGGGCGTCGTGCTCTCGCATCGCAATCTCTTGGCCAACTGCGCACAAAGCCTGACGCGCGTTGCCTGCAACGGATCAGACAAAGTGTTCAACGCCCTGCCTGTCTTCCATTCGTTCGGCTTGACGGCCGGCTTGTTGATGCCCTTGACCGGCGGCATTCCGGTCTACCTCTATCCGACGCCACTCCATTACCGCATCATTCCCGAACTGGTGTACGGGACGAACGCCACCATTTTATTCGGCACCGACACATTTCTCGCCGGCTACGCTCGCGCCGCCCACCCTTATGATTTTGCGCGATTGCGCCTCGTGCTCGCCGGCGCAGAAGCCGTGAAAGACCGCACGCGGCAACTCTATATGGAGCGCTTCGGTGTGCGCATTCTCGAAGGCTATGGCGTGACCGAAACTGCGCCCGTGCTTGCGATCAATACACCGCTTTCCAATAAGTCGGGAACCGTCGGCCGCTTGTCTCCATTGATGGAAGCGCGGCTTGACCCTGTGCCGGGCATCGAAGAAGGCGGCCGCCTCTACGTGCGCGGACCAAACGTCATGCTTGGATATTATCGCGCCGAGAACCCGGGCGTTCTCGAGCCGCCGGTGGACGGCTGGCATGACACCGGCGATATCGTCACCATTGACGCACAGGGTTTCATCGCGATCAAGGGACGGGCCAAACGCTTTGCCAAGATAGCGGGCGAAATGGTGTCGCTGTCTGCTGTTGAAGCATTGTCCGCAGAGCTCTGGCCGCATTTGATCACGGTCGTTGTATCTCTGCCCGACGCACGCAAGGGCGAGCGCCTCGCACTGCTGACGACGGATGCCACTTGCACGCGCGACGCCTTTTCGCAATTCGCGCGCCGCAAGGGTGCGACCGAACTCATGGTGCCTTCTGATATTCTCGTCGTCGATAAGATCCCGCTGCTCGGTTCCGGCAAACCGGATTACGTGGCAGCTCTGGCAAACGCAAAAGAGAAAATTGCAAGCCGCCCCGCTACCCCTTTGACACTCGTGACGTAGCAGACCCTTCCGGACATCAAGCGCGGATCAGCGGGTGCGACCGCTCACCAGACATCAGATATGCCAAGACGGCAACGGCGAGAACGGGCGCCAGTAGGAAACCATGCCGGTACGCGCCGTTGACGCGGATAAGACGGCCGTCGTCCGAGATGTCAATACGCGGCACGTTGTCAGGAAAAGCGGGTCTCACTCCCGCGCCCATGTTGAGGACTTCCGCTTCGGCGAAGGCCGGATGCAAGGCATAGGCCGAGCCCAAGAGTTCGAGCGCCGAGCGCACCGTCATCGGCCCATCGTCTTCGCGTTCAACCACGGTCGCGCCGACGACAAACCGGCCGTCACCCTGTGGCACAACATAGATCGGCTGGCGCGGATGCAAGAGACGGACAGGCCGGCGGAGTGCCACTTCTGTAGAGCGCACAACAAGGCGTTCGCCGCGCACACCGCGCAAATCTTGAAAATCATCGCTTGCAGAAAAACCGCGGCAATCAATGGCGAGACCGTCGCGAGTATCCTTCCACATCTCACCGGGCTCGAATGTCACACTGGCGCGCTTCGCCTCTTCAAGCAAATAGCCAAGAGCGGCCATCGCATCAAAATGCGCCTCATCAGCGAAGAACAACCCCGATTGAAAGCGGCCGCCCAAACTTGGTTCAAGATTCGTAATGGCTGCGTCGTCAACAGTCGTGTACCGCTCTGTCGCACGCGCGAAGCGCTGCAGCTCTGAGTGATCGCGCGCGGAAGCGACAACGAGCGTTCCGTTTTCCACGATACCGGGATAAGTCCCGCGCCACAGGGCCATCGCCTCCCGTCCAAGATCACGCACAACAGCCGGTGCGGACTCGGCCTCGCAATCGGGTGCCAGCATGGCGCCAGCCCAGCGGCTCGCCGCTTGAGTAAATGGCTCAGTGCTGGCTTCGACAAGTCGAACCTTGTGGCCTGCCTTGGCGAGCGTCAACGCCTGCCAAAGACCGAGGATACCGGCGCCTGCAACAGTGATCGATTGTGCTTTCAAGCGTTTCTCAACTTTTCATGACTTGAGTGGCTCTTAGCATCAATCGCCGAGCGCTGCACCTTCGCGCCGGGGATCGGCCCCGCCTTCGAGCCGTCCATTGCGCTTCACAATTGTATGCGTGCCACTGGTCATGGCGCCGTTGACGACCTCATGACCGTAGGTCTTAAGCATAAGGGACGGCCAGAACGCAGATGCGCCACCTTCGAATTGGAACACACCGCCGTCACTGCCAAAGTTCGGCAGGCCGGCCGCCTCATGCGCGGACTTATCCCAGTCAATCAATGCCACGAGTGTTTTCGTGACATAGAGGATGATGTTGCTGCCGCCGGGAGAGCCGGTGACAATTTCGAGCGCGCCCGTCTTATCGAATACAAGCGTCGGCGACATAGAACTGCGCGGCCGCTTACCGCCTTCGATGCGGTTGGCGACCGCTTGGCCATCTTTGTCGACCGGCAAAAACGAGAAGTCGGTGAGTTCGTTGTTGAGAAGAAAACCTGCGGCCCACAGATGCGATCCGAACGCACCTTCAATTGTTGTGGTCATGGCAACAGCGTTACCATCCTCGTCTACGATTGAAATATGGCTCGTGCCTGCGCGCTCGACGGTTTGGTCGTTGCCGAAGGTGCGTTTAGCAAGACCGGGTGGAAAACCGGCAGCAGGTTTCAGCATGGCGCGCCGCAGATCAATCAGCTTGCGGCGCTCTTCAATATATCCTGCATCAAGCAGCCCCAAAGGAAGTGAAACGAAATCAGGATCTGCGAGATAGCGATTGCGGTCGGCATAGGCTAGCTTTTGCGCTTCGGCGACAATGTGGAGCGCCTGAACGCTCATGGCCGAATAGCGCCCGCCGACACCGCCAAGTGGTTCAATCAATTGCAGCGTCTGGGCTATTGTCATGGCGCCGGATGACGGTGGGCCCATGCCGCATATTTTTCGGGTGCGATAGGTGAAGCAGACGGGCGGGCGTTCCTTTGCATGATAAGCTTTCAAGTCGGCGAGCGTCAGATCACCCTTGGCGATAGGCGCCTTGGCGACAGCCGTAACAATCGCATCCGCAATTTCGCCGTCGTAGAACGCAGCGGCGCCCTTCTCCGCCAGTGTCATAAGCGATTGTGCATAAGCGGCATTTTTGATGAGTGTACCGGCTGCGAGCGGCGCACCCGCCTCATCAAAAAAATAGTTGCGGGCGCCGCTTGCAAAGCGCGCCGGACCTTCCGCATTAAGAAGGAGGTGCAATCGGCGCGGCATTGGAAAACCGTCCCGCGCGAGACGGATGGCCGGATCAAATAATTTGCCCCACGGAAGTTTTCCATGGTGAGAGTGTGCGAGTTCCAGGGCCCGCATCACGCCGGGTACACCGACGCTGAGGCCGGAACGCACTGCCTCATCAAATGCTATAGGCTTGCCGTCTTTCAAAAACCGGTCGGGCTTGGCGTCAGCAGGCGCTGTTTCGCGGCCGTCGTAGGTTTTGAGGTCCTGCTTTAAAGCGTCCCAGTGCACGATAAACGCCCCGCCGCCAATCCCTGAAGACTGGGGCTCGACAAGACCGAGCACAAGTTGCGTGGCAATGGCGGCATCGACGGCCGAACCGCCTTGGCGCAAAATCTCGCGCCCTGCTTCCGCCGCAAGCGGGTGCGCTGCCACCACCATGTGACGCGTAGCGGTACTGAGGTTTTTTTCGTTGACGCCCGTTGCCCCTTCTGGCGCCTGCATGGCGTCCAAGGCCTGATCTGCGATTACGTGTGCCGGGGCGAGTAACAGGCACAGCATAAGTGCCGTCGCATAACGTTGAGCCATCTTAGCCTTCTTGCAAAATTCCAGCAGGACGGGTTGTCTAGCATCACTACATGAGAATGAGAAATGAGGCCTCATTTTGAGGCCGCACGATAGACCTCAATGAAAATCCCGCGACTTTGGGATGATGCGCACGTTTCTCGGATGATGCGGCTTTGGCTCTCGTGCAAAACGCGGATGTATGCGCTTTTCCCCGGCATGCGTGCCGCGCGCTGAACCTGGATCTGGGCGCTTGACTTCATCGGCGTTCGCTATCGGCACTTTCATATCGGCAGCCCACTCGGACAAGCGCATCAACCAGTCGCTGCGATCGATGAGATGGCCTGAGACGATGTGGATGATATCCTCGTGGCGCTGGATGCGTCCCTGGATTTCGATGAGGCGCGCGGTCATGACGACCTTGCGGTACTTCTCCAGCATCTTCGGCCACACGACCGCGTTGGCAACGCCCGTCTCGTCCTCGATAGTCATGAAGACGACGCCCTTCGCCGAGCCTGGCCGCTGACGCACGAGCACCACGCCCGCTACCGAGACGCGCGCGCCGTCTTTGACATTGCGAACATCGTTGCAGGCGAGCACGCGGGTCTTGCGAAAATCCTCTCGTAGAAAACTCATCGGGTGCGCTTTGAGTGAGAGGCGCAGTGTCTGGTAGTCGTTCACGACATGCTCTGAGAGAGCCATCTCGGGGAGCGCGACATCTGCTTCCTCTCCCGTCTCTTGCGTTTCGCTCCAGGCGAACAGCGGCAAGGCGACTGAGGGGGGAAGCGCCTTCACCTGCCAGAGCGCCTGCCGGCGGTCGATCCCCATTGAGCGGAACGCATCGGCGGCTGCGAGTTTCTCGAGCGTCGCGCGTTTCACACCGGCACGAGCCCACAAATCTTGAATTCTTAGAATCCCGCACATGCGCACGCACTTCCACAATGCTGCGCGCGTCGTCTTCGCTCAGTCCATCGATCTGACGGAGGCCTAGGCGGAGGGCTGGAGCGCATGGCGCTGTCATCCCGGCCGGAGCGGCGGCGCGTAGCGTTGACGCGGAGAGCCGGGACCCAGAACTTACTTTAGACTTGTCTCCTGGGTCCCGGGTCTCGCAAGGGGGCTCGCCCGGGATGACAACTTGCGTCCCATCTTCCAGCGTCGAATCCCAATTCGAGAAATTCACATCCGCTTCGCGCGCCTCAACTCCGTGCTCGCGCGCGTCCCGCACGATTTGCGCGGGCGCATAAAACCCCATCGGCTGCGAGTTCAAAAGCGCACACGCGAACGCCGCCGGATAATGACACTTCAGCCACGACGACACATAGACGAGATGCGCGAAGCTCGCCGCGTGGCTCTCTGGAAATCCATACTCGCCGAAGCCCTTGATCTGCGCAAAGCAGCGCGCCGCAAATGCCGGGTCGTACCCGCGCGCCACCATCTGCGAAACCATCTTTTCTTCGAGCAAGCCGATCGTGCCGCGGCGGCGGAAGGTCGCCATCGCCTTACGCAGTTCGTTGACCTCGGCATCCGTGAACTTCGCCGCGTCCATGGCGATGCGCATCGCCTGCTCTTGAAACAGCGGCACACCCTTGGTCTTGCCGAGGATTTGCCTCAACTCATCCGGAGGACCGTGCTCCGGCGCGGGCGCGGGATAAACTTCTTCTTCGAGCCCCGAACGGCGGCGCAAATACGGATGCACCATGTCGCCTTGGATCGGCCCGGGGCGCACAATTGCGACTTCGATGACGAGATCGTAGAACGTGCGCGGTTTCAAACGCGGCAGCATATTCATCTGTGCTCGTGACTCGACCTGGAACACGCCAAGCGAATCCGCGCGGCACAGCATGTCGTAGACTTGCGCGTCATCACGCGGGACTTTGGCGAGCGTCATCGACAGGTTGTGATGCTTTTCAAGAAGCTCGAACGCCTTGCGGATACAGGTCAGCATGCCGAGCGCCAGCACGTCGATCTTCAAGAGCCCGAGCGCGGCAATATCGTCCTTATCCCATTCGATGAAGGTCCGGTTCGCCATTGCCGCGTTGCCGACGGGCACAACCTCGATCAATGGCCCGCGCGTGAGAATAAATCCACCGACGTGCTGCGAGAGATGACGCGGAAAGCCCATGAGCTCCTGCGTGAGGTCTAGCACGGCAGCGAGCAGCGGATCGTTCGGGTCGAGGCCCGCTTCGCGCACATGCTTTTCTGGCAAGCTACCCCCGGAACGCGAGCCCCAGACCATGCCGGCGAGTGCGGCAACGGTATCTTCTGAGAGGCCCATCGCTTTGCCGACATCGCGCACGGCGGATCGGGCGCGATAACTGATCACGGTGGCAGCAAGGCCCGCCCGGTCGCGGCCGTAACGGGCGTAGATGTATTGAATGACCTCCTCGCGCCGCTCGTGCTCGAAGTCGACGTCTATGTCGGGCGGCTCGCGGCGCGATTCCGAAATGAAGCGTTCGAACAGCAGATCGACCTCGGTCGGGTTGACCGCTGTGATCGCAAGACAATAGCAAACGACCGAATTCGCAGCCGAGCCGCGCCCCTGACAAAGAATGCCGCGCGAGCGTGCGAACAAAACGATGTCGTGCACGGTGAGGAAGTAGGGCGCGTAGTTCAACTCCGCGATGAGCTTCAATTCGCGTATGATCGTGGCGCTAACTTTTTCGGGAATGCCGTCCGGGAAGCGGCATTTCGCGCCTTCCCAGGCCAGATCTTCAAGATGCGTTTGCGGATCCTTACCCGGCGGCACGGGCTCGTCCGGATATTCGTAGACGAGTTCATCCAGAGAAAAGCGGCAAGCCTCTACGATCTCAAGCGTGCGCGCGAGCGCGGCTTCGTGACCCTTGAAGAGCCGCGCCATTTCCAATGGCCGCTTCAAATGCCGTTCGGCGTTGGCTTCGAGTTTCAAACCGGCTTCGGAAATCGTCGTGTGCTCGCGCACGCAGGTCATGACGTCCTGCAACGGGCGGCGGTGGGGCGTGTGATACAGCACGTCGTTCGTCGCAACGAGGGGCGTCGCGCATTTCTCCGCTAATGTGGCAAGCGCTGCGATACGCGCCCGATCATCACCGCGATAAGTGTGCGACGCCGCGAGGTAGAGCGGCGCCTGCCCGAGCGCAGCTTTCAGAAGGACGAGACAGGATTCCAAGCTTGTCATCCCGGCCGGAGCGGCGGTGCGAAGCGACGTTGCGGAGAGCCGGGACCCAGAAGATTTTAGGGCGTGTTCTCGGCAATATCCGGCCAAAGATCCTGCCATTGGGGATTCTTCGTCTCGATCAGCTCGATCTTCCAGCAGCGAAGCCAGCGTTTCATTCGCTTCTCTTTGGCAATCGCTACGTTGATGTCGTTGTGAACTTCGAAATAGACGAGAAGCTTCACCCCGTATTTCTTTGTGAACCCGGGAACCAGCCCCTCCCGATGTTCCTGAACACGGCGCAAAAGATGATTGGTCACTCCGATATAAAGCGTTCCGTTTCTGCGACTGGCGAGAATGTATAGAAAATAAGTATGATCTTTCATCGTTTGTCCTCCTGGGTCCCGGCTCTCGCAAGAGGGCTCGGCCGGGATGACAAGCTTCGGATGTCACGCCGGCTGTCATCCCGGCCGGAGCGGCGGTGCGAAGCGACGTTGCGGAGAGCCGGGACCCAGAATGAGTGTCCGATTCTTCGCCCCTGGGTCCCGGCTCTGCGGGCTCATGCTGCGCACGATCCCTCTGGCCGGGATGACACGCGTCATCGAAGCGCAAGATTTTCGCACGTGGCTGCGTTGCAGGCGCTTGCTCACGAACAACCTCCCGCCAATGCCAATTCTCAGGGGGAAGCGCGACGAAAATCTGCCCCTCGGCGTGGGCTGCTACATCGGCGAGGAGGAGACGGCACTTGCCTTTGTCCGCACGCCCCTGCCCGAGCGAGATCAAACGGCTCAAGCGGCCGTAGGCTTTACGATCCGTTGGAAAACACAAAAGGCTTAGGCCATCCTCAAGATCAAGCCGTGCGCCGATGACGAGACGCAGGCCCGCTTCCTTCGCAGCCACGTGCGCGCGCACCACTCCGCTAAGCGTGTTGCGGTCGGCGATGGCGATGGCAGCAAGGCCTAATGCTTTGGCCTGGGCAACGAGTTCGTCGCCATGCGACGCACCGCGCAAAAACGAGAAGTTAGTGGTCACTTGCAGTTCGGCGTATTGAACGTGGTGTTTCACGCGAACAACCCATGCATGTACCAGCGCGGCGGCTCATCCTCCTCGCTCTCGACTTCCGCGCCGCCATAAAGGCCGTGACGGAAGATCCAGTAGCGGGCACCCGTCTCGTCTTCGACTTCGTAGTAATCGCGCGGACGCGGGCGCTTTTGATTTTCGCCAAGACCGATCGCGCGCCACCACTCGGGCGCGATGCGCTCGGGGCCTTCAGCCCGCACGACACGCCGCTCGAGGCGCCGCCACACGAAACGGACGGGCGGGCCATCGGGCACTTCGGCGATAACCGAAATAGGTTCGGGACGCTCGAACACGAACGGCGGGCGGCGCGGACTTTTTCCATAGGGCCCATAGGGCCATGGTGGTTCGTATTTCACTCCCTCTCCCCGCACTGGAAAAGCGCGGGGAGAGGGAGAAGCCACCATCATCGCCGGTACGCGCGCTTGGCTGCGTTCGGGAATGTGGGATGCGCGCGGCGCAAGCGCGGTGACGACGTTTACGCCTAAGCGGTTCGACAACCGGTCAATGAGCGGGCCGGGATCGTAATCCCCCGCGCCGCCGTCTTCGGAAAAACCGCCCTGCACGTCTTTGAGGCGGCCGGCGCGCACGCAATCGAGCACCATAAGATCGACGCCGAAGCCTGCATCGATTGCGCCGAACTTTTCCTTGAGCAGCAGAAAAATATGCTTGCCCTCGCGGGTGGCCGCGCGCAACGCGATGTCTACATCGGCCACGCTGCCGTCGGCACGGTAGAGCGACAGCCGCACGGCACGCGCACCACGTCCCTTTTCTGCGAGAACAGCGCACAACTCTTCGCACAACGCCGCCGCTAAGTGTTCGATGGCGTCTGGCGAAATCAGCGGCTCTGAAAAGACGCGGCGCACGGAAAGCACAGGCGGCTCGGCAAGCGGCACGCAGGGCTCTTGCTTTAAGCCCAGCATTTGGTCGAGCCTTGTTAGAACTTCGCCCGCCACATCCTTCGAACGGAAACGCCGGGCGAGGCTGTCGCGCGGCACGTCGTAAAGCTGGCCAACGCGGCGCAACCCTAAGCGCTTCAACAGCACAACCGTTTTTTCATCGAACCGAAGGCTTTCAACCGGAAAACTCGCGAGCACCGCGCGATCCGTGCCGTCCGGAGCAAGCGCCCACGTACCGGTCTCAGTCATGCCGAAGCGGGCAAGCGCATGAGCTGCGCCGAAGGTGCGGGCGAGACCAATGCGGGACGGCACGCCTAAATGCGACAAGCGCTGCACCAGATCGTCGAGCAATTCTTCCTCGCCGCCGAAGAGATGCGCAACGCCCGTAATTTCGATCCACAAGCCATCGCCACCCTCGATGTTGCGATTGGGGCCATAACGTCCGGCCCAGCGCGCGAGACGAAGAAGCGCGATATCGTCTTCTCTGGGTTCGGCAGCCCGGCAGATGAGCGATGGCAGCGCCGCACGGGCATCCGTCAGGCGTGCGCCAACAGCGACGCCAGCTTGCGCGGCACAAACATTGACGGCCGAGATCAACAGCCCATGCGCGCCGCTTGCACAAGCGCGAAAGGCTTATCCTCGGGCACGGCTCTGGGGGATGCGCGTTGCAATCGCGCGATCGGCCAGGCCGGAAGCCATACCGAAACGATGCGTTTCATCGGACCATTCCAAAAGCAAGGGAGAGAGATTGACGCTTTGCGGGCGCGCACGGGCACGTTCGAGACTTAACGAAAAGCGCGGGTGCCCCGGCGCTTTTGGATCGAAAGGATGCCGGGCACTGGGCGCCCATCCGAGGCGCCAGCGCGTTGCCGTCGCGGCGGCGGGTAACGACGCAGGATGAGTGATCGCGAGACAGGGTGTACTTCTTTTCACCCGCAGCGAGACTCAAACGCCGCGCTGGTGTGAGATCGAGTTCGTGGAACACGCCGATGGCGAGCGCGATGGACGCCGACTTCAAACCTTCTTCGAGCCCAACCAGCGCTTCGGCTGCGCGCGGCGTCTCGACAAAAAGAATGCGCGAGGGATCGAGTCCTAATTGCAGCAGTCCCGCATGCGACGGGCGCCCCAGTTCATTGGCCAGCACGCGCGGCCAGCACCACAAGATCCAGGGTGCGTCCCGGGAGTCTCATTCCGATGCGAAATCTGTGCGATGCGACGGACTGCAAGACGCAAAGCAAAGCCGAGGCTCGCCATCCAGGCACCCGCGATGGCGCCCGAAGCAGAGGTATCGGCTTTGACTTCGTGCAGGCTGTCCGTTTCTAGTCCCTCGGGCAAAAGCCGGTCTGCCTCCGCGCACCCAAGCCGCCAGCCGGCACTCGGGCGGGCGCGGGATTCCGCCAGGGGCGCCGCGCGTTCTATTTTCCGGATTGTCTCGCGCAACGATCCGATCAAGGCATCACGGGGGGCCGCACGCCGAAGCTCCGTCTTTTCTCCCGGCTCCGGAACGGCGAAGGGGAAGTTCGCCGTTCCGGCCGGATTGGCCTCGATGCTGGGGCCAGTCACGCGAGAGCCGCGCGGGGGCGGGGGCAGATGGGGGAAGTGGGCCGCCTGATCCACGGGGGACGCCTCGCAACAAGAGTTGAGAACCGGACACACAAGCGATCTTGCATGTTCGTTATTTGTTCTACATTTTCTTTGTGAAGGCGGTCAAGCAAAAAGAACATAAAAAGAACAAATCACACGCTACGCAAATAGCCGTCATGGAGCAGGCACAATGGCCTGCAAAAATACCAAGCTGGGATTGGGGACAATCTTGGGCAGTCAAGAACGTGACACGAGTGTGACTTCCCTGCTCTGCCCGCAAAAACGGGACTGGTATATACGCTGTGTTCATAATAGTCGCGCAAGGATGGCGCTTCCATCCACGCCACTGTTTTGGCGACCCGAACCTGGAGCATCCCCCGATGAGCCTAAACAAATTTATGAGTAAGTTGGCCGTTGCTGCTGCAATGGCAACAAGCCTCCTCGCAGCGCCCACCACGGCGCACGCGCAGGGCGTCGATTTCCTCTGGGGCGGCGGCGACGACTTCGGCGGCGGCAGCCGGAGCGTGTCTTTCAGCTCGCAGTATCGTCCCGGCCAAGTCATCGTTTCGTTCGGCGACCGGCGGCTTTATCTCGTGACAAAGCCCGGGCAGGCCATCAGCTATCCTATCGCCATCCCGCGCACACAGAGCCGCTGGCAGGGCACGACGTTCGTTTCAGACAAGCGCGTGAACCCATCTTGGACGCCAACCCCCGAAATGCGCCGCGAAAATCCGCGCCTGCCAAACTGGGTCCCAGGCGGGCACCCCATGAACCCACTCGGCGTGCGCGCCATGTATCTCGGCTCGAGCGCCTACCGCATTCACGGCACCGACGCGCCATGGACAATCGGACAGGCCGTCTCGAAGGGCTGCGTACGCATGACCAACGACGACGTGCTGGATCTCTATCCACGCGTACCCGTCGGCGCACGCGTCACAGTGACGTGGCAGCGCTTCCAAACCGGCGGCATCGCGTCGAATGACTCAGGTTCCAGCGGCTATGCCGACGACGGCCAGCCCAAGCGCAAATATATGCGCCCGGCAAACCGGCAAGTACTGCGCAAGTCCTACCGCTCAAGTTCGATCCCGCAAAAGGCGGCGGCGGTCGAGTAAACGGTACTTCGCAATCCATATTTGGAACGGGCGGTTCGCAAGAGCCGCCCGTTTTCATTTTTGAAGCGCTACCGCGCCAGGGTGAACAATTTCTTAAGCGCCGCACCCCAAATTCGAAATACCGCTTAAAGAGTTGCAAACGCTAAAAACCAAATACAATTGCAAGTAATTTGCTCTGCATGCATTCTGACCTGGATAACTTGAGTTCGCGTGTCATCCGGTCAAATCGTCCATGTTCTTGCGAGACAAAATTTCAATCATTAGAGACGAGCAGGGATCGGTCACGATCCTGACTGGTCTCTTGATGATTTGCATGATGGTGATCGTTGGCATAGCCGTCGATTACAGCCGCGCCTCAAGCCTCACTGCCCGCGTCCAATCAGCGCTCGATGCAGCAGCACTTGCAGCGACCAAGATGCTTGTCGAAACCAGTGCCGATGACAGCGAAGTCGCGGCCCTTGCGCAGAAATACTATGACGAAGCCATGGGAAGCCGGAGCGGGACCAACGGAACGCTCGGTACCCTGCAGATCAATGTCGATCGCGACAACGGCTTTGTGGCCCTCAATGTCGCCGGAAAGGTCAAAACAACGATCGGGCAAGTCGCTAAGATCGACGCGTTCGACCTAAATCTCAGATCGCGCGCGGACTTCTCGGTGAAAGACATCGAACTTGGAGTCATGCTCGACGTCAGCGGATCGATGAGGGGCAACAAGATCAACGACTTGAAGGCTGCCGGCAACGATCTGATCGAATTGCTTATGGGTGACAAGCCGGCGTCGCGGAAAGTCCGCATCGGCTTTGCGCCCTATTCTACGTCCATCAACGCCGGCCAGTACGCGGCGAAAGCAAAGGGCAATAGTGGCAACAATTCTGGTCCTGGAAACAATAACGGGAATGGAAATGGCAACGCCGGCGAAAAGTGCGTAAGCGAGCGCAAGGGTAACGACGCCTTTACGGACGAACCACCTGCCAACGGGCGAACTTTTGGCGGCAAGCCCACTATGTGCCCCGTCAACACCGTATTGGCCCTTAGCGATGATAAGGATGAGCTAACTGCATCTTTGAGCGGCTACGTGGCGGACGGCATGACTGCTGGTCATCTGGGCATCGCCTGGGCCTGGTATCTCGTGTCGCCAAAATGGGATAAATTCTGGCCGTCAGATAGCAAGCCAGAGCAGAAGAACGACCAGAAGCTCGTCAAAGCCATCATCATCATGACGGACGGAATGTTCAATCAGGAATATGAGATCGACAACGGCACGTCCGTGCAGCAGGCGCAGCAGCTGTGCCAAAATATCAAAGACGATGGTGTTCTCGTGTTCACCGTCGGCTTCCAAGCGCCCGAAGAAGTCAAGCCGTTGATGCAGGCCTGCGCGTCCAAAGCAAGCTACGCGTTCGATGCTGCGGATGGTGGCGCATTGCGGGCGGCGTTCGCCGACATATCCCGTCATCTCAACGATCTTCGCATCAGCCAATAGCCGCGTGCAAGATGCCGGCGGCTATTGTGGCCGTGACAAACATTCCACAGCACTCTTCGCTAAGCCCCTCATCAATTCGAAATAGAGTTCTGGGCCGGGCGTAAGCGTAACACCTTCGGGATCGAGCGTGCCTGCGCGCGCTCTTGTGTCCTCAGTCACGGCATTGATGAGATTTGGCTGGAAGCCCGGCTCAGCGAAGACACAAACCGCACCGAGTTCAGAAATTTTTCTGCGCACCGCCGTTAGTCTCTTGGCGGACGGCTGCTGATCGGGACTTAAAGTAACAGAGCCTGCCGCTGCAAGGCCAAAGCGCTTTTCGAAATACTGGTAGGCATCGTGAAAAACGATGAAGGGTTTGTCCTTGACTGCGGTCAAATCCTTTTCGATTTCCAATGTGAGCACATCAATTTTAGCAATGAGCGCGCCGGCGTTGAATTTGTACGCGCCGGCATGTGCCGGGTCTTTTGCAACAAGAGCCTTCGTTACGACGTCAACAATTACCTTGGCATTTTCCGGGTCCAGCCAGATATGCGGGTCATGTTGAGCCTCATGATCGTGCCCGTCGTGATCGCCGTCTTCCGCGTGATCGTGCGCATCGAACGTGCCGCTTGCGCGCTGCTCAAGAAGTTTAACACCGGACTTTTTATCGGCAAGTGAAACGAGCATGACAGCCTCCGGCAAAGCCTGTGCGACTTTTCGAGTAAACGGTTCGAGCTGTTCGGAGACACGGATAAAAAGGTCGGCACTGTTGATCGCCCGCGCGACCGATGGCTTGAGCGTGAACGTGTGCGGCGACGCCGAGCCATCGACAACGAGCGTAGGTTCAGCGACGCCGGCCATGACTGCTGCGACGAGGGCGTGTACGGGCTTCACCGTGACAACTACTTTGGGGGCATCGGCCGCAATCGCGGCTGCGCCAAAAAAGCCGGTGGCAGCCAAGGAAAAAGCCGCTGAAAGCGAACGGCGGCGCAGCATCTGGCATTCTCCACATTTTTTTGGCTCCACATTTTTTCGGGCCATTCTTTTTTTGGCCGGAGCAGACGCCCTGGCGCAACAAGTGCGCCGCATAAGATGGCACATAGCATAAAGGTTACCACCCTGGCAGAATCGTGTCTGCCGGAGCCACAGACGATCAAGTCAAAATGGCCCGCAAGAGCCCGCCACGCCGCACTAACGCCACGTTTGGGCGGATGGTAAACGGGATATCTAAATGCCGAAGTGATCCCCGCCCCCTGTGGATCGGGTTATATTTGGTTCAGGGCAAAAGGAGGCCCGAGAATGGCAGTTGGTTACAAAAGTCTTGGTTACCACGCCAGTGGTTTCAGTCTGGCCCTGCTCTCCCTTTTCTGGGTGACACCTGCCTGTGCGCATCCTCACGTTTGGGTCACGTACCAGACAACGGTCATCTACGACAAAGGCGCAATTTCAGCATTCGAGCATGTCTGGACCTTTGACGATATGTACACGGCCATGGCCATTCAGGGCTTGGACAAGAACAACGACGGGTCTTACGACAAAGCGGAACTCGCTGAACTCGCCCAAGTCAACATGGATGGACTGAAGGATTTCGGCTACTTCACATTTCCCAAACTTGGCGCGTCGGAACTGACGCTCGCAGGGCCGCAAGAGCCCTGGCTTGAGCACACAAACGGAGTTCTGCGTCTGCACTTCAAATTACCCCTCTCGCAGCCCGTGCTCGCCGAGGCTGAGGGTTTCAATTTTTCTATTCACGATCCTTCGTACTTCATCGCCTTTGAGCCAGAAAAAACCGATGCGTTGAAGCTCTCCGCAAGTGCTCCCGAGGGCTGTAAAGTCGCGTTCGGCGACCAGAAATCTGATCCCAACAGCGAGGAACTCAAAGCCAAGTTGCTCGATAATGCATTTGCCCAGGAACTCGGAAAGACCCAAGATATCGGTTCCGGGTTCTCGACAACCGCTTCGGTGACATGCGCCAAATCATGAAGACATTCGCCAAACTCTTCATCGCCGCCACGTTCGCGCTGTTGTTGCCATTCATGGTTGGTATTGCAGCCGCGCAAGAGAAAGCGTCGCCATTTGCAGTGCCTGGAGCACCTGGAAACACGGCGGCACAGCAGAACTCTCGCGCTGTGGCTCAGAGCCCCGGACTAGTCGAGCGCGCGTGGAATTGGATTTTGACGCAGCAGTCGGCGGCAAACCGCAAGATGGCCGCGGCCGTCAAAGACTTGAAAACCGGAAGCGCCGCGCAGGCGACGCTGACGCTCATCATGATTTCGTTTCTTTACGGCGTGCTGCACGCAGCAGGGCCCGGTCACGGCAAAGCAGTCATATCCTCCTACGTTTTGGCGAACGAAGAGACGGTCAGGCGGGGAATTGCACTGTCTTTCTTGGCGGCGCTGTTTCAGGCGTTATCAGCCATTGTTTTTGTCGGCATTCTGGCGATCGTGCTCAATCAAACCAGCATGCAGATGCGAAAAACCGAAGCATTTGTCGAGACGCTCAGCTGGGGTCTGGTCGCGGCCCTCGGCGCTTGGATGCTGTACCGGCAGTTCAGATCAACGTGGCCATCGGTCAAACCCGTTGACGCCGGGCCTGCACAACATCGCGATCACGCACACCACGATCATGGGCACCACGATCACGGCCCCAATTGTAACTGCGGCCATAGCCACATGCCCGCTCCACAAGATCTGCAGGGCGCATGGTCCTGGCGCAAAGCCTTTCCGATTGCTTTTTCGGTCGGCATCAGACCTTGTACGGGCGCCATTATTCTGCTCATCTTCGCCATGAGCCAGGGGCTCCTTTGGGCCGGAATACTCGGCACTTTTGCCATGGCGCTTGGCACGGCAATAACGGTTTCCATACTTGCGGCACTGGCCGTCTATTCGCGCGATTTCGCCGAGCGCATGTCAGGAGAGGGAAGTCCCTGGGCGTATCGCATCCATACGGCCGCCGGGTTCGCAGGGGCGGTACTCGTTTTTCTGCTAGGTGCCTCGTTCTTCATGGCATCACTCAAAGGGGCTGGCCCTTTGTAGCCAAGCCTAGGTGACGAAGTCTGGTGTCTCAAATTGAAACACGCCTTAACCAGCTCTTCAGATCTTGGCACACGGCACACTCACTCTCAGCTAAGTTCCTAACCAGCTCCTCAGTTGGACCTCCAAGGGAACGAAGATCATGCGTCACCACGCGCTCTTTTTGGCCGTCGCCGCTTTCGTCGGCATCTCAGTGTCAGTCAGCAAGGCCGGCCTTGACGTCGAAGCGCCACTGCCCGCAAGCAATCTCGAACTGGTTGTTATGGAGGCCCCGGGGTGCACTTACTGCGAGTTGTTCCGGCGCGATGTGCTGCCGTCCTATCAGGCCTCCGAACGCGCCAAGGAGATGCCGATCCGCTTTCTCGACATCAATGACATAACCGCCGAAGATCTCGGCCTCGACACCGCCATAGATATCGTCCCGACCTTTGTCGTGCTCAAAGACCATAAGGAAGTTGGCCGCATTCCGGGCTACATGGGGCCTGAGTACTTCTTCCATTCCATCAATCATTTGATTTCCAGCGCTCCCTGAGGCCTGCAAATCAGGCCCCGGCGAGGAAACGATGCCACGCCGCTGCCGCCCAATTGTCTTAACTCAGCCAGCGAGCTCTGATAGGTTCCAATCCGTCTGAAGCTTTTATGACGGGAGCCCAACCTCATGGATCGCCGCGACTTTTTGCGATCATCCGCGCTCACTGTAGCTGCGCTCGGAACGGGAAGCACGGCCGGTAAGTCGTTTGCGGCACCCTTTGTATTGACCAGAACCCGCGATGTGATCGTGGCAAGTCCATGGACTCAAAGTTCAGGCGGATACTCGGACCTTGCCTTCGGCTTTGCTCGCCGGCTTGAGCAGCGGTTTGCAGGAAAAATCAAATGTCACATGCAGACGATGCCGGGCAGCAGTATCGACGTTTTGAACGGCGGCGGCGCTGATCTCCACATCGGACTCGAACACGAGAACGTCGGGCACAACGCGGCTTTCGGTTATTTTGCTGGTCTCCCTGGGCATCTTGGTCTCGACGCGCAATCAATGGACGATTGGCTGACGAAGGGCGGTGGCCAAGCGCACTGGGATGACTGCTCAGCGCGCTTCGGAACCAAGTCGCTAATGATGGCGCACACAGGAACAAGCGGCGGCGTTTGGTCGAGAACAGATCTGCAGACCCTCTCAGGGAAAAAGATCGCGGCAGCAGGCATTGCACGAGATGTCTTCAAGGGGCTAGGCGCGGACGTAACCGGCGTCGACTTGAACCGGGCCGGCAATGCAATCTCTGACGGTCAAATTGATGCAATTGAAATGTCTCACATGATTGAGGCCCTCCAATCTGGTGTCGCTGATGCCGCCCATTTCTCAATCATGCCCGGTCTCACGCAATGCGGCAGCACGCTATCCGTCTCGATGAAGCGCGATCGATGGGACGCGCTCGACACCGGCTCCCAAGCAATCATTGCAGATGAGGCTGCCGGCTATAGGCGCCGTGCATCCACTCAACTGAGAGCCAACGAACGCATCCTGCGTCACGTTTTTGCGGCGGCGCGTCCGGTTAAATTCGTGCCGTTAAGTCCTGCGCTCGCGATCGAAGTCGCGCGAGTTTCAGAAGCCGTTATTGCGGATATCGCCAGCCGTGACGCAACTTCCCGGCGTATAAATCGAGCCTATATGCCCCTGCTGGACCCGTCCTACACCGCCTAGACCGGCACAAGGAGTACCTGACGCCTAGTTGAAAACCAGGGTTGAAAACCGGACCCAGGCCCCTTCCGGGCTGACTGGAAATGCTTCTTGCAAGGTTAAAGTCTGACCGCAATCAACGTATTGCTATAGCCCGCTCGATCCGGCATGTAGAGCCATGCTCCCAGCAAACGCTGAGCGATAACCACTTGAAAAAATGTGGAGACTTCACTTTTCTTGGTATTTTCGATATTCTAACCTGAAGTTGCTAGAAGCCATTTGGAACTCACCCCGCACAATGAATGCGCCCCCGTTCTCAGACCTGCGTAGCTCCGCCATGCGAGATCTTGCCGACGAAAAAATGGAGCAAGTGCGCGAACTTCTGGTTGGCGATTCATTTCGCCAGATGGAAGCGCGACTGGCTTTTCTTGAATCTCGCTTCAATGAGGTTGAAGTCGGTATAGGCCGGCAGCTGGACGCACTCGAAGCGCGCATTGAAGGCTTAGCCGGAGCGGCGGAGGGCGACCGTCGTGCAACATTTGAAGCGTTAGCACGAAGCGTCGCTGATCTCGGCGAACAAATTCGCCGGATTTCGCGGGCTTAGAGATAAGCTAACCCGCCGGAAAGTCTCACGACGCAGGACTTGAACGAGGCAATAAGCAAACCATGTCGGAAAGCGTAACCCGCCTCAAAGAACTGCTGTTCGATAGCGAAACTCAGGCATTGGCCGAGCTTTCGGCCAAAATCGATTCCGTTGCCCAAACCGATGCCCGGGCTCGGGAAGACATAAAAACAAAGCTCGATGCCGCCGCAAAAGCAGAGGCTCAAGGCCGCGACGACATCAAACGCAGCGTTGCAGAAATTTTCGAACGCGCCGGGACGTCCGAGCGCTTTACGGAGAGCGTGGCGCAATCCCTGGACGAGGCCCTGCGCCGCGCCGAAGTATCGCAACATGCAGAACTCTCGATTCGGATTGCGCCGCTCGTTGTAACGACAATAAAAACCGAATTGCGCAACAGCCAAGACGAAATGGTCGAGGCGCTTTACCCGATTACCGGACGTCTGGTTAAGGCCTACGTCGCCAGCGCCATGAAAGATCTGACCGATCAGATGAACCGGCGGCTAGAACAAAATCCCTTGATGCTGCGCTTTCAGAGTCTGACGACAGGCCGCTCCGTCGCGGAACTCGCTCTTGCCGGAACTCAGAATTTCGAACTTGAAGAGTTGTTCTTGATCCGCCGGGCGACAGGCGACCTCGTAGCCCATTGGTCCACCTCGGGGGCAAGCGGGCGCGAACAACTCATGAGTGGCGTTCTGGCGGCCGTAAACGAATTCGCGAACGAAGCGCTGGCCGCCGACCAGAATTCGATGCGCCAAATCGACATCGGCGGTGCCAACGTTTATTTGCGTGGCTCCCCCCTCTATCTGGTTGCTGCCAAATGCACCGGCACGGCCCCGAAAGGCGTTGAGCAAGTGCTCGACGATACGTTCCTTGCCGCAATCGAAAAGCAGAACGATAGTGTTGGCGTCGAAGGCGTTCAGCAAGATCTGCTGCGTGAGATGGGAGCGGAACTCAAAGCGCGCATTGACGAACAAAAGGCAGAGATCTCCGCGCCCGCTGGCAACCCAGTCAAAATGCTGGCGATTGCTGTTGCCTTGCCACTTCTGCTCTGGTTCGGCTGGAGCTGGTACACGGGTTTTGCCAATTCGCGCGCCCACACTGCGGCGGAGAGGGTTATTGCCGAGTCAACGGAAATGCAGGGTTACATTCCGCAGCTGCATGCCACCGACCGCGGACGGATTCTGACGATAGCCGGACTGGTTCCCTCACTCGACGTGAAATCCAAGGTCCTCCATCGCATCGGTGTCGTGCTGCCGAAGACAGCAATCCGTGATGAACTCACCGTGGTACCCGGTAGCGATATCAACATTCCCAATCCTGAACCCGAAATCGCTGACATCCGCCGCGCAGTCTCCAATCTCCAAGGCAAAATGACAGCCAGTGCGCTTGAGCGAGCGGCCGACCGCACCGCAAACCGGTTGCGCCAAGCCGATGCTGATCTTCGAAAAGCAGCAAAAGCTGGTAGTGACCCAGCGGTATCAAGCGGACTTGCGAAGTCGGCCGATAACGTGACCGCACTCATGAAAGATCTCACTTCAACCCGCGCCGCATTGACAAGCAGTCCCGCATCCGCAGACGCGGCAAAGCTCATCAAATCCGTCGGACAACTGAGCCGGCGCATGGGCACCGAAAGCAGTACGATTACAGCGATCCTCACGACAGGCGAAGCCGTGAGCACGACGCCGGCTGTGGCGCAGACTGGGCCGGCAGACGCCGCAGCAGGTGCTAGTCTAGAAGGAGCTGTCGAGGCAATGGCCTATGAAGCCGAGAGGCTGGCGGCCGTCGCATCGACGTCGGCGATTGCCAACGCGCTGCGGCCGCGCCAAATTGCGGTGCCAGCGGCTGCGCCGCCAGCCACACCCCGCGAACGCCTTGAAAATTGGACACGCAATCACGCGATCTTCTTCACCACAGAAACCGAATACCGCGACACGGCAACCGCAGCAAAGATGCTGGATGATATTGTTCCGCTCTTGAAGTCTGCCCAGCATACGGTGCGCATCGTTGGATATACGGACGAAGCGGGAGGTCAGTCCCGCAACGTGCCGCTGGCCCAGGACCGCGCTGAGAAGGTTCGCCAGGACCTGATCTCGCGGGGCGTCAGCGCTAGCCTTCTGCATGCCGTTGGGCGATCTGATGCCAGAGATTTGAGTTCTGCGCAGGGTACGTTAAGTCCAAACCGCCGCGTTGAATTCGAGATGACATTCGACGGCGAGTTTCAGCAATGACGGCTAAAAAAGTCATGCTGCTTGGTGAAATTGGCGTGGGCAAATCTTCTCTCGCACGCAGGCTGGTGTTTGATAAATTCGAATTCGATTACAAGCCGACCATCGGTGTCGATGTCTACCGTTATGTCGTTCCCGATGCGCCGGGCCGGCCACAGATGTCTCTCGTCATCTGGGATACCGATGGAAATTTCGGCGACGCTATCTTCCGGCACATCTACATGAAAGAAGCGTCCGCTGCATTGATCATCGGCGATATCAGCCGGCCATCGTCACTTACGACCATGACCAAGCTCGCACAAGGCTTTTCGGATGCGTTTCCAGGGCGCCACACAGGCTTTGTCGTCAACAAGACAGACCTCGTACCGGATGCGGAGACCGCGCCTTTGCCCGCACTTCTCACACGCCCCGGCACCTCCTTGATCAAAACGAGCGCCAAAACAGGCAAAAATGTCGGAGAAGCATTCGTTGATGCAGCAGACGCCATTGCAAGACGCGGGCTCTGACGCCATGCAGCGTTCGCTCGTCTATCGCGTTGAGAAGGCAGGCGAGGTCATCGCGGGTTACGGAGTATTCGGGGTCGTCTGGCTGGATGACCAGCTCAACGCCGTACACCGCTACGGAAAACTGGTCGATTTCGTCGAACTCGGGAAACCGGTTTGCGACAGCGTTTTGCCACTGATCGGTTTGGAAAGCGAAATCCTGGCACTGAAGAAGAACCCAAACAGGTTGCTAGAACTGCCCGCCGTTGCCGTGGCTGTTGAACATGGCAATTCAAAGAAAATGAACTTCACTTTTCTCTGGCTCCCCGACGAGCAATGTCCAGCCATGCTCGCCTATCGCAGCAACTCTCAGACCGAGATGGAACTGGAACTGTCCAAGCAAATACGTGCGCGCCTGATGGCCGAAGAGGCCGTCACGGAAAAATCCAAGGAGCTAGCGCGCGCAAACGCCGACCTCGAATCCTATGCGGCAATCATTTCGCACGATCTAAAAGGGCCGCTGCGCCACATGCGCTACCTAGCCGACGAATTAATCGCAGAGTGTGCCGCGCGCGGCGACGAGCACTTCGGTAAAACGCTTACTGAAATTCAACAGTTGTCGCGGCGCATGTCGCACATGCTGTCGGAATTGCTGGACTACGCCAGCTTGGGCAAAAAATACGAGGGTATTGCGCAAGTCGATACGCGCGCCATGGCGGAGAGCATCACACGATCAATCCGGGAAAAAGGCTTCGACGTAGAAATTGATGGTCATTGGCCCGTGATTGCAACCCTAGCCGCGCCACTCGATATGATCTTGAGAAACCTCATCCAGAATGCTCAAAAGCATCATGACCGGTCCGCAGGCCGCATAACGGTGGGTTGTTCAGATGAAACGTCCGCCCTTGTTTTCCAAGTGGCCGACGATGGACCCGGCATTGCTCCAGCGCATCATCAAGCCGTTTTTCTACCGTTCCGGGCTCTCGGTGCCAGCGGCGGAACCGGCCTTGGGCTGGCTATGGTCAAGAAAATGGCTGAATCCGTTGGAGGCTCAATCAAACTTAACTCCAATCCTACGGAACGGCGCGGGGCAACATTCACGCTCTATTGGCCCAAGTATATCGTGACTTAACAGTCACCTTAGGTGTAGAAGGCACACGCCGATTTCACTGATAACATTAGACAATTAACCTGCTACAATGCACCTAACGCTTAGAACACAAGTATCGCGGAAAAATTAAATGGCCTCGTCATCGTCAGGATCAGGCGGCGACTTCCTCGCCAAAAAGAGCGGGTTGATGCGCGCGCGCGAAGGCATTCCCGATTTGAAAGACGTACTCGTCGTTGAGGACGAGTCGATGGATGCCGACCGCATGTTTGCAACGCTGCGTGTGATGTTTGGCTATGAACTCGAGATCCGCCGCGCCAATACTCTCGCCTCGGCTGTTGATTTTGTCATGGCGCGAAAACCTGAAATCGTGTTCCTCGATGACATTTTAAAACCGAGTGACGATGCTTCCCAAACAATTCCATTTCTGCGGCGCGCCGGTTTCGATGGGCCAATCGTCGTCGTCAGTGGTCAGGTGACGCGCACACGGCGCACGACACTCATTGCCGCAGGCGCAACCGACGTCATTCATAAGGATGACGTGGACAGTGTACGGCTGGCAGAGGCGTTACAGCGCGTTTTCGGCAAGGGCTGACGCTAATCTTACCGTTGTTTCAATCACATCGGCCAAAGCCCCGGTAACCATTAATGGCAATGATTGCGCCGATCCCGGAATTTTGCGTCTAAATTCCCTCCAGGGCACTCCGAGTTATCCCGTGGTTATCCGTCGCGGGAGCGCGCGTTGCCTTTTTTCGGCTTCTGCCCCGTGTTGCTAAGGTCAGCGAAAATGGGCTGGGGTTGGTTGGAGACGGGTCATGTTGTGTCATGCAAAATTTGCGTTGGCGGCTGTTGCACTGAGCGCGCTGTCACTTCCCTCGTTGGCAGAAGACTATCAGTTGCCGCCCGAGGTTACGCCACAGATCAAAGCTGCGTGTGAAACAGACGTGCGGCGCCTGTGCATCGGCACAAATCCATCGATCTCCAAGGTCAAGATCTGCGTCGCCTCGAAGTTCTTGCAACTTGGCCGCCGCTGCCAGGTTCAGCTCGCGCTCGCGGGCTTTAAGCCCTAGCCGAATACCCAAAAGAAACGTGCTTGATAGTGTCGCGCCGCCTGCTTAAATGCTGGCGGCGTTTTGTTTCAACAAGATGCTGCGATCAATGGCGAAAGATCTTTGATAATTTTGCCAGGTGCCAAGTCAGGATATTCGTCGGGATTTCCCACTCGATTGACCCAAATGGTCTGAAAACCGAATGATACGGCGCCCGCAATGTCCCAGCGGTTCGAAGACAGAAAACTGATCACCTCGGGCTGCACTTTGAAAACTTCGGTGGCGAGCGCATAGACCCGTTTGTGCGGCTTGAAGGTTCCGGCGGTGCGCACCGAAATCACGGCATCAAACAGACCCCCAAGCTTGGCATTGCCGATAATATCATCGAGCATGTCCATGTCGCCGTTCGAGAGGATCGCCAGTTTGGCGCCGCGCGCTTTAAGCCCAAGCAACACAGTCTCAACTTCGGGGAAAACTGCGAGACGCTGATAGCTCTCAAGCAGGAGCGGCGCCAAAGCCTCATCCAGGCCCATCATGCGTAGCGCGTAATGCAGGCTTTGACGGGTGATCTCGCGAAATGGAATATGTTGATCCAATCCGGCGTAGATCCAGGTGTACTCAAGCTGCTTGTTGCGCCAGATCTCCGACAGACGCGGCCAATAGGGCCCGAGACGCCCCGCATGCTCGCGCGCGACGGAGTGCACATCGAACAGCGTGCCAAAGGCATCGAAGACGAAGTGCTCTGGCGCCGGCATAAAAGGCCCTCGCGGCTACTCGGCGGCAGCCTTCTTTTCGGATTTCGCGCTCTCGGCGAGATAACTCATAGCCGCCGCAACGCCGCCCTTCTTGTGCGGAATGCCAGCGATTTCAAGGCTCATCTCAACACCCGTCAGAGCACCCATGACTGTCAATTCGTTGGTATCGCCCAAGTGGCCGATGCGAAAGACTTTGCCCGCAATCTTGTTAAGCCCTGTGCCAAGCGACATGTTGAAGGTGTCGAGCACGAGTTTGCGGAATGCGTCGGCGTTATGACCTTCAGGCATAACTACGGCCGTGACGGCCGGCGAATAATACTTTGGATCGCGGCATTGGATGTCGAGACCCCAGCCCTTGACTGCGCGGCGCGTGGCTTCAGCCAAGCGCTCGTGGCGGATGAAGACGTTCTCGAGACCTTCCTCGTTGATCATGTCGATCGCCTCGGCAAGGCCGTAGAGCAAGCCGGTCGCCGGAGTATAGGGGAAAAAGCCGTTGGCGTTGTTGGCCAGCATATCGTCCCAGGAGAAATAAGAGCGCGGCAGCTTGGCCGTCTTGGTTGCGGCCAGCGCCTTGTCGCTGATTGCCGTGAACGATAGTCCCGGCGGCAGCATCATACCCTTCTGTGAGCCCGAGATGGTAACGTCGATACCCCATTCGTCGTGGCGCAGATCCGTGCAGGCGAGCGAGGAAATCGTGTCGACCATAAGCAGTGCGGGATGCTTTGCAGCATCGAGCGCCTTGCGCACTTCGTCGATGCGCGAACGGCACCCGGTCGAGGTTTCGTTATGAACGACGCAGACAGCCTTGATCTCATGCGCCTTGTCTTTCTTTAGGCGCTCTTCGATCAGGCTGGCGTCCGCCGCGATGCGCCAGTCCGTCGGTATGACATCGGCGTTCAGCCCAAGGCGCTGCGCCATGACGGCCCACAGCACGGCGAACTGGCCGGTTTCGCACATCAAAACTTTGTCGCCAGCCGACAAGGTATTTGTCAGAGCGGCTTCCCATGCTCCGGTTCCAGACGCAGGAAAAATGAAGACGTGGTTCTTGGTCTTGAACAGCGACTTCACGCCCGCGAGCACCCGGTGGCCGAGTTTCTGAAATTCGAGGCCGCGATGATCCAGGATCTGGCGCGACATGGCGGCCAGAATGCGTTCCGGAATTGGCGTCGGACCTGGGATCTGCAGGAAATGGCGGCCGGCGCGGCGGGGCTCTTTCGACATGGGCGTCCTCTGGTGGCTATCATCTCAAGGACAGACCCAGCAATGCCATGGCAACGGACGCCGCCCAATTCCGCGCGTCTCGACCTAAGCCTGATGAAACCATCCCGTAAAGTGCCGTGTTCTTAGGGACGAAATCCAAGCGCCGTCAAGATGCGCGGGCCCGATTAGCGGGCGAATACGCCTGCGACTTTCGCTTGAAACGGGCTACAAGCTGACGCATCACAGCAAAAACGCCAATTCGCCGCGGCGCGGCCGCCACACGGGAGAGTTCAGGGTATGACGGATCATGACCTGACGGCGATGACAGCCAGTGAAGCGCTGCGGGAAATGTCGAGCGGACGGCTGACATCTGAGGCCCTCGTATCCGCCTGCCTCGCGCACATATCGGCGCGCAATTCAGCCGTCGAAGCCTGGGCGCATATCGAACCGGAGAAGGCTCTCCGTGAAGCGCGCGAAGCAGATGCCGCGCGGGCCAGAGGTGGCGCCCAGCGCCCGCTCGCCGGTATCCCGATTGGAATCAAGGACATCATCGATACCGCCGAATACCCAACAGAATATGGATCCGTTATTTACAAGGGGCACTACCCGGCTACCGACGCAACCGTCGTTGGCGAATTGAAACGGGCGGGTGCCATTATCCTGGGAAAAACAGTCACCACCGAATTTGCGTTCTTCGGGCCCGGCAAAACCCGTAACCCCCACAGCCCGGACCACACACCCGGCGGTTCCTCGTCGGGGTCCGCCGCGGCCGTTGCCGATTTTCAGGTGCCGCTTGCGCTTGGAACCCAGACTGCCGGCTCGATTATCCGGCCGGCGTCGTTTTGCGGCACGATAGGTTTCAAACCGACGTTCGGCTATATTTCGCGCACTGGCGTCCTGCCGCAGTCCCCACCGCTCGATACGATTGGAGGCTACGCGCGCTCCATCGAAGATATTGCACTGCTGATTGACTGCCTCAGCGCCTACGATCCGCGCGATCCTGACATGACGTCTGGTCCAAAGACATCTCTTGCATCTGCCCTCATTGCAAAGCACAACCGGCCGCCGCGGTTCGCATTTGTCAAATCGCCGGCGTGGTCTCAAGCCGATGCTGAAACACAGCAGGCATTCGAGGCCTTTGCCAATGGTTTCGGGGCAAGCTCCGAAGTTGTTGAATTTTCACTGCCATCCGAATTCGATGGTTCTCTGCGTCTGCAGCAGATCGTGCAGTTCTCCGACATTGCCAAAAACTTCGGCCCAATTGCAGATATGAACCCGGGAAAAATATCGCAAAAACTCAAAGACACGATTGCCGAGGGGCGAACGTTCAAGCCGGCCGACATCGCCGCTGCACGGGCGGAACGCGATTCCCTCTATGACGCACTCAGACCCATCCTCGTCAATTACGATGCAATCCTCACGCCTGCCGCGCCTGGTCCCGCGCTGAAGGGGCTAGCTGGCACAGGTAGCCCCATGTTCAATGCGCTTTGGACGTATCTCGGGATGCCTTGCATATCCTTACCGCTGCTCGAAGCGCGCGGGCTTCCCCTTGGCGTACAATTGGTTGCGGCCCGTGGTGAAGACGGCGCACTGCTGCGTGCGGCCCTCTGGCTCATGGAAAACGGCAAAAGTCATTCTGATCGCCGAACCTCGCCCCGGATTGCGTAAAGTTCCTTAATCATTTCCTGATTGAATTTGCTCCATCACCGGCGCGCCTCTCGTTTTGTTTTGCACGCCTTGGCCGAACGCTGGCCCAAGTCAAACGAGAGAGTCTAAGTCCGTGATGCCATCCTCCATTCGCGCAGGGTTTATTTCCGCCGTTGCTGCTGCAATTTGCGCGGCCTCCGTTTCCGCGCCGGCGCAAGCCCTAGATTTTGATCTGCTTCCCCAGGCCGACATGGGTCCGACAAGCTGGGCCGGTTGGATTATCAATCCCGATATCGGTGTTGAATCGATGACCTTCTCTGGCACTGGAGGCGACCTGCTGAAGCAAGCCGACGGTTATTATGCGGGCGGATACGTGGGCCGTGACTTTCAATGGGGGCCGCTTGTCGTCGGCGCGTCCGCCAACATCGCCTACAGCTGGATGGAGGGTTCAGGCGCGGGCAGCGACCCATTCGATATCGAAACCCGCCTCAATTACTTCGGCCTTGTGCGCGGGCGCGCTGGCATCGGAATTGGCCGGTTTCTTGTTTATGGCACGGGGGGCTTAGCCTATGGCGACCTTGAAATTGAAAGCCGGGCAAGCAGTCTCTCAGCGTCTCAATCGCTGACCGGCATCGCTGCCGGCGGGGGCATCGAGATTGGCTGGAACGGTTCAATGTCTTTCAAAGCCGAATATTTGAAAATCGATTTCGACCAAGCGACGTTCTCATCGTTGCCAACTGGGCGCGATACCGTCGATCCGGAAATGGAACTGTGGAAATTCGGGTTCGTCCGCCGGTTCTAAGTGCGATAATGCGCGTATTGCCCCTTGGGCTTAAAACGTTCGAGATAGCCCGGAACGATTGCCGCCACAGCAGCCGGCGGCTCAACACCTAGTCCTGCAAGCGTGCGGCCCTCGGATTTTGCGGCCGCCGAGACGACGTTATCAGATTGCAGCAACCGGACCTGATCGTATGTGACCGGTCGCAACGCGTTCGGCAATGGCGACATCAGAAGTGCCTGCAATTTCGCAAACCAGAACGGCATCGGGAAATAGGGGCGTCGGCGGCCTGAATATTCCTGTGTCAGATCGAGAAGCTGGCGGAATGAAAAAACCTCTGGCCCGCCGAGTTCATACACTGTGCCGGGTTTACCTTGGCCTTCGACGCAATTGGCGACAGCGGCCGCAACATCTCCTACATAAACCGGTTGAAACCGCGTCAGGCCGAGACCGATTGACGGCAAAAACGGGCTCATCCGTGCGAGCGCTGCAAAGCGGTTGAAGAACTCGTCTTCAGGGCCAAAGACGATCGAGGGCCGGAGAATAATGGCGGTTGGGAATTCTTCGAGTACCGCCGCTTCGCCCGCGGCTTTGGATCGGGCGTAGCGCGCAGCTGACGCGGCGTCGGCACCAATTGCCGAGATGTGGACAAAACGTTTGACACCGGCTTCGCGTGCCGCGCGAGCAACCGCACGCGCGCCGCCGGCGTGAACTGCATCAAACGACTGCCGTCCGGATGGCGCGAGGATACCGACCGCATTGATCACCGCTTCCGCGCCTGCGACGGCGTTGGAAATCGATTGTGGAAAGCGAAGATTAGCCTGCACTGCGTGTATCTGGCCAACGGCGCCCATGGGTTGCAGATGGCCCGCAAGGTCCGGGCGCCTGACGGCGGCGCGAACGCGCCAACCCCGCTTTGCGAGTGCCGATACCGTGTGCCGGCCGACGAAGCCGGAGCCCCCGAAAATCGTCACCAGTCCACTGCCGTGTGCCATTGCCGTTCCGTCCTCGCCCCCGCATTGCAGTTCAGCGGTTCCACCGAGCTTTAGCCGCCTTGGAAGTTCCTGTGAAGGGTGGCGGATGGACCGCCGCAGCGCAATTGACCTCAATTGACTTCCAGGCCCGATGCCCTTACGTGATGGCGCTCTGAAATGCCCGGATGGCGGAATTGGTAGACGCACTAGTTTCAGGTACTAGCGCTCACAAGGCGTGGAGGTTCGAGTCCTCTTTCGGGCACCATTTACACTTCAAATACAAGGCGACTTACAAGGCTACGCTCTTGCCGTCGCGCTTCCTGCCGAACGACAGATCTCATGGCGGACCCCATGGCCACCCCGACAATCAAATTGCACAAGGGTGACTTGCCCTTAGGACTGAAATTTCCGCGCGGCGTCGCAATCGATACCGAAACACTGGGGCTCAATCCACATCGCGACAGGCTGTGTCTCGTGCAGCTTTCGGCGGGTGATGGTGTTGCTCATCTCGTGCAGTTCGATGGCGAATCTTACGCGGCCCCGCGCTTGAAAGCTTTGCTCAAAGATCCAAAGATCTTGAAAATATTCCACTTTGCGCGCTTTGACGTGGCTGTGCTGGAGAAGTACCTCTGCGTTGAGACAACGCCGCTTTACTGCACCAAGATCGCGTCAAAGCTGGTGCGCACCTACACCGACCGGCACGGTCTGAAAGACCTGTGCTCCGAACTTCTGGGCGTCGAGCTCTCCAAACAACAACAAAGTTCCGATTGGGGTGCGAAAGAACTCAGCGAGAGCCAGCTGGCCTATGCCGCATCCGACGTCTTGCACCTGCACAAATTGAAGGCAAGACTTGACGAAATGCTGGCCCGAGAGGACCGGGTGGCATTTGCCCAAGCGGCTTTTACATTCTTGGCAGCCCGGGCGCGGCTTGACCTCGCAGGGTTTGCTGAAACCGATATCTTCTCCCATTGAATCGCATGTTGGGATGCGAATTCTAGGATTCGAATTCTCGGGGCCGAACCAGCAGATTTGGGCTAGGCCAAGGGTTTTGCATGGATTTTGGGCGATCGAGACGTCTTGCCCGCCATGCAACGCGGGCATTCGGTCCCAATGTCTCCCAATTTCATCTAGAGTATACTTCATGAGAATTTGGGGATGGAACGACCGGGCGGGCCATAAATGGCGAGCGTGAGCGAAAGTGCTGCCGTGTCCGGCCGGGCGCGGAAGAGCGAGTTTGGCATAGTGCTCGCTGGCGACCGCGCGGCGAGCCGGGTGTTGGCAGCGCGCCACACGTCGATTGTCCGGACGCTTAAAGCGGTCTTGCCTTTGTCCGCCATTGGCGTCGCTACGGCCTATACCTTGCTGATCCTGAAATCGGCTGGCTGGGGTGCCGGTATTCCCAGTCTCGACATTCCAACAATCCTTGCCGAAAACTTGGCAATGGAAAACCCGCACTACGAAGGCTTTAACAAAGACGGCGGGCGCTACTGGGTGACAGCTAAAAAAGCCATGCAGGACATCAAGAACCTGTCCGTCATCAAACTTGACACAATTACAGGCGAACTCACCGACGCTGAGAAGAAAAAAACAAAACTCTCAGCCCTGCGCGGGACGTTCAACAACAAAGCGAATATTCTTGAACTTTTCGACTCAATCGATATCGCCGGTGACAATGGCTTGAAGGCCCACCTAACCCGGGCGACCATCCGGACGAAGGAAAATTTGATCACTTCGGATCAACCTGTCGTCGTCATGATGGAAGCAGGTACGATCAACGCCAACCAAATGACCGTGCGCCAAAAGACCAAAGAATATATCTTCATCGACAAAGTGCGCACATTGCTGAAGGCCCAGGACACTACGAGCGTGACGGCGGCGGCCAACGGCGCCAAGGAGAAAACTGCGTTACCGTTTGGAAATTCCAAGGATCAGATCAATATCGTTTCCAACCGCCTCGACGTGAATGACGCTACCAAGACCGCCCTCTTCACGGGGGGCGTCAAAGCCGTGCAGGGCGCGGCCTGGCTTACGTCTCCAGAACTCGAAGTCACTTATGAAGGGAGCGCCACGGCCGTCGCAGAAGGAAAACCTGAGACGGAGGGCGCACCAGGCGGAAAAGTGAAACGGGTGATTGCCAAGAACCCGGTTGTTCTTAGCCAAGGCGAAGGCCAGCAAGTAACCAGCCAAAACGCTGACTTCGACCCACTCGAACAAAAAGCCGTTCTAGAAGGCGACGTCGTGATGTCGGAAGCACCCGACAAGCGCGCTACGGGAGACCGGGCGGAAATCGATCAAGCGGCCGGAACCGTGCTTTTGACGGGAACATCAGTCGTGCTCACACAAGGTGCGAACGAATTGAAAGGCCGCCGGCTTTTCTTCGTCCAAAGCAGTGGCAAGATGCAGCTCACCGGCAATGGCAACGGCGGAAACAGCCGTATTAAGGCTCGGTTCAGTGAAGCAAGCGGGAAACCGGCTCCAGCCGCGAAAGAACCGGCTGCTGCAAAAGGCATGTCGTTTGGCGGCAACTTTAAGACAGATCCAAATGCGCCGGTCGAAATAGACGCCGACCGGCTAGACGTCGATGATCCAGCCAAAGAGGCCGTGTTCACAGGCACCGTTCGCGCCAAACAGGGCGATTTCATTCTTCAAGCTTCTGAACTCAAGGCAACCTATACGGGATCAAGCATGCTCGGCGGCTCAGACAATGAGAAGGCAGGCCAAGGTACGGCAAAGCTGACAAGGTTAAAGGCCAACAAGAATGTCGCCGTAACGTCCGCCGACGGGCAGCACGCAACCGGCGACTGGGCCGATTTCGACACCAAAGCAAATACGGTCACATTGGGCGGTAATGTCATCATGACCCAGGGGAAGAATGTCGTGCGCGGTAGCAAACTGGTGATCGATATGACCACGGGCGAGAGTATTATTCCCTCGGAAGGCACCACAAGTGCCACAGAACCCATGAGGTCGGGGAATGACGATGCCAGCACGGGAACGATCGTGAAATCAGGCCGTCCCAGCGCAACGTTTTATCCAGGCGATCTGAAGGAAAAAGTTGGCAAAGCGACAGAGAAGGCCGGCGCCGGCTGGCAAGCCCGTGAGACACCTTCCCCTAAACCCTGAGAACGCGTTAGAACGCTAAGCAAACAGCGCGAGCCCCAAACCCAAAAAGCAAGCGAGTTTCAGTTGTTCAAAGCATTACCATTTGGTCCCAAACTCGCACGCACGAACGGCCGGTCTGCCGCTGAACCTGCCAAGGCCGCTCTCGGCCGCAACGCAGCGCCCGAATCCCAAGACCCCCATTCGGTTGGCGCGGACGGCTGGCTCACGGCTTTTGAGATCAAGAAGTCCTATCGCAAACGCATGGTGGTCAAAGGCGTGAGCCTCGCCGTGGGTCGCGGCGAATCGGTCGGCCTCTTAGGCCCCAATGGCGCCGGCAAGACCACCGTATTCTACATGATCACTGGCCTTGTACCGGCAGACGAAGGACGCATTACGATCGACGGGGCGAATGTGACCGGCTTGCCCATGTACCAGCGGGCCCGCCTCGGCATTGGATATCTTCCTCAGGAAGCTTCAATTTTTCGAGGGCTGACTGTCGAGCAAAATATTATGGCCGTGCTCGAATTGGTCGAACCTGAAAAGAAGCGCCGGAAAGAGCAGCTGGACAACCTCCTCGAAGAATTCTCCATAACGCGCCTGAGAAACACTCCCTCCATGGCGCTTTCGGGCGGCGAGCGGCGGCGCTGCGAAATTGCCCGGGCGCTGGCCTCCAGGCCGTCGTTTATGTTGCTGGACGAACCTTTCGCCGGTATTGACCCTATTGCCGTTGGAGATATCCAGCAACTCGTTCGGCACTTGACGGAACGGGGCATCGGCGTGTTGATTACCGATCACAACGTACGCGAGACATTGAGCCTTATAGACCGGGCCTACATCATCTATGATGGTCAAGTTCTGACACAAGGTAAGCCTTCTGAAATCATAGCAAATGAAGACGTGCGGCGGGTCTACCTCGGCGATATGTTCGTTAACACGCGTTGAGTATAGCTGTCCGCTGAGTTTATGTTGCGGATCGACGGGTTAACGGTATGGCACTTTCTGCCAAATTGGAGCTGAGACAAGGCCAGCAGCTGGTGATGACACCACAGCTGCAGCAGGCCATTCGTTTGCTTCAATTTTCCAATCTCGAACTTGCCGAATTTGTCGATTCAGAGCTTGAGCGCAATCCGCTGCTTGAGCGCGAAGAAACGTCTCAAACGAAACCGGCCGAAGAAGTTCCGAGCGAAGGTCCGGTTGAAAGCGCCGCCGGCAGCGAAGACGAGTGGCTAGACCTTCGCGAACCCGTGCAAGACCATGCCGGGGGCTTAGACGCCGATTTCGGCAATGTGTTCCAGGATTCAGGTTCCGGCGAAGCGTCCTCGGCCGCGCCAGAAGCAGGCTTAAGCTGGAGCAATGTTAGCCAGCGCATGCACAATCGCGACGACGACGATTTAAATCTCGAATCCTACGTCGCCAGTGAAATCTCGTTGCGCGATCATCTCGCCGCTCAACTCCCGCTCTCCATTCAAGATCCGCGCGAACGATTGATTGGCCAGTATCTCATCGATCTCGTCGATGAAGCAGGCTACATCTCATCGGACCTCGACGGCCTCGCTGCCAAACTCGGTGCACCAATCGAAATGATCGAAGGTGTGCTGAACAAAATGCAGGCGTTCGACCCGCCAGGCGTTTTCGCGCGCACTCTGGCCGAATGCCTTGCGTTGCAGCTCAAGGATCAAAACCGGTATGACCCGCTGATGGCGGCTCTACTTGCCAACTTGGGCCTGCTGGCAAATCGCAATATTGCAGGGCTGAAGAAAGCCGTCGGCGTCGACATGGACGAACTTGCCGACATGATTCAAGAAATCAAGCGGCTCAATCCAAAGCCGGGTCTAAAGTTCGGCTCGGTTCAGATGCAGCCGGTTGTGCCCGACGTGATTGTGCGCGCGGCCTCCGATGGAGGCTGGCACATTGAACTCAACGGCGATACGCTGCCGCGCGTGCTCGTCAATCGCAACTACTACACGCGAGTGACCCAGACCGCTTCAACCGAGAAAGACAAAGGTTATATTCTCGAGTGCTTGCAGACCGCCAACTGGCTGGTCAAGAGTTTGGATCAACGCGCCAGAACGATCTTAAAAGTCGCCGAACAAATCGTGCGCCAGCAAGACGGCTTCTTCGTCTACGGGGTGCAGCACTTGCGGCCACTCAATCTCAAGACTGTGGCCGACGCAATCTCGATGCATGAATTGACCGTCTCGCGCGTTACGTCGAACAAGTACATTGCCACACCGCGCGGAATTTTTGAGCTGAAGTATTTCTTTACGAGTGCGATCGCATCGTCGGAAGACGGAGACGCCCATTCGTCGGAAGCGGTCCGCCATCGCATCAAAATCATGATTGAAAGCGAGGGCACCGACGACATCTTGTCTGATGACAAGCTGGTCGAAAAGTTGAAGGATGACGGCATCGATATTGCCCGGCGCACGGTCGCCAAATACCGGGAATCGATGCGAATCCCGTCCTCCGTGCAGCGCCGCAGGGACAAACGCCTAACAGATCGCATTGGCGGCACGGCATTCGCGCGTTGACGGACCGCTCGATCGGCAAAAAGTGGCTTGGTCACAGATCTTTAGCATCCGTGATTTGACATCAGCCCTGCCAATACTTAACTCTTGTGACAGGTTGTCGCGAGTGACACTCAAGCTGAGCAGCGCGTGAGATGGTCAGAGCTATGGTTTCGGGATAGAATTCGAGTTTGTTCAGTCCAAGTGACCACGTACTTGTAGAAATTTCGGCTCCCTGATTTCCGGGAGCACTACGACAGGCGATCCGATGACAATTCAAATTACTGGCAAAAATGTCGAAGTAGGTGATGCTTATCAAGCCTACGTCGCGGACAAAATACGCGCTGTTCTCAACAAATACGTTAGTCGCGATCTCAAAGGCCATGTCCGGCTTGAAAAGGAGCGCGGACTTTTCAAGACAAATTGTTCGGTCCGGTTGACCAGTGGCCTCCTGCTTGAAGCACACGGCGAAGGCGGTGATGCCTACTCAAGTGCGGACGCTGCAGTTGAAAGACTAGAAACTCGCGTCCGGCGCTATAAACGGCGGCTGAAGAGCCACGACTCTTTGAGAACTGCAAACGGCCGGATGGGCGACACGGACGCCCGTGATTACGTTGTCAGCATAGGCGACGACGATGCAGACGAGGCTGTGGAAAACAACCCACTCATTATCGCCGAAACACAAAGAAACGTACAACAATTGACTGTAAGTGAAGCTGTTATGCACCTCGACCTTACGGAGGCCGCATTTATGATCTTCAGGAACGCTGCGAACGGGACCGTCAATGTGGTCTACAGGCGGCCCGACGGCAATATCGGGTGGATTGATACGGAGCCGGGGCAACGCGCTGCCAGTGAGGCGGCAACGTTTGCCACGAGTTGACGGCACACGAGTTGACGGCAAGGGATTGGGCCATCAAGCCTCAGCGGCGTTGCGCTAAATTGGGCACTCCGTCCGTTGAGCAAAGCCAAGTTTTTCGAATATCCACTCAAGGTGAACGATATGACGATGGACCTCGGGGATCTGCTGGCGGCAGGCGGTGTGGTGTCTGCACTGAAATCGCAGGACAAGAAACAACTTCTACAAGACCTATCTGACAAAGCCGCGCAAGCGACAGGCCTGGATTCGCGCGAGATTTTTGCGGCACTGCTCCAGCGTGAGCGACTGGGTTCGACGGGGCTTGGAAGTGGCATCGCCATCCCGCATGTGAAGATGGCCGGATTGAAAGGCATCACATGCCTATTTGCCAAGCTGGCAAAACCAATCGCCTTCGAAAGCCATGACGAACAACCTGTCGACCTCGTATTCTTCCTTCTTGCGCCCGAAGATGCTGGAGGAGATCACCTGAAAGCCTTGGCGCGCATATCGCGCTTGATGCGCGACCCTGCCACATTGGAGCGGCTAAGGTCGGCGAAGGATGACAAGACTTTGAAGCTTGTCCTCACCGAGCCCGCGACATCGCACGCCGCATAAAGCCGGTGGACTTAGGTTTTGCTTCAACCAATAACCGCAAGTGCACCGAGGCCAATTCCACCAACGATGAGCCGCCACCAGCCGAAGAACGATAGTCCGCGCGCTGAAATGAAGTCCAGAACGTAGCGAACGACAATGACGCCTGCGACGAATGCGGCGGCGAACCCGAGTGCAATCTGAGTTGCATCATCGGCCGATAGCTTTGACCAGTTCTTGTAAAGGTCAAACGCAAACGCGCCCGCCATCGTCGGCATGGCGAGAAAAAACGAGAATTCGGCAGCGGTGCGCTTATCCACGCCGCAAAACATGGCGCCGACGATCGTCGATCCAGACCTCGACACCCCTGGGATCAGCGCCAGACACTGGCACAGGCCAATCTTGAACGCGGTTGCCGGGGTCAAATCCATGACGTCCGTGTAACGCGGCTCAAACTTCATCCGGTCCACGATGAGCAGGATAATGCCTCCCACCACGAGCGAAGTGCAGATCAATAGCGGACTTTCGAAGAAAATAGTCTTGATGATGGAATGCCCGGCGGCCCCAACAAACGCGGCCGGTAGAAAAGCAACGAGCACGCTCATGACGAACATCTGCGTCTGCCGGTCCTTCGGCAGCGAGATCATCAAGTGCCACAATTTTCCGGCATACACTGTCAGCAGCGCGAGAATAGCACCCAACTAAATCAAAACTTCGAAAGTGCGGCCGGGGGAGCTGAACCCCATCAAGCGCTCCGCCAGCAGCAGGTGCCCTGTGGACGAGACGGGAATATACTCGGTCAGGCCCTCGATGAGGCCGAGAAGGATGACTTGCCATGTCGGCATCGATTATTCTCCGTCGCGCCAGCCGCTTGGCCTGAAACAAACTTGGACCGGTGCCACGTATCAGGATTCAGGCGACCGGCATAAACCTTTCGAGCACTATCCCCGGCTCGTAACGCGCTCCCGCCCGGATCGGCGCATATGGGTAACAAGACGCGTGCTCAAACCCCGTTGCTCAAAGCTGTCATCGTGACAATATACAAACAACACAATACCGGCTTTGTCCGCGCTCCAGGTCAATCAGGCTGGCGTTGGCGGAGTGCAGCATCGAAACGGAACTCGTGGAAG
>CAVXTJ010000008.1:0-70583 GCA_963764605.1 uncultured Alphaproteobacteria bacterium
GAAAAGGTCTGCTGCACGCCAGCCACAAGGACAGCATGGCGGCTTTGCCGCGCCTTTCCTTGAATGGCGATTTCCAAGATGCGCGCTACATTAAGGTACTTCTGTCGGGCGCGCCGTTCGCCCTGTGGAACGCTGCACGGCGTTTCAAGCCCTCCAGCAGCAAACAGATTACTACGGGCAATTGACCGGCGGACGATTATGTCCCCGGTTTTTGCATCCATTTGATGAGAATTCCGGCGGGCAATACCCAAAGCAAGCCCGCGATCACGTAGAAAGCCAGTTCGCCGATCTTGCTGATGTTGCTCACTTGCAGAACGACCGCGACGGCCAGCGCCAGAAACGCGTAAATCGTGATCATCGCGATGAGTGCAACGGTTCCGGCGAGTTTGCGTGTGCGTGGGGTCATGCGTGATTTTAACGCCTCTCTTGCTACAAAAATTTCTGCGGGGCCCGCCCGGCAACGGTATTGTACATCCGTCGTCGCACTGGCGCCACCGCTTAAAGAATGTTACTCAGGTGTGCTGATTGAATACCATTGCGACTCCGTTTTTGATTGCCAAGGAGTAATTGGGATGTTGAGGCGGGCAGTAGTTGTGATGGCTACATTTTGTTTCTCGGGCAACATTTTAGCGGATGCTAAGACAGACTGCAAAAAGCTTGAAGGCCAGGCGGCAATCACTGCGTGCAACAAAGTAATTCAACGAAATCCGAGCGACGCTGACGCATACTTCAACCGTGCGTATGCCAACTCCCATGATGAGTTTAAGAACTACGATGAGGCAATTGCAGACTATACTAGAACGCTAGAGCTTGATCCCAACAATGGTGCTGCACGCATAAACCGCTCCCTAGTCTACGAAGACAAGAATGATTGCGACCGCGCGATTTCTGAACTTACAGACGTCATATTGAATCATTGCAAAAATTGTAATTCTCGTGGGTGGCGATTGAGCTACTGGGGCCGTGGCAGATGCTTTATTGCAAAGGCTGACCATGCCAGCGCAATCGCAGACTTTAGCAGCGCTCTGGAGTACAAGGACAAGGACGATACAATTTCGATTCTTATTGATCGCGCGCGGGCCTTACATGCCCACGGAGAACATGATCGAGCAATATCCGATTACAGCAAAGTCATAGCGCTTGACTCCAAAAAACTAGAATTGTTTGGCCAGCGTGCAGCATCCTTCGCAGCAAAGGGTGATCATGCGCGAGCGGTTTCGGATTACAATAAGGCCATTGCGAACGAACCGGAAGACCCAGACTTACTCAGCGGCCGTGCGGCGTCGTACGAGGCATTAGGCAAACGAGAGCTTGCCATTGCAGACTATCGAAAAGCCATGTCCGAGTGGACCCCAGTACGATGATGACGAGGATATCGTTGCCGCTTTGAAACGTTTGGGCGCCGAACCTTAAAGTGTGGTGTCCAATGTTGGCTGGCCGCGCCCGATCAGCGCATTGCCTCGTTTCTTTTCGCCCAGTATCACGGACAGGGCAATGCGGTGCTCTAACTGCGCTGCGAGAACGAGGCGCTAAGCAGAAAGAGCGTGTTTATGGAAACGCCGGGTGCAAACGGACATCCCAGCGTCGGGTTCTGGCTGTGGTTTTGTGCCGCTCTTGTGTTCGTCATGATTGTCGTCGGCGGGGCAACGCGTTTGACCGATAGCGGGCTCTCCATCACCGAATGGAAGCCGATCCTGGGGCCATTCCGCCGTTGAACGATGCCGATTGGCATGCGGCCTTTGAAAAATACAAACAGATCCCCGAGTATCATCTCGTCAACAAGGGTATGGGTCTCGACGACTTCAAGTTCATCTTCTGGTGGGAGTGGGGGCACAGGTTTCTCGGCCGATTCATCGGTCTCGTTTTCGCGTTGCCGCTCTTGTTCTTCTGGCTGAAGGGGCGCATTCGTCCGGGACTTACACCGAAGCTCGCGGCGCTACTGGCGCTGGGCGGACTGCAAGGCGCGATCGGCTGGTACATGGTGAGTTCCGGTCTTTCGGAGCGCGTTGACGTCAGCCAATACCGGCTTGCTCTGCATCTCTCGGTGGCGTTTGCGATCCTATCGTTGCTCGTTTGGCTTGCACTTGACGAGCGCCGTCTTCGCTTGTGGGGGTCGTGCGAGACCGTTGGCGTGAACGTGCGCCGCCTCGCTGCCGTTCTTTTGGGGCTCGTCTTTGCGCAGGTTACGCTCGGCGCGTTTGTTGCTGGATTGAAGGCGGGCCTCGTCTACAACACCTGGCCGTCGATGAATGGGGAACTCGTTCCGACTGATTATTGGATTGAGGGGCGCGGAATTCTCAGCTTGTTTGAAAGTCATGCCGCGACGCAGTTCAACCACAGACTAACGGCGTACCTTCTTCTCGGTGCGGCATTGATCCAGACTTGGTACGTCCACACCGCCCATAAAGGTGGGGCGGTGCGCACGTCGGCATTCGCCCTGGCAACGGCCGTTGTGGTGCAAGCTATGCTAGGGATTTGGACGCTGCTAGCACACGTTCCCCTGAGCCTTGGACTTGTGCACCAGGGCGGCGCGGCCGTCGTCATGGCGCTTGCCGTTTGGCACGTCCACACAACGCGCCGTTCGGTGGTGTCTTAAGCGAGCCCGAGCATAAGCTGCAGGTTTTGTACGGCGGCGCCCGCCGCTCCTTTGCCAAGGTTGTCAAGCCGGGCAACGAGGAGCGCGTGACCTAGCGCATCCTTACCGAACACGTAAAGCTCGAGATCGTCGGTATCGTTCAGCGCTTCGGCGTCGAGTCGCGTCAGTTTCGCGGCATCCGATATAACGCGCACGCGTTGACACTCCGCGTAATGCTTGGACAGTGCGGCCTCGATGTCTTTGATGGTGAGCTTGCCCATAAGGGCGTCGAGATGCAACGGCACGCTCACAAGCATGCCTTGCTTGAAATTACCGACACTCGGAACAAAAATGGGCCGGCATTCAAGCTGGCCATAAGCCATAAGCTCGGGCACATGTTTGTGTTCGAGGCCGAGGCCATAGAGTTCAAAAGAGGGTGCCGTCTTAGTCACCTCGTAGGCTTCAATCATGCTCTTGCCGCCGCCGGAATAACCCGAGACGGCATTGACCGTAACTGGGAAATCGGCAGGAACGATGCCGGCATCGACAAGCGGGCGGATCAGCGCGATGGCGGCGGTTGGGTAGCAGCCGGGATTGGCAACGCGTTTGGCTTTGCGAATTTTACCGGCCTGATCGTGGTCGAGTTCAGCAAAGCCGTACACCCAGCCCGGCGCCACGCGATGCGCGGTCGAGGCATCAATGATCTTTGGTGTTTTGTCGCCTAAGCCGCCGGCAAGAGACACCGCTTCTTTTGCGGCATCATCCGGCAAGCACAGGACAACAAGATCGACTTCGCTCATCAAGGCTTTGCGGGCGTCAGCATCTTTGCGCAATTTCGCGTCGATGCTTTTGACGATAACGCCATTTAAACCCGCAAGCCGTTCGCGGATTTGCAGGCCGGTTGTACCGGCCTCGCCGTCGATGAATACGGTTGCGTCTTTCTTTGCTGCCATCTCAGCCCCCGCCCCAGCCAAGGCTCCACCGGTGCTTGATACCATCCAAAATCGTCTCGGAGCAGCCGACGCCATAAGCAGCGCAGGCGATGTGGTGACTGTCGCGATAGATCATATCGAGCGCGACAAAGAGAATGATGAGCAGGCCGACCCAGGCGATCCAGGGATAGGAGTGCAACAATTTGGCGATGTAGCTGGATGCAACAGCCATCAGGATGATTGCGACGGCGAGACCGATCACGAGCACAAGCGTGGATTCGCCAGCCGCGCCAGCGACCGCGAGTACGTTGTCGAGCGACATGGAGAGGTCGGCAAGAATGATAGTCCACAGCGCCGACCAGAACGTCGCTTCGCTACCAGTGACTTTGTTTGAGGCAAGATTGGCTTCGATGTCGTCGATTGATTGCTCTTCGCCGTCCACGATCTGGCGGTACATCTTCCAGCACACGAACAGCAGCAACAGGCCGCCTGCTAGTGTGAGGCCGATAATCTGCAGCATCTGCTGAGCGACGCTGGAAAATAGAATGCGTAGGACGACCGCGCCCGTGATGCCCCAGAAGATGACTTTCGCGCGCATGTCTTTGGGCACGCGCGACGCGGCCATACCGACCACGATGGCGTTATCGCCGGCGAGAGTTAAGTCGATCATCAAAATGTTGAAAAGCGCGACGGCATGCGTGCGCCACCAGTCAGGTGAGAGCATTTGGCTAGCTTCAGCCAAAAATCCCGCGATCATCGAGCTGGCGTCTGCAGCCAATATGTACATCGTGAACTCTCCAGGTTTTTCTGAGCCGCCCGCAGATCAGGCCGTGATGCAGCTATAGCGGGCTATGTGGCATTGCTTAAGAGCGTCGGCAAGCCTCCACGCCGTTGAAATAGAACAGCCCGCCAGATTGGGGCGGGCTGTTGCAGAATTTCGTGCCAGCAAGAGGGGTTAGCGCTTCGAGAACTGGAAGGACTTGCGGGCTTTGACCCGGCCGTACTTCTTGCGCTCGACGACGCGGCTGTCGCGGGTCAGGAAGCCCTGCTTCTTGAGGACCCCGCGCAGATCAGGTTCGTAATACGTCAGTGCCTTGGAGATGCCGTGGCGCACGGCGCCTGCCTGACCCGAAAGGCCACCGCCGAGTACCGTAATGCGGATGTCGTACTGCGACGCGCGGTTGGCGAGGTTCAAGGGCTGCTGCAACATCATCTGGAGCACGGGGCGGGCGAAATAGGCTTTGAAGTCCTTTTCGTTGACCGTGATCATGCCTTTGCCGGGCTTCAGCCAGACGCGGGCGATGGCGTTCTTGCGTTTTCCTGTTGCGTAGGCGCGGCCGTGCTTGTCGAGTTTTTGAGCACGGACAGGCGCGGCTTCCGGTGCCGCAGTCTTAATGCCGGCGAGGTCGCCAAGCGTTTTTGTTTCGGTAGCCATGGAACTTAGGCCCTCACATTCTTGCGGTTCATCTTGGCGACGTCGAGCTTCTCGGGGTTTTGAGCCACATGAGGGTGGTCTGTTCCCTTATAGATGCGCAGATTGCGCATCAGTTGACGCTGCAGCGGGCCGCGCGCCAGCATGCGCTCGACGGCTTTTTCCACGACGCGTTCCGGGTGCTTGCCTTCCAAGATCTGGCGGGGCGTACGTTCTTTGATACCGCCCGGATAACCGGTGTGGCGGTAATAGACTTTGTCTTCCCGCTTGGCGCCGGTGAAAACGACTTTATCGGCATTGATGATCACGACATTATCACCGCAATCGACATGCGGCGTGTATGTGGCTTTGTGTTTGCCCTTGAGGCGTGTGGCGACGATGGTGGCGAGGCGGCCGACGACAAGCCCTTGGGCGTCGATCAGGATCCACTTCTTTTCCACCGTGGCCGGTTTGGCGATATATGTTGACATAGGTGCGCAGGCTCCTGCCGGCTTTTAGGAACGTCCAAAAAAATCGCCGGCGAACCGCAATTGGGTGCACCGGACAGGCCGTGCATACGTTGGGACAGCTGAGCCGTCAATCAGAAAAGAGGCGACGCTTTAAATATAAACAAAAACAATGAGATAGCCTATAAGGTAGCATAATACCGTTATGTGGTAATATACTACTCGGAGGAGCGGGTTTGATGCCTCGACTTGCCTGCCGGTCATGTATCCCGTGCAACGGCGGGCAAATCATGATTTTTATGTGCGACGGAAACTGGGGTGGCACAATCGTTTCTTAATGTGGACGCAGTTGGCGTGTGACGTCCTATGCGAGATGCCTGTGATTTGCGGGCCTGAGGCTGATGAGGAGGAAGTTCAATGCCGGTCATTCTAGATCGTATTCAACGGTTGTTCGTGACGATGCTGCTGATCTGCGGCTTGGCTGTCGCAAGCGCATCGGCTCAAGAAGTCAAGCAGATGAAGCTGTCGGACGCCCAGGTGAAAAACTTCATTGCCGCGCAGAGCGACCTCGCAGCCATTGCCTCGAAAATTCAGTCGGCGGGCGAAAAGCCGGACCCGGCGTTGCAGGCGGAACTCGAAGCCATTGCCAAGAAACACGGCTTCAACGATTTTGCCGAGCTCGACGACGTCGCCGCGAACATCTCGATCGTGATGGCAGGTCTCGACACGCAAACCGGCAACTTCGTTGATCCGGTCGAAGCGCTTCAGAAAGAGCTCGAGGACGTAAAAAAGGATGAGAGCATTCCTGAAGCCGATAAGAAGCAGCTTGTCGATGAGCTGACGGAAGCCATCAAGACCACGCCACCGCTGCAAAACAAAGAAAACATCGATGTCGTGAAAACGCATCGCGCCGATATCGAGAAGGCGCTGCAGTAATAGTCTGCAGTAATAGTCTGTCCAGCTGAGAACAAGAGATCGGCCGCGCCATGCAGGAAAAAAATCCTGACACAACCATGGACGCGGCCGATCTGCTCTTTGACCGCAGTGTGCCCGGCATTGCGGTTGTCACTTTGAACCGGCCGGAAGTGCGCAACGCACTTCGACTGTTGCTTATCCGGGAACTCACTGCAGCGCTTGATGCGCTGGCGAAAGATAGCGCCGTTGCTGCAATCGTTCTGACCGGGAGTGGCCCGGCCTTTTGTTCCGGACACGACCTCAAGGAAATGACCGCTCACCGCAGCGACGCGGATGGTGGCCGCGCATTCTTCCACGAAACGATGACGTCATGTGCCCGCATGATGCAGGCGATTGTCAATTGCCCAAAGCCTGTCATTGCCGCGGTTCAGGGCACGGCGACGGCGGCAGGCTGTCAGCTTGTCGCCTCGTGCGATCTCGCAATTGCCGCGGACGAAGCCCGGTTTGCCACGCCCGGCGTCAATATCGGCCTTTTCTGTTCGACGCCGATGGTCGCGCTGTCGCGAAATGTGTCGCGCAAGCACGCGCTGGAGATGCTTCTGTTGGGTGAAGCTATTTCGGCTGAGACGGCGGTTGCTTATGGCCTGATTAATCGGGCGGTTCCCGGCTACAAGGTTCTGCCCGAGGCACTTGCCATGGCGCGTACAATCGCCGCGAAATCCAAGTCCACGGTCGCCACTGGCAAGGGGGCGTTTTACCGTCAGGCCGAGATGCCACTTGCGGAGGCGTATGACTACGCCAGCGGCGTCATGGTCAAGAACATGATGAGCGCCGACGCGGAAGAGGGCATTTGCGCTTTTCTAGAAAAGCGCGTGGCCTTGTGGAAGGACGATTGACCATGGAACCCCGGCTGAGCCTCATCACGCTTGGCGTTGAGGATGTGGCGCGGGCGCGCGCTTTCTATGAGCGGCTAGGGTTTAAGGCATCCTCCGAGAGCAACCCGAGTGTGACGTTCTTCAATGCAGGCGGGGTGGTTCTCGGGTTGTTTGGACGGGCCGCGTTGGCTGAGGATGCGCACGTTGCAAGTACGGCAAGTGGATTTTCCGGCATTGCATTGGCGCACAATGTTCGCAGCGAACGCGGAAGTCGATGCAGTCATTGCCGAGGCAATTGCGGCAGGCGCAAAACTCGTGAAGGCGGGACAGAAGGTTTTCTGGGGCGGTTATTCTGGGTACTTCGCTGATCCAGATGGGCATCTGTGGGAAGTGGCGCACAATCCATTTTGGAGATTGGGCGACAATGGGCACATCGTGCTGCCGGACACCAAGGCATGAACCACGACGCTTATACGGATGCTTACATCGAAGAGGTGCTGTCGAACGTGCAAACGATCGCGGCTGTTGGAGCAAGTGCCAACGCCGCGCGGCCAAGTTATCTCGTCGTCAAATATCTATTGTCCAAGGGCTATATGGTGCACCCGGTCAATCCAGGACTTGGTGGGACAGTACTGGGGGGACCAGGAACTCGAGGGACAAGAGTTGCTCGGCCGTAAAGTCTATGCGCAGCTCGAGGATGTGCCCGCTCCTGTCGATATGGTCGATGTCTTTCGTAATTCGGAAGCGGCCCTCGACGTCACGCGGGACGCCATCGCACTCAAAGACAAGCTTGGCATCAAGGTCATCTGGATGCAGCTGAGTGTGCGCAACGACGTGGCCGCCGCTGAAGCCGAAGCGGCCGGGCTGCAGGTGATCATGAATCGCTGCCCCAAGATCGAATACGGCCGGCTCTCGGGGGAAATCGGCTGGTTTGGCATCAACTCAGGACGTCTGAGCAGTCAACGGCCGCTGCTTTCGCCGGGCGGCGTGCAAGGCCTTTCGATAGGCAAGAAATTATAACGGCGTGGCCGCGCGCTCGAATACGATCAACAATCCCGCGACGATCACTGCGGCAAGGGTAAGAGCCAACCACGGCCAGGTGACGCTCAGCAGTGCCGCTCCGGTCAGCAGCGCATTGGCAACGGCAATTCGCGCAACGACGGGCATATGAGCTTTGAAGCCCTGCGCCGCGCGTTGATAGAAATGCGTCTTGTGCGCTTCCCATACTTTTTCGCCGCCCATCAGCCGCCGGAAAAGCGTGATGGTCGCGTCGGCAAAAAAATACGCGGGCAAGATGATTGCTGCGGCCCAGTAACCCTTGATGGCCGCGTCAATCATGAGTGCGCCAGTTAGAAAGCCGAGAGGCACACTCCCTACGTCGCCCAGAAACACGAGTGCCTTTTCGCGGCCGTTCCAAACCAGGAACCCTGCGCTTGCGCCAACTAGCGCGGCCGCCAGAGGTAAATAGTTGAGCGAGCTTGCCGCCGTTGCGCCGATCGCAAGGTAACCCGCAGCGATGGCGACCGTCTCGGCGCCAGCAATGCCGTTGATGCCGTCCATGAAGTTATAGAGGTTCATCATCCACGCGAGGGCAAGGATGGTCAGTATGCGGTCGAGGGCGATGGGGAGCCACCCTTGGAACACGACAGCATCTACCGGCAGGCACATGACAAAAAAGGCCGCAGCACCAAGGTGTACCGGAAAGCGCACCGCGGCGGGGAGAGGGCGCACATCATCGCGCCACGAGAGCACGGCAAGTGCGACGAGGCTGGCCAGGAGCGGCGGGGCCATGGCTGTCAGCGGGTAAAAAGCGCTCGTCACAGCAATCGCGGAAATCAACAGCGGTAATCCGCCGCCTTTGGGCACTGGACCCGTGTGCATCGTCCGGTCGTTCTCGGTGGCGACCGCGCCTTGCGATTTGAGCCATGGAATCATCGCCCGCGTCAAAAGCGCGGACAGGGCGGCGGCGGCGAGGGCAGTGAGGATAAGGGGCAAAGGAATATTCCGAAGGCCGTCACGCCTTGAGCGATAGCAGAAAGCGCTCTGATTTACCAAGCATTGGCGCCGTCTTAGGCGCTCACCAAGCCACGAAGCTGACCATTTGTTATCGTTAAGTGATCTGGATTGGCTTGCGAAGCCTATTGTTGTGTGAGGCTAGCAACCCATTTCAATTTTTTGATCAACCCCGGTACCCTTTGCCTTCGGTCGTCACTTGAGGCATATGGCAGGCATGAAACTAGGAGACGCCATGAAATTCGGCGCACTCAAATCGGTCAAACTCGACATGGATTGGTCGGTACAAACAATTCTGCCGATCGAACTCGATGGCCGTGAGCTGACATTAGAGGCTCACGCCTACCAGGGTGAGACCCCGGAAGAGCAGGCTCTGGTGCTCGTGCATCGCTCAGCCGCGGCATCGAAAGACGCGGTCCCGGTTGTGCGCGTGCATTCGGGTTGCGTGACGGGCGATATCTTTCATTCACTGCGCTGCGATTGCTATCAGCAACTCCAGGCCGCTTTGAAAGCCATATCCAAGGCGCCGCTTGGGGTGATCGTCTACGTGCCCTACCATGAGGGTCGCGGCATCGGCCTTTTCAAGAAAATCCAGGCCTACGCCTTACAGGACCAGGGCCTCGATACGATCGAAGCCAATATCGAGGTCGGGGCACCGATCGATAGCCGCGACTATGCTCTGACGGCTCGCATTCTGAGCGAACTCAACATGACAGAGATCAAGCTGCTGTCGAACAATCCAGCGAAAGAACAAGCACTCAAAGCGCTGGGCATTCGCGTGGTTGAGCGCTTGCCGATCGTCATCAAGCCAAACCCGCACAACAAGCGCTATCTCGAAACCAAGCGCCAGCGCATGTCGCACAAGATTTAGTTAGTAAACTTTGCCGCCGAATGACGGGCACCTGCTTGGCTAAATTCGGGGTTGATAGTGCTTCCGCAATGGTGAGTTCACAAAGGTGATCGCGCTGGCCGGCGGCAAGATATCTGCAATTGTGCGGGGGCAATCACATCCGCCTCGGCACGAAATGCGAGGCGGCCCTGATCGTCAGCCGTTGCCTCGAGTGTCGTGATTGGTTCGCCCAACCGGGATACGGCAATTTCATACTGTCCAGCTGGAAAGCCTGCCCAGTTCATCTCGCCAGCGCCAAATCCTTGCACGTCCGCTCTTACGTCACAGGCGGATCGCGTGACTTTTGACAAGTGCCATCGGCTATCAATGAGATGCGGCACGGCCTTGTGGCGTTCTCTGCGATCTGGGTATTTTTGAACCGGCCGCAGTGCGACGATGGCTTCTGCGACGGCCGCGTCGAGTGTCAGGTAAAGTGCGTCCCCATGCCGGTTGTGCCCAATGACACCTTTGCTAGCTTGGTAATCGACGTCGAGTGCGCTTGCCTGCTCGAAGCGCACTGTCTGGAGATCTCCCCGTTGTCCTACGCGCCAGCGGCCGGGTCCCACTTCAGTGATCTGTGCTGAGAAAAATCCCTCTGCGATCGCCGCGTAGCGTGAAGCAGTGATGGGGGCGATGGGGCTTGCGCGGGCACGGTCCAGATGGCGCACGATGACCTCTAGGCCTTCGTGCTTGGTTGCTGAAAAGACGTGGTAGTAGAGATTGAACCCCTTGAGCCGCCGGGGTTGCTCGGTGTTGTCGAGTGTTTCAGACAAGAGCTTGAAAGCATCAAACGGCCCAGTCCAACCGTTGGTGTAGGTATTCTCGTTACTGTTCACCGCGTAGATTTGCCGTTCTTGGCCGACGGTGCGAGATATTGGCGCAACGTAGCCGGCCGACGGAAACAGGCTGTCGAAACGCGAGTCTCCGCCGTTGAGGTTGCGGGCGCCGGCCTCGCGAGTCGCGCGCACCGCGGCTTCGAAGGGGCGCGTATTGCCGCTCCAGAGATAGAGACGTGCCGGTTTTTCGGGTGGGGCGAGTTCGGAGGCGACATCTAGTGCGCCATGCACTTCCTCGCCAAGGTTGAAGACTTCGTGTGGCCGCGCCCGCGGTAAGCTCGCGCTTTCTTCGTGTTCTCCGTGCGGAGTGGCGGCAAGTGCAACGGTCTCAACTTGCTTTGAACTTCGCCAAGAGGCGACGAGTTCGGTAAGGCTACGGTCGTCGTAAGCGGGCGCGGTACTTGCGAATTCAAGGACATCGGCAACTTCGCGATCTCGATTGTAGTTCTCGTAGTATTCCCAATTGTAGGGGTGGGTATAGGTGTGACTTGCAACTTCGACATGCGGCATCGCGAAAATGACTTCGGCAACTCCAGCAGTCGTCGACTTGCCGCCAAGAGTCGGATCGATATCGCCGGCGATCAGTCCAACTGAGACCGGGAGATCGGGATAGGGTGCAATCAACGCATCGAGCACAACTTCGGCAGACGATGCCCGTTCGCTTGAATAGGGAAAGACTTCGGTAATGTTGTTCCAGCCGTCGCCATCAATGTGGCTGAAGTAGAGGCGCCGTCCTGAAACAGTCGTCGTATCGGGAATGGGCCAGTGTTTCCCGCCAAGCGCGGCTTGGAGAAATGCGAAAGGGTTGATGATCCAGCGGACCTGATCCGAGCCGGTTTCATAGTGGATTGCAAACCCAGTTGCGGCGATTCCGCCTTTTGAACCTGTCGCAACAAGTGTCGAGGCGTTCGCACCAGCCCAGCGATGGGCGGGGTCCGTGACGGTGAGATGCGCGTGCATGGCCGGCGATTTTGAGATGATGACCTGGTGGCCCGGCAACTTCAAAGGGTCAAGCTTGTGTTCAAAATCAATCATCGAGGGGTCGGCGAATTTGATCCGCGTCTCCGTTGCATCCCCCACGTAGTAGGCCGCGTAGGCCAGCCCCAAATGCTTCAGAAAAGCGTTGATGAGTGCAATGTCCTCCTTTTCGCCAAGTGCCCCGATAGAATCAAGAATGATAAAGCGCGTGCCCGAGTGGGCTACTTTTTCGGCCCAGGTGAGATATGCCTCGGCATTATTCAGCCGCCCGCTGAACCATGTTGCGACGGCGTGATAGCGCTTTGCTTGGGCTAGATCCGGCAAACCATGCGCAACATCGTGGAGTTTCAGTTTGTAGCCAAGATGATTGAGTGGCATTTCGAGTAGCTGATGCAGGCGCAACTCTTCTGAGCGGCCCTCGGTACTGCTGTCGAACAATCCGAGGATTTCGCGGTTGATCGTCTTGTCGCGGGCAACGGCACCCGGCGCCCAGCCAGCCAGTTGAACGATTGAAAGCAAAACAACTATAAACATCCGGCCAATCGGCTGACCCAATGTGCTCAAACACAACATTTCTTCGACACTGTTTCGTTGATCCCCAGTTCGTTGATCCCCAGATTGCAGCAAAGATCAACAAATGGGGATTCTGCCCGCCATAATGACCAAAGCTTCAAGGCCATAGGTGATCATGAGTTTAATGCTCATGCAAGAGGACGTGTGCCTACGGTTAAGAAACGGCCGCTCGATGAGGGACCAAATAACAACACACTCGGGAAGCGGTAATGCCCGGTTTCAATTAGGGCTCAGGCCTGGTCAGAGTTTGCGATGTCTGCATCCTCAGTCGACTTTGGAATAGTGAAACCACCTTCGGCCACGAGGCGGGAGAAGAGTCCGGTGCCGTTTGCGAGCTCCGTGAAGCGCCCGCGCTCAACGATTTTGCCATGATCCAACACGATAATTTGATCGGCGTTGGCAACAGTCGAAAGCCGGTGGGCAATGACGAACGTGGTTCGCCCCTTGCGCAGGGTATCAAGCGCGCGCTTGATTTTGGCTTCGGTTGCCGCGTCAAGCGCGCTTGTGGCTTCGTCGAGTATCAGGATAGGCGCGTCTTTCAGAATTGCACGTGCAATGGCGATGCGCTGGCGTTCGCCGCCGGATAAAGACGCACCGCGCTCGCCGATGACGAAGTCGTAGCCGCCGGGCTTGGCCGAAATGAAATCGTGTGCTTCAGCAAGTCTTGCCGCGCGCTCGACGTCGGCGACGGTTGCGTCAGGTTTGCCGACGCGAACATTCTCTGCAATCGATCGATTGAAGAGCCCTGCGTCCTGGAAGACAATTGAAATGGCACTGCGCAGAGATGCCATCGTCGCGTCCGCGATATCCTGCCCGTCGATGAGGATGCGGCCGTCGTCCGGCGCGCGAAAGCGCTGAAGCAAAGCGATGGTTGTGGACTTGCCCGATCCAGTCGGCCCGGTGAGCGCAATGGTTTCGCCGGCTTTTGCGGTAAATGAAATCCCATCCACGCCTTGCGGGCCGTTGCTGTAGTGAAACGAAACGCGTTCGAAAGCCACGTTGCCCTGTATTGAGGTCAGAGGCCGGGCGCCGGGCTTTTCGGCAACTGCTACAGCTTCGTCCATGAGGCCGAAAAGTTTGCGCAGCGCGGGACCTTGTTGGTGAATGCGCACGGCAAATCCAGAAAGTTGGTCGAGCTTGCCGATCAAGAGGCCCGCGAAGCCGACGAACGAAACGATTTGACCGACCGTCAACTCGCCGCGTGCGGAGAGGACGGCACCGGCCGCGAAGACGGCGACCATGGTGAGTGTTGCTGCCGAACGCTGGAGCACCGCCAGAATTCCCCACCACGTGAGCACAGGGTATTGGGCGGATAAGAGATCGCGCGTAAGGGTGCCCATGGATTGGACTTCGGCACCGATACGTCCATAGGCCTGGACGACGGACACGTTGGAGATGACATCGCCAACCCGGCCTGAGACGGCGTATTCATAGTTTTCGACAGAGGCCTGTCCACTCGCGGTCTTGCGCATGACGATGACGTTGATGAGCGTGTAGAAGGCCGCGAGCGAGAGTAGGATTGCCGCCATACGGTAATCCATGCTGAGGGCAGCAGGTGCCAGTAAGATAATACCGAACAAGGCCGTCAACTGATCGCGCATGGCGCCGAGCCACAACCAGAACAGAGAACTCGTGCCCGACAAGATGTTGCGTATGACGGCGCCGGAACCGAGCTCGGCGTGATATCCCTGCGGCAGAGTCATGGCGCGTTCGAAGACATCGCCCAGGATGGCGAGGCGGCGGCGGTGTGCAAGTCTGTCGGAATACGTCGCAACAATGACGCCGGCGAGAATGCCAAACAGACCGAGCGCCGCCCACAGTGCGATAATCGGAAAGGCGCCTTCCCCTTTGTTCAGAGCGTCAACGACCCGGCCGAAGAGAATGGGTTCAGCCAACTGAATAGCGGCAATGACGATGCCGGCCGAGGCGAGCGTGATTGCCAGCCACTTCTCGGGCGCAAGCATGGCGAGGGCACGCCTGTAGATCTCAGGCAACGTCAGATCTTGGGCAGGCTTTCCCGGTGCGGACATTGCTTCTGGTGTCATTAAAATGTGGCATTCCCTTTGTCGAAGTTGTGGCAGAAACTTTAATTCAAACCGGCTTGTTTCAGCCTTGCCCGTTGGCTATGGAGGGGTTGAACTCGTTTCGCCGCATACTCGCAATAACCGTTTATTGACTTGGTGCAAGCGGGCGAGAGCGTTCCCGATGTGTCAAATTTCGAGAGCAGCAATTACTTTAACGAGGATAGTCGGGCAATCGATGCCGGTTCACCACGGCGCATTTCCAGCACACCTTCCTGATCCGCTGATCGAGCCCTTGCTCGCCGCGGCAGCGGACAAGCCATTTGTCATCGCGCAACTCGGGCAATCGTTGGACGGCCGCATCGCGACGCTGGCGGGGGCAAGCCGCTGGATCAATGGGAGCGCCGCGCTCGATCATTTGCACCGGCTGCGCGCCAACGTTGACGCAGTCGTCGTCGGTGCAGGGACGGTTCGCGAAGACGATCCATTGCTAACAGTGCGCCGCGTGGGTGGGCCGCATCCGGCGCGCGTCGTCATCGATCCAAGCGGCCGGGTAAGTCACGCAGCGCGGTGTTTCGCGCGCGACGGAACACGCTGTCTCATTGTGCGGGCGGAAGAGGTGGCGGGGACTGGCGGTATGGGGGCTGGCGGTATTGAGACAGTCATAGTGCCGCGAGAGAACGGGCAGATGCCACCCGGCGCGATCGTCAACGCGCTCTTTTCACTCGGATTGAGAAAAATTCTGATCGAGGGCGGCGCCAAGACCGTTTCGTCGTTTATCGACGCGGGGGTAGTTGACCGCCTGCATGTCCTGGTGGCCCCGGTCATCTTAGGCTCTGGCATATCGGGGCTATCGCTGGCACCTATCGCCCGGCTCGACGAAGCGCACCGGCCGGTGACGCGTGTCCATGTTCTTGAAGGCGGCGATGTGCTATTTGATTGCGACTTGAGGCAGAAATCACAAGGTTGACGGCTATGGCCCATGATCATGCGCACGACATCGCAGTCTATTCGCCACGCGCCCGGCTCTATCATTGGCTGACGGCGTTTCTCATTCTCATTCAATTTCCCCTCGGGCTCTACATGACCTATCGTGGGTACGAGCTGACGTATGTCGATGCCGAAGGCGCGACCAAGACCGGGCTCTTTGATGCGACAACCGGGTTTCTCTATGACTCACACAAAATTATCGGCATTACTATACTTGCCGTTGTTTTGGCGCGGTTGATCTATCGCCTGCGCAGCGGGGCGCCTGCTGCTGATCCCTCAGTGCCGTCTGCCCTCGTCGGGGTCTCACATCTCGTGCATTGGTCGATCTACGCATTGCTGATCGTGGTGCCGGTCGGCGGCTACCTTGGGGTTTCCTATTACGGCGCAACCAATGCTTTTGGACTTCCGTTGCTCGCGCTGACGGAAAAGGACGAGAAATTTTCGGAAACGGTTTTCTCTTGGCACGGTATCGGCGCCAAAGTTCTTTTCGCACTTATTGCGCTGCATATTGCGGCCGCGATCTATCACCGCCTTATCCGCAAGGATCGCGTGGTCGAGCGGATGTTGCCGAAGCGGATAGTGTAATCCCCCTCGCCCGTCTTTGATGGGGAAAGGAGATGCTCACACAGGCGTCGCGAAGATGTCGGTGTGTCCGACTTCAGCGGCCGCTCGAATGACTTTGATCCAGGTCTCTACGGCCTTGGCATCGAGTGCCTTCGTTTCAAGCACGGCGAGTGCATATCCGCGCTGTAGCTCTTCGAGCAGCGAGCGGTCGTTTTGTCCAAGCACCCAAGGGCTCTCACCCTCTGCCACGGTGTACCCTTCGAGCCGGAACTGGTCGGCAAGCATTTCGGCGGCGGTTGGACCGGCCGCGGGACCAAAACCCTTGTCGGACATCTGGTGACGGTTGAAAGCGGCGGCCATCTGGCTGTCTGACGGGCGATGCGGGCTCCAGCGCTGCACGCCGTTGTAGGTCAGCGTTGCGTAGAGCGCAGCTCGAATGCTTGCGGCCTTCCGCGCCAGCGCGCGGATGAATTCAGCAGATGCCAGATCGAAGAATGCCGAAGCCGTTACGAGATCTGGGCGGTCTGTGAGCGCACTGTCGAGATCGCGGGCGAGGTCCACGACTTTGAACTCAACGGTAATTTCTGTGTAACCCTTCTTGAGTTTTAAGGTCTCGCCCGTCTGCTCCGTGTGATCGGCCCATTTGCGCAACTCGATTTTTGCAACGGCAAAAAGGTCTGCGTCTTTATCGACAAGTAACCAACTCTGGCGCTGGGGCAAGAGTGCGGCGACGGCGCGCAGGTTAGCGCCGGTACCCGAGCCAAGGTCCACCACGGAGATGTGATCGCGAAGCTGGAACCAAGCAGAAAGGCCTTGTGCCAGTTCGCGGTTGCGCGCGCGGGTATCGGCGCCCTCGCGTAGAGCAAGCCACTCGGCGGCAAAAGTGCTCATGGTTTGAGACCTAGTACGACGGCTGCGATGCGGCGCGCGGCTTCGTGCCATGTCGGTAGCGTGCGGCCAAAGTCCCACGAGGCGTCGGCGAGTTGGTCGCGGAGTTTCTTGTCGGTCAAAGCGCGGCGCAAAGCAGCGGTCATTTCAGCGATGTTTCCGGGTTGGACGTGGATGGCGGCCGACTTATGCGCCGTGTCGGCCGCGGCACCGCCCGTGGTCGTGACAATTGCGAGGCCGCGCGCCATGGCTTCTGCGATGACCATGCCGTAGCCTTCGAAAAGCGAGGCCGAGACGAAAAGATCGGCGCTTTCATAGAACCGGTCAAGGGTCGCCGGCACGACCTTGCCGGCGAGGGTGATGCGATCCGATAAATTCGATTCTTCAATTTTTTTGCGTAGAAGCTCCACGGCCTGCGGGTGCCGGTCGAGTGCGCCGGCGATGGTGAGTTTCCAATCGAGGCTGTGCAAAGGAACCAAGGCTTCGACCAGATGATCATAGCTCTTTCTCGGTGAGACCGCGCCAACAGCAAGAATATGCAGCGGTGAACCGGTGCCAGTTGCCCGGCCGGCGGGATCGGTGCCGGGCTCGGCGACAGTGATTTTACGTGGGTCAGCTTCGAGTTCGTCCGTCAGAATGCGCGCCGTCGCGCGGCTTGTTACGACAATGTGGTCGGCGCGCTGAAGCGCATTGCGTTCACTTGCTTTCAGCTCGACTTTGCGGGCATGTGGAAGTCCTGTTTCGAGAAACAGCGGGTGGTGCACGATTGCGATCAGGCGGCGGCCGTCGCACGGCAGGCTTGATGCCGGGAATGCGCCGAAGGCGAGACCGTCAATCAGAAGTGCCGCTGACTTTGGTGTTGCGGCTATGAGCCGGTCGGCATCCTTGATGTCCTTGGGTGCCGGGTTTGGAAATGCAGCGGAGAGTTTCAAATGCTGGACGTTGACGCCGAAGTGCGGCAGCAGCCCTATGACACGCCGGTCGTAGGCGTAACCGCCGGTCGGGCTTCGGATGTCGCCGGGGATCGCAAAAATTGCTTCAGCCACTGACCGGTCCTTCAAATGTAGCGCGCGCCAAATCCGTCTCCGAGAGTGTAACGCGGATTTTTGCCAGCGTCTTGCCCTCGGGGCCAAGCGTACCGGATCTCGCTGCACGGGCTATAGCATCGAATACATACTTGCAGAGAAATTCGGTGGTCGTTAGGACGCCTGTGAATTGCGGTAAAATATCGAGGTTTTGATAGTTGAGTGGTTTTAACGCTGCGTCCAGGCAATCGAGCGCGGCGCCGATATCGACGACCACGTTCTGGGCTGTTAACTTTTCGCGAAAGAACGCAACATCGACGACGAACGTCGCGCCGTGCATGTTTTGAGCGGGTCCGAAAAAGGGATCGGGCAGCGAGTGGGCAATCATGATGCGGTTGCGGACTTCGACAGAATACATGGGAGTCGAGTACATGGGACGAATGGAACCTCGGCGTTAATCGGGATAGCGGATGACGGGCGGCAGGGTGCCGCCTGTGGGGCCGAGAATGACAGGTATCTGGCCGGGCAGGTCGTTGAAAGCAATTTCATTAGCTACGAGGGCATCAAGCGCGGGATCGTCGAGTAAGCCGAGCGCCGCAGTTAATCTTTGACGATGAGTGACGGTTCCGCGGCGGGAGGGCGAGACGTGTCCCACTTGCGACGAGATGATTTGAAGCCGCTTCGCATGAAAGGCGCCGCCGAGGTGCAGCGAAACTGGTGCAGTGCCGTACCAGCTCATATCAATGATACGGCCTTCAAAGGCGGCGGCATCAAGCGCGGACTGAAGACCGGCTGAGGTTGCGGTGGTGTGAAACACTCGTTTCATATCGCGCGGGGCCTCTGCGGGCACTGCGAATTTGAGGCCGAGAGCGGCTGCGATTGGAGCGCGGGCAGGATCGATGTCGGTGATCGTCACGCTGCAACCGGCGATGCGTTGGGCAAGATGCGCGGTGAGCAGGCCAACAATTCCCGCGCCGATGACGAGGACTTTGTCGCCAGGGCCGGTGCCTGCGTCCCAATGGGCATTGAGCGCGGTTTCCATGTTGGCGGCGAGCGTGGCGCGCTTTGGCGCTACAGCGTCCGGCAGGGGCACAAGCATGGCTTCGGGTGCGTGAAAATAATCCTGGTGTGGATGCAAGCAGAAGACGTACTTGCCGATGAGCCCTTCTGGCCCTGCAACGACGACACCCGTCGCCGAATAGCCGTATTTGACCGGGAAGGGAAACTCGCCCGCTTGCAGCGGTGCGCGCATACGCGAGCTTTCGCTTTGTGGAACTTGGCCATATGCGACCAGACGCTCTGTGCCCCGGCTCAAGGCGCTGAAAAGAGTTTTGACGCGGGCTTCACCGGGCCTTGGAATTTCCAAGCGTTCGGTTTTGAGTTCGGCAACGCCGGGCTTGACGTACCACAATGCGCGAGCCACCACCAATTGGCCAGCGCTGCGGCGGTGTGAGTGTATTGGCTTCGCGTCCACGAATGTCCTCGAAATGCCTTTGCCCGGAATACGTTTGAGAGCCCGATGAGCGAAACTACGAATAGTTTTGAGCCGGCCCGGGACACATCCGCGATGAGCCTTACGACACCTGCGGGGCTGCAGGCAAACGCTACGCTTAACAGGCGGCGAATTCTTGTTCTCGTACTGAATGTCGTGACCTGGACCGGGTTGCTCGTGTGGGCCGCTTCGGTCTTAAGCGCAGGCGGGTGGACATTAGCCGATTGTATCGTGTTCTGGTGCTTTGTGCTTGGAACACCCTGGTCTGTGCTTGGGTTTTGGAATGCGGTGATCGGCCTTTGGCTGCTGCATGGTGCTAAGGACCCGATGGTCGAGGTCGCTCCCTTCATGGCGGCAGGCGATACGCGCGAATCTCTTGTGGTCAAGACGGCTGTCTTAATGACGTTGCGCAACGAAGACCCGGGCCGCGCCATTTTGAGACTGCGCACGGTGAAGGCCAGCCTTGACGCAAGCGGCGAGGGCGCCCGTTTTAGTTACTTCATCCTGAGCGATACCAATCAAACGGACGTCGCGGCGGCGGAAGAAGCAGCGGTGGCGGGTTGGCGCGGCGAAGACCCTGAAGCAGCGCAGATTTTTTATCGACGGCGCACTGACAACACCGGTTTCAAAGCCGGCAACGTGCGCGACTTTTGCGAAAATAATGGCCGCGCATTTGACCTCATGCTGCCGCTCGATGCCGATAGCCTGATGATGGGTGAGGCAATCGTCAAGCTCGTGCGCATCATGCAGGCGTACCCGAAACTCGGCATTCTGCAGAGCCTCGTTGTTGGCATGCCGGCGTCATCGCCATTCGCGCGGATCTTCCAGTTCGGCATGCGGATGGGGATGCGCAGCTACACGATCGCACAGGCGTGGTGGGTTGGCGATTGCGGGCCGTATTGGGGTCACAACGCGGTTGTGCGCATTAAGCCCTTTGTTGAGCAGTGCGCGCTGCCAGTGTTGACTGGTGGTCCGCCGTTTGGCGGGCATGTGCTGTCGCACGATCAAGTTGAAGCGACGCTGATGCGCCGCGCCGGGTTTGAGGTGCGCGTGATGCCGGTTGAAGGCGGAAGCTATGAAGAAAATCCGCCTGACGTTTTGGAGTTCATTCGCCGAGATGTGCGGTGGTGCCAGGGCAACATGCAATACGTGAAGCTACTCGGGTTGCCGGGGCTGAAGCCGATGAGCCGGTTTCAATTGCTCTGGGCGATTTTAATGTTCGTTGGCATTCCGGCTTGGACGCTGATGATTGCGCTGCTGCCCTTCGCGGCTGCGGACGCCCTGACGATTTCTGATTTTCCGGTTGGCTCGGCAAAAGCGCTCTATGTGACATTTCTGCTGATGTATCTCGCGCCCAAGATTGCGGGCTTGATCGACGCGGTTATGACTCCAGGAGAGATCAAACGTTTTGGAGGTGGTTTGCGATTTTTCTCAAGCGCGGCGCTCGAACTCACATTCTCGTTCTTGCAAGGCGCGGTCTCGACAATCCGCACGTCGATTTTCATGCTTGGGTTGCTCATTGGAAAATCGATTGTGTGGAGCGGGCAGCAACGCGATGCTGCTGGATTGACGTGGGGGCAAGCGGCGCGGGCGCTCTGGCCGCAGACCGTGTTTGGCGCGGTTGTGCTATCAGCCTTGTATTGGATTTCACCGGCTGTTCTGCTCTGGAGTTTGCCGCTGACAGCGGGATATGTGTTGGCCATTCCATTCGCGGTTGTGACGGCGAGTCCGGTGCTTGGGCATGTCATGCGCAAGAATGGCGTCGCGGGTATCCCGGAAGATTTCGCACCGCCGAAGGAGATCGTGGCGGTCAACTCCCCTCCCCCTCGCGGGGAGGGGTTGGGGGTGGGGGGATGATGCGAGTCAGATTTGAAATTGCTACTTCAATGCTGGATGGTCTCGGACATCATAGCGCGCATTACGCCCGGTTCTTCACCCCACCCCTAACCCCTCCCCGTCAAGGGGAGGGGGACCACTCGCGGCACATGCTGTGGTTCAGCCACACAGGATCTTGGGTATGACATCAGTAGCCCTTGCCGGAGTGTTTCGTTCGCTGCGGCTTTATCATGGCCCCGATGCCCCGCGCGCGGCAATGGACAAATCTATCGGCAATTCATAAAACCGGGTGATCTGACTTTCGATATCGGCGCGCACGCGGGCGATCGCATCTCGTCGTTCCGGCGGCTTGGCGCGCGCGTTATTGCGCTTGAGCCACAGCCGAAGATGCTACGTGCGTTGCGGCTCATTCATGGGCACGACGACATGGTGCGTATTCTGCCTTCAGCCGCGAGCGCGGCACTCGGTTGGGTGACGCTTCACGTGAATTCCGCCAATCCGACAGTGTCAACGGCGTCGCGCGCGTTCATCGCAGACGCTGAAGGCAAGGCTGGATGGGAAGGACAAACCTGGGACAGCGAAATCCGCGTGCCGGCTGTGACACTCGACCGATTGATCGCCGCCCATGGTATTCCGGCTTTCATAAAAATCGATGTCGAGGGCTATGAGGACCAAGTGCTCATGGGATTGAAAACCGCGGTGCCCGCGTTGTCGTTCGAGTTCACGACCATCGCGCGGGACGTTGCGGTGCGCTCGCTTGAGCGTTTGGCGAGCCTCGGCACTTACGAATTCAACGTGTCATTCGGTGAAAAACAGACGTTAACGTTAGCGCCCTGGGTGAACGCAAAAAGCATGACAGCGTTTATCATGGGACTGAGTCACGAGGAAAATTCGGGCGATTGTTATGCCCGCCTGGCTAGCTTGGGTTATACTGCGGCTTGAAGACAGGTTTGGAGACCGGAATGCAGAAGTTTGGTGCCTTTTTGTTCGCTTTTATTGCAGCACTCGTGGCGGCGGTGCCAGGTTTTGCGGCGTCTCTCGACGGCCTGAGCGTTGACGTCAAGAACGAGACCGAGCCCGTTTTGTGCGCGGAAAAAGACAACGTCGCGGTGGCGTTTTCGAACAAAGACGTGCGCTCGTTCCGCATCGAGGCGGCGCACCCGGTGTATCTCGTCGGCTGGCATGCGCGACAATTACGAGGCCGACTGGACGGCGTGCGATATGAGCGCGGACCCGTCGTACGTCGCGCCCGGGCAACCACGAAAAGTGACGCTCTACGAAGAAACCGAGATGTGGGTTGTCGGCTATGCGTTCCCGGCGTTCTGGCGGCCGTCGAATGCAACCGTGCGTGTTGGCGACCGGGTGGAGAAGGGCTTGCACATGCTGCAGGTCTGGCTGCTGCGCACAGACGGCGCGGAGGAAGTGCTCGTGCTTTATCCGCAGGACGGCTATTGGCGCCCGCGCCCGATGACGCCGCCGAATATGCGCAATACCGGCTATGGCTCGTCGTTCCTCGTCGGCCCAATCGACCGCGAGGAGCGCCCGCACGTCAAATTCAAGGAAGTCGTATTCGATCCCAAAACGCGCACCTTTACGCTGCATTTCGAGAAAGGCGGCAGCGCCACGGTGCGCATGGCCAAGGCCGATACCAATCACCTCGCGCTCGATGTTGCCTTCGACAAGGGCATCGAGGGCAGTCCGTTCGCGATGCTGCGCTCGATGTACGTGACGGAGTTCAACAACGACATGGCGCGCATTGCGGTGCGCGAGAAGAGTGCCAAAGGCTGGCGCGAAGAGAACATCATGACGTTCGACAAAGCGCACGCGACGGACGTGTGGATGGGGCGCTTGTCGCCCTCGCAGCACAACACGTCGTCGCCCGACGTGGTGTTCAATTCGTTCTCGGATGGGCCGTATCCCAAGCGCCCAAAATCCGAGCCGCCGGGGGGGATTGGGGAGGGGAAGAAGGGGGAGTAGTGAAATCTTGCCGGAGCAAATGAGCGGGTCGGTGGAAGCAAAGGTGAACATGCGTGCAGCTTGGTCGGAAGTATTGGGATCTGTTCTTCGGCTTTAACGGGCGGATCGGGCGCGAGCTATTTTGGTTGGGAATATTGCCGCCGCTCGCACTCTTGTTATCGGGGTTGCGTTTTGCCAGGGGACATTTGGGTGATTGGCTATTCAATCGGTTTGTGGTTCAGTCGGCCGATTTTAGCACCCGGACACTGCCGTTGCTGTTGTACGCGCTCATGATTGTTTTAGTGCTTTGGCCTATATTAGCACTGAGCGTGAAGCGCCTGCACGACCGGAACAAATCTGGATGGTTGATACTTCCATTCTATCTACTTCTATTTTGGTTCGAAAAATTGAGAGACGGTGCATCCGTTGGTGTACTGCCATGGGGCGTTGGCACAGCGGCAGTTCTGATTTTGAGTGCCTGGTGCCTTGTCGAGTTGGGGTTCCTGCGTGGGACCGACGGGCCGAACAGGTTTGGCGGAGAGATCGTAAAGGCGAAGGCACTGGGCGAGTAAAGCTCTAGGATGCGGAGGTTTGTGCTGAAGCTTGTCGTGGGTGGCCGCCTCCGCGGCCATGACGGCAGTGGGTAGGCGAGAGTTGAGCCGACGGGCAGGTGCTGACTTCGTGTGCTTCGCATGTTTCGAATTTGTCAGCTGCGTGACGCTGGCGCCTCCACTCTGGCGTCATGGCCGCGTCGCGTGAGCGATCGTCGCAAAGCGGCGACAGGCGGCCACCCACGGCAAGGGTCAGCGCAACAACTCAGCGATGGAAGCGTTCAATGTCCGCGGGGCCTTCGTTGATGGAGCCCCATTTTTCATCGAATAGATCAAGCCATTCAGGGTTCATCTCTTGGATGAGGCGAACCTTCCAGGCGCGTTTCCATTTCTTGATGCGCGTTTCGCGTTGAATGGCCTGTTCCATCGTCTCGTGCATCTCATAGTAGACGAGCCTGTGTACACCGTACTTCTTCGTGAAGCCGTCGATGAGATCCTGTTTATGTATCGAGATGCGACTGTGGAGAGAACTCGTTACACCCGCGTAGAGGATACCGTTTGGCGCACTAGCCATGAGGTAAACGCAAGGTTCTTTGATCCAGAAATCGCGCATGTAGCGGTACCAGATGCTTAGGGTGGCCGAAGCAGGCTTCCCGAGAAATAACGCTTGCGGAAGCTTGTCGTGGGTGGCCGCCTGTCGCGCCTTCGGCACGATCGCAAGCGCGACGCGGCCATGACGTTGGTGAGGTGGGCAACACGTTCGAACAAGCGGCTGCCCCTCACGCACGATGATTTGCCGCCTGCGCGGCGGGCCCTCTCCCCATAACGCTTGAAGGAAGCGCTATGGGGAGAGGGGGAAGTTTACCACCTCAACTCCACCATTGCCCCAACAGCTGTTGGCGTGCCGGGTGGAAACAGGGCCGCGAGTTTGGTGGGCGATAGAGTGTGCCCGTCCATGGCTTCGTGGCGATGAATGCCGCTCGCAACAAAGAGTGCGTCGCAGGCGAAGTTTTCGGCGCCCTTCAAGTCGGTACGGATGGCGTCGCCAATGACCAGGCACTTTGAGCGCGGCACGTTGGCGTCGCGTAGAGCCTCGGCTTTGCGGTGTGCGGCCTCGTAGGCCGAGAGGTACGGCTTGCCGGCCCAGAACACATGCCCGCCCATGTGCGCGTAGATGTCCGCGATCGCGCCCGCGCAATAGAGCAGCGTGCCGCCGACGTCGACGAGCAGGTCCGGGTTGGCGCATACGAACGGCAGCTTGAGGGCGTGCGCTTTGGCGAGGATCGGTTTGTAGTCCTCGGGCGTCTCGGTGCGGTCGTCGGTCATGCCGGTGCAGGCGATGGCGTCCGCTTGGTCAAGATGCACGCTCTCAGCCTTGAGCGCCTTGAAGAAGGCTTGGTCCCGATCCTGCGGGCCGATCATGTAAAGCTTCTTGAAGCCGCGCTCGTGGATATGGTCGATGGCAATGGCGCCGGAAGAGACGATGTCGTCCCAGGCGTCATCCGGCACGTTGCGAGATTTGAGCATGGCTTCCACGCGGTGCTTGGGGACCGGCGCGTTAGAGACGAGGACGACGGTGCCGCCTTCTCCGCGAAAGCGCTTCAGGGCCGCGCAGGCGCCTTCGAATGCGGTCACGCCGTTGTGAACGACACCCCAGACGTCGCAAAAGAGCACGTCGTAACGGGAGAGCAGGTCTCCGGCACGGTCGAGGATGGGAGGGGCGGTGGAAGGAACTGCTGAGGTGGGCTTTTTCAATTGATCCCGATCGAAGTTGGCTTGGTGCAAGGTGCCCCGACCGGTTAACATGCGGGGTCCTTGCAAATCCATAGGAGGGGTCAAGAATACGTCAAAATAAGGTCAGGCAGCATCGCTATTTTATCCGGATACTACCTGCCCTGCATGCCTGATATGCTTTTGATTGTAATGGTACCACGTCGCATCCACAGGGTTCGGCGAATTGTGAGAAGGCAAGGTCTCATGGTGTCGGATTTGCCCGACGCTTGAGAATATTTTTCCGGAGGCTTCGACCCGACATGGCGCCCACCGACGACGACAAGGCAAACCCTTCCGAGCAGGCCTCCGAAGATCGCGAGTGGCGCGAAGCCATATCGTCGCTGATTGCCTTTGAAGGGACAGACCGAGCGGATGAGGTTTTGACCCTAGTGGTCGATACCGCGCGGCGCAATGGCGCCAAACTGCCGTTCTCGGCCAATACGGCTTACATCAACACGATCGCCCCGCATGAAGAGCCGGCCCATCCCGGCAATCGCGACATGGAACACGCCATCAAGTCGGCGATCCGCTGGAATGCGTTGGCCATAGTGTTGAAGGCCAACAAGACCTCGACTGAGCTTGGCGGGCATATCGCGAGCTTCCAGTCGGCAGCGACGCTTTACGACACCGGCTTCATGCATTTCTGGAACGCTCCGCACGAAGGCCACGGCGGCGATCTCATCTTTATTCAGGGGCATTGCTCGCCGGGCATTTATGCGCGCTCGTTTCTCGAAGGGCGCCTGACGGAAGAGCAGATCTTGGGTTTCCGCCAGGAGACAGAAGGCAAGGGCGTCTCGTCCTATCCCCATCCCTGGCTGATGCCGGAGTATTGGCAGTTCCCAACAGTGTCGATGGGCTTGGGGCCGCTGATGGCCATCTATCAGGCGCGGTTCTTGAAGTACCTGCACGATCGCGGATTGGCCGACACCTCGAAGCGCAAGGTGTGGGTGTTCTGCGGCGACGGCGAAATGGACGAGCCCGAGAGCTTGGGCGCGATTGCGCTCGCGGGGCGCGAAAAACTCAACAATTTGATATTTGTCATCAACTGCAATTTGCAGCGCCTCGATGGGCCTGTGCGCGGCAACGGCAAGATTATCCAGGAACTGGAAGGTAACTTCCGGGGCTCTGGCTGGAACGTCATAAAATGCATCTGGGGCTCGAACTGGGACGAGCTTTTGGCGCGTGACGGCACGGGCCGTTTGCGTCAATTGATGGAAGAAAGCAACGACGGCCAGTACCAGGACTTCAAGGCCAAGGACGGCGCTTACATTCGCAAACAGTTCTTCGGCAAGTATCCCGAGACGGCCGCACTGGTGGCGGACTGGAGCGATGAGCGCATCTGGTCGCTGACACGCGGCGGGCACGATCCGCGCAAGGTCTACGCAGCCTATGCCGCAGCGGTGGCGAGCGAGCACCAGCCGAGCGTCATCCTGGCCAAAACCGTCAAGGGTTACGGCATGGGTGCCTCTGGCGAAGGCCAGATGATCGCGCATCAGGCCAAGAAGATGGGCAACGACAGCCTGAAACGCTTCCGCGACCGTTTCCATTTGAAGCTGACGGACGAGGAATTAGAGACGCTGCCCTTCATTAAATTCGCTCATGACAGCGCCGAATACAAATATCTTATGGCGGCGCGCGCGAAGCTCGGTGGATCGCTGCCGCAACGCCGCCCGAAGACATCGTTCAAGCTTGAGATTCCACCGCTCTCATTCTTTGACGCGCAGCTGAAAGGCTCCGAAGGACGCGATATTTCAACGACAATGGCATTCGTGCAAATGCTGACCAAGATGATGCGCGACAAGAGCATCGGCAAGCACATCGTTCCTATCGTGCCCGATGAAAGCCGCACCTTCGGCATGGAAGGCATGTTCCGCACGTTCGGCATTTATAGCCAAGTTGGCCAGCTGTACCGCCCCGAGGATGCCGAGCAGCTGATGTACTACAAGGAAGACAAGAACGGGCAGATCCTGGAAGAGGGCATCAACGAAGCGGGCGCCATGGCATCATGGATTGCGGCGGCGACATCCTACTCCTCGTCCGACGTGCCGATGATCCCGTTCTTCATCTACTATTCGATGTTTGGGTTCCAGCGCATCGGCGATCTGTGCTGGGCGGCGGGCGACATGCGCTCGCGCGGGTTCCTGATCGGCGGAACGTCCGGGCGCACGACGCTGAACGGCGAGGGTTTGCAGCATCAAGATGGGCACAGCCACATCCTCTCGGCCACGATCCCGAACTGCGTGTCCTATGACCCGGCGTTTAATTACGAGCTTGCTGTCATCGTGCAGCGCGGCCTGGAACGCATGTATCGCGATCAGGAGGATATCTACTATTATATAACGGTCTTGAACGAGAATTATGTGCACCCCGCCATGCCGGAAGGCGCGGAAGCGGGCATCGTCAAAGGCATGTATCTCTTGAAAGCGGCCAACCCGAAAGCCAAGACCAAGGTGCAGCTACTGGGGTCTGGCGCCATCCTACGCGAAGTCATGGCGGGCGCCGAATTGTTGGAGAAAGATTTTGGCGTCTCAGCCGACATCTGGAGCGTGACGAGCTTCACGGAATTGAAACGCGAAGGCGAAGATGTTGCGCGCTGGAACATGCTGAACCCCGAGGAAAAGCCTAGGGTGCCTTATGTCACCGCGTGCCTCTCCTCGCGCGGCGAAGGGCCGGTCATTGCCTCGACCGATTACATGAAGCTCTATGCTGATCAGATCCGCCCTTATGTCTCGTCAAGCTATCGGGTGCTGGGCACCGACGGTTTCGGGCGCTCGGACTATCGCAAGAGGCTGCGTCACCATTTCGAGGTCGACCGGCATTTCGTTGCCGTCGCGGCATTGAAGGCGCTGGCCGACGAAAATCGCGTGCCTTCTAAAAAGGCGGCCGAGGCCATGAAAAAATACGGCATCGATCCGAACAAACTCAATCCGGCCCGCGCTTAGTTTCAAGCGCTTAATTTCTGACGCTTCAAGGAAGCTCCCATGTCACTCATCGAAGTCAAGGTTCCCGACATCGGCGACTACAAGAATGTGCCGATCATCGAGATACACGTTAAACCCGGCGACGTGATCAAGGCGGACGATCCGCTGATCACGCTCGAAAGCGATAAAGCGGCGATGGAAGTGCCAGCTCCCAGCGGCGGGAAAGTCGAGAGTATTGAAGTCAAGGTTGGCGATAAAGTCAGCGCAGGCTCGTTTATTCTGCGACTTGCCGACAGCAACGCTTCGCCAGCGGCTGCGCCGGCGGCAGCAGCGCCCAAGGCAGAAGCACCAAAAGCGGCGGCAGCTAAGGCCGCGCCTGCAGCCAAAAATGCGATTGGCGAAATGCCAGCGCCGCCCGCTATCCCGCGCGAAGTGCCCCCGCCACCGGTGCACGACTACGCCGGCGTGCACGCGAGCCCTGCTGTGCGCCGTCTGGCTCGCGAACTCGATGTCGATCTGACGGCACTCAAAGGTTCGGGCGAAAAGAGCCGCATCACGAAAGATGACGTCAAACGTGCTTTGAGTGGAGGCGGTGCCACGGGAGGAGCTGGCATCCCAGAAATTCCGGCGCAGGATTTCTCGAAATTCGGCGCGATCGAAATAAAGCCGATGTCGCGCATGAAGAAGCTATCGGGTCCGCACCTGCATCGCGCGTGGCTCAATATTCCGCACGTTACCCATACGGATGAAGCCGACATCACCGAAATCGACGCTTACCGCAAGACGCTCGACAACGCGGCCAAGGCCAAAAACTTCCGCGTGACGCTGCTGGTGTTCCTCATGAAGGCGAGCGTCGTGGCGTTGAAGGAATTCCCGGAGTTCAACTCCTCGCTTTCGCCCGGCAAAGACAGCCTGATCTATAAGAAGTATTACAATATCGGCGTGGCGGTCGATACGCCCGACGGCCTCGTTGTGCCGGTCATCAAAGATGTGGATCGCAAAGGCGTGCTGGAGTTATCGCAGGAGCTGGCGGTCATGTCTGCCAAAATGCGCGACGGTAAGATTGCGCCAGCCGACATACAAGGCGGGACGTTCTCGATTTCCTCGCTTGGCGGTATCGGCGGCACGAGTTTCACGCCAATTGTGAATGCCCCGGAAGTCGCGATCCTCGGCGTCGTGCGCTCGCAGATCAAGCCGAAGTGGGACGGCGCGACGTTCGAGCCGCGACAGATGCTACCGTTGTGCCTCTCCTACGACCACCGGGTTATTGACGGGGCGCTCGCGGCGCGCTTCACCCGTAGGCTTGTGGATGTGCTGGAGGACGTGCGCCAGCTCGTTCTGTGACGTTTGACGCGGAAAGGGATTACCGATGAGCGCCGAAGTGACCTGCGACGTGGTAGTATTGGGCGCAGGACCGGGCGGATATTCCGCCGCGTTCCGGGCGGCAGACCTCGGGCTCAACACGGTGCTGGTCGAGCGTAGTCCGACGCTCGGCGGCGTGTGCCTCAACGTCGGGTGCATTCCTTCGAAGGCGCTCCTGCATACAGCTGCGATCATCGACGAGGCCGCAGCGCTCGCGACGCATGGCATCAAATTCGGTAAGCCCGAAATCGATCTCGATGCGCTCCGCGCCCACAAGAACAAGGTGGTCGGCAAGTTGACGACGGGCCTCGCCGGCATGGCGAAAATGCGCAAGGTCAATGTCATCAAGGGTGTCGGGCAGTTCGCGGATGCCAATACGCTGGCCGTCACGCTTGGTGATGGCACCGTGCAAAACGTCAAATTTGGAAAAGCCATCATTGCTGCGGGTTCGGAGGCGGTAAACCTGCCGTTCATTCCGAACGATCCGCGCATCGTCGATTCAACCGGCGCGCTGGAGCTGCGCCAGATCCCGAAGAAGATGCTGGTCATCGGCGGCGGCATCATCGGCCTCGAAATGGCGACCGTCTATTCGACGCTCGGGACGCGGCTTGAAGTGGTCGAAATGCTCGACGGGTTGATGCCCGGCGCCGACCGCGATCTCGTCAAGGTTTGGGAAAAGAAGAACGCGCCTCGCTTCGATAAAATCATGCTGAAGACCAAGACCGTCGGCGTCGAAGCCAAGGCGGACGGTATTCACGTGCGCTTTGAAGGCGCGGCCGCCCCCGCAGAACCGCAGGTTTACGACATGGTGCTGGTCGCGGTCGGGCGCACGCCGAACGGCAAGCTGATAGCAGCTGAAAAAGCCGGCGTCGCGGTCACCGATCGCGGCTTCATCAACGTCGATAAGCGCATGCAGACCAACGTGCCGCATATTTTCGCCATCGGCGACATCGTCGGCCAGCCGATGCTGGCGCACAAGGCGGTGCACGAGGCCCACGTCGCGGCGGAAGTGGCGGCGGGCAAGCATAGCGCCTTCGACGTCAAGCAGATCCCGTCCGTGGCCTACACCGATCCCGAGATTGCCTGGGCGGGGAAAACCGAAGATCAATTGAAAGCGGAAGGCCGCAAGTTCCACCGCGCGGCGTTCCCTTGGCAAGCCTCCGGCCGCGCCATCGCCAACGGTCGCGATGAAGGCTTCACCAAGCTGCTTGTCGATGCCGAAACGCATCAGGTTATCGGCGGCGGCATCGTCGGCACGCACGCGGGCGATCTCATCGGCGAAATCTGCCTCGCGGTCGAGATGGGCGCCGAACCCGCCGATATCGCCCACACCATCCACCCGCATCCGACGTTGGGCGAATCCATCGGCATGGCGGCGGAAGTGTTCGAAGGCACTTGCACCGACTTGCCGCCGGTAAAGAAACCGGTCGCTGCATAAGCGCCAGTGCCATCTGGCCCGGTATAGCCTCAACGAGGAGAATACTATTTCTCCTTGAGGGCATGGTGGTTTTCGGGCTTGGCAATCCCATATGACGGGTATGCGTGCCGCTGGTCCTTTTTGGACGGGGCGGCTGTTGCTCGGCTGAGGAGGCAAAAGCCATGGTTTCATTCGTAAAAGCGAGCGTGGCGTTGATCGCTGCGCTATGTCTTGCTGCACCGGCGGTGCACGCCGCAAAACCCGGAGGCCCCGGCGGGCACATAGGCGGACGAGCCGCTGGACATGTTGGCGGTATGAAGAGCACTCCGGCATTCCGGGCGCCAATGGCAGCAAAGCCAGGTATTGCAAAGCCAGGCATGGTGAGGATGCCGGGCACATCCGTCAGGCCTTCAATTAGACCTATGGACGGCGGTCCGCGTGTCATCAACAGGACGCCGCGTCATATTGGCAACCACGCTGGCGGCTTCAAACCCGGTGTGAAGCCGGGCCCATTTGTGAAGCCGGGCATTGGCGTGCCACATGCGCCGGGATGGAAACCTGGCTCCAAGCCTTGGACGAAGCCCGGTCATCACGCAGGGAACGGACATCCAGGCGGAGATAATGGACATGGACGCCACCACCGCCGACATGTGCGCCCGTGGCTCTATACGGCGCCTATCTACGTCTATGAGAGCTATGACAAATCTGATGCAAACTGCGCATGGCTATGGCGCAAGTATCTCGCGACCGGCCATTCGAAATGGAAATTCCGCTACTACGAGTGCATCGACTAGGGCGGAAGGTGTCCCGTTAGACTTCTGAACATTGGGGAGCCCGGTGTTTCGACACCGGGCTTTTGCCTTGCGGCCCAGCTAGTAGTTGAGCGTCAGCTTGGCGTCTATTCCGTGCTGCTCGCTGCTTTCGCCGATGCGCCCATCATAGTTGAGGCGCAAGTTGATCCCGCTGGCGCTGAACCACTGCACACCAGCCGAGATATCCGCATAAACATCGTCGAAGCGCGATTGAATTGTGAATGGTGCGACTGAAGCGGGTGCCGCTGCAAAGCGCCCACTGGTTGTGAATGTGTCTTCGCTGAGGAACGTCACTCCGAAGCGAGCGTAAGGCCTGAAGGTGAGGCCTTGGGCCATGACCGTTGCACCAATTTCAACGGCCGGGCCGCCTGAGAAGATTGTTTCGCTCTCGGAAGCAAGCTGAAGATTGAGTGCGCCGGCACCGCTTTCCGTGAAGCCGTCGATACTGATGGAATTGAATCCGAGGTTCAGCATGGGGGTGACGTAGAAGCCGGATTCGCCAAACGAGTAGGCAAGGCGCGCGAGCCCCGTTGCAAAGCTCGCGTCGGATCCACTGGAGGCAATGGCTGCAAATCCGGGAATGTTGATCGCCCGAAGGGTCTCAAGATCGCCTTGCCCACCGCTGAACGAACCGGAAAGCTTCCATGGTCCTTGGCTCCATTTGGCGACGCTGCCAACCTGCCACCACGTGCCGTCCACATTTGTGGTGCCATCGATATTCGAGTTGCTGCTCTCGACCGAGAACCCAAGGCCGACCCAGACGTTTTCACCGATGGCGGTTTGGAAGCCGCCAGAGATGCCGCTGGTGTCGTCGTCGATCTTGGCGCGGTCCGTTCCCTTGTCTTGGCTAAATTGGCGATAGGTTGGTCTCGCCCAAAGGCAGGAGGTCTCGCGGAGTTCGGCTTTGGGTCCTTCCGCCACCGGGCAGCTTCGGAGCGCCGCTGCGAGCGCTCCGCTGAAGGTCAAGGCTTTTGAGGCGGCGGCGCTCGCGGTGTTCGAGAAAAGCTGATCGGTAATGGCGGCCACGGTGGCAATGTCCGGCGCGCTCAAAATGGCGGCAACGGTGGATTGCAGTTCGGCAACGCCACCTGAGCCACCACGGCCGAAATAGTCGAGAACGGAAGACTGGTTGGGCGTTAGGCCTGGTACGTCAAAGTTCACGCGAACCGACAGCACGACATCATTTGAGTTGGGATAGAGCAAGGAATAGTCGACGAGGGCCGTGTCGGCAACGGTGAGGCCGTTGTTGGTGACGCCGGCAGCCACCACCAAAGGGTATACTTGTTGAAGTCCGGCACGATAGAAACCGGTGAGTTGCGGCACGATCCTCCCTGATAAATTCGCTGTGCCTTCGACTTGAAAGAAGTCGTGTTCATCTCTCAGAAGATTGATATCGGCGGCGAATACCCCGCTGCTGCCTTGGACCAAATTGCCAATCAATTGAGTTGCCGATGTGCGGCCAGGGCCTCCGGGTGAAAGCGTGCCGCTATTCGTCAGAGTGCCGAGAAATCCAAAACCGCCAAAGCCGCTAAGATTGACGTAGGTTCCAGTGTTGAAGGCGGCTCCGTCAAGGTTGTTGAAGGTGCTCGGTCCGGCAGCGCCCAGTCCAAAATCAACGTTTCCCGTGATGGTTCCATAATTGTCGATTTTCGTGTGGCTAAAACTCTGCGAAATAATAGCGTACCCATTCCTGCTTCGGGTTTCGATCGTGCCGTGATTTTCCAGCTCATTTGAAAAGCTCATGGTGCCGCCGAGCACAACACTCGCGGAACCCCCAGCGGCTGAGATCGTGCCATCAAGGATCTTGACGTTGTTAACTCTGCCGCCATCAATCCGAATGCCGGCCGCCCCGCTGCCCTGGGCAGCAATGTCGCCTGAAGATACGACAGTGATATCGCCGAAATTCGAGTACGCGTAGATGCCGTCGCGAAGTTCACCCGCAGTCGTGATGTTGCCGGCCGATGTCACCGAAACATCATGAAAGCCGATTGCGGTGATGCCGGCGGACCTGCCGATGGGCGAAGCGTCGAAATCGTCGAGCGTAATATTGCCCTTGGACGTGATGGATATCGCGGCTCCGTTTCCGCTTTGATCGATTATTGCCTGGATGCCAGAACTGTTGGAGCTGCCGCTGATGTCGCCGTTATGCAAAACCGTGATGGAGCCTTGCGTGGTGTTGGCAAAAATTCCGGCACCAGCTTCGCCGGCAGTGATGTTTCCACGAGATGAAATCGAAACCTCACCCTGCGAGGCGCGTCCGCGGATGCCGATCGAACCTGGCCCCGTCGCCGAGATATTACCCTGGTGCTCGATCATGACGCCCTGCTGGCGGTCGGCGTTGATGCCGTGGGCTACGGGCCCCGTCGTGATGATGCTGAACCCACTGAGCGTGCTCTGGAGCGTGACAGAATTACTGCCAAAAAGTTCGATGCCATGGAGTCCGGCGCTGGGCGTGATGTTTCCGGTGAGGCCGGTGACGAAAAGGTTGTCGGCGAAAGTTGAAATGCCGGGTGACTGATTTCCCGAACAGGTGAGCGCATTGCTCCCGGCATCGAACACGGCCGTGCCGGTAGCGTTGCCGCAGTCAGGCGAGAGCGCCCCAGCCATTAGCGGCGTGGAGATAGCCAAGGCGCTGGCTGCAAGGCCGCTCAATAGCGATGCACGCCAGCGCGCGGGCACTAAGGCGGGTGCTTGCATGACGTGTGCAGTGAGAGCAGTCCGGCTCACGAGCAATTCCTGCATGGCCAATAAATTTATGCTCCACCTGCTCAGCAAACGCCTGAGCCCGGCAGATGCCGCGGAAACAATGCTGAGTGAGCCTGATTCGCGCGTCAGCCGCCAGAGTTGGCCGGCAGCGGTGCAGGGCTTTAGGGCGCTTGGTGATAAATATGGTGCCGACTGTAGGATTTGAACCTACGACCCCCTGATTACAAATCAGGTGCACTACCACTGTGCTAAGCCGGCGAATATTGATTTTGCAGGAGTTTAAACTGCCTGTTGCGCCCGGCTTATAGCCTGATTGCGCCGCGAAAACTAGCCCTCAACGCGCTCTGAGAACACTGGGTCGGGCATAGAAATCGATGACCTCGAGATTGCCGGCGCGGCTCATTGTATGAGGCCCGAGAATTGGGCGTTCAAGACCGAAGGAGATGGTGCCCACAGTCTCTTCGCGAAATTTGTCGCGGGTGAGTTCCGTGACGCGCCGCAGCGTCAAACGGCCGCCGTAAGCTTCGGAACAATCCTGTGCCGGCCGGTACAGCGCCCCGCCGGCCTTCCAGAGCGCACCTGCCGGACGCGCGGCACGGGCGTCAATGAGTACGGGGTTTTGCGGGTGTGCTTCCCACGGACCATGAAGGGACTCCGCCGAGTAGAGCGACAGCCCGTCCCACGTCGCGCTCTGTAGCGTTTCGTTTCCTGCCGCGATCCAGAGCCGCCCTTCGTGAGAAAAAAGTGTTGCGTCGTGAATGCGACCGTCGATAAGGCGCGCTTCTTTGATCCAGCGATCAGGGAAGTGCTCGGCGCGGTAGAGGTCGAGCCCGCCGGCGGCGGACGATTCCGGCAGCATCCACATTTCGCCGCCGTGTTCGAAGACGAAAGGGTACGAAAGATGAAACGGTGTTTCGAGCACCGGCCGCGGCGTGCTGGAAATCCCTGCAGGCGAAATTGTGAAATGGGAAATGATGCCGCGGCCCGTCGCATTGGGGAGTTCTTCGACAAAGACGTGACGTTCGCCATTCTTGAGCAACACGAACGGGTCGGCGATAAAAGCGCTGGCCGTCATCTTCGAGTATGCGGAACGCGCTAAGATCATAGGTTCCGGGCATTGGCATGGTGCCGTCCGGAATTGCGCGCCACGCGACATGCCACTTGGGAACGTCGCCGGAGAGTTTTTCTCTCGCGCGGATGAATTTGCGCGCGGCCCGGGACGCCACAAAGTGACCGGCAGATGTTAGAATTGATGTGTGCTGTTCCAAGCCGGCGTCAGGTTTTGGTTCTGGAAGATCGCTGGGCGTTTCACCCGAGCGGATTTTATTGGCGATGCCAAGCAGACCTTCAACGAGACGCGCGGTGACTTGATCAAAGGACGTCGCGATGCGCCAGGGCGTTTCAATTGCGGGCAGGCCAATCGTCCAGATGTAGTCATCTGAGCTGCTATCGGAGACGGAAAGTCCAGGTGCACGCCGGTCAAGGAGTGCGTGGAATAGCGCGTAGTCTTTCACGCCGGCGTCATAAAGCGGGCGCAGGACGCGCTCTGGCCGCCGGGTCACACGCGCCGTTGTCGCAAGATCGATGGCAATGTCAGCTTTGGAGCCGGTGGCCGCAACGGAAAATGGCCGGAAAGCTTCCGGGCTCATATGTGTTGAGAAACGGCTACTGGTTGCGCCGCTACGGGCGCGGTCGTAGTCGAAGAGCACTGTCAGGCTGGCCGGCAGAGGATCGCTGGTGTCCTCGAATGAGACAGTCGCTTTATGACCATGGGCAGAGAGCTGCTCAAGCAAAACGATATGCCAGCGAAAAAGCCGGGCACTGTTGAGGTAAACATGAATGCGCATCAGCGGGCTTTCTTGGCTCCCGGAAAATTGACATGCGGAGCGGCTAACTAACGCTTGGAGCAAGGCTCGCATATTTGTTGCCAAGCGGCTAGACAAGAGCGTGCCCGACTATGGGGCGCGGATACAAGTCAGAGCCTCATGCTTCTTCGCCAAACCTTATTGTATCTGCCTGCGCAGGTGCTGGGTCCAATCGTCCAGTTTTTTTCCATCATTCTGTGGACGTATTTTCTCGATCCGCAGCAGATGGGCGTGTTCGCGTTGATCACGGCGGCGCAAGAGTTTGGCTATGTCGGGACGCTGTTCTGGTTCACGCTCTACACGATGCGCTATTTCGACAAGGCTGCCTCGCCTGAAGCCAAGGCCGAATACCTCAATACCGAAAGCGGCGTAATGCTGGCGGCCGGCGCCGTCACCGTGATCGGCGCCCTGGCGCTGCCACTTTTTCTCGATGCCACATGGGACAACTCGCTAATTGCGGCGACGCTCGTCTATTGTCTTTCGCGCACCATTGCGACGCATCTGACGGACCGGGCACGGACGGCGGCCGATACCTTGACCTATACGGTGTTGCAGATCAGCTGGCCGGTGCTTGGGCTCGGTTTTGGCATTCTGTTCGTAAAACTCTATGGGTCCACCGCGGCCAATGTCTTATGGGGGTATGCCGCCGCGCAAATACTGACGCTCGCGTACGTCTTTTACCGCATGGAGATTGGCAAAAGCCCGATAGCGTTCTCGCGAGAGAGCGTCAGAACTGCGCTTCGATACGGTATGCCGCTTGTGATTGGGGGGTTGTTCGTATGGCTTGCCAACAATGGGCTGCGCTTCGTTATCGAACATAAGGAAGGCGCTGCGGCGGTCGGCCTCGTCACGGTCGGCTGGGGTCTTGGACTGCGCGCGGCAGCTTTTGCCGCTATGCTGGTGACGGCCGCCGCGTTCCCGCTCGCTGTTGCGCGAGCGAGAGAGGGCGGGATCGCCGAAGGGCAAATGCAGCTGGTGCGAAATGGCATTTTGCTGCTTGCGGTTCTGGCGCCTGCCGCTGCGGGGCTTTGGGCCATCTCAACGCCGTTGGTTGAAGTCCTGGTGGCAGCGCCGTTCCGGGAGATGACGGCGGCGGTGTTGCCCTGGGCCATCATCGCGGGCGCGGTGCGCAATATGCGTATTCACTTTGGCGAGCAAGTTTTCCTGCTGCGCGAAGAAACACATGTGCCGCTGGTCAATGATGTGATTGACGGGCTGACAACCATTGCCGGTGGGGCGATTGGATTGGTATATGGCGGGCTCCCCGGAAGCGTAATCGGGGCGGCGGTTGGCGCTGTTTTGAGCCTTGCCGTGACGCTCGTCTGTGGCGCAATTTGGCACAAATTTTCCTTTCCCTTCGGCCATATGGTGCGGATTCTGGGAGCCACCTCCCTGATGGTTCTGGCGCTCCAAATCTGGCCGGCGTCACCAACAATCCTTTCGCTCTTGGCTGCCATCGGACTTGGGGGTTGCGCCTACGCAGTAGCGCTGGCCCTTCTCTATCCGGATGCCGCCGGCAAGGTTTTGAGCCGTGTGCGCCAGATTGCCGGTTTGTGAACCTTAATAACATTGAGAAGCTGTGCAATTATAGCCCGAGGTGGGGTTGGCATGAAGTTCGGATACGGATGAAGCGACACGAGCCGGCTTGCTGCCCACACTGCGCTTAACTTGAGAGACCTGATGACTTACCGTCTATGTGTTATCCATTCGTTCGATCCGCTTGGCGTTAAGGTCGGCGGGCTTGAGACATTTGTCCGCGATATGATCGGGCATTTGCCGGATGATTTTTCTTTCCTCATGGTCGGCGTCGATGCCTCGGGCCGGCGCGAGCTCGGTAAAGTCACGCGCGAAACTTTCCGCGGCAAAGAGATCGATTTTCTACCCGTGCTCCACTACTCCGAAGAGAAGGCGCGGGAAGCGGCGGCCAGTCTCAAGGACTCGATCAATTTTCAATTCATGCAAGGCTTGCTGCGGCATCTGCCGGCGGTGCGCCGCGCGTTGAAGGAACGCCCCGTGAGCGTCGACTTGCAACGCGTCGAATATGCAACGCTCGTGAAGGGTCTAGGTATTCCCTTTATTCAAATGCTGCATGGCGAAGGCGCACCGAAAATGCAGATGGACTCATTGTTGAAAAGCTATCGCTACGTTCACAACGTCAATGAATGGCTGGCGGTCAAAGCCTGCGACAAGTTCATGTGCGTGAACCCCATCATCACGGAACGGATCCGCGAGACGTATCCCGCAAGTGCTGCAAAAATTCACACGCAATCGACGTGGGTTGATACGGGTAAGTTTTCGGCCAAGCCGTTCCCCGATCACGAATGGTTCCGTGTTGCATTCGCGGGCCGCCTTGATCTCTTCAAAGTGCCGTCCCTCATGTTCAAGACGATCGCTAAGTTGCGCGCCAAAGTCGGCCCAGGTGTCGAGTTCCACTATATGGGCACCAGCGATCCGCATCGTTTTCCAGAATTCAAGGCCATTGAAGACATTTCTGTCCTGCACGGGTTCAAGAGCGCGGCAGGCGTGGCAGAGGTGCTCGCCAATGTGCATGCCGGCATTTTGACCTCCGAGTTCGAGGGCATGCCGTTTTCCGTTCTGGAAGCACTGGGGAGTGGGCGGCCGGTATGTGCTATCTATCTGCCGCAACTCGCCTCCGTCATCAAAGACGGTGTGTCGGGAATGTTGGTACCTCGCTCGGCAAGCGACGATGATATGGCGGAACGGCTGTCGGACGCCTTTGTGGCGGTTCGCCAAAAGATGCTTTCGGGCACAATTACGCCAGAAGGCGTTGCCCATGAGGTTGGAGAATTTACGCCCGAAGTGCAGCTCGGCAAGGTGTTCGAAAATCACCGTGCGCTGCAGCGCCACCGCTTCGGCATACGTGACGCTAGCGCAGCCTAACTAGCGGCTGGGAGCAGATGCGAGCGCACGGGCCACGGCGTCCCATGCGGGTTTTTTGCGAAACGCCTCATCGTAGAGCAGCGGACGCGCTTTAGCCCGAAGGCCCATGCGCGAGGATATCAACGGATCTCGCATCCAGCTGGTGGCGTCGGTAAGCTGCCAAGTCTGCACCACCTTGACGGCTGGCACTTTGAGCACTGCGCTCAGGAAACTCTCGTAAAGGTCAGCAACCTTTGAATCGCGCGCTGAGATCGGACCATTGACGCCTGTGTCGTTGACGTCCAGTTCCGTGATGTGAATCTCAAAACCAAGTTCAGCTAGTTCATTCACGAATGCGGCGAACTTGTCGAAATCATAGGGTGCAACGGCCTTCAGATGCGCCTGTAGGCCTATGGCATCGATGGGTGCACCCTGCGCTTTAAGCCGTTTTACAAGCGCAAGCAGGCTGTCGCGGAACACGGCGCCGTTGGCATCGTCGGTTTCGGTCTGGGCTTCGTTTAGAACCAATTTGGCGCTGGGTGCAAACTCACGGGCGAGTTTGAAGGCGCGCGCGATATAGCCTTCACCCATAGCCGCATAGAAAGGTCCGTCGCGCAGATTTCCCGGTTTCTTGTCCCACGGCCCAATCGGTTCGTTCACCACATCCCAGTACGTGACGCGATCACGGTAGCGCTCGAGTACGCTCATGATGTGGCTCTCGAGCAAATGCTCGACCTCGCCAGGGCCGAGCCGCTTAATCCAGTCCGGGAGATCGTCATTCCATATGAGTGTGTGGCCGCGCACAGCCAGATTATTTTTAAGTGCGAAGGCGACGAAGCGGTCTGCGTAAGAAAAATCAAGCCTGTCAGCCGCGGGCCTCAGCGATGACATCTTGAATTCCAGTTCGCTGGTAATCAGCCCGGCGTCGCTCGTGTAGAGATTTGCGTATCGGGCGCCGTGCGGCCGTTCCAATTCGTGGACGGCGAGGGACGCGCCAAAGACAATGCCTTTCGAGGCGGCGATATCGCGAAGCGAAAGCGATGTGCCGGCGGCCCGCAATGCGGATGAAAATGGCCAAGTGCCGCACAGAGCAGCTGTTGCTCCGGCGGCACCTGCCCCGAGAACGTGGCGGCGGTTGAGAAGGCGATTGGACATGGTGGTCATGATGTGTGAATTGCTGGGCCGACAATGCCATTGGTACCAGAAAGCGGCGCGACAAAAATTTGTTTCGCACAGTCAAGGTCGGCGGCGGCAACCGTATTCCAGCGTGTCACGTTGCTGAGAGACGCAGCGGAACTGAAAACACGCCAATCGGCAGTAGATACGAGGTTCTGAATTGATTGCGCCGCTCTAGATGCGTCGGACGCATTGATAAACGTGGCTGACGTTCCAAGCACCTCGCGGAAGACGGGTTGGTCCGGTGCAAAGACGGGCAGGCCCGCGTATTGTGCTTCAAGCAACGGCAGACCGAGCCCCTCGTCGTGCGATGTGCAGAGATAGATATCGGCCTGCTCCATCCGCGACTTGACCTCTTCCGCGGACAGATAGCCGTGAACAATTGTGCCTGGATGCTTCGATATCGAATCTGCATCCGGTCCCCAACCTGCACGGCCGACAATGTGCAATTCGGCGTTTGGATGTGACGTAGCGCGTAACCGGTCAAGGATAGCGAGCGCTGCTCCGTAATTTTTCCGGGGTTCGACTGTTCCAAGAGTGATGAGCCGAAGCGGGCTTGGCTGTGCGGCCTGGCTGGCCCGCGATTGAGCCGACAGATCGAAGACGTTTCTAACGCGGGGGCGATACATGCCGATGCTCGCCGCGGACCTTGCGTGCTTTTTCAGGTCGTCGCGCGTTTTTTCCGAATTGACGAGGAAGTGCTGAAGATTTCGTACGGCGTGCCGGAATTGTGGCGCCATGTAGAGTCGTGCCTTGGTGCTGAGATCTTGCCGTCGCGTAATCAGAAAAGTGTCATGCACGTACATCAACACGCGATGGCGGATCAGAGAGAACAGAGGCGACGGCGGAAAGCCTGGAAAGACAAAAAGCGCGCTGGGGTGGAGCAGTGCGTAGAGTGGAAGAAGAATTTGCTGGCGAAAGATCATTGACGCTACGCCTGATGAGCGAACCGGAATGAGGGTCGCGCCATCGAACGGCACCCGTTCAAACTGCTCAATTGACACGCGTTCGATGCCCGTTACTTGCCGGCCAAGATGCGTCAGGTCGAGGTAAACGCGGTGTTTATTGGCGCTCAATGGCATGCGGGCCTCAGAGGTTTTTACGTCAGGCCACCGTTCGGCGTTGTTCTGGCATATCTACAATGACCTCTAAGTTTGCGGCCGGCTGCTCTCCCAACACTTTGGCAATGAGGCGCTCATAGGTTGGCACGCGGACTTCGAACGAGAAGTCGTCTGCCCGCTTTCTGCGTATCGCCGGATCGCCCGGATTGTCGAGGGCGCCGGCCATTGCGTGGGCCATCTGCAAATCATTGCCGACGGCAACAATACGGCCGAATTCCCCGTGGCGCAGAATTTCCTGAGGACCGGAACATGCTGTTGCAACGACAGGAAGACCATAGGCCATGGCCTCGACGACAACATTGCCAAACGGTTCGGAGTTGGATGATAGCACGAAGCACTTTGCCTCTGCGTAGTGCGTCCAGGGTTCCTTGCTATAACCCGCCAATTGGACGCGATGACGAATTCCAAGCCGATTGAGTTCGGCGATGATCTTTGCTTCCTCTGGACCCTTGCCAAGGATCACCAATCTTGCAGAGTGACGATCGAGACGGGCAAACGCTCGAACAAGCGTGATGAAATCTTTTTCCGGCACCATTCTTCCGACCGCCAAGAGGACTTCTGTGCGCGCTTCAAGTTCGGCCTTTGTGGGAACGCGGGCGGCTTTGGGATAAAAGACCGGATTGAGAATTGTAATCGTCTTCTCGGGCCGCGCCCCCCATTTCTTGAGGAGTTGCTCTCTCAGTCCGTCAGATACGGCAACCGTGCAATCGGCAAAGGCACTGAGAACCGGCAAGCCGAGGTACGTTATAAAACTCAGCAGCCCGGTCTTCCATTCTTTGAATCCGTGATACGTGATGATTGTCTTGACTGGTGAGCGCGCCAGCCACTTGGCCAGCATGAGCTTAATGTTGGATCCGCCAATCGCCGAAAGGGCGACGTCTGGCTTCTCGCTTTGGAGCAACTTGGCTAGCCGTCTGACTGCGCCAAAATGTCCCCGCCCTAGCGTGAAGAGGGGGATGGAACTGTCCAGGTTTGCGCGATTTTCATCGGCTTCAAAATCCTGCACAAACATGACATCGTGATTGCGCTGTTTCATCGCCGTGGCCAGGCAAGACCAGAGCCGCTCCCCGCCGCCGTCGACAAGTCCGTGTGTGTAGAAGAGTATCTTTTTTGACATGCCGTGACCCTTAGCAACTGTTCGATCCGGTGCCATTCGGAACTTCAGTGCAAGCTTAATTCTGTGTCCGGCCGAATGCCGCTGCGCCTTCCAGATCCCTTGATCTAGGTGCGCAGTTTGAGGGCTCTTTGACGCAGCGGAGCAATAACAACGAGGTCAAATAGCACGCCAGCGCACTCGATGTAGCGGCGTGCCAGCCGGCGCGGATTAGTGGCTAGCCGCCAGAGCCATTCAAGACCGTTGTTGCGCATGGTTTCAGGTGCCCGCACTTGGGTTCCAGCGACAAAATCGAGAGCCGCACCAATGCAGATGAAACCGCATTTTACGCCAAGGGAGCGGGCCCGTTCGGCGAAGAGTTCCTGTTTGGGCGCTCCAAGAGCGACAAAGACAAGTCTGGCACCGGATGCCTGGATACGTTGCAACGCTGCGTCAGCTTCGCGGCCGTTCGGATCAAACGACTCCGATGGCGCCAGTGTTCCGGCGATATCGATAAGGCCGTCTGTACGTTCACCGAGATCCCGGCCAGCACGCGCCATGACGTCAGCGGATGAGCCAAAGAGAAACACGGGAAGCCGTGCTTCGGCTGCGGCTTCAGCCAGAGGCATGAGTAAATCCGCGCCCGTAGCGCGTTGAATTTTTGAATTCTGGAAGCGGGCAAGCCAAGCAACAGGGGCGCCGTCGGCCGTCACAACGCTGGCATTTGTGTAAGCATTCCGGAAAGCCGCATTGCGGCGTAACTTCACCAAGTGATCAAGATTGAGCGTGAAGACCGTGAAGGGTTCCGCTGCTTTGGCGCGCGAGATGGTTGTGCGGATTGCGCTCTCGAGATCGGCGGTGTTGATGCCGCAGCCATCAATTTTCGCGAGGTAAGGCAAGTGCTGTGACGCCATAACTGTACTCACTCATATGCACGCGGAGAGTGGTTCTTTAAACCGGTGAACCGTGCTCTATTTAGACGCAATTTGCTTCAAACCCAACGGACTTTTTCGTATTGAGGCGCATAGCACTTGTGCGAATAGGACTGGGTCGGTGCTACGCGGCCTTAGACGAAGGTTGCCGGGTCCGGGCCGCTTTTTCCGGCCTAATCAAAACTTAGCAACATCCGTGCCTTAGTGAGGCACCTTAGCTGCGGCACCTGGGCAATGCTTAATTTGACGGCACCCGGCGCGCCGGATGCGCGCCAGGAGCGTGGTTAAACTGCAGATGGCCCGCGCTGCGGCTCATGCCGGACACGACCGTGCGATTTGGCCGCATCAATACCACTAGCATGAGGATCAGGACGGCGAAGAGCGGCGTCTTGGCTGAAAGGCTGACGGAGGTCGATGCGACTGCGAAGAAAAAGACAAGAACCCAGGCTCCGCCGGGCCGAAGCGAACGCAAAACGTCACGGCAGAACAAGAATAGGCCGGCAAAGAACGCCATTCCCGGGATGATCCCGTAACTCAAGACAAATGAGATAATGAAACTCTCGATGCCGAAATCCAAGCCATAGATGGTTCGCAGTGTTGCAAGTTGTTTGGCGTCGGGCGCTAACAGCAATTCGCTCCAGGAGATGTGCTTGAACAACTCGAACATTTCGACGCGCGTATCCGCACTTCCCTGGTCGTCAAAGAAGCGCTCGATAAACTGATCGAAGAAGCCCGCTTCCGCCAATCCCGCGAGAAATAGCGACAGGATCGGGAGCGCAACGAGAGCGGAAATAATTGCCCGGGTCTTGAAGCGCTTGCCGCGCACAAAGTCCAGTGCGCGCGATGCGCCAAGAGCCAGCAGCATAATGAGAAGAATGACCGATGACGCCCGGCCGCCGAAGACGACCATTCCGGCCGAGGATATGACAAAGCCTGCCACCGCCAGCGCCCGGGGAAGTTCGCGCGCCGCTCCGAGTGCTAATGCCAGAATATAGGCGCCCGTCAGGCTTGCATTGGCCAACGGATGACCGAGTAGCGCAGTTGAACGCCAGTCGTCCTCGATGACAAGGCCACTCGCGACTAGAGGAGTGATCCTTAACCCGGTTGCAAATTCCAAAATCCCGACGACGGCATTGGCCATCATGAGGGTATGAAATAGCCAGACAAATCTCCGGGCCCTGCCTTCGCGCATGTCTTTGAACAGAAAGAACACAAGGACGGGAGCCAGGAACGTGTCAAAAAAGAACGTGAAAGGTAATCCCACAACTCTGATGGAGTGAGTGATGAGGAGAGCAATCATAAGGAGGAAGAACGCTGTTCCCGGAAATGCGAGAAGCGCAGTCAATAGGCTCGACAGTGGATTGCGCTGGTAGAGCGCGGCCAGGCCCAAGGTCGCAACCGAAAGCATGGTGGCCGGGTGGATTTTCTCAAACGGACTGCCACCGGCGTCGTCGTAGTTCAGCCCCAGTGCGACAAGCGCAAGCGGTGAGATGGTGACGAAGACTATGGCCACCAGCGCCAGTCCGAGCCCTATAATCCGGCCGTCTGGCGGGAAATGAACCGTGCCATCGCTGCGCGCCATCATGACACTCTCTTGCATAACTCGTACGCCCGCCGCCAAATGTGTGGCAACTCGATTGTTTAGGCGGGTGCCATCGTGAGGATGGCGCCTGCAACACGGTCCCGCACCGGTTCCAGAACTTCAAGGATGCTTGCCAGTTCGGACTGAGTGGTTTGTCCTGAGCGCGCCACGATGAAAATCTGATCGGCCGCAGGGAGTAAGCTTGTGGTGGCTTCGTCCTCAAGCACCGCGCCCGCGTCTATGAAGATGAGATCATAAGACTGGCTCAGTCCATTTAGCCCCGCGATCAAGCGGCGGCGCTGCTGCAGTTTAAGAGTTCGGAGATCGGCAAGGGCGATCGGCAGGAATACCAGACCGGAGCGGACGTCGCGTGTCGTAATCTGAGCCAGATGTTCCTTGTTATCGAGGACCACGACATTCGTCTGCTTGAGCGAGGTGGCGAAGACCTTCGATAGTTCTGGATTGCTGGACGTTGCGTCGATCAACAGGACCCGTTCTCCAGCAAGCGCGGCAGCATAAGCCAACGCAAGTGTGGTCGCCGAATTTCCGGCGTTCGCCGACGGGGACGCGATCAACACCGTATGTGGGCGCGCAGGCTTCTGCCGGCTCTTGATCTTTGAGAGCAAGCGAAGAATGGACTGCCGGTATTGGCCATCGTCATGCGTGCTAACGTCAGCAAGGGCGGTCAATAGATCGCTGAACTGGGCGGCTTCGACCCGTTCAGGTTGATCCTTGTTTTTGGATTTGCGGGAGGTAATGCCGCCTGCAGGCGTTAACTCGGGAATAGAGGACACGTTCGATGTGCCAACTTCGTCGCCGAGGTCTTTGACCGTCCGCAGGCTTCTATCCAGATGGTCGGTGACCAGGGCAGAGGCCAATCCAAGTCCCAGGCCACCGAGGAGTCCTAACGCCAGGACCAGCCATGTCATAGGTTTTGACGGCTTCGAGGGGACGGACGGCGCCGTAATGACACGTGCGTCGGGCGTCGAAACGTTCTGCTGTTCCTGTGTTTCCTTGGCACGGGCAAGGAACATGCGCAGCAACTCGCGGCTTGCCGTGACTTCTTGCTCAAGTTCCCGGAGCTTAATTTGCGCCGTGTTCGACCGTGTAACTTCTTCCTTTGCGCGGTCGAGTTGAGACGACAGATCGCGTTCCCGGCTGGAGGCGATTTGATATTCGCTCTGAGACGAGGCGGCGATGCGCTTGAGCTCTGCGTTAATCTGGCTCTTCACCTCATTGAGCTGCGAGCGAACGTCGATGAGTACGGGATGACGTGGCTGGAGCTGCGAGTTGAGCGACGCTTCGCGCCGGGCAACCTGGGCATACTGCTCGCGAAGCTTCTGGATGAGCCCCGAACGGATAGCATCGGGCAATACCTCAGGACCTGCCGCCGATTTCAGGACAATGTTGATCTGCTCTTGCCGGGCCTTGCTTTCGGCGGCGACCGCGCGGGCGGTTATCAACTCGCTATTGATTTTCGACAGTTGCTGCTCCGTGACTATACCGCCTTCAGAGGTCAAAATCCTATTGGTCTTCTTGAAGTCATCGACGCGGGTTTCGGCCCGACGCACTTGTTCACGGAGTTCGCCGAGACGGGCGTCAATCAGACCGTTGGCGCGCTTGGCTTCGGCGGCTTTGGCGGCAGTTTGGTCGGAAAGGTAGGCTTCGACGACGGCTTCTGCGACGCGCTGGGCCTTGATCGGGGTGGAGGCAGACACATCGACGTCAACCACATAAGTCTTCTGAGCGCGCTTTACTTTGATGTTTTGATAAAGAGCGGCGATGGCTTGGACCGTTTTATCAGGATCGCTGGCGCGCGGGATTACGAGAGCCTTGATACGCGACAGCACGCCCTGACCGAGGGGCGGAGCAAACTCAGGGTCAGCTTCAAGTTGTAGCTTGTCGACGACGCGCTTTAGAACGGCGTCGGATGTCAGGATCGAGACTTGGCTTTCAACGAGTGCCAAATCTGAGCCGAAGCCGCCTTGCACGACCTCTTCAGAGACAATCTTGCGGGTTCTTGGGTCAACAAAAAGTGACGCTGTCGCCGTGTAAAGTGGCGTAGCAAATGCGAGATAGGTTAGCGCAAGAGTGAGCGCCGCTAATGTCGAGGCGACGATTTTCCATAAATTCCGCCCCAGGATACCGAGCAAGCCTCCAATGTCTGTTGATCTCTCTGGGCGATTTGACTTCGTCCTGCCAGTTTGACCCGGCGCGATGTGAAGCGCATTCTGGAGCGGCAATCTCGGAAATGGAATTGTGCCAAGTTTCGGGACTATTTGTACCATTTTGATCTCTTTGCCGGGACAGTATATAGCGGAGGCAGGTTGCTCAATTCAATTTTGCTCATTTTTACGGCTACATAAGCCAAGTATGAGGGGTTGAACCGTTTAATTTGCAAGGGGCGTGCCCGGCCAATGTAAATGGGTTGGCCGGAAGCTCCACAATGCGACATGCACTATTTGCGAAGGCTCGAAAGCCGATTTAGTACATCAGCGCGCAACAGTTGTGTTCTGGCAGGCGATTTTAACTGATCGCGCAAATTGCCACAAATGTGTTAGCTCGATGGGCTAAGTGTCAGTATAAGTACATAACTACGGAACCCAGCAGTGAAGCAGGTGCGAGGGTTAGAGGCCGTTAGAGTGCGGGTGCAAGATCGTGTTTAGTCGCGTAAGTAGTGCTGGGACGCGGGGTCTTGGGAATGCGGGGCGCTTTGCGCTGTCGCGGACGGCATTTGCTGCAAGCGCATTTATCCTGGAAGTTGTGGCTGTCATTCTCGTCGCAATTTTTACAGGAATTACTTATCATTTGGCAGCATACAGCGCTTTTGGAGCCATTGAGAATTACGCCAGCGTCGGCGGAATGGCGGGACTTGCCTTCGGTCTGACTTTTCTTATTCAGGACGAATATGGAGTTGAGAGCTTACTGGAAGGCCGCCGCAGCAATAGCCGCCTTTTTTTGGTTTGGAATTTGGCATTTGCAACGCTTGCCGTTGTTGGATTTCTCACGAAAAGCACAGCGATGTTCTCGCGCGGCTGGTTGTTGATTTTCTACATCGCGGGATTGGTCATGGTGATTGCGCTTAATGCAGTCCTGCATCGCAGTCTTGGCACTTTGATCGAGTACGGACTGGTGCGCCGCCGCCGCCTGATGCTGGTCGGGCGCGAAGAGGATATTGCAAAGCTCGAACGGGAAGTGGCGGATGGTACGTCGGGTGTGTATGTCGCATCGCGAGTTGTTCTCCCGGACTCAGCCACGTCAGATGCCGACGTGTCCAGCCAACTCGAAGCCGCTATCTGCAATGCGCGCATGCTGGGTATCGAGGATGTTGTGATCTCCAGCTCCTGGTACCGTGCGGATTTTATCGAGAAGGCGATTTCGGCCTTCAGTGTTTTGCCCGTCGTCATACATCTTGGCGCAGGCGGGTTGATTGGGCGCTTCAAAGACGCCCGTGTTGCCCGCTTTGGCCGTGCAACGACACTTTCTTTGACCCGCGAACCGCTGGGACCGTTTGAGGCTCTATCCAAGCGTGTTTTCGATATTTCCCTTGCGGGTATCGCGCTCATTCTGCTGTCGCCACTATTTCTGCTCGTGGCCCTCCTGATCAAACTCGATGGCCGTGGCCCAGTGTTCTTCCGCCAGCGCCGGCGCGGCTTCAATCTCGAAGAATTCGGGATCTGGAAGTTTCGCACCATGACCACACTTGATGATGGCGACATTGTCCAGCAAGCTACGCAGAACGACGGGCGGGTGACGCGCGTCGGCCGGTTCTTACGGAAGACGTCCATCGATGAGCTGCCACAGCTGCTCAATGTATTGCGCGGGCACATGTCGCTCGTTGGTCCCAGGCCCCATGCTGTCGCGCACGACCGGTTCTTCGAAAAGAGAATTTCGCTCTATCCCCGGCGTCTAAACGTCAAGCCTGGCATCACCGGCTGGGCCCAAGTCAACGGATTCCGCGGTGCGACCGAGACAGATGAATCAATGCGCCAAAGGGTTGAGCACGATCTCTATTACATCGATAACTGGTCGCTCGTGTTCGACATTTATATTGTCATGCTGACCATGCTATCGCGGAAGACGATGCGAAACGCCTACTGAGACCAGCGGAGGCTGTGCGGTTTCAGGTTTCGCGGAAGGCGCGCGCCATCATATCCGTGAGCGGCTTCATGAAGTACGACAGTATCGTGCGCGACCGGGTTTCAAGATAAACCTCTGCCGGCATTCCAGGAATGAGTTGCTGGCTGCTTTCGAGTTTTCGCAGCTCCTCCGGGGTCACTTCGATCTGAGCCGTGAAATAGGACTTGCCCTCTTTGTCGGCCAATTCTGCAGCGGAAACCTTGCGCACGCGACCCTCCAGGCGTGGCGTCGTGTGACTGTCAAACGCCGAGAAGCGGACTGAGGCGATTTGGGCGATGTGTATATTATCGATGTCCTGCGGTGCCACGCGTGCTTCGATCAGCAGTTGTTTTCCGCTCGGAATGATCTGCGCGATGGTGCCGCCGGGTGGCAGAACGCCTCCTACGGTGTGGATGGTCAATGCGTGAACGATGCCGTCGACGGGCGCGCGGATTTCCGTGCGCGCGAGTTTGTCTGAAACGGCTTTCTTCGTTTCTCGCTGTTCAGCCAAAACCGCTTGTACCTTTTGCAGCTCTTCGGCGGCCTGTTGCGAATATTCTTTGTCGGCTTGGGCAAGCCGGGCCTCAACTTCCACGCGGGCCGATTTGAGTTTCGACGTTTCCGATTTCAGATTGCCGATCTCGCCATCGAGGCGCGCCGCTTCGCGCTGCAAAGGACTGAGGCGTTGCTGATTGACATAGCCTTTTTCGAACAACGGCATGACGGTTGCCAGTTCTTTGGCGTTGAGTTCGCGCTCTTTTTTGCGTGCTTGCAGTTGGCTGGCGACACCCTTCAGGTCACTCTCTGCCTGCGATAACTTCTGTGCGAGCACTTTCTGCTGTCCGAGATACGAAAGGCGCCTTGTATCGAATAAGGCTTTCTGTGCCGCCATCAACGCGGCGTTCTCAGGAATTGAAAGGTCGATGCCGTCGGGCAAATCGAAGCTTGGCTGGCGGTCGCGTTCGGCAATGAGCCGCGCCTGTTGGATCGCGTGATCGGCAACTTTGCTGGTTGTTGACGACATGCTGGCAAGAGATTGGGTGTTGTCGAGATCGACCAGTACGTCGCCCTGTCTGACCTTGTCTCCGTTCTTCACCAGGATCTTTGAGACAATACCTCCTTCGAGATGTTGTACCGCCTGATAGTCGCCTTCAATAGTGACGGTCCCTGTTGTCACGACAGCACCCGACACGGGCAGAAATGACATGCAGAACAAGCTGAAACACAAGACAGTCACAACCTTCATCCCATAGGCAACCCATGGCTCGGTTGAATGCCAGTCGGCTTGCGCTGTGGTTGACGGCGACAGAATGCTCAAGAGAGAGGGGAGTTTCATCAGCTTTCGCTCCCTGCCGTTTTGGAGGGAGTTTCGCTGCGAGGCGTGGCGCGCCGTTCTTCAACGGGAGATCCGGCTGTGGCGGTTCCGGACGGAGCGGTGGGCCCTTGAAACAATTTCATGACATCGTTGCGTGGGCCAAAAGCGCGCTGCTGTCCCTTTTCGACGAATAGCAAGAGGTCCGCTTTTCCAATAGCTTGGACACGATGGGAGACGAGAATGACGGTCTGGCCGCGCTTACGCATCCCGTCGATGGCCGCCGACAAGGCTTCGTCTCCAGGGCGGTCGAGATTTGAATTGGGTTCGTCGAGAACAACAAGTGGCGGCGTTCCGAATAAGGCGCGGGCCAGGGCAAGGCGCTGGCGCTGACCGCCCGAAAGATATGATCCGAATGTGCCGAGTTCTGTTTCATAACCGCGCGGCAAAGCCAAGATGAGTTCGTGTGCGTGTGCCTGTTTGGCGGCTTCAACCACTTCTTCATCGCTCGCGTCGTCGCGGAAGCGGGCGATATTCTGCTTCACAGTGCCGGCAAACAACTCAACGCTTTGCGGCAAATAACCGATGTGGCGGCCAAGGTCTTCAGGGTGCCATTGATCGAGACGCGCGCCATCGAGAAGTATTGCACCCGCAAATGTCGGCCATAGTCCAACAAGCGATCGCACGAGCGTTGATTTGCCCGACGCACTCGGTCCGATGATGGCCAGCATTTGGCCAGGCATAGCCGTGAATGATAGACCGTTCAAAATGACGTTGCGCGTTTCCGGCGCCGCAACGCGGATGTTCTGCACGTCAAGGACGCCCTTGGGACGCGGCAATTGCGTTCTGTTTCGCTCAGGTGGTGCGTAGGTCAGAATTTCTTCAAGCCTGTAGTAGCTTTCGCGCGACTTGATGAAGCCACGCCAGTGGCCGATCACTTGTTCAACAGGAGCGAGCGCGCGTCCGAAAATAATGGTTGCCGCAATGATGGCGCCAGGCGAGATCGCGCCATTGACGGCTAGGCCTGCGGCGATGGCCAGCATCAACGATTGCAACAGAAGGCGCATGGCTTTCGTCAGCGCAGAAAGTCCTCCGAGCCGGTCGGAAGCGAGTAACTGCCAGCCCAGACCCTCTTCGTTCAACACCTGCCAGCGCTTGCGGTATGACGACAGCATACCCATCGCAGTGATGGCCTCGGCGTTGCGCTGCCCTGTTTCCGCCATTTCCAGGCTTTTTGTGACGGCGATGCCAGCTTGCTTTAGAGGTTCGCGCCCGCTTTGCTCACTTGCCCAGGCCAGGCCGAGCAGAATGATTGTGCCGATCGTAGCGGCAACGCCGAGCATCCAGTGGGTCATGAAAATAACGAGTAGATAGATAGGCGTCCAAGGCGCGTCGAAGAAGGTGAGTGGTGCGGGTCCGGCGATGAATTGGCGGAAACTATCGAGCTCGCGAATGGCGGGAGTGGCTGCGCCCTGCGTTGCGAGGCTCTTGCGCAAGGACGCTTCAAAAATCCGATCGCTCAATCGCTGATCGATTTCGGCACCAACGCGGCTGATGATGCGCGAGCGGGCAAGTTCGAGCATGCCGATGATGCCGTAAAGGACGGCAGTGATGGCGGATAGCGCGATGAGTGTCGGGAACGATCCCGACGTCAACACACGGTCGTAGACCTGCAGCATGAAAAGCGGGCCGGCGAGCATCAAGACATTGATGACGGCACTGAAAATAAAAGTAGCGTTCAATGCGCGGCGGCTGGCGCGCACAGCATTTTTGACTTCGGTTTCTTCAGAGCCCAGCATCCATCGCAAGCAGAGGCCGAATAGTCCGGCGCTTGACCGTGTCGGCGAAAACCCTTTCAGGCCAGGAATCTCTTTGGGCTTTGATGCTTCTTTTGCGGCGGCCGGGGCTGGTCTCTGAGGAGGTGCCTTCGGACCGGCGGCAATCTTGTCTGATTTGTTCGTGGCTGACTTGGCAACAGCCTCACGTGCCGGTGCTTCAGTTGCATTTGGCTGCTGAAATGTTTGCGCAGAATTGCGAACTGGTGCTGCATCTTCAGGTGTACCGATGGGTGTCACGACGATGCCAGGACCTGGGTCTTGCAATAGCTCTTCGAGACGGCGCATGGCCGCCGTCATGCGCTCGTGATCTTGTTCCTTTTTGTCTTTTCGTTGAGTCACAAGTCTTGAGCCCCTAACGTCCGCATCTGACTGCGTTTTTGGCGCGTTTGTGCCCGCACGGCTGAGAGAGCCGAATCGGCAAGTATCAGTCTTGGCGGTAGAGGGTGTTCAATTGCTTAACAGATGCTTGCTTGGCCGGGGTTCTCTCGCTCGGGCGAAGCGTCACTCAGTCTTGCGGCCGTGCAAATTGGAGATGCAACGTAACCTTTCGTTAGCTATTCTTCGGCAAAGGTTACTGCTGCGTTTACCGGGTTTTCGTTTGCAACCCTTGCCCGGATATCGAGGAGTACGAGTAATGCGTTTGAAGAGCCTCCTGATTGCGGTCCTTGGACTGATGTCCCTTGTGATTGCCAGCCCCGAACCAGCTTCTGCCTTCCACTGGGATCGACCCGACCAGCCGCGCGGCTGGGACAACATGCGCACCGTGCGTCATTGGGTCTATTACCCGCGCTACAATCACGTCTATCTGCGCCACGGCGCGACCGACCCATACGCCTACAGTTATCGTCCGCGCGGGTATTATCCCTATTACAACTCGAACTACTGGCGTCCGGCGCACACGGTTCGCCGCAATCGGCACCACTTGCCGCCCTATTATGCAGCCTGGGGCGCGCCAAAGCGCGGCTACCGTCATGTCGAATGGCACCGCCGTCATCATGGCGGTCATCGCCGCGGCGACTGGTAAGAACGTCTCGCAGACGTGAGCAATTGTGAGCGGGTGCGGCCTTGCGATCCCCAAGGTTTGCACCCGTTCATGCCACATTCATGCGCGATAGCCGATACTTAGCTCATGGGGACGCACGGCCCCTGAGAGATCTTTAAACTGAAATCGCCGCGGTGGGCGGCCAGCACTGGGGAGAGACCCATGTTCAAGAAAATCACACACGCTCTGATGGCGTTAGTTATGGCTTTTGGTTTTGCAGCAACGGCGGCACAAGACGCTGAGGCGGGACGTCGCCACGGTGGACGTAATTTTGCGCTAGGCGCAGCTGCTGGCATCATTGGCCTTGGAATTCTTGGTGCGGCTGCCAATGCGCGCGGACGCCATCACTCATATTCGTCTTATGACGACGATGGTGAGGCTTGCTATTATGGCCAGCGCGAATGCCATTGGGCGGGACGCCGGTGCTTCGAAAATCGTTGGGGCGACACGGTCTGCCGTGGTGGCCGCTACGTCTGCGAGCGCCCGCTCATTTGCGAGTGAACCTCGTCACGACTGAAATTTATAACGCCAGCGTTGGTTGCGCTGGCGTTTTTCGTTCCGGGGTGGCCCTCAGCCGCCAAGCCTTGAAAGTGCCGCGGTATGAAGCGCGATGGCTGCAGCGTTCGACACATTGAGGCTTTCGATCGGGCCGTCGGTCGTGATGCTGACGAGAAGGTGGCAATTTTCTGCCGTCAAGCGTCGCAAGCCCTTGCCCTCGGCACCCATAACAAGTGCCGTCGGGCGCGACCAATCGGTGGCTTCAAGGCGCGCTTCAGCCGTGCCATCGAGCCCGATGACGTGAAACCCAACTTCTTTCAGGTCTTCGAGTGCGCGCGATAAATTCGTAACCAGCGCAACGGGCACAAGTTCCAAAGCGCCGGACGCCGATTTTGCCAACACGCCATTGAGGGGCGGGCTATGGCGCCGGGTCATGACGAGGCCTGCGGCACCGAACACGGCGGCTGAACGTAGGATCGCGCCGACGTTGTGCGGGTCGGTCACCTGATCAAGAACGATGAGCGGGCGGCCATTGGCGTTTTCGACGAGATCCGTGAAATCGGGCTCCGGCAGGTCTTCAGTTTCGAGCATGGCGCCCTGATGCACGGCATCGGCTCCGAGGATCTTGTCGAGATCGCGGGGGGAGACGTGTTCAATCTTGAAGGTGAGTGGTCCCATGGCTTCGATGAGCCGCAACTCGGCATTTTCAGTCAGGACCAGTCTATTCTTTTTGCGCAGCGGGTTACGTAGCGCGGCTTCAACCGCGTGCAGGCCAAAGAGCCGAAGGGGTCCATCCTCAGCGCGCGTGCCATCGCGCCGGTCGCGGTGCTCGTGCCCTTCTGGGCGCTTGCCTGGTACGCCGCCGCGCTTGAAAAAATGCTTGCGCCCCGGCGCATCGCCGCGTGGTTTGCCATGCCAAGGTTTTTTGCTAGACGATTTTTTACTGGGGTCTTTGCTCAGAATACGCCTCGAAATTAGCCGGGCGACGGCGTTCTGCCGCAATTTGCCAGGGAACGGGACCATGCCGCTTTTCCGATTGACAGGAAAGGCCCCCGCGAAGATAACGCACCCAAGGCCCTGCCCAATCCGGCAGGGCGCTTTCGTTTGGGACTTACGGCGTGTCCGAGTGTCCAAGGCGGTTTGGAGAGGTGCCCGAGTGGTTAAAGGGGACGGACTGTAAATCCGTTGGCTATGCCTACGCTGGTTCGAAACCAGCCCTCTCCACCAAACCGCCGTTTGATTGAGTCAAACAGGGCATAAAAGCCGTTCGGCTATACAAGTTTTTGCAAATTCTTGTATATGAAGCAGCGTTGCTTCGGCGGCGAACGGCAGATCGTGGCGGCCGGCGCCCCACAGGGGTGTCGTCACGATCAAAGTAAAATGCGGATGTAGTTCAATGGTAGAACGGAAGCCTTCCAAGCTTCATACGAGGGTTCGATTCCCTTCATCCGCTCCAGTGCCTTATCTGCCTGCTGGCCTATGTTTAGATGCCAATGAACAGCTGAGCGCGGCCAATGGCAAAATCGAAGCAGAAGCAAGAAAAGCCCGGTGCCGCCAAAGGCATTGACCAAGCCGTCGAGCAGCTGGGTCAAGCCGGCGCCGCCGAGCCGCCGGAAGAGCAACAGGCCAGCGATAAAGTCCGCCTCGTCGAAGACGACACCGGCCACCGCGCCCTAATCTTCGCGACGGATAATGGAATCAATGTCGATCTTCGCTATGAGGGAGACACGTTCTGGGCGACGCAGGCCCAAATGGCGGAAATGTTCGGGGTCGAATGTTCCCAGTATCAGCCGCCATATCAAGAATGTCTTCGAGGAAAATGAACTCGATGCGGCGGCAACTGTTTCAATAATTGAAAGAGTTGCCAATGAGGGAGCGCGCCAAGTTAAGCGGCAGATCGAGACCTACAATCTAAACGTCATGATTTCAGTCGGTTATCGGGTCGGCTCGAAGCAGGGGACCATGTTCCGCATTTGGGCAACGGAACGCCTGGTTCAGATTCTGACAAAAGGCTTCTACGTCGACAAGGAGCGCCTGAAAAACCAAGGCGCGCCCGATGTCCTCGACGAATTCCGGGAGATCGCGCGTGAAATTCGCACCTCGATCCGCAACTCGTATCGCGAAGTACTTCGGCTTTGCACTCTATGTGCCGACTATGATGGCAGCAGCCAGACCGCACGCGGCTTCTTTATGGCGATGGAGAACAGCTTTTATGGGCGGCGGCCAACAAGACGGCGCCGCAACTGGTTCTGGAACGCTGCGATGCGGAACAGCCGGATTTGGGCCTCACCTATTTCGCCGGCAAGCGCGGCCCGACCCAACGGGACGTCGTTATCGGGAACAATTATTTGGCCGAAGGCGAAGCGCGCACCAAGAACCGGATGACGGAGATGAGGTTGACCTATGTCGAAGATCAGCTCGACCAGGGGCGATTGCCCACGATGGCGGCGGTCGCCGAAAAACTCAACGGTTTCATTAAATTCTACCAGTGGCCGCTGCTCAGCGGCAAAGGCCGGCACGCACGTGAAGATGCCGATACCCACGCCCTGCAGCAACTTGCGCTTTATCGATCGCAACAACTTGGATAAATGACGGGCACGCGCCCATATATGCTGTCGCCGCCATTGAGAGATCAAAGGAAACCACCGAACATGCTCGTCGTCACAATCAATGAAATCGAAGGTCATCGCGTCGTGCGCAATCTCGGCATGGTCAAGGGTTTGACTGTGCGCTCGCGCTCGGTCGTGGGCAATCTTGGTGCCGCCATCCAAATTTTCTTCGGCGGCAACATCACGGTTTATACCAAGCTCGCAGAACAAACCCGCCAGGAAGCCTTCGATCTTTTGGTCAAGAATGCCCAGGATATGGGCGCAAATGCCATTCTCGGCATGCGTTATGACGCCAATGAAATTGCCGCGGCTGTAACTGAAGTGTTGGCCTACGGCACTGCCGTCGTGATCGAGCCCATCCGATAGTCCAATAGCCTGGTTGAAAAAACCGCGCCCACCCCCAAGTGACAAACCAATTGACTTAGTCTAAGGAGACGGACCCTGGAACAAGAGAGCCTTCTCAAGCGCTGTGTTTGAGGCGCTCGTAGGGGTGTAGCTCAATTGGTAGAGCGTCGGTCTCCAAAACCGAAGGTCGCAGGTTCGAGACCTGCCGCCCCTGCCACTCGTTCCAGACCGGCTCGTGGCGCCGGCCTCAGAAACCCTGGGGCAGGTTGCGGCGAGTTGTCGCATGTGTGCTAAGGATTGCAGATTGATGGCGAAGTTGAACCCGATCGCGTTTATGCAGGAAGTCAGGCAAGAAGTTGCCAAAGTCACCTGGCCAACGCGCAAAGAGGTTTCGATCACGACTTTGATGGTGCTCATCATGGTCGCGCTCGCCTCTCTTTTCTTTTTGTTGGTGGATCAGACTTTGAGCTGGATCGTACGCCTCGTCTTGGGTTTTGGGGCCTGACGGACTTGAGGCGAGAGGGCAATTGACGATGGCTGTCGCGCAAGCACGCGAAGAAAACAAAACGGTTGCCGGCACGCGCTGGTACATCGTGCACGCTTACACGAATTTCGAGCGCAAGGTGGCGGATGCCATCCGCGAGCGCGCGAAAGCGGGTGGGCTCGATCATTTGTTCGAAGATATCGTCGTGCCGACGGAAGATGTCATCGAAGTGAAACGCGGCCGCAAAATTCACGCGGAACGCAAGTTCCTTCCCGGCTACGTGCTGGTCAAAATGAAAATGACCGATGCGGCGTTCGTTCTCATCAAGAACACGCCCAAAGTCACAGGCTTCCTCGGCGCCGACAATAAGCCGATGCCGATTTCCGAGGACGAGGCGATGCGCATCCTTCACCAGGTGAAGGAAGGCGTCGAGCGTCCCAAGCCCACGATCACGTTCGAGATCGGGGAAAACGTCAAAGTCGCGGATGGTCCCTTCGCTTCCTTCACGGGTGTCGTGGAAGAAGTCGATGAAGAACGTTCGCGCGTCAAAGTGGCCGTTTCGATTTTTGGCCGGCCGACACCGGTTGAACTTGAGTTTGGCCAAGTTGAGAAGATCGCGACCTGAGATCAGTGTCAGTCCGCGATTGAAACTACAAGAATTCCGGCACGTCGTGCCGGGCCCGCAGAAGAAGATTGTTTCTGATGCGGTGTTGTGCGGGAGGGCCGCGCTTCGGTTTTGAAGCAAGGCCCGTTGAACCGCTAACCCTGGGTGACAAGCCTTTCGTCGAGGCGAGGCACCCGTAACGCTTAGGGGAGACCATGGCGAAGAAAATCGACGGCTATATCAATCTTCAGGTGCCAGCTGGCGCGGCGAATCCGTCGCCGCCGATTGGTCCCGCGCTCGGCCAGCGCGGCGTCAACATTATGGAATTCTGCAAATCCTTCAACGCCAAGACGAAGGATCTCGAGCAGGGCACGCCCATCCCGGTGAAGATTACGGTCTACTCCGACCGCTCGTTCACGTTTGAAATGCGCAATCCTCCGGCAACCTTCCTCATCAAGAAGGCCGCAGGTTTGAAGCCGACAGGCAAGGGTGGTTCGGGCTCGAAAGAGCCGGGTCGCGTCGTTGCCGGTCAGGTGACGATGGCGCAGCTCAAAGAAATTGCGAAGGGCAAGTTGAAAGACATGAACACCAGCGACATCGACGCCGCCGCGCGTACGCTCGCCGGCAGCGCCCGCTCGATGGGCCTCAAGGTGGTGGAGTAACCCATGGCTGACAAACAAGCTGACAAAAAACCAGCAGTGAGTGCCGACAAGGCCAAGGAAACCCGCCTTGCAGGCGGTAAGCGCATGTTCACGGTCAAGGCCGGTCTTCCGGTCGGCAAGTCCTATGCTGTCGATGAGGCTATAAAGATCATCAAAGCACGGGCGAAGGCGAAATTCGATGAAACAATCGAAATCGCCATGAACCTGGGCGTCGATCCCAAGCACGCCGACCAGATGGTGCGCGGCGTGTGCAACCTGCCGAATGGCTCCGGCCGGACAGCGCGCGTTGCGGTGTTTGCGAAGGGTGCAAAGGCTGACGAAGCCAAGGCAGCTGGCGCAGATATCGTTGGCGCGGAAGATCTCGTCGAACTCGTTTCGAAAGGCACGATCAACTTTGATCGCTGCATCGCGACACCCGACATGATGGGTCTCGTCGGCCGCTTGGGTAAGGTGTTGGGTCCGCGCGGCCTTATGCCGAACCCGCGTGTTGGAACCGTGACTATGGACGTCGTTGGTGCTGTCAAAGGTGCCAAGGGCGGTTCGGTCGAGTTCCGCGTCGAGAAGGCCGGCATCGTGCATGCAGGTGTTGGCAAGGCGAGCTTTACCGAGCAGGCGCTGGTCGAAAACATCAAGGCATTCGTGGATGCCGTCGTGAAGGCTAAGCCGCAGGGTTCAAAGGGTACGTACCTGAAGAAGGTATCGGTATCCTCGACCATGGGCCCAGGCCTGAAGCTCGATCCGGCGACTGTGTCGTCGGGTCCAGTCATTTAAGCCAATACAAGAATTCCGGGGCAACCCGGAAAACCCCGGACCGGGGCCTCGAAACTCCGGTTCGGTACTGTCCGAGATTGTGGGTGTGAAGAGTGGCAATGCCGCGCGACGCTTAAGTCTCTCATTTTGAGAGCCCGCATGAGACAGAAGGGGATCGGATTTTACAGCGCATGCTGGTTGATCCGGTTTGAATCTTCTGGGTCGGCACCGTGCCGCCTCTTCATGAGGCACGCGGCGTGAAGGACAGACCAACCGCCGCTTCGCCCGTCAAACGGTAAGACGGCACAAGGTGCAACCCGCGAGGACAATTGTCCTCGCAGCAAGGAGACGAGACGTGGATAGAGCCGCGAAACGTGAGCTCATTGATAATCTCCATGGCGTGCTGAAAAGCACAGGCCTGGTGGTTGTCGCCCACAACACCGGCATGGTGGCTGCTCAATCGGCAGATTTCCGCAGGAAGGTCAAAGACGCCGGCGGAACTGTGAAAGTGGCCAAGAACAAGCTGGCGCAACTCGCGCTTAAGGATACCGACGCTGAACCGCTTTCGGGTTTGATGAAGGGGCCGACTATTTTGGCCTTTTCGAAGGATCCGATCGCAGCAGCCAAGGCTGCCGTTGCGTACGCAAAGGGGAATGAGAAACTCGTCATCCTCGGCGGCGCGATGGGCAAGACCATCCTTGACGCGAAGGGCGTGAAAGCACTCGCCGAACTGCCGTCGCTCGATGAGCTGCGCGCAAAGCTGATCGGACTCTTGAATGCTCCGGCGACGAAAATCGCCCGGACCGTCAAAGAGCCGGGAGCCAAGCTCGCACGTGTCATTCAGGCGAAGGCTGCGAAAGGCTGAACTGCTGGAAATGTGGACGGCCCCGCAAGGGATTATTGATTGCTCAACGCAGCCCAAATGGCTGCACTCACCACCAAAGTTCAAACCGGAAGGACGTTGCTTATGTCTAAGATCGAAAAAATCGTTGATGAACTGTCGAGCCTGACCGTTCTTGAAGCTGCCGAACTTGCAAAGATGCTCGAAGAAAAGTGGGGCGTGTCCGCCGCCGCTGCTGTCGCTGTGGCCGCCGCTCCTGGCGCTGCCGCAGCTGCTGTCGAAGAGCAGACCGAGTTCACCGTGTACCTGAAGGCGGGCGGCGACAAGAAGATCAACGTCATTAAGGAAGTCCGCGCCATCACGGGTCTTGGCCTCAAGGAAGCTAAGGACCTCGTTGAAGCCGGCGGCAAAGCAGTTAAGGAAGGCGTCTCGAAGGATGAGGCTGCCAAGCTCAAGAAGCAGCTCGAAGATCAGGGCGCTGTTGTTGAAGTGAAGTAAGGCAATTGGCCAACAGGCAGCGGGCAGCAGTTATTGCTGTCGCCCGCTGCCCGGGCCGCGTTGCCTAACAGACGGTTTTCCGGAGGGTCCTCTTGGGTGAAACCCCAAAAAGGATCTTCCGGTGAGCCGTTTCGAGAGGAACTCTCCTCTCATCTCAATGGCCGGTGGTTACGTTTTTAAGGTTCGCGGGAAACCCCCTCCCGCATCGAAAAGAATGAAGGAGCGGACATGGCTCACACCCTTCCCAGCCGCAAGCGTATCAGGAGAAAATTCGGTTCAATCGGTGAAGTTGCCGAGATGCCGAACCTGATTGAGGTGCAGAAAGCATCCTACGATGACTTCTTGATGGTCAAAGAGCCGCCCGGCGGGCGTCTTGACGATTTCGGCTTGCAGTCTGTTTTCAGATCCGTGTTTCCAATCTCGGACTTTGCCGGCAAGGCGACGCTTGAGTTTGTGCGCTATGAATTCGAAGCACCGAAGTTCGATACCGACGAGTGTATGCAGCGCGACATGACCTACTCCGCGCCGCTCAAGGTGAAGCTGCGTCTCATCGTGTTTGACGTGAACGAAGAGACGGGCTCGAAGTCGATCAAGGACGTGAAGGAACAAGACGTCTATATGGGCGATATGCCCTTGATGACATCGAACGGCACCTTCATCATCAACGGCACCGAGCGCGTCATCGTTTCCCAGATGCACCGCTCGCCAGGTGTGTTCTTCGATCACGACCGCGGCAAAACCCATTCATCCGGCAAGCTCTTGTTTGCTGCGCGCATCATTCCCTATCGCGGTTCGTGGCTCGATTTCGAGTTTGACGCAAAAGATATGGTCTACGTTCGCATCGACCGCCGGCGCAAATTGCCGGTGACGACGATGCTGTACGCGCTGGGGCTCGACGACGAGCAGATCCTGTCGCACTTCTACAAGCATATCGGCATAAAAGAATCGAAGCGCGGCTGGAAATTGCCTTTCGTGCCCGAGAAATTCCGCGGCATGACTCCGCAATCCGATCTCGCCGACGCAAAGTCGGGCGAGATTATTGCGCGCCAGGGAGAGAAGATTACAGCGCGCCGTGCACGCGAATTGGCTGAGTCGGGACTGAAGGAAATCCTGGTCTCGGCCGACGACCTTGCTGGACGTTTCATCGCCGAAGATATCGTCGATCTCGAAACCGGCAAAATCTTCGCAGAGGCTGGCGACGAACTCGACGCAAATTTGTTGGCTGAACTGAAAGAGCAAAAGGTCAAGGAATTCCACATCCTCGACATCGACTACATCAATATCGGAGCGTTTATCCGCAACACGCTCAATATTGACAAGAACGCCAACAGCCAAGAAGCGCTGATGGACGTTTACCGGGTCATGCGCCCCGGCGAACCGCCGACGATCGAAGCCGCCACCGCCCTGTTCCATGGCCTGTTCTTCGATAGCGAACGCTACGATCTCTCGGCTGTTGGCCGCGTAAAAATGAACATGCGTCTCGAACTCGACGCACCCGACACCATGCGCGTCCTACGCCGGGAAGACATTCTCGCGGTCGTCAAAACGCTAGTCGATCTGCGCGACGGCAAGGGTGAAATCGACGACATCGACCATCTCGGCAACCGCCGTGTGCGCTCGGTCGGCGAGTTGATGGAAAATCAGTATCGCGTCGGTCTATTGCGCATGGAACGCGCCATCAAAGAGCGCATGAGTTCGGTCGATATCGACACGGTCATGCCGCAGGACTTGATCAACGCCAAGCCCGCAGCGGCCGCGGTCCGCGAATTCTTCGGCTCGTCCCAACTTTCGCAGTTCATGGACCAGACCAATCCATTGTCGGAAATTACCCATAAGCGCCGTCTCTCGGCGCTTGGACCGGGTGGTCTGACGCGCGAACGCGCGGGCTTTGAAGTCCGCGACGTGCATCCAACGCACTACGGCCGTATCTGCCCGATTGAAACGCCGGAAGGGCCGAACATCGGTTTGATCAACAGCCTCGCGACTTTCGCGCGCGTCAATAAATACGGCTTCATTGAAAGCCCCTACCGCAAGGTTGTGAACTCCAAGGTGACGGACGAGGTCGTCTACCTCTCGGCCATGGAAGAAATGCGCCACCACGTCGCCCAGGCAAATGCCGAAATCGACGCCAAGGGCAAGCTGACCGGCGAGTTCATCACCTGCCGTTTCTCGGGCGACGTTCTTCTCGTGACGCCCGACAAGGTCGATTACATCGACGTTTCGCCGAAGCAGCTCGTGTCAGTTGCCGCCGCACTCATTCCGTTCCTTGAGAATGACGACGCGAACCGGGCTCTCATGGGCTCGAACATGCAGCGCCAGGCTGTGCCGTTGATCAAGGCGGAAGCGCCGCTGGTTGGCACCGGCATGGAAGATCGCGTAGCGCGGGATTCGGGCGCTGCCATCGCTGCGCGCCGCACGGGCATCGTCGATCAGGTCGACGCGACCCGTATCGTTATTCGTGCGACGGGAGAAACCGATCCCTCAAAGTCGGGCGTCGATATCTACCGGTTGCGCAAGTTCCAGCGCTCGAACCAGAATACATGTATCAATCAGCGTCCGCTGGTGAACGTCGGTGACTCTGTCAAGTCGGGCGAAATCATCGCCGACGGTCCATCGACCGAGTTCGGCGAGCTGGCGCTCGGCAAGAACGTGCTCGTCGCGTTCATGCCGTGGATGGGCTACAACTTTGAAGACTCGATTTTGATGAACGAGCGCGTCGTCTCTGAAGACGTGTTCACCTCGATCCACATCGAAGAATTCGAAGTCATGGCCCGTGACACCAAGCTTGGCCCTGAGGAAATCACACGCGACATCCCGAATGTCTCGGAAGAAGCGCTGAAGAATCTCGACGAAGCCGGCATCGTTTATATCGGCGCGGAAGTGCATCCTGGCGACATTCTCGTTGGCAAGATTACGCCCAAGGGCGAAAGTCCAATGACGCCGGAAGAAAAGTTGCTCCGCGCCATCTTCGGCGAAAAGGCCTCCGACGTTCGCGATACCTCGCTCCGGCTGCCGCCGGGCGTTTCCGGCACCATCGTTGAGGTGCGCGTCTTCAACCGCCACGGCGTCGAAAAAGACGAGCGCGCCATGGCAATCGAACGCGAAGAGATCGAGCGTCTCGCAAAAGACCGCGACGACGAAATGCAGATCCTCGACCGAAACGTCTACGCGCGTTTGAAAGATGCGCTGATGGGCAAGGAAGTTTCCAAGGGACCCAAGGCCGCCAAGAAGGGCGCCGAAGTTAACCAGGAAATTCTCGACGATATTCCCCGCAGTCAGTGGTGGGAAATCGGCCTTAAGGAAGAGAAGGCAATGGCCGAAGTTGAGGCCATTCAGAAGCAATACGAAGAAGCCAAGAAGGGTCTTGAGCGCCGCTTCGTCGATAAGGTCGATAAACTCCAGCGCGGCGACGAACTGCCGCCCGGCGTCATGAAGATGGTCAAAGTCTTCGTTGCCGTGAAGCGCAAAATTCAGCCGGGCGACAAGATGGCCGGCCGTCATGGCAACAAGGGCGTCGTGTCGATGATCGTCCCGTCGGAAGATATGCCATTCCTTGAAGATGGCACGCCGGTTGATGTCGTCTTGAACCCCTTGGGTGTTCCGAGCCGCATGAACGTCGGACAAATTCTCGAAACGCACATGGGCTGGGCATGCCGCGGACTTGGCCGCGTGATCGATGATGCACTGGAGAAGTACCACGAAAGCGGACAAGGTAAAGCGCTGCGCGAACAGATGATCCGCATTTATGGCCCCAACGAGTTCAAGGCCAACATCAAGGACGAGGAGCTTGCGTCGCTAGCCGAAAACCTGCGCGGCGGTGTTCCAATCGCAACGCCGGTGTTCGATGGCGCGCGCGAGAAAGACATCGTTGAGATGCTGGAAATGGCTGGCTTCAACTCGTCCGGCCAGGTCACCCTGCACGACGGCCGCACGGGCGAACCATTCGACCGCAAAGTGACCGTTGGCTACAAATACGTTCTGAAGCTGCACCATCTCGTCGACGACAAGATCCACGCCCGTTCGATCGGACCATACTCGCTCGTCACTCAGCAGCCGTTGGGCGGCAAGGCGCAGTTTGGCGGTCAGCGCTTCGGAGAAATGGAAGTCTGGGCGCTCGAAGCCTACGGCGCGGCGTACACGCTGCAGGAAATGCTCACAGTCAAATCGGACGACGTCGCAGGCCGCACGAAGGTCTACGAATCGATCGTCAGAGGCGACGATGCGTTTGAAGCTGGCGTTCCGGAAAGCTTCAACGTGCTTGTCAAGGAAATGCGGGCACTCGGCTTGAACGTCGAGCTCATCAACACTGAAGCGCCGCCGCCTGAGGTTGCGCCGCCGGAACCCGAGCCGCAGATCCAGCTGCCTCCGGCAGCCGAGTAGCCACAATAAAGACGCCTCTCCCTGCTGTGCGGGGAGAGGCAATCGTCCATGAGTAAAGCCAAGATTGAGGGACGAGGCCAACCCCCGCCGGTCCCACGAGGAGAAGCTAGATGAACGAAATCACCAACATCTTCAAGGCGCAGGCGCCGGTGCCGGCGTTTGACCAGATCAAGATTTCGATCGCGTCACCTGACGACATCCTGTCGTGGTCGTATGGCGAGATCAAAAAGCCTGAAACGATCAACTACCGCACGTTCAAACCTGAGCGCGACGGACTGTTCTGCGCGCGCATCTTCGGGCCGATCAAGGATTACGAGTGCTTGTGCGGCAAGTACAAGCGCATGAAGTACAAGGGTCTCATCTGTGAAAAGTGCGGCGTCGAAGTCACGCTCGCCAAAGTGCGCCGCGAGCGCATGGGGCATATCGAACTGGCCGCGCCCGTCGCCCACATCTGGTTCCTGAAGTCGCTGCCGTCGCGCATCGGCCTTTTGCTCGACATGGCGCTCAAGGATCTCGAGCGCGTCCTCTATTTCGAGAACTATATTGTTATCGAGCCGGGCGTGACGCCCTTCAATGAAAAGCAGCTGCTGACCGAAGACCAATACAATGCGGCCATCGAGGAGTACGGTGCCGACAGCTTTACAGCCGGAATTGGTGCAGAAGCGATCCGCGAAATCATGTCCGCCATGGACTTGCCGAAGATCGCAGTTGATCTTCGCCAGGAAATCTCAGAGGCGACGACTGAGTTGAAGCCGAAGAAGCTCGGCAAGCGCTTGAAGGTCATCGAAGCCTTTATCGAATCCGGCAATCGCCCTGAGTGGATGGTCCTGACCCAAGTGCCGGTCATTCCGCCGGAATTGCGTCCGCTTGTTCCCCTTGACGGGGGTCGCTTCGCGACGTCGGATCTCAACGATCTTTACCGCCGCGTCATCAACCGCAATAATCGTCTGAAGCGGCTCATGGAACTGCGCGCGCCCGACATCATCATCCGCAACGAAAAGCGCATGTTACAGGAAGCGGTTGACGCTCTCTTCGACAACGGCCGCCGCGGCCGCGTCATCACCGGCGCAAACAAGCGTCCTCTCAAGTCCTTGGCCGACATGCTGAAGGGCAAGCAGGGCCGCTTCCGTCAGAACTTGCTTGGCAAGCGCGTCGATTACTCCGGCCGTTCGGTTATCGTGGTTGGTCCCGAACTCAAGTTGCATCAGTGCGGCCTGCCCAAGAAAATGGCTCTCGAACTCTTCAAGCCGTTCATCTACGCGCGCTTGCAAACGCTTGGTCAGGCGGCAACCGTAAAACAAGCCAAGAAGCTTGTTGAGAAAGAAAAACCTGAAGTATGGGACGTGCTCGACGAAGTCATTCGCGAGCATCCCGTGTTGCTCAACCGCGCGCCGACGCTGCACCGCTTGGGCATTCAAGCGTTTGAACCACAACTGATCGAAGGCAAGGCGATCCAGCTGCATCCGCTGGTTTGCGCAGCCTTTAACGCCGACTTCGACGGCGACCAGATGGCCGTGCACGTTCCGCTGAGCTTGGAAGCCCAGCTTGAAGCGCGCGTCCTGATGATGTCGACGAATAACATTCTGCATCCCGCAAACGGCCACCCCATCATCGTGCCGTCACAGGATATCGTTCTAGGCCTCTACTACCTTTCGCTTCAGCACGAAAAAGAGCCGGGCGAAGGCATGTTGTTCGGTTCCGTCTCGGAAATCCACCACGCACTCGCTGCTGGCGCGGTGACTTTGCACGCCAAGGTGCGCGGCCGGTTCCGCACGGTCAACGACAAGAACGAGCCGGTCATCGAGATCCATGAGACAACTCCGGGCCGTCTGATCCTCGGCGAATTGCTGCCAAAGCAGCCGGGCGTGAAGTTCGCGCTCGTCAATCAGATGCTGACCAAGAAGAACATCTCCGGCATGATCGACGCGGTCTACCGGAACTGTGGCCAGAAGGAGACGGTGATCTTCTGCGACCGCATCATGCAGCTGGGCTTCCATCACGCGTTTAAGGCGGGCATTTCGTTCGGCAAGGACGACATGCAGATTCCAGCATCCAAGGCGAAGATTGTCGAAAAGACCAACAACGAAGTGCGCGATTTCGAGCAGCAGTATCAGGACGGTCTGATCACTAGGCTTGAGAAGTACAATAAGGTTGTTGACGCCTGGTCGAAGTGTACCGATCAGATCGCAAAAGAAATGATGGACCGCATTTCCGCCGTCGAAAAGGACCCGGTGACGGGCCGCGATAAGCAGATCAACTCGGTCTATATGATGAGCCATTCAGGAGCGCGCGGTTCTCCGGCGCAAATGAAGCAGCTCGCCGGTATGCGCGGTTTGATGACCAAGCCTTCAGGCGAAATCATCGAAACGCCCATCATCTCGAACTTTAAGGAAGGGCTCAGCGTTCTTGAGTACTTCAACTCAACCCATGGTGCCCGTAAGGGTCTGGCCGATACGGCCTTGAAGACTGCGAACTCGGGTTATCTGACGCGTCGTCTGGTCGACGTGGCACAGGACGCAATCATTTCAGAAGAAGATTGCGGAACGCCAGATGGCATCAACGTTCAGGCTGTTGTCGATGCTGGACAAGTGATTGTCACTCTTGCTGCGCGCGTGCTGGGCCGCACGGCTGCCGAAGACATCAAGCACCCTGTCACGGGCGAATTGATCATCAAGGACGGCGACCTCATCGTCGAGCGTCACGGCGAAGCCATTGCGAAAGCCGAAATCCAGGAAATCCGCATTCGCTCGGTCTTGACCTGCGAAGCCGAACTTGGCGTGTGCGGCAAGTGCTATGGACGCGATCTCGCACGCGGTACTCCGGTCAACATCGGTGAAGCTGTTGGCGTTATCGCCGCTCAGTCGATCGGTGAACCGGGTACGCAGCTCACGATGCGTACCTTCCACATCGGCGGCACGGCGAACCTCGTCGACAGCTCGTTCATCGACAGCAACTTCAACGGTACGATCAAAATCAAGAACCGTGCGATTGCCAAGGATTCGAAAGGCCAGAACATCTCGACCGGCCGCATCATGGCAATTTTGATCTCCGATCAGTCAGGCAAGGAATTGGCTGCACATAAAATTGCCTATGGTGCCCGGCTCTTCGTCGACGAAGGCGATACTGTAAAGCGCGGTACCAAGCTTGCCAGCTGGGATCCCTACACCCGGCCGATTCTGTCGGAAGCCAACGGCGTCGTCGATTTCGAAGATCTGATCGAAGGCGCTTCCGTGCGCGAACAAACCGACGAAATGAAGGGCACGTCCAACCGGGTCATCGTCGACTGGCGCACGTCGCCACGCGGCAACGAGTTGAAGCCTGCGATCGTCGTCAAGGACAAGAGCGGCAAGCCGATCAAAGTCGCACGCGGCGGCGACGCTCGTTACCTGCTGTCGGTCGATGCGGTGCTTTCGGTCGATCGCGGTGCGGAAGTCAAAGCAGGCGACGTGCTTGCCCGTATTCCGACGGCGTCTGCGAAATCGGGCGACATCACGGGCGGTCTACCGCGCGTTGCTGAGCTGTTCGAAGCCCGCCGTCCCAAGGATCACGCGATCCTCGCGGAAATTTCAGGCACGATCGAGTTCGGCAAGGACTACAAGAACAAGCAGCGCATTCACATCAAGCCGGATGACGAGACGAAAGAGCCGGTCGAGTATCTGATTCCGCGCGGCAAGAGCTTGGCCGTACAACATGGTGACCGGATCGAGCGCGGTGACTTCGTTTATGACGGCAATCCAGCGCCGCACGACATCTTGGCAATCAAGGGCGTCGAGGAACTCGCCAACTATCTGATCAACGAAATCCAGGACGTCTACCGTCTGCAAGGCGTGACGATCAACGACAAGCACATCGAGGTGATCGTTCGCCAGATGCTGCAGAAGGTTGAGATCACCGATATCGGCGACACCGACTTGATCAAGGGCGAGCAGATTGATCGCACTGAGTTCGAGGAGGTCAACTTGGCCATAGAGAAACTCGGCAAGAAGCCGGCGCAGTCCAACCCGGTTCTGCTCGGAATCACCAAGGCCTCATTGCAGACGAAGTCATTTATATCGGCGGCATCGTTCCAGGAAACGACGCGAGTCCTCACGGATGCTGCAGTTAACGGCAAGTCGGACATGCTTGAGGGTCTGAAAGAAAACGTCATCGTTGGCCGCCTCATCCCGGCCGGCACTGGTGGTATGTTGCGCCGTCTGCGCAAGATCGCCCAGAAGCGGGACGATCTTATCGCTAAGGAGCAAGCTAAGTCGGCCTCAATACCGGGCCCGGACGCAGGGAGCGGGGCTGGTTCTCGCCGCCGCCGCCGGCCGGCAGCGGACGAAGCCGCATAAGCGCTTGAAGTCCTTCGTTCGAGTGACTCTAAAACGGCGGCTTGAAAGTCGCCGTTTTACTTTAAGATTAGATCTTTGATCACGCGAGAGCTGGTGCCTGACACTCTGCCGCAGCCGATTTTCTCAAGCATCACCGCAGTGCCGCAAATTAATTTCAAAGGAGTGCACTGCACCTGTTGACCAATATCTCCCCCGTGTATATAGCTCCCCCACTCTCACGGTAGGTGGTAGGCCCACTTCGGCGCTCCTCAAGGGGTGCGACGATCGCCTAAACGCTACCGTCCACTAAAGCAGAGCACATCGACGGGCCATGATCTGCCACCCCTAAAGGGCGGCACGATCCTCTGGTTTTTTCATGCTAGGGGCGATTTTTCGCCACCTGGCAGGTTTGCTTGGCGCATTCCCGTGTTGGGATGCCGCGCTGGGTCTTTGATACGAAGGCAGGATTTGTCGGATGCCGACGATACAACAGCTGATCCGGAAGCCCCGGGAGCCGAAAACATACCGCGAGAAATCGCGCCACATGGATGCCTGCCCGCAGAAGCGCGGCGTGTGCACCCGCGTTTACACGACAACCCCGAAGAAGCCGAACTCGGCGCTTCGTAAGGTTGCTAAGATCCGTCTCACCAATGGCTTCGAAGTCATCGGTTACATTCCGGGTGAAGGCCATAACCTGCAGGAGCACTCCGTGGTGCTCATCCGCGGCGGCCGCGTCAAGGACTTGCCCGGCGTTCGCTACCACATCATTCGCGGCGTGCTTGATACTCAAGGCGTTGCAGCGCGGCGTCAGCGCCGTTCGAAGTACGGAGCAAAGAGGCCCAAGTAAGGGTCGCTTTGTGGAGT
>CAVXTJ010000009.1:0-237500 GCA_963764605.1 uncultured Alphaproteobacteria bacterium
GCCAACTATAATGGTGCCGACAGCTTTACCTACCAGATCAGCGACGGCAATGGAGGCCTTGCCACCGCGGTCGTGTCCCTGACCGTTCTGCCCGTCAACGACGCCCCCGCCGCCAGCAATGACAGCTTCACCGTGGCCGAAGACGCCAGCGTGACCATCAACGTGCGCGCCAACGATACCGACGTTGACGGCAACACGCTCTCCATCACCCACGTCGATGGCACGCTGATCTCGCTCGGCAACCCCGTGACAGTGACGAACGGCACGGTCGCACTGACCGTCTCCGGCACCCTCGTCTTTACACCGGTTGCCAACTACAACGGCCCCGCGTCCTTCGATTACACCGTCTCGGATGGTCAGGGCGGAACAGCAACCGCCACCGTCTCCGGAACGGTGACGGCCGTGAACGACGCACCGGTTGTTTCGTCGCCGCTTGCGGACATCACGCATAACGACGGGGAAGCGGTTTCGATCAACGCGGCGGCCGCGTTTGCCGACGTTGATGGCCCGGGTGCCACGTATTCTGTCACAGGTTTGCCCGTCGGTCTTTCGATCAACACGGCAACCGGTGTGATCTCGGGCACGATCGATAACTCGGCGTCTGTGACGGACCCGTTCACGATCGTTGTGACGCGGATCGACGGTGCGGGCGGATCGGTGTCGGATACGTTTATCCTGACGGTTTTGAACCCGGCGCCGGTGGCGCTCGACGATACGAACGCAGGCGGGGATTCTTCGCCGCTCTCGGGCAACGTGCTTTCCGGCACCATCACGTCGGGCACGGGCACGGGCGGCGCGGACACCGATCCCGACGGCGACACACTCGGTGTGACGCTTGTTCAAAGCGGGGCGTCGAGCGTTGCAGCGGGCGCGCCCTTGAGCCTGACCTACGGCTCGATCACGGTTGCGGCTAACGGCACATATACCTTTACGCCCAACGCGGCGGCGAACGGTCTGGCGAACGGCGTCTCCGTGACGGAGACCATCACGTATACGGTCTCGGACGGCGAAGGCGGCACCGATACCGCCCTCCTGACCTTGACCATCACAGGCGGCAACGACGCGCCAACCTCGAGCGCGCTCTCCAACCAGACGGGCGTGGACGCGGCAACGGTCTCGTTCAACGTGGCGGCGAACTTCTCCGATCCCGACGCCGGCGATACCTTGACGTTCTCGGCAACCGGCCTGCCGCCGGGCTTGTCGATCTCGGCCGCCGGCCTCATCACCGGCACGATCGATCATTCGGCGTCCGTCACCGGTCCCTTCTCCGTGACGGTGACGGCAACCGACGCGCTTGGTCTCACCACCTCGCAGACGTTCTCATGGACCATCACCAACCCGGCGCCCATCGCGCGTAACGATGCGTTTGCCACCACAGAGAACCTCGTCTCAAGCGGCAACGTGTTCGCCAGCAACGGCAACGGTATCGATAGCGACGCCGATGGCGATACGCTTTCCGTCTCGGCCGTCAACGGTTCGGCCTTGAACGTCGGCGCCGGCGTCACCGGTTCCAACGGCGGCACCTTCACGGTGCTCGCCGACGGCACCTATAGCTTCAACCCAGGCACCGCCTTCGACAACCTGGCGAGCGGCGCCACCCGTACCACGACGCTCGCCTACACCCTCTCCGACGGCGAAGGCGGCACCGCCACCGCCACCATCACCGTGACCGTCACCGGCACCAACGATGCCCCCGTTGCTAACAACGACAGCTTCACGGTTGCCGAAGACGCCAGCGTCACCATCACCGTGCGCGCCAACGACAGCGACATCGACGCCGGCACCAGCTTCTCCATCACCCATGTCGATGGCAGCCTGATCTCGCTCGGCAACCCCGTCACGGTGACGAACGGCACGGTCGCTCTGACCGTCTCCGGCACCCTCGTCTTTACCCCCGCCCCCAACTACAACGGACCCGCATCCTTCGATTACACCATCTCGGATGGCACGCTCTCGGCAACGGCCACCGTCTCCGGCACCGTCACACCCGTCAACGACGCCCCAACCGCCGCCGCCGATACATTCTTGGGCAATGAAGACACCGCCATCACCGGCGATGTGACGCCCGGCACACTTGGCCAGGACAGCGATCTCGACGGCGATACCTTGACGGTCATCGACGGCGACGGCAATGGCGCTAACGGCTTGTCGCCGGTGGTGGCACCCCTGCACGGAACCCTCGTGCTCAACGCCGACGGCACCTTCACCTATACGCCCGCCGCCAACTATAATGGTGCCGACAGCTTTACCTACCAGATCAGCGACGGCAATGGAGGCCTTGCCACCGCGGTCGTGTCCCTGACCGTTCTGCCCGTCAACGACGCCCCCGCCGCCAGCAATGACAGCTTCACCGTGGCCGAAGACGCCAGCGTGACCATCAACGTGCGCGCCAACGATACCGACGTTGACGGCAACACGCTCTCCATCACCCACGTCGATGGCACGCTGATCTCGCTCGGCAACCCCGTGACAGTGACGAACGGCACGGTCGCACTGACCGTCTCCGGCACCCTCGTCTTTACACCGGTTGCCAACTACAACGGCCCCGCGTCCTTCGATTACACCGTCTCGGATGGTCAGGGCGGAACAGCAACCGCCACCGTCTCCGGAACGGTGACGGCCGTGAACGACGCACCGGTTGTTTCGTCGCCGCTTGCGGACATCACGCATAACGACGGGGAAGCGGTTTCGATCAACGCGGCGGCCGCGTTTGCCGACGTTGATGGCCCGGGTGCCACGTATTCTGTCACAGGTTTGCCCGTCGGTCTTTCGATCAACACGGCAACCGGTGTGATCTCGGGCACGATCGATAACTCGGCGTCTGTGACGGACCCGTTCACGATCGTTGTGACGCGGATCGACGGTGCGGGCGGATCGGTGTCGGATACGTTTATCCTGACGGTTTTGAACCCGGCGCCGGTGGCGCTCGACGATACGAACGCAGGCGGGGATTCTTCGCCGCTCTCGGGCAACGTGCTTTCCGGCACCATCACGTCGGGCACGGGCACGGGCGGCGCGGACACCGATCCCGACGGCGACACACTCGGTGTGACGCTTGTTCAAAGCGGGGCGTCGAGCGTTGCAGCGGGCGCGCCCTTGAGCCTGACCTACGGCTCGATCACGGTTGCGGCTAACGGCACATATACCTTTACGCCCAACGCGGCGGCGAACGGTCTGGCGAACGGCGTCTCCGTGACGGAGACCATCACGTATACGGTCTCGGACGGCGAAGGCGGCACCGATACCGCCCTCCTGACCTTGACCATCACAGGCGGCAACGACGCGCCAACCTCGAGCGCGCTCTCCAACCAGACGGGCGTGGACGCGGCAACGGTCTCGTTCAACGTGGCGGCGAACTTCTCCGATCCCGACGCCGGCGATACCTTGACGTTCTCGGCAACCGGCCTGCCGCCGGGCTTGTCGATCTCGGCCGCCGGCCTCATCACCGGCACGATCGATCATTCGGCGTCCGTCACCGGTCCCTTCTCCGTGACGGTGACGGCAACCGACGCGCTTGGTCTCACCACCTCGCAGACGTTCTCATGGACCATCACCAACCCGGCGCCCATCGCGCGTAACGATGCGTTTGCCACCACAGAGAACCTCGTCTCAAGCGGCAACGTGTTCGCCAGCAACGGCAACGGTATCGATAGCGACGCCGATGGCGATACGCTTTCCGTCTCGGCCGTCAACGGTTCGGCCTTGAACGTCGGCGCCGGCGTCACCGGCTCCAACGGCGGCACCTTCACGGTGCTCGCCGACGGCACCTATAGCTTCAACCCAGGCACCGCCTTCGACAACCTGGCGAGCGGCGCCACCCGTACCACGACGCTCGCCTACACCCTCTCCGACGGCGAAGGCGGCACCGCCACCGCCACCATCACCGTGACCGTCACCGGCACCAACGATGCCCCCGTTGCTAACAACGACAGCTTCACGGTTGCCGAAGACGCCAGCGTCACCATCACCGTGCGCGCCAACGACAGCGACATCGACGCCGGCACCAGCTTCTCCATCACCCATGTCGATGGCAGCCTGATCTCGCTCGGCAACCCCGTCACGGTGACGAACGGCACGGTCGCTCTGACCGTCTCCGGCACCCTCGTCTTTACCCCCGCCCCCAACTACAACGGACCCGCATCCTTCGATTACACCATCTCGGATGGCACGCTCTCGGCAACGGCCACCGTCTCCGGCACCGTCACACCCGTCAACGACGCCCCAACCGCCGCCGCCGATACATTCTTGGGCAATGAAGACACCGCCATCACCGGCGATGTGACGCCCGGCACACTTGGCCAGGACAGCGATCTCGACGGCGATACCTTGACGGTCATCGACGGCGACGGCAATGGCGCTAACGGCTTGTCGCCGGTGGTGGCACCCCTGCACGGAACCCTCGTGCTCAACGCCGACGGCACCTTCACCTATACGCCCGCCGCCAACTATAATGGTGCCGACAGCTTTACCTACCAGATCAGCGACGGCAATGGAGGCCTTGCCACCGCGGTCGTGTCCCTGACCGTTCTGCCCGTCAACGACGCCCCCGCCGCCAGCAATGACAGCTTCACCGTGGCCGAAGACGCCAGCGTGACCATCAACGTGCGCGCCAACGATACCGACGTTGACGGCAACACGCTCTCCATCACCCACGTCGATGGCACGCTGATCTCGCTCGGCAACCCCGTGACAGTGACGAACGGCACGGTCGCACTGACCGTCTCCGGCACCCTCGTCTTTACACCGGTTGCCAACTACAACGGCCCCGCGTCCTTCGATTACACCGTCTCGGATGGTCAGGGCGGAACAGCCACCGCCACCGTCTCCGGAACGGTGACGGCCGTGAACGACGCACCGGTTGTTTCGTCGCCGCTTGCGGACATCACGCATAACGACGGGGAAGCGGTTTCGATCAACGCGGCGGCCGCGTTTGCCGACGTTGATGGCCCGGGTGCCACGTATTCTGTCACAGGTTTGCCCGTCGGTCTTTCGATCAACACGGCAACCGGTGTGATCTCGGGCACGATCGATAACTCGGCGTCTGTGACGGACCCGTTCACGATCGTTGTGACGCGGATCGACGGTGCGGGCGGATCGGTGTCGGATACGTTTATCCTGACGGTTTTGAACCCGGCGCCGGTGGCGCTCGACGATACGAACGCAGGCGGCGATCACACGGTGCTCTCGGGCAACGTGCTTTCCGGCACCATCACGTCGGGCACGGGCACGGGCGGCGCGGACACCGATCCCGACGGCGACACACTCGGTGTGACGCTTGTTCAAAGCGGGGCGTCGAGCGTTGCAGCGGGCGCGCCCTTGAGCCTGACCTACGGCTCGATCACGGTTGCGGCTAACGGCACATATACCTTTACGCCCAACGCGGCGGCGAACGGTCTGGCGAACGGCGTCTCCGTGACGGAGACCATCACGTATACGGTCTCGGACGGCGAAGGCGGCACCGATACCGCCCTCCTGACCTTGACCATCACAGGCGGCAACGACGCGCCAACCTCGAGCGCGCTCTCCAACCAGACGGGCGTGGACGCGGCAACGGTCTCGTTCAACGTGGCGGCGAACTTCTCCGATCCCGACGCCGGCGATACCTTGACGTTCTCGGCAACCGGCTTGCCGCCGGGCTTGTCGATCTCGGCCGCCGGCCTCATCACCGGCACGATCGATCATTCGGCGTCCGTCACCGGTCCCTTCTCCGTGACGGTGACGGCAACCGACGCGCTTGGTCTCACCACCTCGCAGACGTTCTCATGGACCATCACCAACCCGGCGCCCATCGCGCGTAACGATGCGTTTGCCACCACAGAGAACCTCGTCTCAAGCGGCAACGTGTTCGCCAGCAACGGCAACGGTATCGATAGCGACGCCGATGGCGATACGCTTTCCGTCTCGGCCGTCAACGGTTCGGCCTTGAACGTCGGCGCCGGCGTCACCGGCTCCAACGGCGGCACCTTCACGGTGCTCGCCGACGGCACCTATAGCTTCAACCCAGGCACCGCCTTCGACAACCTGGCGAGCGGCGCCACCCGTACCACGACGCTCGCCTACACCCTCTCCGACGGCGAAGGCGGCACCGCCACCGCCACCATCACCGTGACCGTCACCGGCACCAACGATGCCCCCGTTGCTAACAACGACAGCTTCACGGTTGCCGAAGACGCCAGCGTCACCATCACCGTGCGCGCCAACGACAGCGACATCGACGCCGGCACCAGCTTCTCCATCACCCATGTCGATGGCAGCCTGATCTCGCTCGGCAACCCCGTCACGGTGACGAACGGCACGGTCGCTCTGACCGTCTCCGGCACCCTCGTCTTTACCCCCGCCCCCAACTACAACGGACCCGCATCCTTCGATTACACCATCTCGGATGGCACGCTCTCGGCAACGGCCACCGTCTCCGGCACCGTCACACCCGTCAACGACGCCCCAACCGCCGCCGCCGATACATTCTTGGGCAATGAAGACACCGCCATCACCGGCGATGTGACGCCCGGCACACTTGGCCAGGACAGCGATCTCGACGGCGATACCTTGACGGTCATCGACGGCGACGGCAATGGCGCTAACGGCTTGTCGCCGGTGGTGGCACCCCTGCACGGAACCCTCGTGCTCAACGCCGACGGCACCTTCACCTATACGCCCGCCGCCAACTATAATGGTGCCGACAGCTTTACCTACCAGATCAGCGACGGCAATGGAGGCCTTGCCACCGCGGTCGTGTCCCTGACCGTTCTGCCCGTCAACGACGCCCCCGCCGCCAGCAATGACACAATTGCTGGACCTGAAAGTACAGTGGTATCGGGCAACGTCATCACCGGAACGATTACATCGGGAACGGGCACCGGCGGCGCTGATACGGATGCCGACGGCGATTCCTTGGCTGCGACGTTTGTGACGGATGGCATATCCACTGTGTCTGCAGGCAGTCCGCTCTTGCTGAACTACGGCACTCTTACGGTCATGCCCGATGGCAGCTACACGTTCACTCCTAATGCGCTTGCCAATGCACTTGCGCCCGGTGTGTCAATTACGGAAACCGTGACTTACTCGGTAAGCGACGGCCAGGGTGGTACGACGAATGCTCAGTTGGTTATTACACTGACTGGCGGAAACGACGCGCCTGTGGCCGTGGATGGTGCGATCGTAACGAACGAGGATCTTCCGGTTTCATCGACGCTGCCTGGTGCGAGCGACCCGGATGGTGATCCGCTAATGTATGCTGCGGGTTCAACATCGCCACAGCACGGAATGGTCATCGTCAATCCAGATGGCACGTTCACCTACACGCCGGCCGCAAACTACAATGGCACGGACACGTTCACCTATACGGTGTCAGATGGCTTCGAGACCGTAACGCGAACGATGACGGTGACTGTCAATCCGCTCAATGACGCGCCGACGGCCGTGGACGCCGCTATTGCGACGGACAAGAATACGCCGGCGTTTGGCAAACTTCCGGCGGCAAGCGACGCTGACGGCGACGTTCTCACGTACGACCGCGGAAGTACGCTGCCTGCACATGGAACAGTAGTTGTGCTAGCCAATGGCAAATACATCTACACGCCAGCTAATGGCTACGTCGGATCCGACACGTTCACTTACACTGTGACCGATGGGACGGTGACCGTCGAGAAGACAGTCACGGTCGTCGTCAAAGCGGTGAACGCAACACCCGTAGCAAACGATGATCGGGTTGTGACGCTGCCAGGCAAACCCGTGACTATCAATGTGCTTGGCAATGATCGCGATCCCGATGGCGACGTGCTTCGAGTATCTGCTGTCACGGCGACAACTGGCCATGTCTCAGTTGACAGCAAAGGAATAGTGAACTTTGTGCCGGTCCCCGGATTTACCGGAAACGCTGTCATCACCTATTGGGTGACAGATGGCCAAGGCGGTCTTGATTCAGCGCACATCTTCGTCTCTGTCGAAGGAGAGGAGCACGTTCAGATTGAACCAGAAACCGATGATTTGCCCGTAGACCGGGCCATCGCGCCGGTTGGAAATGGCCTCGTTGTCACTGGCGCTGTACTTGATGCCGTTCATGATATCGGCGGCTTCGGCAGCATCGCGGGCAGTCTAGGTGCGGACGACGTCATTCTGGATGCGGCCAACCGCGTCGAGTCGCTTGATGGTCTGTCTGAGTTTGAAAACGGCTCCTTGGCCGTGCAAACAAGTGTACTCGATAGAGCGCGGCTGCAAGAAATCGGCCTAAAAGTTGCGCCGTTCGGCCGTGAACTCGGCCTCGATGACTGGGACGTCAAAGGCTTGACTGGCTTCTCACTTCGTTTTGGTACTAACGCGGGAGATGGTACGGCAGAAAACGCAACTGAGCTCGTTTTCGAGACGATAGTGCGCGAAAAGACTCTCATCGTGAAATTCACCGGCATAGCCCACGATGGGTCGGCGGCCGCATCCGAGTATCGCGTCATGCAAGCCAACGGCAAGCCATTGCCGCAGTGGCTAGGGCGTCTCGGCAAGGACATGGTTGCCGGCCGCTGGCCGGCAAACAGCGATGCCGTCGATCTCCGCGTAACGGCGATACTGACCGATGGTTCCGTTATCACGCGCGACGTTCGCATTCAGACGAATACGGGTGAAATCAAGGAAATCGAAAAGGACAAGTTCGGCGAACGGCCTCAGTTCTTTTCCGATGAACTTTTGAACCACGCCATCAAACCGGGACTGAATACGGAGCGCCTACAGCAGATGTTCGGGCGTTGAACCGCTACTGAGATAATGCCCGCACTTACGAGAACTCAAAAACAGGTCTTCTGCAATTCCTGCAGCGCTTGGCCTAGGCCAGCGAGAGAATAGGTGTCGGTTACGGCTGTCCCGGTCGCTGTTGTCGCCGAAACAGTCAGTTTTGATCCCTTCTTCATGGCATCGACCAGTTTGAGTTCCTGGGTTTGATCTTGAATGTAGGCGCGTTCGTCAGCGAAAAAGAGTTTGAACGATGCCGGCGCTACGCTTGCGGCAACTTCGCTGGCTTTCTTGGGCGGAAAGCCCAATCTCACGCTCAATTCGGACTTGATACCTTCGGCCGGCCAAGCAGAAATATAGATCCGCGGGGCCTCCCGTGCAGTATCAGCAGGCTCACTCGATTTTGGTTCGCTTGTAACAAAGCAGAACTGGTGCGGGCTTTTAGCATCCGTGTATAGCGACCAATCAATGAGGGTTGCCAGTTTGGCGACATCTTCTGCGCGCGCGGATGATACCGCAACGGAGAGGACTCCGGCGATTGCGAGCATCAGAGACCGGCTAATTTGCATTCAAGGTCCTCCTTCGCGTATTGGACGGTCGGCGAATCGGGCCAGCGATTTCACACGATCATACATAACGATTGCGCCTGCGATGGCTACGTTGACGCAAAAGCTGGTCGGGATCTTGACGACGTAGTCGCAGCGATCAATCAGCGGCTTGGAAAGCGAACCCATTTCTGGTCCTAGCACATAGGCGGCGCGCAGAGGATGGCGAAAGCTCGGCAGATCGATGGCATCGTCAATGAGCTCAATTCCAACGAGTTTGCAGCCTTGTGGAAGTGCCATCTCGTCGAGCGACGTCCAGTTGTAGTGTGGCAAGTGTAGTTGTCCTTTGGACGTGTCTGCATGCGCCTCGAGCGCCTGATAATTGGCGCCGACTGTAAAGGTAAAACTGGCGCCAAAACCATGCGCCGACCGCATCAGATTGCCAAGATTTAGTGACTTCGACATACGCTCGGCGCCAATGGCGAAGTAGCCTTTGGGACCTGGAGGCCAGGTATCGGACGGAGTTCGCGACATGTGGTTTACGCTCTTATGGGTTCGGTGTTTTAACCGTTTGTGTTGGCGCCGATGGGCGACGCGGATAAAGGAAGTGTTTCGAAGCCGGGCCGGAACTGGCTGGTTTCATCAAGGGGAGGTGTCACATGAGGGCAGCACTTTGCAAGAGCTTGGACGGCATTCAGAGCCTCGGCATCTCGGAAATTGCCGATCCCGTGGCTGGGTTCGGGCAGGTACTGGTCCGCATTAAAGCGGTCGGGCTCAATTTCGCTGATATTCTGATGACGCAGGGCAAGTATCAAAGCAAGCCCGAGCTGCCCTTCTCGCCCGGAGCAGAAATTGCAGGCGTCGTCGAGGGCCTCGGACCCGGCGTAACGGGTTTTCAATGCGGTCAACGTGTCATGGCGTATGTGGGCTCAGGCGGCGCGGCTGAGAAAATGGTGGTTGAGGCGTCGGCACTCGTACCGGTGCCAGACGGGGTGTCTGACGCTGTTGCAGCCGGTCTCAGCGTCACTTTTGGGACAGCCGCACACGGTCTGCGTGAGCGAGGTGAACTGCAACGCGGCGAAACAGTGGTCGTCACTGGCGCGGCAGGAGGTGCCGGACAAGCGGCAGTGGAGATTGCCAAGCTGATGGGCGCGCGCGTCATCGGGGTCGCGTCCTCGCCTGAGAAGCTCGCCACCACTAAATCTTTGGGTGCAGACGATGTCATTCAGTTCCCGGGGCACGATCTCAAAGACACTGTCAAATCTTTAACGAACGGCAAAGGTGCAGACATCGTTTATGATTGTGTTGGCGGTGACGCGACGGAACCTCTCGTGCGGGCACTGGCGTGGAAAGGGCGCTATCTTGTCGTCGGTTTTGCATCGGGCACGATTGCGAAACTACCACTAAACCTTTTACTCGTGAAAGGAGCCTCGGCGGCCGGTGTTTACTGGGGCGAGGCGGTACGGCGCGACCCCGGCGCGCATCGCGCAAGCATGAATCAATTATTAGCCTGGGTTGCAGACGGCCAATTGAAACCACGCATTCATAAAACTTACCCGTTAGAAAGAATTTCTGAGGCCTTGTCGGTCATCGAAGGGCGCAAGGCACAGGGCAAAGTTGTGCTTGCACTGTAAAAGAAATCGGCATTTTCTACATTCTGTTCAGTGAATATTTGCGATACTCGCAGCATGGTTCGGTTCGAAGAGTGCAGGTCATTTGCCTTGTACTCGAGGCCAGTGTGTTGAGTATCCAGTCATGCGTATCCGGCAAGCGCTGCTTAGCGGCGCTGTTTCCATTTCGTTATCAATTTCAATGGCACCTCCCGCAGTAGCGCAGTCGTTCTTTCAAAAACTTTTTGGTCTTGGTGGCGGTCAACAAGTACCACAGGCACCAGCAAGGCCTCAAACTCACACAATCCCTTCGCACCGCTTCGACTACCGGCCGCGTCCCTATCAGCAATCACGCCCTGAAGATATAGACGGCGAGATCGGGCCACCCGACAGCGGCGGGCCCTACCGGACCATGTGTGTACGATCATGTGATGGATACTTTTTTCCGCTTCGGCACAACGCCAAGCGGCGTAACTTTGCGGCCGATGCCAAGTCGTGCCGGTCTGCATGTGGAACGGAAGCTCGATTGTTCTACTATTCATTAAACGGCGGCAGCACGGAGACGATGGCCGACCTCTCGGGCCGCAAATACAAAGATCAGCCTCATGCCTTCGGGTATCGAAAGGCACTCGTGCAGGGCTGCTCCTGCAAGCCGGTTCCTTGGTCATACGAAGAAGCCGCCCGGCACAGGCAGTATGAAGAATCCGACGCAGTTGCTGTTGCTGATAACAACAGCGTGGCTTCAAAGGAGGCTGAATTACCGGGCGAACCGGCCAGCTCATCCGTTGCCAAGGTAGCGGCGGCCACAGACATATCTGAAACGCCTAAGTTGCCCGATGATCCAGCGCTTCCAGCCAACGATCAAAATTCAGACACTGCACCGGCCGAACAAAAAACCGCTGCGACTGATGTACCTAATCCGGCCGAAACTTACGAGCCCATACGGATCAAGGCTGAAAAAGCCGTCCTGCGCCGACGCAAGTTTCGTGACACGCGTGTCGTTGTGAAAAGAACAACGTTTCAGCCGGTGTATCAGCCCACGTCCGGTTCGAGCTTATTCGCTCCGTCAAAATCGAAGTATAGGTGGCCCGGAGACTGATGCTGGCTTAAGCAAACTCGTCGTCATCGTCTGAGACCACTAGTCCGCCGCGCAGCGGGAAATTGTCGACAACTCCGTATGGTCCTCCGCCGGTCACTGGCTTGGACGACATCAGGACAAACTCAGAGACGTAAATCTGTTCGGATCGGTAGCCCCCAAACCGTTCGAAGAAACGTGCTACCGCTTCTCCGCTCGAGTACTTTAAGCGTGCCAACGTGACATGGGGCTTGAACATCCTCTTGTCCGGTGGGAGCCCCGCGTTTCTTGCGGCTTTTTCGTGAGCCCGGGCTAGGACTTCGAGTTCGTGCGACGGCTCGAACTCCTGCCCACACATTGTGGGGATCGTTGCCGCCGAATGCACCCAGGCCACACAGCCGGATGGGAAAAGCGTCCAGGTTTATTTCAGCGAGATTGGCGGCAAATTCGCGGGCGAGTGAATTGCCGATGTCGCCCGCAAAACGCAGTGTCAGATGGTAGTCTTCGGGCCTAAGCCATCGCGCATTCGGCATCGGTAAATGTAGCTGGCGCAGTTCCGCCCGAACATCGTCTGGGAGTTCAATCGCGGTAAAGAGCCGTGGCATGGTGCGATCAATCTATGTCTGTCGTCACTTGTAGGCAGCTGTCTTGCGCTCTTGGATTTTCAGAAGCATGGCTTCGGCATGCGGCAGGATGCGCCGGACGACTTCAGCCACCCCTTGTTCGGTCGGATGCAGTCCGTCCTGCATCACGAGAGCCGGATCAAGTGCTACGCCTTCGAGAAAAAATGGATAGAGCTGAACAGTATGTTTCGCAGCTAACTCTGGAAAGATTGCGTCAAAGGCGATGGCATAATCCGGGCCCCAATTTTGGGGTGCACGCATTCCGGTCAACAGGACGTCGATGCCCTTTGATTTCAGCACCGTCAGAATTTTGTCGAGATTTTCACGCGGAACTTTAGGGTCCGTGCCGCGCAAGGCATCATTGGCGCCGAGTTCGAGAATGACACCGTCGGCCGGGGTTTGGAGTGTCCATTCGATCCGTTCCAAGCCCCCGCTCGTTGTATCGCCTGAAACACCTGCATTGACGATTTCGACCTTGTATCCTTTGGCGGCAAGGGCCACTTGCAGTTGGGCAGGAAATGCCGCAGAGGGCGGAAGCAGATATCCCGCTGTCAGACTGTCGCCGAAGGCAACGAGTACGATCGGCTTGGCCGCGGGTTGACTGGAGGATTGGGCAAGAGCATCGCGGGGCATCAGCAAATACAACCCAATAGCCACAAAAACCGCAATGGAGAAGTGTAACGGAGCGCGAGCCTGGATCAGTTTCATGTTTCCGCCTTAGCTTCTCGTCATTAGTACGCCTATTCAAATAGAAGCCGATCACGATCCGGGCAAGACCTGCCCGGACAATTTGAGCCAGACCTTGAGAGGATGAGACGCGGCCTTGGACAAAATCATTGTTGACGTCGAGAATGTTGATTTAACGCTGACCAGCCGCGCCGGCGCCGTGCAAATTCTACGCGGGTTGTCGCTTAGAGTACCCGCAGGCCAGTCGGTTGCGATTGTTGGCCCATCAGGATCGGGCAAGACGTCGCTGCTGATGCTGATCGCAGGATTGGAACAGGTGACGGCGGGCAGTGTTACCGTCGCGGGACAAAATCTCAGCGGTCTGAGCCAAGATCAATTGGCACTCCTGAGGGGTGCCGAAATCGGCATCATATTTCAATCTTTTCATCTCGTGCCGACCATGACGGCCCTTGAAAATGTCGCGCTTCCTCTCGAACTAGCCGGTACGCCGGGCGCGTTTGATATGGCGCGAGAGTTGTTGAGCGATGTGGGTCTGACCTCCCGCATCGATCATTTCCCGGCGGAACTTTCGGGCGGCGAACAACAACGTGTTGCAATTGCGCGCGCGCTGAGCCGCCGGCCGCGCCTCATTCTTGCCGACGAGCCGACCGGAAATCTGGATGGCAAAACCGGCCGGCAGATTGTCGATCTTCTTTTTGGCCTCAAAGAAAAGACCGGTTCAACACTCATACTCGTGACCCACGACGAGCGTTTGGCAGAGATGACCGAACGCGTTGTCCGGATGAACGACGGCAAAATTGCAAGCGATACTGGCAAGAAGGCGCCTCAGCGGGCGGTGGTGTGATGGCAGTTGCACCGGCACTCGACACAGCTGCTGCGAAGACCGGCGCACCTTGGCTCGCTCTGTTTCGCATCGGCGGACGGGAACTGCGCAGCGGTCTTAAAGGCTTTGAAGTCTTTATCGCCTGTCTCGCGCTTGGCGTTATGGTCATTGCCGCCGTCGGGGCGCTAGGCGATGCGTTGAGTGCCGGTTTTGATCGGCAGGGAAAAGCTATCCTCGGCGGCGATCTCGCATTTGCGCGCATGCACGCACGCGCCACACCTGATGAAAAAAAAGTCATTGAAGCGTTGGGGCGCACAAGCGAAATCTCAACCATGCGCACGATGGCCCGGCGCCTGGATGGCGGCGATCAAGCGCTCGTAGAACTCAAGGCTGTTGACGCCGCTTATCCACTTGTTGGCGACGTGGTGACAGAGGGTAGCCAAACATTCGCGGCCGGCATGGCGGGCGGCGGCGCCGTCGCGGACGCCATGCTTCTCGAACGGCTTGGTCTCAAACCCGGCGACCGCTTCCGGCTTGGGGAGGCCGAGGTTGAAGTCAGTGCCATTCTAAAATCGGAACCAGACGGTGTTGCGGACCGCTTGACTTATGGTCCACGCGTTTTCGTATCGTTGGCAACGCTTGAGAAAACAGGTTTGGTGAAGCCGGGAACACTGGTGCGCTGGCGGTATGCCGTTGACCAGGGCGACAGTTCGACAGGTAGCCGCGAAGATTTGAAGAACGTTCGCGAAAGCGTTCAGAAAGCACTGCCTAAATCGGGGTTTTCTTCGCTCGACCGCCACAACCCTTCCCCGCAAGTCACGCGCACGTTGGAACGCCTGCGCCAATTCCTGGTACTCATTGGCTTGGCATCATTGCTGATCGGCGGCGTCGGTATTGCCAATGCGGTTGCGACATTTGTCGACAAGCGTATCACGGTGATCGCAACACTGCGCAGTATCGGAGCGACGGGACGTCAGATCACGACGATTTTCCTGGTGCAGATTTTGGCTATGAGCGCTATTGGCATAGCGATTGGCCTCGCGCTTGGAGCTCTTGTGCCGGGCGTGGTTGATAAAGTGATCGGTGATGCAATGCCCGTGCGCGCCGAATTCAACGTATCGTCGCGCAGTCTTGCGATGGCGACGGCCTATGGAACGCTCGTCGCGTTGCTATTTGCGCTTTGGCCGCTCGGGCGGGCGGAGCATGTGCGCGCCAGCGTTTTGTTTCGCGACAGCATACAATCGGCTTGGCCATGGCCGCGGAGAGCAATCCTGCTGACGACTGCGGGCTTGGTTGCCGCTCTTTTCGGGTTGGCGCTGCTTACGTCGGAACCAAAGACTTTGGCAGTGTTCGCCTTCGGCGCGCTGGTTATCATGCTGGCGATATTTACGGCACTTGGGCACGCGGTGACGATTGGAGCGCGGCGATTGCCGCGTCCGGCGCGACCGGAGCTTGCACTGGCCATTCGAAACGTCGGAGCGCCGGATGGTTTGACCCGTTCGGTCATCCTGTCGCTTGGCACGGGGTTGTCGCTTCTCGTCGCGGTCGGTCTGGTCAACGACTCATTGATTGAAGAGTTGAAGGGGAGGCTACCGGCAAACTCGCCCGATTACTTTTTACTCGACGTGCCGAAACAGGACTATGCGGAACTGGCGGCCCGGATCACGGATAAAATACCGGGTTCTGTGCTGACTGACGCGCCGATGTTGCGCGGCCGTCTTGTGAAACTAAAAGACATTCCCGTAGAGGAGTTAAAGGCACCACCTGAAGCGCAATGGGTTTTGAATGGCGACCGTGGTTTGAGTTACGCAAATGAAGTTCCGGAAGGATCTAAAGTCGTCGCCGGCTCCTGGTGGGACGCTGGGTATAGCGGTCCGCTTCTCGTCTCCTTCGAAGCAGACTTGGCCAAAAAGCTAAATCTTACGCTCGGTGACAAAGTGACGGTCAACGTTCTGGGCCGCAACTTGGACGCTACGATTGCCAATTTGCGAGAAGTGAAGTGGGAGAACCTTGCCATCAACTTTGTGATGGTCTTTTCGCCGAATGCTCTGCAGTCTGCGCCCCATAACCTCCTGGCAACGGTTCGCTTGCCGGCGAATACCGCTACTGCCGCTGAAGTCGAATTGGTGCGCGATCTCGGTAAGACCTTCCCGGCAGTCAGTGCGATCCGCGTACGCGATGCCATCAACCAGTTCAACAAGATCTTCGACAAGGTCATGACGGCGGTGCAGGTTGCCGGCAGTGTGACGCTTGCCGCAGGCGCGTTGGTTTTGGCCGGGGCGCTGGCAACGGCACAGCGGCGTCGGATACTCGAAGCAGTTATATTGAAAACGATCGGTGCCCGGCGGCGCCAGATCCTCAAGGCCCACGCCATTGAATACGCCCTATTGGCGTTGGCGGCTGCGATCGTGGCGGTGCTTTTGGGAACGATTGCGGCCTGGGCCGCGCTGACGTGGCTGCTTGACGAGACGCCGTTCACATTTTCGTTAGCAGCAGTCCTGCGGACACTGGCCCTTGCCGGCGGGCTTATCGCGGTTTTCGGCGGCCTTGGCACTCTGGCTGTTCTCAGGGCCCCGCCGGTCCCTGTGTTGCGCGGACAGTGAGCACTTCCGGGGCTTGAAAGCGGCGGAGAACACCACCATATTCGCGCTAAGTCCGGCGCTAGATGCCGGTTCAAAGAGGAAAATTCGACCCATGGCTCAATCTTACAATTCACCTTCAGTCGCCCGCACTGGTGCACGGACCGGACTGGCCGTGGACGAGGGCCTGCGTTCGTTCATGCTTGGCACGTACAATTATATGGCGCTAGGCGTTGCAGGCACCGCTGCCATCGTCTTGGCTCTGGTCAACAATCCACAGCTCCTGGCGACAATTGCTGGCGGCCCCATGAAGTGGGTGCTGTTTGCAGCGACGCTCGGACTCGGATGGTTCGCGCCGAAGCTGTTCTACTCCGGCAGCACCGCCTTAGCACACGGCGCTTATTGGGCCTACTGCGCACTCTGGGGTGCGATGATCGCTCCAATGGTCTTCATTTTCTTGTCTAAGGGCATGGCAGGCACAATCGGACAGGCGTTTTTTATCGCTGCAGCGACGTTCGCAGCGACTAGCCTTGTCGGTTACACGACGAAGAAGGACATGACAGGCTGGGGCGGATTCCTCAGCATGGCATCGATCGGCATGATTATCGTCATGCTGGTAAGCTTCTTTTTCATCACTGATCCTGGCACGAGCAAGATGATGAGCGCCATCATTTCGGGTATCGTTGTTCTGCTATTCTCGGCAATTACTGCCTGGGAAACGCAGCAGATCAAGTCAATGTACCTGCAAGGTGCAGCCCACGGTGACCAAACCTTCGCCAAGCGCTCGTCTATCTTTGGCGCCTTTATGCTCTACGGCAGCTTCGTGACGCTGTTCGTACATATCCTCAATTTGCTCGGGATCATGAATACTGAGGATTAAGCGGGTTCTTCTCACTTAAAAATCACCGCATACAATTTGGGCCCTGGATTTCGATCCGGGGCCCATTTGCTTCTGTGTGGCAGGGGGCCAGTTCAGCTCGTGACGACTTTGATCCGGTTATCGAGCACGCTCAAAACGCGCTCCAAGTCGTGCCCGCGCTTCATGATCAATCCGCCAGCCGCAACAACCGAATAGGCGCCTTGTTTGCGGGTGAGTTTTGGATCTTTTTCCACGCGATAAAGCGGAACTTCGCAGGTACGGCGGAAAATCGAGAATACCGCCTTGTCGCGCAGCATGTCGATTGCATAGTCACGCCAAACGCCCTGGGCGACTTTGCGCCCGTACACGGTCATTATGATGCTGAGTTCTTGCCGGTCAAAAGCCGTCTTCGGCCCGAAGTCCGTGGCACCGGAAATCGGAGTCGTTCGATTTTGCCCGCCCGCATCCCCGGCCGCAGTCTCGCCCGCAGTCCGGGGGCGGAATTTTATGGGTTCAGCGTCGCTCAATGGCGCCTCCCTAATTATGATGTCCAAAGATCGCGCCAAGTTAGACTGAATGCAAGCGCTGCCTATTGCTTAAGGGGCCTGGGACGGAAAAAAATCCGGGCACCGAAATACCCTCACCTTGACAAAATGGGGACCCGGACCCGACGTGAATCGGCCGTATTGGGAAGCGATTATATCAATTGTTGCCTGAAGGCTCGGCCTTGAGAACCGGCTCTGGATACTCAGCCCCCCAGCCCCCCGGGGCCAAAATTCAAAGGGCCGGGCCTTCGGCAACTCTCCCTGATTGTCCCCCCAAACGCCTGGGGTCCCCATCCCGGGCGTCATGTCTTGCGAACGGCCTGCTTCCCCAGCAGGCCGTTTTGCGTTTTACGTGCGCATCACGCAGATTTTGAACCCAGTGACCGGTTTTCTACGTATCTTGTTGGGAAATAGGGATTTAGCCACTGATGCAGAAGTATTTGAAGGCCACGCCGGGAAAGCACGCCAAGCGCGGAGTTTCACGCGCGCAATCAACCAACCCCTTGTTGGCAAGCTGGAAAACAACTTACGAGATCCCGCCGTTCGCAAAAATAGAGGCAAGGCATTTCCGGCCAGCGCTCGAGGCGGCGTTTCGGGAGCATCGCGAGGAAATTAAAAAGATCTGCGCAAATCCTGCACGGCCGACTTTTGCAAATACGATTATTGCCCTTGAGAAAAGTGGACGGCTACTGACACGTGTGGGCTCCGTTTTCAGCAATCTCGAAGCGACCGAACTCAACACCTGAACTTCAAGAAATCGCCCGCGAAATGTCGCCCCGCTTCGCGGCGCACGAAACTCAAATATTCCTCGACGCAAAATTGTTCCGCCGTATCGACGACCTCTTCAATCGTCGCGACAAACTGAAACTGAGCGTGGAAGAGCTCCGCGTATTGGAACGCCATCATTTATCGTTCGTGCGTTCCGGCGCCCGATTGTCTGCGGCTGCCAAATCCCGGGTGAAAGAAATCAATGCGCGGCTCGCCAGCCTCGTAACGCAGTTCATGCAGAATGTCCTGAAGGATGAGCAGACTTGGAGCTTGATACTCGAAGGAGAAAGCGAACTCTCAGGGCTTACTGAATCGATTCGGGCTGCTGCGGCGCGGGCGGCCACAGACCTCGGCCACGACGGCAAGCATGCAATTACATTGGCGCGCTCTAGCGTCGAAGGTTTTTTAACGTACTCAGGCCGCCGCGATCTCAGGGAGCAGGCATTCAAGGCGTGGATCCAGCGCGGCGCAAATGGCGGAGACTCGGACAACTGCCAAATCCTGGCTGAAGCGGTTCAACTACGTAGCGAGCACGCCAAACTGTTAGGCTACAAGTCGTTTGCTGCGTTTTCGTTGGAAGATACGATGGCGAAGAAGCCATCAGCCGTGAATGAGCTGTTGGGGGCCGTATGGTCCAAGGCCGTCGCGCGCTCGATCGAAGAACGCGATGCGCTCGCCGCTGAAGCCAAGCGCGAAGGTGGTAATTTCGCAATCGCACCTTGGGATTGGCGATTTTACTCAGAGAAGGTGCGCAAGGCGCGTTTTGATCTCGATGAAGTCGGAAGTGCGGCCCTATCTCAAACTCGATTCAATGATCGACGCGGCCTTTGATTGTGCAAACAGGCTGTTCGGACTGTCATTCAAAGAATTGGACGATGTCCCGCGCTATCATCCAGATGTGCGTGTGTGGGAAGTCACCGGCAAATCCGGCAAGCACGTGGGTGTGTTTATTGGTGATTACTTTGCCCGTGCCTCAAAGCGGTCGGGCGCTTGGATGACGAGTTTCCGGTCCCAACATAATCTCGGCAAGGGGCAGAAGCCGATCATCGTCAACGTGCTGAATTGTGCCAAAGTAGCAGACGGCGAACCGGCATTGCTGTCTTTCGATGATGCGCGAACATTGTTCCACGAATTTGGCCATGGCCTGCACGGATTGCTGTCGGATGTGACGTTCCCCTCAATCGCAGGTACTGCGGTCTCGACTGATTTCGTTGAGTTGCCTTCGCAGCTCTACGAGCATTGGCTATCGGCGCCGGAAGTCTTGGAGCGATTTGCAATCCACTACAAGACAGGAAAGCCTATGCCGGAAAAGTTGCGAAAGCGGCTTTCGGCGGCCCGCAATTTCAATCAAGGTTTTGCGACGGTCGAATACACGGCGTCGGCCCTAGTCGACATGGCACTCTACGCGATCGAGGATCCAGCACGTTTGGACATTGCCAAATTCGAGAAGGAAACCCTCGATAATATCGGGATGCCTGCTGAAATCGTGATGCGCCACCGGTTACCCCACTTCATGCACATCGTCGGGGGGTATGCAGCTGGTTACTACAGTTATCTTTGGTCCGAAGTTATGGATGCAGATGCTTTTGCAGCCTTTGAAGAGGCTGGAGACGTCTTTCACCCTAAAACTGCAAAAAAGTTGGCGGAGTACATTTATTCGGCCGGTAATCGCCGGGATCCGCACGAAGCCTATGTTGCGTTCCGCGGCCGTCCGCCAAAAATCGAGGGGCTGCTAAAAAAACGCGGATTAGCCGCTTAAGCGGTTTTGCAAGCCATGGGATACGTGAGAATTGGGATACGTGAGAATTGCTACCACAGGCCTGCCCAAGCTGCGCCGATGATAGGCCCGGCTTTGCCCTCTTGCACGAGCACGACCGATTTCTGTGTTGAAGCCTGCATGACTGCAGATCGCGGAATTTGGATCATCAACGGCTTACCCTTCCAAAGTCCGATGGGGGTGAGTTCGCGCACAATATTCGTATAGACCAGGGCTTGACCGGCATTCTCGCCTTTTTGGATCTCGACCGTACCAGACATCTGCACGGCAGCCAGCCAGATTGTGGCTTCGCGTATTTCCTTGCCCTCCTCAGCCCAACCCGCTGCGATATTCAGAGTGTTGTTCTCTTGCCAGAACCGGAGCGGCACGCGGGGTTGCGCTGAATTCTTGGACGTGAGTTCGATGGCGCTTTCGATGTCGGCTTTCACCGCGCCGTTAGCATGAAGAATTCCGTTGACGACGATTTGCGGCGTATAGATTGCCCCGTCTCCACGCGCTTTCGCGTAGGCTCTTTGGCGCTCGCTATTGCGCGGCGAGGCAAATGTGTCTTTCCAGCCAAGATAGTCCCAATAGTCTACGGGCAATGACAATGCGATGACCGTTGGGTCGTTGGCATAGGCCTTGAGAACGGTATCCGCAGGTGGACACGAGGAGCACCCTTGGCTGGTGAACAGCTCCAGCACGGCGCGTATGGGCGTGTCACTTGATTGCGTTACTTTAGAGCGCGTCGCCGTGTCTTGCTCAGCAAGCGCGGGCCCGGCACCGAGCCAAAGTAAGGCAACACTTAGCGGGGCTAACGACCGAAAATACATCATCCGGACCTTGAATGGGACGGCCGGCAGGGAAAACCGCCGCCGATGTAACACTATTACACTGATCACAAAAAAACCAGTCACGACTGAGTGAGCCTTCGAAGACTCTACGGTCGTGACTGGCAATTTATTACAGTGTCCGGTCTAGAAACTAGAGAATGAAATCGCTTTTGTAGAGGCGGACGAGGCCCTTTAGTTCGATCTGGAAGTCGGGGCGGCAGTCCCCGTTGATGTCTCCCGCAACCACGGTCCGGTCGTTCGCAGTGCCTGACCGGTTCTCGAAGAAAACCTTCAGCGCACCAGCCGTACCGTTGAAATGGGAGGTCTGGCCAATGAAGTGGAAGGCTTGGTTGCCCGCCTTCTTGCTGTTGGCGTCGATGCCGCTCAAATCGATCTTGTCGCAGCCGCGTTTGAAGTCCGTGATGCAGTCACGGTTGCCAAAACCGATTCCGGATTCCTTTTTGGAGTAGAACTCGAAGCGGTCCCAGCCAGCGCCACCCGTTAGCAAGTCCCGGCCAAGCCCGCCAACCAGGAAGTCATCGCCTATGATTACGGACCGAGCTTGTTGCCCGGTCCGTTCGGCATGTTCCGCAACTGGCGAATGGTGGCGCGGGTCATCACCCGCAGCCCGGCCTCAGGCGACCGCAAGATTTCGCAGAACGTAGTGCAGGATTCCGCCGCTCTTATAGTACTCGATCTCATCGAGGGTATCGATCCGGCACAGCAGTGGCACTTTGAATATGGTGCCGTCTGGACGAGTAATTTCGGCTTCGGTTTTCTGCCGGGGCTTGACGTTGGCAAGGCCGCGAATGCTCACAAGTTCGTCACCCTTTAATCCAAGCGACTGCCAGCTGGTGCCTAATTCAAACGTAAAAGGAAGCACGCCCATACCGACCAGGTTCGAGCGATGGATGCGCTCGAATGATTGGGCAACTACGGCTTTTACGCCGAGCAGATTGGTACCCTTGGCTGCCCAATCGCGTGACGATCCGTTGCCATATTCGATGCCGGCAAATACCACGAGTGGGACTTTCTCCAACGCGTAGCGCTGCGCTGCATCGTAAATCGCCATGCGTTCCGTTGACGGCTGGTGGATTGTGAAACCGCCTTCGACCGCGTTGCCTTTGTCGTCTTTAACCATGTAGTTCTTGATGCGAATGTTGGCGAACGTACCGCGCATCATCACTTCATGGTTTCCGCGCCTCGTGCCGTACTGGTTGAAGTCGGCAGATTTCACGCCGTGTTCGATTAAGTATTTCCCGGCGGGAGACGCCGCTTTGATCGCACCCGCGGGCGAGATGTGATCGGTTGTGATCTTGTCGCCGAACAGCGCCAGCACGCGCGCGTTCTCAATATCCGAAATCTTGCGTGCGGTTGCCGTGATGCCGTTAAAGTATGGCGGGTTCTGCACATAGGTCGATGAATCGTCCCAGCTGTAGGTCAATCCTGTGCTTGATTTGATGCCCTGCCAGTTTTTGTCACCCTTGAACACGTCTGCGTAGCGCGTCTTGAACAACTCGCGCGTGATGTTCTCGGCGATAAATTTTTGAATCTCAACAGACGTCGGCCATATATCTTTGAGATAGACCTGCTTGCCATCCTTGCCAGTGCCAAGGGGTTCCTTGGTCAGATCTTTCTGCACCGAGCCAGCTAGAGCATAGGCGACAACGAGTGGCGGAGAGCCAAGATAGTTGGCTTGGACATCGGGGCTGACGCGGCCTTCGAAATTGCGATTGCCCGAGAGAACCGCAGCAGCAACGATGCCGTTGTCGTTGATCGCCTTGGAAATGTCGGCTGAAAGCGGGCCGGAATTACCAATGCAGGTAGTGCAGCCGAAGCCAACGACGTTGAAGCCGATTTTATCGAGATAGGTTTGCAGTCCGGCCTTCTCGAGATAAGCCGCAACGACTTGCGAACCCGGTGCAAGAGATGTCTTCACCCAGGGCTTGGCAGTTAAACCCTTCTGAACCGCGTTGCGAGCCAACAATCCGGCAGCGATCAACACGCTCGGGTTTGAGGTATTTGTGCAGCTCGTAATCGCCGCGATGACCACGTCACCATGGCCAATATCGAATGATTTTCCTGCAACGGCGACGCGCTTTTGTGCTTCATCTGGTTTTTTGTATTCCGCTTCAAGCGCGGTCGCGAATCCAGCTGCAACGCCGGAGAGCGCCACACGGCCTTCCGGCCTCTTGGGTCCAGCAAGCGACGGCTCAACGGTGCCGAGGTCCAATTCGAGCGTATCGGTAAATACGGGATCGGCGGAATTTTTCTCGCGAAAAAGCCCTTGAGCCCGGCTGTAGGCTTCTACGAGGGCGATACGCGTTTCGTCACGTCCTGAAATCGTTAAGTAGTTCAGGGTTTCACTATCAACTGGGAAGAACCCGCACGTCGCGCCATATTCAGGAGCCATGTTGGCGATCGTTGCGCGATCAGCCAGCGTCATGTGGTTGAGCCCCGAGCCATAAAATTCGACGAATTTGTTGACCACGCCTTTGTGGCGCAACATCTGCGTCACGGTGAGTACGAGATCTGTCGCGGTCACGCCCTCGTTTAGTTTGCCCGTTAGTTTGAAACCGATGACCTCGGGTATCAGCATCGATTGCGGCTGACCCAGCATCGCGGCTTCCGCTTCGATGCCGCCGACGCCCCAGCCCAGAACCGCAAGGCCGTTGACCATTGTCGTGTGACTGTCAGTGCCGACGAGCGTGTCGGGATACGCTACGTCCCGCCCATCTGCCATTTTATTGGTCCAGACGGTCTGCGCCAAGTATTCGAGGTTGACCTGATGACAAATTCCAGTGCCGGGGGGCACAACGCGGAAGTTTTCGAAAGCGCCCTGGCCCCACTTCAAGAAATTGTAGCGCTCTCCGTTGCGTTCGTATTCGAGCTCGACATTACGCGCGAGGGACTTCGGCGAACCGAATTCATCGACAATTACCGAGTGATCGATCACCAGATCAACCGGCACGAGCGGATTGATTTTTTTGGGATCGCCTTTGAGCTGCTTCATGCCATCTCGCATGGCAGCGAGGTCCACAACTGCGGGAACACCCGTAAAGTCCTGCATCAAAACGCGCGCCGGGCGGAAACCGATCTCGATTTCGGTCTTTCCCTTGTTGTTCAGCCAATCGGCCATGGCGGCAATGTCGGGTTTCTTGACCGTGCGGCCATCTTCGTGGCGCAGCAAGTTCTCAAGCAGAACCTTCATCGAGAAGGGCAGCTTGGAGATGCCTTTGAGGCCGTTGGCTTCGGCATCGGGCAACGAATAGTAGACGTAGGTTTTGCCGCCTGCGGTTAGGGTTTTCTGGCATTTAAAGCTGTCGAGAGAATTGGGGGTCACGGCGCTCAAGGTCTAGCCTCCACAAGTAACGGACCACATGAGATTGGCCACGAGAGATTGGACTTGGAGCTGCGCCGCCGGAGTGCCGGCGGATCGAGGGGGTTGTGAACGGCTTAAGACACGCCTCGCGCAACCCCGCCGCTTTTGCGCTAGCGGAAAATATATGGTGCCTCTTATATAGACCACCTTGAAAGAGGAACACTCGACTTCTGGCGAGTTTGGCCTTGCGGTCAAATGCCACTGCTACCGCCCTTATCTACCGCCAAGGTCAATAGCCCAAGTGCAACTTATTGCCGATATTGTCAGTGTTGAGCGTGGTTCGCGGCCCATTATTCGCGATCTATCTCTTGTCGTGGCGAGCGGCGAAGCCATCATACTGTTGGGTGCAAATGGCGCGGGCAAGACCACGCTTCTGCGGGCGCTTGCTGGTTTTCTGCCGCTCAGCGGCGGGTCAATTCGTGTTGAAGGCGGCGACGCAGAGAAAACGCTCGCCGAACAGGCGCACGCCATCGGCCATGTAAATGCTGTCAAAGCACATCTGACAGTTGGTGAGAACGTCCTGTTCTGGTCGCGATTTCTGAACGGTGACGATGGAGCGGAGCAACGAACGGTTGCCGCGCTTGAAGCGTTTGCGCTGTCAGACCTTGAGGACATTCCGGCCAGCTATTTGTCCGCTGGGCAAAAGCGCCGTGTTGGACTTGCCCGCCTGCTCGCGGCACCGCGTTCGATCTGGCTCTTGGATGAGCCGACAGTGTCGCTTGATGCCGCGTCGTCGGCGCGGCTTGCTCGTGTCGTCAATGCGCATACGAGCGGCGGCGGTATCGTTATAGCCGCAACGCATTTGCCATTGGGACTCGATCAGGCCCGCGAACTCAGGCTCGAAGGCGGAGGCACGCCCGCGTGAAAAGTTTTTGGACCCTGGTCAGCCGCGACTTGAAATTGGCGGCGCGCGAAGGCAGCGCGATTGGAACGGCTCTAGGGTTTTTCTTGCTTGTCGTCTCATTGATGCCGCTTGGGCTGGGACCCGATCTCAATTTGCTAAGCCGCATTGCGCCGGGCGTTTTGTGGATTGCCATGCTCCTGGCGGCGCTCCTGTCTCTCGGCCGGATTTTCGAATCCGATCACGACGATGGCGCGCTTGATGTTATGGCGACCGCGCCGCTTCCCTTGGAACTGGTCGCGGGGGCGAAAGCGACGGCACACTGGTTGACGACGGGTATTCCACTGGCGCTGTTGGCCCCTGTGCTTGGCATTCTGCTCAACCTGGATCTCAAAGCCTATCCGGCGCTTGTCGCGACAATGCTGGCGGGCACGCCGGCCGTCAGTTTTCTCGGCTCCATAGGGGCGGCGCTGACGCTAAAAGTCCGCAAGGGCGGTCTTTTGCTGGCGTTGGTCGTGCTGCCGCTCTACATCCCGACGCTGATTTTCGGCATTTCGGCGGTCAGCGCGGTCACCTTGAATACCGGCCTGCAATCGGGTGCCTTCGAATCCGCGTTTTTGATCCTCATAGCCATTTCGCTGGCGAGCTTAATCATTGGGCCGTTGGCCGCCGCCGCCGCATTGCGAATCCAGATGCAATAATTCATGCCCCGAGAACCCGCCTACCCGGCCGTTTTCTTGTTTCCTGAAACCAAAAGGCTTACATCCCGCTTATGCAAACCCAGACACAAAGTTTGACGCAGCGTCTCGCCAACCCGACCCGGTTCATGCAGCTTTCTGGCGCGTTGATGCCGTGGGTTGCGGCAGCATCGGCAGCGCTTATTTTGTGTGGCCTCTATCTCGCGTTCTTCGCTTCGCCACCTGACTACCAGCAGGGCGAGACAGTCCGGATCATGTACATCCATGTGCCGAGTGCGTGGTTGTCGATGATGGCTTATGGCTTGGTCGCGGTTTCGAGTTTTGGGCTCCTAGTTTTCCGGCATCCGCTCGCCGATGTGTCTGCTAAGGCGGCAGTGCCCATCGGCGCGGCATTTACGTTCCTCGCGCTTCTGACGGGCTCACTCTGGGGCAAGCCGATGTGGGGCACCTATTGGGTTTGGGATGCGCGTCTCACGTCTATGCTTGTTCTCTTCTTCCTGTATCTCGGCTTGATGGCGCTGCGCTCGTCCTTGGAAGATGAGACATTGGCGGCCAAGTTGACTGCGGTCCTTGCTCTCGTCGGTGTGACGCTGCTGCCTATCATTAAATTCTCGGTCAATTGGTGGAACACGCTACATCAACCATCGACATCAATGGGCACCACGCTTGATCCCAGCATGCGCTGGCCGCTACTGATCATGGCGCTCGGCTTTACGTTGCTGTTTTTTGCCATGCACATGCAGGCGATGCGCAACGAGGTTCTGCGCCGCCGGGTCAAGTCGTTACGCATGAGCGACGTGGCGCGACGCGATGGAGCGACAGAAACAGTGGCAGCGGAATAGCATCATGGATCTGGGACCACACGCCGCCTTCATTTGGATTTCATACGCGGCAACGGCACTGGTTATCAGCGGGTTGATTGCTTGGCTGCTTGCAGATGGGCGCCGGCAGCGGGCCGCGCTGAAAGAATTGGACGCGCGCGGAGTGAAGCGCCGCTCCGCACAGGGTTCAAGCGAAAGAGCACCATGACTTCCAGTAATACTTCGAGAAATCTGCAAATTTTGCCCGTGCTCGTTTTCGTCGCGGTCGCCGGATTGTTTGCCGTTGCATTGCGTTCAGGTGATCCCTCTAAGCTGCCATCTGCGCTCATCGGTAAGCCTGTGCCCGTCTCGTCGTTTGCAGCACTCGGGGGATTGCTTGCCGACGGCAAGCCGGTCTCGGGGTTCTCCAATTCGGATCTTGCCAATGGCACGACGTCGATTGTCAACTTCTGGGCCTCTTGGTGTGGCCCTTGCGTCGATGAACATCCGCTCATTGCCGAACTCAAGATCAAGAGTGGTCTCAAGATTTTCGGGGTGAACTACAAGGATGATCCAGCCGCCGCCCGGCGCTTTCTCGGGCGTTACGGCAACCCCTTTACGGCTGTCGGGACAGACGCCGATGGGAGTTTGGCCATCGACTGGGGCGTCTATGGAATGCCTGAGACGTTTGTCGTCAACGGTCGCGGCGAGATTGTCTACAAGCACGTTGGGCCGCTGTCGGCTGAGGCCATTCAAATGAAAATACTGCCGGCAATCAAGGCAGCGCAATAAGGCTGTGTTGAACTGGATTCAGGGTAATCTGCGGGCGTTATCGGGCGTTATAATGGGACGAACTTGTTCGTCTGGTGATTGAGGGCTGACAGCGTTCCGCTGGCAATTTCGAAATAGGCTCCGTGCAATGTGAGCTTGCCTGTATCTTCGAGTTTCTTGACGAAGGGAAAAGTCCGGAGATTACGGATCGACGTCCGAATTCCCTCCATTTCCAGCGCTTTGAGCTTCTCGGCCTGGGTATTCATTTGGTTTGCTGCAAGTACTGAAAGCCGCGCTTCGTCTAGCATCGACATCCAGCGCGAGATGAACTTTGCTTCCGTCTCGGGTGCCGAGCCTTCGAGAGCCGCTTTCACGCCGCCGCAGCCAGAGTGGCCCATAATTACGAGATGCTTGACCCGCAGTCCGACGATGGCGAATTCGATGCCGGCACTGACGCCATGAAACTTGCCGCCGGTCTCGTAGGGCGGGACCAGATTGGCGACGTTTCTGGCGACGAAGAGTTCACCCGGTTTGGCGCTAAAAATCGTTTCGGGATCGACGCGGCTGTCGCAGCACGAAATGATCATGATCTCGGGGTTTTGCCCGTAGGTTGCGAGTTCTTCGTACTGATCGGCGTTGGGCACGAAAATGCGATGCTTGAAGCGTTGATAGCGATCTGTGAGTGTTTCGGGAAATAGCGACATGCGATTAACTGCTCCTAGTACTTAACGAGCGTTGCGAGCCATGTAGAGAATGCCAAATCCTGTTAAGCCAGAAAGAATTGAACCGGTCAAAACCCCAAGCCTGACGTGCGACGAAAACGCCGGATCTGTGAAGGCAAGCATCCCAATAAAAAGGCTCATTGTGAAACCAATTCCGGCGAGCGCACTTGCGCCAAATAGTTGCAGATTGGTTGTGCCTTTGGGCATCGCTGCAATTCCGCTTGAGATCGCGGTTCGCGCAAATGCGTAAATGCCGAGTGGCTTGCCGAGAAACAGTCCGAGAGCAATTCCGAGTGGAACCGGTGCTGCCAGATCTGCTGCAGAAACACCCGCTAGCGGCACGCCGGCGTTGGCAAATGCAAAAAGCGGCAGAATGCCAAAAGAAACCCAAGGGCCGAGTGCGTGCTCAAGCTTTTCTAGTGGTCCTTCGTGTCCGGCTTTGCCTGCCGCAAGGGGCACGGCGAGCGCCGTAACGACTCCGGCAAGCGTTGCATGAACGCCCGATTTCAAAACGCAGACCCAAACAAATAGTCCAACCAAAAGATAAGCCCAAACATAGGGTACATTCTGGCGATTAAGAGCGAAGAGCAACAGCGTCCCCACGGCTGCAAGTCCAATTGCTGTGTAGCTGAGGTCTGTCGCATAAAAAAGCGCGATCACAATTATTGCGCCCAGGTCGTCAATGATGGCCAGCGCGAGGACGAAGACCTTTAAAGCAGCCGGTATGCTTTTTCCAAGCAGTGCCAACACGCCAACGGCAAACGCAATGTCAGTCGCCGCCGGAATAGCCCAGCCTCGAAGCGTTACCGGGTTATCCCAGTTGATGGCCGCGTATATGGCAGCTGGCACGAGCATGCCGCCGAGTGCCGCTATCGCGGGTAGTGCCGCCGATTTCGTAGATGAGAGGGCACCAGCCAAAAACTCGCGCTTGATCTCAAGACCAATGAGAAAGAAGAAAATGGCCATCAGTCCGTCGTTAATCCAGTGCAGAACCGTTTTGGTCAGTACGAGCGGCGCTGAACCGGCGGTGACACGCGTCTCAAGTAGAGTATTGTACAGCGTCGCGACCGGGGAGTTCGCCACCGCCAAGGCGAGAACCGCCGCAATGAAGAGGACGACGCCCCCAGCCGCCTCATGCTGAAGAAACTTGAATTCCGGCAATGAGATTTTGGCCAAAGTCGTACTCCCCGGAATGAGGCGTTCAGTATAGCCTGTAATCCTGGGCATAGTTCGTTTGCAGGGTCCAGATCATGTCGCGGCGAATAACCTCAAGGATTGGTCCAAAGCACCGCTGGCCCAGACCCGAAATTTGATTATATTGCACTGCAATAATTTCACTTTCCGAGGTTTCCGATGGCTATTCGACCACGCCGAAGCGTTTTGTATCTGCCAGGTGACAACGAACGGGCCATTGAGAAGTCCAAGGGACTGGCGGCCGACTCGCTGATCCTCGATCTTGAAGACTCTGTTGCCCCCGACAATAAGCCGAAGGCCCGCGTCCAAGCCTGCGAGGCAGTTCGTGGCGGCGGCTTTGGCCCCCGCGAAATGATCCTCAGGGTCAATGCACTTGAGACGCCTTGGGGTATGTCTGATCTGCATGCGGCTATTGCCGCCGAACCAGATGCCATTTTGGTGCCGAAGGTTTCGCAACCGGGCGACATTATCAGCACGTCCAAGGTTTTGCGCGCTTCCGGTGCCGCCGATAAAATCCGGCTGTGGGCCATGATCGAAACGCCAATGGGCATTATCAATGCGCGCGAAATAGCCGCTTGCGGGGCTGACCCGGAAAGCCGGTTGTCTTGTCTAGTGCTTGGCACCAACGATCTTCTCAAAGAAAGCCGGGCAAGATCGACCAACAATCGCTTCGCCGTGGTGCCGTGGCTGGCAATGACGCTTGTTGCGGCACGGGCCTATGGCCTCGATGTCATCGATGGCGTTTACAACGACTTTAAGGATGAAACCGGTTTCAGGGCAGAATGCGAACACGGGCGCACGCTTGGCATGGACGGAAAAACCCTGATTCATCCATCGCAAGTAGCGCCCTGCAATCACGTTTTCTCGCCGACGGAAGAAGAGGTGGCATGGTCAAAAAAGATCATCAAAGCGTTTGAACAGCCGGAGAACGCCAAGAAGGGCGTTATTACGGTTGAAGGCAAAATGGTGGAACGGCTGCATCTCGTCATGGCCCGGCGCGTCGTCACGATATCGGATGCAATTATGACCAAGTCGCGGACCGAGGAACCCTGGTTTTAAGGGGTTAAAGTCCGTCTAAACTCGAGCCAATTGATCCTTTGGGGCTCTCTTCTGCGGCCGTTGATCGCGACCCCTTTGCGCCAGATAGGGGTTGCAGTTCAATCGCAACACACGGACAAGAGGCCACGATTATTGACACGCGGGCGTGCCCTGGAGGTGATGGTCACCGGTAGGGCCGGCGCAAGCCTAGTGACTCCAGGGGGCCGAAAAGAATGTCGATGACTAAAACAAACTCTGGAAATTTCTTCGAGGATTTCCGGTTCGGTCAAATCATCACTCATGCAACGCCACGGACGGTCAGTGAGGGCGACGTTGCGCTCTACACGTCACTTTATGGGTCGCGGTTTGCGGTCCAGTCATCCGACAAATTCGCCAAGGACCTTGGCTATCCGCGCGCGCCGCTGGATGACATGCTGACCTTCCATGTCGTTTTCGGAAAAACGACCCCCGATATCTCACTAAATGCGATCGCTAATCTTGGATACGCCGAGTGCCGTTTTGTCCGGCCGGTGTATCCGGGCGATACGCTGAGTTCCGTTTCCGAGGTGATTGGCCTCAAAGAAAATTCGAACAAGGAGACGGGGACGGTCTATGTGCGCTCAACCGGGCGCAATCAGAACGGAGATGTGGTGCTCGAGTATTGCCGCTGGGTGATGGTGCGCAAGCGTGACGAGAGTTCACCAGCTCCGGACGCAATTGTGCCGAAACTTACGGACCGGGTTGATCCCAATGTTTTAGCGACGGCAGTCCCGCAGCTGGATATCTCCAAATATGATGGGGCACTTGCCGGTTCGCCCCACCGCTGGAGTGACTATGAAGCCGGCGAAAAGATCGACCACGTTGACGGCATGACCCTTGAAGAGGCCGAGCATCAGATCGCCACGCGGCTCTACCAAAACACCGCCAAAGTGCACTTCAATCAACACACCGAGTCAAAAGGAAGATTCGGCAAGAGGATCGTTTATGGTGGCGTCGTGATCTCTCTCGTGCGCGCCCTCTCCTATAATGGTTTGGGCAATGCCTTTCATCTTGCAGCAATCAATGGCGGCCGCCACGTGGCCCCGACATTCGCCGGTGATACGCTCTATGCATGGTCTCAAGTGCTTGAAAAGGCGGAGATTTCTGGTCGTAGCGATGTGGGTGCGCTACGTGTCCGGATGGTTGGAGTCAAGAACTCCGACTGCGCAACATTCCCATTCAAGGACGCGAATGGCGATTACCATGGCAGCGTTGTCCTTGATCTCGACACTTGGGTTGTGGTGCCCCGTTGAAATAGAAGGCACTAGTGCCTTGCACTGACTAGGTTATAGTCGGGCGCATGTCGGGGGGAATTTTGCGTATGACGTTACAGCGCTTTGTGATGGCGATCTCGGTATCGGCCGCAATTCTTTTGCCGTGTACGAAGGCTTTCGCTGTGGGTGAGACGGCAACTGCTAAAATCAAACTGGCAAATGGAAACGATGCCGGCACGATCACTCTGATCGAGGCCACGGCGGGCGTTATTTTAAAATACGACCTCAGTGGCTTGCCGCCGGGTCCCCATGCCATCCATGTCCATGAGGCGAACGCATGTGAAGGTGACTTCGCAAGTGCCGGAAATATATACAATCCTCTCGGAGCTAAACACGGGTTCTTGCATGACGAGGGGCCGATGTCGGGCGATTTGCCTAACATCCACGTGTCGTCGGACGGAAAGGCCGTGGGCGAGGTTCTCAGCCCGTTTTTGACCCTGAGCAAGGAAGCCGAAGAGACGTTGTTTGATTCGGATGGATCGGCCTTCGTTATTTTCGATAAAGCCGACGATTATGAAAGTGAGCCGGAAGGCGGCGGCGGTGCGCGTGTTGCCTGTGGTGCGATTTCCGCAAATTAATATCCAGGCAAAAAGCACCGTTTCTTTTTTTGCCGATTGAGTTTGACAGAATGTACCGATACCATACCGCAACACTGGTGTGGTTTTTCATCAGTGGCATGTGGCCGTCTGCGGATATGTATTCCGCACACCTCGGATTTTGCGGCCGGCGAGTGCCAGTTTTTCTTGATTCGGAAGCGCAATGACAAAGCGGGCTGCTGTCATCGGTGCCGGACTTGCCGGGCTGTCGTGCGCGCGCACGATGCGTCAGGCTGGGTTTTTCGTCGAAGTTTTCGAACAAGATAGAATTATTGGCGGACGTATCGCGACGACCCGCGTTGGTCTTGAGACCTTCGATCATGGTGCGCAGTATGTAACGGCCCGCGGGCAGGGTTTTAAAGGCTACATCGATGAACTCGTTGGCCTCGGTTATGCCGCGCGCTGGACGCCGCGCGCAGCATTGCGTGGCGAAGAAGGTGCCGGTCAAATGGCTCCCTGGCATGTAGGTACGCCTGGCATGGCGTCGCTGGTCAGGCCCCTGGCTGAAAGCGTTCGCATTCACACGGGGCGAGCAGTTCACACAATTCAACGCATGGATAAAGGTTGGCATGTGTGGTTTGACGACCAAACATCAGTCGGGCCTTTTCAAGCGGTCGCCGTTGCGGTTCCAGCGCCTCAGGCCCGGTTGCTTATCGGTCAGATTGATGAATTTGTTCAGTCACTGGCAAGAGTTCGCATGGCGCCCTGTTGGGCATTGATGATCAGATTAGAAGAAATGACGCTTCCAGAGCAGGATGTTTATTCCGACATGTCGGAAGTTATACGGTGGATCTCACGAAACAACACCAAGCCAGGCCGCAGCGGCAGTGGCGAATCGATCGTTATCCATGCGTCCCCGTCTTGGAGCCGGCAAACGGAAGACGCAGAGCCTGAAGTCGTGGCTGAGGAGCTGTGGAGCGAAATAAGTCACGTCCTCGGACTTCCGCCTATTCGGCCTTCGCGGATGGTTGCTCACTTGTGGCGGCACGGCCTTGTCGATCAATCGCTCGGCGAAACGTATCTATATTCGAGCGACCACAATGTCGGAGTATGCGGGGATTGGTGCTTAGGCCGTTTGGCGGAACATGCATTCGATAGCGGTGATCGGCTGGGTAAGGCAATTATCAACTCACTGATATAGCTCGAGCTTGGACGTCACTTGGGCTTTTGCATGTGGCAAAAACGCGATTTGAAAAGCGCGAGCCTAGCAGCTACAAACCGGCCAAGATACCAGTCACGAGGAAAGCCCAAATGGCCGACTTGAGCCCCGGGCGGCGGGCGCGGCCCCAAAGGCCACTCTCCCCGCACCTTCAGATTTACACGCCGCTCATCAACATGGTGATGTCGATCCTGCACCGGCTCACCGGCGCGGCGCTCTATCTGGGCACGCTGCTTTTAGCATGGTGGCTGATCGCGGCGGCAACGGGCCCCGACTACTTCAATTACGTGTCTGGGATATTTGGCACCTGGCCCGGACAAATCATTCTGGTGGGATACACGTGGGCCCTCCTGCACCATTTGCTTGGCGGGTTGCGGCACTTCATTTGGGACTTCGGCTACGGCTACGACTTGAAGACGATCGATCAACTCTCTTGGGCATCCATACTGTTGTCGCTTGCGTTAACAGCTGTGGTTTGGGGCTGCGTCAGTTCGAAAATGGGAGGCGTCTGATGTCAATGCGCACGCCGCTCAAGTCCGCTCGCAATTTGGGCTCAGCCAAAGAGGGTGCAGACCATTTCTGGAAGCAGCGAGTGACAGGTGTTGCCAACGCCGTGCTCGGGCTGTTCTTTGTTTGGCTGGTGGCGTCGCTGGCCGGCGCCGATCACGCGACAGTCAAGAAATCGCTCTCCAATCCGATCCATGCGATGGCACTGCTTGCCCTGATTGTTTCGGGAACACTCCACATGCGCCTTGGCATGCAGACGATCATTGAAGATTACGTTCGTAGCGAAGGAGCAAAAATCATTCTGCTGATGCTCAACACGTTCTTCGCTATTGCAGTAGCTCTCATCAGCGTCTTTGCGATCCTCAAACTAAGTTTCGGAGCTTAAGTCGAATGGCGGCACCCAAGCCTAAGAGCAGCGCTCCCGGACTAAACGGAAAAGCTTACCCAATCACCGATCACAGCTACGATGTCGTGGTTGTAGGCGCTGGCGGCGCTGGGCTGCGGGCGACACTTGGCGCTGCTGAGGCGGGTCTCAAAACAGCCTGCGTAACAAAAGTTTTTCCAACACGTTCGCATACGGTTGCTGCCCAAGGCGGCGTCGCGGCGGCGCTCGGCAATATGGGGCCGGATAATTGGCGCTGGCACATGTACGATACCGTCAAGGGGTCCGATTGGCTCGGCGACCAAGATGCAATCGAATACCTTTGCCGCAATGCGCCGGATGCCGTCTACGAGCTTGGAACATTACGGCGTTCCGTTCTCGCGCACCGAGGATGGCAAGATTTATCAACGTCCCTTCGGCGGCATGACGACGGAATTCGGCGAAGGCCCGCCGGCACAGCGCACGTGTGCCGCTGCCGATCGCACCGGCCACGCCATGCTGCATACGCTTTATGGCCAGTCACTGCGCCACTCGGCCGAATTCTTTGTCGAGTATTTTGCCATCGATCTCATGATGGATCAGGAAGGCGCTTGCCGCGGCGTCGTTGCCATGTGCCTCGAAGATGGTTCAATCCATCGTTTCCGGGCCAAGCGTACGATCCTGGCAACGGGCGGGTATGGCCGCACCTATTTCTCTTGCACCTCGGCACATACGTGCACAGGTGACGGCAACGCAATGGTTCTTCGCGCAGGACTTCCGTTGCAGGACATGGAATTCGTGCAGTTCCATCCGACAGGAATTTACGGCGCTGGCGTGCTGATTACAGAAGGCGCGCGCGGCGAAGGCGGGTATTTGACCAACTCCAAAGGCGAGCGCTTCATGGAGCGCTATGCCCCGCACGCCAAGGACCTCGCGTCGCGCGATGTCGTTTCACGTTCCATGACGATGGAGATCCGCGAAGGCCGGGGTGTCGGCGCAGAAAGCGATCACATCTATTTACATCTCGATCATCTCGATCCGAAAATTCTGGCAGAGAGGCTTCCTGGAATTACAGAAAGCGCGAAGGTTTTTGCCGGTGTCGATTTGCGGCGTCAGGCGATTCCGGTTTTGCCGACCGTGCACTACAACATGGGTGGCATTCCAACCAACTATCACGGCGAAGTTCTGACCAAGAAGGGGAACGATCCCGACGCCGTTGTGCCGGGGCTTATGGCCATTGGTGAAGCGGCGTGCGTGTCCGTTCACGGCGCCAACCGGTTGGGTTCCAATTCGCTCATCGATTTGGTGGTGTTTGGGCGGGCTGCGGGCTTGCGCTGCGCGGAAACGATCGAGAGCCGCGGCACGCAGCCGGATTTGCCAGCAGATGCGCACGAACTTGCCGTGTCGCGTCTTGATAAGTTCCGGCATGCCAATGGGAAAACGCCGACGGCGGCGTTGCGCCTCAGAATGCAGAAAGTGATGCAATCGAATTGCGCGGTTTTTCGCGACGGGCCGGTTTTGAAGGAAGGCGTGACCAAGATCTCAGCCATCTGGAAAGATGCTGACGATATCCGCGTCACGGACCGGTCTCTGGTTTGGAATTCGGATCTCATTGAGACGCTGGAATTTGACAATCTCATCTCTCAGGCCGCTGTCACCGTTGTGAGTGCTGAAGCCCGCAAGGAAAGCCGCGGCGCTCATGCACGCGAAGATTTCCCTAAGCGTGACGATGTGAAGTGGATGAAACACACCCTCGCCTGGGCCGACGATACGACACGAGCCGTCAAGCTTGATGACCGGCCCGTGCACACCAAAACCTTGACCAACGAAGTCAAATACATCGAGCCTAAAGCGCGGGTGTATTAAACGGTGAAATGCTGGGTGGCGCCAGGCGTGGAGATCGAGTCCAACACGCGGCGCATTCCAGTCTTGAGCAGTGGAGCATGAGGCATTAATGTACTTGAATCCGGCCAACTTCATCTCCTTGTCCCGCTGGAACTCGAAAGTAACTTTTCGCGTTGATGATGGAGATGCGGCGCTTATCGATCAATCTGGAACGCTGCTCCTGCCGATGCAGCGCGACCGCCTCCTGAGATACTTGCCGAGCAACGCGCGTGTCGCAGAAATCGGTGTCGCGAAGGGCCAGTTTACGCAGCAAGTACGCACTGTCTGTAAGCCGTCGTTTTACGCGCTGGTCGATCCGTGGCGGCACCAGGACGAGAACGTCTACTACGGGGATTCAAACAATGCTGCGCAGGCTGATCAGGACCGGCGCTATGCTAGCGGTATCGAAGCGGTTTGCTTCAGAAAAGGCGGGCCGCGAGTGCCGGGTCTTCAGGATGTACTCAGCGGATGCTGTGAAGGAATTCCCGGACAAGCACTTCGACTGGGTCTTCATTGATGCCAACCACAGCTATGAAGCATGCCTTGAAGATCTTCGACTTTGGGCGCCAAAAGTGAGTGACGACGGCTTGATTTGCGGTCATGATTTTGCCGTGCATGGTGCGGCGCGCGCAGCGAAATATGGCGTCGTCGATGCAGTCAAGGACTTCGTCAAAGAGACCGGGTTTGGTCTTGCCGCGTTGACCATCGAACACTTCCCCACCTACGTCATCGCCAAAAATCCAACCGGCCCAACCGCCAAGCGCATGCGCGAATTGATTTTCAGCTACGAGCCTCACGTAATTCAAGTGACGGATGCGGCGGCGGCGAAAATCCAGCATGCGCGCCTCTTGGATACTGGATTGCCGCGCGGGGCCTTTATGTCGTTCGAATTCTCCAAGAAAAGTGGCACGTGACGTTGCTTGAGCCGCTTGAGCCTAGATTTCCACGACAAGCGTGCGCAGGACTTCGCGCGGCGAAACAGAGTGCTCGTAGCGAGCAACAATTTTCAGATTGTACGGCGGCAACTCTGGAAAGACACCGGAGTTCAGACCGTCCCGCGTCCGGTATCCGCTGACGATATCGAGGTTTGGCGCTGCTGGATGAACGGGCACGGCTTCCGTTACGATCGCGAATTTGAAATTGCGCCGGAGATTGGCGAGGGCCGCCAGGATCGTGTCGTTTGACAAATGCTGAAACACTTCGCGAATGGTGACGATATCCCCCTCGGGCAGAGGGTCTTTTGCGACATTGGCATGCAAGAAACGCGATTTTTCCGGGCACCGCGTGCCGCGCGTTGTTGTCGGCAACGACCTTACTCGCGACATCGCAACCAAAGTAGCGCACATTGACCGTGAAGGCGCTGCAGAATGCGCTGCGAGACTTGAAAATCGCCGCAGCCGATATCGACGATCGTCGTAGATTTCAGGGCGCGCATTGATGTAGCTTGCGACAAAGTCCTCGTAGCCGCGCGAGGCGGCTTGGGCATGGATCCGGGCCCCGAATGAAATTTGCCGTCTTCAGGCGTCGGCGACCAGATGCCGCGTTCATAGATCTCGTTGAAAACGTCTTCGAGCGGGCGGCCACGAGCATGTGCTTGTTCGGAATTAAACCGGTAACGCTTCCAACGAGCATGGAGCTTCGCCGGAATCATCGGACGAAGGAGCGCTTTTACGCGCTCTTGCATGAGTTTATTGGTCTGCCCTGTTCTGTGTAAAGGCCCCGGAGCATTGACCTATCATGCAGAACTGTCGCCTGCTAGGCGTACAGAGGCGAAAGACACTTTCTTTCTGATTGCATCAGTAAATTTTCATGGTGCAAATTCGCGTTTCAATGTTAAGCCGGGCTAGACTATCGTTAATCGTGTTCAGAGGGACTGACGTGGCGCACAAAAAAGATAGCGATGACGGGGACGACGCCGACACGCGCATGCCGCCGGACCCGTTCGCGGCGGTGCTGCCGGCGCTTGCGGCACTTGGTGCTATCTCGTCGATTGCTTCCATTCATTGGTCTGGTCAGGAAAAGACGGCGGCGCGGACGCGCTCCAAGCGCAAGACAGGAGCTTCGCTGCGCGATCTCGAAACCTGTTGTCTTGGGTTGTCGGAAATTTTCCGCCGCTTTCAGCGTCATCCGAAAGTTTTTGCGGGCGAAGGCGCGCAGGCCTCGTCGCCGCTCAAGTTCGGCGTCCATGGCACGCGCATCCGCGCCGACGCGCAGCGCCTTTACCTGCAGCTCATGAATGATATTGCCTCCATGCTGGTGCTAGCCGCGCAGAATGCCTTCGACGTCATGACGGCGGTCGAGGATGGCGACATCAATGCGCCCGAAGAAGTCTTCTTTGCCTTTGGCGAGCAACAGGAGAAGCTCAATAAGATCATCCAGAACCGCGTCACGCTGCGCGTTGCCGTTGATACGGGCGCCGAAGTCGCCGAGAAACTGACCGCGTTGGTGCGCGACCTGCGAAAGTACCAGAAGCCAGCTTTGAAAAGTGCCAAAGAACCGCACAGATACGGCGCCTCGCCCCCGTTGACAGGCAAGTCTGGGGAGGGTCTGTTGCCGTATTGAGATCAACCCCAAAAGGCCCCGCTCCATGGTCCAGCTCACCCTGCCGAAAAACTCGAAAGTTAAACCCGGCAAGACCTGGAATAGCCCCACGGGCGAAGGCAGCTGGAAAGAATTCCGCATCTATCGCTGGTCTCCCGACGACGATGAAAACCCGCGCCTCGACACCTACTTTGTCAATCAGGACCAGTGCGGGCCGATGGTGCTCGACGCGCTCATCAAGATCAAAAGCGAAATCGACCCAACCTTGACCTTCCGCCGTTCGTGCCGCGAAGGCATCTGCGGATCGTGCGCCATGAACATCGACGGCACCAACACGCTCGCCTGCCTCAAGGGCTGCGACGAGGTGAAGGATGCCGTCAAAATCTATCCGCTGCCGCATATGGAGGTCATCAAAGACCTCGTGCCCGACATGACGAATTTCTACGCGCAGCATCGCTCCATCGAGCCGTGGCTCAAGACGGATACCGCCGCGCCGCCCAAGGAATGGAAACAGTCGCGCGAGGATCGCGAAAAGCTAGATGGGCTTTACGAGTGCATTATGTGCGCCTGTTGCTCGACGTCGTGTCCGAGCTACTGGTGGAATTCGGATCGCTACCTCGGCCCGGCGACGCTGCTGCAGGCCTATCGCTGGGTGATCGATAGCCGCGACGAAGCGACCGGCGAGCGTCTCGACAATCTCGAAGATCCGTTCCGGCTCTATCGCTGCCACACCATCATGAACTGCGCGAAAGCCTGCCCCAAGGGCCTGTCGCCCGCGAAGGCCATTGCGGAGCTGAAGAAGCTGATGGTGGAACGGCGGGTGTGATGCCCCCCTCCCCAACCCTCCACACCCTCACCTCCGGCGAGATCCTCTCGCCGTTCACGCAGCTCAGGCGGCTTGCTTGGCGATATGCCCGCCGGGCCACGCAAATCCGATCGAGCTCACCATCGGCGAACCGCGCGAAGCCATGCCGGATTTCATTCTGGCGAAACTCAACGAGGCATCAGCGCTTTACGGAAAATATCCGCCGATCCGCGGCAGCGATGAATTGAAATAGCGCCATCGCGGGTTGGCTGTCGCGCCGCTACGTCATTCCCGGCGGCGTCGATCCCTCGCGCGAAATCCTCGCCCTCAACGGTTCGCGCGAAGGCTTGTTCTACGCCTGCCTTCCAGCCGTTGGCCGCAAAGCGATGCCAAAGCCGGGCAGCCGCCCCGCCATCCTGATGTGCAACCCCTATTACTCGGCTTATCTCGGCGGCGCGCTCGGCGTCGGCGCGGAGCCGATTTTCCTCAACGCGACGAAGGAAACGGGCTTCCTCCCCGACCTCGATGACATCGCCCGCGACACGGACCTGATGGCGCGAACATGCGCGCTCTTCATCTGCTCGCCGGCCAATCCGCAAGGCGCCGTCGCAAGCCGTGGCTACATTCTGAAAGCACTCTCCCTCGCCCGCGCACACGACTTCATGTTGTTTCTCGATGAGTGCTATTCGGAAATTTACACGGGCAGCGCACCAACAGGCGGTCTCGAAGTTGCCGCCGCAACGCCAGAGCGTTTCAAAAACCTCGTCGTCTTCAATTCGCTTTCCAAGCGCTCGAATCTTCCGGGTCTACGCTCTGGCTTCTGCGCGGGCGACGCGGAGTTCCTCGAATCCTACGCCGAGATCCGCAACATGTGCGCGCCGCAGGTTCCGGGGCCTGTGCAACACGCCTCCGCCGCCGCCTGGAGCGACGACGCCCATGTCGAGACCGCCCGCGCCGCCTACGCCCAGAAATTCGCAGTTGCAGATGAGGTTTTGAAGGGCCGCTTCGGCTACGAACGCCCGGCCGGCGGCTTCTGCCTTTGGCTCGATATGAGCCAATTTGGCGGGGCAAGTCACGCTACGGTAACCTTATGGAAACGTATGGGCGTCAAGGTCATACCCGGTAGCTTTCTGGCCCAGACCGGCCGTGACGGAACCAATCCCGGCGCGAACTACGTGCGCGTTGCTTTGGTTCAAGATCCCGCAACGATCCGGGAAGCGCTCGAACGCATGACAAAGGTTTTCGCGTAGCGGATCGTTTGCGCTTATGTCGCTTGATACACGTGGCATTGATCCTCAGAGGCTGCTGCCGCAGTCGTTGGAGGACCGGCTCTTGGGCTGGCTGAGCCGCATGGGAGGCGTTACGCTTCTCATGGGTCTTACGCTTGTTTGGGCGAGCCTCGCGACATGGTCGGTACTCGATCCCAGTCTCACGCACGCAACCGCCAATGTGCCGCGCAATATTCTCGGTCCCTTCGGCGCCATCGTCTCGGACCTTCTTCTACAAACGTTCGGAGCTGCCGCCATTCTCGCGCTGCTGGCGCCGATGCTGTGGAGTGCCGAACTCATTTCCGAGCGCCACCTCGTGCTCGGCCGCACCAAGCTTGGCTTTTATCCATTATCGGTCCTCGCCATCGCTGGCGCATTGTCGTCGCTCCCTGTTGTCGGCGCTTGGCCTCTACACCATGGCTTTGGCGGTGCCATTGGAGATGGGCTTTTTAAGCTGGTCACCAATCTGTTTGCCATCATCAACGCCGACCGCGCCGACATGGCGTCTGGTCTGGTTCTCATTTTCGGCGCCATCGCATCGACGGCGAAGAGCGTCGGGTTCGATATTGAAGCCTGGATCAAAGAGGTTCTGAAGGCGCGCAAGGAAGCGGCTCAAAGCCAGGCGCGCGAAGGCGTCGAAGGCCGATGAGGCTGCCCCACGCCAGCCGTCGCTGCTGGATCGTTGGCGCGCAGTCACGCGCGAGTCAAGCACCCAATCAGCGCCGACAGGAATGTCGCGAGCACTGCAAGCAAAAGTCCATTTGGTGCTGCGGCGGAACTCGCGGTTCCTTCTGCAGGCGGCGCCGCTTGGCCGTCTCAGCCGTTGGGCCTGGATGCAGCACAAGCCGCCACCGAATGCGGGCCCTGCTCAGCCAGCAGCCGCTCCATTGCCGGCACGGGGCTGGGATTTTGGCACGCCGCACCTGCAGGACATCCGCCGCCGCTAATTTTGCGCCGGTTTCATCGTTTTCGGCGCCAACGCGGAACCCCCGATTTTCCGTGGCGGCGCATTCGATGCCAGCACGGACCTAGCCAGTCAGGCGATTGCCCGCCGGTTTGCGCCGGCTTCAATTGAAACCGGTACCGATCCGGGATTGGTCCCGGAACCAGACTGCAGAGCCGAACGGCTATCTCGCCAGCATTCCCCGCCGCAAGGGCGATGTCGCGCGCCAGTGGAAGCGCCCATCGCTCAATCTCTTGAAACGCGCGTCTGCGGCAAAGCCCGGCCCAGAACTTTCGCAAACCGTTATGCGCGGCAACGCGCGGCTGCTTGAAGACGTGCTCAACGATTTCGGCGTCAAAGGCGAAGTCAAAGACATCAAGCCCGGTCCGGTTGTCACGCTTTATGAGCTCGAACCCGCACGCGGCACAAAATCTTCGCGCGTCATTGGCCTTGCCGACGATATTGCCCGCTCGATGAGCGTCGTCAGCGTCCGCGCGGCTGTCGTCCCCGGCCGCAACGCCATCGGTCTCGAGTTGCCGAACATGCGGCGCGAGTCTGTCTTGCTGCGTGAAATGCTGGAATCGGAAGCCTACAAAACCAGCGACGCTATACTGCCCATCACGCTCGGAAAATCGATTGGTGGCGAACCGGTCGTCGCTGATCTTGCCCGCATGCCGCATCTCCTTGTTGCCGGCACCACAGGGTCGGGCAAGTCGGTCGGCGTCAATGCTTTTATTCTGTCGTTGCTCTACCGGCATTCGCCTAACGAGTGCCGCTTCCTGATGATCGATCCGAAAATGCTGGAATTGTCGGTTTACAACGGTATTCCGCACCTTTTGACGCCCGTTGTGACGGACCCGCACAAAGCAGTGATTGCCTTGAACTGGGCCGTCGCTGAAATGGAAGAGCGCTATAAGCGCATGTCGACGCTCTCGGTGCGCAATATCGACGTATTCAACAATCGCGTGCGCAACGCACAGAAGCGCGGCGAATTGTTGTCGCGCACGGTGCAGACAGGCTTTGATAAATCGGGCCAGGCAATATTCGAAAAGCAGAAAATGGATTTGGAGCCGATGGCGCGCATCGTCATCGTGGTTGATGAATTTGCCGACCTCATGTGCGTCGCCGGAAAAGAAGTTGAAGCAGCAGTTCAGCGCTTGGCGCAGATGGCGCGCGCGGCCGGCATTCATCTCATCATGGCAACGCAGCGTCCGTCCGTCGACGTGATCACCGGTACGATTAAAGCAAACTTCCCGACACGCATTTCGTTCAAGGTGACGTCGAAGATCGACAGCCGCACAATTCTGAACGAGCAAGGGGCGGAGCAGCTTCTTGGTCAAGGCGATATGCTGTATTCCGGCGGGGCCGGGCAGATCGTGCGCGTGCACGGTGCGTTTGTGGCTGATGATGAAGTCGAGGCCATTGCCGATTCGCTGCGCCAGCAGGGCGGTCCCCAATATATTGAAGGTATTCTCGACGGCCCGGACCCTTCTGAAATTCCGAGCGGAGAACGTGAATCTAGCAACGACGACCTCTATGACCGGGCCGTCGCAATCGTGCTGCGCGATCGCAAGGCGTCAACCAGTTACATCCAGCGCCGCCTGCAAATCGGCTACAACCGGGCTGCGGATCTCATCGAACGCATGGAGCGTGAGGGTCTCATTTCTCCTGCCAATGGGGTTGGCAAGCGGGAAATCCTGGCGAGTGGCAGCAACGCCGACGCGGCATAGCGTTTAAAGGCAATTCCGCATCTTGCGAGCCTCTTGTCCTCCCAGCGGCGCCGTGCTGCTTGCTCTTGCACAAACCTTCCCCTATTTGCTGCTCATGCAGGGCACGCATTGCCAATTTCTCGTCGCAATGTTCGCCGACACCATAAGTGCTTGTGGGCGGGGCAGGATTGCGCGCAGGCCGGTAATATCGACCCTTGGGGGATAAATGAGACGGAACGTGACACTGTTCGGCCAAAGTGGGTTCGGCCGTATCGGCGGCTTTGCGGCTGGTTTGACCGCTGCGCTATTCTCAGTGAGCTTGGCGACTGCCGAGGACAAAGCCCCCGCCCCCGCCGCAGCACCGGCTCCCGCTCCCGCTGCTGGAGCCCCGGCTGCCGCCCCAGCTCCTGCTGCAACCCCTCCTGCACCCGCCGCCAAGCCGGCTGCCGCAGCGCCTGCAAAACCCGACGTTGGTGCCGATGGGTGGACCGGCGAAGTTGCGCCTGACAAATCAACGAGCGGTATCGCTCTCGACGATAAACAGGCCGAAGTGGTCAAAACCGTCAGCGGATATTTTAGCGAACTCAAGAGCCTAAAGGGCATCTTCGTTCAGACCGGGTCCGACAAGAAGAAAATGAAGGGCAAGTTTTTCGTCAAGCGTCCGGGCCGTTTCCGCTTCGATTACGCACTACCCTCTAAGCAAATCATCATTTCGGACGGCGAAAATCTCGCTATTCAAGATCTTGACCTGAACAACGAGGATCGCGTCGCCCTTGACCAGACTCCGTTCCGGCTACTTCTTCGCAAGGATGTTGATCTGCTGCGCGACGCCCGCATCATCGAAGTTCAATCCGCCGAAGACCTGATTGTGCTGGCGATTCAGGACAAAAGCCCGGACACGCCGGGCAAAATAAAACTTTTCTTGGCGACCAAGCCGAGTCTTGAACTGAAAGAATGGGTTACCACCGACGCCCAGGGGCTCGACACGCGAATCGAGGTTTCCGAGCTCACCCGCAGCGACGACATCGATGCGAATATGTTTAAAATTCAGATGCTTGGTAAGAAGCCGGGACTCCAGTAAGGCGAATTCCCCGGCGAATCAATCTGTTGCCTCAGCGTACTCACGCAATACGCAATCTGGGGATATTCCGGGATAACCGTTCACATTTTCGTGAACGAAGCATACAACCCCTATTGAAATCTTCCGGGTTGCGCTTAACTGTAAGGCATGCAGGTGGCGTCACCCTGTATTCGGTAGTGCCCCCCGTCTCACCGAAGACGCCACCTCTGGTACCGGCTTCCCTCCCGGTACCGGCGCGTCAAGCGCAAATCGCGCCCAGTCCCTCCCCCCGGGACTGGGCGTTTCTCTTTTCAGGGCTTCAAGCAGAAAATAAGTTCCTTCAGGAGTGATTGATTAGGCGGCCGACCGGTCAGTGCAGTAGAGCGGCCGCCTCGCGTGGATTTGAGTTGCGGCTGCTTGCTGCTGCGGCTGCATTGACATCGAGCTCTGCGATTCCAGAGAGCGCGTCGTCGATAGCCTTCACTTCCTTCGCCAATCGGCGCAGACGCGATGCAATCTTCTCCATCATATGCTCTGCAAGTCGCGGATCGTCGGCCATTTGTGCATGCATGTCTTCGCGCGAAATTTTGAGTGCGCGCACTTGCGTTCGTGCAATGATTGTCGCGCTGTGCACGGTTTCAACAAGCATAGCGAGTTCCGCAATGATCGACCCTTCGACAATAGTATCAGCCGGTGAGCCGTCATCGGTGCCGGTGATGCGGGCCGCTTCGCCAGATACTATGACAATCGCGCCGTCGCCTGTTTTGTCTTCTTCGATGAGCATGTCGCCAGGCCGGTAGACAACACGGTTCGCGCGGCGCACGATTTCCGTCAGCTGAAGCGGCTTCAAACCCTGAAAAAGGGGTAGGCGCAAAAATGGTTTGACGAGGGCGTCAATGGCCATCGGTCTCACTCCGCTTCGGTTACGATACGAGGGGACTAGGACGCGACAAACACTACGGACGCGGGCACGCCGAAAAACAAAGGTTCGGCCGTGTGGACAGGTTTTCCGGAACAATCCGGAGAGACATGATCGAACAGATCAGTCTGAGACCTCTATTCTAATCAACATATCCTGCCATTAAGGTCCAGAGGCGTATGAGCATCTGTGGACCGCTTGGGGATAGAAGGTGCGTAACTCACACGTCGTCTTAAGGCGCCAACTTGTAGCCGCCGCTTTCCGTGATCAATAGTTCTGCGTTGGATGGATCTTTCTCGATTTTCTGACGCAACCGGTAAATGTGCGTTTCCAGCGTATGGGTGGTGACGCCGGCGTTGTAGCCCCAAACTTCGTGTAACAAGACTTCGCGCGACACAACCTTCTCACCTGAGCGATAAAGATATTTGAGGATCGAGGTTTCTTTCTCGGTCAAGCGTATCTTCGCGCCGGCCTGATCGACGAGCAGCTTCGAGGCAGGCTTAAACGTATAAGGGCCAATCGCGAAGACGGCGTCTTCGCTTTGCTCGTGCTGGCGCAATTGAGCGCGGATGCGTGCAAGGAGGACGGCAAATTTGAAAGGCTTCAAGACGTAGTCGTTGGCGCCGGCGTCGAGCCCGAGAATTTGGTCGGCGTCCGATGTATTGCCTGTCAGCATCAAGATCGGCGTCTTGAAACCCGATTTGCGCAGCATCTTGACGGCTTCGCGCCCATCCATGTCGGGCAACCCGACATCGAAAACGACAAGATCGAATTGGCCGTTACGGGCTGTCTCCATGCCCTTCGCGGCTGTGTTCGCCTCTGAGACATCGAATTCGTCGTGCAATATCAGTTGATCTTTTAGGGAGGTGCGTAGATCCTCATCGTCGTCAACGAGAAGGACGCGGCGGGCCGTGCTCATGCAATAAGGCTCCGGTGTCGGATGGTCACTAGGATCAGATGTCTAGCATCCGTAGCGGCGCCGACATAGTGTCTGTTTCGGTGGCGACAAGACTAGCATCGGGGCGCATCTGTCAACAATCCGGCCTATGAAAGCACCTCAACTCATCGTGAGACGGACGTCGGCCAAGTCCACACGCGGCTGGGTCGAATTTGGGCCGTTCCGTTGGCGCTGTGCGCTCGGCCGCAGCGGGATTAGCTCGGGAAAGCGGGAAGGAGATGGGGCCACGCCCCTGGGGCGGCACCGGCTCCTCTATGGCTTCTTTCGTGATGGGCATTTTCCGCGAGTGAAAGCGGCCCTGCCGCTAAAATCTCTAAAAGCGTGGCACGGCTGGTGCGATGCGCCGTCAGACGGCAACTATAACCGCGAAGTCTGCTATCCTTATAAGGCAAGTGCCGAAGCGCTTTGGCGCGACGACCGGCTCTACGATTGTATCATCGTACTCGATTACAACATCTGCCCGCGTGTGCGCGGCAAGGGTAGCGCGATATTCATGCATGTAGCGCGTCCGGGCTTCTTGCCAACCGAAGGCTGCATCGCGCTGCGGAAATCGGATCTTCGCATGCTGCTTACGCACCTGCCGGCCAACGCGTCCATCATCGTTCCATAAAAAAGACCCGGACACTCTGTCGAGGTCCGGGCCAGTCCAAGAGCACAGCTAGGGGAAGAACAAGTGTGCTCGGGAGACATCGTGCGCTGCCTGGAACCTGGAGGAGGATCAGGCCCCAGGCAGCTACTGAGCAACAAGTGATCAGTAGTTGTAAGCGCGTTCGCCGTGGTCGGTGATGTCGAGACCTTCGCGTTCTTTCTCTTCAGCCGGACGCAAGCCGACGATGATGTCGACAAGTTTGAAGAGGATCAGCGAGCCGATACCGCTCCACAGCAATGTCATGCCAACCGCTTTGGCCTGCGCCGTCATCTGCCCCACGAGATCGTATGCGCCGACTGCAAGTTCACCGGGCTTCGACAGATAGTCGGGAACGCCCGCGCCGCCGAGATCTGGGTTGACGAGCAGACCGGTTGCGAGAGCGCCAAGGATGCCGCCGACACAGTGGATGCCGAAGACGTCCAAGCTGTCGTCGTAACCGAACGTGCTCTTGACGCCTGAGCAGAACGTGAAGCAGACGACGCTGACGACGAGGCCGAGTACGAGCGACCCCATGATGCCAGCGAATCCGCAAGCCGGTGTCACGGCGACGAGACCGGCTACGACACCGGAGACGAGACCGAGCAGAGACGGCTTACCCTTCACAATCCATTCCATCATGATCCATGACCAGCCTGCGGCTGCAGTGGCGATGAAGGTGTTCATCATCACCTGACCGGCGAAACCATTGGCTTCGAGGTTGGAGCCGACGTTGAAGCCAAACCAGCCAACCCAGAGAAGGGCTGCGCCGATCATGCACATCGTCAGAGAGTGTGGCGGCATGGCTTCGCGGCCATAGCCGACGCGCTTACCAAGGATGAGACAGCCGACCAGGCCCGCAATACCGGCGTTAATGTGCACAACCGTGCCGCCAGCAAAGTCGAGTGCGCCCCACTTGAAGATCAAACCCGCGTCGGCGAGAACGCCGTCGAGAGCAGCTTGCGCCACTTTCTTGGCTTCGTCGCCGCTCGCGGCTGCAAGCGCCTTCGCAGCGTTACCGAATGCGTCGGGACCGCCCCAGTACCAGACCATATGCGCGATGGGGAAGTAGATGAACGTCACCCACAACGCCATGAACAGCATCACGGCCGAGAACTTCACGCGCTCGGCAATGGCGCCGAGGATGAGCGCTGGTGTGATGCATGCGAACGTCATCTGGAAGGCGATGTAGACGTATTCCGGAATGTAGACGCCGTTCGAGAACGTGGCGGCGACCGTGGTCGAATCGACACCGCTAAGGAACGCTTTGCCGAAGCCGCCAACGTAATCGTTCAAGCCGCCGCCATTGGTGAAGGCCATAGAGTAGCCGTAGAGCACCCAGATGATGGCGACGAGGCAAAGCGTGGCGAACACCTGCATGCACATGGAAAGCATGTTCTTGGTGCGCACGAGGCCACCGTAGAAGAGCGCAAGGCCAGGTACTGTCATCAACAGCACCAGAACCGAACAGATCATCATGAAGGCTGTGTCGCCCTTATTGGGTACGGGCAGTGCAGGTGCAGCAGGCGCCGCCGCCGCAGTGTCGGCTGCGGTGGCAGCCGCTTCTTGCGCAAGCGTTGGATCGGCGAAGCAGGCGAGCACGCCGAGAGCCCCCAAGGCTCCGGCCGTGCGCGCTAAAGTTCGATACGTCATGTGTGAAGCTCCCTGATTGGTCAAAACTGTCTGATTGGTCCCAAGTTGTTTTGGGGCGCGCGCCTCACAGCGCATCGTCATCGGATTCGCCCGTGCGGATGCGAACCGTGTGCTCGATCGATGAGACAAAGATCTTGCCGTCGCCGATCTGCCCGGTTTTGGCGGCGTGCTGAATGGCGGCGACCGCTTTGTCCACCTGAGCGGACGAAACGACGGCCTCGATTTTCACTTTCGGCAGAAAGCTGACGGCGTATTCCGCGCCGCGATAGATTTCCGTGTGCCCCTTCTGGCGGCCGTAACCCTTGACCTCGGTTACGGTCATGCCCTGCAGCCCGAGGTCGGTCAGCGCAGCGCGGACCTCCTCAAGCTTGAAGGGTTTGATAATCGCAGTGATGAGCTTCATGTGTGCCCCTCTCCCTTTCCCGGCGGATTGCCGGCTGAACATTCCACGTGAGCCCGGGCCGAAAAACCCAGGTGCCGATGGGGGAGAGATCAAGAGCCGTGCCAGTTTGGATGCAGCGCGTTACATCATTGTTTTTGAATGATAAAATGAGAATGCAGGAAAGCTAATGCCTGCTCGGGAGCACTGCTGTTGATTAAATATTATGCAACAACACTAATTTGCCTATTGTTTGATCAGGCTACTTGATAGCAAACGCAGTCGCCTTTTTCCGCATCAAGCCTTCCTGCGCCGTGGACGCCACCATTCGCCCTTGCCGGTCGTAAATCGTGCCCCGGCAAAAGCCGCGCGCGCCGAAGGCTGTTGGGCTGTCCTGTACGTAGAGCAACCAATCGTCGGCACGGAATGGGCGGTGGAACCACATGGCGTGGTCGAGGCTCGCGAGTTGGATGCCGGGATCGTAAAGCACCTTACCGTGCGCCACGAGGGCCGTGTCGAGAAGCGTGAAGTCGGACGCATAGGCGAGCGCCGCAAAGTGCAGTTGCGGATCGTCGGGCAAGGGGCCATTTGTCTTGAGCCACACAACCTGTTCCGGCTCGCGCGCCTCCCTGCTCGTATAGCGGCTCGGGTCAACGATGCGCATGTCGATCGGGTTGGCGCGCTGCCAATAGGCGCGCATATTGTCAGGGATTTCGCTTGCTAGCTTATTCATAAGTTCGCCGACGCTTGGCAGGGACTCCGCAGGCGGCACATCCGGCATTTTGAATTGATGGTCGAAGCTTTCTTCGCTTTTGTGAAACGAAGCGCTCATAGCAAAGATTGGGCGGCCGTGCTGAATGGCTTTGACGCGCCGGGTCGTGAAGCTGCCGCCGTCCCGGATGCGCTCGACGTCGTAGATGATTTCGTGTTCCGGATCGCCCGCCAGCAGAAAGTAACCGTGGATCGAATGAATGGGCCGGTTCGGTTCGACCGTCTGGGCGGCGGCCGAGAGCGATTGCCCTAGCACTTGCCCCCCGTAAACGCGCTGCCAGCCGACACTGGCTTTCGGTCCGCGAAACAGGTTTTCTTCGAGTTTTTCGAGTTTCAGCGCTTCCACCAGCCGGGCCAGCGCGGAAACCGGTGGTGCGAAAGTTGTCACGTTTTACATGTCCTCAAATCTTTGTTTGCCGTCTGGTAACGAGACCGGCGACAATGGGCGCGACGCATATCGCCAGTTTAAGCCTTAGTGTCGGGTCTTGCGTCAAGCACTGACAACGCATCAGCGAGCAAATCCATTGCCTGAAAATCGGAATAACACCTTTGACGTTGCGATTTCAGGCGCGAGCTTCGCGGGCCTCGCGCTCGCGGCCTCGTTGCGCCGGGCACTCGGGCAAGACGTTCGTATTTGCATCATTGATCGCGCCGCTGCGCCTGGTGGGCAAGTGTCCGATACGCGCGCCTTCGCTATCTGGGCCGCGTCCAAGAATTTACTCGACGCGCTGGGTGTGTGGGAGCGCATCGCAGTGGACGCCGAGCCGATGTCCCGCATCGAGATCACCGATTCCGCGCTCGACGACGGCATTCGCCCGACGCTGGTCAGCTATGACGCGCGGACGGAAAGCGGCGACATCGCGGCCTACATGGTGCCGAGCGAAACCTTGAAAGCGGAACTTTATCGCCTCGTCTCGGCCGATACGGCTATCGCGTGGGCAGCGCCCGCCGAAGCGATCGGTGTTGAAGCGGGTGAGTTCGCAAGTTCGATCAATCTTAGCGACGGGCGCCATATTCGGGCGCGGCTCGTGGTTGCGGCCGAAGGCCGGCATTCCAAGTTGCGCGACGCGGCCGGCATCAAAACGGTGAGTTGGGGCTATGAGCAAACCGGCATCGTCGCAACGGTCGCGTTTGCCGAACCGCACGGCGGCATCGCCGTCCAGCATTTCCTTCCCGGTGGCCCATTCGCCGTTTTGCCGTTGAAGGACAACCGCGCCTGCATTACCTGGAGCGCGGCCAGCGCAGAAGCCGAACGCATGATGGCGCTCGATGACGCGGCATTTCTCAACGAACTCGATCATCGCATCGGCGGGCGCTTTGGCCCGATTAGGCTCGCAGGTCCGCGTCAAGCCTGGCCGCTTGATTTGAAAGTGGCACGCAGTTTGACGGCTCCACGATTCGCTTTGATTGGCGACGCCGCGCATGGCGTGCATCCGATTGCAGGCCAAGGCGTCAATCTCGGATTTCGGGATGTGGCGGCTCTAACTGAATGTATTTCGGATGCGGTGCGCCTTGGTGATGATTTCGGCTCAGCGCCGTCACTTGAGCGCTATAGCCGCTGGCGGCGCTTCGATACCACCATGTCGGCGGCGGCCTATGATGGGCTCAATCGTCTCTTCAGCGTCGATAATTTCTTGCTTCGTGCGGGACGCGATGCGGGTCTCTCCCTCGTTGATCGAATCCCCGCATTGAAGAGCATGTGGGTCGAAGAAGCAGCAGGCTTAACCGGCGACGTTCCGAAGTTGTTGCGTGGGTGAAGCGTATGAGTATGCGTAGGTTGGGTTAGCGCACTCTCACCAGTTTCGTCATCCCCGCGCGACCACTTGGAAGTCCCTTGCGTGGCCGATTTCGCGGCATGCGGTACTCTCACTTCACGTCATGGCCGCGTCGCGAAGCGATCGTTCCGAAGGAACGACAGGCGGCCACCCACGACAAGTGTCGTCGCATTCGGTGTAAGAGTTGCGGCACGTTCGTGCCACGCGATTGACATCTGTTCTGCTGAGGCTTGTCGTGGGTGGCCGACGACTTCGCGATGGCTTCGCATCGCCTCGGCCATGACGTCACTGCATGTTTCTTGCCGGGCTACGACTCCTCCCCTCCCCCATCCTCCACTTCCCCCTCCCCCTCCACCATCTCCGGCATGACGACCGTCGCAACACCTGCCGCGATATCGACATGCGGCACGCACGCATCTGAAAACGGCACGTACTCCGTCGCCGTGCCGCCCTTCACTTGAATTTCCAATAGATCGCTCGCGCCAAAATTTGAGACGGCAATGATTTTGCCGATCTCTTCGCCTTCAGGTGAAACCGCGCGCAAGCCAATCAGATCTGCGTGGTAGTATTCGCCTTCGCCGGCAGCAGGGAGTTTCGCGCGATCGACATAAAGCTCGATACCTTTCAAGGCTTCCGCCGCGTTCCGGTCTGCAATGCCCTCAACGCGCGCGATGATGCCTTTGTCCGTCACGCGCACGACTTTGAGCTTAAACGTGCGCCGGCCCTCCTTGTCGCTCAACGGGCCATAGGCCGCGATCGAATCGGGCGTGCCGGTGTAGGTGCGCACTTGCACCTCGCCGCGAATGCCATGCGCGTTGGCGAAGCTGCCGAGCAGCACACGATTGACGGGTCCAGGATTTCCGCCGGATTTGGATTTTGGGTCTGACATGAAGAGCCTGATGCCCTCTCCGCGCGAATTCGGCAAGTCAGTTTGGCCCATTAGTTTGGCCCGTTAGTTTGGTAAGGGGCCAAGATACGACAGCGCGATGTCGATAGGACGGCCAACGATATGGATGGCCGACTTTGCGATCGGTGCGGGGCGCTCGAATTTGCATGAGACATTGAATGCCGCCCCATGCTCATCGGCAGAAAAGCCATTGACCAACGTGCCATAGGGCGGCACGTCGATGCGCAGGTGCACGATGTTGATGTCGCGGGCGGCGTCGAATTCGTAACTGCCCATGAACACGCCCCCGTGCTTGTCGGAGCCGAGGATCTTGCCATTGCGCAGGACGGCCAGAGCGTTGTCGTTGTCCGGTTCGCCATTGGCCTTGCCGTGATAGGCAATATGGTAAATGCCTTCGTCGAGCTTTTTGCTGCGGCTGGGCAGCCGGTCCAGCTCCCGGCGCCGGGTCGATGGCCGGGCCGCCTCAAACAATCTCAGATAGCCCGCCACGGCCTCAGGAATGGCCTGGGCGCCGGTTGTCCACTGGCTGACAGTCCTGGGCGCGACGCCCATGAGGGCCGCCAGCTCGCCCTGTTTGAGGGCCAATTTCTCAAGAGTGGGCTTTAAGCCTGTATCCGCCATGGAACATCCTAAAATATCAAAAATAGATATAATATCAAAAATACAGGAATTTGGGCGGAGCGCAAGCCGGACTAAGGCCCCATACGCAAAAAGCCCCGGACTTGAGGTCCGGGGCCCATGCAATGCGAGACAAGCAGTGCCAAGCAACGTGATTCTTGAAATTCGTATTTACGCTGCGTCGCCAGACTTAGCGGCTTCGGCAGCTTTTGCGGCCTTGTCGGCTTCAGCGGCTGCGCGTTCCACGGCCTTCTTCTTCGGTTTGGCCTTCTCAGGATTGTTCGAGGCCGTGCGCTTGGCAAGGCCAGCGGCGTCGAGCAGGCGCATCACGCGGTCGGTCGGCTGTGCGCCAACACCAAGCCAATGCTTGACGCGCTCGGCCAAGAGCTTCACGCGCTCGGGGTTGTCCTTCTTGAGCATCGGATTGAACGTGCCGATCTGCTCGATGTAACGGCCATCGCGCGGGCTCGTGCCATGGGCAACGACGACGTAGTAGTAAGGCTTCTTCTTGGTACCGCCGCGCGACAAGCGCATCTTGACTGACATTCTAGAGTTCTCCTGTTTTAATCGAATTCGCTTGAAGTTTGTGCGTCTACTTTTTCTTTCCCGGGAACCCCGGGAATTTCGGAAATCCGCCGCCCAATCCGGGCAACCCACCAGGCAGGCCGGTTAGTCCCGGCAAACCCTTTTGCGATCCGATGGCGCCGCCTTTGCCGCCTTGTGCACCCGGCAACACGTCTCTCAGTTCGGCCGGCAATTGTTCCAGCGCAGCCGGATCGAGCTTGGCGAGTTCGGCTTGCATCTTTTCGAGCTCGGCCGCTGATGGCGCCGCACCCATGCCGCCACCCGGCATTCCCATCATGCCGGCCATCTTGGACATCATGCCCTTGTTGCTGGCCCAACTCTTTCATCATGTCGGCCATCTGCCGGTGCATCTTGACGAGCTTGTTGATGTCTTCGGGCTTCGTGCCGGAGCCGCTCGCAATGCGGCGTTTGCGTTTGCCGTCGAGGATCTTCGGGTTGCGCCGTTCCTGCGGTGTCATCGACGAGATGGCGGCGCGCATGTGCACGAAACTCTTGTCGGCTTTGGCTTCGTTGATCTGGCCTTTGAGTTTGGCGACGCCGGGCAACATGCCCATGATGCCGCCCATGCCGCCGAGCTTTTGCATCTGGGCTAATTGATCGCTCAAGTCTTCGAGGTCGAACGACCCCTTCTTCATTTTCTCGGCGATTTTCGTGGCTTTGGCGACGTCGATCGTCTGTGCCGCCTTCTCGACGAGGGAGACGATGTCGCCCATGCCGAGGATGCGGCCGGCGATGCGGCGCGGATCGAAATCTTCAAGCGCGTCCCACTTTTCGCCAACGCCAATAAGCTTAATCGGTTTGCCTGTGACGGCGCGCATCGAGAGCGCGGCACCGCCGCGTCCGTCGCCATCCGCGCGCGTCAGCACGATGCCGGTAACGCCGATGTGGCCGTCGAAGGCTTTGGCGGTATTGACGGCGTCCTGGCCGGTCAGGGCGTCGGCCACGAGCAGAACTTCGTGCGGGTTGATCGCCGCTTTGACGTCGCGCACTTCGTCCATCAACTCTTCGTCGACGGTGACGCGGCCGGCGGTGTCGTAAATGATAACGTCGTAACCGCCGAGCCGGGCCGCTTCTTCAGCGCGGCGCGCGATCTGGATCGGCGTTTGACCAGTGATAATGGGAAGCGTCGCGACGTTCGTCTGTTCGCCGAGAACGCGCAGCTGCTCTTGCGCTGCCGGACGTCGCGTATCGAGCGACGCCATCAAAACTTTTTTGCGCTCGCGGTTGGTGAGGCGATACCCGATCTTCGCCGCCGTCGTTGTCTTACCAGAGCCCTGCAAGCCGACCATGAGAATGCCGACCGGCGGCTGGGCCGCGAGGCTGATCGTTTCCGCGTCCGAACCCAGCATGGCGACGAGTTCGTCGTTGACGATCTTGACGACCATCTGCCCCGGCGTCACCGAACGCAGAACTTCCGCGCCAATGGCCTTGGCTTTGACCTTGTCGGTGAAATCCTTGACGACATCGAGCGCGACATCGGCTTCAAGCAGTGCGCGCCGCACTTCGCGCATGGCTTCGCTGACATCGGCTTCCGTCAGCGCACCGCGCCGCGTCAGCTTGTCGAGGACGCCCGAAAGGCGTTCTGTAAGGCTTTGGAACATCGCCTATGCACCCTCGACGCGCAGTGACGAATAATCGATCATGACGTGGTCGCGATACTGAGGACGCTGCGATAGCCGCGCGTACCAGGCTTCGACATTCGGCAGGCTCGGCCGCGCAATGGGCAGCGTGTAGTAACGGTACATCATGCTGCCAGCCGGAATGTCGGCGGCGGTGAGCGTGTCACCCAAAATATAGGGATGGTGCCCAAGAATTCTATCGAGGATCGCGAGCTTTTCACCCGCGCGCTGGATGCTCGTCTCGATCGCAGCAGAGTTGCGGCTCTTAGCTGGCGTGCGGATGAGGCCGAGAAAGATCGACGTGGTGATGTCGGGGTAGAGCGTCGTCGTCGCCCACTCCATCCATTGGTCGGCGTGCGCGGCTTGCCTCTCGTTGGCGGGCCAGAGCTGGCCGGTGCCATATTTGCGCACGAGGTAGCGCACAATTGCCGAACTCTCGAACATTGAGAAATCGCCGTCTTGAAGCGTTGGAATGAGCTTGTTCGGGTTCATGGCCAAATACTCGGGAGTATCGGTCTTGCCGAAGGCGCCGCCCGCGTCGATGCGCTCGTGCGGCAAGCCGAGTTCGGCAATCGTCCACATCACTTTCTGGACGTTCACGGAAGTATTTCGACCCCAAACCTTCAGCAACTCTGCCGTTCCTTTGCGCGCACATTGTGCAAAACGAAAATGCACCCGGGAGCGCATCGCGCCGCCGGATGTTGACCCCCTTACCTCCCGAGTTTCCCCATGTGTAAGGCGGCGGCTCTGAGTTTCAGGGCCGACTGGATTGGGGGTGTATGTGGGAAGGGCGGAGGGAAGTCAATCTTTTCGGGCCGCGTCAGACGCCGTAGGATAAGGAATCCTTCGTGAGATCAAGAAGCTTTGCCAGTTTCTCAACTGCATCTTTGGTTACTTGACCATCAAAAACGATTCGCACGGATACATCCGCTGCCAAGCGAAAGAGCAGCACCTCTTGACCATGGTGGTCTGCAAAATTCGAAGTTGCAAGCTGCTGTCCAGATAGACTCCCGACATCGCCTGCGGCAACCGGCGCAGAATCAACTGCAATGGCCGATCCTCGCTTCAGTCCGATTTCACCGAAATTTCTCGCAAAACTAACTGTGTCGCGAAACGCCTTTACAAACGTATCTGCCCCGGTCTGGCTAAAGTCGTAAGTCCTCATAAGGTATGAAGAAATTACAATATCTGATGGGGGGTCTCCGCCAAACCGGGCGAAAACATCGGCGTAGAGTTCAGGCTTCGAGACCGCTTCCTGTATTGCCTCGGCTTTTTCCTTATCGTCCAAAGGCTGAAGTATCCTCCGAGCGAGGTCGCTAACTCGAATGCTCTGATCTCGTCCCTCTAAAAGGCCGAATCGCTTTAATGCAGAAAGGGCCGAGGTCGCGGGCCCAGAGGTTCCGCTAAATCCCATTAGCTGCACAGCAGTATGAGTATCGACGGTACCCTTAAGTGCAGAGCGTCGGATTTTCTCGGCTAGATCGAGACATTTCGGAAGAGACAGAGATGGATAGCTAGGGCTCTTAACTCGGTCAACCATCGGCAGGGTCCTCGGATAATCGGGTATTTTATGTGTTTATCGTCATCTAACGGCTGGCTCCAGATAACATCTCTTTGTCGTCTTGGAAATCATCTCTGTCAAATAATTTGACTTGTCCCATAAAAGTTCTTGTTCTGTTCCTATTTGAGATTAAAAAGTTATTCTCGAGTTATTCGTTGGAATAGCTTGACTGCAAAAACGCGCCGGTGTAGAGACACCGACGCGTCACGAGTGAACTCTCATTTGATGAGCGCTAGTTCGGTGCTGATACACCGTGCGAAATCCTGTCGGTCGGTTATCGGCCCGTCCCTTCATTAAGGGATCAACGGGTACCAAGTTTGCGTAGGTTGCCGACCGGCCGGTCCTGATTCGCAATCGATAAGTGCATTCGTTTGATTGCGCAACACACAAAGTCGCCTCAATCTTCACTTCTTCAGCATCTTGGCCCACCCTCTGGCGAGGTTGAAAACCCGGCGTTCATAGGCCCGTTCATCCGGCGTCAGGCAAATGCAACCGTAGCAATAGCAAGGCCGCTTCCGGGCAAAAGCGATCCGGAACAGAAGGCCTTGGTGTTGTTGGTCCGGTCCGGGCATGCGTCCTCACGGTTTCGGCGTCAACCTAAGTATTTTTCCGTCGTCGTCGTCCGTCAGCACGTACACCGCGCCGTCTGGACCCTGTCGCACATCGCGGATGCGTTCTTTGCGGTTGGTCAAAAGGTGCTCGACTGCGACGACAGTGCCGTTTTCCAAAACCAGCCGTTGCAGCGTCAATCCCGAGAGGCCACCAGCCAGCAGATTGCCCTTCCAGCCCTTGAACAAATCGCCCGAATAAAATGCGAGGCCGGATGTGCCGATCGAGGGTCTCCAATAATAGACCGGCTGTTCCATGCCGTCCTTGGCTTTGATGCCGTCGCCGATCTTCTCGCCCGAATAGTCGATGCCGTAAGTGATAACCGGCCAGCCGTAGTTCTTTCCGGCTTGCGGCTGATTGAGTTCGTCGCCGCCCTTTGGCCCATGTTCGGTGGTCCAAAGCCGGCCTGTTTCGGGATCGATCGCCGCGCCTTGCACGTTGCGGTGGCCATAGCTCCAAACTTCCGGCATCGCGGCATCTTTGCCCACGAAGGGATTGTCCTTTGGAATAGAGCCATCCGGCAAAATGCGGACAATCTTTCCGAGATGATTGGTCAGATCCTGCGCGCCATCGCTCAAGTCCGCGCGTTCGCCCATGGTCACGAACAGGGCGCCGGTCTTGTCCCAGACGAGCCGCGAGCCGAAGTGATAAAAGCTGCGTGCGCTGGGCTGTTGGCGGAAGATGACTTCGCCACCTTCGATGCGGCCCGCTTCACCTTCGAACACGAGTTTCGCGCGCACGACGCTGGTGCCGTTCGAGAACGAGGCGCGCGGTTCGGCGTAGGAGAAGAAAATGGTGCCGGACGTAGCGAAGTCCTGGCCCAAAAGCACGTCAAGCAAACCGCCCTGACCCTTATTGACGACATGCGGCAATCCCTCAACCGGCTTTGAAACCTTGCCGTCCTTGGTGATGAGACGCATCGTGCCGCCGCGCTCTGTCACAAGCATGCGCCCGTCGGGTAGAAACTGCAGCCCCCAAGGGAACTTGAGGCCCTTGGCGGCTTCCTCGACAACAATTTCGGTTTTTGGTGCGGGCGGCGCGTTGGTTTGTGCTGCGGCCGCTGCTACGGCGCTTGAAAGTAAAGCGGCGGCACTCGCGAGGAAGAAAGTCGTGACTTGCGGCAACATGGATACTCCGCCCGGTTTGTCCCAGTTTGTCTTTGTCCCTAGTCCTTGCCATATAGGGAACCATGACAGCATCCGCCACCATCCCTTATGTCAAGATGAACGGCCTCGGCAATGAGATCGTCATCGTCGACTTGCGCAGTAGCTCCAAGGTCTTCACGGCCGAAGAAGCCGCCGCCATCGCGGCCAACCGGCAAACCCGCTTCGACCAGATGATGGTGCTCCACGCACCCAAATCCAAGGATACCGACGCCTACGTGCGCATCTACAATGCGGACGGCTCGGAAGTTGGCGCCTGCGGCAACGGCACGCGCTGCGTCGGCTGGTTGCTGAATCAGGCCACAAGCCGGCCGGAGTTCAGAATCGAGACTTTGGCCGGCATTTTAAATCTGAAGGTCCGCGATGCGGCCTCCATCACCGTCGATATGGGCGAGCCGAAGTTCGGCTGGCAGGACATCCCGACTGCGGAAGAGTTTCGCGATACCCGCGCCATCGAATTGCAGATCGGGCCGATCGACGCGCCCGTGCTGCATTCGCCCTCGGTTGTGAATGTCGGCAATCCACACGCGATTTTCTGGGTCGATGACGTCAACGCGCACGACCTCGGCCGCTTTGGTCCCTTGCTTGAGAACCATCCAATTTTCCCCGAGCGCGCCAATATCTCTTTGGCTCACGTCACAGCGCGCGACGCGATCACCTTGCGCACCTGGGAGCGCGGCGCGGGCTTGACCTTGGCCTGCGGCTCGGCCGCCTGCGCGGCAGCGGTGTGCGCATCGCGCAAAAAGCTGACCGGACGCAGGGTCACGGTGACGCTACCGGGCGGGCCGCTTCTGATCGAATGGACCGAAGAAAACCATATCCTCATGACGGGACCGGCTGAATTCGAGTACGAAGGCGTGCTCGACTTGGACAAGCTGGTAAATGCGGTGGTCTAGCCGCAGCCGCGTTTCTCAGGTATTGCCAGCCAACCCGCAGCGATAGAAGCAAACAAACTGTGTCCGAACCCGTCGTCATCACGCTTGGCTGCCGGCTCAACGCTTATGAGTCTGAGGTCATGCGCCGTCATGCGACGGATGCCGGGCTCGGCAATGCGGTCATCGTCAACACCTGCGCCGTGACCGCCGAAGCCGTGCGCCAGGCCTCGCAAACCATCCGCCGCTTACGCCGCGAAAACCCAAATGCTCGCATTATCGTCACAGGCTGTGCCGCCCAAATCGAACCTGAACGCTTCGCCGATATGAGCGAAGTCGATCACGTCATCGGCAATGGCGAAAAAATGAAGGCCGAAACTTTTCGCGGTCTCACAATAGATGACTGCGAACGGGTGCAGGTCGACGACATCATGAGCGTGCGCGAGACGGCGTCCCACATGATCGACGGTTTCGGCAGCCGGGCGCGCGCCTATGTACAAATTCAAAACGGCTGCGATCATCGCTGCACGTTCTGCATCATTCCTTTCGGCCGCGGTCCGTCGCGCTCAGTGCCAGCGGGCGACGTCGTCAGGGAAATCCGTCATCTCGTTGCAAAGGGTTTCCCCGAAGTCGTGCTGACTGGTGTCGATATGACGTCGTATGGACCGGACCTTCCGGGAGAGATGACGCTTGGAAAGCTGGTTCGTCAAGTCTTGAAGCATGTGCCCGAATTGAAGCGCCTGCGCCTGTCGTCAATCGATCAGGTGGAAGCGGACGCGGACTTAATGCGGGCTCTCGCGGAAGAGCCGCGTCTGATGCCGCATTTGCATCTTTCCATGCAAGCGGGCGACGACATGATTTTAAAGCGTATGAAGCGGCGGCACCTGCGCGTGGATGCGATCCAGTTTTGCGAGACGGCGCGCAAGTTGCGCCCCGACGTGGTGCTTGGCGCAGATTTTATTGCAGGCTTCCCGACAGAGACGGACGAGATGTTTCAGCGTTCTCTCGATATTGTGGACGAATGCGGTCTGACGTTTCTGCACGTTTTTCCGTTTTCGCCGCGCAAGGGCACGCCCGCCGCGCGCATGCCGCAAGTGGCGCGACCCATCATCAAAGAACGTGCGGCCGCATTCCGAGCCAAGGGTGAACACGTGCGCGATGCGTTCCTCGCCGGGCAAACAGGAGCAACGCACGCGGTGCTGATTGAACGCAGAAGCTCTATATCATCGATGGGCCGCACGCCGCATTTTGCCGAGATCAATGTCACTGGCGCTAACGCAGCGGGCGCAGGTGACATCGTCACCGCGCGTGTGACGGGGTTCGCAAACGGTCAGCTTGCTGGGGAATTCGTGGCTGGCGCCGCCGTGCCGGGTGAGGTCTGCGCGTGAGCGAAGAAAAACGCAAAGGTCTGTTTGGCCGTCTTTTCGGGGCCAAGGATGAGCCGCCCGCGGCACCAACTGAGGCGGCGCCAGATACAGCAATGGGACCGGCTTCTCAGGAAACTACTGAGCCGCCAAAGCAGACGTGGTTTCAGCGCCTCAAGGCGGGCCTTGGCAAAACCTCAAGCAAACTCTCCGACGGCATTACCGGGCTATTCACGAAACGCAAGCTCGACGCCAACACTCTTGAAGATCTCGAAGACCTTCTCATTCAGTCCGATCTCGGGCTTGGCATGGCGACGCGCATTACGTCGGCAATCGGCAAGGGCCGGTTTGAAAAAGGCATTTCGGCGGACGAGGTGCGTGCCATTCTCGCGAGTGAAGTCGAGCGCGTGCTGACACCTGTCGCCAAGCCGCTTCAGGTCAATTCAGCAAACAAGCCGCACGTGATCATGATGATCGGTGTCAACGGAACAGGTAAGACGACAACTATTGGTAAGCTCTCGGCAAAATTCGCCGCCGAAGGTAAGAAAGTGGTCATCGCCGCCGGTGATACGTTCCGGGCGGCAGCCATCGACCAGCTGAAAGTCTGGGGGACAAGGACGGGCGCGGAGGTCATCGACACGGGTGTCGGTTCGGATTCATCAGGGCTCGCGTATGAAGCTCTCAAACTAGCGCAAGACCAAGCGGCCGACGTGCTGCTAATCGACACCGCGGGCCGTCTGCAAAACAAGCAGGCATTGATGGAAGAACTCGAAAAAGTCATCAGAGTTCTAAAAAAGCTAGATAGTACAGCGCCCCATGACACCGTTCTTGTGCTTGATGCGACAACTGGACAAAACGCGCTCCAACAGGTTGAGGTTTTCCGGGACCGGGCTGGGGTAACAGGCCTCATAATGACAAAGTTGGATGGCACAGCCCGTGGCGGCATTTTGGTCGCGATTGCAGAGAAATTTAATATGCCCGTGCATGCTATAGGCGTGGGCGAAGGGGTCGACGATTTGCAACCGTTCAGTGCAGCCGACTTTGCCAAGGCGATCGCAGACGCGTAAGGTTTAATCGGGGTGACGGATCGCAGCCTGGGCGCGGCACCGGAAATGACAGAGGACTTGAAGCTACATGAACTTGCGGAAACGGCTTTTCCCATTCAACGCCGAGCAGACGATCAATATCTTGAGCGAGTTCGGTCCGCTTGTGACGATGTTCATCGTCAATGCGATGTACGATATCAATACCGGGACTTGGGCCTTGATTATCACGACGGGCATGGCGATTGCCGTCATGTTTTACATGTTCCGGCGTCCGCCCGTGTTTCCGCTCATCGCCTCCACCGTCACAATCGTTTTCGGCGGTTTGACGCTGCTCACCGGCAATCCGATGTGGGTACAAATCAAGGTGACGATTTTCAATGCTCTGTTTGCTCTATTTCTAATTGGCGGGCTCGCCATAAAACGCAATTTCTTCAAGTACGTCTTCGATAAAACGTTTCACTACACGGACGAAGGCTGGAACAAATTCACTTGGAGCTTCGCTCTGTTTTTCATTTTTACAGCTATCGCCAACGAATTTGTGCGCCTGACATTTAAGGCCAGCCAATTGTATGATTTTCTGGGCTATCAATTGGACGGTATAAACGTTTGGATCTTGTTCAAGGTTGCGTTTATTCTGCCAATTACGTTGCTCTATGCTTGGTTGATGACGCGCAATCTGCAGAAGTACCGGTTGCCGGCCCCATCACAGGCCGGTGGAGTTTGACGCCGATGACAGAGCCTGAAATCAAGAAGGCAGATCCGGCCGAAGTGCAATTTGATCGCAAGCAATTGGTCAAGCTCATCGTCGAGCTCGGTCCGCTCATCGTTCTATTCATCGCCAATTCGCAACTTGGAATTTATTGGGCGACCGGCATTTTCATGGTCGCGACTGTCATATCGCTTGCCGTTTCGCGCGTGGTCCTCGGCCGCATCCCCATGATGCCGCTGGTGACGGCACTTTTCGTCATGGTGTTTGGCGGCTTGACCATTTGGCTGCAGGACGAACAATTCATCAAAATCAAGCCGACGATCGTCTACTGCTTGTTCGCTGCCATCCTGTTTGGCGGGTTGCTCGCCGGTAAGACTTTTCTCAAGCTGGCGCTGGGCGAAGCCTTTCGTCTGACAGATGTGGGCTGGCGCAAGCTGACGGTCCGCTGGGGCGGCTTTTTCCTATTTCTTGCCCTGATGAACGAGATCGTTTGGCGCAATTTCTCTACTGACTTCTGGGTCGGCTTTAAGGTCTTCGGTGCCGTACCGCTCCTCATGCTATTTGCCGTTGCGCAAGTTGGTCTGATGCAGAGATATGAGCAACCAGGCGAGTAATACGCCAATATACGTATTTTCATAGAACAGATTATCTTCATACAGGCGTGATTTGAGCGTCAGCCTTTGAACAACAAAGTAATAATTTGGTTACGAAATTTGGAGTAAACGGCTAGACGTATTTCAAGAATTAGTATTTCTTGTTACGAATATTGGTAACTAAAGGTTGTTGATGCCTCGGTCGCGCTCGCAGAGACTGAATTTTTCAAATGATGCTCAAAACTCAGATGAAGCTGGCAACGATTTCTGTTACCATTGTTTTAGGAACAAGACTTTCTTCTGAGGATTAATATGGCGCGGGATCCCACACCCAATCGATTAGAGCGTTCGCCGTTGCATCTGCTACATCGTGCAGGACAGTGCGCGGCCGAAGTCTTCCAAGCCGAGCTTGGCGGCGGCGATCTCACGCCCCGGCAGTTCGCCGTACTGGTAACGGTTTCTCAGAACGAGGGCCTGAGCCAGACCCATTTGGTTGATCGCACCGGAATTGACCGGTCAACCCTGGCAGACATTGTCCGTCGCATGCTCAAGAAAGGTCTTCTCCAGCGCCGCCGCACCAAAGAGGACGCCCGCGCCTATGCGGTCAAGCTCACGGAAGAGGGTTGGCGCGTTTTGAAATCGGCCGAGCCACTGTCGCGCAAGGTCGACGATAGAATTCTCAGTGCCCTTAGTGCTGGCCAGCGCGACAAGTTTCTATTGGATTTGAATTCCATCGTGCAGGTATTAGGACGGATGCAGTCCAAGGAAGCGCCGTCGAAACGCTAATTTCGAATTGAACCTAAAACGAACCGAGGGCGCCAGCGGATTGCCGGGCCCTCGATTTCGTTTGTGTTCGCTGGTGTATGAGCTTAGGCGGCCTTACGCAGTAACTTGCGCTCGATCATAGCTTCCGCGATCTGGACTGCATTGAGTGCCGCGCCCTTCAACAGGTTGTCCGACACGATCCATAGTGCGAGTCCATTCTCGACGGTTGAGTCTTCGCGGATGCGCGACACGAACGTGTCATATTCGCCGGCGGCTTCGACTGGCGTGATATAGCCGCCGGGTTCGCGTTTATCGATGACTTGAATGCCGGGCGCATGGCGCAGGATTTCGCGTGCCTCTTCGGGCGAAATTGGCTTCGCGAACTCGATATTCAGCGATTCCGCATGACCAACGAAAACCGGAACGCGCACGCATGTTGCCGTCACTTTGATCTTCGGATCGAGGATTTTCTTGGTCTCGACCAGCATCTTCCATTCCTCTTTCGTGTAGCCGTCTTCCATGAAGACGTCGATGTGAGGAATGCAGTTGAAGGCAATCTGCTTCGGGAACTTTTTCGATTCGACTTCCTGTCCCGGAACATACTTGCCTTTGGTCTGGTGCCAAAGTTCGTCCATGGCTTCTTTGCCCGCGCCCGAGACGGATTGATAGGTCGAGACGACAACGCGCTTGATGGTTGCTGCGTCGTGCAACGGCTTCAAAACCACAACCATCTGCGCGGTCGAGCAGTTCGGATTGGCGATGATGTTCTTCTTCGTGTAACCGGCAATGGCGTCGGCGTTGACTTCGGGCACGATGAGCGGCACGTCCTGATCGTAGCGCCAGTAAGACGAGTTATCGATGACGACGGTGCCTTGCGCGCCTATCCTCGGCGACCAATCCTTCGAAACACTGGAACCGGCCGACATCAGGCAGATATCGGTACCCTTGAAATCGAAATTTTCAAGGTCGCGGCACTTGAGCGTCTTGTCGCCGAACGAGACTTCGGTGCCGATCGAGCGGCGCGAGGCTAATGGCACGAGTTCGCTAATCGGGAATTTGCGATCTGCTAGGACGTTGAGCATTTCCCGGCCGACGTTGCCTGTCGCGCCGACGATGGCGACTTTGTATCCCATGAGACGTAATTCCTGAACGGCTGAGGCGGGCTCCGTTCCGGGCCCAACCAATGTGACTGTTGAGCGGCAGGCTTAACCGCCAGTGGGCGGCGTTTCAAGACTGTTTAAAGTCTCAGTCAGACCCTGCGGCGCGTTTCAGTCATATTCTTTTGTTTGTCTCCCTTTGGCGTTGGGCGAAAAGGCTCTTGGGCGATAGGTGGAGATTGGTGCATGGTTTCTTTGGCGGGGCAACGCAGCAGGTTCCGATTTGCGGGCGCTTCGGGGCTTTGTCTCCTTGTATCGATTGGTCAATTTTCCGGGCAGGCTCAGGCCAAGGATTGGCTGACGGCAGCGGAGATCGAAACGGGTCTAGGTGGTAAAACGCTTGAGGGCATGTATGCTACGGGCCAACGCTTTACGGAACGCTATTTGCCGGGCGGCCAGCTTGAATATGTCGAAAGCGGCGTGGCCATGTCGGGCCACTGGTCGGTGACGGAAGGAACGCTTTGCACGATTTATGACGCAGATCCGACAGGCGGATGCTACCGCGTCTCCCAGTCAGGCAGCAATTGTTACGAGTTCTATTTCGTAAGCCGCAGCGAAGAATCCGCTCCCGGCCCGCCGGACGTCAAGCCGGATTGGACGGCACGGGGCGCGGTTGATGGCAAGGTGGATGCTTGCAAGGAAGGCGAAAACGTTTAGCGGCGTTACGCCTTTAGCCTGCTAACCGGCCAAACAGCAGCACCGTCGTCTCTATTGTCCCGCCTTCGACGATCGCGCCGGAAACAATTGCCGGGTCTGCAACGACGTCGATCGTTGCGTCAAGCGTTTCAACCAGCATCCAATCATACGGCGTGTTTGTCGCTTCGTTTGTCAAACGGCGGTATTCCACGACGCGGCCTGTTAGCAGAGCAGTAGAGGATGGAGCTGGCGCTATGGTGGTGGAACTCGGATTCGCTGGTTTGTTCTGAAGCAAATAGCCCGATTGGAACAAAGGCTTTGCATGAGAGTTGCGGGCCGTCGCTGCCATTGCGCGCCGCGTAATAAGTAGCTTCATCTGGAAAGGCGGCCAGTTCGCGCGCGAATCCGCACAGTCGTGTCCGCATCACTGACGGCCACGTTGCGTCTTTATGGGCTGCAAAGTCGACAGCGTCGAAGACCAGCGGATAGAGCCGCTCAGCGCTCGCTTCGGATTTCACCCAGGCGTGGAATGCGCCCTCAAAAGCGTTGTCGCTTGCACGTTGGATGGGTCCGGTGATGTCCAGAGCGACATCGCTTGCACCGCTAAAAAATGGCGTCAGCCCGAAAATCTCAACCTCGCCGTCAGCTGCCTTGCCGAGATGAAACCAGATTTCGGCCCCAGAGCGTGATCGCCAGATTCCATAGGTGCCGCCGGCGCAATCGAGGTTAGCGCTGGCGTTAGCCGCGCATTCAATCATTGTTGTGCGAAATTCGTCTTCGTTCGCGAAGGCGAATCCGATCGTTGATAAATTGCTCGCCATTGAGCCCGCCGTCCGCTGCTCAGGTGCTTGCAGACCGTTGTGCCCGCGTCAGGCGATGCGCGCAAGCTTTTGCTGGTTGGAAACGCCGCCGAGTTCTCTGACGCGCGTAGCAAAAACCGTTTTCAGCGCGGCGTCGATTTCCTGGACGTTGTTCGTGACGATCTCACCAATCGGATCGGGGAAAATATACTTGTCGTAGCCATCCGCGCCTTCGATGTAGTCGAACAGGCGGCCTTTACGCTCGCGGTCATAATAAACGGTTAGCCGGCCGACATAATCGGTGAAGCGCACGTTTTCGATAGCTTCGAATTGCGTGTTGTCGTCAACCAGGAACGCAAGGCGGCGGCGCAGATAGTTGAACAGTTGCAGCTGGTTTTCCGTCGTTGCAATGCGCTGGCCGATTTGATGCATGGTGACGGGCCCCGAGCGGCTTTCCCCGTTCGGTTGACTTTTCAGGCGTTCGACAACAGGAAGCACGAGGCTTTCTTCAAACGCGGCTTTGATCATGGGTGCGTAATACCGGTCGATTGCGGCTTTGCGCACGTTTTCAATGCCGATGCGTTGTAACGCAAATCGGCAGAACTCTTCAGACGGACCTTTTGAATTCATCGACGAACACGGTACGAAGCCGGCGCTTGACGAGTTGCACATGTGCGGCTTCCGCAATCGTTTCCGGATCGTAGTGGCCTTTGACCGCGGCCATCAGCGTTTCGAGAATTTCATCGGTGACGCCCGCGCGGGCAATTGTTTCCAGATCGACCGTCAAAAACGGAGCGCTGTCGAGTACACCGCTTTCGCTGGAATCGACATGGAATTGGAACAGCGTGCCGTTCGTTAAAATGGCAAGTTTCGTTTCCGCGACAGCCTTGAAATAGCGCGCTAAGCGGGCGTGTCCGTCTGCGAGATCAAGTCCAGCGGTTTGCACGTTGACGGCGATAACCGGGATGCCGTCTCGCAGGATCGCAAAGTCGGTGTTGCAGTCGGGGCTGACCGAATGTTTGGGGTAGACTTCGTAGGGATTGGCGTAGTCGTAGCCAAGTAGCCCGAGAAACGGCAGCACCAGATAGAGCTTGGTGCTTTCCTCGTTTGTGCAGGCCGTCATCAGGCTGACGGATCGCTTGGCAACCGCAAGCAGGCCCGCGCGTAGTTCGTTTGCTGTCGTCATGGTCTGTCTTAGTGCCCCCGCACCTAGCGCCTTCTGCATGGTTGCAGAGCGGCGCCCAATTCCCCGAATCACTTAGGGAATTGTCTCACGACCGGGCCACGGCGCGAAGAGGTTGATTTGTCAACTCTTTCTTAACCGTTGTAGATGCGGCGTTATCTGATCACGCCACGAGGCTTTTTAGCTCCGCCTCAATCGCCTGGCCCATCTCGGTTGTTCCGGTCTGCTTCATGCCGTTCTGCATGATGTCGCCGGTTCTCAGGCCCTTCTCGAGGACTCGGGCGATGGCCGCATCGATGAGATCGGCTTCCTTCGGCATGTCGCACGAATAGCGCAGCGCCATTGCAAACGATGCGATCGTTGCAATCGGATTGGCTAGTCCTTTGCCTGCGATATCGGGCGCTGAGCCGTGCACGGGTTCAAAGAGCGCCTTGCGCTTGCCGGTTTTCGCATCCGGGCTGCCAAGTGACGCCGACGGCAGCATTCCCAGCGATCCCGTCATCATGGCCGCTTCGTCCGAAAGGATGTCGCCGAACAGGTTGTCGGTGACAATCACGTCGAACTGTTTCGGGTTGCGGATGAGTTGCATAGCGCAGTTGTCGGCCAGGATGTGTTCGAGCGTGACGTCGGGTGCGTAGGATTTGTGAACTTCGGTCACGACCTGGTTCCACAGAACGCCTGTCTTCATGACGTTGCGCTTTTCGGCCGAATGCACCTTCTTGCCACGTTTGCGGGCGAGGTCGAAGGCGACCTTGGCGATGCGTTCGATTTCGCGCGACGTGTAAAGCTGGGTATCGACCGCGCGGCGCTCGCCGTTTTCCAGCGTCACGATTTCCTTTGGCTCGCCGAAATAAACGCCGCCCGTTAATTCTCGCACGATCATGATGTCGAGACCCTCGACCAATTCGCGCTTCAGGCTGGAGGCGTCAGCGAGTGCCGGATAGCAGATGGCGGGACGAAGATTGGCGAAGAGATCCAAGTCCTTGCGCAACCGCAGCAGGCCGGCCTCGGGCCGGTGCTCATACGGGACCTTGTCCCACTTCGGCCCGCCGACCGCGCCGAAGATGACGGCGTCGGCCTTGAACGCCTTAGCCATGGCCGTGTCCGTGATGGCGACACCATGGGCGTCATAGGCCGAGCCTCCGACCAGATCGCGCTCAAGCACAAATTTCGCTGTATTACTCTTGGCATTAAAAAATGCGATCAGGCGCTCGACTTCCGCCATGGTTTCGATGCCAATACCGTCACCGGGGAGCAGGAGCAGGGAATGCGTGGCCATTGGAGTCCTTTGATCGATTGTGAGGGCAAGTTGCGGCGCGGTAGTGCTAACCTCTTGCGCGGGACCCGGCAAGCGAGGCGGGCTGTTCAACGTCACTTTGGCGCAGAGGGCGGGAAGGTTTGGGGGCGGGATGATCTGGGTTAAGCGTTGGGTAACTTCAGTCTTAGCGATGACCATCTGCGCGACAGCCGCCGTCGGCCAAGTACCGCTTCAATTGTCCTTGCCCTTGGTCTGTGAGCCGCACAAGACCTGTTTCATACAGAATTACTTCGACCTCGACTCGGGACCAGGCGTGCGCGACTACGCGTGCGGCGTGGCGGGCTACGACAAGCATACGGGAGTTGATTTCCGTCTCATTTCAGCCGAGGCAGCCAAGTCCGGCGTCTCCGTCATCGCTTCTGCAGATGGCAAGGTCAAAGGCGTTCGAGACGGGGTCGCGGACATTTTTATTCGCGATGCCACGTCGGATCTGAAGGGTCGCGACTGCGGGAATGGCGTTGTTCTGGACCACGGCAATGGTTGGGAAACGCAGTACTGCCACATGATGATGGGCTCAGTCGCCGTCACCAAGGGACAAGCCGTCAAGCGCGGAGAAAAGCTGGGGAACGTCGGGTTCTCCGGCATGGCCGATTTCGCTCACGTACACCTGACGGTTAGGCGCAATGGAGAGGCGGTCGATCCTTTTCTGCCCGATTCTAAGGATGCAAGCTGTCAGCGGGACGGAAAGTCCACCGGGCTTTGGCAACCCGCGGCGATCGCCCCATTCGCTTACCGGAGCGGGGAAATTATCACGAGCGGTTTCACGGGGGGTACGCCTAATCTCGATGCCTTGGAAAAGTCCCACACTGTTGAGCCTCTTGAGGCCGTAAGTCCGGCGTTGTTATTTTACGCGCGTTTTATCAATCTTTTGGCCGGCGACAGAATCCGCATCGTTGTTGATGGGCCAGGCGGCACGCTGGTCGAACAACTCTCGGAACCGCTCGAGAAAAGCAAAGCAACCTACATTTCATACGCAGGCAAGAAGCGGCGGGAAGTTCCTTGGCAGCAGGGGCGCTACGAGGCGCGTGCCGAAATCGTGCGCGACGGCGGCGTGGTCGCTGCCGCTGTCGGACAGCACGACATGGGACCTGCAAAGGCGCCTTAAAACGGCAGTGGGAATGCGAGCGTAAATCCGCCGCCCGCGGAGATCGTACCCAGAACGCCGAGGATGAAACTGAGCACGAGCAACGCGTTGCCGCCGGCGATTATGGCAATGGACGCGAGCACGATGGCAATCTGCAAAAGCGCCTGCCCGTAATCGAAGTAAGGTCCGCGTTTGAGGGCTTCATCGCGTTCGGCTTCAAGCGCCTTGCCTTTGACGAAGAGTTCGTCGAGGCCCTCTTTTTTCTGGGGATCGGTGGTCAGCGTCTCGGCTTGCGCGCGATATTCCGTTATCTTTGACGAAATCGAAGTGCGTGCCGCTTCCGGCATATTGGGATCGGAGGCAAGCACAAAATCGAGATCATCGGCTTGAAGGCGCAAGCCCTGCCGGCGGATGTTCTTAGCTTGGAAAAAGCCCCAGAGATTTGAAGCTTCAATGTTCTTGAACATGGCGGTACTGGATGCATTGCCGCCGCCGACGTTGCAGATGGCCAGGATGACCGCAAGAATGCCGATGTAGACGCCGATCAGTTTGTCGCGATCATGAGAATTTTCTTTTTGCGCGTCGCGGCTCAATGCGTCCCAGGCCATGCAATCACTCCGGAAAATATCGGTTGCCTCAGACGATCCGGTCGACCGGCGGAGCCGCAGCTGAGCGCGGCGGCAGTAGATCCTTGCGATCAATGGAGCGCCCATCCGCGCCGAGGCGATAGACAATCGGAGCGCCGGTCTGCAGTTCGCGCTGCAGGATCTGATCGCCCGATAAGCCTTCCAGAACCATGATGAGCGCACGCAGAGAATTGCCATGCGCGGCAACGATCACGTTTTTGCCTTTGACGATCTCGGGCCAGATCGCGGCTTCGTAGTACGGTTTCACGCGTGCGAGTGTATCTTTCAGACTCTCGCCGCCGGGCGGCGGGATGTCAAACGAACGCCGCCAGAGCAGAACCTGCTTCTCGCCCCACTTAGCCTTGGCTTCATCCTTATTCAGGCCCGAGAGTTCACCGTAGTCGCGCTCATTAAGGGCAAGGTCCCGGACGATCGGCACGGATGACTGGTTGAGTTCGCCGAGCATGATATCAAGCGTGCGCTGCGCGCGTTTCAAGCCGCTCGTAAAGGCTTGGTCGAATTTGATGCCTTCATACTTGATCAGCCGGCCGGCTACGCGCGCTTCAATCAAACCCTTTTCCGTAAGGTCGGGATCTTTCCAGCCCGTGAACAGATTCAAGCGATTCCATTCGCTTTCGCCATGGCGAACCAGAACCAAAACGTTATCTGTCAGCGCATCTGTCATCTTGGGGTCGAACCAAATATCTCTCGAAGGTGCACGATCAAACTCGTCAGGATGTCAGATACCCAACACGTCGGCCATCGAATAGAGCCCGGGACCGCGGCCTTTTCCCCAGAGCGCGGCTTTCACGGCACCGCGCGCGAATATTCCCCGGTCGGCGGCCAAGTGCGTCAGTTCGATGCGCTCGCCGTTGCCGGCGAATATGACCGTGTGATCGCCGACGACGCTACCGCCGCGCAGCGTGGCAAAGCCGATGTCGCCATCGCGACGCGGTCCGGTGTGACCATCGCGGGCGCGGACCGACTTGTCAGCGAGTTTGATGCCACGGCCGGCGGCTGCGGCTTCGCCAAGCATAAGCGCGGTACCGGACGGAGCATCGACCTTGAGCTTGTGGTGCATTTCGACGATCTCGATATCGAAGTCTTCGCCCAAGGCTGCCGCAACTCTCCGCGTCAACGCTGCGAGCAAGTTGACGCCGAGGCTCATATTGCCGGCCTTGATGATGGTCGCGCCAGACGCCGCCGCTTTAATGGCTGCTTCGGATGCAGCGTCGAAGCCTGTGGTGCCAATGACGTGAATCTTGCCGAGTTTGGCCGCGAGGGCCGCGAAAACTGCAGTTGCCTTGGGGCTAGTGAAATCCAGGATGGCGTCGGACGCCGCAATAACAGCGGCGGTGTCATCGGTAACTTTGATGCCGAGCGGCTCCAAGCCGGCCAGCGCACCGATGTCGCTTCCGCAAAGCGCGGAGCCCGGTACTTCTGTTGCGCCCGAGACCACGCAGCCGGGCGTGGCCGCGATGGCACGGACCAGTTCCAGGCCCATACGTCCGGCGGCGCCCATGACTGCAATCTTCATATGACGGCGATCTTCATAGCGGCTCCCGTTCAACGTGCTGTCGAAGCGTGCGGGGGGTATAGCAACCACCCCAGGGCAACGGAAGTGGCGCAGCGGCAATTTCCAGGTGTGGTGAACAGGCGATTGATGACCTAGCGGCGGTCAGACAGGTTTTGCGCCGCGCTGAAGCGCATCGCGGATCAGTTTCTTGGCTTCGTCCACGTGGCCCCAGTGGTCAATCTTAACCCATTTGCCTGGTTCCAGATCTTTGTAGTGGGCGAAGAAGTGCTCTATCTGGTCGAGCAGAATCTGCGGCAGGTCGGTGTAGGTTTTGACGTTGTCATAGCGTTTGGTGAGTTTTGAACTTGGCACTGCGATAATCTTTTCGTCGCCGCCGCCATCGTCTTCCATCACCATCACGCCAACGGGACGGCAATTGATGACGCCGCCAGGGACAATCGCACGCGTGTTGCAGACCAAAACGTCAATGGGGTCGCCGTCCGCCGACAACGTGTGGGGCACGAACCCGTAATTTCCTGGGTATCTCATCGGCGTGTAAAGGAAGCGATCGACGAACAGCGCGCCCGACGCTTTGTCCATCTCGTATTTGATGGGTTCGCCGCCGACCGGCACTTCGATAATGACGTTGATGTCGTCGGGTGGGTTGGTGCCGGGCTTAAGAGCGTCAATGCGCATGGCAGGAATCCTTTGGTCATGCGGGGGAACGGTTCACGAATTCACATTAGTATTCCAACGGCAGCAATGCGGCTTAAGTGCCACTTCGCCAGGACACTTGCTGCCAAGACACTTGCCTGCCAAGACACTTGCCGGTCAGTGCCAGCCGTAGGCAATTTTGCCGAGCCTGGACGTTCCAAAGTGTTCGGTCGTCCGGGCAATCGGCCGGCCACCGCGCCGGTAATAGAAATCTGCGGCCGATGTGTTGTCTTCGAGCGCCCAGACAACCAGTCCTTCAAGGCCGCGGCGGTCAAGTTCGCTGCGGCAGGCTTCAAACAGGTGTTCGCCAAGGCCCAGCCCCTGGAATACCGGCGCCAGATAAATCTCGTAGATTTCGCCCTTGTAGGCGCCTTGCTGCCGGGCTGCCCCGAAGTTTGCGTATCCCGCGATTTGACCTGCTGCTTCCACGACCAAGAGGTGTGCTTCGGTTCTGATGGCCTTGGTCCAGTTGGCTTTACCGCGCCGCTGAATGAGGCATTCGAGGTGTTGGTGAGGAATAATGCCGCGATAAGCGTGACGCCACGATTCGGCAAAGATTTCGGCCAGCCGTTCGCTGTCCGATTGTTTTGCGCGACGCACAATTGCCCTGGTCCCTGCTCCAATCATGTTGGTCACTATAGTCAACTCTGCGGCGCTGTGGAGGATCAACTTAGGACTTGGCAAAAATAAAGACGCGCCCGTGGTTACCCGCGAGCGCGTCAAACTTTTTAAGCAACATTCAGGTTACGTGAGACGGATCCCAATGCTCCTGGTGCAAGACGGGCTCAGCGCCCGATCTTAGCCGACCTTCTTGATCTGTTCGAACGACTTGGTCGTGGCCGAACCGATGGTTTCGAAGGACTGCTTGGCAACTTTCGTCGACAATTCGAAGATTTCCTTCGACTGTACGCCGGCATTGGCAAACTGCTGCTGCCAGAAGTTGGCCTGGAGACGGGCAAGTTCAGGGAAGGTCTTCGCCTTGGCGATGGCCTGGGCAGCGTCGAACGCCGCTTCAGTGTTAGCAAGCGTGTTTGCCAGCATCTTTTCGGCGATCGACTTGGCGCCGGCCTGAGCCGTCAAAACGACGTCTTCCATGACCTTGGCGTTGTCTTTGGTGACGGCAGCAATCTTGGTGTACGCGTCGCGCGACTTGGCGACTGCGTCTTCGGCGAATGCCGACATATTCTCAGGGATCTTGGCGTCTTTGCCAGCGGTGAACATGTCCTGTGCCTGGCGGGTAAAGTCCTGAACCTGGCGGGTGAAAGCGTCGCTCATTGTGGGCTCCTGATGGGTTTGAATGACAGACTTGATTTTGGGTAGTGCCGGGGGGATAAAATGTTTGCAGGACTGTATGTACGGGAACTCATGTTGCATTGCAACATTTATTTTTGGCGCAGGAAAATAATTTTGGTGCCGCGCCTTGGTTAATGTCCATTTTTCTCGCGAATAGCACTGCTTTTGCACTTGGGTATCATGTGCAACAAATTTCGCATTTGCAGCATAAGCCACAACTAAGCTTGCTTACACAAGTGCCGGAAATGCCTCGCGATACCCGGTCGCAGCGGGATCGAACATGATGTCGGCCGGCGTAAGTTTGCGGGCGAGTGCGATACCCTCGAGTGTGCGGCAGCGCGACAAAGCGACGTACGTCTGCCCGTGGGCAAACGTGCCGCGCCCGAGGTCGATGTAGACCCTATCGAGCGTGAGCCCCTGAGCCTTGTGAATGGTCAGAGCCCAGGCTAGGCGCAGGGGGAACTGCTTGAATGTACCCGCAACACTTTCAACGATCTTTTCGGCCGCTTGATCAAAGGCGTAGCGGCGGTGCTCCCATGACGCCTGTTCAACCTCGTATTCCCGCCCACCCGCTTCAATCCAGACCTGCTTGCCGGTGAGTTTGGAAATGCGAGCGATCGTGCCGTTGACCCACCGGCGGTCCGGGTCGTTGCGCAGCATCATAACTTTGGCGCCAAGTTTTAATTGGAGCTGGGCGTCTGCGGGGTGAGCATTCTCATTGAAATCGCCGGAGATGCCGGCGTCATAGCGCATGGCTGCCCCAGGCAAAGAGTCCAGATACGCCGTGTTGATGCGCCGGGCGGCGGCATTCGTCGGGGTCAGAATGACGTAGGGCTCGCCTTCGCTCAAAGTGCGAATGGGGTTCACGCGTGTGTTGAGCAAAGAGAGATCATCCTGCGACACGTCACCGTCCCGGATTCTGTTGAGGACTGTGATGAGTTCCGTATCGCTTTGGCGGAAGACATGACTGAGTTCGATGCGCATCGTTCCCGCGCCCTCTCTCAATGCAGACATCGAAAAGAAAAACGGTCCACCGTGGTTCTCCGCGAGATAAGCGGCAACTTCGGCTTCCTGCACAACCGGCGGCAACTGATGCAGATCCCCGAACATGACGAGCCGCACGCCGCCAAAAGGTTCGCGGGGCCGCCCGCGATTGAGACGCAGGCTGTAATCGATGGCCCACATCAGATCCGAGCGCACCATCGACACTTCATCGATGACGAGCAGCTGTAGCTTGCGCATGAGCCGCCCATTGCGGCTGCGGCGGATATCTTCGCTTTGGATGAGGCGCGGAGGAAAACCGAAGAAAGAATGGATGGTCTGGCCGCCGACATTGATGGCGGCAAGTCCTGTCGGCGCGAGCACAGCCATGTCTGCGGTGCCGTTATCTCGTAGCGCTCTGAGCAGTGTTGACTTGCCGGTTCCCGCGCGTCCCGTGACAAACAGGTGGCCTTCGGCCGTCTTCACAAAATCCAGCGCGGACGCGAACTCGGGTGTCGGCGTAATTCCGTCAGGCCATGAAATGGATTGCGAGATCGAATGTGAGATGGAGTGCGAAAGGGACTGGCCGCCAGCGTTCACGGCGTGCGCTGGGTCGCGCCGGTCCTCAGAATTTTGCGATGGGTCGGTCTTGGGTTCGGTGTGCACCACGAATCTGTAGTCAAGGCACGTAAACTTGTCACGCGCCAATGCCTCGCGGGCTGTGCACGGCGGTTTAGTTCATTTCCGAAAAACGCGCTGCGCCCGAATTGTGAGACGCCGTTAGTTGCGCCCAATAATGGCGCGCATGGCGGCAATCTCAGCTTCGCCCGTGCCGGCTGGCAGCTGAATGGTTTCGCGGGAGGACAAGGTCAAGACCGGCACTGCGGCCTTGTAGCCGTCGTCGTCGTAACGGGTTTCGATGCGGATGTTTGCAATGTCGACAAACGGCACTTCGATTGATTTCCTGGCGAGCAGCCCGGTTTTCTCAACGATTACGAGCTTGCTCTCTTTATCGAAAACGACCTTTGTGACTTCGCCCTGATCGAAAATGCTGATGACAAAAGCACCCGTTGCAATGATCAGCATAGCAATCAGGTAAATTTGGATCATGACACTGAAGCTGGCCAGCGCGCGCGGATCGACAACCAGAAGGGCAAGCACCGGTGCTGTGAGGCCGATCAAGACCGGCATGAGCAAGTGCCAACGCCCAAACCGCGCCTGACGTTCAATGCCAAATTGCTCGTGAGCGTTCGCTGGAATCGACATGGCCATAATTCCTTCGGATAAGCGGGCCGAAAATTTCCCGCTTATCCAAGCAATATGGCGCATCCGGATTTAAATTCTGTTAACGAGAGGTTAACCCGGCGCGGAAACCGCGCAGCACCAATCAGAGAGCTGCGCGGGGGGGGGTACGGGAGAAAGTTCTTCTGAGCTAATCGCGTGTCATGTTCACGAGATTGTAGTCTTTGTCGAACTTCAGGTCGTACTTTTTTCCATCCTTACACTTGGCATCGTCGAGTTCGAAAATGCCCGTGCCTTCGCTTTCTTTTTCCCATGTGCCGCCTTCGCAGCCCCATGCGGCCGCAGCTGCGGCTGCCTTCTTAGCGTCGTCGTCGCTGAGTTTGTCATCGGCAAGAGCGGGCGCTGCAATGAGTGCGAGAAGTGCTGAAACTAGTGCCAAACGTTTCATGACCAGGTCTCCATCATCAATTTCACTTTGACGGTAGAGACTTGGTAGCAATGTTGAGTTGGTTCAATCCCGGATTTTTTCCCGAAGCTCAGATATCGCGGTCATTTGATTGATAGTGATCAAGCCGCACCCGCTTCGCGGTCAGATTCGCGTTTGCGTTCCTGCTTCTTGCGCTCATTCGGGTCGAGCCAGCGCTTGCGCAGCCGGATGGACTCTGGCGTAATTTCCACCAGTTCTTCGTCCGTGATGTAGCTCATGGCCTTTTCAAGCGTGAGCCGCATAGGCGGGGTCAAGATCAAGGCTTCGTCCTTGCCGGATGCGCGAACGTTGGTCAGCTTCTTGCCCTGCACCACATTGACGATCAGATCGTTATCGCGCGAGTGCTCGCCGACGATCATGCCTTCATAGACGCGCGCTTGTGCGCCGATCATGAACGAGCCGCGGTCTTGCAGGTTGAAGATCGAATACGCCGTCGCTTCGCCGGTTCCGTTGGAAATCAGTACGCCGGTGCGGCGGCCCTGTATTTCTCCTTTGAACGGCGCGTAGGCATTGAACAAGCGGTTCATGACCGCTGTACCGCGCGTATCCGACAGGAGTTCGGATTGATAGCCCAGCAGGCCGCGCGTCGGCACGAGGAAAACCATACGCGTGCGTCCGCCGCCCGAGGGGCGCATTTCCATCAGGTCGCCGCGGCGCTCGGATAGTTTCTGCACGACGATGCCGGTGTGGGCATCATCGACGTCGATGATGGTTTCCTCGATCGGTTCAAGGCGCTGACCGGTTGCTTCGTCGGTCTTGAACACAACTTTGGGCCGCGACACCGTGATTTCAAAACCCTCGCGGCGCATGTTCTCGATCAGAATGGCCAATTGCAATTCGCCCCGGCCCGAGACAGTAAACGCGTCGGTGTCATCGCTGCCGGAAACCTTGATTGCAATGTTCCGCTCGGCTTCGCGCAACAGGCGGTCGCGAATGACGCGGCTTTGAACTTTGTTGCCTTCTTGGCCGGCAAACGGTCCGTCGTTGATGCGAAACGTCATCGACAGCGTCGGCGGATCGACAGGTTGCGCGATGAGTGGAATCTCGACGGAGAGGTCGCACAAGGTGTCAGCGACAGTCGCGTCTGTCATGCCGGCAATGGCGACGATTTCGCCGGCGTGCGCTTCTTCAACGGGAACGCGCTCAAGTCCGCGAAAAGCCAAAACTTTGGTGGCGCGGAAATTTTCAACCAGCGTGCCGTCGTGGCGGATGGCCTTCATCGGCATGTTCGCCTTGATCGTGCCAGAGGTGATGCGGCCCGTGAGAATGCGTCCCAAAAATGGGTCGGCCTCAAGAGTGGTTGCCAGAATGCGCACGGGGCCATCGTCAACTGCTGGCGGCGGCACGTGCGCGAGCACAAGGTCGAACAGCGGGCCCAAATCCTTCTGCGGACCTTCCGGTGCCATGGCCATCCAGCCATTGCGGCCAGACCCATAGAGGATCGGGAAATCGAGTTGTTCGTCGGTCGCGTCAAGGTTGGCAAAGAGATCGAAAATCTCGTTTAAGACGTCGAGGTGGCGTTCGTCCGGGCGGTCGATCTTGTTGATGGCAACGATCGGGCGCAGGCCGCGGCGCAAGGCCTTGGAGACCACGAATTTGGTTTGCGGCAGCGGCCCTTCGGACGCGTCGACGAGAACGATAACGCCGTCCACCATGTTCAAGATGCGCTCCACTTCGCCGCCGAAATCGGCGTGACCGGGTGTGTCGACGATATTGATGCGCACGTCTTTCCAAACGACGCTTGTGCACTTGGCGAGAATAGTAATGCCGCGTTCGCGTTCCAGATCGTTGCTGTCCATCGCCCGCTCGGCAACCTTCTGGTTCTCGCGGAAGGCGCCAGACTGTTTGAGAAGTTCGTCCACCAGGGTGGTTTTGCCATGGTCGACGTGCGCGATGATCGCGATGTTCCGGAGTTGCATTGTTCGCCTGAAGGTTAACGCGCCAAGGAACACGATTGTGTTGTGCGGCGCAAAATGAGCCCGCGACGTAGCACAGAGCCGCCATCGAGACTAGCCGCTAGCATGCTTCTTGCGAGGGGCGCGGCAATACAGCCCCTCTTCCGGGCTGCTGTTCCACACTGAAACGCTTGCCCGAGGCCTTAAATGTTCGAACGCAACAAGATCGATAACAGCATGCAGCAGGCCGCAGTTCCGGTGGAAGTCACGCTGGATGACGGCCGCTTGGTCAAGGGCAAGTTCCTGATTACGGCATCCCGGTCGATTTTCGAGGTTTTGAACGGGGAAGGCCATTTCCTGGAGTTTGAGACTTATGACGGTGAGCGGACGCTGATTGCGCGGTCGATGTTAAAGTCCGTTAAAATCATTTCTGTGCCTTCGGGCTCCAATTTGAAGTCGCGGGTGCGTGACGGCGACAACTTCGAGCCGCACATGATTCTCGGCGTGGCGTCCGACGCTCCCTGGGACGAAATCCGGGCGGCTTATGTTAAGTTGTCGAAGGCGTATCATCCCGATCGGTACGCGACGGCAGATTTGCCGCAAGAAGTGCGTGACTACTTGAGCGCCATGTCGCGCCGGGTGAACGCCGCTTATGCAGCTCTCGAAATTCCGATGCAGGCCGCCAAGCGCGCTGTGATCGAGAAAGCCAAACCCGTTTTCACATCGCCGCAGCGTTTCTAAGGTCGAGCGCCGCTAAGGTCGAGTGTTTCTAAGGTCGCGCGTATTCGGAATTTAGCGCTTTCGATCGCCGTTCGTCATGGCGCTGATATCGCGCGGATCGTCATTTTTCGTGGCGCTCACGTCGCGCGGATCGTTACTATTCTTTTCCCTGGCACGTAGATCCGCAAGCATGGCATCGACATCGGGCCGTTGTGGGGGGCTGCGTTCTAGCGCTGCCAACTGATTACTTTGCCGGATGAGTGCCGACATATCCGCGCCTGGAACCTTGAGCCGGTGCGCGCCGGAAATGAGCAGGGGATGCTCTGGTTCTTCAAGATCGAGTTCTTCGAGGAACGTTTCGCGCAGCGCGTAGAATGATTGCAGCACCGCGTGATTGACGAGTTTTTTCTGATCGTCGGACGCAGGCGGCGTCAGGCGGGGATCGAGCGTCTGTAAGGCGCGGCGCATGTCGTGCAGCGGCGCGTAGGGGTAAAGTCCGATCAAGCCATTCGTTTCGCCAGCATTTCTGTAGACGATCCGCATGGTATCGATCGTTTCGCTCACGCGATTATACGCGGTGAGATAATCGTCAGTTGCGTGGTACGGCTTCTCGCAATAATTCAGCAGCGCCGACTTGGTGCGCACGATATTGCGCCACTCTTCTTCCAGGCTCTCGACGAATTTGGAGCGCTTCTGGAAAACGTTCGAGAGGTACGCGACGCCGCCTGTCGCCAGTAGCAGAGACATATCCTTCAACCACTCGTAACCGTCGCGCGCGATGGCCTCGACCGGCGAGCCTTCAATGCCGGGGATGTGGTCGGCAAATTTAGCCGCCAGCGAAAAGGCGAGTGTGATGCCGATCAGCCAGTAGACGCGGGAGAGAGTGCGGGTGACGGACGTGCGGGTCATGGGATGCCTAAGGACTGCAATTGCGCGGCGAAGAGCGTAGCAGAAGTGCGTAGCAAGAGAATTGGTCTTCTCCGTGGTTCGATCCATAAGGGACCAGCGGCTTGGCTTACAACCCCAAAGTATGACTAATTCCAGCGCTTCCAGCGCGGCCCGCCATGTGTTTGCAGTATTTCCACGTTGGTTTGGAAAAGAACAAAGGCAATCAAGAGGGCGAATGACTGGCCGCCCAGAGCCAGGAAACATAGCCAGATCGCGATCAACAGACCCATATAGGCAACCGCGCGCATGGCGCGATCGTAACCGATAACCTTTGAAACGATTTGAACGAGGGTGCGCCCGCCGTCGAGCGGGTGAGCCGGTAAAAGATTGAAAAAGAACAGCATCGAATTGACGCTTGCAAGATGCAACAGCAATGACGCTGTCCGTCCGTTGCCAGCGAAACTACCGTCCGATTGCTCGATCAGCGTATTACCAAGAGCATCGAACAAGAACCACAGCACGAGGTTAGCAGCGGGGCCTGCGAGCAGCATAACGATATTGGCAATGCGGTTCTGCGGCATGGCCCGCGCAAAATGGCAAAGCCCGCCCAGGCCATTCAGTTCGATATAGGCGGTTGGCACATTCCAGTATCGCGCAGCAAAGGAATGCCCCAGTTCATGCAGAAAAATTGAGAGCGCGAACTCCTGCCACTAACACTAGTCCATATGAGATGCTGGTGATGTCAGCCGATGTGAAATAGTGGAAGCCGTAGAGAACGACGAGCAAGATGAAGGAGGAATCCAGAACGATGGGAACGCCGAAGATCCTTCCGATTTCTGCCTTGCCCATCATGCGGCGGTCTCACTTCTTCCGGTTTCGCGCCGCCAGTGTCCGGAGCCTCAAAGCATTGAGCTTGATAAAGCCCTGGGCGTCCTTCTGGTCGTAGGCGCCCTTGTCGTCCTCAAAAGTCACAAGCGTCGGCGAGTAAAGCGATTTTGCGCTTTCGCGGCCGGCAACGATGACGTTGCCCTTGTAGAGTTCGAGTGTGACGACGCCTTCGACGTGTTCTTGGCTCTTGTCTATGGCAGCCTGCAACATCTCGCGTTCGGGCGAGAACCAGAAACCGTTGTAGATGAGTTCGGCGTAGCGAGGCATCATCTCGTCTTTAAGGTGCGCCGCTCCGCGGTCGAGCGTGACGCTTTCGATGGCGCGATGCGCGGCGAGTAAAATCGTCCCGCCAGGTGTTTCGTAAACTCCGCGCGATTTCATGCCGACAAATCGGTTTTCGACCAGATCGAGCCGGCCAATGCCGTTGTCGCGGCCGAGATCGTTCAAGGCTTTGAGGAGTGTTGCGGGCGATAGCTGCTTTCCGTTCAAAGAAACCGCGTCACCCTTTTCAAAGCCGAGCTTGATGGTTGTGACCTTATCGGGCGCGTCCATTGGCGAAATGGTGCGCTGATAGACGATTTCAGGCGCTTTCTTCGCCGGGTCTTCCAATACTTTGCCTTCGGACGACGAGTGCAGCAGGTTCGCGTCAACCGAGAACGGGCTCTCGCCTTCCTTGTCCTTGGCGACCGGGATCTGATGATCGCGCGCGAACTTCAGAAGTTCTTCGCGGCCCTTGAACGTCCATTCGCGCCAGGGCGCGATGATCTTGATTCCGGGTTCGAGCGCATAGTAGCCAAGTTCAAAACGTACCTGATCATTGCCCTTGCCGGTGGCGCCGTGACAGACGGCGTCAGCGCCAACCTTGCGGGCAATATCAATTTGCTTCTTGGCAATCAGCGGCCGCGCGATCGAGGTGCCGAGCAGATAGACGCCTTCGTAAACAGCGTTCGCCCGGAACATCGGGAACACATAGTCGCGCACGAATTCTTCGCGCAGGTCCTCGATGAAGATGTTCTCTTCCTTGATGCCGAGCATCAGCGCCTTTTTGCGCGCGGGCTCCAGTTCTTCGCCCTGGCCGAGGTCGGCGGTAAAGGTCACGATCTCGCAGTCGTAGGTCTCCTGCAGCCACTTGAGGATGATCGAGGTATCGAGGCCGCCCGAGTAGGCAAGCACGACTTTCTTGATTTTACCCTTTTGGGCCATGGAGATAGGTCCTGATCTAATGCGATTTGGGAGGCGCGGCACTCATATCAGGAACGGCCCTTAGCGCAAGCCCGTCCCTTGTGACATCGGGCCCACGCCGAGACGGCGTGCTCAGATCCCATGTTCGGGCGGAGAGACCGTATTGCGGGGCGCGAGCATGGAAGGGAACTGTGGTGGACTCGTCCAATTTGTGCTCAGATCAACTGAAGCAGAAGTAGTTTCTTCTTCTAATTGCTCAAAAAAACATCAGTTTGCCGCGATTTGGTTCGAGATAACGGGCCAATCGGGAATAAGCGGCACTTACGGGTGGGAGTCGGCGCTATGAAGTTCAAGAGTTTCGCGGGCGTGCGCGCCCTCACTTTTGTAGTAGCTTTAGGTCTGAGTGCCGCGATGAGTGTGGCACAGGAAACCAGTGATACTTTGGATTCGCAAGGGGTGGTTCCAAGCGGAGCAGAAGCAGCCACTGCTGTCAGAAAACCCAAGCCTGTTATGCCTGCGCCTGACGCAGGGATCACCGCTCCAGCAGCATCGGAAACAGCAACGGATAAACCAGCGCCAGCCGCCACGGCTGCGAAGGCGGCACCAAAAGCGGCGGCCAAAGTAGCCCCTGCTACTCCCGCAGCTAGCGCGGCCGTCAAGAAGCCAGCAGCTCCGGCAAGCGCGAACGCATCCACCACGGCGAAGGCCGCTGTTGCCAAGCCTGCAGGAACGCCGGCACCGCCAGCAACGGCGAAGAAAACGGTCGCTGCGCCTTCACCTTGCAAAGGTCTCGATCAAACAGCGTGCGGAACCAATAAGGCGTGCGGCTGGATTGTTCCGAAGGATCCAAACGCTGCCACCGGCAAGGTTCAAGATCCATACTGCCGCGCTTCACAACAATCCGTGCAGAAAAAGCCAGCCGTGAAAAAAGTAAACGCCGCGAAGGCAGCGCCGGCCGCTCCTGCCGCCGCCGCAACTGCAACTGCAGCACCTGCTGTCGCCGCCACGACGGCGGCCGTTCCCGCAGTCCCGCAAAGGTCAAGAAAGTGGTGGTCAACCCACCCGCCGCGTCAACCGCGCCTGCAACCGGCGCAGTTGATGCTGCGAAAGCAGCTTCGCCCCCGGCGCAAGCCGCAGTGAAAAAGGCTTCTGTGAAGCCGCCCGCCGCTGCCGCGGCACCAGCGGCCGTTGCAAAGCCAAAAGCAGAAACAATTGGCGAAGACGTCATTGTTCCGCCTGCTCCGGCCCAATAACGGGGCCAGCCACCGCCAAAAGAATTGGATCAAAGACAAAGGGCTGCTTCCTCATCGAAGCAGCCCTTTGCAATTTTATGACAGGTGTGCGGCGCGAGAGTGCTTCCGGAAAAAGCTTGTCCCGGCGAAGGCCGGGATGGGAACCGGTTTTTCGAAAAGAAGCACGGCAAAACAGAGAGCTAGGGTTTGTCCATGATTCAATCAAAACCGGACAGACCCTAGATATTCAAACGTCAACTTTGTGGTGGGTTGGACCCGGCGCGAAGGCCATCCAAGGCGCCATCATCATCGACATGAAATCTAATGGCACGTTTGCAGGCTTGGAGGCTGAGCGTGTTGCCGCGTGTCCGCCATCCGAGTGATAACCTGCGAATGCTTTGTTGAAGCCGTCGCGCGCAGCGTCCGCCGCGTCCATCGCAGAGGCATTTGCCCGTGCGGTAGGCGAGGCAACCGAGTACGGCATTCCCGCCGACATGAGTGCCGCTGTCATCGGATGCTGCCACATCGTCCACGATGGTTGTGGCACGACCCAGCCAAAACTGCGCATCATGTCAGCCCATTGTGACGGCCATTGCACAGGCCACTGCGCCGGCAACTGCGATTGCCAAGGATTACTGAAAAGCGGATTATTGATCAGACCAAAGGGATCAAAAAAAGCAGTCGTCGGCGAGACTGCGAATGGGTTCCAGGCGTGCGCAATCTGAGAAGGTTGTGGCACGAACGGGAAGAACATACTCGCAAAGTTTGGAACGGCGCCGCCCATGAAGGGCAAGAAAGGCGACGAAGGCTGTGGCGTGTTCCACCATTGAAATGGCAGTGCGAACGGATTGAAGACATCGAACGAAAATGGCGCTGGCGCATGTTGCCGTGTCTCGCCAGCCATCTGTTCTTGTGCGCGGTCTTGCGTGACAGAGGCTGCGGCCATCGTAGCCGAGGCGTATCCAAACGCCGCGTCTGTCGCGCTTTTCCAAAAGCGCATTTGGCACTCAAAATCGAACATCTTTGCTGTTGCTTTCAATAGCGATGAAAAACGCTTACCACTTATGCTGCGGTGCAGCAAGGTTGCGTCAGGAATACTAAGAATTGGTGTGTGTCAGGTTTGTTTGTCGCTGGAGTGGCGCGCTCAGTCACAGCAGTCCCAAGTGTCCAGGCGGGCGAAACCGGATGGCATGAGAACGAGCGATTTCAGTCAATCATTTCAAGCCTTTTTGGCGTTTCCTTCTGGCGCGTCATCAGCCGGCTTTATATCGGCAACTTTGACGGTAACGGCTGCTTTCGTCACAGGGACTGACGTCACTGATTTTGTAGCGGACGAGGCAGCTGCCGCCGCAGCCTGCATCGGTTTTGCAAGTTTCTCGGCAAGCGAACCAGGTTTGCGCACCCCGGCCGGCGTCTTTTCTACGATGATGCGCTGGCGTGGTTCGTTAGAGCCATCCCTTGTCCGGAGGCCGGAAGCCGTTTCGTCATCCTCGTCGTGGCCATGTGCACCGGCGCGATGGCCCGCAGTGAGCCAATATATTAATCCGGCAAAAAATCCGGCCGTTAGGTAGGCCTGGAACGCATAATTATTGAGAATAGTTGGCTGACCGGAAATTTCGCTAGCGTACTGAGCGATGAATCCGAGAAGCGCAATCGCCGTGCCGGCAAAGAGATAATAAGCGATACCGCGAATGGACAGCCACTCAGAAATGCCGGCCGCGATCAGGGCAAACGCCGCACCAAATATCGCTGAATGGGTTGCGGCCAGCAATGCGAGTTCCAGCGTGCTTCCAGCCTTTGCTGGGAAAGCGGCCGATGGAACAGCCGCCAATTCTGCGGGCGTCCAGACATAGAGCACCTGCACGAGGCCAGCGGCCAGACAAGCCAAAAGGAAACCGGCAAGTACTCTTAAAAGCGTCTTGAACATTCCCATCGCCCGGCGCTTAACGCTCCATGCTTCGCCAGCGCTTTGCACCAGCGGATCTATGCAACTGGTTGGACTATAATTTCAATAAGTGACGGCACAACAAAAATACGTAGTCCGGGTGGCAATCCCTGCGTGCGTTGCGCCCGGCAGCCACACTTATATGCCGTGGCGGGTCCCGCACAGGCCTTGCTGCTATCCCGCTTGGGGCGGCGTTCCGCGCTCACTGGCCCGTACTTTGACGCTTTCCGATCGTAGCTGACCACAGGCTGCCAGAATATCGCGCCCACGCGGAGTGCGAACCGGGCTTGCATAACCGGCGCGGTTCACGACTTCGGCAAAACGCTCGATCGTTTCCCAATCCGAACACTCGTAACGTGTTGATGGCCAAGGATTGAAGGGGATCAAATTAATCTTGGCCGGTATTCCGGCCAGCAGTCTGACGAGCGCGCGGGCTTCGGCCAAACTATCGTTCACGCCTTTCAGCATCACGTACTCGAACGTGATGCGGCGCGCGTTGGATAGTCCGGGATAGTTGCGGCAGGCTTCAAGCAGATCTTTGATCGGATACTTCTTGTTGATGGGCACCAGTTCGTCGCGCAGCGCGTCGTTTGTTGCGTGCAGTGAGATCGCGAGCATGGTGTCCGCCTCCTCGCCCCAGCGGGGAATCTCGGGCACGATACCCGAGGTCGAGAGTGTGATGCGCCGCTTCGACAACGAGAGGCCATCTCCGTCAGAAGCGATTTCCATCGCGGCTTTTACGTTGTCGAAATTGTAGAGCGGTTCGCCCATGCCCATGAGCACCACATTGGTGATCTTGCGATCGCTGTCAGGCAGCAAGCGTTTATCTCCGGGAACGCTGGCTCCTGGCCAATCGCCGATGCGGTCGCGCGCGAGCAAAATTTGTCCGGCGATTTCGTGGGCTTCAAGATTGCGCACGAGGCGCTGGGTGCCCGTGTGGCAGAATGAGCATGTCAGCGTGCAACCGATCTGACTTGAAATGCACAGCGTGCCGCGGTCGGTTTCCGGAATGTAGACCGTTTCGATTTCCGGTGCGCGGGCCTCGTGACCAAGTTTCGGCAAACGCAACAGCCATTTGCGCGTGCCGTCGACGGAAATTTGTTCGGCTACGATCTCCAGGCGTTCCAACGTATAGGCTTGTGCCAGTGTGCTGCGCAGATCCTTGGAGACGTCGCTCATATCCTCAAAGCGCGTGACGCCGCGCACATAAATCCAGCTCCACAGCTGGTTGACGCGCATGCGACGCTGCTTTTCCGGCACGCCGATTTCTGCCAGTGCGAGCTTCAGACCTTCCCGCCCAAGGCCGGCCAGCGACCGTTTTGAGTTAATTCCGGCGGCCTGCGGCAGCACAGAATTCGTTTCTATCAAGGTAACCATTTTTGAGCTGTCTCACGGGATGCGGAAGGCGACTTCTAGCGCCGTTTTAAGCCCGTGAATAGCGGCGTTTTGGCAATGTGCCGCCAAATTGGGTCCGGAAATTCGAGAAAAATTCGCTTCAATTTGAGCAATCGATTTGAGCATTTTCTCAAAGCTCTTGTGGCAATTTATAAAGCACCGGTGAATAGCTGGAGAGATGTTCGACACGTTCCGGTCAGATCTTGTTCTCTAAGACCGCATGGCATTAACCCGCTCAGATGATGGGACGTGGCACAGGAATTTGACGGCGGTGGCAGCTCCGCGGTTTGTCGGAGTGAAGTCGAGCGGCACGCCTGTTGGATATGACGGCCCATGCCATTTGAGTCATTTGACCGGCCGTAAGTGAAATTGGAGTGGACGGCAATGCCGGGCCTGGGAGGGCCCGGCATTTATTTTTTGTGACAAAAGATGACAAAATAATCTGAGTTATAACACTGCCTTACCTCTTTGAGTTAATGTACAAACTCAGAATTTGTACGAGCGGCCTGCTTTTACTCTGCATATATTCAGCGCTAACCATTCCTGATTGCTCAACTGTTTGCATCGGGGACGTTTTGTTATGCGTAAATTTAAGTGGTGGTTGCGCGGGCTCGCACAAAGGGTATTTCCGCGCTTTACGCTGGCCTTGCTCGCACATCGCACATGGGTCTTGGAGCCGGAGGTTGCGCTCGTGCCTTTGCTCAGCCGCCGTAAGGGCGTCGCGGTTGATGCCGGCGCAAACAAGGGCGTGTTTCTTTATCATCTCAGCCGCACGTATGAGCGGGTCTATGGCTTCGAACCCTTGCCGCAGCTCGCCGCCTATCTGAAAAAGGCAGCGCCAGCGAACGTGACGGTTCATGGCGCGGCGCTGTCGAATGCGCCGGGCACAGCGACGCTGCGCTTGCCGCGCGGGTTCATCGAATTGGGCAGTCTTGAAGCCCACACTAGCGAAACATGGACGACTGGCGCGCCGATTGAAGAACATGAGGTGGAACTGCGCACGCTTGATAGTCTCGGGCTTCGCGACGTTGCGCTGATGAAGATCGACGTTGAAGGACACGAGCTCGCCGTGCTTGAAGGCGCGCGCGAAACCATTTCACGTTACCGGCCAACAGTTCTGGTCGAAGTGGAAGAGCGGCACCGCGAAGGCGGCGTCGCCCGCATCCGCCAATACCTCGAGGACCTCGGCTACGCGGGTTTCTATCTCGAAGGCCTGAAAATGAATCCGCTTTCAACGTTTGACGTGAAGCGGGATCAGAACCTCGCGAGCCTCGAGGACTCGGTCAAAGTAGGACGCTACATAAATAATTTCATCTATTTTGACCGGCGAGAGTTGGCAGAACGCGTGGCCGTTATTGAGGCGGCCCTCCAGCGCGGCACGGGGCTCGAACTCATTGCGGCTCTCAGTCCCGGCCATGCGGCGACAGTATCGCAACGCCTTGCTGGGCCACTGCGTGCGGCGCGGGACATGTTTTCACCCGCATCACCACGTTTGTGACATCGGGGCAAATTACTCGGGAAGATGCGGACAAGACTTGAGTTTTTAGTCAGCGCCGTGCCCGGTTGGGTAAAATGTGGCACTGGCTCATTGGCCCAGATATTGCTCCGATTTCGCGTCAAGGAGGTCAAATCAGGGCGTTCAAAAACGCGTCATGTCATCGGTGGCTGTGCTGGCCGCCTTAAAGACGGTCAGGGCGGCCGGCCAGGATTGTCTAGGATTGTAGTGGCGTGCCAGGACGAATCGGAGGCAATTTGCGAGGCCGGAATCATGGTTCACGCGTCCCTTAAGGATTGAACTGCGGCAAACAAGGGCTGACGTTGGGGCAAGTCGCCCTTTTCCTTGGAAGACCGAAGCTGTTAAACGCTGCAGGATAGCGATGCACAAGAGACCGGAGACGGCTTTGAAGCGGCAAGCGACCATCACCCGGACGACCAAAGAAACCGAGATTTCGGCGACAGTCGATCTTGACGGCAGCGGCGCATACGACATCACGACCGGCATCGGTTTTCTCGACCATATGCTGGAGCAACTCGCGCGCCATTCGCTGATCGACATCACGCTCAAAGCCAAGGGCGATCTACACATCGATTTCCACCACACCGCCGAAGACACCGGCATCGTCATTGGCCAGGCCATCGCCAAGGCGTTGGGCGACAAGGCAGGCATCGTGCGTTACGCAGACGTGCATCTGCCGATGGACGAAACCTTAACGCGCGTTGCCGTTGACGTTTCGGGGCGGCCGTTCCTGATTTGGAAAGCGAACTTCTCCCGGCACAAGGTCGGTGAGATGGATACCGAACTTTTCCGCGAGTGGTTCCAGGCATTCGCTCAGAATGCGGGCATCACGCTGCACGTTGAAAACCTTTACGGCGAGAACAATCATCACATTGCCGAAACCTGTTATAAAGGCTTGGCCCGGGCGCTGAGACTGGCCATTACCCACGATCCGCGTCAGGCCGGACGCATTCCATCGACTAAAGGTATGTTGACGGGTTGATGGGGACGGAACTTTTTGTGAAGCGCGTCAGAGTAACATTATGAACATGAGATCAGCCGCCGTGGTCACCTACACCGTACATGAGCCGCCCGAAACTGCCGCTGACCGGGTAGATCGCGCCAGCGACTTGCTGTTTGTCAAAGACGGGTTTCATTGGCTGACGGCGCTCTGTCCGCCATTCGGTATGTTGATCAAGCGCTTATGGCTGGAGCTTCTCGGCTATGTCTTGATCGTTAGCGCAATTGCCGGCCTGCTTGGGTGGATTGGCATCAATGCGAGTTGGATTGCCTTGCTGGTTATGGCTTTCAATTTCTATCTCGGATTTGAAGTCTCAAGTCTTGAGCGCAGTCATCTTGACCGAAACGGCTGGCGCACTTTGGGCAGCGTAACGGGCCGCAATTTGGCTGAGTGCGAGCGCCGCTTCTTCGAGACGTGGCTTCCCGATCAGCCGATCATCACGGCGGCGAAATCACATCCGCTGCACGCGAGCCCAGGGCTAACAGGACTATCTGGACGCCCTGGCGGTGGCTGGCCCTTCGGCGCCAAGGCCTGAGGCATAAACTTTCATGCAGCGCGTCGTCATCATCGACTACGGATCGGGCAATCTGCATTCGGCCGCCAAAGCTTTTGAGCGGGCGACGCGCGAAGGCGGCACAAACTCCGAAATCGTTGTCAGCGCGCGGGCGGAAGACGTGCGCTCTGCCGACCGCATTGTATTGCCGGGTGTCGGCGCGTATGCCGATTGCAAACGCGGACTCGATGCGGTGCCGGGCATGGGGGAGGCACTTGAAGACGCGGTACGCAAAAGAGGCCGGCCATTCCTCGGTATTTGCGTCGGCATGCAATTGATGAGCGAGCGCGGCCGCGAATTCGCGGTGACGGATGGCTTGGGGTGGATCAAGGGCGAAGTGCGCGCGATAGAGCCCAATGATAAGAGCCTCAAAATCCCGCACATGGGTTGGAACACGCTAAACGCCGCGGCGCCGCACCCGCTGCTCGATGGTATCGCAACGGGGCCAAACGGGCTGCATGCCTATTTCGTGCATTCGTATCATCTTGTGGCCAGCGAACGCCGTGTCGTTCTCGTGGAAACCGATTACGGTGGAGCGGTGACGGCCATGGTCGCTGATGACAACATGGCCGGCACGCAATTCCACCCAGAGAAGAGCCAAACGCTCGGTCTCAAGCTGCTCGCAAATTTCTTGACGTGGCGTCCATAGGCGCGGCTAGCGGCTCAGTGAGATCCGAAACAATCGCCTGAAATGCAGCCCAGGCCGCGCGCGGGCCTTCAAGCAATGCCGCGGTGACGGGTTCGTCATCGTCCAGCCGGCCGCTCATCCAGTTGATGCGGCTGTTCATGAGCGCGACGTCGCGGCCAAACTCTTGGATCAAAAGCTGATCGCGATCATCGAATAGTACCGCGAGGCGCTTTTTGATCTGCTCGGCCGTGAGCCAGGTCTTGACGTACCAGAGGCCCTCGCCCGCGCGGGCGTAGCTGCAGGCGATGTAAGGGAGCGAGAAGGAAACGGCCCAGGTGTCCTGGGTCGCGGATTTCGGGGTGTGGTGCACCAGATAGGTTTTCATCGGGCGATTCCTTGGGGAGTGTTCCTGAGGGGGAAACTGGGAAAGGGGGGCGAAGGGGGAGCGGCGGGGGGGGGGGAAGCTTTACGCTACACGCAACGCTACTCAGGGAACGCGTTGATGAAGTTGGGAGCCGGAACCTTTAAGACAAGGTCTGGGACAAGACTGGCTGCGTGGGGAGACGCAGTTCTTAAAAGCCCCGGCTCCAAACGAACTTCGAACGCACCGGACCGGCTGGTGAGGGCCACTGAGCCGGCCCGGCACGTTCGAAATAGGCACGTTCGAAATAGGCAAGTTCGAGATTTCAGCAGGCTTCGGCGAAGGGCAGCTCTGGTTCCATCGGTTCCGGCTGCGGGGGCATCGGGAAAGCGATGATGTTGCTGTCAGCCGGGATATCGAGACCGGCGCGGCGCTGACGGAACCAGCGCAGCGAGGTGTGGGTGAGAACGGCTTCGCGCTTCACGGCCTGGATCAGAAGACCATCTTCCTCGTCCAGCATGTCGCGCAGATCCGCTTCAAGCTCGATCTCGTCGCGGTTTGAAGTCACGTACCAGGTGTTGGCTAGCGGACGGGCCCACTTTTCGCCAAGACCCATGATGACTTGAGCCACAACGTGCTGATTGCGATTCGGCTTCGCGAGATCGTAGGAAATGAGGTAAGTGCGCATGGGGCTCTCCTGGACAGTTTGAGTGGGTCGGGAGACGCCAACTTAGTTCCCGATTTTGACCGTTCTGGACGGTCGTGAACATACGAAGAACATGCCACAACTCATCGGGCTTGTCTAGTGCTTGTTCTAAAAATGTTCTGCTTGGGTTCTCATTTCTCGCTAAGCCGCTGAATTTGGCTCAGGACGGGCGTTTTGCCTGAGGGTTGCATGAGCAGCGGAAATCAGAATATGGCCGTCAGGAGGCGCCTGTGGCCTCTGGGAAGAGTGTAAGTTGGCGGGGGTCGGGCGTATTTGAGAATCGCCGGTGGAGCCCGAGATCGACCCGTGTCTCGACACCCGGATAGCGCTCGGCCAGTAACTTTAACGCTCGCGTGCGGGCACCCGGAAACTTGGTCTCGTCCCAGATCTCATAGAGCCGGCGCGGGTCGCAAGCGTAGCGCCTCACGAGGTCTTTGGGCCGCACGCGCAGCCAGCGGGCGATCCAGATATTGACCGCATCGTCCTCCGTCAAGGGGCGGCGGGCGATTGCAGGGGGCGGGCTATCGAGGAATGCGGTGGCCATGGACTCAACACTTCAACTTGACGGGGAGCGCGAGACACTATTGATCGCAGCGAATGATAGCAATCTTATGGCCGCCCCTCACCCCATGCCGAAGGCATGATTTCATCATGACCCACTCCCCTTGCACTTCGCTTGCATGGTGAGAGGAGCTTCAAACGAGACCTCACTTGATCCTTTTCCCAGCAATCGACCTCAAAGACGGCCAGTGCGTGCGCCTGAAGCATGGCGACATGGATGCCGCAACCGTATTCAACGACGACCCCGCCGCTCAGGCCGCGAAGTTCGAGGCCCAGGGCTTCAAGTATCTGCACATCGTCGATCTCAACGGCGCGTTCGCGGGCAAGCCCGTCAACGGGCAAGCGGTTGAAGCCATTTTGAAAGCCGTCAAAATGCCGGTGCAGCTGGGCGGCGGCATTCGCGATCTCGAAACCATTGAAACCTGGCTCATCAAAGGCATCCGTCGCGTCATTCTAGGCACGATCGCGGTGCGCAATCCGAAACTCGTACGCGAGGCCTGCAAGAACTTTCCCGGCCGTGTCGCCGTCGGCATCGACGCCAAGGGCGGCAAGGTCGCGGTTGAAGGCTGGGCGGAGACGTCTGAGTTGTCGGCCATCGATCTCGCCAAGCGTTTCGAAGACGCGGGCGTCTCGGCCATCATCTACACCGATATCGATCGCGACGGCGTTTTGAAGGGCCTCAATTTAGAATCGACCGCGGACCTCGCGCGCGCGACGAAAATTCCGGTCATCGCCTCGGGCGGCCTCGCGTCCATCGACGACATAAAAGCGCTACTCCAGCCTGAGTATAAGATGCTCGAAGGGGCCATAACCGGCCGAGCGCTTTATGATGGCCGGATTGATCCCAAGGAAGCGCTTGCATTGTTGGAGGCCGTATGAACATCGGTGATAAAGTTTGCGTCGTGAAACTTCCCGAAGACCTGCCGGAAAATAATCAGGCGCTGGTTACGCTATTCAAGGGATGCCTTGGCAAGGAATTCGCAATCGTCGCTTTTGACGACGATCTGGCTGAACTGCATGTTGGCAGCGCCTTCGGCGAAGCGGACGACAAACACCGCATCTGGCTGCCGAGGGAGTATTTGAAGAAGGTGGTGGTGTGATCCGCTCGCCTTGCTCACGCATCGTTGCCCTGGTCGCAGCCATTGTTGTGGGTGGAGCAGAAATGTTGAAAGCGTCGCCATCGATCCCGCTACTCTTGAGTATCTGCGCGTCCCCGACGATGATCGAAGCCACGTCCAAAGCTGCGGAACTGAATTGGCGGCCGATGCCAGACGAACGGCTCGAAGAATGGCGCGAGCGCTTTACCTCAGGCGGCCGGCAGGTTCACGTCGCGGCCTGGCAACAAACTGATCGCGAGGGGGCCGACAGCTTGGCCTTTTGGATCGCGCTCGGACCCGGCGGGCATCGCGCGTGTTACTTTTCCACCTCCAGCCCCGATGGCTTGCTCGAGTCTTTGTCTGAGCAATTCGGTACACCGGCGACTCTCGATAAACACGATTTCGGCACGACCGCCTTCTGGGAGCACAACTCTGCGGAAATAACATTCTCGCAAATTGGTTCGAGCGCGGTCGTCAATATTGCGAAGCACGATTGAAAGTCCATTCACGGGCCAGCGGCATGAACGCTCGCGCGAGTTGTGATAGGTTTTAAAACAATACTTCCGTACTGCCCGCGATCCAGGCAAGCACACGAAACCATTCACAAAATCGTGCTCCGGTGCACGTATTACCCCAATACCGCGCGACGCCGAAAACTTCATGTAAATTGAGCTCTAGGGTTGCGTGCCCGGAAAGCCTGCATGGCAGTCATGCGCTTCTCGACGTGCTATCGTTATGAATCTGGTCTAACCGGGCCCAAGTGATTTTCGAAGCGCGCCCGTCCAACATTCGGCCGCGCTTCAAATTCATTTTGACACTACCCCGCCATCACTCATGTGGAGAACAACAACCATGTCTAAGATCGACTTCTCAAGACGCCAGACCTTAGCGCTTGCCGGAACCGGCCTTGCTGCTGCGTTCTCGACGCGCGTTCTCGGCCCGGTCGCGGCACAGGCGAAGCAGCCCATCTCGACAGTTAAATCTGCCGGCTTCTACCATCACATGCTCGGCGACATGCAGGTGTCGGTTATTTCCGATGGTCCGCTCGTGTTTGGCGATGGCCGCAAGGCCATGAAAGAGCAAACCATGGAAGAGATGGCCAAGCATCTCGAGGGCAATTTCCTGCCCGCAGACTTCATGGTGCTCGAACAGAACATCACCGTCGTCAACACCGGCTCCAAGCTCGTCGTCATCGACACGGGCATGGGCCCCAACAAGATGTTCGGAGAAACCACGGGCCGCCTGCCAGCCAACCTCAAGGCCGCAGGAATCGATCTTGCTGCCGTCGATGCCGTAATCCTCAGCCACTGCCATGTCGATCACGTTGCAGGCCTAATTGATGCGGCGGGCAAACCCATGTTCCCGAACGCGGGTGTCCACGTCAACGAAACCGACTACAAGTTCTGGACCGACGAAGCCAAGCTCGAGAACAAGGACGCGAAGGCGTTCGTCGAGGTCGCACGTGCCAGCCTGCTGCCGTACAAGGACAAGCTCAACTTCATCAAGGGCGGCCAGGAAGTCGTCACCGGCATCACGGCGATCGACGCACCCGGCCACACAGTTGGCCACACGATGTTCATGTTGTCGTCGGGCGGGAAGAGCTTGGCCGTTACGTGCGACGTCGGTCACCACTACATCTTGATGACCGAGACACCGAAAATCGAATTTGCGTACGACACCGATTCGAAGCAGGCCGTCGCGACGCGTCTTAAAGTCTGGGACATGCTCTCGGCCGACAAGACGCCGTTCATCGCCTTCCACTTCCCATGGCCGGGCCTGGGCAACCTGGCGAAGGCCGGCAACGAGTCCTACCGCTTTTTCCAGACGCCGGTAAGCACGCTTTAATCCGAGCAACCGAACGAATTGCAGTAAACACCGCCTCGCGCCACACCGGCGCGGGGCGGTTTTTATTGAATCATGCTAGCGCGAATTTGGTACCGTGCTTCACGCGTGTTATGGAATGCTCCGTTGTCCCGATAAGAGTTTTGCCATGACAAAAATCACTGTCGAAACAAATATCGCCGCGCCCATCGAGCAGGTCTGGCGCGCCTACACAACGCCTGCCGACATCAAGCAGTGGAACGCCGCGTCGGACGATTGGCACACAACCGCGGCAATGGTCAATTTGCGCGAGGGCGGCGCGTTCTCCTCGCGCATGGAAGCCAAAGACGGCAGCATGGGTTTCGATTTCGCCGGAACCTACACGAAGATCGTCGAGCACAAGCTGATCGAGTACGATTTCGGCGACCGTAAAGCCAAAATCGAGTTCATTCCTGGTGCCAAGGGCGTCACGGTTCGAGTCACATTCGATAGTGAGCAAACTCATTCGATTGAGCAGCAGAAATTTGGCTGGCAGGCGATCCTGGACAACTTTGCGCGTCACGTCGAAGCAAAGCAGCGGGCGTGAGCAAAAAGAGGGGGGGTATTGGGGCGAGGCTCTGTTCGCCCGATAGCGCTTTCCACCATGGCGTATCATCGCCTCAATGCAGATTTGACCTTGATCAATGCCGTGGGCCTGCGTGCTGCATTAGATTTATTCATTGGAGATTTGAGGGAGAGCACTCATGACTGATTCCGCTCTTAGTATTCTGCAACGCGAGGGCGAGAAGCGCGGCGCTGCTGGTCACGTGCCAGACAGGGAAGATTTTGATGAGCACGTAAGATTTTATAGAAGCGCAACTCGGATCACCCGAACCTTGTTAGCCTTTGTGGCTCTGTTCCTGCTCGGGCTATATTATTTACTAGCCCGCTGAAGCGACCATACGGAATAGCACCTTAACGCTTCTGCAAAATGCCTTATCTCTTGAGTGAATGCGTCATGTCGGTGTGCGCCAATTTGCATTTCTTCCCGGTGCTCCGCCGCACGTTCGATGCGACTTTCACTTCGGACTTTCACTTCGGTCCACGTTCGCGGCGCACATTTCTCCTTCTTGCTCCCGGCGCAGCCCCGCGCTAAACACCCCCCATGACCCTCAAAGTTCGCATCATTCCCTGCCTCGACGTCAAAGACGGCCGCGTCGTCAAAGGCATCAACTTCGTCGATCTCGTCGACGCTGGCGACCCGGTCGAAGCCGCCGCTGCCTATGACGCGGCGGGCGCCGACGAGCTCTGCTTTCTCGACATCACCGCGAGCGTTGATAACCGCGACACGATCTTCGACATCGTTGAACGAACAGCCGAGCGCTGCTTCATGCCGCTGACAGTCGGCGGCGGCGTGCGCACGGTCGATGATATCCGCAAACTGTTGGAAGCTGGCGCCGACAAGGTTTCGATCAACACCGCCGCGGTCTTCAACCGGCAGTTCGTCAAGGAAGCATCAGAAAAATTCGGTGCGCAGTGCATTGTCGTCGCCATCGACGCCAAGAAAGTATCGGGCGAGGGTGAGCCGCTGCGCTGGGAGATTTTTACCCACGGCGGGCGCAAACCAACCGGTATCGACGCTATTGAATTTGCTAAAGACGTCGTGGCGCTGGGTGCGGGCGAAATCCTTTTAACCTCGATGGATCGCGATGGCACCAAAGCCGGTTTCGATTTGCCGCTCACGCGCGCAATTTCGGACGCCGTCTCCGTGCCGGTGATTGCCTCGGGCGGCGTTGGTACGCTCGATCATCTCGTGGACGGCGTGAAGGAAGGCCATGCCAGCGCCGTGCTCGCCGCCTCGATCTTCCACTTTGGCACATACACGATTGGAGAAGCCAAGGCGCACATGGCCAAGGCGGGCTTGCCCATGCGGCTCGACAAAGCTTCAGCTTGAGCGAATTTATCCGACGAGCAAGTGGCCGTTGGCGAGGAGATCGCTGGCCGATGTGCCATGCACGTTGTCGAGCACGGCAACGTCAACGAACGTCCCGTTGATCTTGGCCGCGATTGTGCTGCCGGCCGCGCCGTCGGTTACTTTCACGAAATCGCCGAGCGGCTTGGTGCCGAGGCTTACGAGCTTCTTGAAGTCGAGCACGTCGCCAGCACCGAAATCGGTGATGTGATCGACGCCAAGTTTCGCGCCGACGTCCGTCTTCTCCCAGAAGAACGTGTCGTTGCCCGTGCCGCCTTTAAGCGTGTCCGCGCCGCCAAGTCCGCGTAACCAGTCGTCGCCCGCGCCGCCATCCATCTGGTCAGCGTCTTTGCCGCCCTTGAAGATGTTATCGAATGCCGAGCCGATGATTTTTTCAATACCGCTGATCGTGTCGTTGCCAGAGGCGAAGCCGGTCACGGTTTTCTTGCTGAGATCGACGTTGATGGCACTCTGGGCGTTGGAATAATCGAGCGTGTCGAAGCCGGAGCCGCCGACGATAATGTCATTGCCGGCGTCGCCGTAAATGACGTCGTCGCCCGAGTTGCCATCAAGGCGGTCGTTGCCTTCGCCACCGGAAAGAATGTCGTTATTCTTACCGCCGTAGATGAGGTCGTTGCCGTTGCCGCCCGAGATCGTGTCGTTACCGGAATTGCCGTACATCGTGTCGTTGCCGGTACCACCGGCCATTGTGTCGTTGCCAGCGCCGCCCGACATGAAGTTGGCGTCCGGGCTTAAAATAATTTCGATTGATGCTGTTGCAGTTGCCGTCGAGCCGTTCGCTTCGCTCGACGAGGCCGTAACGTTGAGAGTAAAGCCGCCTGTGACTGAAGCAGATAGGGTGAGGCCGGGAAGTTGAGCTGCCGTCAGCGACCAAGAGCCGTCTTGGTTCTGCGTTCCGGCCGATAGCGTTCCACCCACTGGAACATTGCTGACGCGAAGCTCAAGGGCTTCAGATCCATCGAGATCGGCGCCGAGCGCAGACGTGATGTCGAGCCCGGTGGTGACGCTTGTTGCGCCATTGCCGTCGAGTACGTCGTTGCCGGCGTTGCCTGAAATTGTGTCGCCGCCGGCACTGCCGGTGAGCGTTTCGCCTGAGCTGAGGCCTGCAAGCACGACACCCGCAGGTATGATGACCGGGTTGACGACGCTGAGTGTTGGGATGTCTGCGACCGCGCTGACCGCAACGCTGACACGCTGCAGGGAGGTAGCACCCGAGGCGTCGGCCACAAGGACGTCGAACACATCGTCGCCCGCAAAGTTTGCGGCCGGTGTGTAGGTGTATTCGCCGGTCGTGGCGTTGAGCGTGACAACGCCATTTTCCGGGCCTTGTAACAGCGACCACGAGAGGGCGTCGCCGTCCACGTCGGTCGCGGCAACGGAGCCGGTGACAGAGTTGTCTTCGTTGGTCGAGATTGCGGACGCCGCATCTGCAACCGGCGCGTCATTGACGGGGGCAACGCCAACGGTGATCGTTTGTATAACTGTTGCACCCGACGGATCGGCGACGACGACCTTGAAGCTGTCTGTGCCATTGAAGTTGGCAGTTGGCGTGTAAGAGTATTCGCCTGTCGATGTGTTGAGAGACAACGTGCCGTTGGCTGGATCTTGCGCCACGGCGAACCCAAGAATGTCACCGTCGATGTCGGAAGCAGTCACCTGTCCGGTGATTGCTGTGTCTTCGTCCGTACTCTTTGCGGCGTCTGCGGCGGTAACCGGCGCATCATTGATGGCGGCAACGCTGACCGAAACCGTTTGAACGGCGCTTGCACCTAAAGGATCTTCGATCGAAACTTGGAAACTGTCGGTGCCATTGAAGTTAGCGGCGGGCGTGTAAGTGTATGCGCCGGTCAGCACGTCGAGTTCGAGTGAGCCGTTCGCGGGTCCCTCAAGAGTGGACCACGTCAACGCATCGCCATTGGGATCTGTTGCTGCAATCAATCCGCTGACAGCAAAGTCTTCGTTGGTTGCAAGGCTTGCTTCGGAGGCGACTTCGGGGGCCTGATTATTGTAATTGTACAAGTCATCAATCGCAACAGAAACGCCATCAACGAACACAACGAGATCTTCGATCGCCGAGAGTTTGAGGCCGAGTGAATTAGGGTCAACACGCCGGTCGTGTTCTGCGAGGCAAGGACGGAATACGATCCGCCGGCGCTGGCAAGCCGGTCTTCCATAAAATTCGACCATGTCGTGAAGTCGTCTAGAACCAAAGTAGTGATGTCGCCGGAAGTCAGGTAGATGAAAACATTGTCGGCACCCGATCCGCCATTGATGACGTTGATGCCCGTGCCGCCAAAGAAGTTGTCGTTGCCAGTTCCGCCGTTGAGCGTGTCATTGCCGTCGCCGCCGTACAGCGCGTCATTGCCGCCGTCACCATAAAGAGTGTCGTTGCCGGCTTCACCATAGATGGTGTCATCGTTGCCGCCGCCAAAAAAACCGTCGTTGCCGTCGCCGCCGTAAAGCGTGTCGTTGCCGGCATCGCCTGTCAATGTGTCGTCGCCGATGCCGCCAATAAGGTTATCGTCGCCTGCGCCGCCATTGATGCGGTCATTGCCCGCGCCGCCGTCAATTTGATCGGCATCGATCGTGCCGGCAATGACATCGTTCGCTGAGGTTCCGGTAATGACCGTCATTTTCAATGCCCACGAATAATTCGTCCCACAACGCCTTTCATAAGCCACAAAAAATAAAGCCACGTTCCCCGTCCGCAAGGAATTGGCGGCGAATTTCTGTCAAATGCCGAAGCCGGATTTAATGTTTCGCAAATCATGGGCGCTTGGAGTTCCCGTGCCCATAAATTTTTCTGCTTCGCCAGACTTGCCAAATTCCGTGCCGCTTCCGTCTAAATCGACGACTTTGTCTGGAATTGGCAAAGCTCTTGTACGGGGCATCGCCAGCACTCGGGCTTCTTCGCCTTGCAGAGGTAGCGTCCGTGCAGGATTAGCCAGTGGTGTGCGTGCGTCAGGAATTCATTAGGTATAACGCGCAATAGGTCCGCTTCAACGGCGAGTGGCGTGGCGCCTTTAGACAGGCCAATGCGATTGGCGATGCGAAACACATGCGTATCGACGGCAATCGTTGGTTCGCCAAAGGCGATGTTTAAGATAACGTTAGCCGTTTTCCGCCCGACACCCGGTAGCGCTTCAAGGGCCTCCCTGTCGTGTGGAACTTCTCCCCCGTGCTCAGCGATGAGTTTTTGAGACAGTAAAATGACGTTCTTGGCCTTGTTGCGGAACAAGCCAATTGTTTTAATATGCTCGCGGACTTTCTCTTCCCCGAGTGCCAGCATTTTTTGCGGTGTATCGGCGATTTTGAATAAGGCTCGCGTCGCCTTGTTGACGCCCGCGTCCGTGGCCTGTGCCGAGAGCACGACCGCCACGAGCAGCGTGTAGACGTTGACATACTCAAGCTCACCCTTGGGCTCGGGATTGGCTCTCGCAAACGCCGCGAAGATCTGTTCGATATTTGCGTCCGTTAGAGCCTTTGGGCCACCTCGAGTGCGGGCTTTGATATTTCGAGGCTTGCCTTTGTCCGGCAACGGCTGGATGCTTGGCGGCTTAACGACCTTGGGCTTAGCGGGCATGTCGTTCCGGCTCCAGGGGCAATGGGCTGCTTTGGTGCGTGAATAAGGTCGGGATGCAAGATATGGACACCAAACCGGATCAAAAACAATCGCCAGGCACGGCAGAGTTTGTGCTCCATCCCCATCGTTCTTTGTCGCCGCGCGGGTTTCTCATTCTGATGTCCGCTATCGGCTTCGTCAGCTTCGTGATGGGGATGGTATTCCTGCTCATCGGCGCATGGCCCGTCATGGGCTTCTTCGGGCTCGACGTGGCGCTCATCTATTGGGCGTTCAAACTGAACTACCGTTCAGGGCGGCTCTATGAAACCGTAGATCTCAGCCCAGAGCGTTTGCAGCTCAAGCGTGTTCATCCTTCGGGAAATACGGAAACGTTTGAGTTCAATCCCTATTGGACGCGAGTCGTGTTGACTGAAGACCGTCCCGACGGCCGGACGTCACTTCGCCTCGCCGCCCAGGGACGCGAAGTTTTGTTCGCACAATTCTTGAATGACGATGAAAAGAAAGAATTCGCCGAAGCGTTGACGGGCGCTCTCGTCGCGGCACGCGGCTCACGTTTTTAATCTCGAAAACAAGCGGATCTTACCAGGCGACGCTGCCGTTTTCATCCACGAACGTGCCGGTTGGCGGGTTGCCAGACGTGGCGAGCGTCACGATGATACCAGCGCCCTGCGTAACGGTGCGCGGCGCGCTTTCGCCGCCCATGTCGGTTTTGACCCACCCGGGGCAAATCGAATTGACTGAAATGCGGTCGGAGGCCAAGTCCTTGGCAAGCGCGACTGTCAGTGCGTTGAGCGCCGTTTTCGATGCGTTGTAGGCCGCGAAGTTTACTCCGTGCATGGGATGACCACGATCCGACATTGCGGTAAGGGAGCCGAGTGTCGACGATACATTGATGATACGCGGTGATCTCGACTTTTTCAGCAAAGGCACGAAGTGGCGGATGACTGCGAATGCACCAAAGACGTTCGTGTCAAACGTCTGCTTCAATGTTTCGAGCGTGAGATCCTTGGGCCGCGTACCGGCCGCCATTTCCGTCATGATGCCGGCATTGTTGACGAGAATGTCGATACGGCCGTAGTCCTCGCCAATCTTCTTGGCGGCGGCGATAACGGACGCTTCATTGCTCACATCAATCTCGACGGCGTGCGCGACGATGCCGTCTTTCGTCAAGGCGGCAACAGCTGCATCGGCGCGGCCACTGTCGCGCGCACCAATGAGCACGATGATGCCGGTCATTCCCAGTTGCCGGGCAACTTCAAAGCCGATGCCTTTGTTGGCGCCCGTGATCAAAGCAAGGGTTGACATGTTCGTCTCCGGTCCCGAGTTCCGTGATCCGCACGCGCCACGATGGGCGGACGAAACATAGTGAAATCAACCCCGGATTTGAAAAGCGCTGCCGGGGACTTCTCAGTGCGATATTGGTTAGTGCGATATTGGCGCAAGTCCATGACCGGCCGGCTGGAGTCTGCTTACAGCCAGCGGCCGCCTCTTTCGACGACTTCGATCTTGTAGCCATCAGGATCGTCGATGAAGAAGAACTTGGCGAGTGGTTTGCCTTCGTACGCCATGTTGACGATGTTCTTCGGCGTGTAACCCAGAGCCTCGATGCGCGCGCGCTCAGCATCGACGTTCTCAACCGAGATCGCCAGATGGCCATATGCGTTGCCAAGCGTGTAGGGCTCGGTGCGGCCCTTATTGACGGTCAATTCCAGCTCAAATGTTTGCTCAGGGTTCGACAAGTAGATGAGCGTGAAATCCGGGAAGTCGAGCCGTTGGGCGACTTTGAGGCCGAAGGCACTGGTGTAGAACGCGACGGACTTCGCTTCGTCCATTACGCGCACCATTGAGTGTACTAACTTTGCCATTGTCGTGTCTCCGTTGTTTCGTCTCGCCAATAACATTGGCAGCACATGGATTTGGTAGTAGCGGGGTACTGCCTGTTATCACGATAGCCGTTTGCTCCGCGAGCCCATCCACCATCCAAGAGTAGCCGTCACGAGGGCTAAAGGGGCCAGCAGGCGTGGAAACTCCGCATACCATTGGATCAGATCCGTTCCATCGAGAGCTGATGCCACCATGACATAGGCATTGGGCAGGAAAATTCCTGGCGGCGCAGGCACAGGGGTAAACAAGGCCAGCGCCGCAAGTGCATAGGCGACTTTGCGCCAAGGCTGCTTCACTTCGACGTTCCGAAAGAACCATCGAACCAGAAAAAGCACCAGCAGCAGAGGACCAGCAACGACGAGGTACATCGTTGAATACAACAAAGCTGCCTCGATTACCTTAACCACGGCCTCGCCTCGGCCACTTGTTTCTCAAAGCTGCTGATAGCCGCGCCTTTCTGCAGCGTCAGGCCGATGTTGTCGAGGCCGTTCAACAGGCAATGCTTGCGAAACGCATCGATCTCGAACCGGATCACGCCGCCATCAGGCCCGCGGATTTCCTGTTTCTCAAGATCAATCGTGACGGTCGCGTTGGCGCCGCGGTTGGCGTCGTCCATCAGCTTGTCGACGTCCGTCTGCGGCAGCCGGATTGGCAAAATGCCGTTCTGGAAGCAGTTGTTGTAGAAAATATCGGCGAAGTCGGGCGCGATGACGCAGCGGATGCCGAAATCGAGAAGTGCCCACGGCGCGTGCTCGCGGCTCGACCCGCAGCCAAAGTTGTCCCCCGTGACCAGGATCTCGGCCTTGCGGTACTGCGGCTTGTTCAAGACGAAATCGGTGACTTCCTTGCCGGACTGATCAAAGCGCATTTCGTAAAACAGCGACTTGCCAAGGCCCGTGCGCTTAATCGTTTTCAAGAACTGCTTCGGGATGATCATGTCGGTGTCAATATTGCGCAAAGGCAGGGGTGCTGCAATTCCGGTCAGGGTCGTGAACTTGTCCATGTCGCGTCAAGGTCCTTGGGGTTAAGGCAGCCGGGAGCAGTGTGGTATCAGGTGCGGAGCGCGTCGGCGAGTGCCCGGAAAAAGCCTTCTGCCGATGTCAGCCGGTTGGCAATGGCAAAGGCACCGCGTTCGGCGATCAAGGCATCCGGATCGAAGGGTTGAAGGTGTTCAAGGCGCCTTTTAACGCCCGCCAGCTTTCGCCCGTCAAGATGGTGCGCCAGCGCGGCGACGATGGTATCGACGTAGCCTGCAATCCGCCCGAGTTCCCGGGCCGCTGCTAAAATCTGTTGTTTATCCGAAGGTTGCCGTTCCAATGCGGCGAAGGCCAGCGTGGCTCGGGCGAGTGTTGCGGCAATCTCTTCGGCGTAAAGGGCGATTTTCTCGCGTTTAGCCCCCTGCAAATCGGAGATCAGGCCGAGCCAGCGGTAAACGGTCTCGGCGAGGTCGAGCAGGCGCTGGGCATAATCGGCAATCGGCATCGGGCATTTCCCAAAAGCGCAAACATCAGCCTCCCGTTCAAGCGAACGCGAGTATGCGGCTTGGGCACGGGGCGGGGATAAGCCAGAGCCGGATTATTTTGCCAAGGTTAAGGGGCTGGCCGGTTCGCACGAGATCGGAGGGGCGGTAACTAAAGTGCCGTCTGCGCGTTCTGCCCGGGCTTACCGGATACTTTACCGGATACTGGGGTCTTCGTAGCACTGGCGCATGTAGGCGCAGCGGTGGGATCCCGAGAAGTGCATGCTGTCGCCTTTGGCCGGCGAGATGAAAGAACAGACCTCTTCAAGGCCCTCGGGAGTCAGCCAGCCATAGCGGCGGCCGCGCTGAACCGCAAAGCAATCCGCGGTTTCCTCGTCCTGTCCGCGGAACTGGTGGCCGCATTCGTGTGCGAAGATCCATTGCTTGACGGGCGTCGAAACCTTGTCGAGCAACCGGGGGTTCATGATCAGGAAGCCAGGATAGGCTGCGCCATAGTCGTCGAGTGTATTGTCAATGACAGTCGGGCGTTGTCCGCAAAGCTGCTTGCGGCCGTCGAGCTTGAATTCGCCGGGATCGAGAATTTGTGCGTCGCCGCCAACTTGCGCCACGTATTCTTCAGGTGTCGGCGTACCGTCTTCGGCCCATGCCTGCATGACATGGGCCGGCATCAGAAGTCCTGCAGCCATGGCTACAACCGTTAGTGAAAGACGCAGACCAAGCGGCATGGACACGTGTTGTCTCATCCTCATCAAGAACAGCTACTGCGGTTGAGCCCCAGATACAGCCAGATACGGCAAGTGTACGGCGCGTGGATAGTGCGAACTCGTCCAACCCAATCTAATCTAACAATGACGTGAAACGGTTGCGCACACAAGCTTGTGAGGATTGTCGCACGGAACGGCTTAAGTTTTGCTGTTGCTTGCCCATTCCATCCTTGTCATATCCCTGTCATGCCGCCGCTTCGTCCTCGATCGACTCCATATCGTCGTCGGAGAAGCCGAAATGATGGCCGATTTCATGGATCAGCACATGGGCAATCAAGTGGCCCAATTCTTCTTCTCCAGAGGCCCATTCGTCAAGAATGGCGCGCCGGTAGAGAAACACCATATCCGGTTCGCGTGGTATGTCGGACACACTTTTCTGATCGAGGCTGACGCCTTGATAGAGCCCGGTCAGTTCGAACGGGTCTTCGATGCCGACGCTGTCGAGAATTTCGTCAGTCGCGAAGTCTTCCACCCGAATGATGACGTCGCCGGCCATCTCGCGAAAGGTTGCGGGCAGTTTGTTCCAGGCCGTTTTGGCCATATTTTCAAAGTCGGCGAGTGTTGGCACCGTCGCATGTTGCCATTGATTTGCGCTCGTCATGCTCTGCCTCGCCGTTTGGACCACACTGATAGTCTGCAACAGAGCAAATGGGAAGCAATGCATTGCGGAACGGCAGTCTAATCGCCACAGTTGCGGTTGAGGACATTGAATGAACGGGCCGGGCGCCATTTAACGCATCGTATCAGCGAACTTTTATGCCCCAGCTTGCGTTGTCTTCAATGAAGCCGTGGCAAAAGATGGGAAATGTCATGACAAACCCGATCGCGTTCCGGCCCTTGCAAAAGCGCAGGGTTTCTCCGGCTGGTGTCGTAACGGGCGCCGGTTTTCCATTTCAGATTCGCGTGGCGGCCAGTGATGCCGCGCGCCAGGACGCTTTCGCCTTGCGTTATCGCGCCTACCGGGCACTCGGGTATGTTGAGGAAAATGCGCACGCCACGTTCGCCGACAACAACGATGGCCTGGCATCGACAGTCGTTTTTGGCGCGTACCAGGATGAAGTGTGTATCGGCACCCTGCGCGTCAGCTTTAGCCAAGTGCATCAAGATCATTCGAGTCTCCCGTGCGCGCCGTACTATCCCGAAGTGACGGAACTGAAAGGCTTGGCACTCGGGCCAATCGTTGAAATGTCGCGCCTCGCCATTGATCCTGCTTTCACGAGCACGTCGTTTCGCACGACGCTGTTCGCCGCTCTCGTGCGCGCCGGATTTTTGGCAGCACAAGCAGCAGATGTTTCAACGATCCTGATCGCGACCAAGCCGGAGTTTGCCCGGTTCTATCAGTACATGCTTGGCTTCAAGGTTATCGGACAACCGGCCGCTTATCCGCCGGGCGATCACAGTATCGTGCTGCTAGCCGGAAGTTTCTCGCAAGCCGAATTGCGCCAGAGTGCGCAGAACGCCTTTTTTAAGATCACGGAAGAAGAGATCACGAGTATGAAAGCGGCGCTCGGCACTGTGCTGGCGCCGCCGCCGTCCAAGGTGTTCAAGACAGTTGCTGGGCGTTAAGCAGTTCCATTCCGTTTTGGGCGTTAGGATTTTGCTAAGCACGTTGGCTTTCGGGCCCGTGCCGCCACTTCAATTTAAGCTCACTGTGCTTACGTTCAGGGCATGTCGAGGGACATTTCGAATTTACCGCCCGATTTGCGCAAAGCACTCAATGCTGAAATCGCAACGGGCGAGCGCGTGCTTTACGCGGGGATGCCCGACTGGCGCGCGGAATGGGGAGCGCTGTTCGCCATACTTGTGTTTGGGATTTTCTGGAGCGCCATCTCGTTCTTTTTTTTCGGCATGAGCCTCGGCGGGTTGCTCGGGTTCGTGCCTTTCAACTCCGATGGTAAGCCCGCCGGATTCGGCATGAACGTTTTCTTTTTTGTTTTCTCGCTGCCGTTTGTGGTGATTGGCTGCGCGATGCTGGCGGCGCCGTTTCTTGGCATTCGCAAGTCGCGCCACACGGTGCACGCGATCACGGACGCGCGGCTCATCAATGTCTATGTGGGGCGTGACAAAGGTGCGGAAAGTTACCTGCTCGCGAAAGTAAACTTCGTGAAGCGCAAGGACCGCCGCGACGGCACGGGGAACCTCTCAATCGGCTATGGCGTCGAAAAAGATTCGGACGGCGATACGCGCCCACTAACTATGGACTGGTCCGGCATTCCCGACGCCCGCCGCGCCGAAGCCCTGATCCGCGATACTGCGAAGTGGGTGCGGTGAGGTTACGGCGCAAAGCGAAGAAATGTAGGTTGGGTTAGGTTCGGCTTTGCACAGTTTTGAGGTGTCTGACCCGTCCCGCCGCAGGCGGGCAAGTATCGGGGGTCTGACACCGTTTAAAAAGCCCGCGATACCCAAGGCCGAACCGTAACCCAACAGCCTCACGCGCGGATCATGGCTCCAATAGCCCGGGCGTTTCAGTTCCATTGGGACCAAATCGCTCCAAGAGCTTCGCGCAAAAGGGAGCAGCAGCATCGCTTCCACGAACTAAACTAGGCCGATCTAAATTGAGGCGACCTTTGATATGACGATCTTCGTCGGCAATTAAAGCAGCCCAAATGACAGCCTTGGCGGGTTCCGTTATCCGGAAGGGCTTCTCCCTGGACTCGCCACAGCTCGTTTGGCCCTCTGCACCCCATTGAGCAAGGTTTCCAAGTTTTTCTATGTCAGATTTTGAGAAGCACTTTCGATAAGCGGTTGCGAGTGCAGCAACTCGGCGCTCTGCGGACTTTCTATGGGTAAGGCCCGAATCATGAGTGGACGGAAATTGCGCTTCTGATGCTCGAACACAATCTGACGCTTCCGAAATTGTTTTGAGACCTCTTGCCGAGTATCCGCCGCTCGGCTTTCCAGGCTCCGACTTTGGAAAGGCTTCTAAGTCGATTGTCGTCAGCGGTGTACCCTCAAACCATGCGCTATCATCATCGTTCCCAGCGAACATCTGCAGTTTGTCGCCCACGATTTGCAAAGATACTTTATCAGAATCTGTACCATCCTTGAGAAAGGTACCAATTTGGCTTTCAGAGTACATTCCGACGAGACGTCCATTGCTCCTTACCCTTAGCCGGGTCCGGCTATCCCCTCCGCTGCCATCCGTGAAACTCTCGACCATCCACAGCCGACTGCCACGCGACGTTATCGAGATCGTGCCAGGGAACGCATTGGCGTCGGCCCAAGTGCCGATCAGGTGTTCGTCTGCCAGCAAGCTTGAGGCTGCCCCGCTCGAGGCCACGGACAACTTGTCTTTCGATGCAAGAACGAAACGAGTCGGTTCCTTGCCGTCCCAGTACAGCAGCCAACCATAGTGGCTGCCTGTTGTCTGCGCTTGCTTGAATCGAACGCCGACAACATGGAAGTAGGAGGTCTGTTTGCGAACCTCGGCGGCAATCCTATCAATTTCGGCCTCGTCCAGAACTGACTTTGTGACGATATTGATGGTTGTCTTGGCGAGAAACTTTGGGCCGGGCTTCTTTTCAATTGCTTCTGGGCTTAAATTGACATGCGTGCTTTCCGATACAACGGCGATGACCTCGGGATGATCAATAGTGATCTTTGGAGCACTTATCTTTTTGCCGCCCCACATGAAGCGTTGACCGTCAGCTTCCGACATCCGCTCGCTGGCAATAATCGCCGATGCTCCGGTCAGCCAAGCGGCTATCGACCAGACCGCCAACGTGCAAAGCCTCACTGTCACTATAGACCCCCATTTATTGAGACTTGTCGTGGGTGGCCGCCTTCGCGGCCATGACGGCGGTGGGGAGTCGCTTACTACGCCCACTCCCTCACATCCACAAACCGCCCCTCAAGCGCGGCCGCTGCCGCCATGATTGGGCTCACCAAATGCGTGCGGCCTTTGTAGCCTTGGCGGCCTTCGAAGTTGCGGTTGGAGGTTGAGGCGCAGCGCTGGCCGGGCTTCAGCTGATCCGGGTTCATGCCGAGGCACATCGAACAGCCGGGTTCGCGCCATTCAAAGCCTGCGGCGAGGAAAATCTTGTCTAGTCCTTCGGCTTCCGCTTGCTCTTTCACGAGTCCTGAGCCCGGAACGATCATCGCATAAGCAAGACGCGTTGAAATTTTCTTGCCGTCGACGACCTTGGCGACGGCGCGCAAATCTTCGATGCGCCCGTTGGTGCACGAGCCGATCCAGACGACATCCAACGGAATGTCGGTGATCTTGGTGCCGGCGCTGAGGCCCATGTAGTCGAGTGCACGCACCATCGAGGCGCGCTTGTTTTCGTCCGTGACTTTCGCTGGGTCAGGCACAGCGCCCGCAATCGACACGACGTCTTCGGGCGAGGTGCCCCAGGATACGATCGGCGGCAGTTTGGAAGCGTCAAGCGACAACGACGCGATCGAAATGCGCGCCCTCGTCCGTGTGCAATGTTTCCCAATACTTCATCGCCATGTCCCAAGCCGTGCCCTTCGGCGCTTTGGGGCGGCCCTTGATGAATGCGTAGGTTTTCTCGTCTGGTGCGATCATGCCGGCGCGCGCGCCGCCTTCGATCGACATGTTGCAGACCGTCATGCGGCCTTCCATCGACAGCGCGCGGATGGCTTCGCCCGCGTATTCGATGACAGAACCCGTGCCGCCCGCCGTGCCGATTTCGCCGATGATGGCGAGGATGATGTCTTTCGCGCCGACGCCCTTGGGCGCCACGCCGTCGACCTGCACGAGCATGTTCTTAGCTTTGCTTTGGATTAGCGTCTGCGTCGCCAGCACATGCTCGACTTCAGATGTACCGATGCCGTGTGCCAACGCGCCGAATGCGCCATGCGTGGACGTGTGGCTGTCGCCGCAGACAATCGTTGTGCCGGGCAGCGTGAAGCCCTGCTCGGGTCCGACGACGTGGACGATGCCCTGGCGTTTGTCGCGCTCATGGAAATATTCAACGCCGAAGTCGGCCGCGTTCTTGGCGAGCGTCTCGACCTGGATGCGGCTGTCGGTGTCGGCGATGCCTTTGGAGCGGTCGGTCGTGGGCACGTTATGATCGACGACGGCCAGCGTCTTCTCGGGCGCGCGCACCTTGCGGCCGGCTAGTCTCAGGCCCTCGAATGCCTGCGGGCTGGTCACCTCATGCACCAGATGCCGGTCGATGTAGAGGAGGCAGGTCCCGTCCGGCTGGCGGTCCACGATGTGGTCGTCGAATATCTTGTCGTAGAGGGTCTTGGGAGCCGTTTGTGGAGCCGTCTGGGCCATGGGGGCTAAAGTCCTTCGCCAAATCAAGGGGGTTTGACCCCCTAAATAGCGTTGCAGCCGCTTATAAGCAAATCAGGTTTCGTCGCAGCCACATCAGCAAAAATGCCGGATAGCGCGCCCTTTTCGGGGCGGCCATCCGGCAAGTCGATGGGAGGAACCATGGGTTCCAGACGAGGGGCGTGAAGACGGAGGTGGCAAAACGCCCGCCCCCACGCACCCGCCATGAACATTATTACGTTTCAGGCCGCGACTGGATCATGACATGGATCATGGCAGCTATGAGAAACCCGTGAATTATTTCCACCCCCGCGTCTTCGACTACTTCCACCCCCGCGTCTTCGACACGAGATAATCGCGCAGAAGCTGGACTTTTTTCGAGGTTTTTAGCTCTTCCGGGTAGACGAACAAGATCGGCAGGCGCGGCGGCTCGATCTCGGGCAGGATGGGCACGAGATCAGTTTCCGATTCCGTCAGATAATCCGGAATCATGCCGATACCGACGCCGGCGCGAATGGCGTATTTGATTGCCACGACCGAGTTGATCTTGAGCACGGACTGGCGCGGGTCCTTGCCGTTGCGCCCTTCAGTTTCGATCCAGTTGACGGCGGTCAGATGCTGGGCCGGCTGGCCGGAATAGGAAATGATCCGGTGGTTCTCCAAATCGTCGAGCGACTTCGGCGCGCCAAAACGGCGGATGTACTGTGCTGAGGCAAAAGCTCCAACGCGGCTCTCAAAAAGGGGCCGGCGGATGAGATCGCCTTGCTCGGGTTCCCTCGTCCAAATGGCGACGTCGGCCGCGCGCATGCCGATATCGACTTGCTCGTCGTTCAAGATCAGTTCGACGCGGATCTCGGGATAGAGATCCATGAATTCACCGAGGCGCGGCGACAACCAAATCGTGCCGAAACCGATAGGCGCCGTAACACGCAGATCGCCCGATGGTTTGGACGTAGAATCCGACAACAGAGTTTCGGCCGTCTGCAGCTTGGCGAACACTTCCATCACAGTGCGGTTCAATAGCTCACCTTGTTCGGTCAAGACGAGGCCGCGCGCGTGGCGATGGAACAGCGTCACCTTGAGATCGGCCTCTAACGCCGAGATTTGCCGGCTGACGGCGGATTGACTCATGTTCAACTGTTCGCCCGCACGCGTGAAGCTACCAGCCTCCGCTGCTGCGTAAAAAATGCGAAGTTTGTCCCAATCCATGTAAGAGATTTCCGCTGTCGAAGGGGCTTGAATTGGCTCATGAAAGCTTGAGCCAGGGTCCCGGGCGGCGTGACTGTAACGCGCTTTGATCGCAGAACAAGGGTGCTACGAGCGAAGCCAACGAACGCCGGACTTGAACACGGTGCGACACTTCGGCCCTACGACCAAGCGCGCTCCTCCCCCAGTCGTAGAGTGGTAAATCCAGCCGGGTACACTACGTTAGCTCCAAGTTCTTGATCTGTGGCGCCCGCCGCAGCGATTTTTTCTGTCGAGCAAATGAGGTGAACTATGAAGAGATTAGCTTGTGGCGCCGCGATTGCGGCCCTTCTGCTTGCGGGCTGCGATTCAGGCACGGCGCCTGACGCGAAGAAAGCAGCAGAGAAGGCCGCCGAGAAGACAGCTGAAGTCGTCGAGAAAGCCGCTGAAGCGGCTGGCAAGGCCGTCGATACGGCGAAAGATGCAGCTGCAAAAGTCGCTGACAAGGCCGTAGAAGTTGCGGACAAAGTCGCCGAAAAAGTCACAGGCGGCGCTAGCAAGCTTTGGGAAATCGGCGGACTGCCGGGAGCCGAATGCGCAATCATTGATGGTGGCGCAATTTACGTGAGCAACGTCAACGGCGATCCAATGGGCAAGGACGCCAAGGGTTATATCGCCAAGGTTTCGATGGATGGCAAGACAGCCGGCAAGTGGGTCGATGGTTTGAAAGCACCTAAGGGTCTCGCGATCTCAAAGGGCAAAATGTATGTCGGCGACGTGGATGAACTCGTCGAAATTGATATGGCAACTGCGAAGATCGTCGCTAAGCACAAGGCCGAAGGCGCAGGTCTCTTGAACGACGTTGCGGCCGATGCGGCGGGCAACATCTACACCTCGGACACCGGCGGTGGCGGCATCTTCAAGCTCTCGGGCGGCAAGATCGAGAAGTGGGCCGACGACAAAGTGCTCGCGGGCGCTAACGGTCTCCTGGTCGAGGGCGACAATCTCATCGTCAACACCTGGGGCGTTCTGACCGGTAATGGTTTTGAGACGAGTTCGCCGGGCCGCATCGTGTCAGTGTCTCTCGCGGATAAGAAAATCACCGAGCTGGACGGCGGCAAGCCAGTTGGCAACCTCGACGGTTTCGCGTCGCTTGGCGGCGGCAGCTACATCGTCTCGGATTGGATGGCTGGCAAGATCTTCAAGTTCTCGTCTGGCGGCAAGACCGAGCCGATCATCGATCTCGGCAAGGGTAACGCCGACCTCACATACGACGCGGCTTCGAAAATCATGTACGTCCCGCACATGATGGAAAACAAGCTGATTGCAGTTCAGCTGCAGTAAGTCAGTTCACTACAGAAAATGAAAGCGCCGGGCTCGCAAGGGTCCAGCGTTTTTTTGTGCCTTTTACTTGCTGTCATAGCTGAGGCGCACGATTTCACAACATGCTGACGGTGTGCTGTGGCATGTCAGACGGGCGGCGCAGAATGGTCGCTACGCAGCACTTCTAAGGAACCCGCACTATGACACTTGACGCGTTGGGCTGGAGTCCGCAAAGGCAACAGGCATTTGCCTCGTATGCCAGTGACGGATTGTTGCCTGGCCGGGTTGTTGGCGAGCACCGAACCCATTTTCAAGTCGCAACCGACGTCACCGAGCTTTCAGCAACCATCACCGCCCGCCATCGCAAAGAAGCCGCGCAACGATCGGACTTACCCGGCGTTGGCGACTTCGTGGCGGTGCGGCTTTCCCCAGACGATGGCAAAGCCACGATCGAAGCCGTTCTGCCGCGCGCAACAGCAATGGTGCGAAAAGCAGCCGGTGAGCAGCGCCCGCAACTCATAGCTGCGAATATCGATATTATATTTATCGTGACGTCGCTCGATCGCGACTTCAATCTCGAACGTTTGGAGCGTTATCTGGCACTCGTGCGCGACAGTGGCGCCCAGCCCGTCATCGTCGCCAACAAATCGGATCTGCCCCACAATGCCGCCGGCACGACGGAGCAAATTTCCAGGATAGCGCCGGGCGTTCCCGTTCACGCGATTAGTGCGCGCGGCGCGAAGGGCGTGCAAGAACTGGAGCCATATTTCGATGGCAACCGCACCATCGTCCTCGTTGGCTCATCGGGTGTCGGCAAATCGACCATGACGAACCAACTGCTGGGGCGCGATGCGCAAGCGACGCAGGACGTGCGCGCGCACGACAGTCGCGGCCGCCATACGACCACGCATCGCCAATTGTTTATTCGCCCGCAAGGCGGCGCCATCATCGATACGCCCGGCATGCGCGGGCTGGAACAGTGGATCGAAACGGCCACCGTTGATCCGATGATTGAGGATATCGAGGCTCTCGCCCTGAAGTGCAAGTTTCGCAATTGCCGAGCATGATAGTGAGCCGGGATGCGCCGTGCGCGCGGCTATCGCGAGTGGCGAACTCGATGCTGCGCGCGTGTTGCCGTTGTTGCGTGGGACAAGATAAGTTCGGGCGCCGCATTGCTTTTTATTGAATTCAAAAAGCGCCGACGGGCGTTCGCAAATGTTCTTCGCGTTCCGCCTCAACTTCGCCCAAGAGAGTAACGAGAGTTCGATTGCGAGCTTGCCATCCAACTTCGCATCGGGATCCCGTCCTTCTACGTCTGTTGTCGATCCTGCGACAGAAGAACAAATGTCTATCTTCACACCCCCCGGGCGAGCCCAGGGGGTGTGCGTAAGGAACGAGGGACGGGATGCCCTTATCAAACGGAGACTCAAAGACCGCCGATGTGCCGGCACTTTCCCTCGATGGCCGTGCACTTGAATCGGCTCAGGACGTCGCTCAGTTTTTCGATGTGAGTCAGAGCCGTCTCATTCACACTCTGTACCGTGCCCCGGCCAGCTCGCGCTATCACGAGTTTGAAATACCGAAACGAACCGGTGGCATGCGCAAGATCAGCGCGCCACGCGGGCTAGTACGCGACATGCAGGATCAGCTCGCGATTGCGCTGACGGAAGTCTACGCAGCACACCCGAGCGCGCATGGGTTTATTTCCGCTCGCAGCGTCGTGTCGAATGCGGCCAATCATACCGGCAAACATTGGGTCCTCAACGTCGATCTTGCAGATTTTTTCCCCAGCATCAATTTCGGCCGGGTGCGCGGTCTGTTCATGGCACCGCCGTTTTCTATGGGTCCCAAAGCGGCGGCCGTGATGGCGCAGATTTGCATACATGGCAACGGCCTGCCGCAAGGTGCGCCGACATCGCCGGTTCTGTCAAATTTCATTGCGGCCAGTCTCGATCGCCGCTTAACACGGCTCGCGCGAGAACAAAAATGTGATTATTCGCGTTACGCCGACGACATCACGTTCTCAAGCAGTCAGGCTGCGTTTCCGCCCGCCCTCGCCATTCTTGATCGCAGTGCCGCGCTCGTGGAACAATTGCACGTTGGCGATCAGCTCGAGCGCGCCATCATGATGTGCGGCTTTTCAGTCAATTCGAAGAAGGTGCGCCTGCATGGCCGCCACAAGCACCAAAGCGTCACCGGCCTATGCGTCAACCGCACTGTCAACGTCGAGCGCGAGCGCATTCGCAAGATCCGCGCGATGTTGCATGCGTGGGGAAAATTTGGCCTCGCCGCCGCGGGTCAGGAATACTTCGAGAAGTATAGCCGTACGCCCAAGGGCGGGATGCCGGACGAACCAGGCCCGGTGTTTCGCAGCGTCGTCTATGGGCAGCTCGCCTTCGTCAAGATGGTGCGCGGGCCAGCCGATCCGGTTTTTCTGGAACTCTGCGCCAAGCTGATCGATCTCGATCCCAATCCATCAAAGTTTGTGCGCCAGATGGTTTTCGGAGCAGCCGACTACGACATCTTCATTTCGCATGCCAGCGAAGACAAAGCCGATATCGCGCGGCCAATTTATGCAGCCTGCGAGACGCTCGGCCTCAAGGTGTTCCTCGATGAGGACCACATCGCGTGGGGGCAATCTTTCACCAAGAAGATCAACACGGCGCTGGGCGCGGCGCGCACCATTCTGGCAGTAGTGTCCAGTAACTCCGTCACTAAGGAATGGCCGCTCGCTGAAATGAATACGGCGCTCGGCTTTGAGGTGGACGGCAAGAAAAACGTCATCGCGGTGATGGTGGGGCGGCCCGATCTTTCGCACCTGCCGCTGATGCGCGGCAAACGCTGGATCGATTGGAATGGCGATGCCGGAGCCGTCGCTAAAATTCTTTTCGACGTGGTCAAGGGGAATGCAGACGAGGACGTCGAGGATTCCCACGAAGATCCGCCCCAGGATCCGCCCCAGGATCCGCCCAAGGATCCGCCCAAGGATCCGCGCAAGGATCCACCATCGCCTCTGACGCGACCAGCCATGTCGACGCCCGCCGTCTCGCGCGCCGCCGCGCCAAAGCCTGCCGTCTCGCCAATCGCCGCAGCCATGGCAGGCTCGGTCGCAGCCAACGCTCCGAAGCAGGGATCTTGGATTGCGCGGCTGATGCGCAAGAAGTGAGGCCGCGAGACTGCGCCGCGCCAGCTTGCAAAGCGGTCTAACCTACGTGCGGCACCGTCACGACCACGCTGCCCCTCTTGCGCCGCGTTTCGACATAGGCATGCGCTTCACTCATTTGCGCAAAGTCATAACAACGGTCGATGACCGGCCGCAAAGCACCGGATTTCGCCAAATCGGCAATCTGCTGCACGTCGTCGGGCCGCTCTTCTGCAGGTCCCACGATCACTCTTTTACGACTCGTTATGGGTGCCAGGAGAGCAGAAAACATTTCAGGTAAACCGCCAGCAATTGCGAGCAGGTGCCCTTTGTCCTTGAGTGCCGCTTTGCATCTGGAAAACGACGTCGCACCGGCTGCATCGGCGATGATGTCGTAACATTCTAAGGCTGTGGAAAAATCCCCGCTGGTGTAGTCAATGACCCGTCCGGCGCCGAGTTTGGTGACGAGCTCAAGGTTGGCTGTGCTGGTCACACCTGTCACCTCGGCCCCGAAATGCTTGGCAAGTTGCACCAGTGCGGTACCGACGCCACCGGATGCGCCGATAACCAGCACTTTGTCGCCAGCCTTTAGGCCCGCCTTACGCAGGAAATGGAGTGCCGTCGAACCGCCAAACGGGAGGGAGGCCGCTTCCTCGAAGGTGAGATTTTCAGGCTTGTTCACCACCGGTCCGTTTTCGGCGACTACGCAGTACTGCGCATGACAACCCATTTTTCCGCCGGGAAAGGCGAATACCGCATCGCCGGGCTTGAACCGGGTTACGTTCTTGCCTGCCGTCTCGATTATTCCCGCCAGCTCGGTGCCGAGTATGGGTTGGCGTGGCCGTGTTAGACCGAGGGCCAGTCGCGCGAGGAGCCCTAAGCCTTTCGGAACGTCGAGTGTCCGCACGCGCCAGTCGGCGGCCGTAACAGTGGTCGCGTAGACTTTGATAAGGACTTCGTTGTCCTTGGGCGCCGGCGTTGGAACGTCCTTAAGTTCGAGGACATCTGGTCCGCCATAGCCGCGACAGACATACGCCTTCATGGAGTGGAATTTCCCCGGATTGCTAGGCTACCAATTTGGCTTATCCAGGCGTGATGGTTATTCTGCGGCCGCCACTGCGTGGCTCTCATGCTTCGCCAGATACTTCTCGGCTTCAAGCGCTGCCATGCAGCCCATGCCCGCCGCCGTTACGGCTTGACGGAAGATTTCGTCTTTCACGTCGCCGGCAGCATACACGCCCGGAATGGCCGTTGCGGTTGAATCCGGCGCTGTGATGAGATAGCCGCCTGGCGTCGTTGGCAACTGTCCTTTGAAAAGTTCCGTCGAAGGTGCGTGGCCGATTGCGATGAAAACGCCATCTGCCGCGCGCTCTGTAATAGCGCCGGTCTTGGTGTTCTTGAGGCGCACACCTGTCACGGATTTCGGTTCGCTTGTGCCGGTGATCTCCTCAATGGCCGTGTCCCAGATGACTTCAATCTTCGGGTGCTTGAACAAGCGCTCTTGCAGGATTTTTTCCGCGCGGAAGGAATCGCGCCGGTGAATGATGGTGACGCGTTTGGCGAAGTTAGTGAGGAACAAGGCTTCTTCGACCGCCGTATTGCCGCCGCCGACGACCACGACTTCCTTGCCCTTGTAAAAGAAACCGTCGCACGTCGCGCACGCGGAAACGCCGTGGCCCTTGAAAAATTCTTCTGATGGAATGCCGAGCCAGCTGGCCTGTGCGCCCGTGCAGATGATGAGCGTGTCGGCGGTGTAAATATCGCCGCTGTCGCCTTCGAGGCGGATGGGCTTCGATTTGAGGTCGACTTTGTTGATGTGGTCCATGATAATTTCGGTGCCGACGTGCTCGGCCTGCGCCTGCAACTGCTCCATGAGCCACGGGACCCTGGATCGTCTCGGCGAAACCAGGGTAGTTTTCAACGTCGGTCGTGATGGTCAGCTGTCCGCCCGGCTGCGAGCCCTGGATCAGAAGCGGCTTCAACATCGCGCGCGCGGCATACACAGCAGCCGTGTATCCGGCAGGGCCAGAGCCGAGAATGATCACCTTGGAATGACGTGGCTTCTTGGTCATAAGGGGCATCGTGTCCTCAGGTGCGGGCGTCGGCCAGATATTGTGCAGCCATGTAATATGGGACTGAGGGCGCCGAGGTCAACGCCGCTCACGGGGTTTGTGAACGGGAGATGCGATTGGATGCGGCGGGCGGGCGCAGCCTCTGCTATCCATGGGCCGGAACTCGAGGGGGCGACGTGACGGAATTGCGCGAATCAGAGGCCGCCGATGTCCGGCGCCGGATCAAGGCGATCCTGGTTGGTTCGTCCGGCAACTTGGTCGAGTATTACGATTTTTATGTCTACGCGGCCTTCTCGCTCTATTTCGCCAAGGCGTTCTTTCCAGCTGGAGACCAGACAGCTCAACTTTTGGCGACCGCCGGTATTTTTGCGTTTGGGTTCTTCATGCGCCCGCTTGGTGCGTGGTTTTTTGGCCGGATGGCGGATCGCCACGGACGGAGAATTGCGCTGACCACATCCGTTCTGCTCATGTGTTTCGGCTCGGCGATGATCGCGGTTCTACCGACCTACGAGTCGATCGGGGTCGCGGCACCCGCGTTGCTGCTCGTCGCGCGCATGGTTCAGGGCCTTAGCCTTGGCGGCGAATACGGCACGAGCGCCACGTATCTCTCAGAAATGGCAACGGCCAAACACCGTGGATTTTATTCAAGCTTCCAGTACGTGACGCTGATTGGCGGGCAGCTCTCGGCCATGCTGGTTTTGATCGTGCTGCAGAAGTTTTTGTTGACCGAAGCCGAACTCGAGGCCTGGGGCTGGCGCATACCCTTTGCGATTGGCGCTGTGCTCGCCGTCATCGCCTACGTTATGCGCCGCGACATGCATGAGACGGACGCTTTCATCAACGCCAAATCGCGTGACGGGTCACTCACTGCCTTGATGAAGTATCCGCGAGAGCTTGCCATTGTTGTCGGATTGACCATGGGCGGCACGGTGGCATTCTACACATTCACCACCTATATGCAGAAGTTCCTGGTCAATACGTCGGGCTTTACCAAGGATACGGCAACGACGATTTCGGCCTCGGCGCTGTTTGTTTATATGCTGTTGCAGCCCGTTGTCGGCGCCATCTCGGATCGCACCGGGCGACGGCCCGTCTTGATCGCGTTTGGCGTATTGGGCACGCTCTGCACCATTCCAATTCTGACGGTGCTGCAATCAACGCGCGACCCCTGGACGGCGTTCGCGCTCATTCTCGCAGGCCTTGTGATCGTTTCGGGTTATTCCGCCATCAACGCCGTTGTTAAAGCCGAACTCTTCCCAACGCACATTCGCGCGCTGGGCGTCGGCCTGCCGTTCGCGATTACCGTCGCGCTCTTCGGCGGCACGGCGGAATATGTTGCGCTCTGGTTCAAAAGCCAAGGCCACGAAACTTGGTTTTATTGGTACGTGACAGGCTGCATCGCGCTATCGCTCCTGGTTTACGCCGGTATGCGCGACACCAAGCATACGAGCACGCTAGACCGGAGCTAGACGGGTGGTGCGGTTTGGTCACACAAAAAAGAGCGGTCTAGGCCAATGGATGTTGATTTGCTAAACCAAAATTAGTCGAGCACTCGTAGAAAGGCCTATAGTGCCGCTGATCCACCGGGGAAACATGAAGTTCAACTTTCTTGCCTTGATGAGCGTATCCGCGATTTTTGCCATCGCGACGCCGTCGATGGTTTTCGCCCAGTCTCTTGACCTGCAGGCCGGCGGCGCAGCAGTCATTGCACCGAAGTACGAAGGCTCCAAAGACTACGAGGTTCGTGGATTTCCGATCATCGCTCCAGCTGGCGGCGAGAGCAGCGGCTTTGTGCAGTTCCGCGGTGTCGATGATCTCCGGTTTCGCGTATTCGAGTTCAACGGTTTTGAGGCCGGTCCGCTTGCGGGCTACCGTTTCGGACGCGATGAGGATGACGCGGCACGTTTGACCGGACTTGGAGACGTCGACGGCGGTGTCGTCGTTGGTGGATATGCGGCTTACAATTTTGGCAGCTTGAAACCGTTTCTGTCGTATCACCATCAAGTCACCGGCGATGATGCCGGCGCCGTGTTGCGCGCTGGCGCTGAAACGCGCTTTTCCCTAACACCAAATATCATAATGACGGCCGTCGCTGGCGCGAGCTACGCCGACGACGATTACATGCAGTCCTATTTTTCTGTCACGGCGGCGCAGGCTCTCGCATCAGGGCTTTCAACATTTGATGCCGATGGCGGTTTCAAGGATGTCTACCTCAGCCTTGGCACAGACGTCCCGCTCTCCGATCAGTGGAGCATGAAGCTCGGCGTCAAATATACGCACTTGATTGGCGACGCCTCGGATAGCCCGATTGTCGAAACTGATAGCCAGTTGTCGGGACTTCTTGGGTTTACTTATCGCTTTGGTGTCGCGCGCTGAAGAGTACGCTGCTATATCAGCCGCAACGCCTTGAAGCTCGCGTGGCCCTCGCGGCCGACGATGACGTGGTCGTGGATGGAAATGCCGAGCGGGCGGGCGGCTTCGATAATGAGCTTCGTCATATCGATATCGGCACGCGAAGGTGTCGGGTCGCCTGAAGGGTGATTGTGGACGAGGATCAGCGCGGTTGCGGAATGCTCAAGCGCGCGTTTGACGACTTCGCGGACATAGACCGGTGTGTGATCGACGGTTCCGCGCCCCTGGACTTCGTCGGCAATCAAATAGTTTTTCTTGTCGAGGAACAGAATGCGGAATTGCTCGACGTGGTCGTAGCCTTGGGCAAGGCGCAGGTAATCGAGAACCTGGTTCCAGGATGAGAGCGCCGGTTTCGACTTGATCTCGCTGCGCGCTAACCGCTGTGCAGCGGCGCGAATGAGTTTCAACTCCTCGACCGCGCGCTCGCCGATGCCTTCGACTTCCTTGAGGCGATCATCTGGAGCGTTCAAAACCTCGGCAAATGTGCCGAAGCGTGTGAGCAGCCGCTTAGCAATCGGCTTGGTATCTCCGCGCGGATAAACGCGAAACAAGATCATCTCGAGCAGTTCGTAATCGGGGACGGCGTCCGCGCCGCCGCCAGTGAACCTTTGGCGCAATCTCTTGCGGTGGCCGAGTTTGTCATCGAACGGCTTGCTGACGGCAGCTTTGACTTCTGACGCCCGTACTTCTGCCGTCGGCGCAACGTCGAAGAACGCGCCTTGCTCTTCGGCGCTGATTTTGTCCCGGCCGCTCTTGTTGTCGCCCGGCATGATCTCAATCCACTCAAGCTGCACTGGTCAGAGGGAAAGGCGGGCATTCAAGTCCCGCAGGAGACGACGTGAAAATCTCGCAACCCTTCTCAGTGACACCGACTGTATGTTCGAATTGCGCCGACAGTTCGCGATCGCGCGTTACCGCTGTCCAGCCATCGGGCATTATTTTTACATGCGCCTTGCCAAGGTTGATCATCGGCTCGATGGTGAAGAACATGCCGGGTTCCAGCACGGAACCTTCGCCCTTTTCGCCGTAGTGTAGAATGTTCGGGCGGTCGTGGAACACGCGCCCCAAGCCATGCCCGCAGAAATCGCGCACCACGCTGCAGCGTTCGCCTTCGGCATAAGTTTGAATGGCGGCGCCGATGTCGCCGGTCGTGTTGCCGGGCTTCACCTGCGCGATGCCCTTGAGCAGAGATTCGTAAGTGACCTGCATCAAGCGCTCGGCGCGGCGTGTCACGGTGCCGACAGGGTACATGCGGCTTGTGTCGCCATGCCAGCCGTCAACGATGAGCGTCACGTCGATGTTGACGATGTCGCCTTCTTTCAGCGGCTTCGAATTCGGGATGCCGTGACAGACCACGTGATTGATGGAGGTGCAGATTGCGCGCGGAAACCCGCGGTAGTTGAGTGGGGCCGGAATGGCGCCGGAATCGCAGGCAAATTCCATGACGAGATCATCGAGCCGGTCGGTTGCGACACCGGGCACAACGTACGGCACGAGCATATCCAGCGCCTCTGCTGCAAGACGCCCCGCGCGGCGCATGCCTTCGAAGGCTTCCGGCCCATGAAGTCTGATTTTGCCGTCCCGGCTCGCGTTACGGTTAACGTCGACGTTTGACATATGTTTTTCCGGGCGCCTCAATCATCTCGTCATCAGCGGGAATTTAGTGCAAAATCTCCCGCGTGCAATCGGCGTCCGCTCAAGAAGGCGTCGAGATGGAGGAGAGATCAATGCAAAAGTATCGCGCCCTGTTGATGGGTGGTGTTTGTTTGGGGCTTGTGTCGATACAAGCCGGTACAGGAATTTTCGCGGCCGATGAAGCGCCGGCAGAGGCGCCCGCCGCTGAAGCGGCTCCGCCCATGACACCTCCGGGTGTGACTTGGTACAGTGGCGATACCACGCCAGCTACCCCGCCTGCCTTTACGGCAGAAGCGACAATGAACCCGGATTATGCTGCGGCTGCGCCTGTTGAAGCTCCCGCCGCCGAAGCAGCTCCCGCTGAAGCCGCCCCGCTCCTGTTGCTGCCGAAGCAACCGTACCCGCCGAAGCGCCTGCGGCAGCGCCAGCTGAGGCACCTGCAGCGGCAGAAGCACCCGCGGCGCCGTCCGAAGCGCCAGCCGCCGCCGCTGCTGCCGAAGAACCAGCCCCGCCGATGACCCCTCCGGGTGTGACTTGGTACAGCGGCGATACGACACCAGCCTCGCCGCCTGCCTTTGCGGCGGAAGCGACCATGAACCCGGACTACCAGCCTGATGCGGCTAGCTGCTGCTCCAGCTGAAGCCCCGGCAGCGGCACCGAAGCTCCTGCCGCCGCTGAACCAGCCGTTGCCGAAGTTCCAAAGACGGAAGATCCGGTTCTGCCTATGACACCGTCCGGGATCACGGAATTCTACGGCGATACCTCTGCGCGCGAAACGATGCCGTTCCGGGCAGAAGCCACGGTTTATCCAAGCGCGCCGGAGCCAGCAGCAGCTGCACCCGCCACTCAAGCTGCTGTCGAAGCGTGCCGCGACGCCCTCAATGCCGAAGCGCAGGCGGGAAAAATCAACTTCGCGACGAGCGAATGGGATGTCTTGCCGGATAGCTTCAAGACGCTCGACAAAATCGCCAAGGTCGCCAAGGATTGTTCCAGCAATTTCGTAATTGAAGTTGGTGGCCATACCGACAATACGGGCAAACCCGCCAGCAACAAAACGATCTCCGAGCTGCGCGCGCAATCGGTTGTCAAGTATTTGGAAAAAGCAGGTGTCGATGCGGCCAAACTGAAAGCCGTTGGCTATGGCCAGGACAATCCGATTGGCGATAACGCGACGGTTGCAGGCCGCCGCGAGAACCGCCGCATCGCCTTCACGGTAACAGGTGGCTGATCCGGTCCTGAAACGTCTCAATAAAAAAACGGCGGCCCGAAAGGCCGCCGTTTTCAATTCAATCTCAGAAAATGTATCTTAGCTCTTCGCTTCTTCAGCCGGAACTTCGCCAGCTGTCAGCTCAGCCAACAAGGCTTTCGCCTGGCCGATCCAGTCCTGCTTCTCGATTGCGCCTTTGAGGTTCAGCGTCTCGTCGATGTTGGCGATATCTTCGTCCGAGAAGTTGGCGATCTGTTCGATCTTGTAGCAGTTGAGCTGCTTCAAGCGCAGCATGACGTCGGCGTTGATGCCCTTGATCTGCAAGAGATCATCCGGCTCGCCCTTGGGCTTCTTGAAGCCCTTCCAGGCGGCGTTGAGCTTGCGGGCGCGCGCGTCGGTGCGTTCGAAGATGCGTGCGGCTTTACCGCGGCGGCCACGGAGATAGTAAAGTTTCGCGCGGCGGACTTTACCGCGGCGGATGACTTCGATTTCTGCGATGTAGGGCGAGTAGATCGGGAACACGCGCTCGACGCCTTCGCCGTAGGAGATTTTGCGGACCGTGAAGGTCTCGTTGAGGCCGGCGCCGGATCGCGCGATGACCATGCCTTCATAAGCCTGGAGACGCTCGGTGATGGCCTTCTCGACGACCTTCTTCTTTTTGTCTTTGGGGTCAGCCTCGTTGGCTTCGATAACCTTGACCATGACTTTGACGGTGTCGCCGGGGCTGAATTCCGGGATGCCGCGCTTTGCGAGGATGGCATCCATCTGCTCGCGATTGATTTCGTCGATGACGTTCATGTCGTTCTTCCTTATTTGTTTTTAAAAGCAGAGGAGCGGCCCGTGGCGCCCTACCTGGTTGAACAGGAGGACCCCGGAGTGCTCATGCAGCCCTCAAGCAAGTCGAATTGCCTGGGGCGACCCATTTTCGGGATATTGTTGGGGGGTTCGTACCTCAAAGGGCCCACCTTGTCGAGTGGGGGAGGGGTGCTGGCTCGTTTGGCCCAGCCCAGCCAGTTTGGACCGTTTGCCGCAGCTACGCGGGCCGCGTAAAGAAAGACTATTGAATCGCCCGATGGACGGGCACCCCTGTTAGCGCTGGACGCCCCATGCCCACCCTCAAAATCGCTGCCCAGATGGACCCGATCGACCGGATCGACATCAAGGGCGATTCAGACTTTCGCGATCCTCTTGGAAGCGCAAAAGCGCGGGCCATGACATTTTTTATTACACGCCGCCCAATCTCGCGCTGCATGGCGATAAGCTTCTGGCGCGCGGGCACACACTCAAAGTGAAAGACAAGTACGGCGATCACTACGCGCTGTCGAACCCGCGCACGGTCGACCTCGGCACGCTCGATTGCGTGCTGCTGCGTCAGGACCCGCCCTTCGACATGGGTTACATCACAACGACGCATTTGCTTGAACGCATCCACCCCAAGACGCTGGTCGTCAACGATCCGGCCCACGTGCGCAATGCGCCGGAAAAACTCTGGGTGCTCGACTTTCTCGATCTGATGCCGCCGACCATGGTGACGCGCCAGCTCGACGATGTGCTCTCCTTCCGCGCCAAGTACAAAGACATCATCATCAAGCCGCTCTACGGCAACGGCGGTGCCGCCGTGTTCCGCATCAAGCCGGAGGATGGAAACGTCTCGTCGCTCGTTGAACTTTTCCAGACCGTATTCCGCGAGCCGTTTATGGTTCAGGAATTTCGCGCGGAAGTGAAAGCCGGCGACAAACGCATCATCCTGGTTGATGGCGAAATCGCAGGCGCCATCAATCGTGTGCCGCAGGAAGGCGAGACACGCTCCAATCTCCACGTTGGCGGAACAGCCACAGCGGTTGAACTGACCGCACGGGACAAAGAAATCTGCGCCCGGTTGAAGCCCGAACTCAAGAAACGCGGGCTTATTTTCACCGGCATCGACGTCATCGGGCCGTATCTGACCGAGATCAACGTCACCTCGCCAACGGGCATCCGCCAAGTCAAAGCCTTTGGGGGTAACGACATTGCCGCCATGATCTGGGATGCGATCGAGGTTAAGATCAAACATTCGAATCGCGTTTAATCGGTTTTGCGTCCCTGCTCAATTTTCTCATCGGGGATATTTTATGGCGCTGCACCGCTCGCAGATTTTTAAACTTGCCTTCTCATTTTTCGCCCTTGCCCTCGCAACGCTTGAAAACACTCCGCCGGTCATTGCCGCCGAGGCTTCGTCATTGACAGCGCTTGCCGGGCGCTGGGTCGGCGAAGGGCGCTTGGGCATCAAAGACAATCCGCCAGAATCGGTCAAATGCCGCGCCACCTATTTTGTCGAAGGTGGCGACGCGTCGCTCAAACAAAATATCCGCTGCGCGACGTCGGGGGGATCGATCGAAGTCAAAAGCGAAATTGCGAATAGTGCCGGGGCGCTGACGGGAGCGTGGTCGGAAACGATTCACAATTTGAGCGGCACACTTGGCCGGCGAAATGAAGCCGAACGGATTTCACATCAACGTCAAAGGTGACGGCCTCAACGCCAACATGGACATCGTCGTCCAGAGCAACAAGCAGATCGTCGAAATCCAGTTCTTCGACAGCACTCTTATCGGCCTGACGCTGGTGTTGACGAAGGGGTAGGGACGTAGACCGCCTCAGCGCCGTTTTGCGCCCTCTTTTACCGATGTTCGCTAATTGTTCTTGACGGCCTTCCGCCCCCGGATTAGCCTTAGGGCATCCGGAGGGGCGTTATGTACGGGCAGATTTCAACGCTGGCGTTTATCGGCATCGAGGCGCGCCCCGTTGAAGTGCAGGTTAGGATCTCGCCGGGTCAGCAGGCCTTCGCGATTGTTGGTCTGCCGGATAAAGCGGTCGCCGAAAGCCGCGAGCGGGTGCGCAACGCGCTGCATGCCATCGGTCTCGGCCTTCCCTACAAACACATCACGGTCAATCTCGCGCCCGCCGATTTGCCTAAGGAAGGTAGCCATTTTGATCTGGCCATTGCGCTTGCCATGATGTGCGCCATGGAGGCGATCGCGCCCGACGCGATTTCGGGTTTCGCGGCGATCGGCGAACTTGCGCTCGATGGCGCGATACGCGCTGTGCCGGGTGCGCTGCCCGCCGCCATCGGCGCCAACATGATCGGCAAAGGACTGATCTGCCCGCATGAAGGTGGGCCAGAAGCGGCCTGGGCGGGCGAGAACATCGACATCCTTGCAGCACCCCATCTGCTGTCGCTGGTCAATCACTTCAAGGGTTTGCAGACGCTGTCGCGCCCCAAACCCAATCTCACGCAAGAGACGCGCATTTTGCCTGACCTCAGCGACATCAAAGGACAAGAGACGGGAAAGCGCGCCTTGGAAATAGCCGCCGCTGGCGGGCACAATCTGCTCATGGTTGGCCCGCCCGGTTCCGGCAAAACCATGCTGGCGTCGCGCCTGCCGTCCATCCTGCCACCCTTGGCGCCTGAAGAAATTCTCGAAGTCTCGATGGTGCATTCGCTCGCCGGCGAATTGATGGGCGGGCAGCTCGCACTTCAAAGGCCGTTCCGCGCGCCCCATCATTCGGCCAGCATGGCGGCGCTTGTCGGCGGTGGATCGCGTCCGAAACCGGGGGAAGTTTCGCTCGCGCATTTGGGCGTGCTGTTTTTGGACGAACTGCCGGAGTTCCAGCCGAACGTGCTTGACGCGCTGCGCCAGCCGCTTGAATCCGGCGAAATGGTCATAGCCCGCGCCAATCATCGCATCGCTTACCCCTCGCGCATTCAGCTCGTCGCCGCCATGAACCCGTGCAAATGCGGCGGCTCGGGTCCGGGCGAAAGTCCTGTAAGCGGGGCCCGCGTTGCGCCGCTGATTATCAGGCGCGCGTTTCTGGCCCGCTCTTGGATCGCATCGATTTGCAGATCGAAATTCCGGCCGTATCAGCTGCCGATCTGGTTTTGCCGCCGCCCTCCGAAGGCAGCGCCGAGGTGCGTGCGCGCGTGGCGGCCGCGCGAGAACTCCAGCGGGCGCGGTTTTCAGGGCTTGGGCTCAAGGGCGTGCGCACCAACGCCGATCTTTCGGGCAAGCTGCTGGAAGACACCGCCATGCCGGATGACGCGGGGCTCGCGCTCTTGCGCCAAGCAGCCGAGCAGCTGCATCTTTCCGCGCGCGGGTTTCATCGCACATTGAAAGTGGCGCGCACGCTGGCCGATCTCGATGCGCACGAAAAAGTCCTGCGCATTCATATTGCGGAAGCGCTGAGTTACCGCGCCGAGACGATGCGGTTGAGTAGGGTGGCTTAGGGAGGCGATGTTTGCCTAAGTGATAGGAGTCAAGCCAATGGTATGTCTCAGTTCCAGTCGCTATTCGGATATGTGTGCTACGCATCCAAGAATCCCAGGTTTTACGCATTACTTTTAGAGAGCGGCGGAACATACAATTACTGCAAAGTTCCGAAATCGCGATATCATTTCAGGGTTGCTTCGAGCTTCGCTCGGCTGGGGTGTACGTTCAATTTCAATATTCGGGATCAATACGTCGCTCAAAAAAGCAAAAGATAAGGATGCAGTTTGCTATGTGCAGCCAATTGAAATGGCCGGAGACACTGTCTCACGGCGCGCTGGCAAGATGCTCTCTTTGCAGTACGTATTTGAACTGAAGGCGGCCGCTTCTTGGCCTGCTGCCCCACTTCACGCAAACACTGACTTCACACCCTTCTGCATGGCACACGCCTGCGCGGCATTCCGCAGCAAGCACGCAATCGTCATCGGGCCGACGCCGCCGGGAACCGGCGTGATGGCGCCTGCAACTCGCGCGCATTCGTCATAGTTCACGTCGCCGACCAGCTTGGTCTTGCCGTTTTCGCCCGGCACGCGGTTGATGCCAACGTCAATGACAATCGCGCCCGGCTTGATCCAATCGCCGCGCACCATTTCCGGAATGCCGACAGCGGCGACGACGAGGTCTGCGCCCTTGACGACGCCATGCAGATCGCGCGTGCGCGAATGCGCAATCGTCACCGTGCAATGTTCGCGCAGAAGCAACGCCGCGACCGGCTTGCCGACGATGTTCGAGCGGCCGATGACGACGGCATTCATGCCAGCCAGACTTGGTGCCACAGACTTCGCCAGAATGATCGAGCCCGTCGGCGTGCACGGCACGAGCGCCTTCTCGCCAACCCACAAGCCGGCCGACGTTGACGGGATGGAAGCCATCGACGTCCTTGTCGGGGTTGATCGAGTTCAGCACCTTTTCGGAATTGATGTGCTTTGGCAGCGGCAACTGCACGAGAATGCCGTGGCAGGCCGGGTCGTTGTTGAGCTTGTTGACGAGGGCCAGTACGTCGGCTTCGCTCGTCTCAGCGGGAAGCTTGTGCTCCCAGGAATTCATGCCGACTTCGACGGTCTGCTGCGCCTTGTTCTTGACGTAGACCTTGCTGGCCGGATCTTCGCCGACGAGGACGACCGCGAGGCCCGGTTTCACGCCGTGTTCTTTGATCAAACGCGCGACTTCCGCGGCGACTTCTACGCGCACTTCAGCTGCAATTTTCTTTCCATCGATAATCTGCGTTCCGGCCATCTGCGTCGTTCCTCCCGTCTCTTGTTTTTGTACAAGGCTCAGGAAGCGGATAGTTTCGCCCTGAGCCGGTTTTCAATTTCGTTCACGTCCCCGCCGATCGCGATGGATTTCACCCGCGACTTCGCCCCCGTCACAAGTTGCGCCGCAGACTTTGGCACTTGAAGCCACTCCGATACGAGCCGCTCAAGCGCCGCGTTGGCGGCACCATCTTCGGGAATTGCGCGCACGCGCGCTTTGAAGGCCGGGCCGTCGGCAGTCATTTCCAGCCCGTCAATAGTATCTTTGGACGATTTTGGCGTCAGCCGAAAGCGCACAATGACGCACGCGTCGCCCTGCCGCCCGCCAGCTTGGCGCCCGAGATCCGCCAAGGGAAATCGGCGGCCGCGCCCGGTTTCAAATGAAGCCTTCTGGATATTCGGGATGACAACCGACTGCACGAAGAAGCAGGCGAGCAGCAGAACGATCGGCGAAATATCAACCCCGCCCATGTTGGGTAGCATGTTGCGGATGGGCCGGAGCAGAGGTTCCGTCACGGCGTTGAGGGCCTGCCACAGCGAGCGCACAAACGGGTTGTGGGCGTTGATGACGCCGAAGGCCATCAGCCAGCTCATGACGACGCCTGCGATGATGATGTAGGTATAGAGATCGATGAGATAGCTGATAAATCCGAGAAGTTCGACCATGGGGCCCCGCTCATGTTTTCTTGGCCGGTCCACCTCTAGCGGCGCTGGGCCTCAGCTTCAAGCGGGGAAGCAGGTTGGCCCCTGTTTCTTGACATCGCGGCGGCGCGATACCTAAATGTAAGGCTTCATGGGGCCGTAGCTCAGCTGGGAGAGCGCGTCGTTCGCAATGACGAGGTCAGGGGTTCGATCCCCCTCGGCTCCACCAGCCTTCGCGCTACTTTTGTTGGGCGCTTCCAGACTCTCGTATCCTCGAGCCGGCCGGAAGCGCCGTAGGCTGTCGCGGCTGGAGCGTTAGCGAAGCGGCGAAAAAGGGAAACAATGGCCACTAAGCCGAAAAGCTCGCCGATTGCTGAAGTCCCCAATTCTGGCTCCTCAAATCCGAACCCGACGTTTTTTCCTGGGGCATGCTGCAAGCCAAAGGTGACGAACGGGCGAGCCGTGGACGGGCGTGCGTAACTATCAGGCGCGCAACAACATGCGGGCGATGAAGGTGGGCGACCTCGGATTTTTCTATCATTCGAACATTGGCAAGGAGGTCGCCGGCATCTGCGAAGTCATTGCCCTCGCCCATCCCGATCTGACAGCCGAATCTGGAACTTGGGAGTGCGTGGACGTCAAAGCGGTCGCGCCCATGCCAAAACCTGTTACGCTCGACGCCATCAAACTCAACGAACGATTGGCAAATACGGTGCTGGTGAAGAACTCGCGGCTTTCGGTGCAGCCTGTGACGGCAGACGAATGGGCTGAGATTTGCCGCATGGGCGGGCCTGGACTTGAAAAAGCTCCGCGCGAGATGAGTCGTAGCCCGGCTCAATGTCTCCGACCTCCACTCTGCTCACGCCTTCATTCGCGCCAACACCCGCCCAATAGCGCCGCCTCTGGTCCCGGAAATCGTCCTGCAACTCGCCGACGAGTCCGTTCCGATCTGGCAAAAAACCGAGGACGAGCTCGGCGAAATCAATGTGCCGCCGCCCTATTGGGCATTCGCTTGGGCCGGTGGGCAGGCCTTGGCGCGCTATCTGCTCGACAACCCCATGATTTGCAGGGGCAAACGCATCCTCGATCTTGGCACGGGCTCGGGCCTGACGGCGATAGCGGCGAAGAAAGCCGGTGCGCGCGATGTCATCGCGGCCGACATCGACAAGCTCGCCCTAGCCTCGGTGCTTCTCAATGCGGCGGCAAACCAGGTTGCCATCGAAATTACGGACGAAGATCTTCTCGCCAAGCCGCCGCACTCGTTTGACGTCGTGCTCGTCGGCGACCTCTTTTATGAACGCCAGTTGGCCGAGCGCGTGCTCGCTTACATCGAAGCTGCGAGCCAACTTGGCGCGGCAATCCTCATCGGCGACCCGGAGCGCAACTACTTTCCCCGCGGCCGGTTCTCGGCCGTTGCCGAGTACCAAGTGGCTGTCTCCCGCGAACTTGAAGATTCCGAGACCAAAAAAACGGCCGTCTGGCGGCTTTAGTGCTGTAGGAGGCTGCGCAAAGCCTGCTGGATTTGTTAGCATTGCGCGTCCGGTCACCCCGGCGAGGCCCAGCAGGAGGATTGCGCTATGACTTTCGCAGGTATCAACTACGTTGCCGTTTTAGCGGCAGCCATTGCTAGCTTCATGCTGGGCTGGGTCTGGTACGGCATGTTGTTTCAGAAAGCTTGGATGGCCGCTGTCGGGCAAGACGCCGGAAGAGTGTAAGGATCAGGCCATGCCGGTTGGGCTCATGGCGCTTACCTTCGGCGCGCTTTTCCTGATGGCGCTTATCCTTGCAGGCGTCATGGGACATCTGGGTGCCACCGGCTTTACGTTGAAAAATGGCGTGCTCACAGGCGCGCTCTGCTGGCTCGGATTCGTCATCACGACCATGGTGGTCAATCACGGTTACCAGGGCGTCAAACGCGCGCTGACTGTCATCGACAGCGGGCACTGGCTGGCGGTTCTGGTCTTGCAGGGCGCTATACTCGGACTGTGGGGCGTTTAGACGGCTGCGTCTTTTTCGCCATTTCGACTTTCGAGCAATTTGAGCGGGTGCTGGTCAAAGCGCATAGTTCTGGTTCAAAGTAGTAAAAGTAATAGATGCGTTAGACCTAACAAAAATAAGTGCCGCTCGGCGAAGCGGCCATCTGGGAGGAACAAGGGAATGTCCGATAAAGTCTATCCGGTGGCTGCTAGACGTTGCCGCTCATGCTCACATCAACGATGCCAAATACCGCGAGATGTACGCTCGTTCGGTGAAGGACCCGAACGGCTTTTGGGGCGAGGCCGCCAAGCGGCTCGACTGGATCAAGCCCTTCACCAAGGTCAAGAACTCGTCGTTTGCGCCGGGCAACGTTTCAATCAAGTGGTTCGAAGACGGCACGCTCAACATTTCGGCGAATTGCATCGACCGGCACCTCGCCAAGCGCGGCGATCAGGTGGCTATCATCTGGGAAGGCGACAACCCGGCCGAAAGCGAAAAGATTACCTACCGCCAGCTTCACGAACGCGTGCAGAAATTTGCCAATGTGTTGAAGAAGCTCGGCGTCAAGAAGGGCGACTGCGTTACAATTTATCTGCCGATGATTCCGGAAGCGGCCTACGCCATGCTGGCCTGCACGCGCATCGGCGCCATTCACTCAATCGTTTTTGGCGGGTTCTCGCCGGACAGCGTTCAGAACCGTGTCGAGGATGCGAATTCTAAATTTATTATCACAGCCGATGAAAGCATGCGTGGCGGCAAGCCCGTGCCCTTGAAGAAAAACATCGATGCAGCGCTTGCCAAGTGCAAAGGCGGCGAAAAGGTTCTCGTCGTGCGCCGGACAGGCAATCCGGTGCCCTGGACCGCTGGACGCGATTTCTGGCTGCACGAAGAATTGGAAACGGTCGCAGCTGATTGCCCACCGGTTGAAATGAACGCCGAGGATCCGTTGTTCATTCTCTACACCTCCGGGTCGACAGGAAAACCCAAGGGTGTTCTGCATTCGACGGCTGGTTATCTGCTGCACGCGGCCATGACGCACCAGTACGTCTTCGACTACCATGACGGCGATATCTACTGGTGCACGGCAGACGTTGGCTGGGTCACGGGGCACAGCTATATCGTCTATGGGCCGCTCGCGAACGGCGCCACAACGCTCATGTTCGAAGGCATCCCGACTTACCCGACGGCATCGCGCTTCTGGGAGGTCATCGATAAGTGGAAGGTCAATATCTTTTACACCGCGCCGACCGCTATCCGGGCGCTCATGGGTTTGGGCGACGCCCTCGTCACAAAAACCAGCCGGGCGTCGTTGCGAATCCTTGGTTCGGTTGGTGAACCCATCAATCCGGAAGCCTGGGAGTGGTACTATCACGTCATCGGCAATGCCCGCTGCCCCATCGTCGATACGTGGTGGCAGACGGAAACAGGCGGCATTCTCATTACGCCGCTGCCCGGCGCGACGGCTCTGAAACCAGGTTCGGCCACGCGGCCGTTCTTCGGCGTGCAACCAGCGCTCGTCGATGATAAGGGCGAATTTCTCGAAGGCGCGGCCCAAGGCAACCTTGTCATTCTCGACAGCTGGCCAGGGCTTGCGCGCACGATCTACGGCGATCATGCCCGGTTCGAACAGACGTATTTCTCGACCTACAAGAATATGTATTTTACCGGCGACGGCTGCCGCCGCGACGAAGACGGGTATTATTGGATCACCGGCCGCGTTGACGACGTCATCAACGTCTCGGGACATCGCATGGGCACCGCCGAAGTCGAAAGCGCACTCGTGTCTCATGCCAAGGTCGCGGAAGCGGCCGTTGTCGGCTATCCCCATGACGTCAAAGGGCAGGGCATTTACTGCTATGTCACTTTGAACGCGGGCGAGAAGGGCGACGACGCCTTGCGCAAGGAATTGGTCGCGCACGTGCGCAAGGAGATCGGTCCGATCGCCTCGCCGGATCTCATACAGTTTTCTCCGGGCCTGCCGAAAACCCGTTCCGGCAAGATCATGCGGCGTATTCTGCGCAAAATCGCGGAAGACGATTTTGGCAGCTTCGGCGATACCTCAACGCTCGCCGATCCGGCTGTCGTCGATGACCTCATCGGCAACCGTCAAAACCGGAAGTCCTAAACGCTGAGAAGCAAGCGGTTGAAACACAAATGGCATGGCTTTGCGGCCATGCCATTTTTTGTAACCAGACTGCTTCGGTGACTCAGTTGCTGACCCGCAGGGCCGTCAGTGAGTCAGCAATATCCTTGAAGACTTTTTTGAGACCGCCGGCCGCTGCAGCATAGAAGTCTCCGGTCGATGCGCATGTTTCCAATTCGGTCATGGCGCGCCCCGCGGCCGGCAAATCGTACCCAACCGTGAAGACGCGTATCCCTTCATCCTTCATTCCCGTGCATAGGGTTTGGAATTGCGAATAGGCAAGGTCTGCTTGAGCTGGATCGGACGAAGCAAGATCGCCGTTAAGATACGCTGCGTTGAATTCGCCATCAGTCATAATGACGACGGCTTTGGCAACCTTTTGGGGATCGTAGTCGCTAGGTTTGCTTGCTCCGGTGAAGACGCTACCCCATTCCGGTGACAACAGATACCAGCCCCACGCCGCTCCGATATGACCGGCGGTCCAGCCGCTTGCCAGGTAATCGTTGACCTTATTCTTCAAGGTATCTGCTCTGGCCCATGCCAAGCAAAGGAATGACCGGAGCATCGGGGCATTCGTACATGCCAAATGGCGGCGAAAGCGGTGCTGTTTTAAGCTGGTTTGCGCCAGCCGGCGCGGCATCCGTCGTGTAATGCCCGTTCGATCACGCAATCGTCGGCTACCGCATTGGTCGTGTCGGCAACGGCAGCGCGATAATTTGCCGGCGTTCACAGAAGACGAAAACGGTGCGACAGCGATGCGCGTATGACTTTCGCTGATGCTCTTGATCGAACAGTGCATCAATAATGTCTTCCGCAGCCGCCTTCATATCTCCAATCTTGTTCTTGTTGTTCATCGAGCCGGTCACGTCGAGAACTAGAGCAAGTTCGATCTTTTGCATATCGTAGACGACTTTTGACGCCCGGTTGATGATCGTCAGGCGGTCGAGTCCGGCGATGGTCGCAAAGAAATTCGGCACCTTAATTTGGACGCTCGATTCGACCGCTCCCGTTGCGCGATCCACGGCAACTTGCAGCGGAGAGATGGACGCGGCATCTATGCCGAATGTTGCGATTGTGGCGTCAAAGTAGTTCTTGGCACGTTCTTGTACGTCGCCGGTGGATACGTCGTCATCGGCAAGCATTTTTGCGCCAGCGAGCGAGGCGCCATCCAGTCCAGCCTGAGCGCGGGTTGCGATATCCTGATAACGCGCCGAGTTGATCGCAATACCCATGATCACGAACAGAACGATACAGCTCAACCCAAAAAGTATCGAAACGCTGCCGCGTTCGTCATGGGGAAACGCCTGCGGAATTGTCCAGAAACTGCGCATGATTGGAAGCTCTCTCGATTGGCTCCTGACAGTACTGAACGAATTTGTATAAAAATTTCTATAGATCGACTAACTAATTCGGCTTTCTTCCGGTCTGTGTTTATTGCCAAGGTTTATGAAGTGTTAAAGGCAAATGCCGTTTAGCCCCATCGCAGGGCTACCGGCAACTCTTCAACGCGCCGCGATCAAAATGAAAATGGTTGGCGTGGGCGGCGTTGAAGTCCGGGCCAATGGCGACGCGGAAGTAACGGCATGCGCGATTGTGAATGTCGCGCAAGAAGCGCGCTTCGGGCGTATCTCCTTTCCAGTTCCTTAAGACCGAAATCGAACGTCCGTCCGAGAGCGTAAAGGATTCGATGTCGATTGCGCTCGCTGTGGCGTGCTGGCTGCGAAAGCCTTTCCAGAATTTGCTGCCGGCGATATTCCGGCACGCATAAGTGCCCATGTGCTTGACGCTCGTCACTCGCTTTGAAAAAATGCGCTCTGCGGCAGCCTGCACCTCGTGCTCCAGCCACATGGTGAGGGCTGCTGCCATTTCACAGGTGACCTTGTCGGCTGAAAGCCTCGTGCCTCCGGCGTAAGACAGCCGCACCGCGTTCTTCCAACCGCAGCCATTCATTATGGGTTCGTCCGGAATAGCGCTCGACTCGACGAGAGGTGTTTTCAGAACAGCCTGACACAGGTCAGCGTCGCTCTTAAGTGCGGCAAGCCGCATATTGAGAAAGTAGGAATTGGGTTCGCTGAGGTTCAATGGCGCAAAGGGACTGAAGCGTTGCGGCACAAGGCCAAGCCAAAACGCGGCAAAAATTGCGGCAGGGAGCAAGACGAGGAGCAGCAGGCGGGAAAGCAGGTGCCGGGATTTGCGCATGCGAGGTGCGAGACTCGGTTTGGGGATTCGAATTAAGTGTGCGGTCCGGACATGCGGGCGAGTTGTGGGTTTTTTGCGGCCAGCCGCTCAGTCAAGAAAAAGGGCGCGAACCTCGAGAGGCCGCGCCCAAGTTTTGGCAAGTGTGGGTCTTGCCGTAGAGATCGTTGAAGACATTACTTCGAGAGGCGGAGTTCGGTCAGTTTGCCGGCGAATTTCTCGAAGGCCTGTTCCAGTTCGGATGCGTTCGACGTATCGGCAAAATATCCGTCGCCCGGGGTTGCGCATGTCTGGAGTGTGTTGAGAGCCTCTGAATTGCCGCCCAGGCCAAAACCGACCGAGAAGACGACGACACCCTTTGCTTTCATGGCATTGCAAAGCGCGATGGCCTGCTGAGGCGATCCGGCGCCATAGTATTTGGTGTTGAACTCGCCATCCGTCATCAAAACCACGGCCTTCAACAGTTTGCCTTCGGTCACGCGAGCGTAGCTGTCAGGCGTGCTGTCGCCATTCCATGTACCGCCCCACTGGTCGGAGACAACGTTCCATGCCCACTGCGCACCGAGATGGCCTGCTGTCGCTCCGGTCGGATTAAAGCTCTTGACCATGCTGATAAGTGCTTCCTTGTCATCGCTGAGAGGAGCCACTGCATTCGGAGGGCAAGACGATTTCGGTGCCGACTTTGGCAAAGCGTAGAAGACGTCCGTGCTGTCAGAAAAAAGCCCTGACTTACGCTCAACGACACAGCCGTTTGTGCTCTTGTTGTCGGTAACTTCTGCAGCATATTCGCCAAGATTTACGCTGGCCGAATACGGTGCCACGCCAATGCGCACGCGTTGATTTTCGCTGGGGACGTCCGGAATGAGTCGATCAGCAAATTTCTCGAATGCGGATTTCAGACCCTTGATCTTGGCTTCGCCGTTACTGTCGGCCCAGGCCATCGACCCTGTAATATCCAGCGCCATACCAACCTCGATATCCTTCTGCGAGAATACCGCTTCTGTCACAACATCAACGTCCTGTGTATGGAAGCCGCCAAGTCCGGCAAGCGTCATATCGACTGTTGCCTTGACGTCGAGATTAACCGCACCCGTTGTGGCATTGACGCTAACGGTTGGCGCACCGATGACGGCGGCATTCGAAATCGACTTGATGTTCTCATTGAAGTACGTGAGCGCTAATTGCTGAATGTCGCCCTCGGATTGCCCTTGGAGCAGCGCCTTGCCAGCCGCGAGTACAGCTGAGTCTGCGGCTTCCACGAGCCGCCCGCGCACGTTCATGACGCGCGTATAATCGACGGCGATGCCCGCCATGAAGAACAAGGCCAACGCCATCACGCCGAAAGTAATCGCAACCGCGCCCCGGTCGTCAGAACCGAATTTCTTAATGCTGAGTGGCTGGTACGTGTACATCTGTCTCTCCGCGACACAAAAGTTTGTCGATGCGGGGAGTGATGCAACGGCGGTGCCGCCGGCGGTTAATGGGCGGCCAAAACCGGTTTTGCCGCTTTAGATGGTTTCTTTCGCGTAAATTTGCGTTCGAAGGCTGGAAAAGCCGATCATTTCGCCTGTATTAACGCAAGCGTTCCAAATTGCCATAAAGCTTGTCACGATTTGTAAATACTTGCGTGTACACTTCTGAAACAAAATCAGAAATCACTGGCGATGCCGCCTACTTCCCAGTCCCCAAATCGGACAGGGTCGGGTCCCTTCCGGCCTCCAATCTCTTCCGCGCGGGCCGTCTCAGCGGCTGTTTGGGCGGCACGCCTGGCCTCAGCTTCGGCCAGTGCACGCTGTGCCTCGGGTGTCAGCACCTTTGGAGGGCTTGGAGCTTCAGAAAGAACGTCTGGGCCGGTGGCTTCGTCGGTCGTCATGGCTCATTCTCTCTGGATTTGCAGCGTAGTCACGGGGCCAGGGCTCCAGGCTCTTAACCTTGAAGGCCATACACCATATATACGTTTGACCGGCGCCTTTGGAATGTCTTGGCGCCGCGTGCTTGATTTGTGGAGGACCGGCATGCCGATGAACTACGCGAGAACAGCGCTGTTACTGGCGGCATTGACAGCGATTTTCGCCGTCATGGGCGCGGCCGTTGGCGGCAAGTCGGGCCTCATCCTGGCGTTCGTTGTTGCGCTGGTCATGAACGTGGTCAGTCTTTGGAAGTCTGACACAATGGTCTTGAAAATGTTCAAGGCGGAGGAAGTTAACGACCAGACGGCCCCGGAGTTTGTCGGCCTCGTACGCGAATTGGCACAGCGTGCCGATCTGCCGATGCCGCGCGTCTACATTATGAACACGCCCCAGCCGAACGCATTCGCGACCGGGCGCAGCCCCTCGCGCGCGGCGGTGTGTGCCTCGACCGGATTGCTCGAAGCTTTAACGCGCGAAGAACTCGCCGGCGTCATGGCGCACGAACTCGCGCATATTAAGAACCGCGACACACTCACGATGGCCGTTGCGGCGACGATTGGCGGCGCGGTGTCCATGTTCGCGCAATACTTGCAGCTCGGCATGCTATTCGGCGGTGCCCGCAATGACGATCGCGGCACGGGGATCATCGGCACGCTGTTCGCTGTCATCGTTGCGCCGTTGGCCGCCATGATGGTGCAAATGGCCATCAGCCGCTCGCGCGAGTATCAAGCCGACCGCATGGGCGCACTTATCGCTGGCAATCCGCTGTGGCTTGCATCCGCGTTAAAGAAGATCAGCGTTCTGGCGAAGAAGATTCAAAACCCGCGCGCCGAGCAATTTCCAGCTGCCGCACATGTGTTCATCATAAACCCGCTCAACGGGCGCGGTCTCGACAGTCTTTTCTCGACGCACCCCAACCCCGATAACCGCATCGCGGAACTTGAAGCCCTGGCCCGCGAGATGGGCGTGACAGATGGTGGCCTTGCCTTTGAACCCGGTGCCGGTGGACAAGCGGGCAGCAGCGAAGACGGCGGAGTTTGGATCGCGGGCCGTAAATACGGCGAGCAATCACGGGGGCCGTGGACGTCATAACCACCAGGGCCAGGTTCAATTGAATGAAGAGACGCCTCCAACGCGGCCACATAACATGAGCAATGAGCCGGAGGTGCGCCAGCGCAAGCCGTTCGTTGCACCAGACGGGCTAGCCGCTCGCCAGCTTGCTGCCTCTGCAATCTTTGCCGTGCTCGATCAGCGCCGTTCTTTTGACGATGCCTTTCAGCGCGCAGCAGAGGCTGCGAAGCTTGCGCCCCGCGACCGTGCCTTTGCGCGTGCAATCGCCACGACTGTTTTGCGCAGGCGAGGGGAAATCAAAGCGGTGCTCGGCAAATTTCTGGAAAAGCCGATTGCAGCCAAAGAAGGTAAGCTCGAAGCGATCCTGCTTAGCGCTGCGGCTCAGCTTCTATTTCTGAAGACACCGCCCCATGCTGCGATTTCCCTCGCGGTCGATCAATGCCGCGCGGATCCCAATACCGGGCGCTTCGCTAAATTGACAAATGCCGTTCTGCGCCGCGTCTCGGAGCAAGGCGAAGATATTCTCGCCGGTCTTGATGCGGCGGAACTCAATATTCCGCAGTGGCTAATTGCGCGCTGGCGTGCCGCGTATGGCGTGGACACCGCGCGCCAAATTGCCGAGGCATCACTACTCGAGCCGCCACTGGATCTGACCGTTAAGGGTGAAGCGGGCGAATGGGCAGAGAAGCTCGGTGGCATCGTCCTATCAACGGGATCTGTGCGACTGACAGAAGCGGGCCGTATCGATGAGATCGCCGGCTATGATGAGGGTGCATGGTGGGTGCAGGATGCGGCCGCTACGCTGCCGGCCAGAATTCTTGGTGACGTCAAGGGCCTCGATATTGCTGATCTGTGTGCCGCTCCCGGCGGAAAGACAGCTCAGCTTGCCAATGCAGGCGCAAACGTGGTGGCTGTTGAATTGTCGCCGGCGCGCGCCGCGCGTCTCAACTCAAATCTCGTGCGCTTGAAGCTTTCGGTTGAGACGGTGGTCAGCAGCATAATCACGTGGGCGCCAGGCCGGCTTTTTGATGCCGTGTTGTTGGATGCGCCCTGCACGGCGACGGGAACGATCCGCCGCCATCCCGATATCCTCTATCTGAAACGCCCCGAAGACGTTGCCTCGCTGTCGCAGTCCCAGGCTAACATGCTGAATGCCGCCGCGAAGCTCGTGAAACCGGGCGGCAGGCTGCTCTACTGCACGTGCTCTTTGGAAGACGACGAAGGCTCCATCCAGATCGACCGGTTTCTTGCCAGTCACGGCGATTTCCGGCGGATGCCTATAGACATCGCGGCTGCCGGCGGCGTAAGCGGTTGGCTGACAGCCGAGGGCGATCTGAGGACCTTGCCATCGTATTTCGGCGCCTTGCGGCCAGGACAGCAGGGCATGGATGGCTTTTTCGTGTCACTCCTCTCCCGCACTCCTTGAGTTTTGCTCCGGCAAATAGCATCGCACCTGTCCAATGCCTTGTTTTGGCTCGACGGAGCGGATAGTCGGGACGGAGGAAAGACGCGGCAATTCCACTTCTGGGCGCCGGTCAAAAGGCAGGATCTAACGGCAAGCCAATGGCAGGATTGAGCCTCAGCGAGCGGCTGAAGATCAGAGCGCTATCGGCGAAGCAGACGCGCCGCCGCGCCGTCACGCGCACGCTCTCGTCACCGTTTTTACGCTGGCGGTATGGTGGCGCGGCCGCCGACCAGATCTTAATTGTACCGCAGGAACTGCGGTCCGCCGATCCGAGTTTTTGGAATGAAATTCAAGAAAGCCATTTTGGGCTAGCCTGCCAAGTGGCCGACCTAAAGGGTGCATCGCCCTTCCGCATCAAGGCGCCGAGTCTCGCTTGGGAACGCGAACTTCATGGCTTCGGCTGGCTCCGGCATCTTGCCGCGACCGAGGAAGAAGCGGCTTATGACGCAGCCCGCGAACTCGTCATTGATTGGATCGCAACGCAACGAACGCCAAGAGGCATCGCCTACCAGCCAGCCGTTATCGGACGGCGTATCATTTCGTGGATCGCTCAAGCCAACATGCTGCTTGAAGGCACCGATGCGAAAACCTATTCGCAGATCATGTCGAGCCTCGGCGAACAAGTTGCGGCACTCAACACCACCTGGCGCAACGCGCCCGACGGCGTTCCTCGTCTCGTCAGTCTCATCGCTCTTGTTCTCAGCGATCTTGCCGTTTCGGGCCATGACCGGCAATTGAAGGACGCACAGGTTCAACTCATCGCTGAACTGAGGCGCCAGATCCTGGGTGATGGCGGACATGCAAGCCGCAACGCTAGCGTGCTGGCCGATCTTGTATTGGATCTTTTGCCACTCGGGCAATGTTTCCAGGCGCGCGGCTATGCGGCACCCGAAGAATACGCCTCGACCGTGAAAAAGGCGCTGGCATTCTTGCGTTTCATGCGCATGGGCGATGGCGTTCTGGCGCGATTCAATGGAGTGAGCGCTGGGGCACCAGCGGCGCTCGCAACGGTGCTAGGTTACTCGGATGGTGCGCTGGAAGCTGTTTCGCAGGCAGTCGATTCAGGTTACGCCCGGCTTGAGCGGGGTTCGACGCTGATCGTCGCGGATGTCGGATCGCCGCCGCCGGTTGAGATGTCTGCGGAAGCACAATCTGGATGCCTGTCGTTCGAAATGTCCGACGGCAATCGCATGCTGTTCGTGAATGGCGGCTTCCCCGGCCCAGCGGATGACGACTGGAATGCCGTAGCGCGCGCAACCGCCTCGCACAATACGCTTTGCCTCTCGGAAAGTTCCTCGTCGCGTCTCGTTCGCCACGACAAGCTCGAAAGTCTTGCAGGCGGTCTCCCTATCCGTGGTCCTGATTTGGCTTTGGCGCGATTGAGCGACGAAGGCGGCGCTGCAGTGCTCGCCGCAAGCCATGACGGTTACGTCAAGCGTTTCGGACTGATGCATAACCGGCGCATTTCAGTTTCAAACGATGGCCGGCTGATCGAAGGGCTGGACCGGCTTGAGCCGCCGCATGGCAAATTGCGGCTTAAGGCCGATCTGCCATATGCCATACATTTTCATGTTCATCCCGACTGCAAAGTGTCGGCGGCAGAAAATGGAAGCGCCAGCGTCATCACCATGCGTGATGGGCGCAAGTGGACCTTTGAAGCTGAAGGCGCCGAACTGACAATCGAGGAAAGCCTGTTGTTTGCCGAAAGCACGGGGCCGAGGCCGGGCATGCAGATTGTGCTACGCGGGGCGACATTCGGCGAAACCGAAGTGCGTTGGCGCGTTTTCAAAACGAGCCCTTAGTCGCCGAAAAGCGCGACAAGACGGCGCTCTGGGCTTTCCGGTCTATGTTCTCCAGGCCCAAGGCGTGATAACCCGCGCTATCGAACGCTTTGAGGGGGCAGAGGTTACATGCAGAACCAAAAAATTCGCCGCGCGCTGCTCTCGGTCTCGGACAAAACGGGCTTGATAGAATTTGCCCGGGCCCTCATCGCTCAAGGCGTCGAGCTTGTTTCAACGGGCGGTACATCAGCGGCGCTCAAGGCGGCTGGCCTCGCCGTCAGGGACGTCTCCGAATTGACGGGCTTTCCCGAAATGATGGACGGTCGCGTCAAGACCTTGCATCCAAAAGTGCACGGGGGCCTGCTGGCCATCCGTGGCAATGCGGAACACGAGAAAGCAGCGGCCGATCACGGCATCGCGCCCATCGATCTCCTCGTCGTCAATCTCTATCCCTTTGAAGCGACGGTCGCCAAGAACGCGGATTACGACGAATGTGTCGAGAACATCGACATAGGCGGACCGGCCATGATCCGCGCGGCGTCCAAAAACCACGACGGCGTCACGGTCATCGTCGAGGCAGAGGATTACACAAGCGTCTTGGCCGAGATGGCCGCAAATAACGGCGCAACCACATTGCGCTTCCGCCAGGAAATGGCCGCTAAGGCGTTCGCGCGCACTGCCGCCTACGACGCAGCGATCAGCAACTGGTTTGCGGATTACTTGAAGACCCCGGCGCCCACGTGGCGCGCATTCGGCGGCCGGCTTGGTCAAGCGCTGCGTTATGGAGAGAACCCGCATCAAGAGGCAGCTATTTACGTGTCAGACTGCAAGCGCTTCGGCGTTGCGACGGCGCGCCAGCTGCAGGGCAAGGACCTCTCGTACAATAATTTGAACGATACCGACGCCGCGTTCGAGCTGGTCTCGGAGTTTGTGCCTGCTGTGCCGGCCGTTGCCATCATTAAACATGCAAATCCATGCGGAGTTGCGACCGGCACCTCATTGCGCGAAGCGTACCTCAAAGCTCTTCAGTGCGATTCCGTCAGTGCGTTCGGCGGAATTATTGCCGTAAACCAGAAACTGGATGCGGCGGCGGCAGAGGAAATATGCAAGATCTTTACCGAAGTTGTGATTGCACCGGACGCGACGGACGAAGCCAAAGCCATTTTTGCAGCAAAGAAAAACCTGCGTCTACTTGTGACAGGTGGCCTTTCGGACCCTCGCATTGGCGGACTTAACGTGCGCTCCATCGCAGGCGGGCTGCTCGTGCAATCGCGCGACAACGGCGTCGTCGACGATCTTGAATTGAAGGTCGTCACCAAGCGCGCGCCGACTGCCGCCGAGCTTGCGGATCTAAAATTCGCGTTCCGTGTCGCAAAGCACGTAAAGTCGAACGCAATCGTTTACGCGAAGGGCGGCGCAACAGTCGGCATTGGCGCCGGGCAGATGAGCCGGATCGATTCCGCGCGTATTGCCGTTATAAAGGCAACCGACGCCGCCAAGGCTGCAGGACTGAGCGAGCCCTTGACACACGGCTCTGTCGTGGCATCGGACGCCTTTTTCCCATTCGCCGATGGTTTGCTAACGGCCGCGGACGCGGGCGTGACGGCTGTCATTCAGCCGGGCGGCTCGATGCGAGATGACGAGGTCATCAAGGCGGCGGACGAAAAAGGACTCGCTATGGTCATGACCGGGATGCGTCACTTCCGGCATTGAGGTTGCAGGAGTGGTGTCTGACCCGTCGTGCTGGAGGTACGCCTCCGGCGTAATCGGTCAGACACCCTCGTTCGGCTGCGTCTTCACAAACAACATCATGGCGGCCCCAATAACCAGGAACGCGAGCACGGCCGACATGCCGATGCGCTGACTGCCGGAAACCTGTGTGACCAGCGCCACGAGAAACGGTGCCAGGAATGCGGTCACTTTTCCCGAAAATGCAAATAGTCCAAAAAACTGTGTAATCTTATCGGCGGGCGCGAGGCGCGCGAGCAAGGAGCGGCTTGCGGCCTGCACAGGTGCTGCAACAAGCCCGACGACGATTGCAAAGGCCAGGAACACCTGTTCGCCGATTGCAGAAAACGGCTTAGAGCCTTCTGCCTTGGCTGCAACTTCGGTCGAGAACAGTATGTGGGTCTTGTCGACCGACAAGATCCCAATCGCGCCAGCCAGAAGTATGATGAGCGCGGCGATGATGACGGTCTTGGGCCCGATCTTATCGTCGAGACGTCCGCCGATCAGCGCTCCAAGGGCACCAAAGAGGGTGAGAACGATCCCGAATATGCCAAGTTCCAGCGGTCCCCAATTGAAAACCGAAGCGCCGTAAATTCCGCCAAACGTGAAGATGGCGGTCAATCCGTCGGTGTAGAGCATGCGGGCGATGAGAAATATCAGCAGGCTCGGCATTGAGGGGAGAGACTTGATCGTGTCCCAAAGTTCCGCGCCTGCCGAGCGTTGCGGATGTGCGCGCACTTTTGTGGCAACCTTGTCGGGCACGAACATGAAAAACGGGATCATGAAGACGACGAACCACAAGGCGGAGAATGGCCCGGTGAGGCGGTCGCCTTGCCGCGTTGTTTGATCGAGCTGCAACAAGGGATCAAAGCCGAGTAGCGTTTTGGCTTCGCCCGGAAGCGGCACAAGAAAACCGGCAACAAGCGCCAAACTGGCCAATCCGCCGAAATATCCAACAGCCCATCCGGTGCCGGAGAGCGTTCCGAGTTCGCTTTTGGGCACCAGCCCCGTCATGATGGCGTTTGAGAACACGCCCATCAGTTCTGCGGCAAGCGTGGCGACGATGAAGCCGCCGAGAACAAGCGCGAGCGTATTCGTCGAAGCACCAGGAGTCGCAAGCCATAGTGTCGAAAGCCCAGCCAGGAAAATGAGCGACAGCAGTACGATCCAGGGTTTGCGTTTTCCCCGGCCGTCAGCCAACGCGCCGAGGAAGGGCGAGATGATGGCGATGAGCAACCCGGCGATAGCCGCTGCATATCCCCAAAGCGCCTGTCCGCACGCCGCCTTTTCGCTGCCTTCCGCGATGAGCGTGCCGCAGGCTTGATTATTGACAACCGCATTGGCGAAATAGGGGGCGAACAAAAAAGTCTGCACCAGGGTATAGTACGGCTGTGTCGACCAATCGAACAGCATCCACGACGCGCGCGCTCTGAGCGGCGCCCGCGTCACGGTTTCCCCTGCCGCATTCGTTCCGGTTGCGATGTTCGATGCTGTCATGGCCGTTTCCCCTAGAAGCTCTGCGCTTCTCCCGGTACGGCTTGTATCATGATTTGCCTGCCCGCTCAGCTTAGGGCAAGCCAGATCTCAGTTATCGAGCACGATGAGGTGGTCGGGCAACTCGTTGGGATCAACTTTCCCAGGTGGAAAATGTTTAGCGAGATGTTTGCCCGCTGTCTCAATGGCATGGACAAACCCTTCCGCTGCGCGGCCCTCCGAGATTTCCTTGGTCAGTCTATCGACGATCTCTTGCCATGTTCCTGGGGGAACGCGTTGATCAATTCCGTTATCGGCCAGGATTTCAGCATGACGCTCTGTCACCGAAACGAAAATCAGGATGCCTGTGCGTCCGGCTGTCGTGTGCAGGTTCTGAACTAAGAACTGCTCTGACGCACGGCGCTTGGCGTGCGCTGCGCGAATTGATTTGGGCACCAGCGCCGTTCTTATCGCCTTCGGCCATATGAGCGCCAGCAATGCGAAGAATACGGTAAGCTGTATGAGGTAGATGTATTGGACCTTCATCCAAGTGAAATGAATGAGCGGCCAAGGAATGATGAGCGCGATTAGCGCTGCTACAAGAAAAGGCACATAGAGATAGCTGTCGCTCGACTGCGCTACAACGGCGACAATCTCGCCCGAAGTCTTGCGCTCGGCGGCGGTTATGGTCGCTGAAATGCGCTCTTTTTCTTCTGTCGTGAACAATGGCATGTCTTACTCGCTCGAATTCAGATCTCACGTCTCTTGATGCCCAGTGACTGCCAGTGACTGCCAGTGACTACCAATGTCTACCAGTCGCCCGAGGCGCCGCCGCCGCCGAACGATCCACCGCCCCCCGACCAGCCACCGCCGCTACCGCCGCTCCACCCGCCGCCCCAATCACCGGATCCGCCCGGGATGACGATCACATTGCCATTGCCCCGGTTGCGCCTCCGTTCGCGATGTAACCGGCGCCGCTCATCAGGTGTCAGATTTTGTTCCCATTGCCGTTGGGCGTCCGCGGCCTTCTTCATCTGCCAGAAAATCAACGCGATGATGGCCGCAAATATGATGAGGTGTATGATCGCCGTCGGGTCGTTTGCGGGCGTTCGTCCGCCTTTAGCGCGATCCTTGACCGCTTCGGCATCGCCAAGCAGCACGTCCTTGATGTCCCGGACACCATCGCGAATGCCACCTGAATAGTCGCCGCGGCGGAATTTCGGCAACATGGCATTGGTGATGATAATTTTTGACATCGTGTCGGTCATCACCGGTTCGAGGCGGCGGCCAACCTCGATGCGCACCTTTCGCTCGTTTGGTGCAACGATAAGCAATATGCCGTTGTCTTTGTCTCTCTGACCGATCTGCCATTTGCGCGCGAGGCCGATGCCGTAATCTTCGATGGCATAGCCGTCGAGGGACTTGACCGTGACAACGGCCACTTGATCTGTGGACTTTCCTTCAAGCGACTGCAGTTCGGCCAATACGGCAGCCCGGTCTTCTGCATTGAGCAGGTTGGCGTTATCGATAATTTGGCCGGTGAGTTCTGGATAGTTGGGCGCCGCGAGCGCAAGCAGAGACCAGCTCAACAGCGCGATTATCCCGGCGAGAAGCGCAGTTCGTGCACTTCTCGCCAAGCCGTTGCGAGCAAAGAAACCCAAAGTCAGGGTCGCGGCGCCACCCATGAGACAGCATCCTGCTTGCGGCAGATGCCGCGCTACTTCTTGGTGTCGAAATCGACTTTCGGCGTTTTCTGTTCTTCTGCCGGAATTTCGAATGACGCCATTTCCTTCGACGCAGGATACATGAATGACTTCCACCAACGTCCGGGAATGGTGTTCAACTCGGTATTGTAGACGCGCACGGCTTCAATGTAGTCGCGCCGCGACACACCGATGCGGTTCTCAGTTCCCTCAAGTGCGCTCTGCAGCGCCAGAAAGTTTTGCCCCGATTTGATATCGGGATATTTTTCGATGGTGACCAGAAGCCGGCCCAGGGCGCCCGAGAGCTGCCCTTGTGCTTCCTGAAGCTTCTTCATTGCGTCAGGGTTAGTCAGAACGTCCGGCGGCAAATTGATTTGGGCCTCTGTTGCTTTGGCGCGGGCTTCGACGACTTCGGTCAGAACGGATTTCTCTTGCTCGGCAAAACCTTTGACGGTCTCGACGAGATTCGGGATCAGGTCGGTGCGCCGCTTGTACTGGTTCAAGACTTCACTCCAGGCGGCCTTGGCCGACTGTTCGTAGGTTGGGATATTGTTGACGCCACAGCCTGCAACGGCCAGCGCAGCGATCATCGTTGCGAACAACGCAAGCGGACGGTTCCGCGAATTGAGGGAAAAAGCAAACATGGTTGATACAGTCCTTTTGTTCGGTTGCGAATTCGATAGATCGCATGATCGAAAGCGCTCTTGACGCCATGCAAGCCTTAACAGGTTTACCAAACGGACGGCTAGTCCTTCGGCAGTTGGCGGTCCCGGTTTATTGTCTTGCCTAGAGGGGCACCTCTGGAAGATTGGGCGGGTCAAAATACGGCTCCAACCCTGCCTGCCGAAGGTGCTCTGCCCGCAAAGCCGCCGTTGCGGTCCTAATTCGTGGCCGAATTCGTGGCCCTAGTTCGTGGCCCATGACTCGCATTCTCAGCAGGAGACTCCAAATATGCGTAACGGTTCCTTGGCCGCATTTGCTGTGGCTTTCATGAGCGCGGCGTTTGCCGGTGAAGCGCTCGCTTTTGATCACGGTTGCGGCCGGGGCGGGCGTGAAATCGCTTGCTATGAAAAGGTCCGCCTACCAGACGTTTATGCAACCCAGGCACGGCAGGTTGTCGTGCGTCCCGGTTTCACCCAGGTCGTGCGCAGGCCGCCAGTCGTTGAAACGCGGTCGGAACGTGTCGTCGTTTCGCCTGGCCGCTGGAGTGCGGTCGAAACGCCGGCGCAGTATAGCCACCGCTCTGAACGCGTACTCGTCACGCCTGCTCAGACGACCTATGCCGATGCGCCAGCTGTCACGAGAACCATTCGCGAATCCGTTGTGGTGCAGCCTGCAAGCGTGCGTTGGGAATACCGACGTGGGTTCCTCGGTCACGGCGAAAGAATGTGCAAAGTTGAAGTGCCGGCCGTAACTCGCGAAGTTGAGCGGCAAGTTGTCGTTTCGCCAGCGCGCCGGGTCGCTCAGGTGACACCCGCAGTCTACAAAACGGTCACCGAGCCGGTCCTTGTGCGTCCGGCATCTGTCCAAAAAGTATACACGCCACCGGTACACAGCTGGGTTCATCGCCAGGTCGTCGTACGTGCGGGTGGCGAACATGTGATCCATCATCCGCCGGTGTCGGGTGTGCGCCACGAGCAAGTGTTGGTTCGCCAGGGAGGCTATGGCTGGTCGCGGGCGGGTCGTCGCGGTCACTGGTAAGGCGCCGCGTCATCCAAATACAAAAACGAACGGGCGCATCTCACGAGGCGCCCGTTTTCGCTTCAAACATTCGGAAGTACACAATTTGGAGCGGGCGAAGGGGATCGAACCCTCGACCCCGACCTTGGCAAGGTCGTGCTCTACCGCTGAGCTACACCCGCATCCATCTTGGGGTCAGCGCTTTTGGCGCTTCGAGACACGCCTTATGGCTCATGTGACTATGGTTTGCAAGAGCCCTCTCAAAGCCCCTTGTATCGCCCCGAAGCAGGGGCTTTAAGCCCAATGAAACAACAATTTGCCCCTCTTGGCGGCGAGGCTATCTTGAACCCAAAACCAATCACCCGGGAAGAACTGTTCGCCCAACTAGCCACAATGGGAATCAACACAACGACGATCGAGCATCCGCCCGTTCTTACGGTTGCCGAGAGCAGTACCATAGACATTGCCTTACCCGGCGCGCACACGAAGAATCTATTCCTCAAAGGCCAGGAGGGGTCGCTTCTGCTCGTTATCGCCATAAGCTCGACGCGCGTGGATTTGAAATACTTGGCACGCAAACTCGGGATCGGACGGGTGTCGTTTGGAAAGCCTGAGTTGCTCATGGAAACGCTCGGTGTCACGCCCGGATCGGTCACGGCCTTTTCGATCATTAATGACAATCAACATCGCGTCCGTGTCATTCTGGATCAGGAGTTATTGGCCTACGACAGCGTCAACTGTCACCCGCTAGAGAACACGGCAACAACGAACATTGCATTGGCCGATCTTTTGCGGTTCATTCGCGAGACCGGCCACGAGCCAAAGTCGCTGGGCCTTGCGGGCGTTTAGCGGCGCGCCGTTGCCTTTTTGCAGTTGAGGAAACACGATTGATGGACTTCGGTACCCGCAGTAACCCGCCTTCCAATGCAGGCGATGGAGACCTTGTTAAGGACGGCACGACCGCCTCTTTCGTCAAGGACGTGATTGAAGCCTCGAAAGACGTGCCTGTGATCGTTGATTTTTGGGCCGCGTGGTGCGGTCCCTGCAAACAGTTGACGCCGATCCTCGAAAGAGTGGTTCGAGCCTTTGCCGGCAAGGTGAAGCTGGTCAAGATTGATGTCGATGCAAATCAAGCCGTCGCCGCGCAACTGCGAATTCAATCTATGCCGACAGTTTATGCGTTTCGCGATGGGAGACCGCTCGACGGTTTTGTCGGCGCGCAATCAGAAAGTGAAGTTCGCGCTTTTGTCGAGCGTCTGGTTGGCGCAGATGAAGCCAATGACATTGAGGCGGTGCTCAATTCAGCGGCCGAATTGATTGACGAGGGAGATCTACAAGGGGCGGCCGAGATTTATGCGGCCATTTTACAGGAGGACCGCGAGAATGTGGCGGCCCTTGCCGGCCTTGCCCAATGCTATCTAAAGACCGGCGACTATGGCCGCGCCCGGCAGACAATCTCTCTCGTTGTCCCTGAAAAGCGCAGTATCCCGGTTGTCGAGGCGGTCAATGCTGCATTGGACCTGGCGGAAAAGGCGGCGAACGTCGGCGACCTTGCTGGGTTTGAGCTGAGCCTCGAATCCAATCCGTCGGACCACCAGGCGCGCTTCGATCTGGCCATCGGCCTTGCGGGCATGGGAAAAAAAGCGGAAGCTCTCGATCACCTCTTGGAAATCATGCGCCGCGACCGCAAATGGAATGACGAGGCGGCGCGCAAACAGCTACTGCAATTTTTTGATGCCTGGGGCTCAAAGGAACCTCTGGTCGGCGAGGGCCGGCGCCGCTTGTCATCGCTGTTGTTTAGCTGACGGGCAAGGGCAACTCCCTGAGGGCGGCGACCGCCGGAACTGAATGAAGGAGACGTGAACTCGTGGGACTTGCACAGCGCTACCGCAGGCCAGCCGACCTTCCCCCAAGGATTGCGGTCTTCCCACTGAGAGGTGCTATTTTGTTGCCGCGCGCCACGTTGCCGCTCAACGTTTTCGAGCCGCGCTATTTGACTATGATCGATGACGTCATGTCGGGCGAACGGGTGCTCGGTGTCCTTCAGCCATCCAGTGCCGATGAAGACGATAGCAACGAGAGCCCGCTTGGGAAATCGTTCGGCCTTCATCGCATCGGGTGTACCGGCCGGATTACGTCCTACCAAGAACTGGATGATGGCCGTTATGTGATCACGCTCACGGGCCTCACTCGCTTCCAAATCATTGATGAAGCCGTAACCGGCAAACCCTACCGCGTCATGAGTGTGAGCTATGATCGCTTCGCTGCGGATTTAACGTCAGGTCTCGGCGAAGAATCTGTCGACCGGCCCAATCTTTTGCGTGTGCTCAAAAGCTATTTGGAAGCTAATTCACTCAAGACGGATTGGGCGGCTATCCAGCGGGCGTCAAATGAATACCTGATCAACGCCCTGTCGGTTATGTGCCCGTATGGTCCTGAAGAAAAGCAAGCCTTGCTTGAAGCAGCCGATCTCAAAACCAGAGCTGAAGTGCTCGTCGCGCTGGCGGAAATCGAACTGGCGTCGAATGGCAGCAGCGGTACAACACTACAGTAGCCATAGATCGCAGCTATAGGCTGTGAAGAGGACGGAACACAATGCCGGCTGATGAACCAGATCTGGCTCCAAGCCATGGCGTCGATCCCAGGCTGTTGGAACTGCTCGTGTGCCCGCTTACAAAGACCAGACTGGAATATGATGCAGCCAAGCAGGAGCTGATTAGCCGTGCGGCTGGGCTTGTCTTTCCAATCAAAAATGGCGTGCCAATCCTCATCGCCGATGCCGCACGGCCGATTGATGACGCCAAGTACATTGCTCGCTAGTTTGTTCTAAGGCCGGACTGGCGGCAGGCCTTTGTAGAACTGTCATGGAATCGTGCTAATTGGTCGGTTATAAGTTAGGCTATCGGGCGCAATTCGGGGTCGATCGCGACATGCAGCAGAATAGGCCGGGCAGAGTGCAAGCAAGCGCACTTGATAAGTTCCGCGCCTTACCCAAAAGCTTGGTGGCGCTGAAAGCGCTGCAAGACAAGACACCCGGTTTTGCGGGATTTTCCCGGCACCTTGAACCCAAGATTTACGGCCGCGTCGGCAACCTCGAGGTGCGTCTGGCCCGGACACGCGCGGAGATTAAACTCGCGCAACGCCTGCGTTATCAAGTTTTCTATGAAGAAATGTCGGCAATGCCGAGCCGGCTCGCGCAGTTCCGCCGTCGCGATGAAGACGCTTACGACGCGATTTGCGATCATCTCCTCGTCGTCGATCTATCGAAGCCGGAAGGCAAGAACCACGGTGGCGGCCGTCCCACCCCGACGGTCGTTGGTACGTATCGCGTTTTGCGCCAGGACACCGCCGAGAGATCACTCGGTTTTTACACGGCCGGTGAATACGACATTCTTCCGCTTATGAAGTCGCGCTCGCCGGGGTATCGCTTCATGGAGCTCGGCCGGTCGTGCGTGCTTGCGCCGTATCGCAACAAACGAACAGTCGAACTGTTGTGGCATGGGCTGTGGACCTACGTCCGCGAGCACAAGATCGACGTCATGCTCGGCTGCGCCAGCTTTGAAGGCACGGACCCTGACGAGCACGCCATGGCGCTGAGTTTTCTGCATCACCATGCCATGTCGCCTCCGGAATGGCGCTGCCGAGCGCACGCCCGCCTCCATGTGCCGATGGATCGCTTGGCGAAGGAGAAGGTCGATCTGAAAGCGGCCCTCAAAGCTATGCCGCCGCTCATCAAAGCCTACTTGCGTCTTGGCGCGACCGTTGGCGATGGTGCGGTGATAGACAGGCAATTTGGCACAACCGATGTGCTCATCATGTTGCCGGTTGAAAAAATAGATCCCCGCTACTTCGAACACTACGGCGCACCCGAAGAAACCAAGAGCCGAATTGCGGTCGATGCGTGAGGGGTGGGGGAGTTTTTTGAGGGCCATGAGCGGCCGTCGTTCAGCCGGAGATAACGAAGACCAACAGCAAGCGATCAAACGAGCAGTCGTCGCTGCCCCGCTTCCACGACTGGAAGAAACTCATCTCCACCGGTTCACGAGCCGCAGCGCAATCGACGACCCCAGCAGCATGAGGAGCATCATGCCGGCCAACGAGACATAAAGCAGGGGGCCTCCCGTGGCCGCCAGCGACCCATTCAGATTTCCCATGGCCGCCAGCAACCCCGTCCGTTCGAGGAGCAAGAGTATCGGTACAATAGCCAAGTTTCCTATCTCGGCGGCCACGAAGGCGCCGGCGAGCGAGACCACGATGCTCACGATCCAGCCGAGCACACCCCGCTTGTTCGTCCATGCCTCGTGGATCCCGATGGCCACTGCGGCGCCGAGAAGAACCAGCGCGAGGGTCATCGGACCGCCGACGCTCGACTGCGGAACTGCGCCGCTAAATTGAAGGAGTATGATGGCGATCACGGCAATCGGCGCGATATACTTCATGGGTGCGTCCCTACTGCTCTGCCGGGGGAGTGCGTGTCCGCATTCTAATTCAGTTCGGCGCCGGATGCATGGTAGTTGCCGAGCAATCCATTGCCACCTCCGCCATGTGCCGCGCAGCGCGATTATGTGCCGCGCAGCGCGATCGAGACGACGCGACGCCACCTCCCATAGCCTCCAATGTGCCCAGCCACAATGGAAGGCCATCCGAAATTCAGCAGTGGGTATTGGGGAGGATAGCAGCCAGATTCGGGCCAAAAACCGGAAATTCCGCTACACTCTTCCCGCGCCATACGCTGCCAATGCGGCCATGTTAACGACGTCGGCGTCGGTCGCGCCGAACGAGCAGATCTGCACCGAATGCGACAGGCCGACGATGATCGGCCCGATGATCGTGGCGCCGCCCAGTTCCTTCAGCATCTTGGTCGAGATCGAGGCTGCGTGGAACGCTGGCATCACCAACACGTTGGCCGTGTCGGATAGGCGGCAAAACGGATAGTGGCCCATCAATGCCTTGTTCAAGGCAACGTCGGCGGCCATGTCGCCGTCATACTCGAAATCGACCTGACGCTCCTGCAGGATTTCAACCGCCTCGCGCACCTGATCGGAGCGTTCGCCGCGCGGCTGGCCGAAGGTCGAGTAGGCGAGCAGCGCCACGCGCGGCTCGATGCCGAAGTTGCGCGCCGTGCGGGCGGCTTCGGTCGCGATATTGGCGAGCTCTTCGGCCGTCGGCATATCGTGAATGCTGGTGTCGGCGATGAGAACGGCGCGGCCGCGGCAAATTGCGAGTGAAATGCCGATGACATGCCGGCCCGGCTTTTCATCCATGACGCGGTGCACGTCGCGATAGACGCTCGTCCAGTTGCGCGTAACGCCCGAGACCATGGCGTCCGCATAGCCGTGGATCACCATCAGAGCCGCGAACACATTGCGTTCGTTGGCAACGAGGCGCTGGCAATCGCGTTTCAAATACCCGCGCCGCTGCAGGCGCGAATAGAGAAACTCCGTGAATTCTTCGACGTGCGGCGAGGTGCGCGTGTCGACGAGTTCGTAGTCGCTGCGCAGGGGCACGCCCAGTTCGCGGAAACGCTCGGTGACCACTTCGCGCGTGCCTATGAGAATGGGCTGGCCTAAGCCTTGGTTGAAGTAAACGTGCGCGGCGCGGACGACGGCCTGGTCCTCGCCCTCGGCAAAGACAACGCGCTTAGGGTCGCTGCGGACGGCGTCGAATGTCGATTGCAGCCAGCCGGCGATCGGGTCGAGACGCCCCTTCAGATGGGCGACATATCCATCGAGATCGGCAATCGGCTTGCGCGCCACGCCTGAATCCATTGCTGCTTTTGCGACAGCCGCTGGCACGTGAGACATCAGTCGCGGATCGAACGGCGCGGGAATGATGTATCCGGGTCCGAAGACAGGACGTTCGCCGTGGAACGCAGCCATCACTTGATCGGGCACTTCGGCGCGGGCAAGCTCTGCGATCGCTTCGGCGGCTGCGATCTTCATGGCGTCGTTGATGGTCGTCGCCTGAACGTCGAGGGCACCGCGGAAGATGAAAGGAAAGCACAAAACATTGTTGATCTGGTTGGGGTAGTCGGAACGGCCGGTCGCCATGATTGCATCCGGGCGGACGGCGTGGACGTCATCGGGGCTGATTTCGGGGTCGGGATTAGCCATTGCGAAGATCAGTGGTTTCCCTGCCATAGACACGACCATGTCGCGCGACACCACGCCTGCGGCGGAAAGGCCGAGAAAAATATCGGCGCCTTTCATGACGTCGGCAAGTTGCCGTGCCTCGGTCTTCTGTGCGAAGGGCGCCTTGTAGGGGTCCATCAACTTTGTGCGGCCTTCGTAGACCACGCCCTCAATGTCGGAAACGAATACATTTTCGCGTTTGAGACCGATCTTCAGCAGTAAGTTGAGACACGCTAACGCGGCGGCGCCTGCACCCGCGCAGACGAGTTTCACCTTGGCAATGTCTTTGCCGACGACCTTCAAGCCATTGAGTACGCCGGCCGCGACAACGATGGCCGTGCCGTGCTGGTCGTCGTGAAACACCGGGATATCGAGTAGTTCTTTCAGCTTCTCTTCGATGACGAAGCAGTCCGGGGCCTTTATGTCTTCGAGGTTGATGCCGCCGAACGAGGGTCCAAGATATCGCACAGAATTGATGAAGGCCTCGACGTCTTCGGTATCCACGAGGAGATCGATCGAGTCGATGTCGGCAAAGCGTTTGAAGAGCGCCGCCTTGCCCTCCATGACGGGTTTTGCTGCGAGCGCACCTAAATTGCCAAGCCCAAGGATCGCCGTGCCGTTCGAGACGACGGCGACGAGATTGCCCTTATTGGTGTAGGCATAGACATCTGCCGGATTCTGGGCAATGGCCTGCACGGGCACCGCTACGCCCGGCGAATATGCGAGCGCTAGATCGCGCTGAGTAGCGAGCGGCTTGGTCGGCGTAATTTCCAGCTTGCCGGGTTTTCCTCCGGCGTGAAACTGCAAAGCTTCTTGGGCCGTGAATCGCGCAGCACGAAATTGTGTGGCCATGGGGTGTGAACCATTGCTATCGATGAATTGAGCGGAGTTCCAGGAATTGGTCCGCCAGTGGCGGGCATAGGAACCCGAATGAGCCACGCACACTAGGTTGTGGTTGGCTTCTGCACAACCTATGCATGGACTAGGCTTTCGTAGTATCCGCTGTGCGAATAGCGGCATATCCTCGCGCCGCTGCGTTAATGACTGAGCGGCATATCGCGTCCACAAATGATAGGAATTGAATTCTTAGGCCATGCCGAACCGACGCGTCCCAGAACATGATGATAGCGAGGAGCATGTGTCTGACGCTTCTAGTCCAGACGCGAGCGCGGGACCAGTTGCGGCCGGCGGCCGTGTCGTGTCCTCCGAGGCAACTCCCTCTATGGCACAGTATCTTGAAATCAAGGCGGCTAATCCCGATAGCTTGCTTTGGTACCGCATGGGGGATTTTTACGAACTGTTCTTCGACGATGCTGCCACCGCATCGCAAGCGCTCGGTATCGTTCTGACCAAACGCGGCAAGCATGCCGGAAGCGACATTCCGATGTGTGGCGTCCCGATCCATCGCGCCGATGAATACTTGCAGCGGCTTATTCGCCAAGGTTATCGCGTTGCCGTGTGCGAGCAGCTCGAAGATCCGGCGGAAGCACGCAAGCGTGGCGCCAAAGCGGTCGTCAAACGCGACGTGGTGCGGCTCGTCACGCCTGGCACGCTGACCGAAGATGCGCTGCTCGATGCCAAGGCCCGCAACTACCTGACCGCCATTTTCCGGTATGGCGAATTGGATGGCTCCGTTCTGTCTCCGGGCGCCGCATTGGCGCTGGCATCGGTCGATATCTCAACGGGCGAATGCGAAATCGGCGAAGTCAGGGGCCCGGATCTGGCCGGCGAACTCGTGCGGCTGTCGCCAAGTGAGATCGTGGTATCTGACGGCCTGCTGCGTGATGGCGAACTGCGGAGGTGGATCGACGTGGCGGGCGCGAAGCCGACGCCAGTTCCCTCAACTTATTTCGACAGCATTTCGGGCGAACGTGATCTCAAAGAGCGCCTCGGTGTCAAAGAGCTGGGAGCCTTTGGCACGTTCTCGCGCGCCGAACTTGCAGCTACCGGCGCCGTACTGAAATACATCGACCTCACGCAAATGGGGCGCAAACCACTGCTCCGGGCGCCGAAAAAGACAGGTTCTGATTCTCATTTTGACAATCGACGCTGCCAGCCGCGCTAGCCTCGAACTCGTGCGCTCTTCCTCGGGCGACAAGTCGGGCAGTTTGTTATCGGCGATCGACAGAACGATAACGGGCGCTGGCGCGCGTGAGTTGCAGGCCCGGCTCGTCAGCCCGCTTGCAAACGTGGACGCGATTGAAGCCCGGTTGGATGCTGTCAGTTTTTTGGCTGAGCGTCCGCGTCTGAGCGACGACGTGAGGATGGCGCTGCGTTCGGCACCCGACATTGCCCGCGCTTTGACCCGGCTTGCGTTCGGCCGTGGCGGCCCGCGCGATCTTGGCGCTGTGCGCGATGGGTTGGGGGCTGCGTCGGCGTGCTGCAAAACGCTTTTGCATTCGTCGGATGGGCTTGGCCTGCCCACAGCTCTGGCTGACATCGCAAATCAGCTGTCGGGCGTCGCGCCGTCGCTTGAGGCGTCGCTACAAACCGCGCTTGGGGAGGAACTTCCACACTTGCGCCGCGACGGAGGGTTTATCAAATCCGGCTACAGCAAGGATCTGGACGATGCCCGCCGCTTGCGTGACGATAGCCGTACGGTGATGGCGGCGCTAGAAGCGCGCTACGTCGACGAGACGGGAATCAAAACGCTCAAAGTGCGTCACAACAATATCCTTGGTTACTTCATCGAGGCGACGCAACTTAATGCCAAACCTCTGCTGTCGGCACCACTTAGCGAAACATTCCGGCATCGCCAGACGATGGCCAATGCGGTGCGCTTCACGACGGCCGAACTGATTGAGATCGAGGGTCAGATCGCGTCTGCCACTGAACGCTCGCTAAATCTTGAACAGGATATCTTCAACGCGTTGGCGCACTCGATTGGCGAGCAGGATCAAGCGCTCGGCCGGGTTGCGTCGGCGCTTGCAGTGTTTGACGTGTACGCCAGTCTTGCCGTACTGGCGCGCGAACAGAATTATGTGCGCCCCATGATCGATGCCTCCGAGACGTTCGACATTCGCGGCGGCCGTCATTCGGTCGTAGAACAAGCTCTGGCGAGATCGCAAACAAGTGCGTTCATTGAAAACGACTGCTTGTTGAGCCGCGCAGGTCCTGCTCCCCCGCCCGGGTTCGACGAAATGCCGGACGCACGGATCTGGCTGGTGACTGGTCCGAACATGGCAGGTAAATCGACGTTCCTGCGTCAGAACGCTTTGATGACGGTCTTGGCCCAGATTGGATCTTATGTTCCCGCGAAGTTCGCGCATATCGGTGTCGTCGACAGGTTGTTCTCGCGCGTCGGCGCGTCTGACGATCTCGCGCGTGGGCGCTCGACCTTTATGGTCGAGATGGTCGAGACCGCAGCAATCCTGCATCAAGCAACAAATCGCTCGCTCGTTATACTTGACGAAATTGGGCGTGGTACGGCAACGTTCGACGGTCTTTCGATTGCCTGGGCGACAGTTGAATATCTGCACGGTGTGACCAAGGCCCGCTGCTTATTTGCAACCCACTACCATGAGCTGACGGCATTGGCGCGCCGCTTGCCGGGAGTAGCCAATGTGACCATGGACGTTGCCGAGTGGCACGATGAGATTGTCTTCTTGCACAAGGTCAAGGCGGGCGCTGCGAACAGGTCGTATGGTATTCAAGTTGCAAAGCTCGCGGGGCTTCCGCAAACGGTTGTCAATCGTGCAGGTGAAGTGCTTGCGCTCCTGGAAAAGAGCGACCGGCGTCCGCGCGACAAGGAGGCGGCGCTCGACGAGTTGCCCCTTTTCGCAGCGATCCGGCCAAAGAGCGGACCCAGTCAGACAGAAGGCTCGGCAATAGAAAAAATGCTCGACACGGTGCGGCCCGATGAATTGACGCCAAAGGCAGCACTGGAAAAACTCTATGAACTCAAAAATCTTGCTGACTCCGTGCGCAAGAAAGGGCGGTAGTCTGTAATCATGCATAAGCATCCGCCTTACTTTGACCCCCATGGGCTGCGCGACGAGCTCACCGGTTTCTACAATGATCGCGTGGATCCACGGCCCGCAGTCGTTGAGCGCCTGAAGGCCCTGGTCAAACACGCGCGGCAAGCCGCACGCGAGCAGCTCGAAGCAACGGGCAACGGCCGCAATTGCGCAGCCTCATTGTCTCGGTTTCAAGACGACCTCATCCGGCTGATTTATGACTACTCAGTGTCTCACGTCTATCGTGCCACAAACCCTTCCGATGCCGAGCGTATGGCAGTTGTGGCGACCGGGGGGTATGGCCGCGGGCTGTTGGCGCCTGGCTCGGATATCGATCTGCTGTTTCTCCTGCCCTACAAGCAAACCCCATGGGGCGAGAGTGTTGCCGAATACATGCTCTATCTATTGTGGGATCTCGGTTTCAAGGTCGGTCACGCAACACGCACAGTGGACCAATGCGTCAAACTTGGAACGTCCGACATTACCATTCGTACGGCCTTGCTTGACGCCCGGCTCATTCACGGCGACCGGCAGCTGTTTGCCGAATTCGAGGATCGTTTCCGCTCGGATGTGATGAAGGGTACGGCGCGCCAATTTATCGACGCAAAAATGTCAGAGCGCGATGAGCGTATCCGCAGGTCGGGTGAGAGCCGCTACAAAGTCGAACCCAATGTCAAAGACGGCAAGGGTGGGTTGCGCGATCTGCATACTCTGCATTGGCTGTCGAAGTACATTTTTGGTCAGGAAGTCGGACAAGCGGCGGTTAAGGCCGGAATCTTCACCCCCGAAGAAGTGCAGACATTTGGCAAATGTGAAGATTTCCTCTGGAGTGTCCGCTGCATGCTCCACTTCTTGACCGGGCGCGCGGAAGAAGTCGTCACGTTTGAATTGCAGCCTGCAATGGCGGCTGGCCTCAAGTATTCAGATCGCGGTGGCATGCGCGCCGTCGAACGCTTCATGAAGCATTATTTTCTCGTTGCCAAGGAAGTTGGCGATTTGACCACTATTCTGTGCGGCGCATTGGAAATGCAGCAGCTGAAGGCAGCGCCAAGCCTTGGCCGGTTTTTCAAGCCGCTCGGCTGGGCCGGCCGGCGCCAGGTGCGCCAGCGTACGGATTTTCGCATCGACAACGAGCGTCTCAATGTTTCCGATGCTGACGTCTTCAAACGTGATCCCGTCAATCTCATTCGCTTTTTCGCGCATGCCGAAAGTACGGGCGGCTACCTGCACCCTAATGCGATCCGCCAGTTGCGGCAGTCGCTCCGCCTGATCGACGACAAACTGAGGAATGACGAGGAAGCCAACCGGATATTTCTCGACTTGATAACGCAATCATCGGATCCTGAAAGTGTCCTCAGGCGCATGAATGAAGCCGGCGTCTTGGGGCGGTTCATTCCCGATTTCGGCCGCGTTGTCGCGATGATGCAGTTCAACATGTACCATCACTATACGGTCGATGAGCATTTGCTTCGCACGGTCGGCAATCTCATTGAGGTCGAAAAGGGCGATATGGCTGTCGAGTTGCCGCTATCGACCGTCATCATTAAATCGATCCAAAACAGACGTGCCCTGTTCGTGGCGGCGCTTTTGCACGATATTGGCAAGGGCCGCACCGAAGATCATTCCATCGTTGGTGCGCGAATAGCGCGTGAGCTATGCCCACGTTTGGGAATGACTGCGGCCGAGACAGAACTTGTTGTCTGGCTGATAGAAGAACATCTGACGATGAGCAACGTTGCTCAATCGCGCGATATCTCCGATCCCAGAACTGCGCAGGATTTTGCCGCGCGTGTGCAGAGCCCTGAGCGCCTCAATCTGCTCTTCCTTTTGACGGTTTCCGATATTCGAGCTGTTGGTCCCGGTGTGTGGAACGGCTGGAAAGGTCAGCTTCTGCGCACGCTCTACTATGAGACGGAACCTCTGGTGTCTGGCGGCCACACGCAAATGCGGCGCGAGGAACGTCTGGCCGAAGCGCAGACCGCTCTGCGCAGTGCGCTTGCCAAATGGCCAGCCGTTGACGTCCAGAACTTTATCGATCGGCACTACGCCAACTACTGGATGAGAACTGATACGGCAACACAAGTTGAGCACGCCGAATTGCTTCTGGGCGCCGAGCGCGCAGGAAAGAAGCTGGCTACGCGTGTCAAAACCGATAGTTTCACCGCTGTCACAGAATTGACGGTTTACGCGCCAAATCATCCGCGCCTGTTGGCCTTGTTCGCAGGCGCTTGCGCCGCGGCGGGTGCCAATATCGCAGGCGCCCATATCACGACTACGCGCGATGGGTTTGCGCTCGATACGTTCCTTCTCAATCGTGAGTTTCCTAGCGACGACGACGAAATCCGCCGCGCCAATCGTATCGGCGACACGATCGATCGTCTGTTGGATGGCAAAGAACGGCTTGCAACACTCCTACAGAGAAAGCGTTCCGGCGTGCGCGGTGTTGAGGCCTTTACCGTCGCACCGGAAGTGGTCATCAACAATGCAATATCGGAGCGATTCACCGTCATCGAAGTGGCCGGACGGGACAGGCCGGGCTTGCTCTATGATTTGACGAGCAGCCTTTCTGACCTCTCTCTCGACATCACGTCGGCACACATCACGACGTTTGGTGAAAAGGCAGTTGACGTTTTCTATGTCACCGATTTGACGGGCAAGCAGATTGTCAGCGACACACGGCAGAATGCCATCCGGGAACGACTGACAACTGTGCTGCAAGGCGCACAAACAACTGGCATTGCCCAATCTACTTAATCGGTCCATTGGTGATTTCGCGCCAGCGATGGATATAGTAGCGATTTCGGCAATACTGGAAGCTCGTTCCTGAGGCCGAGACAACTCGGACCAACCCGAAGGGACACAATCCATTCGACAACGCTGCATCGGAATAAACATGGCACGCAAGCTCCACTCCTTGCCTCGCACGCCGAAGCGCTTTACTTCACTTCTCCCATGACACTCTACAAATCCTTTGCGACGGTCGGCGGGCTGACGCTCTTGAGCCGCGTCTTCGGCTTTGTCCGCGACATCTTGATAGCGGCCTCTCTGGGGACCGGCTGGGTGGCGGATGCGTTCGTGGTCGCGTTTCGCTTTCCGAACCTTTTCCGGCGCCTGTTTGGAGAGGGCGCGTTTAACTCGGCGTTTGTACCAATATTCGCCAAAAAAGTTGAAGGTGAAGGCAAAGAGGCCGCGCGCGTTTTCGCAGAAGAGGCGATGGCTGGCCTGTTATTCATCCTGCTCATTCTCACCATCGTCGCGGAACTGGCGATGCCGTTCCTGATGTACGGATTGGCCCCCGGTTTCGACGCCGAGCCGCAGAAGTTCGATCTCGCCGTTCTGCTGACCCGCATTACCATGCCATACCTTCTATGCATGTCGCTGGTCGCGCTGATGTCGGGCGCGTTGAATTCGGTCGGCCGGTTTGCGGAAAGTTCATCAGTCTCGATCGTTCTCAACGTGGTGATGACATGCTGCGACGCTTATAGCTCTGTGGCTCGGCTATAAGGCCGGTGCGGAAGCAGGTATCATTCAGGCACTCGGCGTGTTCACTGCCGGCATCCTGCAATTGATGCTCTTGATGTGGGGTATGAAGCGCGCCGGCTTGACGCTGAAGTTGCGCTGGCCCAAGTGGACGGACGATCTGAGGCGGCTTTGGAAACTCGGCATCCCCGGTATTGTTTCGGGCGGTGTCACGCAGCTCAATATCGCCATCGGCACGATGATCGCGACCATGCAGCCGGGTGCGGTTTCGCAACTCTACTATGCCGACCGGCTTTATGAATTGCCGCTCGCAATTGTTGGCATTGCCGTCGGCGTTGTGCTGTTGCCAGATGTCGCCCGGCAGTTGCGTGCCGGCAATATGGACGGCGTGATGGACAGCCAAAATCGCAGCCTTGAATTTGCAATGCTGTTGACGATCCCGGCCGCACTGGCGCTCGCGATTATTCCGGCGGAAATCATCCATGTGCTGTTCGAACGCGGCGCGTTTACGGCGGCCGATACAGCCGCGACGGCGACCGTACTTTCGGTTTTTGCGCTCGGACTTCCGGCATTCGTATTGATTAAAGTCTTCTCGCCCGCTTACTTCGCCCGCGAAGACACCAAGACGCCGATGCGCTTCGCTGCCATCAGTTTGACGGCGAATACGCTCGGCTCGATCGCGCTGTTCTTCCTGTTTCGCAGCTGGGGATGGATGCCGCAACTTGGCATCGCGGTTGCAACGTCCCTTGGCGGTTGGCTCAATGCGTGGCTGCTTTGGTCGACGCTTCACCAGCGTGGTGACTTCAAGACTGATGATCGCTTGCGCCGTAACCTGCCCTTGATAGGGGTTGCCAGTCTTGCCATGGCGGCGGTTCTGTATCTCGCGCGCGGGTGGCTTGGACCCTTTATGCAGGCGTCGCAGGGCTTTTTTGTCGAAGCCGCGGCACTTGGCGGCCTCGTTGCCATCGGTCTCGTGACGTTTGCGATTTTCATTCTGGCAACGGGCGTCATGACGCCGGCCCAGCTGAAGCGTTTTACCCGCCGGTCAAGTTGATCCCAGCCGGAAAAAACCATGTTCGGCCTTGCCTCACCTGATGTGGCAGGCCATAACCCGCGCCGTATTCGAAAGATTGGGACAACGATGAAGATCAGCCCGCGCGTCTTTTCCGGTATGCAACCGACCGGGAGCCTGCATCTCGGCAATTATCTCGGTGCCATGGTCAATTGGATCAAGATGCAGGAGACGCACGAGTGTATCTATTGCGTGGTTGATCTGCACGCCATCACGGTCTGGCAGGAACCGGCAGAACTGCGCAACTCTATCCGCCAGGTCACGGCCGCTTACATTGCCGCCGGACTTGATCCGAAGAGGAGCATCCTCTTCAACCAATCCCAAGTCGTCGAGCACGCCGAACTCGCTTGGGTGTTCAATTGCGTTGCCCGCCTCGGCTGGCTCAATCGTATGACCCAGTTCAAGGAGAAGGCCGGCAAGGACAAAGAGCAGGCGTCCGTCGGGCTCTACGCTTATCCAAACCTGATGGCGGCCGACATCCTCGTCTACCGTGCGACGCACGTGCCGGTCGGCGAAGATCAAAAACAGCATCTCGAACTGGCGCGGGACATCGCGCAGAAGTTCAACAACGACTTTAAAAAGGAAATCGTTGCTGCTGGATTTGCTGATGGCATTTTTTTCCCCCAACCCGACCCTGTGATCACGGGGCCTGCAACACGCGTCATGAGCCTGCGAGACGGCACCAAAAAGATGTCGAAGTCCGACCCATCAGACTTGTCGCGCATCAATCTGACGGACGATGCCGACACGATCGCAAAGAAGATCCAGAAGGCGAAAACAGATGCCGACGGCATTCCGAGCGAAGCAAAAGGCTTTGAAGGACGCCCGGAAGCGGAAAACCTGGTTGGTATTTACGCAGCACTGACCGACATGCCCGTTGATAGCGTGCTCAAAGATTTTGGTGGCCAGCAGTTCTCGGCTTTCAAGAAAGCGCTGGCTGAGGTTGCCACTGACAAACTTGGAAAAATTGGCGGCGAAGCCCAGCGGCTAATGGCTGACCCTGCTGAAATAGACAAGGTCCTGGCGAACGGTTCGGCCCGGGCGCGCGCTATTGCCAAGCCCGTTATGGATCAAGTCAAGGATATCGCGGGGCTCTTGCGCTCTTGAGCACACATCTCTTCGATTGCAGTGACAGCTTTGGGATGGCAGCATGAACGCCATGAAGCCGCGCCGGTCATTTGAATCTGGTCATAGCCGCAAGTTCCTGCTCGTCGTGGACGAGAGCCAGGAAGTGGAAAGCGCGCTCTATTACACAGCGTCGCGCGTGCAGCGCTCGTCTGGCTCTGTCGTGATGCTGTACGTTATTGAGCCGGGCGAATATCAGCATTGGATGGGCGTCAGGCAAAAGCAGCTTGAAGAAGAGACAACCAAAGCTAAGGCGTTGTTTCGCCTTTTCCGGCGCAAGTTGAACCTTGCAGGATTTGAGTCCGTCGCCTCGGAAGAAATCATTCGCGAGGGGCCACCGGCCGAAGAGATCCTGAAACTGATTGCTGAGGACGAGGATATTGCCATTCTGGTACTTGGGGCATCAACCGATGCCAAGGGCCCAGGGCCATTGGTGTCATCGCTTGCGGCGGGGAACGCGGCTGGTGGTTTCCCCGTGCCTGTAACTGTGGTGCCGGGCAAACTGTCGCTGGAAGAAATCAAGGCATTGGCGTGATTGTGAACGGACCGGCCTCGACAATCGGGCTGGCGTTCTCTATGTTAGAATTGTTCTAATTGGTTGGATGCGTTTGCAAAACGGCAGCGCTATAGGCCCTGCCCACAGCCCAATACACGAGAGGCGCTATGTTCATTCAAACCGAAGCCACACCCAATCCGTCGACCTTGAAGTTCATGCCCGGCAAAAAGGTATTGAACGATGGCACCGCCGATTTCCGCGCCAAGAGCGATGCACTGGCGTCGCCCCTTGCCGCGCGGCTGTTCGACATTGATGGTGTCAAAGGCGTGTTTCTCGGTTCGGATTTTATTTCTGTGACCAAGGGCGATATCGAGTGGCAGCATTTGAAGCCAATGGTGCTTGGCGCGATCATGGAACACTACGTGTCCGGCAAGCCGGTAGCGGCTGAAGATGGCGCGAATGACGGCGAAGAAGGCTCCTACGATCCGGCGGACGAAGAGACCGTTTCGACCATCAAGGAACTGATCGAGACGCGTGTTCGTCCTGCGGTCGCCCAAGATGGCGGCGACATCATCTTTTCCGGCTTCCGCGAGGGCGTAGTTTATCTGCATATGCGCGGGGCCTGCGCCGGCTGCCCAAGTTCCACAGCCACGCTGCGCAACGGTATCGAGAACTTGCTCAAGCATTTCTGCCCCGATGTTCAGTCGGTTCAGGCCGTCTGAGGCGGTTGTGGAATAGAGCGAGACAGGAATGAAACCCCGGGGCCATCCTCGGGGTTTTTCTTTTTTGGGCCGATTTTGATGGGATGACTTTTTATGACTGACGCCACCGGAGCTTCAGGAAAGCCAATTGATGCCACGGCGCTCGCGCAGATCTTTCTCGAAGCCCGAACGCATTCGAACTGGCAGGCACGCGACGTCGATGACTTGGTTTTAAGGCGCCTCATCGATGTTCTGAAAATGGGACCGACGAGCGCGAACTGTTCGCCGATGCGCGTTGTCTTTGTGAAGTCAGCCGAAGCTAAAGCCAAGCTCAGTCCGCTTTTGGACGAAGGCAACCGGGCAAAATCAATGGCCAGCTGCCGTCACCGCCATCATCGGCCACGACCTCAATTTCTACGACCACCTGCCCAAACTCTATCCCCACGCCAACGCCGCGAGCTGGTTCCGGGGCCAAGACCAGAAAATTAGGGATACGGCCTTTCGCAATGGAAGCCTCCAGGGCGCGTACTTGATCGTCGCCGCCCGGGTGCTAGGGCTTGATTGCGGTCCGATGTCCGGATTCGACAATAACGCTGTGGATGCCGCCTTTTTCGCCGGGACCGCGACAAAATCTAATTTTCTATGCAACCTGGGCTATGGGGACGCGTCTGAAATTCGTCCCCGTTCACCACGCTTAGCCTTCGACGAAATGGCCCGGATCGTCTAAAACCCGGTTACGCATGAACATTCTCGCTTTCGATACAGCCTTTGATGCCTGCTCGGTTGCAGCCGCCCGCGGCCTGCGCAGCCTGACGCCGGCTATCTGCCCTCTGTTCGAATCAATGACCACAGGACACGCCGAACGGCTATTGCCGATGATTGAAGCGGCGCTCGTTGAAGCAAAACTCTCCGTCGAAGACCTCGATCTCATTGCCGTCACAACGGGACCCGGGACGTTCACGGGCGCACGGATCACGGTTGCCGCCGCACGCGCACTCGCGCTCGTCAACGATACGCCCATCGTTACGCTCACAAGTTTGAAGCTCATGGCAATGAACCCTGAAGCAAGGTCGTCCGGCGCGCGTCAGCTCGCAATCACAACGGATGCGCGGCGCGGCGAAGTTTACATTGAAAGATTCTGCCCGAGGAATTTGACGTCACTTGCCCCGCCTGCGGTCCTGTCGGTTTTAGAAGCGGCAAAGTCGCTCGGGCCAGTCCCAACGGCGCTGGCGGGCTCGGGTGCTGTAGCCGTGGCCGACGCTGCCAAGAGCATCGGCCTCAACGCATATGCGACCGCACCCGGTCTCGTTCCCGAGGCCTTGGACATGCTGTTCTGGGCCATGAGCCAAAAGCCAACAGCCACTGTGCACCCGCTTTATCTCCGCCCTCCTGATGCTAAACCACCGGCGCCGTCGTTTGTTTCGAGGAGCGCGATATGACGTCGAACGTGACGCCGTTCCGCAACGTCAAGCACGTAAGCTTGCTCTGGGCGGCACCCGAACGCGCCAAAGAGCTGGCAGAACTGCACGCCAAGCTGTTTGATCCAGCCTGGGACCAGACGAGCATCAAGACGATGCTTGAGCACCCCGCTTCCACGTCATTGATCGCGGTTGCAGGCGAACCGAAGTCAATCAAGGGGTTCGTAATCGGCCAGTTGGCAGCCGATGAAGCCGAAATTCTGTCCATCGGCGTTGCGCCGGACTGGCAGCGGGCAGGTCTCGGCAAGACGCTCGTGGAAGGCTTGATCCGAGCCGCCAAACGCGGGGAGGCAATCCGGCTCTTCCTTGAAGTTGCCGAAGATAATGTTGCCGCCCGTGCCCTCTATTCCAGGCTCGGCTTCACAGAGGCCGGCCGCAGAAAGGCCTATTATCAGAGGCCGGGAGGGCCAGCGTCAGACGCTTTGAGGCTCGTGCTAACGCTCTGAAACCAGTTGCTTATGTCCGCCCACTGGGTGGACTGAACGGGCGTGCGTGCCTATAAGTCGTCGCAGCGATCTGGATAACCGGAACCGGGAACGCTCATGCCTGCCACACGTCTGCAAACATCGTCGCGCATTGAAGAGCGCTGCACCGAGTACGGCCTGCGCATGACAGGCCAGCGGCGCACAATTGCGCGCGTGCTATCGGCCGCAACGGATCACCCCGATGTTGAAGAAGTGCATCGCCGGTCGCACCAGATCGATGCCGGAATATCGCTATCGACGGTTTACCGGACGCTGAAGTTATTTGCCGAAAAAGGTATTCTTGAGCGCCACGATTTCGGCCACAGCCGCGGCCGTTATGAGGTAGCCTCCCGGCAGCATCACGATCACCTTGTTGATGTCGAAAGCGGCCGTGTCATAGAATTCTCGAACGAAGAGATCGAAGCTCTGCAAGAGCGTATCGCCCGTGAACTCGGCTACAAGCTGGTCGGCCACCGGCTCGAACTTTACGGTGTTCCGATTCCGAAAAAGAAAACGCCGGCACGCGACAGTTGAAAGGGTTCGAGGCCGGCCCATGAGCAAGCTGCGCGCGACGACAATCCTCGCCGGATTTTTCGGACTGACGGTGCCGTTGATGCCGGTCCAGGCGCTCTTAGTTCGAACATCTGATAGTGCCGCGCGTAGATTTCCGCATTGGTATCATCGCCAGGTTTGCCGGCTTATGGGAATTCACGTCACAGTCGAGGGCGAGCTCGCTGCGGATAGCCCCGTTTTGCTCGTATGCAATCACACGTCATGGCTCGACATTCCGGTTCTCTCTGCTGTGGCGCCAGTTTCATTCGTTGCCAAGAAGGAGGTTGGAGGTTGGCCATTTGTTGCTTCGCTTGCGCGGTTGCAACGCACGGTTTTTGTGGATCGCAACCGCCGCCAGTCGGCAGGAGAAGCCGCTGACGAAATTACCGCGCGGCTCGACCAAGGCGACACGATCGTTCTTTTTGCCGAGGGGACCTCGAGCGATGGCAATCGCGTGCTTCCGTTCAAGACGTCTTTGTTCGGTTCGGTGTTGCCGGGAACTCAATCAAGCGGCCGGCGCAAAAGGCCGGCCGTCGTGCAAACTGCTGCAATAGTTTACACGCATCTTCACGGGATATCTCTCGGCCGGGCAGATCGCCCGCGCGTCGGCTGGTACGGGGACATGGAAATGCAATCCCACGCTTGGGCGGTGCTGCAATCGGGCCCGTTGGCCGTCACGGTTCGCATCGGTCCGCCCGTGCCACTTGAGGATTTCGCCGACCGCAAGGAACTTGCGTTAAAAAGCGAGCGCGCCGTGAGGCATTCGGTTCACGCCATACTGAGAGGTCGCAAGACCGGCGAAGCCGTGAATCCGGTCGAGCCCACCGACGATGCGCGCAAGAAAATGCCTGCTGTCCGTGCCGCAAACGGCGAGAAATGGACATGAGACGCGCGCCGTGTGATATGGCGGCTTCAAGATCGCCCCGCCTCAAGGTGGATATTCGAACGGGTCGCGCGTGACACTGCAAGACAAAACCCCGAACCCTGCAACGGAAGCGGCAGACGCTCCAATCGCGCCACAAAAGTCTGTGTTCGTGAAGACGTTTGGCTGCCAGATGAATGTCTACGACAGCGAACGTATGACGGAAGCACTGGCTGGCGACGGTTACGCGGCGACAGACGATATGGCGGCAGCTGATCTCGTCATCCTCAACACCTGCCACATCCGCGAGAAGGCCGCCGAAAAAGTTTACTCGGATCTCGGGCGCATTCGCCAGATCAAAGAGACGCGCGAGAAGAACGGCAGGAGCACTGTCGTTGCCGTGACGGGATGCGTCGCACAGGCCGAAGGCGCCGAGATAACCGCACGCCAATCCGCCGTCGATCTTGTCGTCGGGCCGCAGAGCTATCATCGCTTGCCCAATCTCATCAAGCGCGTCGTCGCGAATGGCGAGCGCATTGTCGAAACTGAATTCCCCGTCGAAGACAAGTTCAAGAGCTTGCCCGAGCGGGCGCCACCCTTGCGCAATCCAAGCGCCTTCCTCACCGTGCAAGAAGGCTGCGATAAATTCTGCACGTTCTGTGTTGTGCCCTATACGCGCGGGGTTGAATTCTCGCGACCCGTTGCGGAAATCGAAGCGGAAGCCCGCCGCTTAGCTGATCGCGGCGCGCGAGAACTGACCCTGCTCGGTCAGAACGTCAACGCCTATCACGGCGCCGGACCCGATGGGCAGCCATACTCCCTCGCCGAACTCATCCGCCATTTGGCCGGCATCGCAGGCGTCGCGCGACTGCGCTACATGACCAGTCATCCGCGCGACATGAGTGACGATTTGATTGATGCGCATGGTGAAGGCGGCAAGCTCATGCCATTTTTGCATCTTCCGGTTCAGTCGGGTTCGGATCGCATTTTGGCGGCCATGAACCGCAAGCACACGGTAACGGAATACATCGACATCATCGCGCGCGTGCGCCGCCGCCGCCCGGACATCGCCGTGTCATCGGACTTCATTGTCGGGTTCCCCGGCGAAACGGAAGCCGACTTTGAGCACACGTTGGAACTGGTGCGCAAAGTCACTTTCGCCCAAGCGTTCTCTTTCAAGTACTCGAGCCGTCCTGGCACACCTGCGGCGGATCACGAAAATCAGGTGCCAGAAGAGGTCAAGACCGGACGCCTGACGCGTCTCCAGGAACTGCTCGACCAGCAGCAGGCGGCCTTCAACGCCCTTTCAATCGATACCGTCGTGCCGGTGCTTTTCGAGCGCCCTGGCCGCCGGCTGGGCCAATTGATTGGCCGATCACCCTATTTGCAGCTCGTCCACGCCGAGGCGGGGCCAGAAATGATTGGTGAAATCAAGGCTGTGGCAATAAAATCGGCAACCCAGCTCAGTCTTGGCGGTGTCATTCAGGCGGCATAATTTGCGTTTACCGAGATTTGAACTGGACATTCACCATTGCGGCCTTGGCTGCCGGAATGGGGCAGGGCATGGTAATTTAAATCACAAGGACTCGATTCGTCAGGCATTCGGATCAAGCATAACCCTTGAGGAGTAACGCCACTTGGCAGGTATCCGCGGGCTTCCCGCATCGCCCCCGCGCCGCGAGGCAAAGTCCGACGCGCAAAGCGCTCGCGTCGTCATTCCTTTCGAAGACAACAGACTGCTGCCGCGTCTACTTGGCGAATACGACAGCCACCTTGCCCTCATCGAAGACCGGCTTGGCATTGATGCCCACGCGCACGGCAACGTCGTTATTTTGACGGGCCCTGCACCCGCCTGCGCTGTCGCGCGCGATGTGCTGGAGAAACTCTACGCCCGCATTAGCAAGGGCGAAACCATCGGCGCTGGCGATTTCGATGGCCTGATCCGCCATGAGCGCGCCGAAGGGAGCCGCAACGACGGACAGGCGCAAATCGCAACCCGCCGCCGGGTTGTCAAAGCCCGCACGCAGACACAAAGTTCCTACATTCGTGCCATCGACAAGCACGATCTCGTCTTCGGCATCGGACCAGCAGGCACCGGCAAAACTTATCTTGCTGTTGCTTTCGCCGCGCAATGCCTCGAACGCGGATTGGTCGAACGCATTATATTATCTCGTCCTGCTGTCGAAGCTGGCGAGCGGCTTGGTTTCTTGCCCGGCGACATGCGCGACAAGGTCGATCCTTATCTGCGCCCATTATACGATGCCCTCTACGACGTATTGCCGCCTGAGAAGGTTGAGCGGGATTTGGAAACCGGCGTCATCGAAATCGCGCCGCTCGCGTTCATGCGCGGACGCACCCTGGCCAATGCATTCGTCATTCTCGATGAAGCCCAAAACACCACCTCGATGCAGATGAAAATGTTTTTGACGCGCATCGGCGAAGGCTCGAAAATGATCGTCACGGGCGACCCGACGCAGATCGACCTTCCGCCCGGCATGAGATCTGGGCTCGAAGAAGCGGTAGCCTTGCTCGATGGCGTCTCCGGCATCGAAGCTGTCAAATTCACCAGCGCTGACGTTGTCCGGCGCGATCTGGTCGCTAAGATTGTCGAAGCATACGAGAAGGCGAAGTAGGCCGCGCAATGTCCGAGCCGCAGAATGTCTGAGCGACGCAATCGAAAAAGGCCCCGGCTCGCCACAGAAGTGATCGAGGACTCTGGCGATTGGTCGTGGGTTGATGACATCCAGACACTTGCTGAGGCGGCGGCGGCCGAGGTGGCAACCGAGCCCTGCCTAGAGCTGAAGCAGGCCGCTGTCTCGATTGTGTTATCGTCAGACGCGAGTGTTTCCTTGTTGAACGGGCGCTACCGCAACAGGCCAAAACCGACCAATGTCCTTTCGTTCCCGCCAGGACCGGGGTCGCCGGACGGCTATATCGGTGACATCGTGCTCGCCACGGAAACGGTCGTGCGCGAAGCCGGAGAACTGGATATTCCGCCGGAACATCACCTGCAGCACTTGATTGTGCACGGCCTATTGCATCTTTTGGGACATGATCACATCTCAGATGCCGAGGCTGAACGCATGGAATCTCTAGAGATCAAGATATTGGCGCGCCTTGGCGTAGCAAATCCCTACACGGGGACCCTGGTTCGCGATAAGAGAGTTTAAGCGGGTCAAGCTGAAGTCCGGCGACCGATGACCCAAAAAGAAAAGACAATGATCGACCAATCGAATGATAGATCCGGCAATGTCGTTCTTCCCGAAGAACAGCGGTTGGGCGGCGCGCAAGGCTGGATGCAGGTTGTTCGCGCGAAGCTCGGCCTGACTGGCCCTCCGACATTGCGCGACACTCTCGAAGGCGTCCTTAAGACGCCGGATACCAATACGGCGTTTTCCGATGCCGAACGTGGGATGCTTTCGCGGTTGTTGCGCTTCGGTGCCAGCCGTGTCGCTGATATCATGGTGCCGCGCGCCGACATCACGGCTCTCGATGAAAACGAATTCTCTCGCCGAGCTGCTGCATACGTTCAATGAAGCAGGTGTATCTCGCATTCCGATTTTCCGCGAAACGCTCGACGATCCGCGCGGCATGATTCACGTCAAGGATCTGTTCCGTTGGTTTTTGTCCGAGACGACGGGGTCGGAAATGAAGGTGCCGGGTGCTGCTGGCGGCGCGGGCGAAGCCGCACGTGCGCCGCTCAGGCTGGATCTTTCGCGTATTGATCTTGAGCGGCCCATCACCACGGCCAGAATTCGCCGTCAGGTGCTCTATGTGCCGCCCTCCATGCCAGCGGCCGATCTTCTGATCCGTATGCAGGCCTCGCGCATCCACATGGCGCTTGTGGTCGACGAATACGGCGGCACCGACGGCCTCGTCACCATTGAAGATCTCGTCGAGCAAATCGTCGGCCAGATCGAGGACGAGCACGACGAAGCCGAAGAAACAAATATCTCATCCGATCCGAAACAAGGCCTCGTCGCGTCGGCGCGGACGCCAATCTCCGAACTCGAAGAGCATCTGAACGTCAAACTGTCGCCAGAAGGCGAAGAGTCGGACGTTGATACGCTCGGTGGATTGGTTTTCTCGTTGCTCGGCCGGGTTCCCGCACGTGGTGAGCTCATTCATCACACAAGCGGGCTTGAATTCGAGGTTTTGGACGCCGATCCGCGTCGCGTGAAGAAGTTGAAAATTCACATGTCGCGAACCCAGCCCTCGCCGCAAAAACCGGCGTCCGATCAATCCAAAGCCTGACCATGGCGATCCAGGCAATTCAACGGCGCTTGTTCGGTGTTCAAAACGGCGTTGCCGCTCTTCAAGGCAAGCGGCGATTCGTTGTTGCATTTTTTGCGGGTGCTCTTTCGGTCCTGGCGTTTGCGCCGGTGTTCCTCTTTCCAGTTCTGTTCATCACAATGCCCATTCTCGTCTGGCTGGTGGATGGCTCTAAAGGTCCGCGCAGTGCGGCGGCGGCGGGTTGGATTTTTGGCCTTGGATACTTCCTCGCCAATCTTTTTTGGATTGGGGAAGCATTTCTGGTTGAAGCAGAAAAATTCGCCGGGCTTATGCCGTTTGCCGTGACGATTCTTCCGGCAGGCTTGGCCTTATTTTGGGCTGGAGCCACGGCGGCTGCGCGATGTTTCTGGCGAAGCGATGCAAGCCGGGTTGTGGTCCTTGCCATTACTCTTTCGCTAGCGGAATGGCTGCGCGGCAATGTTCTTACAGGATTGCCGTGGAACGTGCTCGGCTACGCGCTCACATATCCAATTGAGTTGATGCAGAGCGCGGCGCTGATGGGTGTCTATGCTTTGACACTGGTCGCCGCAGTTATTTTCATGACGCCGCTTGTCGCCGCCGCAGAAGCGGATAGTGCGCGGCAGCGCCCGGCGTTCATCCGCGCAGGGCTGATCGCGGTGTTACCCATCGCTTGCCTCGCTGCGTTTGGAGCGTGGCGTCTTTCTGTGTCGCCGCCTCAAAACATGCCGGGCGTAACGCTACGCATTGTTCAGCCGAGTGTGCCGCAGCGCGAGAAGTGGCAGCCGCAAAATCAGGGCGCAATTTTCTCGCAACATTTAGAGATGTCGGCTACGGGACCTGATGGCAATCGAGATGATCTTGCAGGCGTCACGCACGTGATCTGGCCCGAAGCGGCGATGCCGTTTTTGCCGCTTGAACATCCCGAGGCTTTGACTGCCATCGGGGCCATGTTGCCTGAGGGTGCAATACTCGTGACGGGCGCGCTGCGCCGCGAAAGTTTATCCAGCGGAGAGCAGAAGGGCTTCAATAGTTTGTTGGCGTTCGGCGATCAGGGCCAGCTCATCGCCACGTATGACAAAGCGCATCTTGTGCCCTTTGGAGAATATCTGCCGTTTAATTCGGTATTGAGCGCAATCGGCTTCACGAAACTGACCAAAGGTCTTGGTTCATTTGCCGCTGGTAACGACAAACGGCCGCTTCTGCGAGATTCCAGGTTTGCCGTTAGTTGCCGGACTGATTTGTTACGAAGTGCTGTTTCCGGGAGAAGTCATTGATCGTTCTTCGAGGCCGGGCGTCATTATCAACGTCACGAATGACGGTTGGTTTGGGGATTCCACCGGGCCGCGTCAGCATTTCCATCAGACCAAAGTCCGGGCAGTCGAAGAGGGATTGCCGGTCGTGCGGGTGGCTAACAACGGTATTTCGGCAATCATAGATCCTTACGGCAGGGTTACGGCGCAGCTCGGCCTTAATGTCAAAGGTGTCGCAGATTCCCCACTCCCCACAGCTGCTGAGCCCACTCCATTTGTGCGGTTCGGTAACTCGGTATTCGCCATGCTTCTCGCGATGGCACTTGCGGGGCTCTGGTTGCGCAAATTAAGGCAGTGAACCGGACCTTCGTCGGAATCGACTTGCCGCGCCTTGTTGTCGCGTCTGGGCCGCCTCTGGGACCGCCGGTTGACGCATCTTGCGCCTGCACCTAGTAATTGAATTCAAGGGTGTAGGGCACTCAAAATTTGGTACGATCAATGGCGGAAACAGAATTGATAGATGACGGCGCAGAAGCGGGTCGAAACTCACGCCGCGCCAATCCCATGGATGTTCATGTGGGAAGCCGGGTCCGATTGCGCCGGATGCTGCTGGGGATGAGCCAGGAGAAACTTGGCGAAAATCTTGGACTGACATTCCAGCAAGTCCAAAAATATGAGAAAGGCGTCAATCGCATAGGCGCTAGCCGCCTTTTCGATCTGGCAAAAGTTCTCGGCGTTACGGTGCAGTTTTTTTATGACGAAGCACCTGTTGGAACGCGAAGCGGCACGCAGACGATTGGTTTCGCCGAACGGCCGAGTGACAGTTATGTGATTGAATTTCTGGGAAGCCGGGAAGGGCTTGAACTCAACAAGGCCTTCGCACGCATCACTGATCCAAAAGTACGAAAATCGATCGTTGATCTCGTGAAGGGATTGGCTGGCGAGGACCCAGCCTAATACCAGCCTGATAAGCGCAATTGCGTCGAACGAATGCAACTACTTGGTTTTTGCACAGGGTGACAATTAGCTGCCAAGGCGGCGTTGCTTGACCCCTGGGCCAAAGACTGCAACAAACCGCCCGAATTTCAGGCCGTTCCGCTTGATGGCAGAGCGCGCCTTCAACACCATCAACAACCAGACACGGGGGCCACCTTGGCACGCAAGTCATTCCTATTCACGAGTGAATCGGTATCCGAAGGCCATCCCGACAAGGTGTGCGACCGCATCTCGGACGAAGTGGTCGATGCTTTTTATCGCGAGGGCGCCAAAGAAAAGCTTGATCCGTGGGGCATTCGCGCCGCGTGCGAAACCATGGCGACGACGAATCGCGTCATCATCGCTGGCGAATATCGCGGACCGCGCGGCGTCACGGTTGAGATGATCCAGCACCTGACGCGTCAAGCAATCAAAGACATTGGCTACGAACAGGAAGGCTTTCACTGGGCCAACACGAACATTGAGGTCCTTTTGCACGGACAGTCGGCCGACATCGCGGCAGGCGTCGATGCCAAGCAGCCCTCAAACCAGGAAGAGGGGGCAGGCGACCAGGGCATCATGTTCGGATACGCCTGCAATGAAACGCCGGAACTCATGCCGGCGCCGATCTACTACGCGCACAAGATTCTCCAAGATCTCGCAATCGCGCGTAAGTCTGGCAAAGGCGAAGCCGCGAAGCTCGGGCCTGATAGCAAGAGCCAGGTGACGGTCCAGTATGAAAACGGCAAGCCTGTCGGCGTGACGCAAATCGTCGTCTCGCATCAGCATGTCGTCGAAGATCTGACCTCGCGTCAGGTGCGCGAAATCGTTGAGCCTTTCGTCAAGAAGGCGCTGCCGGACGGCTGGATTAGCAAAGATACGATCTGGCACATCAATCCGACCGGCAAGTTCTTCATCGGCGGTCCAGACGGCGACTGCGGTCTGACAGGGCGTAAAATCATCGTTGATACTTATGGCGGCGCGGCGCCCCACGGCGGCGGCGCATTCTCGGGCAAAGACCCGACCAAAGTGGACCGCTCGGCCGCTTACGCGTCGCGTTATTTGGCGAAAAACGTCGTCGCATCGGGCATCGCAGACCGCTGCACCATTCAGCTGGCCTACGCCATCGGCGTTGCCAAGCCGCTGTCGATTTATGTCGACACGCACGGCACCGGCAAGGTTGACGAGGCCATGATTGAAAAGGCGTTGGGTGAGGTCATGGATCTGACGCCGCGCGGCATCCGCTCGCATCTCGATCTCAACAAGCCGATTTATTCGCGCACCTCAGCGTACGGTCACTTCGGCCGCCCGGCTGAAAAAGACGGCGGGTTCTCGTGGGAAAAGACAGATCTTGCGCCCGCAATCAAAAAGGCGGCCGGCTGATTGGGGCCTCGGGATTTTCTTGTTCTCTGGATTGTGCTAGTATTTGGTGATGAACCAACGGTTAAAGACAATTTTGGAGCAGACACAGGAGCTGGATGCGGCTGAGCGGGAGCGGCTGGCCGAATTGTTGTTTGCGTCAATATCGTCCGACGCCGCGAACGATGCTTTGTGGTTGGCAGAGATCGAGGACCGGATTGCTGCAGAGGAACGGGGTGACGCGAAGCTCATCCCAGCGGTCGACGTGTTTGCGAAGTATCGCCTCTCGTGAATGTTGACTTTCACGAAGCGGCTGCAAGCGAGCTTGACGACGTAATCGGGCAATATCGCGGGAACTCAGCGATCAATTTCGCGATTAGGCGGAGCTCGGTGTTAAGCGAATTGCCGAACGGCCTGAAGCGTGGCAGCCTTTGGGTCAAGGGCTGCGGCGTTACTTGATGGGCCGCTTTCCATATGGAATTGTTTTTCGCGTTCAGGGTGCTGACATCAAGATCTACGCTGTCATGCATCTTAAGCGGCGGCCAGGCTATTGGCGCAAGCGGTTGAAATCCGCCGCCCGGTAATTGGGTGACAGCAGAGTTTCGATTGTATGCAATCCGACCGGCCCTTTCGCGGCAAACATGATTTAGAACTCCGCTCGTTCGGACGCCGCCGCGGCCGCAAACCAAGCGATCGCCAAGTCGCGCTCATGCGAGATGTGTTGCCGCGCGTGGCGGTGGAACTTGCCGCGCCTTCCAACTCGCAAGGCACCGGCGAAAAGTGGCTGGAAATCGGCTTCGGCGGCGGCGAGCATTTGTTATGGCAGGCGACGCATAACCCGCACGTCACATTCATAGGCTGCGAACCGTTTGAAGACGGTGTCGTCAAAGTTCTCACAAAAATCGAAGATGAGAAACGCGAAAACATTCGCCTTCACATGGGCGACGCGCGCGACGTTTTGCGCTGGCTGCCGCCCGCATCCATTTCGCGTGCCTTCATCCTGTTCCCCGACCCTTGGCCCAAACGCAAACACAGGAAGCGCCGCCTTGTGAATCCCGGCACGCTGGAAATTCTGGCTCGCGTCATGAAGCCCGGCGCAGAACTCCGTATTGGCACTGACATTGGCGACTACGCCCGCACGATTTTACAGGCTTTCAGCGCGCAAAGTGAATTCACGTGGCCCGCGGCTGGTCCATCCGATTGGCGCATCAGGCCTGCCGATTGGCCTGAAACCCGCTATGAAGCGAAAGCCGCGCGCGAAGGGCGGGTGCGGTATTATTTCAGGTTTGTGAGGGTGTGACTCCCTCGCCAGGGCCAAAGCAAATGCGCCAAGCAATAAAGTGGCCGAGGCCCCTGCATGATCGGCAACTTGCCAATCGTAATTTTATCGATTTGCGGCTTTCAGAGTGCTGCAGACGTTCACGATGGTAGCGCCGACGCGACGGGCCATGTGGAGACGTAACGTCAGGTCCGGGGCCTGGCGCAGCGAACTAGGCTTGAGCTGCTTTGCGACCAATAATCCCTGCAAAAATTACTCAACATCAAATCTTTCGTTTTTCACCTCAAACTCGTACGACTGGTCTGGCTTGTGACGTCTCTCATTATAACGCCGCTGAAATGACATGATCGTTTCGGGGCTGCGATGCCACTGCTGGCGGTGATATTTGAAATCAGACTTCAACAAATTTGGTGCCGTTGACGCGATGTCGTCCGTTGGGCTGGTCCACGTCGAAACAGCCGTCATGCTGGTGATGCGAAACTCAACTCCATTGGTGACCGCGTACCATTTTGACGGCTGGGTGGCGGAGTCCACGATAAAGGCCGAATTTTGATGTGCCTGTTTCCCGGTGCAAACACCTAGAACGTCGATGCTCCCTGAGTTGGCGAGCACCTGCTCTCCCTTGTGGCACAGCCGCGTGGGAACAATGAGGACGCGGTCATCGGCCAGTCTGTACGTCAGGGCATTGCCGTACAACCGCTCGCATCTATTTATTATTGCGATCCATTGCCGGGAACGGGAGTTCTGATAAACGACGGCTGAGGAGAGTTTTTGCCCCCCAATCTCGACATCTGCCGACACGCGGGCATTCACGGTGTAGGTGCAGACCGGGTGAAAGCTATTGGGCGGACTGAGCCATATTGCGAGGGGGATCAGGATCAGACCTGCTGCGCCCATCAAGCGCCATGGCAATTGTCGGACAAAAAACTCCGGCTTCTTATCAGGCATGTGACTGCTTTGCGACATTGGGAATTGGCTCTACCATCGCTTCGGAAGGTGGCTCACTTCGCTAGACACATGACGTTGGAGCTCAACAGCGCACAATTTTCGCTGTCATTCTCAAAAGACAGATGATCCGAGGAACATGACGATTACAAAAAGAATCACGAGGTGGCCGCGCAGTTTCCCGTTTAAAATATCCTGATGCAGGCTGCGCATACGCGAAGCTTCTGCCCGGCCGGTGTAGATTCCATAGATTACGGCGGAAGCAGCGACCAGTAACGCCAGCAAGAAACCTGAATGGCTCATTTCAACGCGTCCCGTTCAGTACGATTGAACTCGCGACCCTAGTCGCAGATCCTAATGCCCAACGCACCTTTAAGCTTTTTTCATAAAGCCCTTAAGGCCTGCCTAACAACCGGCCTTCGCCTTCTTGGTGCCGGTCGTGTTGGCTCAAATGAATGACGGGCCGCACCCCCACCCCTTGCATTTCCCACAAAAATCGCCTATCTCCTCTTCATCTCACTAAAAACCTGAAGACTTTCGAGTGGACCCCCGGGGCCCGCTCCCAAAGAACTTTAGCTTTATGGACCACATTTGAACCTTATGGCCACCAAGCCTGCCAACAACGCCGCAAGCCCTTCGCCGGATGCCCCGTCCGCCACGCGCTTTTTGCGCGAGTCGGGGCTTGCTGCGGATTTTGCGGCAGTCGCTGAGCCTGTGATCGAGGGCCTTGGGTTTCGACTCGTCCGCGTCAGCATCATGGGCGGGGATGATCGTATCGTGCAGATCATGGCTGAGCGTCCCGACGGCACCATTTCGATCGACGATTGCGAAACGATCTCGAAAAACTTGTCGCCAGTGCTCGACGTCGCCGATCCGCTGTCGGGCAAATACCGTTTGGAAATCTCCTCACCTGGCATCGACAGGCCGCTCGTGCGACCCAGCGATTTCGAAGATTGGGCCGGACACGTTATAAAAATTGAACTGAATGAAGCCATCGATGGCCGCAAGCGTTTCAAAGGTCTGCTCGAAGGTTTCGAGGATGGCGAAGTGCGCATCGCCGCTGACCTCGGCGCCTCTGGCCAGCATCATTTAGGTCTACCCATCGCTCTCGTAGCCGACGCGAAACTCGTCATGACAGACGAACTCATCCGCGAGGCTTTAACGCGCGCCAAGAAACGCCACGCAACACGCCCTGGCGATGGCGCCGAACTCGACGAAGACGATCTCGATCAGAAAGACTTGCCCTCACCTACAGACTTGCCCGCACTTAAAGACTTGGAGGACTGACCCATGGCCATGACAGGCATTAGTGCCAACAGGCTGGAACTCTTGCAAATTGCAGATGCAGTTGCGCGCGAAAAAACGATCGACAAGAAGATCGTTATTGAAGCGATGGAAGATGCGATCCAGAAAGCTGCGAAATCCCGCTATGGCGCGGAAAACGATATCCGCTGCGAGATCGATCTCAAAACCGGCGAAGCGCGCTTGACGCGAGTCCTCGCAGTTGTCGATGAAGTTGAGAACGACTCGACCCAGGTCAATCTGGCGGACGCCCAGAAGCGTAACCCGGAAGCCAAGGTTGGCGACATGATCGCCGAAGCGCTGCCGCCGCTCGAATTCGGCCGTGTCGCGGCCCAAAACGCCAAGCAGGTTATTGTTCAAAAGGTGCGCGAAGCCGAGCGCGACCGCCAGTTCAGCGAATTCAAAGATCGCATCGGGGAAATCTCGAACGGTACTGTGAAGCGCGTGGAATACGGAAACGTCATTGTTGATCTCGGCCGCGCCGAAGGCATTATCCGCCGCGATGAAATGATCCCGCGCGAGAACGTGCGCCTTGGCGATCGCATCCGCGCCTACATCTATGACGTGCGCCGTGAACAGCGCGGACCGCAGATTTTCCTGACGCGTGCGCGCTCCGAATTCATGGCCAAGCTCTTTGCCCAGGAAGTGCCTGAAATTTACGACGGCGTCGTCGAGATCAAATCGGTTGCTCGTGATCCAGGTTCACGCGCCAAGATCGCCGTCATCTCGAAAGATTCGTCGATCGATCCGGTCGGCGCCTGCGTTGGTATGCGCGGCGCGCGCGTCCAGGCAGTCGTCAACGAATTGCAGGGCGAAAAAGTCGACATCATTCAATGGAACCCGGAAGCGGCAAGCTTCATCGTCAACGCGCTTGCGCCCGCCGAAGTCACAAAAGTTGTGCTTGATGAAGATACCAATCGTATTGAAGTTGTTGTGCCGGAAGCGCAGCTCTCACTCGCCATCGGCCGGCGCGGTCAAAACGTGCGCCTGGCCTCGCAGCTGACCGGCTGGGACATCGACATTATGACGGAAACGGAAGAGAGCGAGCGGCGCCAGAAAGAATTCGCCGAACGCACCGCCCTTCTCATGGAAGCGCTCGATGTTGATGAAGTCATCGCTCAGCTACTTGTCACGGAAGGTTTCGCCACTATTGAGGAAGTCGCATTCGTCGAATTGACCGACATCGCTCATATCGAAGGCTTCGACGAAAACACGGCTCAGGAAATTCAAACGCGCGCGAGGGAATACTTGGAACAGCAGGAAGCAGACCGCGACGCCAAACGGCGCGAACTCGGCGTCGCCGACGAACTTGCCGAAATTCCAGGGCTGACGACCGCGATGATGGTCTCGCTTGGAGAGAACGGCGTGAAAACTGTCGAGGACTTCGCCGATTGCGCCACCGACGAACTCGTTGGCTGGACGGAACGCAAGAAAGAGAAAGACGCCGAAGCGGTGCGCCACAAGGGCTTCCTCGACGGCTTCGAATTGTCGCGCCAGGACGTCGAAGGCATGATCATGGCCGCGCGCGTTCAAGCGGGCTGGATCTCGGCCGAGGACCTCGTCAAACCGGCGGCGGACACTGCCGAAGCCGACGGCGAGGCCGGTAGCGACACTTCGGCTTGAGGTTATGTTTAATGGAGCTACAGAAGCAGCTTGGCACCTAACCGGCGATCGCGATTGCAGCACATTGGCGCGGAGGCAGATCATGCCTCTGATGCCGATTCTGAGCGCCTGTGCGCCGTCACGCGTCAGCATTTAGAGCCAGAAAACCTCATCCGCTTCGTACAGGCCCCCGATGGCCAGTTAGTCCCTGATCTGGAGCATCGTCTTCCGGGCCGCGGCGTGTGGGTAACCGCGAACCGGGAAACGGTTGAAAAAGCAATAAAAACAAGGGCCTTTGATCGAAGTCTCAAGGCCACTGCGACTGTTGCGCCAGATCTCGCGACGCGCCTCGAAGCCATGATGTTGCGCCGGGCCTGTGATACATTAGCGCTCGCCAACAAGGCCGGCCTTGCCGTTGCCGGTTTTCAACAGGTTGATAGCGCTCTCGACAAAGCCCGCGTCGCGGTTCTGATACATGGGAGCGACGCTGCTGCCGACGGGTGTTCGAAGCTCGACCGTAAATTCAGGGCAATTCAGGGCGATTTAGGCCAGAAAGCACCTGTCGTCGCGGCCCTGACAATCACAGAAATGAGCTTGGCCATGGGCAGGCCAAGTGTGGTACATGCTGCCCTTATACCCGGAGGACTGGCAAAGCGGTTTCTGAGGGAGGCGGGGCGTCTCGTGCGCTACCGGTCCTCTTCGGCCGCTTCTGAACTCGTTTTTTCTGAACTTGATAACGAAGGTTGAATAGAGAGACGCATGACGGAACAGAAAGACCAAACTGACAAGACCGTGCGGCCCGGCGCGCGCAAGCCGCTGACGCTGCAAAAGACGGTCGAGTCGGGCCTCGTGCGTCAGAATTTCAGCCACGGCCGTTCGAAGAACGTCGTTGTCGAGGTCAAGAAAACGCGCAAATTCGGAGCGCCGGGCAGCGAGCCTGTCGAAGCTCCAGTGGTTGCAGCAGCGCCTGCCGCTGAAAAGGCCCGGCCAGCGGCAAAGCCGCAAACCGAGCAAAGCGCCGCTTCAGAGCCGCGCGGCCAGCAGCAACGAATTTTGTCGGAAGCCGAGCGCAAGGCCCGTGACACTGCCCTCGCCGCTGCGCGTGCGGATGAAGGCACGCGAGCACCAGAAACAACAGCGGTCCGCTTTGAGCCGGTCCGTCCGCCAGAATCCGAAGTGAAAACCGAAGTGGCACCTACTGCTACTACTCGAGCCGCTCCGGCAGTCTCGACCGCAGCCCCTGCGCCGCACGCAAAGGTCGATACCCCCTCGGTTGCAGCCCCACGTCCCGAGCCGCGCCGCGATGGCGACAAACGCGACGATCGCCGTGATGGCGGTGCACGCCCACCATTCCAGCGCAGCGGTCCACGTCCTGCAGGATCGGGCGCGCCAGCCTTCATGCCGCGTGAAGCCGGCCGTCCGCGTGAAATTGAAATGCCAAATCGCCGTCCGCCGGATCCGGCTGGCGATGAGATCGTCAAGCGCCCGCAGCGTTCGGTCGTGGTCAAGCAAGTCGTCGAGGATGACGATAGCCGTGGTCCAAAGCGCGGCGGTCCAGGTGGCGCCAAGATCGCTCGTCCTGCCGTCAAAGTTGTCGACGATGGCCGTCAGCGCACCAAAATTTCGATCACGAACTTCGATCGCGAAGCACAGCAGCGTTCGCTCGCCTCGCTGAAGCGTAAGCGCGAAAAGGAAAAGCTGAAGGCCATGGGCATTCAGCAGCCGCGCGAGAAAATTTCCAGGGAAGTCATCATTCCTGAAGTCATCACCATTCAGGAACTTTCAAACCGTATGGCCGAGCGCGCCGTCGACCTCATCAAGGTTTTGATGAAGGAAGGCGCTATGCATAAAATCACCGACGTCATCGACGTCGATACGGCCGAAATTCTGGTGCAGGAGTTTGGTCATATTCCCAAGCGCGTTTCCGAATCCGACGTTGAAATCGGCCTCGTCGGCGACAAAGACGTGGACGATCACCTTGAGCCCCGCGCGCCTGTCGTCACCATCATGGGCCACGTCGATCACGGCAAGACGTCGCTTCTCGATGCCATCCGCTCGACCAACGTGGTCTCTGGTGAAGCTGGCGGTATCACGCAGCACATCGGCGCCTATCAGGTGACAACACCGAACGGCCATAAGGTGACGTTCATCGATACACCGGGCCACGAAGCCTTCACCGCCATGCGCGCCCGCGGCGCCAAGGTCACCGACATTGTCGTGCTCGTCGTTGCTGCAGACGACGGCGTCATGCCGCAAACGGTCGAAGCCTTGAACCACGCCAAAGCGGCCGGTGTGCCGATGATTGTTGCCATCAACAAGATCGACAAACCGCAGGCGGAACCCAATCGCGTGCGGACCGATCTTCTCCAATACGAAATCGTGGTCGAAAGCATGGGCGGCGAAACGCTTGAAGTGCCCGTCTCGGCCTTGAAGCGCACCAACCTCGACAAGCTCTTGGAAGCCATCCACCTGCAGGCCGAAATTCTCGACCTCAAGGCTAATCCCAACCGTCCCGCTGAAGGTATCGTCATTGAGGCGAAGCTTGAACGCGGCCGCGGGCCGGTCGGCACCGTACTCGTGCAACGCGGCACGCTCAAAGTCGGCGACATTGTCGTTGCCGGTATGGCATGGGGCCGCGTTCGCGCGCTCCTTGACGACCACAGCGCCAACATTCCGACAGCCGGTCCGTCGGTGCCGGTTGAAATTCTGGGCTTCGATTCGGCACCTGAAGCTGGCGATCAGTTCGCGGTCGTCGAGAACGAATCCCGCGCCCGTGAAATCACCGATTACCGCATCAGAAAGCGCCGCGAGACGCTCGGCTCCGCCGGTACGCCACGCACGCTCGAACAGATGATGCAGACACTGAAGGATGCAGCAGGGCAGAAGGAATTCACCCTTCTCATCAAGGGCGACGTCCAGGGCTCTGTCGAAGCCATCATCGGCTCGCTCAAAAAACTCGGAACCGACGAAGTCATTGCCCGCATCGTCCACACGGGCGTCGGTGGCATCACGGAATCGGATATCGCTCTCGCGTCCGCCTCCAAAGCGGTCGTCATCGGCTTCAACGTGCGTGCCAATGAACAGGCCAAACGCTCGGCCGACGTTCAGGGCATCGAAATCCGCTATTACAACATCATCTACGATCTGGTCGACGATGTGAAAGCGGCCATGTCGGGCATGCTGGCGCCGACAAAACGCGAAGTGTTCCTCGGCTACGCCACGATCAAGCAGGTGTTCAACATCTCGAAGACCGGCAAGGTCGCGGGCTGTCAGGTCACCGAAGGCAAGGTCGAGCGCGGCGCGAAGGTGCGCCTGTTGCGCGACAACGTCGTCATTCACGAGGGCTCGCTCTCGATTCTGAAGCGCTTCAAAGACGATGTCCGCGAAGTTGTTATGGGTCAGGAATGCGGCATGTCGTTCGCCAACTACCAGGACATCCGCGAAGGCGACCAGATCGAATGCTTCCAGGTCGAGACGATTGCGCGGAGTCTCTAAGGGATTGGGTTCTAGGGATTTGTGGGCAACCATTATTACCCTAACAGCTAGTCCCCGCTTAAATAGGCCGCGCGCGCATTCACAGAGAACCCATGCAATTGAATGGACATTCGCGGTCCAATCCCGCGGTGGAGTGAAAATGCCCAAAAATGCTTGCCGATTGCGTTCAACTCGCACCTCCCCATCGTCATGGCCGCGAAGGCGGCCACCCACGGCAAGCTTCACAGAGCGGTTGGTTTCGGCAGGTTTCAATGCCGACCAAGCCATAGGTCTGGCTGAACTTCCAAAGTACACTAGCACACGCGGCTCGTTGTCGTGGGTGGCCGCCGTCGCGCCCCGCGCGCATACGAACGACGCGGCCATGACGACTGTGATCATGAGCTGCAATTTCTGCAGGCAATCATGACACGCAAAAAAACCGCCTCCGGCAAGGCGCCCACGCAGCGCATGTTGCGCATCGGCGAATTGATCCGCCACCGCATTGCGGAATTGCTGGTGCGCGGCGACATACATGATGAAGTGATCGCCGGTCATATCATCACAATTCCCGAAGTGCGCCTCTCGCACGACCTCAAGCTCGCGACCGTCTACGTTATGCCTATGGGCGGCGAAGACCTGAAGCCCGTCATCGCGGCGCTCGAAAAGAACAAGAAATATATCCGCACCGAAGTCGCTCATGCGTTGAACTTGCGTTACGCGCCGGATCTGCGCTTCCGCCAGGATGCAACCTTCGAGGAAGCCAGCCGCATCGACAGGCTTCTCGACAGCCCGCATGTGCGCCAGGACATCGAGAAGAAATAATGCCGTCGGGTGTCTGACCCTCCGGGTCTGACACCGCGGTACGAATAAAAAATTGCAACACCGGACAATCGACCATTCTTCAAACGGTGTCAGACCCGGAGGGTCAGACACCGAATTCCAAAGGAACACATGGCACGACGCAAAAAAGGTAACGCGATCCACGGTTGGCTCGTTCTCGACAAGCCGCTCGGCATGACGTCGACGCAGGCCGTCGGCGCGGTGCGGCGCGCGTTCAATGCGCAAAAAGCAGGGCACGCGGGAACGCTCGATCCGCTGGCAACCGGCATTCTTCCGATCGCACTTGGCGAAGCGACCAAAACCGTACCCTTCGCGGTTGACGGCGAGAAAGCCTATCGTTTCACGGTGGCCTGGGGCACGGAGACCAACACCGACGACACCGAAGGCCGGATCACGAAGACGAGCGATCAGCGGCCCTCGCGCGACGCTATCGAAGCGCTACTGCCGCGCTTTCACGGCGAAGTCAGCCAGGTGCCGCCAGCATTCTCAGCCATCAAGGTCGCTGGCGAACGGGCTTACGATCTCGCACGCAGCGGCGAAGAGGTCGTGTTGGAAGCACGAACCGTTATCATCAAGCGCCTCGCGCTTGTCGAACAGCCGGACGAGGCCACAAGCGTCTTTGAAGCCGAATGCGGCAAGGGCACTTACGTGCGCGCCATCGCTCGCGATCTCGGCCGCCTGCTCGGCTGCTATGGCCATGTCATCGCGCTCCGGCGCACGCGCGTCGGGCCGTTTGACGAGGCGCGCAGCATCACCATGGAAACGATTCAAGCAGCCGCCAAACAAGACGAAGCCAATGAAGCCGGGGTTGGCGATGCGCTCGCGCAACTTTTAGCGCCCGTTGAATCCGCGCTCTCCGATCTCCCCGAGCTGATGGTCACGCCTGCAGACGCCATGAGTCTCACGCGCGGGCAGGCAATCCTCATTCGCGGCCGCGATGCGCCTGTCATGTCGGGTCCCGCTTTCGCCACCTCGAAAGGCCGCCTCATTGCGCTTGGCGAACTCGATAAAGGCGCGCTGCATCCGACGCGGGTTTTTAATCTGGGGTAATTCCGTGGATATTGGCGAACCACTCTTGAGCCGCTGGATCGCGCGCACGCAAGTGATCCTCAATTCGTATCGGGATTTGTTGGGGCAGGACTTGATTGATCGCAGCGGCGACGTCGCAGACGAGGCGCGCCGCATGTTCGCTATGTCCGCCGTCGTCCTCTCGCACGGCACCGAGACCGATCCGGTCCTCAACTATGGAAACCGCGCCGCGCTTGAGCTTTGGGAGATGACGCCCGAAGCGCTGATCAAAATGCCCTCGCGTCTGACGGCCGAACCCGGCGCCCGCGCCGCGCGCGAGAAGGCGCTCGAAGACACCAAGCGGCAAGGCTTCGCAACCGGCTACGAAGGCATTCGCATCAGCGCGACCGGGCGCCGCTTCTACATCCACGACGCAACCATCTGGAACCTTATCGACGCCGAAGGCCGCCCCGCCGGCCAAGCCGCAACATTCAGCCGCTGGTCGCCGCTTGCCTAACGCCATTTTGCAAATTGGCTAATGCGTTTCCCGGTCAACCATAGCCAAATAATTGCAGCCCGCGTCATCCCCGCCCACTCGAGCGGCCTCATAATGCTGGCCATCTTTCCACGCGCGAAGGGCACAGGCTCGAGCTGCGGTCCGTGAGTGGGAAGAACATGCCGGGGCGCCAGCAAGTTCAGCGTGCCTGGGGATACCTGCTGGCCCGCGAGACGCGCACAAAGGTGCGATAACGGGGTACAGCGCCCGCTCGATTTTTCGGGATGCACGGGCGTCATGTGGGTTCGACGGCTCGAAGACGGGTTTACTCGTCTTCAGTTCCGGGAGTAGCGCCGAACGCTCAAGGGCGGCATTATTGAACCCGGGGTTGGCATGTGCGGGACGGCGATGGCTGCATCGCGGAACGAATAAAACAGAAGATCGAGGCCTCGCCGCCCCGTCCTTCGCACTGATTTTTTGCCCTGGCGCGCTCGGATAAGCGCGGCGGCCGGCGTTGCTGGCGTTCGCCGCACTCTTAACGGAACATAACAAGAACATGGTTGAGATACAAATCTATGAGATGAGGGGGGCGATGACGGGATGGCCGCACTCGTTTGGCCCGAAAACCGCTCGCACAACGGCCCGCCTCGTGTATAACGCCCACATCCCGCGCCGGGCCTTAAAAGCCCGCGCGTGGCATTTGGCGACCCTGCTGGACGACATCCCGGCTGTGGCCGTCCCGATCCACTCCAAAAACAAGGAGATCCCGATGTCGGAAGTAGCACCACACAGACGTGTGGCCAAGACGGCTGTCATCAAGGGCAGCGCCACGAAGGCCAATGATACTGGCTCGCCGGAAGTTCAAATCGCGGTTCTCACGCACCGCATCAACGAACTGACCGACCACTTCAAAATGCACAAAAAAGACAACCATTCGCGCCGCGGTCTTCTGAAAATGGTTTCGCAGCGCCGTCAGCTTCTTGATTACGTCAAGGGCAAGGACGTTGGCCGTTATCAAAAGATCATCGAAAAGCACGGCATTCGCCGCTAGAGCCGGAGCGCTTTGCTTCAGGCGAGGACCGGCCGCATGGCCGCTGATGAAAACTAAGACAAGAACAGTGTGCGCTGGCCCAGGATGGCGCTGGCGCATACCGCGTTTGTGCTAATCGAAAATAGCGCAAATAGACGACCGATGAGAGAAGAGAAAAATCGAAAACGAAAGACCGAACATGTTTGATATCCATCGAGTGGAAATTGATTGGGGTGGCCGCAAGCTTAAGCTCGAGACCGGCCGCATCGCGCGCCAGGCCGACGCTGCTGTGATCGCCCAATACGGAGAAACGACTGTGCTGGCGACCGTCGTCGGCGCCCGTTCCGCCAAGCCCGGCATCGACTTTTTTCCGTTGACCGTGAATTATCAGGAACGCACTTACGCTGCGGGCAAGATCCCCGGCGGTTACTTCAAGCGCGAAGGCCGCCCGACCGAGAAGGAGACGCTGACCTCGCGCCTCATCGACCGGCCGATCCGTCCGCTCTTCGTAGAAGGTTTCAAAAACGAAACCCAAGTCGTCGTCACTGTCATGTCGCATGACATGGAAAATGATCCCGATATCGTCGGCCTGGTTGCGGCGTCCGCTGCATTGACACTCTCTGGCCTCCCGTTCCTCGGCCCCATTGCCGCCGCCCGCGTTGGCGTCATCAATGGCGAGTTCGTCTTGAACCCGATGGTCGATGAGATGAAGGAATCGGCGCTCGATCTCGTCGTCGCCGGCACGCATGACGCCGTGATGATGGTGGAATCGGAAGCCAAGGAACTGAGCGAAAAGAAGATGCTTGAAGCCGTTATGTTCGGCCACAAGCACATGCAGCCGGTCATTCAGGCCATTATCAAGCTCGCTGAAACAGCTGCAAAAGAGCCATGGGACATCAAGATCCCCGACAAGGACAAGTACAAGGCCGATGTCAAGAAGATCGCCGAGAAGACTTTGAAAGAAGCGTTCTCGACCAAAGAAAAGGCCAAGCGCAATGGTCTCGTTGGTGAAGCAAAGAAGGCCGTGTTCGCAGGCATCACTATTCCAGCCGATGATCCCAACGAAAAGGTGCTTCTGACCGACGCGTTCAAGGCGCTCGAAATGGACATCATGCGCAGCGACGTTCTGAAAACGAAACTGCGCATCGACGGCCGCGACTTGAAAACGGTTCGCCCGATCATCTCGGAAGTTCACGTTCTGCCGCGCACGCACGGCTCGGCGCTGTTCACGCGCGGCGAGACACAGGCGCTCGTGGTCGCAACGCTTGGGACCGGTGAGGATGAGCAGTACGTAGACAGCCTGGAAGGCACCAAGAAAGAGCGCTTCCTGCTGCACTACAACTTCCCTCCCTACTCGGTTGGCGAAGTTGGCCGCATGGGTTCGCCCGGCCGGCGAGAAATCGGACATGGAAAGCTCGCTTGGCGCGCTGTCCGGCCGATGCTGCCAACCGCCGAAGAGTTCCCTTACACGCTGCGCATCGTCTCGGAAATCACCGAGTCGAACGGCTCGTCGTCCATGGCGACGGTGTGCGGTTCGTCCCTCGCACTGATGGACGCTGGCGTGCCGCTGAAGTCTCCGGTGGCTGGTATTGCAATGGGCTTGATCAAAGAAGGCAGCGATTATGCTGTCCTCTCGGACATCCTCGGCGATGAAGATCACTTGGGCGATATGGACTTCAAGGTGGCTGGTACTGAGAACGGCGTCACCGCTCTCCAGATGGACATCAAGATCACCGGCATCACTGAAGAGATCATGCGTATCGCGCTTGATCAGGCGCAAGCCGGCCGTCTGCACATCCTTGGCGAGATGTCCAAGGCGTTGACGGGCGCACGTGCTGAGCTTGGCGAACACGCGCCTCGCATCGAGACGATCAAGATCCCAACCGACAAGATCCGTGAAGTCATCGGTTCGGGCGGTTCGGTCATCCGCGAAATCGTTGCGGAATCGGGCGCCAAAATCGACATCGACGATGACGGTACGGTCAAGATCGCGTCCGCTAACCGCGAGTCGATCGAAAAGGCACTTGCACGCATCCGTGGCATCACCACGGAACCGGAAGTCGGGACAATCTACAAAGGTAAGATCGTCAAGATCATGGAGTTCGGAGCGTTCGTGAACTTCTTTGGTGCGAAGGATGGCCTCGTGCACATCTCGCAACTGACCAACGGCCGTCCGGCAACCGTCGGCGAAGTCGTCAAGGAAGGCCAGGAAGTCTATGTGAAACTGCTCGGCTTCGACGATCGCGGTAAGGTGCGCTTGTCGATGAAGATCGTCGATCAGACGACCGGTGCTGAAATCCCGCGCGCTGAAGGCGAGCCTGAGGAAGTGTTCGAGAGCCGCCCGCCGCGCCGTGAAGGCGGGGACCGTGGTGGTCGTGGCGGCGGTGGCGGCGGACGCGGTCCGCGCCGCTAATCGCTCAAACAGAAAAAACAAAGGCCGCTGGAGTCACACTCCAGCGGCCTTTGAATTTGCAAGCCGTCAAACCGGCTCAGTAATAGCGGCAGGACGTGCCGCCCCAATTGTTCTTGAAGCAGCGGCGTGTGCCGCAGGTGATGCGGCCAACGCCGCGCACGTGCTTGTGCCAATCAGACCAGCCCTTGCGGCAGCGGCGATGCCAGCCATGAGTTTTCTCGACCATCGACCGCTCAAGCGAGAGCGCTTTGAGCGGGCTCAATCCCGCCGCTGGTGCGGCTGATAACTGTGCAGTGGCTGATACGAGGATCGCGGCTGCGACTGCAGCGCCTACGGCAAAACTAGAAAACCGCATGGGTTACTCCTTCTCGAATGATTGTCGGAACGGTCGGAGGCCGTCCTCCAAAAACCGGCTTAGCCAGTTTTTGAGGCAAACCAGGGGGCGCGTCCATGCGCCCGCCGCCATTAGCCTGCCAGAAGCCACATCAGCTTGCAATGTCGAGGCGCTTCGACCCTAGTCTCAACGCATTGGCGATCACTGAGACCGAAGATAGGCTCATTGCGAGTGCTGCAATCATCGGCGACAGCAAAACGCCGGTAATCGGATAGAGCACACCCGCCGCAATCGGAATGCCAAGGGCATTATAGCCGAAGGCGAACGCCAAATTCTGCTTGATGTTGGCGACGGTCGCGCTGGCTAGCCGGCGTGCGCGGACCATGCCCCTGAGGTCACCCTTAAGAAGAGTAATGCCCGCGCTCTCGATGGCGACGTCCGCACCCGTGCCCATCGCGATGCCCGTGTCGGCCGTCGACAGAGCGATAGCGTCGTTGATCCCGTCTCCCGCAAACGCCACGATGCGGCCGCGCGCCTTGAGTTCTGAAATCAGCCTCGATTTTTCGTTGGGCAACAATCCCGCATGGACCTCAGAAATACCAAGTGTACGTGCGACTGCGTCTGCAGTTTCATGCCTATCCCCAGTCGCCATGACAACTCTTAGTCCGAGTTCCTTGAGCTGCCGGATTGCCTCGGGCGCTGAGGCCTTGATTGGATCGGAGACGGCGAGAAGCCCAGCCGCACGCTCATCAATGGCGACAAACAACGGGCTCTTTCCATCGGCCGCCATGCGGGCAGCCTCTGCATCAAACTGATCTGTGCCAATATTCAATCCTGCCAGAAAGCGGGCGTTCCCAATCACGACGCGTTTACCTGCAACAACGCCCTTGGCGCCCTGCCCAGTTACAGCTTCGAATTGGCTTGGCGTTTGGATTTTCAAACCGCGCTCGCGGGCCGCCGCGACGATGGCGCTGGCTATCGGATGCTCGCTGACCGATTCAAGACTAGCCGCTATCGTCAGAAACTCTTGCTCGGGAATTCCATTCGCCACCAATGCCGTGAGCTTGGGTTTGCCTTCTGTTAATGTCCCCGTCTTATCGACAACGAGAGTATTGGCGCGGCTCAATGTTTCGAGCGCTTCGGCGTTGCGAACTAGGACCCCTTCGCGCGCTCCGCGTCCCGTCGCCACCATCACGGAAATTGGCGTTGCCAGTCCAAGTGCGCAGGGACAGGCAATGATGAGAACAGAGACCGCCGCGACGACGGCATAGGCCAGCTGCGGTGCCGGGCCAAAGAAAAGCCATACCAAAAATGCGGCAACTGCAGACGCCACAACCGCGGGAACGAAATAGCGAGAAACACGATCGACCAGGTTTTGTAGTGGTGCGCGGCTCCTTTGGGCTTCCGAAACGAGGGCGACAATGCGCGCCAGGACCGTTTCGGAGCCGACGGCCCGGGCCTCCATAACGAATGTACCCGATGTGTTGAGCGTGCCGCCGGTTACGGCGTCACCTGGCGACTTATCGACTGGGAGAGGCTCACCTGATAACAGCGTTTCGTCGATCGCAGAGGCACCTTGTAATATAATTCCGTCAACGGGGATTCCTGCTCCTGGCCTGATGCGCAGGTGGTCGCCATGAAAGATCTCGTCGAGAGGTACTTCGGTTTCTTCACCAGAGGCCGAGACACGAAGTGCAGTCTTCGGTGCTAGATTGAGCAGCGCTCGCAGCGCGTCGCCGGTGCGGGCTCGTGCGCTCAGTTCCAAGACTTGACCGAGCAAGACCAGTACAATGATGACGGCGGCGACCTCAAAGTAGACCGGGATTGTACCACTATGATCACGCATTGCCGCCGGGAAAAGGCCTGGCGCAAGAACGGCAACGAGACTGTAGAGAAACGCGGCGCCGGTTCCGAGGCTGATGAGTGTCCACATGTTCAGACTGTTATTGCGCAGCGAAGCTAGTCCGCGTTCGAAAAACGGCTTTCCGCACCAGAGAACGACAGGGGTTGCAAGCATAAGCTCAACAAACTGACCGGCTTGCGCGCCGAGCCAGCCATGCGCCGGTAATCCGGTGTGGCTTCCCATGGCCAGGATAAAAAGCGGGATTGTAAGGATCGCGCCAATTTTCAAACGGTGAAGGAAGTCCGTGAGTTCTGGATCAGGTTCGCTCCCGGCGGCATCGGGCAGCCCCATTGGCTCCAAGGCCATGCCGCATATGGGGCATGCGCCAGGAGCGGCTCTGACTATCTCGGGGTGCATTGGACAGGTGTAGGTCTTGGCCGGGGCTGCGCTTTCGCGACGTGTGCGCGGTGTTGGAGGTACCATGGGCTTGTCGAGGTAAAGCTCAGGGTTGGCTTTGAACTTCGTCCGGCAACTATTGCTGCAGAAATGATATGTCGTGCCGTTGCGCTCAAATGCAGGCTTGCCGGCAGTCGTATCAACGGTCATGCCGCAGACTGGATCGACTGCCATATGCGGCGCTGAGTCGAGTTTGCGATCTCCACAACAGCGAGTGTCCTGGGATAGCGGCTCCGGCGAACCGTCACTTATTTTGTCATGTGCCATGATGTGGCGACTAACTCGCTATTGTGAACTCGAAAGTGGCTTTCAGTAGATTGGGTGCGCAGGTCAAAATTCAATCGGACCTGAGGTAGGCAAAAGCAGCGCACGGGATTATCAGCCACTGTGAAAAGGGAACTAGCCCAATTTTGAGGGCGGGGATCAGGGGCATCAAATCAGAATACGCCCACGATTTTCGAATGTAGACGTTCATCCATTCACTATAGCATGTGTAAATCAGACCAATGACCACGGCCCCAGCTGCAACGCATCGATAACGCTCAAGGGGCCAATGTGCATTGCCCAAGATCAATACGGCCGCGAATAAAGCCAGAGAACCGATAAAGACATCACCCACCGTGCAATGTAGGGGGGAGTATACGAGATCGTTCACGCTGCCGGTGCGCCACAGTGTGTAGAATGGCAGTTGAGCGAACTCCCAAAGTAGGTTGAGCGCGGCAATTGCACCGACGTAGCGCAGCAAAAAGCTGTGCCATGTCAAATTGGAACCCCGATTTGGTTGAAGCAGGCGCATTGGTGCCGGACCCAGTGGGATAAGGTGCAGCATACACTCAAACGTAGAAAATGAGTGGTCTGTGTCCGTTTGGCTGGTTCAAGCACGCGCAAATGGCGCGACATCCGGCCAAAACACCCGAGCCTTGGCGCTGACGCCGCCCGGGTCGCCGGTCGTCAAAAGCGTCAGCCGCCCGCCCTCATTGCCGGCCAGATAATGCGGGCGGCGCGCCAAGTAATCCTCGAAGCTGTCGGCAACCACCTCAGGCTGCGAGAGAATGCGGGTGAACGGCGGCAGGTGACGGCGGAAGAGGTGCTCGACGAGGGGGAAGTGCGTGCACCCGAGGATAGCCCGGTGCGGTGGCATATTGTCAGTCTGTGCCAAAACACCAGCAACGCCTTCGTTGACGAGGCGGTCGAGTTCGCTCTCAGGCCGCTTGTCCTCAATGGCGCCCGCCAGTTCCGAGCAAATCTGCTGCACGACCGTCACCTTGGGGCAGCGCTTGCGGATCTCCTCCGGATAGACCTCGGCTGAAACGGTGCGTGTTGTGCCGAAAACGGCAATCGTGTCGGTATTGTTCTTCTGAGGATACTGGGGCGAGGTGACGGCCCAAGGCGTCTGCGTCGCCGCTTCGACCGTCGGCGCCACGATGCCGAGCACGTTGTGCGTGCCGCGCCATGGGCTGTTGGGCAGCCATTGTTGCTGGAGACGGCGCAGTGCTACGGCGGTTGCGGTATTGCAGCCGAGCAGAACCAGCTTGGCGCCGCGATTGAAGAGGTCCTCGGTTGCAGCCCGGGTCAGCTCCACAATCTCATCGGACGCGCGATTGCCATAGGGGACATGAGCATGATCGGCAAGATAAACGAAATCCGCGTGCCTGAAGCGCGAGGTCAATTCGCGCAGCACCGTAAGGCCGCCAAGGCCAGAATCAAAGACACCGATCATCGCTGCCGTGTTTGCGACGCCAACCCAAGTCCGTCAACAAGTACGTCAATGGGCATCCCTGCGGAGGGGCGGCCGCCCTAAAAATGCACCCGGCTTTGATCGAGATTAAAGACGCTGGGGGCGCAGTGTGGCACGTAGTCCGCTGAGGTAAGAGAACGACATTCTGGGGTCGTGCCATGATCAGCTTGGTCGATTGTATTGGGTTATGCGGACTGACAGAGGCCGAAATCATGGCCATTGCCGAGCATGAGCACCTGCCTGAGATCGCGGCCGCGGCGATGGCAAGCTACATTTGCCATGAACCGCAGGGCTCAAAAATCATTCTCAATATGATAGTCGATGATATCCGGCTGGCTCAGGACCGAGGCGACGCACAGCACGTCAAAATGCTGCTCCACGTGCTGCATCACTATTTGAAATCTCACCCGGAGGCCAAGCCTGAGGTGCACCCCTGGAGCGCCCTATTCTAGGCGCGTCTTGCCGGTTTAAATCCAAGAACCGCGTGCCTATTCCGCCGCTTCTGATGGCGAGCGTCCAGCAACTTTGGCTTCGCTGTCGTGTTCTTTGAGGCTTTGCAGGTTCGGCATGGACACCGTGCTATAGCCGCAGTCGACGAAGTGCACTTCGCCCGTCACAGCGCCCGACATAGGTGAGAGCAAGTAAAGTGCCGAACCGCCAACCTCGTCCAGTGTTGGCGTGCGTTTGAGCGGTGAGTTCTCGCGCTGGAAATTGAAGATGACGCGGGCGTCTGAGACGCCGGCACCCGAGAGCGTGCGCATGGGACCTGCCGAGATCGCGTTGACCCGGATACCCTGGGGGCCAAGGTCGGCCGAAAGATAGCGGACGGAGGCTTCGAGCGCGGCTTTGGCAACGCCCATGACATTGTAGGACGGGACCCACTTCGTCGCGCCGCCATACGATAGCGTGATCATCGAGCCGCCGTTCGGCATCAGTTCGGCCGCGCGCTTGGCGATTTCGGTGAAAGAGAAGCAGGATATGACCATCGTATTAGTGAAGTTCTCGCGCGTCGTATCGGCGTAGCGGCCGCTCAGTTCCTTTGGGTCGGAGTACGCCAGCGCGTGGACGACGAAATCCAGTCCTCCCCACTCTTTCTTGATGCGGGCGAAGACGTTGTCGACGCTCGGTAGGTCGAGGACGTTGCACTCTTCGATGATCTTTGCACCGAGCGACTGCGCAAGCGGCAGTGCGCGGCGGCCAAATGCGCCACCCTGGTATGTGAATGCCAATTCTGCGCCTTGGCCAGCTAATACACGCGCGATGCCCCAAGCGATGGAGCGATCGTTGGCGACACCCATGATGAGGCCGCGTTTGCCGGCCATTATAGGGCCTGGCTTTGCGATATCGAAATCCGTCATGGGGCGCCTCGTATTCTTACCAAATGTACGTCCGTGAACCTGAAACCAGCCGGCCCCGCGCTTATAAACTCGCATCACTTATTACCGTCTGTCGTTACGCGAAACCAGTAAACAACCGCGACGGTTCGTCAGTTAACCATCGTGGCGGCGGAGTATCAGAGTCGCATTTGTTCCGCCAAAACCGAAGCTATTCGACATCACACAGTTAAGAGACGCATTGTCTATGCGACTTCTTGCGATTGGCATGTCGGCGAATGCGGGATCAATTTCCTCGATATGTGCGCTCTCGCAAATAAAGCCATTGTTCATCATCAGGATTGAGAAGATCGCTTCCTGTACGCCGATCGCGCCGAGCGAGTGCCCGGTGAGCGATTTGGTCGCGGCGATCGTAGGCGCGTTGGCGCCGAACACAGCACGGATCGCATCGATTTCCTTGGCGTCGCCAACCGGGGTGCCCGTGCCGTGCGGATTGATGTAATCAACCTTTGGCACGCCTTTGCCGTCGAAGCCTTTGAGAGCGAGTTTCATGCAGCGTGCTGCGCCTTCGCCCGATGGGGCAACCATGTCGAACCCGTCTGACGTCGCGCCGTATCCGGCGACTTCGGCGTAAATCTTAGCGCCGCGCGCTTTCGCATGTTCGAGTTCTTCGAGCACAAGCACGCCAGCGCCGCCCGCGATCACAAAGCCATCGCGGTTCTTGTCGTAAGCGCGACTTGCGGTTGATGGCGTTGCATTGAAGCCGCTCGACATGGCTCCCATGGCGTCAAACAGATTAGACAGTGTCCAATCCAATTCTTCGCATCCACCTGCAAACATCACGTCCTGCTTGCCCCATTGAATGAGCTCTGTGGCGTTGCCGATGCAGTGCGCGCTCGTCGCGCAAGCCGATGAGATTGAGTAATTCGTGCCCTTGATCTGGAACGCGGTTGCAAGTGCAGCAGATGGGCCCGAGCACATGGCCTTTGGCACTTCGAAGGGACCAATTTTTTTCGGGCCGCCGGATTTGATCGTGGTTTCGGCAGCTTCGACGATGGCCCGCGTTGAGGGGCCACCTGAACCCATGATGATGCCAGAGCGTTCGTTGATGACGTCTGCGGACTCCAGGCCTGACATCTCGGATCGCCTGATCCATCGCGATCCAGTTCCAACCGACGCCCGGGTTCATGAAACGCTTTGGCTTGCGCGGGACCATCGTTTCCCACTCGATCTTGGGTTCGCCGTGCACCTGGCTCTTGAACCCAAGCGCGGCGTATTTCTCCGACCGGGTAATCCCTGACTTCGCTTCGCGCAGGGAAGCAAGTACCTCCTGGGTGTTGTTTCCGATCGAGGAAACGATTCCCATACCCGTGACGACGACGCGCCTCATCTAAAGTCCTTCCCTGGCGCCCTCTTACGGCGCGTGGCAGTGCCAACCCGCGTATCCTGCAACGTGGACGGGGTGGTCCCGTTTATCCGAAAGTTGGGGGCTTGCTCAAGCACCAGTTGCGGTCGGGGCGTCTCCAGCCTGGAAAAGCCCGACTCTGAGGTCCGTTGCGTGATAAATCGGCTCTCCGTCGGCCTTAACGATGCCATCGGCGATACCGAGTTTCAAGCGGCGCAAAATCACCCTCTTGAAATCAATGACATACTCGACTTTTTTGGTGGTCGGGAGCACCATATTCGAGAACTTGACCTCACCAACGCCGAGTGCGCGGCCGCGCCCCGGTGCACCGAGCCAGCCAAGGTAAAAGCCGCAAAGCTGCCAAAGCGCGTCGAGGCCAAGGCATCCTGGCATGACAGGATCGCCTTTGAAGTGGCAGTCGAAAAACCAGTCTAAACGGGGATTTCCTGCTACTTTGAGCTCCGCCACGACGAGGCCCTTGCCGTGCGCGCCGCCGGTTTCCGAAAGCTCGGATATGCGATCAAACATCAGCATTGGCGGAAGTGGAAGTTGAGCGTTGCCAGGTCCAAACAGTTCGCCCCTGCCGCAGGTCAGCAGGTCTTCAAACTCAAAACTTGATCGGCGATCCGCCATTCTTGTCCCCGTTTCCCAGTTCGTGCCCGATTTCATTGATGGCCAGGCTGCCGAAGCTTCAGTTTTGCGCCGCTGTCTAACATAACACCCAAGGGTCTGAAAGCGGCGCTGTCCAGTAGAAGGTGCGACAACCCTGCAAAATAACCACTAAAAGGCCAAGCTTTAGCGGTTTGTTGCGAATGACCTGTGGAATGCTTATGCTAGCGTAGGTCCAGAGGGTCAGACGTCTCGGTCTCTCCGTTTGGGATCGGCTGAATTCAATATCACGATGCAACTGGGAAACCGGTCATAATGTCCAACGTTACCTCACAATCAAATGCCGATAGGGGCGCTGCCAAGGTGCCGGATATTCTGCGCCAAGCAGGTCTTCGTCCAACGCGTCAGCGACTTGCGCTCGGTACGCTGCTTTTTGGTGGCGAAGACCGGCATGTGACGGCGGAACAGTTACATGTTGAAGTTGTGGCACATGGCGAGCATGTGTCTCTGGCAACCGTCTACAACACATTGCACCAGTTCAAGCGCGCAGGTTTGTTGCGGGAACTCGCAGTTGATGGGGCGAAGGCCTATTTTGATACCAACACATCGAACCACAATCATTTCCTGAACGAGTTGGACGAACGCCTGACCGATATCCCGGGCGACGCGATCCAAGTCTCAGGTTTGCCTGAGCCGCCCGAGGGCATGAAAATCACGCATATTGATGTGGTGGTGCGGCTAGCGAAGAAGTGAGCGCCACTACTTTATGGCCTCGCCTTCGTAAACGCCCCAGAGTTTCTTTTGCTCAATATAGCCGGTGTATGCGTCGATCGTGACGCGGCACCAGCGGCCGTCACAGCCGTGCAAATTGGCAATCACGCCGGCTTCAACACTCGCGACAACAGTTGAGTTCTCACCTTCACTCGCGCGGATAGGCACTTGGGGTGGCGTCGTGCCCGCCTTGAGTTCCCACGGCAATATCAACGCCGTGCGCCGGCCCGAAAGCAGCGATTGCAGCACCCAGCCCGTCGCGCCTTCGGCGTCCCGCACTTGCCGCCAGGCCTCAAACTCTTTGATAACCTCTAGGGGCAGCCCGGCCCGGCGGAAAACCCATCCCGTCGGGTATTCGGTGCTCGGACCATTACGCAAGTTAACCCGGTCGGACTTGAGGCTGACGAAGCGCGGTACGGGCAAGCCGCTACCAGAAGGTGCGGCGGGTGCCGCAGGCTCGGGCTCTTGTCCGAGGCTCAGCGCCGGAAAGGCCAACAATCCGGCAAGCACCATAGTCAGTGAGGCGATGCGGGGCCAATTCACGGCCTGATACCGCCCGCGACCGGTGCCGGGGCGCTGGAAAATCGGCTTCTTTGCGCGAGTTGGTGGGCAGGTCATTGGTCGCTACTCGTTTTGGTTCCGCTCATGTCTCAAATGTTGGGCACCCGAGTTTGTCCGAGACGGTATGTTGCGGATCGCCACCCTAATCAGCACTTTGTCATCGCCAAGGCCATCTGTTAGACACGAGTGTCTATAGTGCGTCGAGTGCCAGCAAGGTCTTCATATCAGCCACGCCCTACCCCCTTGGAAACAATATGCCAAGCACGCAAAGAAAACCTGTTGTAATCGTAACGCGCAAGCTGCCTGATGCGGTCGAAACGCGGATGTGCGAATTGTTCGACACCCGGTTGAACGTCACTGATAGTCCTATGTCACAGGCCGATTTGGCTGAAGCGGTCAAGCGCGCCGACGTTCTTGTTCCGACGGTGACCGATCGTATCGATCGCTCGATCCTCACTCAAGCTGGGGCACAGCTTCGTCTTATCGCCAATTTCGGTACGGGCGTCGACAACGTCGATCTCGATACCGCGCGCAACCGCAGCATACTCGTAACGAATACGCCCGGCGTCCTAACCGAGGATACCGCAGATATGACCATGGCGCTCATTCTCGCGGTGCCGCGCCGGCTCTATGAGGGGGCCGCTTATCTTAAATCGCCGGATACCAAGTGGACGGGCTGGTCTCCGACGTGGATGCTTGGGCACCGCATTTATGGCAAACGGCTTGGGATCATCGGCATGGGCCGCATTGGTCAGGCCGTTGCCCGCCGCGCAAAGGCGTTCGGGTTACAGATCCACTATCACAATCGCCGCCGGGTCGCGGCCGAAGTCGAACAAGAACTCGAGGCAACTTATTGGGAAAGTCTCGATCAGATGCTAACCCGAGTTGATATCGTGTCGGTCAATTGCCCGCACACGCCAGCGACCTACCACCTCCTGTCGGCACGGCGTCTGAAACTCTTGAAGCCTTCGGCCTACATCGTGAACACAGCGCGCGGCGAAGTGATTGACGAAAATGAATTGGCGCGATTGTTGGAGGCGGGCGCTATTTCGGGCGCCGGCCTTGACGTTTTTGAGCATGAACCCGCCGTCAATCCGCGCCTCCTGAATTCGAGCCGCGTGGTTGCTTTGCCGCACATGAGTTCGGCGACAATTGAAGGCCGGATCGACATGGGCGAGAAGGTCATCATCAACATCAAAGCCTTTGCAGATGGCCATGCGCCACCCGATCGGGTTCATCCCGCGATGTTTTAGTGAGGTTAGAAGGGCCAAACAAACTCGATACCGGCCCTTACTGTCCTGCCTTACAACATGAAATCTGTTGCTGTCAGGCTGGCGGCGGCAACGTTCTTCAACACGATCGTATCGCCATCGAACACGATTTTCGTGTCAGCGCCCGACTGCGAAACACGTAGCTGGGCGTGTGTTGATAGCTTGGCGACGCCCGTGAGATCGAGCTTGTCGGTGCCATGGTGAAAGTCGATCACGGTGTCTGTTCCCCAACCGGTGCGAAAGGCATAAGTATCTTTGCCGCGTCCGCCGGTCATGGTGTCGAATCCAGCGTCGCCGATGAGGTAATCGTCGCCGTCGTTGCCAAATAGATAATCTGTGCCTGTGCCGCCATAAAGACGATCAGCGCCATCTTCGCCGTATAGAATGTCGTTTCCAGAGTTGCCGAAGACTTTGTCTGCACCTTTGCCAGCTGCAATGGCATCACGGCCTTTGGATCCATTGATGACGTCGGCCCCGCTTGTCACCTTGTAGCCGTATAATGTGACACCTGAAGGCACCGGTGCCGCAGCTTTGAGCACGCCGTCGATTGTGATGTTCTTGCTGACGATGAATCGATCATTTGCGGCGTCCGTGTCGCCGAAATCCTGCAGCATGCCTTGAACCCGGATTTGTTCACTACCAGATGCCAACACGCGGCCGTTTCCTGTGAGTGTGTTGTTGGCAACGCTGGCGCCGTCAACACCTGAGAGAATAATGCCTTCAAGAGCGTTGCCGGCAATTGCAACGTTTGAAATTGAAACATTGGTTGTTTGCCGCACTTCAACTCCAGCCCGGCCGTTGTCGTAAACTTGACCGCCCAGAATCGAGACATCTGACGTGAATGCGCGAATCTCGTTGTCCCCGGTTTGGACAACGATCCCGCTTTGACCATTGCCCCACGAATCGTTGTCCTGAAAGCGAACGCCGGCCGAGCCTGTGACGACGTTGAATCCATGCCGGCCATTTGCATAAGCGTCGTTGTTTACAAGTGTTACTTGCGAGGCGTTATCAATTGTAAATCCATCGACGCCATTGTGGTGCGAGACGCTGTTAGTAATCGTTAAGTCGATTGTTTGCTCGTGTGGGTCGAACCCATACCGCGAGACATTCATGATCTCGACGCGGTCCAACAGGATGTTGGAATCAGAGGCCGCAATATTGGGCTTAGGTCCGCAATAGAACCCATCGACCTCGCCGGTTGTGCCACCCTTATTGCCATCGATGGTGAGGCCTTCAATACGCACATTGGAAGTCGTTTTGATGCTTCCATCAGCATTAGTGCCGCCAGAATCCGTGCGCACGATACCCGTTACGCTGGTCGATCCCGTGGCCAAACTAATGACCGTTTCGCCCATGCCCGTGCCCATGAGAACGGTATCGCTGCCAATACGGAGCGCGCCGTCCGATGCCTTGCCGGTGCCGGTGACTGTGAAAGTTCCCGTCGATAGCCTGACGAAGCCACCAGCATGACCGGCAACTGCGTCGAGCGCCAATTGAATGATGGAGGTCTGCGTTGAGGCTAGATCGGTTTCATGGAACGAGATCGCTTTGGTTTGAAAGTTCGTATATCCGTACGTGATCGTCAGCATTTGCGCGCTCCATTTTGAGGCGCCCCTGTTGAAAATCATGCAAGGATTGAACCGTCAAATTCTAGGTAATTTTGCCTAAAACGCGGCGCTCTAAATAGGCCCTGGCGGCGCTATGGATTCGCCACTCAGTCCGGCAAAAACGGAGAGATAGAAAACGATTGCGGCCGCGTAGGCAGTGAACAGAATTGTTACTTCCCAAGGCGTGAGTGGCGGTATCTTCAATCGCCCCGGTTTGCCCGTTGACGCGATCGAAGGCGCCGCAAGCAATAGCACCATGAGCATGACGGCACTGCCGAGATACAGTGCGATTGCGCCGCCGGAGATAAGTGCAATCGTGTGAAATGCGCGGGCGATCCCGGGCTGCACCCTAGACAGCAAAGACTGCATGATCTGGCCGCCATCGAGGGGCTGGATGGGGAGAAGGTTGAAACCGTTCAGGAGTGCGCTCAGAATTGCGAGTTCAACTATTGTCGGGTCGTTGCTCTGCGCTGCCAGTCCCGCCAATAATGCGGTCGTCGAAATACTGAAACCGGGCCCCATAAACGCTACGATGCCGCGTTCAATTTCGCTTCGGTATCGATCTGCGCCGATCGCTACACCGCCGAAAAATGGGATGAAATAAATGCCTTTGACCGGAATTCCGGCCCACCTCATGGCAATCACGTGACCTAATTCGTGGATGAATATCAGCCCTATCAACATGGCGGCTGCTGATGGCCCGAATAATGCGAAAAAGCTGGCGAAGGTCAGGCCCCCCGTGATCGCAGCATTCTTGATCTGGCTTGAAAGATCATTCTGGACCAGTCCGGCCCTGAGTTCCGCATTGCGCTTAACACGCAAACTATTTTGCACGGCTGCCAAAGGCATCAAGAACCTGGACGACCACTTGGTGTGCGTGACTTCGAAAGTCGATGTGATTGTGGATTCCGGGCCTTCGCCGGCAATAGCAAATGCGCAGATGTAATCATCGCCTGGGCTGCACTCTGGTGCAGATTCTTCTTTCAAAATCTCGATGAGCATGGCTTCCCCTGGCCGCTCTTCGATTACGCGGTACGCGATGGGAAATTCCCGTTCCGCGATCTTAAAGGTTCCGGAATGAACGCCGGCTCTTGCGCGATCGGGTTGGGTCGTGATCTCGATTGGCGGGAATCCTTCAAGTCTAATCGAGTGTGCAGAGGCGACCGACCACGTGACCTCTTTCGGGGCCTTGACGCCGAGTTCAATCGTGTACGTGCGGCGTTGGGCGCCTGTCACCATGTCAAAAGGTGCACGCACCAATTCACGAAGCAGGAACCAGAGATTGGAGAAAAATATAATCACAAATTGGCTCGCGACAGGACGGGGCGATGGTAAAACCAAGCACGAGTTTAAAGTCCCCCCATCATTGATTCCTTCCCGGGTTGAATCAAGATGGGGGGTGATGGTCTGGCAATCGTAAAGTACAATATGCCGGTTTAGTCGCACGAGGTGCGAAAGTGGTTCAGTTCCAGACGTAACAGCTTATTCCGCCGCGCAGGCTGCACCTGCTGCACCATGGTGAATCGTCAGGTCTGTGATCGTTGGGTTTTGCCCGGAAAGCGGGTTCGCCGGATCATAAGCTAGCTGCACGGTGTCAAAGCGGCTTGATTGCGCGTCATAGATGATCAAGCGGCCTGCTAGGCTGTCACCGAGCCCTACGATTTCCTTGACGATCTCTGTTGCTTGCAGCGTGCCGATAACGCCGGCCACTGGACCGAGAACGCCGACTTCAGAGCAATTGGCTACGAGGCCCGCAGGCGGCGCTTCCGGAAAAATACAGCGTAGAGACGGGTATGGCATGCCATCGGGCTGTTTCTCATGAGGTTTGAACACCGACACGTAACCATCGAGCGGACCGAGCGCGGCGTAGACGAGTGTCTTCTTGGCGAGATAGCAGGCGTCCGAAACGAGATACCGGGTGGCGAAATTGTCTGAGCCATCTGCAACGATGTCGTATTGTGAAATGAGTGCCATGGCATTGTCCGCCGTGAGACGGGCATTGTGCATTTCTACGGCGACGTTGGGATTGATACGGCGAATAGTATCGGCGGCGCTTTCAACTTTCGTCCGTCCGGCGTCGCTCGTTCCATGCGCGACCTGACGTTGAAGATTGTCGATAGAGACCGTATCGTCGTCAATGATCCCAAGCGTGCCAACGCCTGCTGCCGCTAGATAAAGAATCACGGGAGACCCAAGTCCGCCAGCGCCGACGATCAAAACTCGCGCGGCCTTGAGCTTCTGCTGCCCTTGTCCGCCAACCTCGCGCAAAACAAGGTGCCGCTTATAGCGCTGTGATTCCTCTGGTGTCAGTGTGGTCATGAGCGTTGTGGGCGCCTCATGTTTTCGGAGGATCGACAAATAGTTCACTTGAATAGTAGCGCTCTGCGCACGATGGCGCGAATGTGACAATCGTTTTTCCGGCCATGTCCGGCCGCTGCGCCACGGTCAACGCGGCCGCAAGGTTGGCGCCTGTCGAAATGCCGCCCGGAATGCCTTCAACACGCGCGAGCATGCGCGACACTTCGAATGAAATTTCGCTTGTGACGGTCACGATTTCGTCAATCAACGTCCTGTCCAGAATGGTCGGAACAAAGCCGGCGCCGATACCTTGGATCTTGTGGGGGCCACGAGGAGCGCCCGAGAGAATTGCACTGGTCGAGGGTTCGACTGCAATTATCTTGATGCCTGGCTTGCGAGCTTTGAGCACCCGTCCGCAGCCCGTCAACGTGCCTCCTGTACCGACGCCAACCACCAGCGCATCGATTTCACCCTTGGTGTCGTTCCAGATTTCTTCGGCCGTAGTCTTTTCGTGCACGAGCGGATTTGCCGGATTGTCGAACTGGCCTGGGATGACGGCGTCGGGCAATGTCTTGGCGAGTTCCTCAGCTCGGGCAACGGCTGCCGGCATGCCGCCGGGTCCTGGCGTCAAATCAAGTTCAGCGCCGAGATGCGCCAAAATCTTGCGTCGCTCGATCGACATTGTCTCGGGCATGACCAGGATGAGGCGATAGCCTCGTGCGGCTGCAACAAATGCAAGACCAATTCCTGTGTTGCCGGATGTGGGTTCGACAAGAACAGTTTTCCCAGGCGTAATGCGCCCTTCGGACTTCTAGCGTGTCAATCATCGAAACGCCGATACGATCTTTGACCGATGAGAGTGGATTAAAGAACTCCAACTTCATCAAAATATCGGCTTTGAGCTTTGAAGCTTCTTTGACGCGTGACAGGCGCACCAGAGGTGTGTGGCCAATCGTTTCCGCGATGCTGTCGTAGACTCGGCCCCGGCCCCAGGTGCGCGTTGCTGCGAGGGTTTTGATTTCCATTTGGTTCATCGTCCGTCCTAGTTGCGGGATTTAAGCCTGGGGCGAACTGAGCCGCCCAAATCCGGTTCTTGTTTCTGGTAGGGGTTGTCGCAGGTTACCGCCCGTGGCTCAAGAGGCTCGGACGAAATTGACTTGCGCACCCGGCCGCTAGTGGGTCAGCGCGGCTTCGTGGTGGCCCTGGAACGGGACGCTGTTTTCTTCGTCTTGGGCTTTGCCGCAATCGTATTTCTTTTCTCTGGTCCGCCGCTCTCTGGTACGCCGCGTCCTGCAATGTTGTGCTTGATGCCTGTAGAGCCAAAACCGCCGGCACCACGCTTGGTCGCTGAAAGCGACTTGCTTTCTACGATGCGGGCCTGTGAAACCTTGCCGATAACTATTTGGGCAATTCGATCGCCACGCCGGATCACGAAAGGATCCTTGCCGTGGTTGATGAGGATAACTCCAACTTCGCCACGATAATCGGCGTCAATGGTGCCGGGGCTATTCAGAATCGTGACCCCGAATTTTGCCGCTAGTCCAGAACGCGGACGAATTTGGGCTTCTGTTCCATGCGGAAGTTCGAGTGTCAGTCCCGTCGGGATCACTGCATAGCCGCCTGGAGCAAGTGTGTGACTTTCATTGACCGGGAGTGCTGCAAGTAAATCCATACCCGCCGCATCTTCCGTTTGATAGGCCGGAATGGGCAAGTCCTGTGCGTGGGCCAGACGCTGAACTTTTACTTTAATAGTGGCTATTCTCATTCGGCGGCCATGGTCTTGCGTACGAGCAGTGCTGCGGCCTCAAGCGCGAGACGCTCAGCGACTTTTTCCTTGGTCATGTCCGGCCAGCTAGCAACACCGTCATGAGATATGAGATGCACGGTGTTTCGATCGCCACCCATAATGCCTGTTTCGGGCGAGACATCGTTGGCTACGATCCAATCAGCGCCTTTAGATTTGAGTTTTTTCTTAGCGTTTTTCAGCACTGCTTCCGTCTCGGCGGCAAAGCCGATGACAAGGTGCGGGCGTCCAGACTTCAAATTGCCAATTGCCCTGAGAATGTCTGGGTTTTCGACGAGTTTCAGCTTTGCTGGTTCATTGCTGGCGGACTTCTTGATTTTTTCGGCCTTGGGTTTGGCAACGCGCCAGTCGGCAACGGCGGCTGCGAAAATGGCAATATCGGCCGGCAAGGCCGCTTTGACGGCTTCCAGCATTTCCATAGCCGTAACGACGCGGCACACGCGCACGCCGTCCGGGTCGGCAAGTGCCACGGGGCCTGATATTAGCGTGACGTCTGCGCCAAGCCGCGCCGCTGCTGTGGCCATCGCAAATCCTTGTTTGCCGGAAGACCGGTTCGCGATGTAGCGCACGGGATCGATCGGTTCGTGTGTTGGCCCGGCCGTAATCAGAACATGCCGGCCTTTGAGCGGTCCGCTTGGACTAGCTGATTGGCTTGCTACAGCAGCGGCTACATGCGCGGCTGATGTGAATTTCGGAGTTCGGCTTAGGATGTCTTCGATTGCCGCGACCAATTCAGGAACTTCAGCCAGCCGGCCTGGGCCCGCTTCACCACGCTCAGCCATTTCTCCAATCTTGGGGCCAACGAAATGGATGCCATCATTTTTGAGGCGCGTGACGTTACGCATAGTCGCCGGGTTCAACCACATGCGCGGGTTCATAGCAGGCGCAACAAGTACGGGCTTGTCGGTTGCGAGCAATACCGAGGTTGCTAGGTCGTTGGCATGTCCGCCAGCCATTTTAGCCATCAGATCGGCGGTCGCCGGTGCCACGATTATGAGATCGGGATCGCGGGCGAGGCGGATGTGCCCGATTTCCTGCTCGTCGTCCAGATTGAAGAGTTCGGTGAGAACGCGTTCATTTGTGAGTGCCCCGACCGAGAGGGGTGTGACGAACTCCTGAGCGGCCTTGGTCATGACAACGCGCACGCTGTAGCCGCGCTCACGCAAGCGCCGGATGAGATCCAGGCACTTGTAGGCAGCGATGCCTCCACCGATAATCAAAAGGATGCTTTTCTCAGTCACGCAACGATACTCTAAATCCGGCCCAAACGAGCCCCAAGCCTAGCATAACCTTCTCTTTAGAACTGTTAAGCGCGGCTTGCCCTGAACCAGTTTTCTAATCGTTAAGATCCGGCCGCTGCCGCGCTTGATGCCGCATGCCTGTTGCCGCCCAATTTCCCCTATATGGAGGACTGGTTTGAACTTTACACCTGGGATCCTGCCGTCATGAAAAAGCGCAATTTTGCTCTGACCGTCTCAGCTGCGGCTTGTTCTGGCATATACCTGATGGGGGCCACGCTGTCGGCCCACGAAGGGTCAAGCAAAGGCGTGACGGTCGCTCATCCTTGGGTCCGTGCGACACCAGGGGGGGCGACCACCACCGCCGCCTTCATGGAAATTAAGACTGCGGCCGGTTTCGCCGATAAATTGGTGGCGGCATCATCGCCGGTGGCGGGCCGGGTGGAGGTTCATACCCACATCAAGGAAGGCGATATCATGAAGATGCGCCGTATAGAGGTTCTTGAACTCAAACCGGGTGAATCGCGCGTCATGAAGCCGTCAGGCGACCATGTCATGATGTTCGATCTGAAGGCTCCATTGAAGGAGGGCGACTTGGTAAAGCTCGTCCTATCATTCGAAAAGGCGGGATCCATTGAGGTGGACGCGACCGTCGAACCCATTGGCGCGGCCGGCCCGCACGGGATGGATCGCCAACCCGGTTCAGAAGGCCAAAATTCGGGCAGTGGCGGAGAGCATCAGCACCATTAGCGCCGTGGACATGAGGAGAAAAAATTGCCGCTAATCCGGGAATAAATTCTTATGGCGCGCTGACTTGACGCACGACCAGTCTTGTAGCATGTTGCCGCCGCATTCGGAGCCTGGACCGGCCCGAAAGTCCAAAAAGAACAAAAGGTCCAAGTCTAGGGACGTAAAGATTGGGGCGGTGCTTTCAGGCACCGCCTCTTTCTATTTCGGGCGGCCAATTCCGCGTTTTCCGGAATGCAGAAAAAGGCGGCAATCTGCTCAGATCGCCGCCACTCAAGTTTTCTTGGCCCTAATGCGAGGCCGATCCGGTCGAGCCGATGCCCGTCTGCGAGCGGACATACTGAGCGTCATATCCAGCCCTGTCGATTTTGCCACGGGCGCTGTTGTCCAACTTGGAGAAGATCCAGATGCCCACGAAGGCAATCGTCATCGAGAATAGTGCTGGGTTGCTGTAGGGCACGGGGGCCGAACCCTTCGGATTGCCGAGGACCACTTCCCAAACCCCTGGCGACAGGACGACGCCGACGAGCGCGGAGATGAGCCCGAGGAACCCGCCGATGAAGGCGCCGCGCGTGGTCATGCCCTTCCACATCATCGACATCAACAAGACCGGAAAATTGCACGATGCGGCGATGGCGAACGCCAGGCCAACCATGAACGCGACGTTGATCTTCTCGAACACGATGCCGAGGTAGATGGCCAGGATGCCGAGGATGACGGTCGCGATCTTTGAGACGCGAATTTCATCCTGTTCGTTGGCCTTGCCACCCTTCACAACCGTTGCATAGAGGTCGTGGCTGATGGCAGAAGCGCCGGCCAGCGTTAGGCCAGATACGACGGCAAGAATGGTTGCGAACGCGACCGCAGCGATGAAGCCGAGGAAGATGTCGCCGCCGACGGCGTTCGCAAGATGGATAGCGGCCATGTTCGAGCCGCCCTTGATCGCGTCAATAGTGCTCTTGGATTTTTCCAGGATGCCGGCATCCAGGAATTTCGGATCGGTTGAAACAAGCGTTATGGCGCCGAAACCGATGATGAACGTCAGGATGTAGAAATAGCCGATAAATCCGGTCGCATAAAAAACCGATTTTCGGGCGGTCTTGGCGTCGGCCACCGTGAAGAAGCGCATGAGGATATGCGGCAGCCCGGCGGTGCCGAACATCAACGCGAGACCCAGTGAGATTGCCGATATCGGATTCGAGATCAGCGACCCCGGCCCCATAATGGCCGATGGATTTGCGCCGGCGGCACCATCGACGGCCGTTTTGGGGTGAACCTCAACCGCCTTGGCAAAGAGGGCTTCCGGACTAAAGCCAAATTTGAGAAGCACCATGAAGGCCATGAATGTAGCCCCGCCGAGGAGCAAACAGGCCTTGATTATCTGCACCCAAGTCGTCGCCACCATGCCACCGAAGGTAACGTAAATCACCATCAATGCGCCGACGATGATGACGGCCATCCAATAGTCGAGGCCGAACAACAGCTTGATAAGCGTACCGGCACCCACCATTTGGGCGATGAGATAAAACGCGACGGTCACAAGCGTTCCGCATGCCGCGAGAATGCGGATCGGCGTTTGGCTAAAACGGAACGAGGCCACATCTGCGAATGTGAAGCGGCCGAGATTGCGTAAGGGTTCCGCGATCAGGAAGGTCACGATGGGCCAGCCGACAAGCCAGCCGACGGAATAGATAAGCCCGTCGTAACCCGATAGATAGACAAGGCCTGAAATGCCAAGGAAAGAAGCGGCCGACATGTAATCGCCGGCAATCGCGAGTCCGTTTTGAAGGCCGGTGATTCCGCCGCCGGCGGCATAATATTGGGAAGCAGATTTCGTGCGTTTCGCCGCCCAGTAGGTGATGCCGAGTGTCAGCAACACAAAAACGCCGAACATAATGACGGCGTGCAAATTTAATTCTTGCTTGGTGCCGCCGCCGGATACGGCATCAGCAAGAACTGGGGCGGTCAGCGCGACCATGGCCGCTGTTGCCAATGCAAAGATGCGAATTCTCATTTCTTTCGACTCCTGAACGATCTCCCGCGTCAGCGAGTCGAAGGTATTGTTGGCTCTTTTTACGTAATATCCGGTCAGTACAAATGCTGAAACGATGACAAACAAGCCGATCGGGATGCCGATGGTCGTGACACCGCCAGCGAGCGGGGTCGCCAAGAACTTTGGGGCATAAGCGACGAGCAGAATGAAGCCGAGATAGATCGCCAGCATAATTATGGAGAGCGCGATCCCTAGCGACTTTCGACGCCGCACGAGCTCTTGGTATTTCGGATTCTGCTCGATCTCTTCAAACGAAATCATGTGTCGCTCCCCAGACGGCTCTTATGACTGGTGACTGGCCGCACAGTTCAACAGTTGGAATGCAACAACACTGATTGCTCACACTCCAGGCTTCGCGTTGTTTCCCAATCCGTCTAAGGCTGGCCCCTAAATCTGGCCATACTCATTTCGCAAGCAAACCCGTCCACACTCGTTGTTCCCGGGCGTGCCAGTGGTCCCTCGCCGGAGCAACGTGAACCAAGGGTCATGGACAGTCAATTGGCGCCTTGAACCAAACGCAGTCCTTGCCCAAAAGAAGTATGTGTGAGGAATCGGGGTAAAGTTCATGACGAATGGAGAGATCGCGGGTGCCAGCCGCCCTACTCGCAGGCTGACCCAAGTCTCGGTCGCAGTGTGGCTGTTGCTGGCATTGCTACTGCCGCTTGTCGCGCTCACGCTCAACGCCGTCCGGATCGCCGGGTTTCCGTTCGGCTTCTGGGTGGCGGCCCAAGGGAGCCTCATTGGCCTTGTGGCATTGGCGTGGGTGTTTACCCGGTACGCAGGCGGCGAACAGGCCCGCGAAGCGCTGGCCCGTCCTTTGGTCATTGCAGGAGAAGTCATAGCCAGTGCGGGGTTCGTTGGTTTCGTTGGGCTCATTGCGTCGCTTGGCTTCGACGGACTTTCCTATCCCCTCGGCGTGGTCGCCGGGTTGGCCCTTCTCGTCATCCTGATTGCTCCGCGTTTTGTGCTCTATCCTGTTTCAACCGCCGGCGGATTTTTCACTGAACGCTTTGGTGGACTATGGGCCCGGCGGGTAGCGCTGATCATTCTCGGCTTTGCCACGGTATTTTTGCTGGCCGCTGATCTGCGGGGCGTCGGGCTGGCCATTCAGGCCCTGTCTGGTTTTAGCGGTGTCATCAGCTTGGCGTTGGCAGCAAGTCTGCTCAGTGCCGTTTGGCTGGCCGCAACATTTACTCGGGACCGGCAGCCAAAAGGGCTGGTTTATGCGTTTCTGCTGTTCGCGTTTATTATTCCGCTGGGCGCCCTTGCTTTGGCGCAGGGCCAATTTCCGCTGCCGCATGCATCATTTGGATTTGCGCTTGGGGACGTGGCCCGGCTTGAGCAGGATCTCATTGCTAAGAAACTTGCCGATGTCCGGTCCCTCAGGCCGTTGACTTCGCCATTCCTTCAATTGCCAGCTTGGAACTTCGTGGGCATCGTGCTCGGACTGGCTCTTGGTCTTGCAGCGCTTCCTCAGCTACTAGGCCGTCACTTTTCTCAAGCTGCAGTCGCTCCTGGCGAGGCGCCCCGGCGGGCAACTATTGCGCTGACGTGGGTGGCGATTTTCCTCTCCGGCTTGGTGGTCTATGCCGCAATCTCCCGGTTAGCATTGGCAACATTTATCGAGAAGGGTATCAAGTTAACGGAATTGCCGGGAGCTATTGCGCAGGCCAGTGGGTTGGGCTGGGTGGAAGTATGTGGGGTGAAATCTTCCGCCGTGAATGAACTCGCAGCTGCATGCTCAAAGGTATCGGGACACAAGGGCGCTTTGCGCCTCCAGGACGTAACATTTGCCAATGATACCTACCTCTTTGCCTCGGCCTCAATAGCTGGGGTTCCAACTGTTTTTAGCTTGTTGTTGGCTGCCGGCGCCCTCATCGCCGCACTCGCTGCCGGGCAAGCGGTATTAGCCGGGTATCTTACGGCCGATCGGGAAGCACGAAGTATGGGTGTAACCGGCCGGGATGCCGTTGAACTGAGATCAGTTGCAATTGCCGCGAGTTTGTTGCTCCCCGCAGTTTGGTTAGCGACGTTTGGATCGCCAGATATTGCGTCCCTCGCATCTGAGGGATTGGCCTTGATTGCGGCTGGCATATTTCCAGCGCTGGTTCTGGGGCTCTACTGGCGCCGTTTTTCTGCGCGAGGGGCAGTTGCGGCGATGCTTGCAGGATTTGCCGCGGCAGGGGTGTACATCGCCGGCACCAAGTTTTTCCCGCTCACGATGTTCGATTTGACGGGCGGATTTTCAAACGCGTCTCAGAGTGCTGTCCGGAAACTCGATGGGCTCAGGTCGGCTGTGGAGACTGCGCGCGATCCGGTTGCGCATGCGCTTGTTCAATCAGAGCTCCATCGTCAGGCCGAACTGGTTGCGCTCTGGTGGGGTCTGAAGTCCGGTGCTGCTGCACTCTTTGGTCTGCCAGCCGGTTTTCTCGGAGGTGCAATTGCAACTCTTCTGTCAAAAAGGCACTCGCTAGAGTGATCGCAATGCCGGCTGGAGGCCGAGCAAGCGCATTCGACGTTCCACCATCTTAAAAATTCTATACTTCGAAATACTTTCGCCATGGGAATAGCAACCGAGAAGAAGTTGCGGCAGGCGGTCGCGATTTTCAACGTTAATTTTGGATAAACGTACGAGTCGCTACCAGCATAACTATGAAATTATGAGTAATACTGAAAAGCCCAAGCTAATATGTATTGTTAGCGTTCGCAGGCAGAGTGTAGCTTTCTCGGAAACTTTGCCGTTAACCATTCAAATCAATTGCTAGTAGTCTTTATAGCCTGTCCCGTGTAGGCCCCCGATGTTCAAGGTGCTGAGTAAATGGGGTTTGATCGCTCCGACCTAAGTCCGCTGGACTGGGTCCCGGTCGAACGCAGGGAGAGTTCAATGTTTGTATCGCGTAATGCCGGCTGCAGCCGGTGGACCACTGTTCGCAGTCTTTGCATTGCGATGATTTCGGTATTTTCAATATCGGCCATTTCGAGCGTTTCGGCTCGAGCTGATGACCTGCCCTTCTGGGAGCAGGCTGACGCGGCCGCGAAAGCTTCCAAGGCTAAGTCTTCGAAGAGCTACTACAAAAAGACTTCCTCCAAGAAATCAAACAATTCCTACGCCTCGAAATCGAGCGGCAAGAAGCTCGGCGGCTATGCGGAAGCGACCGAGCCAAAGAAAAAGAAGAAGGGCGTCAAAGTTGCGGCCCTCGATGGCGGCAGCTACGGCTCCGAACCCAAGAAGAGCTTGTCGGGCGGATCGGTGCGCTGGGTGGCGTCATCCGGCTGTGTCGACAGTTCGCTGAAATCAGTCATTTACAGCGTCGCCTCGAACTTCGGTCCTGTGACCGTCAGCTCAACCTGCCGCAGCAAAGGTCACAACGCTGCAGTTGGTGGAGCCAAGCGTTCTAAGCACTTAACCGGTGACGCCATTGACTTCCGCGTACACGGCAATAACCGCGGCGTTTACGCGTTCTTGCGTAGTAACGGTACCGTTGGCGGGTTGAAGCACTACGGCGGCGGCCTCTACCACATCGATAACGGCGATCGCCGGACCTGGTAGTCATTTCTGGTAGTGAACCAGGAGTGTTTTGGGGTTTTGAATGATCTTAGGGCTGGAGCGGTGGTTATGAGCCGCTCCGGCCAGTACTTCCGTCCGCTATTGTGCGATGAAGTAGCAGCACCGGTACCAATCCGATGGTGACGATCATTACGGCGCCGAGCGAAGCTTGTTCAAATTGCTCTACCGCTGCCAGTCCGTAGACATATGTTGCCAGTGTTTCGAAGTTGAACGGCCTCATCAAAAGTGTAGCCGGCAACTCTTTCATTGCGTCCACGAACACGAGTAAGGCCGCTGCCGCTAGGGCTGGTCCCAGCATGGGCATGTGAACCCGCATCAGCGCCGAAAAACTACCTGCGCCGAGGGTGCGCGCTGCCGCGTCGAGGTTGGGAGAAATGCGCTGCAGCCCGGCTTCGATCGACCCAAGCGCGACCGCAAGGAACCGGATAACGAGCGCAACCGTGATTGCGAACAAAGAGCCAGACATCAAGAGCCCTGTCGAGATGCCGAGATGCTCACGCGCCCAGGCATCAACTCCATTATCAAAGCCTGCGAGTGGAATCATCAAACCAAGCGCCAAAACCGTTCCAGGCAAAGCATAGCCCGTGGCGGCAAACCGCGTCGATGCGTCGGTGAGGGGCCCCTTGGCAATGCGCGCAGCATAGCCAAAAAACAACGCGAGAGCGATTGAGACGAGACTGACAAGGCTTGCGAGTACGAGGCTGTTGCGAGCAGCCGCAAAAAAATTTGCGTTAAGAGCTTCGCCAAAATAAGCGAGCGCGTGCTTCAACAGGATGCCAAACGGGATCGCGAAGCCTGCGACGAATGGGATGAACACGAGTATCAGTGCGACCTTGCCCTTCCAACCGGATAATGTCTCGAACGGAATTGAGCGCTGCCGTCCTGTCGTGTCCTGGGTACCGGCGCCACCCCGCGCCAGTCGTTCAACAAACAGCAGGCAAATGACTAATATCAGCAAAATGCTGGAGAGTTGTGCTGCCCCCGGCAAGTTCGATCGCTGCAGCCACGTGGCATAGATGCTCGGCGTCAACGTCTCGAAACCGAGATGCTGCACGGCACCCAGATCGTTGAGACATTCCATCGCCACGAGCGCGACACCCGCGGCGAGCGCCGGCCGCGCCATCGGCAAGGCGACAGACCAGAACGCGCCTAGCGCTGTCCGGCCAAGCGTGCGCGCCACTTCCAGAACGCATACCGACTGCTGAACGAAACTCGCGCGCGCAGCAAGGTACACGTAAGGATAGAGCACAGATGAGAAAATGAACACGGTGCCGCCAGCCGAACGGATGTCGGGGAAATAATAATCGGTAGGGCTCTTGAAGCCAAATGCGCTCCTCAACTGTGATTGCACGGGCCCGGCGTAATCGAGCAACTCAACGTAAGCGTAGGCGACGATATACGTCGGGATTGCAAGCGGCAGCACGAGGAGTCTGTCGACAATGGCGCGCCCTGGAAACCGGTACATGGTCACAAGCCATGCTGCTCCCGTACCCGCGATCAATGTCACGGCGCCAGCGCCTGAGAGCAGAACGAACGTGTTGGTCAAGGCAATGGGCAGCACGGTGCTCGATAGATGCGCCCAAATGCCATCACCGGGCTCCAGAGCCATGAAGAGTACCGCGGCGGCAGGGAGAGCAAAGCAGGCCGACAATAGGACGGCCGCAATAGACCAAGCTCTCGTTTGCCCATCGCTTAATCCCAGGCGGCGTCCGATGGCTTTCACGCGAAGCGCAATAGTCGAAACTCCGCCTGCAACCTCGTTCGACGGCATGCTGGTTGGGGCGTTGGCCATGAATACGTGGAGCCTTGGGTGTTCTATGAAAGCTTGTTGCGTGGTTGCCAAAGAGGGCAGTTTGCCGGGCATATCGACGACGTACTCAGTATTTGCTGGGCGTTACGAAGGCCGGCCGCAAAGCGCTGTGCTCCAAGCAGCGTGTCACCGATATCGTTTGTTCCTGTCAGAGCAACGGCACAGGCCCTGAGTTCCGGCCGCCTGTCATGCTGGCTCGCAGCAATTACCGATATGGCAAGGCATTCATCCCGGCAAAAGCCGCGGCAGCCCGATGGATAAACCTCGATGTCTCGACAGCAGTTTGCTTTGACAGCCCGCACAAACTGGGACAGTTCCAAGAGCAGAGGTTTTGCTAAGTCATGGCCGAGAGTTGATTGGTAGGTTGCCCAGGCTTCTTCCCAGGCTGCAACGTCGCCCGTGTCGAAGCCAGTTAGCCAACTGCGAAACCCAACGCCGACGAGGCGTTCAGGAACCCGTCCCGGGAAGGGCATGACTTTGGCAGGCGAAACGGCGCGTTGCGGTGGGGGTTGGAAATTCGAATTCGTCATAAGATCTCACTCGACGTTAATAATTGAAAGCCCGCCTACGGCATTGGTGTAAGCAACTGCACACACATCAAGGGTTGGGGCCTTGATCGAATGCGACTTTGTCGACGAGTTCAGACGCTTGCTTGCGGAATTCTGCCAGCTTGGCAAGTGCGAGAGAGTCGGCTTTGAGTGGACCCCACGCTTCGACAAGTGACGACGCCTTGATACCAGCAACGGCGGGATACTCGCCATTCGCTTCGGCATAGATCTTTTGTGCTTCGTCCGAAACGAGGTGCTCCATCAGCTTCACGGCGTTAGCCTTGTTCGGTGCATTGGCAGTCAATGCCATGCCGGAGATATTGACGTGCGTGCCGCGATCGCCTGCGTTGGGAAACAAGATCTTGACGGCATCGGCCCAAACCTTTTGATCAGGAGAGCTCTGCATCGCGACCATGTAATAAGTGTTGCCGATCGCCAGATCACACAATCCTGCTTGCACATCGCGCACCTGGTCGCGATCGCCGCCGGCCGGCTTTCGAGCCAGATTGGCTTTCAAACCTTGGAGCCACGCCTCGGCTTTTTCCGCGCCGTGATGGGCAATCATCGAAGCGATCAGCGAAACGTTGTAGGTGTGTTGGCCAGAACGAACACAAATTTTTCCGCGCCACTTCGGATCCGCGAGTTCTTCGTAAGTTATGGCATTTTGCTTCACGCGATCTTTTGAAGCGTAAACAATGCGCGCCCGCCGGGTCAGTCCAAACCACTGGTTGGCTGGATCGCGAATTTCCGCGGGTATGTGTTTTTCCAGGATGCCAGATTTTACAGGCGCCGTCACGCCAGCTGCAGTAGCCTGCAATAAGAGGCCGAATTCGTTTGTCAGAAGGAGATCTGCGGGGCTGTTCTTGCCTTCGGCGGTGAGACGCTCGATAAGCCCCGTATTGGCGAAAACCACATTCGTTTTGATGCCGGTTTTATCGGTGAAATTCTTTAGTAAGGGCTCGATCAGCTTAGGCTCGCGATACGAGTAAATATTGACCGCCTCGCCGGCCAAAGCTGGAGCACACCAGAGAGTGCAAGCGAGCGCCGCAGTCTTCGCAATGCTGGGAATTGCGCGCCGCGCGGCGCGAACAAGAACGATCATCATCTTCTCCAATAATCAGGGTTCAAGGCCCCGGTATCGGGTTGACGCCGGTTTGACAGCGTTGGCGCGTCAGTGCGCACGAGCTTGGACTAACCTGAAGCCACATGATGGTCAATCAATTGTTGCTCGCGAATTCGACTTAGAATTCTTATAATTATCAACTGGATGTGTTGCAGCCGTGGCGCCACGTTTATCATCGCGGCCTGGGTCGGACGGGGCAGGTTACCGACGCGTCGAAAACGAAATCAGGACCACAGTTCCCTTGCCTAGTGCGCTATCAATTTCGATTGTCCCGCCATTGGCCTCGGCTAGTTTGCGCACCATGGGTAAGCCTAAACCGTAGCCGCCACCAGCCCGAGGTTTCAGTTCGCCGGGTTCCTCGAAGAACGCCCGGGCCAGCATATTTTCGTCCATGCCGTCTCCGGTGTCTCGGACCACAAGATAAATTGAACCGTCGGCCAGATATCCGGTGCCGACGTAGACTTCGCCCCCAACGCCCGTGAATTTTGTGGCGTTCGTCAAAAGGTTGAGCAGAATTTGGCGGATCGCTGTGGCGTTGGCTCTAATTTCAAGGCGCCCTTCGTCGGTTTCGTGGGTGAGTGTCAAGCCGCGAGTCTGCGCTAGCGGCTGCATGGTCGAAACGATGGCAGCTGTCAGCTCATTCAAATCGAATAATTGGGATTTATGGCTCGATGCTCCGGTGGCCGCGTCGAGCATGTCGGTGATGACTGCTAGTGCGTGCCGTGCGCTCTCGTGGATGTCGCCGGCATACTCCAGATAGAGATCGTTTCCCATCGGCCCGAGCTGCTGATCGCGCATGATTTCCGATGCCGCCACGATGGCGCTCAATGGCGTTTTGAGTTCGTGGGCAAGTTTGGCGATTTCCAATGGGGCCGCAGGATCAGAGCGCTCGTCCGACGCCGATGCTGCTGGAGCGGCGCGCTGTGTGCTCGTTGCAGGTTCTATTACCTTTTGCTGGTCTGCGGCTGGTTTGGCGGCGTTGGGCGCAGTGTTGAGATTTGCACGCTGCCCCTCTAGAATACGGCGCGCTATTTCACGCAGTGTTTCCGCATCGTCGCGTTGCTTGATGGGCGGAAGGGGCTCATCTGCAAGACTTAGTGCCATGTCATGTGCACCGGCCTGTGGAAGTGAAGGAGCCGCAGGTTCGCTGCCAGACTGGCTGAACGAGCGCAACTGCATCAGATGTTTAGAGCCGTTGGCGTTGACTGGTTTTACAGTGCAGGTCAGCGATGACACTTGGCCTTTGAGCCAGAACGTCAATGTTTCCCGGTCGCAAGTTGATGCCCCTGCTGCGATTTGACGGAGCCTCTGTAACGCGGGCATGGCGCTGTCGAGCGCGACGGGTAGCGGGACACTCGGCGCTAGACCTAGGAGAAGCCGGCCAGCAGCGTTGGCCGAGTCAACGCGGGAGGCCGAGACGTCGATGACCAGATAGGCGGATTGATCCTCGTCCGCGGCGTGCGCAAATCTCGCGCCGGTTGTCCCGTCGTCCGGGTCGTGGGGTGCGGCGCATGCCATAAATTAGCAAAGCCTTTTAGAAAGTTATGGAGCGGCGCTCGTATCTAACACGAGCATTGCACGAAAATCTCGGCCAATTGGCGGATTATCCAAACTTCAAGACTTGGATCGCTGTACCATGGCCTGACAATTTATGGCCTGACAATTTATCGTTCGAGGCAGCTCGTTTATCATAGCTGCCCGCGCAGGAGTTGAGACTTTGTATGATCAGCCCCAGTTTGAAATCCCGGCCGGTGTGCGCGCCCTTGCGGAGGGCAATGTGGTTCAAGTGCGCCGGGCTTACGAGCAGTTCATCGGTCTGGTGACCAAAGCCCAGGAAACCATACTGAAATCACAAGGTGCTATAACGATGAGCGCCGTGGAAATTCAGGCCAAGGTTCTGCATTTCGCGCAGGCGAACATTGAGGCGAACTTCCGTTTCGCGACAGATATCGCCAAGGCGCGAGACGTCAAAGAGTACCTTGAAGTGCAGTCGCGCTATGCCCAATCGCAGCTGGAGTCCTATGCCAAGCAGGCTCAGGAGATTACTCGCCTGATGGGCGCCGACGCACATAAGTACCGGCCAAAGCCCTGAAGACACCGGGCAGAGGGGGCTTTGACGTCGCGGGCCCCACTTCACGGCCGTTTTTTACTTGACGATCAGGATCCAAAGCGCCTTTTAGGGCGCTGGCCAGACGGACTAGAGACGTCCTCGAAATATGCTCGAGGCGTTGGATGCCAGAATTGTCCCTGTGCCGCCTTAGCTCAGTTGGTTAGAGCGCTGGTTTGTGGAACCAGAGGTCGGTGGTTCGGATCCACCAGGCGGTACCATTCCCTCAATTTCCTCACGATAAGACCCGGTCTTAAACGGGTGTAGGGAAACCAAGTTTAGGCCACGCGCCGCCTTTCAATTCTGTCCCAAAGACCGAGTTTTCCGAGCTGATTTTCTATGGCCCACACCGTGCGGCCATGTTCGCGCGACAGTTCGTCGATAGATCGGCCAGCCCTAAATTTTACAGCGAGCTCGTCGGATTCGACTTCGGCCCATCGTGCCCCAGCCCGAGGTGGCAAGTTGCCCTCCGCCACTGCCTTGGCTTTCCGGCTCGTCTTGACTGCATCAAGCATTGCTTCCCACACAACGAGGGGAAGCGCGAATTTCCGCCCGTCCGAAATACTGAGATTGCCAATCAACCCGCGATCACGAACCTCGAACAAATAGGTCTCCGCGCCTGACTTCCACGTGAAACTTTCCCACACCACTGGCTCGATTGACATGACCACCTCCGCTCTCTCGAAGTCAGGCAAATATGGTTCATGCAACTCGTCACGTCAAGAACAAAATAAGAAAATAAAAAGAACAAAAAGTCTCGAATTCTCGATCATCGATTTGGGCGTTGGGATTACCTTGTCATGGCTGGTCCGGTGCGACGGCACCTTTCAGAACAGTATTTCACCTCGTCCCAGGACCGCGCCCACTTCTTACGCCACGTGAACGGCCGGTTACACGCTTTACACGTCTTTTGCGGCAGATCAGATTTTTTGAGTTTTGCGGGGCGCGCAGACATAGCAACCTCTCTCGGCCGTCAGATCTGCTTCGTTGCAGACGCCAGATAATTGACGTCGATATCGGCAGCGAGCGTCCACACGTCGCGCAGCGGATTGTAGGTCATACCTTCGAAGCGCGGCGCCTTAAGCCCAGCCTCGGCGCAATGACGGGCGAGTTCTTCGGGGGTCACAAAACGATCCCATTGATGCGTGCCACGCGGCAGCCAGCGCAAGACATACTCGGCGCCGACGATGGCCAATGCCCAAGCCTTAAGCGTTCTGTTGATTGTTGAAAATATGATCAAACCGCCCGGTTTCAGGGCTTTGCAGCACTCAGCGATAAACAATCCAACATCTGGCACATGTTCAACAACTTCGAGGCAGGTGACGATATCAAACCGCTCACCTGACGCGACGAGATCTTCAACGCGGCTTGCCCGGTAGTCGATCGTCAAGCCTTGTGGTTCGGCATGTCCCTTGGCGATTGCGATATTTCGTTCCGAAGGATCTATGCCGGTAACTTTTGCGCCAAGCCGGGCCAATGGCTCTGCAATCAGACCTCCGCCACAACCAATATCGAGTATCCCCAGGCCAGACAGGACGCGGACATTTCCGGGATCAAGCTTGAAATGGGAGATCGCGGCATCGCGAATGAAAGACAGCCGCGGCGGGCCAATCTGGTGCAACGGACGGAACTTGCCATTGGGGTTCCACCATTCGGCAGCAAGCTTTGAAAACCGCGCAACCTCTTGCGGGTCGAGCGTCGGGTCGATCGCGTGACTCGAGTGGGACGAGGCGTCTGGCGGAAGCGTCATTTCTGCTCCTCTTTTCTAATTTTACTGGTCTTCCCCCTGACTGGATTGTCAAGTTCGGGGTATTTTCTTGTTGGAGCGACAGTTGCAGCTCCGTTGCTATGCCGCTAAGAAGCGACAGTCTCAAGAGAATCTGGTGAATTGCTCACGGGATGCGGGGTGCCTCCGGTCTGAATGGTGCTGTGTGCCCAACCGGTTTGAGGCTGTATTGAATAAAGCGATGGGCGGGGAAGCAATGTCCTCTGCCATTGACAAAGGACGAGAAGCGGCGGGCACGATGGCAGTTGTAGTCATGAAATTCGGCGGCACGTCCGTCGCCAACGTCGAGCGCATCCGCAACGTGGCCAAACACGTCAAGCGCGAGGTGGACGCCGGCAACAAGGTTGCTGTTGTGGTCTCGGCCATGTCGGGTGCCACCAATCAGCTCGTTGCCTGGGTTAAAGAAGCGTCCGAACTTCACGACTCGCGCGAATACGATGCTGTGGTCGCGACCGGCGAGCAGGTAACGGCCGGATTGCTCGCAATCGTTCTACAATCGATGGGCCTTAAAGCGCGCTCGTGGGCCGGTTGGCAAATCCCGGTCAAGACCAGTGAAGCACATGGATCGGCGCGCATTCTCGATATTCCTGGCGATGACATCTTGAAGGCGCTCAATGCCGGCGAGATCGCGGTCGTGACAGGATTCCAGGGCATCGAGCCGAAACACAACCGCATTTCAACACTTGGCCGCGGCGGCTCCGATACTAGTGCCGTCGCGCTTGCCGTCGCACTCAAGGCTGACGTGTGCGATATCTATACCGACGTTGACGGCGTCTACACGACCGACCCGCGAATCGTGCCCAAGGCGCGCCGCATGTCCAAGATCTCCTACGAGGAGATGCTTGAAATGGCATCATTGGGGTCAAAAGTTTTGCAGACACGGTCTGTCGAGCTGGCCATGGTGTATCGGGTTCGCACCCGGGTTCTGTCGAGTTTTGTGGCGCCGGATGCCATGAAAGCCGTCGATATGAAGAATTTGGAGAATATCGGGACAATCGTTTGCGACGAGGATGAGATCGTGGAGCAGCAGGTCGTAAGTGGCATCGCTTATGCAAAAGACGAAGCCAAGGTTACAATTCTGAAGGTCGATGACAAACCCGGCATTGCGGCGCGCATTTTCGGGCCACTGGCCGAAGCCAACATCAATGTCGATATGATCGTTCAAAACGTCACGCCGGATGGCAAACATACTGATATGACTTTTACGATCCAGGCGGCTGAACTCCCGCGCGTACTCGATGTGCTGAAAAAGGCGAAGACCGACATCGGCTCTTTCGAGGTCAAGAGTTCCGCCGACGTTGTGAAGATTTCCGTGATTGGCATCGGCATGCGCAGCCACGCGGGTGTCGCTTCGCAGATGTTTAAGGCGCTCTCTGATAAGGGTATCAACATCCACGCCATTTCGACTTCCGAAATCAAGATCAGCGTCTTGATCGACGCAGCCTATGCCGAGCTTGCAGTTAGAACGCTGCATACGGCATACGGATTAGACAGCGATTGAGCGAGCGGCAGGCCCGGTGGCCGCCGCCTTTCTGATCGGAAAGGTTCCGCGTGAAAAGCGCGGCGAAGAGCGTCAAAGACCATGGTAACCCGGCGCGGAGAAGATCCAAGACCACTGCCCAGCGAAACGTCGCTGCGGGTAATCATGCGCGGTCTCCGGGGAATAATGTCCGACGACGCGCCGGGTCAGGAAAAGCTGGACAAGATCGTCCGCCAAATCGCCGGCGTCATGGTGGCCGAAGTTTGTTCGATCTATCTCAAGCGCCAAGATGGCTCGCTCGAACTCTATGCATCCGAAGGTCTTAATCCATCGGCAGTCCATTCCACGCGGCTGAAGCGCGGCGAGGGGCTTGCCGGACGCTGCGCCGAATTGGGCGTCACGGTAAACGAGCCCGAAGCGTCTAACCACCCAGCATTCTCATACCGGCCCGAAACGGGTGAAGAAGTCTATCACTCGCTCCTTGCCGTGCCGATCGAGCGATCCGGACAGATATTGGGAGTTCTGGTCATTCAGAACAAAACCCAAAAAGAATACTCCGATGAGGACGTTGAGGTTCTGCACGCGACAGCGATGGTCATCGCAGAAAACTTGATTTCGGGCGCAGTGGCCGGAACCGGTGCCGCAATCGAAGTTTCGAAATCGCAGCCGATGGTGATTGAAGGCGAGTCGCTCTCTGTCGGCATTGCGCTGGGTCACGTTGTTCTGCACGAACCCCGCATCGTCGTCACACAGTTGATGTCCGACAATCCGGCCGTTGAAATCGAACGTTTGGATGATGCGCTCGATAAGCTCGTCGCGCATATCGACGACATGTTCGAGCATGAACAACTTGCAGGCGCAGGCGAGCACCGGGACGTGCTCGAGGCATACCGGATGTTCGCGCACGACAAGGGCTGGCACCGTCGCTTGCGCGAAGCAGTTCTCGGCGGGCTGACGGCGGAGGCCGCAGTCGAGCGCGTGCAAAATGCCATGCGCACACGCATGTTGCGTCAGCACGATGCCTATTGGCGCGAACGTCAGCGAGATCTGGACGATTTATCGGATCGGCTCATGCGTGTCCTGGCTGGCCGGATAACAGGTGCCGACGATCACTCGGGACTTCCACCCGATGCCATTCTGGTGGCGCGAACGATGGGACCGGCTGAATTGCTTGACTACGACCGGACCAGACTGCGTGGCCTCGTGGTCGAAGATGGCTCCAGCCAGAGTCACGTCGCTGTTGTCGCTAAGGCACTTGGAATTGCAGCAATTGGACAAGCGGCCGGAGTCGTTGAGCGCGTCAATGCCGGCGACGCGGCCATTGTCGACGCGGTTTCCGGAGAAGTTCACCTTCGTCCAAGTCAGGAAGTCATCACCGCCTATTCCGATAAGGTGCGATTCCGCGCGCGCAAGCAGAAGCGCTATCAGGCCCTGCGCGATCGCCCCGCCATCACCAAAGACGGTGTGCGGATCGGGCTGCATATGAACGCCGGTTTGCTTGTCGACATGCCGCATTTGGCAGAAAGCGGCGCGGATGGCGTCGGGCTTTACCGTACCGAACTTCAATTCATGTTGTCGGACACGTTCCCGCGGCTCGACAAACAGACGCAGCTCTATAGTGCCGTGCTCAAGGAAGCTGGAAACAAACCGGTGATTTTCCGGACGCTCGACATTGGCGGAGACAAAGTTCTTCCTTACCTCCGGCAACCAAAGGAAGAAAATCCCGCCATGGGGTGGCGTGCCATTCGCATGGCGATGGACCGGCCGGAACTCTTTCGAATTCAGATTAGGGCGATGCTCAAGGCTGCCGCAGGGCGAGAGTTGCGCGTCATGATACCGATGGTGTCGTCAGCATCGGAGGTAAAGCCCCTCAGAGATCTGGTTGACAAAGAAAAGGCTTTTCTCGTCAAACACGGACACAAACTGCCGGAGAAGGTTCTGATCGGCGCCATGTTCGAGGTGCCGTCGCTGCTTTTTGAGCTGGATACCTTCATGCCGATAGTTGATTTCATTTCAGTAGGTTCAAACGATTTGATGCAGTTTCTGTTTGCCTCAGATCGAACAAATGCGCGCGTCGCAAGCCGCTTCGACGTTTTGTCGCCCGCGCCGCTCAGGGTGCTTAAGACGTTGGTCAAATCAGCCAAGAAACATCGTGTGCCATTGAATTTGTGCGGTGAAATGGCTGGCCGGCCGCTTGAGGCCATGACGCTGATCGGGTTAGGCCTTCGTTCAATCTCAATGGCACCCGCGTCGATCGGGCCGGTCAAAGCAATGATTTTGTCTCTCAATGCAGAACATATTACAGATTGTGTTGAAGACTTGATCAAGAGCAGCTCGCCGAACGTTCGCGAGACCTTGCAAAAATTTGCCGCAAAAGAGCGCATCGAGATTGAGACTTGAGCATAAGCTGGCAAGCATTGCGCCGGGCTTTGACAAATTCCATTTTTTGATCAAGATAGATTTGCAGGTGTGGGGCGCTTGCAGTTTCTAGGTTCTTTGTTGTTTGCGTTGGGGCGTGGGGCGAGTGAATACGTACGGGGTCGAGGCCAGGGGCGACCGTATGATGCAGCGCGGCGGCATTGCGCCCGGTGCACGGCGCCAGCCTGCGCTGCTTGTCCATAACCAGATCGCTATTTTTTTCCAAGACTTGCGCAAGTTTCTCGGTGTGTCGCAGATCAGGCAGCGGTGCAGCTCTTAACGCACGTGCAAGTCATTGCTGCGTTGGAAAATGCGGACGTGCGTTATCTGCCGGCGTGGCCGGAGACCGCGCGCATTGTCATGGCCTATGCGGCTTGGGCAAGAATTGACGGCCGCCCTATTCTCGGGGCGCTTGCGGCCTTACAGAATGGTGCTGTGCCGCACCGGCCGTTGCCGGTCAGAAATGCCGCCGCTTACGCCCACATGCAGCAATCGGTCGAGCGTTTGCGCCAGGCGGGCGTTGTGCTTGTTGAGGGCGCAAAGCGTCTGCCGCAAGAAGCGATTAATCAGGCGCGCGAACGGCCAGCGCGAACCTTTTATGCCGTATCGCTTCCGATGTGCTTGGTCTTGCTGATGCTTAACACATCTCTTCTGCAGGGTGCCTTCAACACGGTCGGCGGACCGGTTGCGAAGGTTGCTTCAAGCCTGCGCGCATCTCTGGCCGTGCAATTTGCCCCGGTTCGCGAGGGTTTGCGCTGGGTCGAGGTGGAAGATCCCCGTTCCCGCCGCTCCGACAAATTGCCTCCCGCCGAACGTTAGCGGGCCAGGCTCCCCACCGGTCACGCAGGTCATTTCTGCAAGAATGATGTCAAGCAAGACTGGCGCGCCAGTTCAATCGCTGGCAAATCGTTTCCATACGAACCCCTGATTCCACCTGAATATTGGCGCTGAACCTATGACCGGGCTACCGACTGAAAAATTGGACCGACTTGTCGAACGCTGGATGTCCATCCAGGACGAATTGAATTCGGGCGTGCCGCAGGCAACCTTCGTCAAGTTGAGCAAGGAGTTTTCCGATCTCAGGCCCGTGGTCGAGGCCATTCGCGAGCTGCGCAAGACAGAGGACGAGCTGGCCGGGCTTGACCAGATGATCGCCGATCCCGCTGCTGGCAAAGATATGGTCGAGATGGCATACGCAGAGCGCGCAGAGTTGCAGCCAAAGCTTGAAAGTTTGACGCAGCAAATGCGGATTGCGCTGCTCCCCAAGGATGCTGCCGACGAAAAAAGCGCGATCCTTGAAATTCGTGCGGGCACTGGCGGCGACGAAGCAGCACTCTTCGCGGCCGATCTCTATCGCATGTACACGCGTTACGCGGAACTGAGAGGTTGGAAGGCAGAAGTCATTTCAATTTCGGAAAGCGATCTCGGCGGATACCGCGAAGTCATCGTGTCGATTACCGGGCAGGGCGTGTTTGCGCGGCTCAAGTTCGAGAGCGGCGTACACCGCGTGCAGCGAGTCCCGGCGACGGAAGCCAGCGGACGTATTCATACTTCCGCGGCAACGGTCGCTGTGTTGCCCGAAGCGGAGGACGTTGATGTCGACATCCGGGCGGAGGACGTGCGTATTGATACGATGCGCGCTGGCGGCGCCGGTGGCCAACACGTCAACAAAACGGACAGTGCCGTACGAATGACGCATTTGCCGACCGGAATTGTTGTTGTTTCGGCTGAAAAATCGCAGCATCAGAACAGGCGCTTAGCGATGCAGGTGTTGAAAGCCCGCGTCTATGAATTACAGCGCGAGAAGCTCGCAAACGAACGTTCGGAAAATCGCAAGTCACAGGTTGGCTCGGGAGATCGTTCGCAACGCATCCGGACCTACAATTTTCCCCAAGGGCGCGTAACCGATCACCGCATCAACCTGACGCTTTATAATCTTGACGAAGTTCTGCAAGGCAATGCCCTGGATCAGCTGGTCGATGCCTTGATCACAGATCATCAGGCGAGTCTGATGGCAGAAGTGAGCGCGGCGTGACGAGCGGACAGAGAGCATTGCCCGCGGAGATCGAGTTTGATCGCAAAGACAGACTGGGCGCCATTGTGCGCCGGCTGAGCAAGGCGTTTGCTGCTGCTGGTCTCGAGACGCCGGAGATTGATGCGCGCTTCCTCGTGCAGGGCATATTGAAATTGGATGCGGCTGAGGTCTTGCGGTCACCTGATAGGATGGCTGGAGATTTTGCAGAGGCTCTTTCGGCTGCTGCTGCACGGCGCTTTTTAGGTGAGCCCGTTTCAAGAATTCTCGGTGAGCGGGATTTTTATGGCCGGACGTTCACAATCACGCCGGACGTTTTAGACCCGCGGCCGGATACGGAGACGCTCGTCAGTGCAGTTCTCGAAATTGCCAAGTTGAGAGCTTGGTACGAGCGGCCCATCCGCATTGCAGACATTGGCACGGGCTCTGGGGCGGTCCTTGTAACGCTGCTTGCCGAGTTGCCATACGCAAGTGGAGTAGGTACCGATATCAGCGAAGCGGCACTCGATGTTGCACGGCACAATGCCGAGCGGCATGGTGTCGCCGGTCGCGCTGACTTCGTTCAAACCAGCGTGATGAAGAATGTGGATCTGCCTTTCGATTTGGTCGTCTCTAACCCTCCCTACATTGCTTCAATTGAATTCGACGGCTTAGCCAGGGATGTGCGCAATTTTGATCCGCGATTGGCACTTGACGGGGGCAGCGACGGCCTCGATATTTACCGTGAAATCGCGAGTGATATCAGCAACATTGATAGAAATATGGTTGTCGTAGTCGAAGTTGGCGCGAGCCAACATGCCGCCGTGTCGGAACTTTTCGAGCGTCAATGCGGTGCCCGGCCAATCGGATCGCCGGAGATCCTGACGGACCTTGGTGGCCACCTCCGTTGTGTAGCATTGGAGATACATTCTTAGGTAAACCTGCGAATTGTATTGGAACGGCCATGTTTCCAGGATATGATACCACTTGGCGGTTTTGATCGGGCACGATCAGTCAAAGGGACGCTCGCAGGGTCGAGCTTATTGACGGTTGTCCCGGCGCTGAACGTACTGGCAGAGATTGCGGAGCGCGAAGTCGGCCTGCCCTAGGGCGGAGCAGGCAAAAGATAGGCCGTAGGATTTGTCCACGGCTTCCGCGCGAAACGCCCCATTTCCGATTGGATGGACATAGTATTCTGTTTCAAGCGTCACAACAGGGATCGGCCGCATCTGGCATTGTACCAGGGCAAACGGAGCGTCAAATCGAACCGGGTGGGCGTGTGCTTTTGTGAATTTAATACCGGCGTCAGCCCATCCGTTTGCGTGGCATCGGAATGTGCATGGCGGCGCTCTGCGGAAACGGCAGCCAGACTTTTAATTCAAGACGAAACCCTAGACTTGTAAGAACGGGAGCCAATGAGGCAAGGTCAGCAAAATCGCCGCGGCCGCGGGCGTAGCAACAATAGCAACAACAATAATAGCAACCGCAAGTCGCAAAATCCGATAACTCGTAGCTTCGAGAGCACGGGGCCGGACGTTAAGCTTCGCGGTACGCCCTCCCACGTCGCCGAGAAATACATGTCTCTGGCGCGTGACGCGTTGTCGTCGGGTGATCCGGTGCTCGCTGAGAACTATATGCAGCACGCCGAGCACTACAATCGCATCATCATGACGTTCCGCGAACAGCAAATGAGCGCGGGTGGCAGCGATCCCTACACGACCGGTATGGGCCGTCCGGCAACGATGGGCGGACCTGATGCCGATGGCGACGAATTCGGAGATGATGAGGGCGATGATTTTGGCGGCGAAAACAGGCCGATGATGGCTCAGCCAGATCAGCAATCGCCACCCCAGCAGACGCATCAGCCGCGTTCGTTTGATCAGCCGCAGCGCTACGATAATCGTCCGCAACATCAGCATCAGCACCAGCGGCGGGATCAGCGGCACAATCAAAACAACAACCCAAACTTCCGTAACGACCGGAATGAAAATCGCTTTGACCGGGGAGACCGGCCTGAGCGTCAGGATCGCCAGGACTTCCGCCCCGATCGCAACCAAGACCGCAACCAAGATCGCAACCAAGATCGGGGTTACGACCGTAACCAGGACCGCGGACCCGATAGGGGTCCAGATCGCAATCAAGACCGTCAACCGGATCGTAATTTTGATCGCAATGGCGGCGGCGAGCCACGCGGTTTCCGGGATGAGCGTCCGGTGCAACCCGCGCCGCCGTTTGTGACGCCACCCGCGATCGAGCCCGTGAGTGAAGTCGCCGCGCCGCGCCGTCGCGAAAGACCGCCGGTTGCCGCATCCGACCAGCCAGCTCCTGCAGCGCTAAATCATGAGCAGCCGGAGTTCCTGCGCCGTCCGGTGCGCCGTCCGCGCGTTGAGAAAGAGGTGCCAGAAACACCTGCGCCGCAAGCGGCTGATGATCAAGATTAATCGATTATCTTGCCGTTTTGCGAATATTAGAGAGCCGCGGATCGTGCCGCGGCTCTTTTATTTGGATTTAATCCGGATGGCGAGCATCAGTCCAAAATTGCAACTCGGTCGCTCGTCCGCAAATCGCCGCTCTCGATCACCCGCGCGTAAACGCCGAAGTCTGTGTGGCCTAGATTTCGAGACAAGAACGATGGGATTTTTAGATCCCGCGCCCCCGTTTCGGGATCGACATTGGTTGCCGCGCATCGCTCGGTCCGTTTGAAAACGTTGAGGGTGGCCCCTCCGGCTTTCAAGTTCCGGTCCACGAGACCCAATTCCGACCATGCTGGCCAACCGGACAAAACGATATTCGGTCTGAACCGCAGCGGGTCTATCTTGGAACCCATTGCGGTCTCTAGCGCGCGCACGCTCTCGAGATTGATGATGTGCAGACATTTTGCAGCGACGTCCGAAAAGCTATGGCCAGGGCTGACAACAACGCGTGGCGGCCCTCGGAGAGATGCGGTCATGTAACCGGAGATGAATGCCTCGATGGTTTCCCGGCCGAGTGCTGTTCCCAATTCGCCGCACGCGGCCTCTGTACCGTTGTGCACAATCGTCAGCCTATGGGTGTCATCCTCAAACTTGGTTTTCAATGCAGCGAGCTGCTCGTTGCGCATCAGCATGACGAAATGGATCTTGGGCAGGTGTGCTGGTGCTTCGGGAATGAACGGCCCCGGACCGTTTTCGATGGCATACGCCCGGTCAAACGGCAGAGTTTCACCCTCGCGGAGGTGCACGCTTGCCAGGGCTTCTCCCGTCAATCCCTTAACGGGGTAACGATAGAGCGCCGATACTGAAGCCAATTCTGAGTTCTGCATCAGTCTACAACCTCAAACCAGTGCCGCAGGCGACCCCTGCCCCTTTTGCTTGGCCTGTGGCGTACTATATTTGTGTTGGACCGGCTACCCGGGGGTGCTCATTGAGGCCCGCAGGCGTTGTGCCAAATCAATGTAAGACGGCGTCTTCCCGTGCTCATAGGGGCGGTTAAGACGCGCCGAGGAGAAAACGAATGAATTTCGAGCGATACACCGACCGTGCCAAAGGCTTTGTGCAAGCTGGCCAATCTCTGGCGCTCAGGGAAAACCATCAACATTTTGCCCCCGAGCATCTTCTGAAAGTTTTGCTCGATGATCCCGAAGGTCTTGCTAGCGGGTTGATCCAGCGTGCCGGCGGCGACGCTAAAGCTGCCCTCGCGGCGACCGAGCGCGCCCTCGCCAAGCGCCCGAAGGTGTCTGGCGGTAGCGGGCAGGTGTATGTTTCGCCCGAAGCGGCGCGCGTTTTCGAAACGGCCGAGAAAGCCGCCGATAAGGCCAGCGATAAATTTGTGACCGCTGAGCGCGTGCTCTTAGCTATCGCGCTGGAGACTTCGACAGACGCCAGCAAGGCTTTGCGTGACGCTGGAGTAACGCCGGAGAAAATCAACGCTGCAATCAACGATATCCGCAAGGGCAGGACAGCCGACAGTGCATCCGCCGAGCAAGCGTATGACGCGCTGAAGCGGTATGCGCGCGATCTGACGGAAGCGGCGGCGGCCGGCAAGCTTGATCCGGTCATCGGCCGCGACGAGGAGATCCGCCGCACGATCCAGGTGCTCTCGCGCCGCACGAAGAACAACCCGGTTTTGATTGGCGAGCCGGGTGTCGGCAAGACGGCAATAGCCGAAGGACTGGCGCTCCGTATCGTCAAGGGTGATGTGCCCGAAAGCCTGAAGGACAAGAAGCTTCTAGCGCTCGACATGGGCTCACTCATTGCCGGTGCCAAATATCGCGGTGAGTTCGAGGAGCGTCTCAAAGCGGTCCTCTCCGAAGTGCAGGCCGATGCTGGCGGTGTCATCCTGTTTATAGATGAACTGCACACCATTGTTGGCGCAGGAAAATCCGAAGGCGCGATGGATGCGGGCAACCTGTTGAAGCCGGCGCTTGCTCGCGGCGAGCTCCACTGCGTAGGCGCCACAACTCTCGATGAGTACAGAAAACACATCGAAAAGGACGCAGCACTGGCGCGCAGGTTCCAGCCTGTTTTGGTTGACGAGCCGACAGTTGAGGACACGATTTCGATTTTGCGTGGACTCAAAGAGAAATACGAACTGCATCACGGCGTGCGTATTACCGATAGTGCGCTTGTCGCTGCCGCAACGCTGTCTCATCGCTACATAAGCGACCGCTTCCTGCCGGATAAAGCCATTGATCTTATGGACGAGGCGGCGTCGCGACTGAGAATGCAGGTGGATAGCAAGCCAGAAGAGCTTGATGTCATCGATCGTGATCTCATGCAGGTCATGATCGAGCGCGAAGCCTTGCGCAAAGAAACGGACGCGGCCTCTAAGGATCGCCTGCAAAAGCTCGAGAAGACGATTGCGGACTTGGGCGAACGGTCGAAAGCGCTGACGCAACGTTGGGAAGCCGAGAAACAGAAGCTTGGTTCGGCACAGAAGCTCAAAGAGCAGCTTGAAGCCGCACGCATCGAACTCGAACAGGCTCAGCGCCGTGGAGACTACAACCGGGCCGGTGAATTGAAGTATAGCGTCATTGATGCGTTGGAGAAAAAACTCCAGACGATCGAGAGCCAGGACGGCAAGGGCGCGATGCTCGAAGAAGCGGTGACGCCCGATCAGATTGCAGGGGTCGTCTCGCGCTGGACCGGCATTCCGGTCGATAAAATGCTTGAGGGCGAGCGCGACAAGCTCTTGAAGATGGAAGATGCCATAGGCAAGCGCGTTGTTGGGCAAAAGGAAGCCGTTATCGCGGTCTCAACGGCTGTGCGCCGCGCACGCGCCGGATTGCAGGACCCGAACCGGCCGATCGGCTCGTTCATGTTCTTGGGGCCGACGGGCGTCGGCAAAACCGAGCTGACCAAAGCGCTTGCCGGGTTCCTGTTCGACGACGACACAGCCCTCATTCGCATGGATATGTCGGAGTACATGGAGAAACACTCAGTTGCGCGGTTGATCGGTGCGCCACCCGGTTACGTCGGCTATGAGGAAGGCGGAGCGCTGACGGAAGCCGTGCGCCGGCGGCCGTATCAGGTCGTTCTTTTCGATGAAATCGAGAAGGCGCATCCGGATGTGTTCAATGTCCTGTTGCAAGTGCTCGATGATGGGCGCTTGACGGATGGTCAGGGCCGCACGGTCGATTTTAAGAATACGATTATTATTATGACATCGAACATTGGCTCTGAATTCCTCGTCAATCAGAAGGAAGGTGAGGATACAGACGCCGTGCGCGACGATGTGATGGACGAAGTGCGTTCGCGCTTCCGCCCAGAATTCTTAAATAGGCTGGATGAGATTATCTTGTTCCACCGGTTGCAGCGGGCCGATATGGGCCGGATTGTCGATATTCAGATGATGCGGCTAGCGAAGCTTTTGATTGATCGCAAGATCGTTGTCGAACTGGACGATGCTGCACGTGGCTGGCTCGCCAATCGCGGCTACGACCCTGCCTATGGGGCTCGGCCCTTAAAGCGCGTCATTCAGCGCCACGTTCAAGATCCGCTTGCCGAGCAGATCTTGGCTGGCGGCGTCAAAGACGGCGACAAAGTGCTCGTTTCCGTCCGGGACGGCGCGTTGACGATCAATGGCTGGCCGGTCAAAGCGGCGGCTTGAGTGGGATTAGAAATATTTGCCAATCTCATTCATTTGAATGATGCGCTTGGGCGGCATGGGGCGCGTTGTTGAAGCATTGCAGAATAAATACTGTTGTTAAACGTGTCGAAGGGCGGCCGCTTTTTATCGGGCCGCCCTTCTTTTTCGGGCCGTAAAGTTCAAAGTAGGAACGGAGGTTGTCGCCTTAGAGGATAAAGTCGACGGCTCTCAGTTGAGCTTCGGTTACACCAACGAGAGTCACCAAATCGCCGGTACCGAGGTCAATGACCACGCTGCCGCCGACATCGTGTGCTCTGGCAAGGACCTGAGAAAAACGCACGAAATTGAATCCTGCATCGCGAAGGTCAAGCCGGTCATCAACGCCCCCGGCGACGAAGCCTGTGATGCGGTCATCGCCTTCGCCGCTATCGAACACGAAGCGATCGTTACCTGCGCCACCGCTCATGATGTCGTTGCCATCGTCGCCAGAGATGATGTCATTGCCAGCCTCGCCGAAGATCCTATCCGCGCCACCGCCGCCTTCGATATTGTCGTTGCCCAAGCCGCCGTAGATCAAATCCTTGCCGAGATCGCCGTCCATGATGTCATTGCCGCCAAGGCCGAACAAAGTGTCGTTACCGGCCTTGCCTTCGATGGTGTCCGCAAATGCCGTTCCGACCAGCCGGTCGTTGCCACGTGTGCCTTCTCTGATAGCCATTGGAATATCCCTTCTGGAGCGTTGCTAGCTTCGAGTTCTGCGCGGTGGATACACCCAGCAAGCTGACAACAAGACTCGTTCCATTGTCAGATTGGTGTCAGATTCGAGGATCTTGCCCTATTCCATTGGTGAGCCGGGCGCGCAGCAAAGACGGGGGTCTACTTGCTCGCCGTCATAACGGGTGCGCGCTTCATGAGATCTTCAATGCGCGCGCGTTCCTTTTGGAACTCGGCGAGTTCTTTGCCTTCCAGCTTCTTCTCGCGCGGAACCTGGATCGACATCGGGTCGACGAAGCGGCTGTTGACGAGGACTTCAAAGTGAAGATGGGGACCCGACGAAAGCCCTGTCGAGCCGACATAACCGATGGTTTGGCCTTGGCGCACCTTTACACCCGGCTCCATTCCGCTGGCGATCCGGGTCATATGGCTATAGGCCGTGTGATAGCCGTTGGCGTGACGGAGGCGGACATAGATGCCATTGTAGCCTTTGTGCCCAGCCTCTTCGACGACACCATTGCCGGATGCGAGAATGGGAGTGCCCGTAGCTGTCGCCCAATCGACGCCCGTGTGCATTTTGCGGACATTGAGCAGGGGGTGGTAGCGAACTCCATAGCCGGACGTCAGACGCACGTCATCGCCTCGAACCGGCTTGCGCATGAGGAATTTTTTAGAGTTGTTTCCGTCCTGATCGTAGTAATCGACCACGCCGTCCGTCGTGCGAAATCGATAAAATCTAAAATTCGATCCGCCGCCATTGATGGCGGTGTAGAGTAACTCTCCAGGCGGGCCGTCGGCAGACTGCTCTTCTTTCATATCAAAGAAGAGTTCGACCGTGTCGCCAGGGCGCACACGGCGGCGGAAATCCGTATCGAAAGCATGTACTCGCAAAACTTGTGTGATTGTTTCTGGATCAAGATTCTGGACGAGGCCAGCGTGATAGAAACTTGCGTAAAGACTTGAGGCTTGCTGGTTCTCACTTTCGTTGGCGGCACGTTGAAGCTCTTGCCCGATCAGTGGTTGTGCGCTCGCCACGAACTCACCGGCAGCGCTCCGCACCACACTTACCAAGTGGTCATGACCATCGGAAAAGATAGAAAAACCGGCGGGTTCTTTCTTGTCGGTTTGGGTCAACGATTGCACAAGTGTAATGCGTACTTCCTGTCCCGGAACAAGTGCGTTCTCTGGAAATGTACTGTGCGCCGCTTCGATCATGGCTCGCACCTGCCACGGGTCGCCACCGGCTTTTGTCAGAATTTTTGCAAGAGTGTCGTCGCGCCCAACCTTGACGACGCTCACTTCGCCACGTTCAAAATCGCTTTCTGCTTCTTCGAAGTTGTCCGATGATTTAATGATCGATGTTGAATTCAGCTGTTGCGGCGAAGATGTTTGATCGGACCCGGGAACGGCCGCGCCGGATTGGCCGGAGTCTGCGGGGATTGCGTCGAGTGGTTCTCCGGGTGAGGCAGCGGCTGTGGCAATAGGTGTTTCCAGTTCCGCCGTGCGCTCGACGATCTCTTGCACTTCTTGCGCGTCCAGTTCCTGGCCGTCTTCGCCGGGCAATATTCCACCCAAGAGTTCGACGACTTTTATCGAAACGTCAGAGCGGCTCAATCCGCTGCCGGCATTCTCGTCGCTGTCATCGTTTGAACTGACGGGCTGGCTGTTCGCGTAAAGCTTGAATGGATTGAAGGGCGGGATAACGTCGGCATAATTGGAGGGTACGGCCGCCAGGCGCGCGACAATACGAGCGTAGGGTTTTTGTCTCACGTACTCGCGCCCGTCGCGGCGTTGTTTTGACGATTCGTGTATGATGTAGCGGGTTGAAAGCGCGCCGGTTGTCAGCTGCAAACGATCGGACTTCGGCGAAACCCATTTCAGCCCTTCAGCATTCTTCACTGAGGGTGCGACTTGCGTTGGGCCACCACCGTCGAGAATGTTCTTGAACTCTGGTAGAAGCCGGTCGTCGATCGCGTTGTGGTCAGCCGAGCCATAAACGACAACGAGAATGGCAACAGCTCCAACCGTTGCGGCAAGGCAGGTGCTGAGCATCCATCGAAACCTGCCGGCATGGCGTGTTTCAACGTGATCACTGTCGTAAAT
>CAVXTJ010000009.1:240000-244185 GCA_963764605.1 uncultured Alphaproteobacteria bacterium
TTGCAATACAACGCGGGACACCGCCGTCTTCGTTTCTCTTTCTTCGCACGGATGCACGCTTATAAGGGCCTGTAGCTCAGTTGGTTAGAGCGCGCGCTTGATAAGCGTGAGGTCGGAAGTTCAAATCTTCCCAGGCCCACCATTTTCCGCTCGCCTTGCGAGTGTTACGTGGTGATGTGCCGGCTGATTTGGGCTGGCGTCAGCGTCATCGCAATTGGGGCCATAGCTCAGCTGGGAGAGCGCGTGCTTTGCAAGCACGATGTCGTCGGTTCGATCCCGTCTGGCTCCACCATTTTTTCACTAGGCTAATCCACTGGGATGGGCCTTCGAGAAAAGCGTCCGTGTGCGAAGAGAACAAGTTCCGCTGAGAGCTAGCGCTCCAGTGGTTAAATGAAATTGACATCGTAAAGAGGGACTAATGCCTGAGGCGCGTACCCCGCGCTATCTGCACAGATCGTGCTGCGACAGCAGCATGTTCGGGTTTAGTCTGATTGACTTATAGTTCGTTCAAAACGGTTGTGATGACCGTTGAGAGCGGACTTCTGGTCTTTCTGACAATGCTTGCAACATAAAGCGCGTGAGTGTTTGGCACTCCTTCTTTGCCGAGGGATTAGTGTTGGACTTCATTGCGTGGTGAGCATTGCTAATGAGAGCGATCAAGTGACTTAAGGGCATCTGGTGGATGCCTTGGCGGTAAGAGGCGAAGAAGGACGTGGTACGCTGCGATAAGCTTGGGGAAGGTGCGAACAGCCGTTGATCCCAAGATCTCCGAATGGGGAAACCCACCTTCGACATCTTGTAATTCGCATCCGGAAGCAATTCCGGGTTCGAGTTTCAGGGTGTCATCAGAGGGTATTTGGCCCTGAATACATAGGGGTTAAAAGCAAACCCAGGGAACTGAAACATCTCAGTACCTGGAGGAAAGGACATCAACCGAGACTCCGCGAGTAGTGGCGAGCGAAAGCGGACTAGGCCAGTGATAAGGCAATGACAACTGGAACGATCTGGAAAGGTCGGCCTCAGCGGGTGACAGCCCCGTACAGGTAATGCAGAGCTTTATCCTCGAGTAGAACGGAACACGTGCAATTCTGTTTGAACATGGGGGGATCACCCTCCAAGCCTAAGTACTCCTTACCGACCGATAGTGCACCAGTACCGTGAGGGAAAGGTGAAAAGCACCCCGACGAGGGGAGTGAAATAGTACCTGAAACCGGATGCCTACAAACAGAAGGAGCTCGCAAGAGTGACTTCGTACCTTTTGTATAATGGGTCTGCGACTTAGTCTGACGAGCAAGCTTAAGGCGATAGCTGTAGGCGAAGCGAAAGCAAGTCTGAACAGGGCGTTCAGTTCGTCGGATTAGACCCGAAACCTGTCGATCTTGCCATGGTCAGGTTGAAGGTGGGGTAACACCCACTGGAGGACCGAACCGGTGTCTGTTGAAAAAGCCTCGGATGAACTGTGGCAAGGGGTGAAAGGCCAATCAAGGCAGGAAATAGCTGGTTCTCCGCGAAATCTATTTAGGTAGAGCCTCGGATGAATACTCGAGGGGGTAGAGCACTACATGGGCTAGGGGTCCCCACAGGATTACCAAACCTAAGTAAACTCCGAATACCTCGAAGTACTATCCGGGAGACACACGGCGGGTGCTAACGTCCGTCGTGAAGAGGGAAACAACCCTGATCGCCGTCTAAGGTCCCTAAATCAATGCTAAGTGTCTAAGGATGTGGGAATCCCATAACAACCAGGATGTTGGCTTAGAAGCAGCCATCATTTAAAGAAAGCGTAACAGCTCACTGGTCTAAATAAGGGTTTCTGCGCCGAAAATGTATCGGGGCTAAAGCATTGTACCGAAGACGCGGGTGTGCAGCAATGCACGCGGTAGCGGAGCGTTCCGTAAGCCTGTGAAGGGATACCTGTGAGGGGTCCTGGAGGTATCGGAAGTGCGAATGCAGACATGAGTAACGAAAGGGGAGTGAGAAACTCCCCCTCCGAAAGTCCAAGGGTTCCTGCGTAAAGTTAATCTGCGCAGGGTTAGCCGGCCCCTAAGGCGAGGGCGAAAGCCGTAGTCGATGGGAACCACGTTAATATTCGTGGGCCAGTGGGTGAGTGACGGATGCAGCAAGTTGTTTTCCCTTATCGGATTGGGAGGGCAATGAATGTGTCCCAGGAAATAGCCCCCACATAGACCGTACCCGAAACCGACACAGGTGGACTGGTAGAGTATACCAAGGAGCTTGAGCGAAGTGTGCTGAAGGAACTCGGCAAATTACCTGCGTAACTTCGGGAGAAGCAGGCTGCATTTACGGGCAACCGTAAGTGCAGGACACAAACCAGGGGGTGGCGACTGTTTACCTAAAACACAGGGCTATGCTAAGTCCAACGACGACGTATATGGCCTGACGCCTGCCCGGTGCTGGAAGGTTAAGAGGAGAAGTGCAAGCTTTGAATCGAAGCCCCAGTAAACGGCGGCCGTAACTATAACGGTCCTAAGGTAGCGAAATTCCTTGTCGGGTAAGTTCCGACCTGCACGAATGGCGTAACGACTTCCCCACTGTCTCCAGCACACACTCAGTGAAATTGAATTCCCCGTGAAGATGCGGGGTTCCTGCGGTTAGACGGAAAGACCCCGTGCACCTTTACTGCAACTTTGCACTGGCAATCGTGACTGCTTGTGTAGGATAAGTGGTAGGCTTTGAAGCAGGGGCGTCAGCTCTTGTGGAGCCGCAATGTGAAATACCACTCTAGTGATTATGGTTGTCTAACCGCGATCCGTTATCCGGATCCGGGACAGCGCATGGTGGGCAGTTTGACTGGGGCGGTCGCCTCCTAAATCGTAACGGAGGCGTGCGAAGGTTGGCTCAGATTGGTCGGAAATCAATCGTCGAGTGCAATGGCATAAGCCAGCCTGACTGCAAGACTGACAAGTCGAGCAGAGTCGAAAGACGGTCATAGTGATCCGGTGGTTCTTCGTGAGAGGGCCATCGCTCAACGGATAAAAGGTACGCCGGGGATAACAGGCTGATGACGCCCAAGAGTCCATATCGACGGCGTCGTTTGGCACCTCGATGTCGGCTCATCTCATCCTGGGGCTGGAGCAGGTCCCAAGGGTATGGCTGTTCGCCATTTAAAGAGGTACGTGAGCTGGGTTCAGAACGTCGCGAGACAGTTCGGTCCCTATCTGCCGTAGGTGTTGGAGAATTGAGAGGATCTGTCCTTAGTACGAGAGGACCGGGATGGACATACCTCTGGTGGACCTGTTGTCGTGCCAACGGCACAGCAGGGTAGCTATGTATGGAAGGGATAACCGCTGAAAGCATCTAAGCGGGAAACCCACCTCGAAACAAGTTCTCCCTCGAGAGTCGTGGTAGACCACCACGTTGATAGGCCGGGTGTGGAAGCGCTGCAAGGCGTGTAGCTTACCGGTACTAATAACTCGATTGGCTTGATTGCTCTCATTAAGCAATGCTCATCGACATCGTTCTTGGAGTTAAATCCGTGCTTGAGAAAGCGCGTTGACACTCCGAATGACGTGCTCTGCGCTGCCGTAAGGCTATGGCGCGAGCTCGATGGGCGTAAGCATTAGAAAATGGAAGACCAGAAAATTAGTGTAATTCATATGACGTCTCCGCCGACCTGGTGATTATGGCGGGGTGGCTGCACCCGATCCCATTCCGAACTCGGCCGTGAAACGCCCCTGCGCCGATGGTACTTTGTCTTAAGACATGGGAGAGTAGGTCGTTGCCAGGTCTGCAGAGCCGTCATGTGAATTTATAGCCGCGCGGATGCGTCCAAGCAGAGCTTGGCTTTGCCAAGACGTGGGCATCCGAAGCGCAACAAAATAAGTCAATCATCCTCTTTGCGATTTCATTCGCATCAACGCGCCGCGTGGGCTTTGCCCTCCGGCGCGTTTTTGTGTTCCGGGACGTCGCGTTCCTCACCCCGCTTCCGCCAGCAGCTCCTTGAACTGCTCCTCGTTCGGTGCGACGTCGAGCTTCTTCATGCTTGGGTCCAACATGCTCCACTGAGGCGCGCTGCGCGTCCACACATTGATCTGCGGCTTGAAGTTGCTCGTGTCGTGAAGGCTCCCGGCCCACAGGCCCTGCAGATCGGGCACGAGCTCTGCGAGGATGAAGAGGTTGGACCCGCAGTTGGTGCAGAGACCCCGGTCAACCCACCTGCCGCTC
>CAVXTJ010000010.1:0-208527 GCA_963764605.1 uncultured Alphaproteobacteria bacterium
TCGGCGAGGCAGAGCCCGCCGCCGACTACGGCGGAGCTTGCTTCGGCAGATCGACCGGTTGGCTTGACTAACTCACAATTGGTTCGGCACCAGCTTCCTCGAGGCCGGCTGCACTTTGGGCGGCAAGACCACGGGCCGCTGCTTGTAAATCTTGGAATTCCTCCAGGGCATATACTCTGCCCCACCGCAGGGTGAACACGTGAAGCCCCCGGTTGATGTAAGGCGCCTCGCCGTTGAGCAGCGTAGCTTTGCCGTCCCACTGCGCAAATACTTTGGTATTCCACGGCCAGCCCTTAACCGTCACGTCCGTAACGGTGATATGGAGATTTGGAAGAACACGTCCGAGACGCTCGAACCAGCGGCGGACAGAGTCTTTGTCGTGACGCTCACCACCGAGCGCGTGGGCGCCGGAAACGCGGTGATGGACATTGGGCGCGAGTGCTTCCACCGCCTTATCCCAGCGATGATTGTTCACGTGGTCGAACGTCTGCCGGATTTTCATCTTCACAATGGAACCGTAAATCATCTCTCTTCTCCGATCTTGAAATAGTCGTGACGTCGTTCTGTGGGGCTCGCTCAGCTAGGGCTGACTTGAAGCTCCCTTTCGCACGATCAGACACGTTGATGTGCCATGGGCCATCACCCGTTCGCGCGCGTCCTCGATTGTTCCTTCGAGGGTGATGACGGATCGTCCCCGCGAAAGAACTCGTCCTAAAACGCGGAGTTGACCTGCATCTGCGCTGATTGGGCGGACAAATTTGACGGATGTCTCATGAGTGGGTCCGACCTCGCCCGGCTCGAGCGTCGTTAGCGCTGCAAGCGACATGGCGGTGTCAAGCATCATCATGATCCAGCCGCCATGAACGGTCTTCGTCAAATTGAGGATCCGCTCATCAGGCGTCGCGTGCAATTCGATCTTGCCCGGTTCTGGTCGAAGCAATGTGAAAGGGAGAAGTTTGACCATCGGTGGCGGGTTCAAGCTGCCGTCGAACAAGCGCTCAACAATCGCGAGCCCTGTAAGTTGCGAAAAATCGCCGACGGATTGCTGTGCTGCCTGTGACTCGTTCGTGTCGTTCATTTGATGCCTCGTTAATTTTACTGAGAACTAGGGTCACGTCCGAGCAACAGCGCCGCTCATCGGCGGCACCGTGACAGCCGCATCCGCCGAGAGCGGCGTGCGCATGTCCATGACGACGCCTTCCAGACGGCGAACGCGCTCCTCCAAACCGAGGAGGTACTCCCCTTGCGGATCATCCATCCCGGCAAGGACCTGCTCCCAGACCCGCCATCTCGCCAACAAACGTTGCAACATTTTGAACTCCTGTTTTTTCGAGCCAAGTCGCTGCTACTCCGCAGCATCCAACATCCTCAGGTCTGGCACTCCGATGGAGGCCGCTGAATGCGGGACAGCTTCGGCGGTGGGCTTTATCCGGAACCAGGCAGCGTAGAGCGCCGGCAAGAACAGCAGGATCAGTACGGTGCCGACGGCCGTGCCGCCGATGAGCGTGAAGGCCATAGAGCCCCAGAACACGGACTCGGTCAGCGGTATGAAGGCCAACACCGCGGCAAGGGCGGTCAGGATCACGGGGCGCGTGCGCTGAACCGTCGCCTCAACGACGGCGTGATAGTCGTCGAGACCCGCGGCTTGGTTCTCCTTGATCTGCTCCGTCAAGATCAGGGTGTTGCGCATAAGGATGCCGGCCAGCCCGATAAGTCCGAGAATGGCGTTGAAGCCGAATGGCTGGTTGAACAGGATCAGAGTCGGAACGACGCCGACGAGGCCGAGCGGTGCCGTCATCATAACCATGGTCATGGTCGAGAGGCTGCGAACCTGCAGGATGATCACGATCAAGGTTGCCGCGATCATCATCGGAAAGATCTTCACCAGCGCGTTATTGGCTTTGAGCAACTCTTCGATGTTGCCGCCCATCTCGATGCGATACCCAACCGGAAGCGAGGCGATCAGCGGCTGAAGGGCCGTCATGACCTGCTTCGAGACTTCAGGCGGCTGTGTCGCCTCGTTGATGTCCGAGCGGATCGTGACGACCGACATGCGGTCGCGACGCTTCATGATCGGTTCTTCCAGCCGGATTTCGGATTGGCCAATCTGATCGAGCGGCATAGGGCGTCCGTCCCGGCTCATCAGAGAAAAATCCGCCAGCCGCGATGGATCGAGGCGGTTGTTGCCGGCGCTCCGCGCCACGACGGACACGTTGCGGATGTTTTCGCGAACCTGCGTGACTGGAATGCCGGTGAGCAGGAACTGCAGCTGCTGCGCGGCCTCGGCAGGCGAGAGACCAATCAGGTTCAGACGATCCTGATCGGGAACGAAGCGCAAGACGGGCGCGCGATTGCCCCAGTCGCGGTTCGCCTGCCTGACGTCCGGGACGTTCCGCATGATCTCGAGGGCCCTCTCGGAGATCTCGTACAATTTCGCCGGATCTGGGCCCATGATGCGAAACTCAACGGGGAACGGCGTGTAAGGGCCGAATACCAGCTGCGTGACTCGCACATAGGCTTCCGGCGCTAGCCCCTCCGCTATCGCGTTGCGTAGCCGATTTTTCAAAGCCTCGCGTGCTTCGGCATCGGCCGTCAGCACCACGATCTTGGCGAAGGCGGGATCGGGCAGCTCCGGCGCCATGGCAAAGAAGAATCGCGGCGCGCCCTGTCCGATGTAGCTCGTGACGATTTTTGCATCCGGCTGGTCCTTGAGCCAGTGTTCGAGCTTTTCGACCGTAGCAGTCGTCGTCTTGATGCTGGTGCCTTCCGGCAGGCGGACCTCAACCAGGACCTCCGGACGGTCGGACGTGGGGAAGAATTGCTGCTTCAGGGCACCCATGCCGACAACGGACAGCGCGAAGGCGATGGCGACGGCTGAGCAGGTGAGGAACTTGTGCCGAACGACGAAACTGATGATTCCGCGCAGGCGCCGGTAATTCGGCGTATTGTAAATCGCGTGATGGCCGCCCTCGACCGGTTTGATGTTGGGCAGCATCTTGACGCCGAGGTAGGGCGTGAAGATCACCGCAACAAGCCAGGAGACAATCAGCGCGAAGCCTACGACCCAGAAAATGTTACCGGCGTACTCGCCCGCGGTCGAGCGCGCGAAGCCGACCGGCATGAGCCCGATGATCGTCACCAGTGTGCCCGAGAGCATCGGGGCCGCCGTGTGGCTCCAGGCGTAGGCGGCCGCCTTGATGCGGTCCATGCCCTCTTCCATCTTCACGACCATCACTTCGATGGCGATGATGGCATCGTCGACGAGAAGGCCGAGCGCGAGGATGAGCGCACCGAGCGTGATGCGGTCAAAGAACCGGCCGGTTTCCAGCATGATGAGGAACACCACGGCAAGTGTCAGGGGAACGGCCGCCGCTACGACAATGCCGACGCGCCAGCCGAGGCTGAGCAAGCTGACCAGCAGCACGACGGCGAGCGCCATCGCGAATTTCGTCATGAACTCGCCGACCGCTGCGGTGATGTTCACCGCCTGGTCGCTGACCTTGGCGAGCGTGATGCCGAGCGGCAGGGTTTCAGCGATCGCGGACGATCGGTTTTCCAGAGCCTTTCCAAGTTCCAGCCCGTTCCAGCCCTGCTGCATCACCACCGAAAGCATGATCGTCGGCTCGCCCTGATGGCGAATGATGTAGGTCGGGGGATCCTCGTAGCCGCGGCGCACTTCGGCGACATCGGAGAGCTTCAGCGTGCGTCCACCAGCGACGATCGGTGTGTCGGCAATGGCCTCGACGCTGTCATAAGCGCCTTCGAGCCGGATAAAGACCTGGGGGCCGTTCGTATCAATCGAGCCTGCGGGCGTTACGGTATTTTGCCGTTGCAGAGCGGCGGCAATGTCCTGCGCGGAAACGCCTAGCGTCGCCAGCTTGGCATAGGAGAATTCGACGAATATGCGTTCAGGACGCTCGCCCAGGATGTTGATCTTCTTGACGCCGGGGACATGCAGTAGGTCCTGGCGGATCGCCTCGGCCTGCCGTACGAGCTCGCGCATCGGCATGCCCTTGGCTTCCAGCGCATAGAGAGCAAAGCTGACATCCGAGTATTCGTCGTTGACGAACGGACCGAATACGCCGGGCGGAAGATTGCGCGCCTCATCGCCGAGTTTCTTGCGCGCCTGGTAAAACTCCTCCTCGACTGCGGATTGCGGGGTGCTGTCTTTCAGTGTGGCCGTTAGGAAGGCGAAGCCGGGCCGCGTCGTCGTCTCCACGCGGTCGTACCAGGTAAGTTCTTGAATCCGCTTCTCCAGCGGCTCGGCGACAAGATCCTGCATCTCGCGGGCGGTCGCACCCGGCCAGACCGCCGTCACGGTCATGGTTTTGATGGTGAAGGATGGGTCTTCCGCCCGCCCGAGATTGACGAAAGCATACACGCCTGCCGCCGCCAGCAGCGCGATGAAAAACAAAGTGACAGCCCGCTCACGGACCGCGATCGCGGAAAGGTTGAAGCTCATTTGTTCGACGCCTCTGCCTGGGCGGCCGTCCGTACGCTCGCGCCTTCTTTAAGAAGATGCGCGCCGAGGGCGACGACCGGTTGGCCTATCTCGATGCCGGAGACCACGGCGGTTTCCTCGCCGAGCCGTTTGATCTTCACGGGCGCGAAGCGCACGGTCGTCGTGCCGTGATTCAGCAGCCAGACGCCGGTTCGATTCCCGTCATCAAATACGGCGCTGATTGGAACGGACACATCGGATAGGTTTGCGTTGTCCGCGAGCCTGATCGTCACTGTAGCGCCGAGCGGGGCTGAGGCGGCGTCGCCATCGAGGACGTAGCGCGCCTCGTAGGTCCGGGTCTGGGGATCGGCAGCATTCGATATCTGCCGCAGGCGTGCAATTCCGCGGCGGCCGTCGCTGCCATAGACGCTGGCTTCCGCAATCGCGCCGATTGCGGGCCGGATCGTTTCGGGAAGCGCGACGAGCGCCTCGCGCGGACCGGCATGGGCGAGCTGCACGACGGTTTGTCCCGCTGCAATCACCTGCCCGGGTTCCGCAGGGGCGGTGACGACGGTACCGTCAGCGTCGGCGACGAGTGTGGAATAGGTCGCCTCATTCTCGGCGACTTTCGCTTCGGCAACCGCCGCCTCCAGCTGCGCTTCGGCGGTGTCCAGCGCGGCTCTTGCCTGCTCGTAACGCTGCGTCGATGCCGCCGCGGTTTTGACGAGCACGCCGTAGCGCGCTTCATCAGACCGCGCTTGAACGGCGACCGCGCGCGCCGCGATGACCGCGTTGCGCTTGGCGGTCAGAGCGAGCCGCAAATCGGTCTCGTCGATGCGCATGAGAGGCTGGCCGGCCTTAACCTGCTGGCCAACATCGACAAGTCGCTCGACAATCTTGCCGGGGACGCGGAAGCCCAGATTGCTCTGCACGCGCGCCGCGATCGTGCCGGTGAAGCCGCGATCAACTCCGGCAACGCGCGTGGCGTTGACAACTTTCACGAGTTGGGATGCCGAGCGCGGATCGGCGGCGGCGGATGCCGTCCGGGCCGGTGCTTTTAATACGAAGGCTCCGGCCGCTATGCCAGCTGCCGTCAGCGACAGCGCACCGATGAAAAGCAACAGTTTACGCCGCATGCCGCCAACCTCCCGATTTTAGATGTCGAGCGAACGCTATAAATTAGATAGCGTTCAACCGCAAGCTATTTTTTGAGGGGATAAGTTGATAATGGCGCGGTCCGCTATGCAGGCCGTGATTTTCCACAGCATTTGCGGCGCTTTGTGATAGCTTGCATCCGAACGCCAAATCGAATATAGAGTGCAATCGAAAGCTAAACAGAGGATGCCAAGATGCGAGTAAGCCGCGCTCAGGCAGAGGAAAACCGCCAGAACGTGATCGATGTCGCAAGCCGCCTCTTCAGAGAGCACGGCTTCGATGGCATCGGTCTCAAAGATCTGATGGAAAACGCCGGGATGACCCAGGGTGCCTTCTACAAACAGTTCGAGTCGAAAGAGGATCTGGTCGCAGAGGCGTCGGCGCGGGCTTTTGAATGCGCTGCGAGCCGATGGTCAGACGCTGTAATCGCGAATCCGAAGGATCCGCTAGGCGCTGTGATCGCGTTCTACCTGTCCAAAGGGCACCGCAAAGAAAAAATGGAGGGCTGCCCGCTCGTGGCGCTCGGCGCCGATGCCGCAAGGCAAAGTGCTGACGTGAAGGCTTCGTTCGAAGCCGGGATCAGGGAGCATCTTAGCGTCCTCACGCGTCTGATCTCCAAAGCAAACTCGCAAGAGAAGCGGAACAAGGCCATGGCTATTCTCTCGACGATGGTTGGCGCCGTCACGCTCTCGCGCGCCGTCAACGACCCCCGCCTCGCTCAATCCATCCTGGATGCGGCAGCCGAAAGCGTTCGCGAAGCCGCCTCTTCGTAAGAGAGCGAAGACTTTTGAAGAGCGCCGTTACGCTGACTGAAGCCCCCCGCTGGTTGCGAGCAAGAGTTCGCAAACGGCGAAGCTATGCCCGGCACCAGCGATAAGAACTAGAACCAATAGGAGAAAAGATGTCACGGAGTAACTTCACTGGAAAACGCGCGCTGATCACCGGCGCGTCGAGCGGCATTGGCGTTGAGTTCGCGGATCTTTTGGCGGCGCAGAAAGTCAATCTCGTGCTGGCGGCGCGCCGCCGCGAACCGATGGAAGAACTCGCCGCCGGTCTGCGGCGTAAGTACGGCGTCGATGTCGTAGTCGAGCCAATCGACCTCGCATCTCCGGGCGCAGCTGCTCGCCTGAAGAACAGCCTCGACGAACGGTCAATATCGATCGACATCCTGGTCAACAACGCCGGCTACGGATTGCAGGGCGATTTTCTGGAAACGCCGATTGAGCGCACGGTCGATATGATCCAGCTCAACGTCACGGCGCTTACCGAGCTAAGCCACCTTTTCGGCCGTGACATGGCCGAACGGGGCTCTGGTCATATCCTGCTCGTCGCCAGCCTCCTGGCGTTCCAGGCCGTGCCCAGCTTCGCGGCTTATGCCGCAACGTAAGTCCTATGTGCTCGCCTTTGGCGAGGCGCTGCACGACGAGGTGCGTTCACGCGGCGTGGTCGTGACTACCCTTTGTCCCGGGCACACCGCGACGGGTTTTGATGCGGCAGCCGGCGCAACCGCCTCGCCCTTGTTGCGTCTTCTTACGATGAAGGCGCGTCCGGTCGCCGCGAGCGGAATCCGAGCGCTCGCCAAAGGGAAAGCCGACCGTGATCGCGGGACTATCAAACAAGATGGCCGCGTTTTCAAACCGCTTGACGCCACGACCGATGCAGAGAGCCACAATGAGAAGAATTGTTGGCCCTTAGGACATAATAAGGGAGGCGAGAGTCCGGTTGGGGTCAAAAGTTCGAATGGGGACGATGTCCGCCTGCCGTCTTGTCTTCACTGAAAAGCGGACTATCTGTTCGTATGGTTGAATGTTTGAATGCGACATTTGAATTGGCTCAATGCGGAAGCCATGGGAGCTTGTCGGAGCATAAAAAAAGTGGGGTTTTTTGTGGGGGAAGTTATGTAATTTGTTGATAATGAACGATCTCCGTCGGACTCCCTCTCCGCCAGTTAACTTATTGAAATATAACGATATGTCAATTTGTGACGTTCGCTTTTTTAGCTGTTTCAAGATGGTGTTCGAATCCCTGTCGAGGATTCGAACCGTGAATTTGTGAGTACATAACGAAGCATTTGTTTGAACGCAGATCATGCAATCGGGAGAATGACCTTTCTTGTCTCTCGGGACTAACCTCTGTTGTTGAGTGGATGTTTCCATGGAAAAGTGATTCAAGCCGATGTCTGGATCACGCGGCGGAGCGGATGTGCTTTGCACGTACGAGCAAGTCAGCCCATGACTTGCCGACCGTATTCATCGCGCGGTTCGCAAAAGGGCCATTAGCTGCCTTTAGAATTCTGCAAGCAGGGCCGCATTCAAAATGCTCCTAGTTCACTTGCCGGCTGCAAGCCAAGTGCGCCAGCCGCCGTATGCGGTGATATCGCGTGCACCATTTGCGGCATGAGCTTCGCACAGGAAACCTTTCACGCTCGTGCCGTCGTCAAGTTTGAGAGTACCTATGCCAAGCGGGGCCGGTATGAGGTCTACAAACTCTCCGAACGCTTTGACGTCCATTTCCCATATTTCGACCTCGATGCGCCCGGCGCCTAGACCATCAAAGATGAGACCGGGTTTGGGGGGCGTCGCATCCGAAAGTGTGTAGAAGCTATAACCGGGTGCTGTCTTCGCCGTGCGCAAGAGCCGTGCGTTTCTTTCGATAAGCTGCGAATTGAGGGGCTGACCGGAAAGATGTGCGCCAACCACGGCGAGTTGAACCACCCCGCAGCAGGACTTTGGAGCGGGTAAGGCGGGGGTTGAATCGAGCCTATGTGCCGCTGCGCCGAGATTAGAATTATCGAGTATGCGGTGCAGCCGGTCACCAAATTCGGCGAGGCGCCTGTCCTCGCAGGCGCGGCCGATGAGCGTCACGCCAAAGGGCAATCCGTCATCCTTTAGGCCTGCCGGAACGGCAAGCGCGGAGAGATCCATGAGATTGACGAAATTTGTGTACAGGCCGAGATTTGAGTTCAGCCGGATCGGATCGGCGGTAACATCGGCAATCGTGTAGATCGTGGGGGCCGTGGGCAGAAGCAGCATATCCATCTTTTCCCATTGGCGTTCGGCCTCCCGAGTAAGAGATGATAGCTGGTAGTATCCGTCGAAAGCATCGGCAGCGGTGATTGTTCCCGCCCCAAGAATGATAGCGCGCACGACGTCGTGGATTGCGTCTGGCGTCGTCGCAGCAAAGTCCCTTATTGCAGCAATCCGTTCGGCAACCCATGGCCCTTGATAAAGTAACTCGGCGGCCTTCGCAAAGGCCCTAAAATCGACTTCGACTATCGTTGCTCCGAGCGTGCGTGCGCGCTCGATGCTGCGCACGTAGAGTGCTTCTGAGGCACGATCGCCGAAGAATTCAAGCGGTGCGGCAGGAATGCCGATTCTGAGTTCCGAATATTGAGCACGCCCAGATTGCCGAGCGGAAAGTGGCCGCGCGAAACTGTCTGTAGTGTCAAACGAAGAAGCGACTGAAAACACGCGCCACGCGTCTGCTACCGTCGTTGCAAAAAACGAGACGGTATCCAATGTCCGGCATGCCGGCACGACGCCGCGCGCGCTGACCAGCCCCTTGGTCGGCTTCAGCCCCACAATGTTGTTGAAGGCGGCCGGCACGCGGCCTGAGCCCGCCGTATCGGTTCCAAGTGCAAAGGAGACGAGGCCGTTTGCAACCGCGACGGCTGAACCGGAACTCGATCCGCCGCTGACGTAATCGGCATTGAACGTATTTTTGGGAATTCCATACGGCGAACGGGTTCCGACAAGACCCGCCGCGAATTGGTCGAGATTGGTCTTGCCGATGACAATGGCGCCGGCAGCTTCCAGCAACGCGACAACGTGCGCGGATTTTTCCGGCGTGTAGGCAAACTCCGGACAAGCGCAAGTCGTCGGCAATCCCGCTACGTCAATGTTGTCCTTCACGGCAAATGGGATGCCATAGAGCGGCCCTCGCGGCGCTTCTGCAGCCTTGTGCAGTGCCTCGTTCCGCGTTCCAAGTGAAATCCAGACCGGTCTTTCGCCTTGGTCTGCGATGGCGTCGAAAATATCGTTGATGATGTCGCGAGGCGTGAAGGCTCCCGATGCGTAGCCCGTGCTGAGCGTTTCAATATCGACCCGGTATTTCATTGGACGGCCTCGACGATGTCTTCAGTAATGACAAGAAGGGTTTGGCCCAAGGACACCGGCTTGCCCTCGGCGCAACGAATTTCCGAAACGATGCCGCTTGAGGGCGCCACGACCGACATTTCCATTTTCATGGATTCAACGATGACCACGGCATCGCCAGCCGACACGCGGGCTCCCACTTCAACGGCTATTTTCCAAACACAGCCCGGCACGGTGCTTTCGACTGCGATAGCGCCGTGCGGGATTGCGTCGTCGTTTTCAATGGCCGTGCTGGCGGCGTCTGCAGTGGCCGACTGATCGGCTGCATCCCATCGCGCGCGCTCAGCCTCGAAAGACGTCTGCTGCCGCTTCTTCGCGCAGCGGATGTCAGCGTCGTTATCAGCCAGAAATTGCCGATATGCCTTCATCGAGAACACGGCGTCCTCGATCTTGAGCGTCGCTGTGCCGTCGATCATGCCATCGCGAATATGGCCAAGTTCCTCGCTTGTAACAGGATAGAAGCGGATCTGGTCGAAGAAGCGTAGCAGCCAAGGCTGGCCGCCCGTAAATGCGGCGGTCTGGCGATATGTGTTCCAAACTTGGCATGTCCTGCCGAAGAGCTGGTATCCGCCTGGGCCCTCCATGCCATAGATGCACATGTACGCGCCGCCGATCCCGACGACATTATCGGGCGTCCATGTGCGCGCCGGGTTGTACTTTGTCGTAACCAGGCGGTGCCGTGGATCGATTGGAGTTGCCACTGGAGCACCGAGATAGACGTCGCCGAGCCCGAGCACGAGGTAGCTCGCATCGAATATAATGCGATAAACCTCGTCGATGCTCTCGAGGCCGTTGATGCGGCGAATGAATTCGATGTTCGACGGACACCAGGGGGCGTCCGCACGAACCGACTGCATATACTTGCCGATTGTCTTTTGGATGGTTGGGTCGTCCCATGACAGCGGCATGTGGATGACGCGTGAAGGGACCTCGATTTCGCCAATATCGCCGATAGCGTCTTCGATGCGACTGAGTTCGCGCAAAAGTGTCCTGAGCGCGAGCACCCGGCCATCATAATGGATTTGAAGCGAACGGATTCCAGGAGTCAGGTCGATGATGCCATCCAGCCGGCATTCCTGCAAACGCGTCATCAACAAATGTACGCGGAAGCGAAGCTCGAAATCGAGAACGATTGGGCCATACTCGATTAGCAGATACCGGTCGCCGGCGCGGCGATAAGTGACGCGCGGCAGCCCATTTTTCTCTTCGCGTACGCCAATGATGCAATCGTCGATATCTGACAAGGACGGCGGGTTCGCGTTTTCGAATGAACTTGGAACGAGTGAAGCAACGTCCCTATCCTGCTGCCGCTCGCGTGCTGCGGCGTCAGCCGCCGTTAAGCGAACAAAGCGTATTTTGTCGCCGGGCTTCAATTGTCCGATCTTCCAGAGTTCCGCCTGGACAATGGTTGCAGGACATACAAAACCGCCGAGCGACGGGCCATCGGGTCCGAGAATGACCGGCATGTCACCGGTGAAATCAATTGCGCCAATGGCATAGGCATTGTCGTGAATGTTGCTCGGATGGAGACCGGCTTCCCCGCCGTCCGCCCGTGCCCACTTCGGCTTCGGTCCGATCAGGCGGACGCCAGTCCGGTTCGAATTATAGTGCACCTCCCAAACAGCGGAGAAGAGTGCTTCAATGTCACTTTCCGTGAAGAAGTCGGGCGCGCCATGAGGTCCGTAGAGAACACCGATTTCCCATGTGCTGGAGAGCTCCGGCAATAGTTGAACCGGTACCGTAGCAGGACTTACATGTGGTTGGCTGCGTTGTTGAAGTCTCAGTACATCGCCAGTTCGGAGCACGCGTCCGCCATGGCCGCCGAACTGCCCAAGCGTAAAGGTCGATTTACTGCCGAGATAATCTGGAACATCAATGCCGCCTTGGAGTGCAAGATATGTTCTCAAGCCCGGGCCGGAAATGCTGCCGCACTTCAAGACCTGACCCGGCGCGATGGAAAACACTTCGCCATTTTTGACGGGCGTCCCATTGATCGTCGCGCGCATGTCTGCTCCAGTGAGACATCCAACGGTTGCACAATTGAAGCGTATTGTTGGACCCGCAAGCGTCAACTCGAGCGCCGCGGCGCTATCGGGATTGCCGACCGCGCGATTAGCGAGGCGGAACGACAAGTGATCCATCGGCCCTGACGGCGGTACGCCGATATTCCAGTAGCCCGTTCGCCCGGGATAATCCTGTACCAAGGTCAGTGTTCCAGGTACAAGAATTTCGCAGGTTTCTGGTGTGTAAGTGAAAGACGCGAGTGTCGATGTTGTGACGAGTCCGTTTTCGAGCAAGGGCGCCGAGCAAAGTTCGCGAAGATAGTTGAGATTGGTTTCGATACCCGACAGTGTCGTGTCAGCAAGTGCCGTTTTGAGTTTGGCAAGCGCGTCGCTGCGGTCGCGCCCTTTGACGATGATTTTTGCCAGCATCGGATCATAGTAGGATGAAACGTCGCTACCGCTTTCGACCCATGTTTCGACGCGGGAGCCTTGGGGCCATGCAACTAGGGTCAGAAGCCCTGAACTCGGGAGGAAATCGCGTGCCGGATCTTCGGCGTAGACGCGCACCTGGATAGACGCGCCCAACGGCTCGGGAATAGTTTCAGGTAGCGGCTCACCTGCGGCTTGGCGGATCATCCACTCAACGAGGTCGATTCCTGTAACTTCCTCGGTCACGCCATGCTCGACCTGAAGTCGCGTATTGACTTCAAGAAAGTAGAACGCGCCCGTGTCCGTATCGTAAAGGTATTCCACAGTTCCGGCGTTGGCGTAGTTCACAACCTCACCTAGCTTGACGGCTGTTGCTAGCAGGCGCAGGCGTGTCTCTGCGGGCAATCCCGGAGCCGGCGTCTCTTCAATTACCTTTTGATTGCGCCGTTGCGCTGAGCAGTCGCGCTCTCCGAGTGCAACGACGCGCCCCTTTCCGTCGCCGAAGATCTGCACTTCGATGTGGCGCCCGCGCGCGACATATTTTTCGACAAAGACCCCGGCGTCTTTGAAGTTGTTGGCAGCAAGCCGTTGGACACGCTCGAATGCCGGATTGAGTCCGGCTTCGTTTTCGACGAGTTGCAGACCGATCCCGCCGCCACCCGCGGTGCTTTTCAACATGACGGGAAAGCCAATACGGAGCGCTTCGCTAAGCGCATCATCTGCAGATGCGACGAGCCCAGAGCCCGGCGCCAACGGTACTCCAGCTTTTTCAGCTAAATCTCGTGCCGTGTGCTTCAAGGCAAAAGCACGCACGTGCGCGGGCTCCGGACCGATGAATGTGATGCCGGCTGCGGCACACGCTTCGGCGAACTCCGTATTCTCGGACAGGAAGCCATAGCCAGGGTGAATGGCTTGCGCGCCGGTTGTCTTCGCAGCAGCCAGAATGGCTTCGAAATTGAGATAAGACTGGCTTGCCGGCGGCGGGCCAATGCGAACGGCCTCACTCGCGAGCCGGACGTGTCGTGAATGGCGGTCCGCATCCGAGTAGATCGCGACGCTTTTGATGCCCATACGATCGAGTGTGCGGATGATGCGGCAGGCTATAGCGCCGCGGTTGGCGATCAAGACCTTGGTGAACATTTGGATCACGCTCCCTCGTTCCAGATGATCACCTCAATCGGTGTTGGGTTATATGCATTGCAAGGATTGTTGAGTTGTGGGCAATTCGAGATCAGCACAATGACATCCATTTCAGCGCGCATTTCAACATAGCGGCTAGGCCCCGAAAGGCCGTCCTCGAAGGTCAATCCACCGTCTGGCGTTACTGGCACGTTCATGAAGAAGTTGATGTTGTGCGCAATGTCGCGCTTTGTCAGACCGAAGTGCTCGTTCTCGGCGACGGCGAGCAGAAAGCTATCGCGGCAGGCATGCATCGATTTCTTGTCGAGGGCATAGCGAACGGTGTTGCTTTCTGTTGCGCACGCGCCGCCCAACGTATCGTGCCGCCCGACCGTATCGGCGGTGATCGTCAGCATGGGATTGCTAAGATCCGATTGAATGACGGTGCCGGTTGTGAGGTAAATGTTGCCCTGCTCGCGGATGGTGTCACTCGCCGAATATCGCTCGTGCGGGTCATTCGCGTTGAAGAACAGCGTATCCGCGGCTTGGTTGCCTTCAATATCTATAATTCTGAACGTCTCGCCGCGATGAACTGTGTGCATCCAGTAATCGCCTGCAAGGATGATTTTGCGATACTTGGCCGCGGCTGCTTCGAGGGTGCTTTCTTTGATCATTTCGGTCACCTCATCAGCATTCGCAAGAGTTGAAGTGGCGGTTATTTTCAAAGCCGCGGGCGTTCTCCGCGCGTTTTAAATGCATCGATAAATCAGGTTCGGGAGCGCCTTCCATGATTTCGAAGCGCACAGGCTTTGCCGGATAATTGAGGGAAGGATCGAGGGGATGGGGACAGGTGTGAAAAAGGACAAGCGTGTCGATCATAAAGTAGAGTTCAACGCTGACGCCAGGTTTTGCAGCCGCGGCATCGAAACGTAGCGCCCCGTCCTCGCTAACCGGAATACGGCTGAACCAATTGACGTTTGCAGCAAGGTCGCGACGCTGCATGCCGTACTTGGCGGCCTCGACGAGAAAGCTATCGAGACCGTTTTGGTGGCGATTATTCCGGTGCGTTTGAAAATTCGCGATGCCCCATTTTCTTTCGACGCTCGCTTTCGACGTATTTCCGCAAACCGTATCGTGCCAGCCGAAGCTGTCGGCCGTTATCGCGCAGAATACGCGGCCCATGTCGGAGTAAAGGCAAAGTCCTGCCGTGAGCTTGAAGGTGTGCTGGCATTTCAGAGTGTCGGGCGCATTGTAGCGCTCAGTCAAATTGAGCGGGTTGTAGAATAGCATCCCGGCGTTTGCGCCTCCTTCGACGTCCGTCAGTCGCAGATGCGCGCCCCTGCGGACAACCATCGACCAATGCTTGCCACCAGGCAGCGTATCGGAATAATTGCGTGCACCCATAAACGGTCCTCCTAGGCAGCGCGCTTCGACGCACTGAAAGCGAACCGGGCCGTCCCGGACTATGAGGTAACCCGCCAAGGCCGTCCTTGGCGGAAGAAATTACGAACTCAACGCGATGGCCGCGCCATGCCCGACGCGGACGCGCCGGCGATCTTGCGTGGCCAGACTTCGAGATCGCGTGTAATAGTTGCCCCATGATCTCGGGCGGCGCTGCTGCCGAGATCGCTCGAGAGCGTTGCTCCATAGCGTTCGTGCTCTTCTGGCCGGTTACGCGGACGCTCAAAGGCTATGACGCGCGTGGCTAGCCGGAATGCTTCGCTCAAATCATGTGTCACCATGACGACGGTCAAATCGCACGTGTTCCAAATACGGCAAATCAGGACGTGTATATCCGCTCGTATCCCCGGATCCAGCGCTCCGAATGGCTCGTCGAGCAGCAAAATCTTTGGTTTGCCCATCAATGCCTGAGCCAGAGCCAAGCGCTGTTGCATGCCGCCCGAGAGTTCGCTCGGATACTGTTTCTCGTGGCCTTTTAATCCGACTTCTTCGAGTAGTGTCATGGCTTCCGCTGTTGCAGCAGAGCGCATGCTGCCTCTCAGCAAACACATAAACCGTGACTGCTCGAATTCGCGCGCCAGTACAACGTTCCCCAGAACGGTCAGATGAGGAAAGACCGAATAGCGTTGAAACACGACACCGCGATCCTTGTCCGGCTCGGCCTTAAGAGCTGCGCCATCGAGTAGGATTTCGCCGCGCGTCGTCATTTCGTCACCGAGCAGCATCCGAAGAAACGTCGTTTTTCCGCAACCCGACGGTCCGACAAGCGCAACGAAGGAGCGCGGTGCAATCTCGAGATTGATGCGTTCGAGCACGACATGATCGCCGTACTCTTTCCAAACATTGTTGAACTGGATAGCGGTCATGCTGACCTCGCGGCGGCAAACCAGGGAAAGGCCGCGCGTTGCAGGCAGCGCAAGGTGAAGTCCATGACAAAAGCGAGGATTGTAATCCAGATCACATAAGGAATGATGACGTCCATCGACAGATAACGCCGGACGAGGAAAATCCGGTAGCCGAGCCCAAAATCGGCCGCGATGGCTTCCGCTGCGATGAGGAAAAGCCATGCAGGACCGATCTCCAGCCGCACCGCATCGATCAAACGCGGCAGCATTTGGGGTACAACGACACGCATCGCGATTTGCCAGGAAGACGCCCCGAGCGTCTGCGCTTTGATAATCTGTTCGCGCGGCAGCTCCTGGACGCGCAAGATGAGATCGCGCGTGAGCTTCAAGGCAGTGCCGATGACGATGAGCGTGATCTTCGAGGCTTCGCCAAGTCCCATAATGATGAATAAAATCGGGAGCAGGGCCAGCGGCGGTACCATCGAGGCCACCGCAATGACCGGCCCGAAACTGGCCCCGGCAACCGGCAACAATCCCACGAAGATACCTGCGATTAGCGCAATTGCTGTCGAAATGGCGAGTGCCGCGAGCAGCCGCGACAGGCTCGCGAGCGTATCCGACCACATGAGATAGACGCCCGTCCTCTGGTCCGCCTGCAGTGCATACTGTGCGAGTGCTTCTCCCATGGATTTGAAGCTCGGAAGCAGCTTGTCGTTCGGGTTGGCTGTGAGTCTCGCCTCAGATCCTATGATGTATGCTAGTAACAAAAGGAGAAACGGAAGGCACGCGAGTGCAATCCGCCACGTCATGCCTGGTTTTAGATTGATTGCACGCATGTTCCCGCCGTTTCCCGTTATCCTGAGTGTTCGCAATCCGTCACAGCTTCCCGTCGGCGGCGGCTTGCATAAAGGTAGCGTCATAGCGGAACTTGATATTGGCCTTATCGCCGAACACACTCTTGTCCGGAAATTCGACCCCGATAGCGCCGGCTGACTTTGCATCCTTGCCGAGCAGGGCCTTTTCGAACAGGAATGTCGAAACGCGTTCGGTCGTTTTCTTCACGTCGGCACCGGTGGTAAATGCGACGGCGTCTGCGGGCGTGCTGAAGAGTTTGGTGGTGGCGAGTTGTTCATCGAAGCCTTTGAGATCGGTGCCCGAGGCTTTCGCCATCGCCTGTTTTGCTTCGGTGCCTTTTCCAAGCGCCGCCATTGTGTCGTACCAGATGCCAACGAGAGCCTTTCCGAAGTTAGGATTGTCTTTCAGAACTTCGGTGTTGCCGACCATGAGATCGATGATCTCACCCGGTATCTGCGCGCTGTCGAAGACCTTTTTCGCGTCGGGCGACTCTAAAATTGTCGAGACGATCGGCTTCCAGGTTACAACCGCGGTCACGTCGGCGGTCTTGTAGGCCGCCGCCATATCGGCGTCCGAAGTATTGACGACCTTCAAGTCTTTTTCGGCGAGTTTTAAGCTTTCAAGCGCCCGCGCGAGCAGGTAGTGCGAAACGGAGAACTCGACGAGGTTGACGTTCTGGCCCTTGATGTCGGCGAGTTTGCCCTTGCCCTTCAGGATCACGGCGTCGTTGCCGTTCGAGAAGTCGCCTACGATAACCGCCGTCGTATCGACGCCGCCAGCTGCCGGAATAGAGAGTGCATCCATGTTCGTGACGGTCACGGCATCAAAGGCGCCGGCGGTGTATTGATTGATCGATTCAACGTAGTCGTTGAATTGCTTCACTTCGATATTGATACCGTACTTGTCTGCCCATTTCTTCACGATGCCGGAATCTGCGGCATAGCCCCAAGGCATCCATCCGACGTAGATCGACCAGGCGACCTTAAAGTCTTTCTTCTCAGCTGCTTCGACGGGGAGAGTTGCCAAGCTAATGGCGGCGGTGAGGGCCAGAAGGCCCTTAAAACGTCTCGAGAAAGTTCCGATCATCGAAAGCCCCTTTCGCTTGCCACATTGCATCGTGGCCGCTGGAGCGGCGCAATCTGAGCGAGGGCTAGAACGAACAACGTGGGAGCCCTTCCGCTCGAGAGCGCGTGCTCTTTGCGGCATAGGTCTCCCGGGCTTTTGTCCCGCCGTGGCTCCGCCTGACTGTCGCCGGACGGGAGTGCCTCTCTCGGACCTGACGAAGCAGCAACAGCGCTGTTTCCGGAACCCTAGAAGCATTATGAAAGCTCACTTTGCAGGCTGCGTGCCAGATCACAAATGCCCGCATTGCGGGCTTTTATTCTTCAAACACTTCGATGCCCGCCCAATAATTGTGCATTCGGATTGCTGGATAGGCAGTGGGCGACACAGAGATGGGGCGAGCTTGGAGCCTTTCCAGCGCCGGGCCTTGGTTTGCTCGTTGGCGTAGGCTGGTTCGTAGCCGACCTTGCGTCCAGTATTGAGCTTCAGTTCTCGAGCAATCGTCGATGGCGCGCGATCCATGTCTGCCGCGATTTTGCGGATCGACTGACCTTCTTCGAAGCGCCTGGAAATCTCGCACCGGTCTTCCAATGACAGCTGGACATAGGTTCGTTCCATTGTAACACCTCGCGGATGAAGTGTTGCACTTCGTTTGTGAACTTAGGCGCCCCTATTTGTAGGTTCCCGGCTTGAACTCCGCGTTCTCGACAAAGACCTGAAGCGCGCCGAGCATTTGCCAGTGCAGATGCTGCAGTGCTTTTTCTTGATCTTCCGACAGGAGTTTTTCGCCGTCCTTGGATTCGACTTTCAAGGCAAGGTGATAAGCCATGTCGTACTGAAAATAGGTCATGTCGCCATAAGGGCGTTTTGGGTCCATTCCCGGTGCTGGCCAATGTCCATCGCCGAGGCGATCTCGGGCATCGCTCTCGTGCGGCCACTCGAAGAATCAATGATTTGATGACTTTTACATGATCACCGGTCAGGCGGAACTTACCATCAGCAGTTAGACCAAGCGCCGTGTCGTTCGCCGGAGACACGTCCTCGAAGTAGCCGCGCATTGTGTCTTGAATGTCGTTGCGCGAGATGTTGCGCAACGGATAGTCGCCGGGGGCAAGGCTGCCATGTCTCAGCATTCTTCTCAAAGCGAAGTGTGTTTCGACGTGTAGGCGCGCGCGATCAGTTTCAGTCTTTACCCCGGTGGTGTCACCGACGGCCGCGAGTGCGTCTGGTGTGCCGTAGGGCGCCCGCGGATCGACCATCGGCGCACCGGTTTCCGCGGTCTCCCAGCCAAAACGCAATTTCCGCAAAAGGGCGATGTGCTCAGCGGTAATAGTGAAGGGCACGTTGCCAGAAACCATATCGCTCATTTCTGGGATGGCTTTAGCGGGGTCCGCGATGATGTCGGCCGCAGCCTTAGAAATTTTCACAGGCAGTCTCTTTTCAGCTGCGGATTGTGGCGACCGAGCAGCGATCCCGGAAAATACGAGCAGCATTAACGCTGATCGACCAATCAGGCCCTTGGCAATTTTGCGTGTCATGCTTCCATCAGGCGCTGGTCTGTGTAACTTTCTGTCTAAGGCGCAATTCATACAGCCTGCACTGATCAAAGGTCAAATGCCGACATGACTGAACCCTTGCCTCGCTTCAAATATAACCTCGACCCGGTCAAGAGTGAGGTCGTCATCGCCAGCGGCGGCACCTGCATCTGTTGCGGCCGCGCGCGCGGCCACCTTTATGTCGGACCAAGTTTTACTACGAACCGGGAGGTCAGGGATAACGTCTGTCCGTGGTGCATTGCCGATGGATCTGCGGCGCAGAAATATGACGCTCATTTTGTTGATGCCCATTCGCTGATGAAGGATGGCATCGCTCGTGTCATTGTCGACGAGGTTACTCAGCGAACGCCAGGCTATTTCTGCTGGCAGAGCAGTAACTGGCAGTCCCATTGCAATGATGCCTGCGTTTACCATGGCGACGCCAGCGTCGAAGATATCGCCAAAGCCTCACGAGCGTCCATCGATGCCTGGATGGCCGAATACAACATGAAGGACGACGATTGGAACGTGTTCGCTGACGGCTACGAGCCCAAAGGCCATGCCGCGTTTTACAAGTTCGTTTGCCGTCATTGCGGTGCGGTTCTATTCAGTTGGGATATGGATTAGTAGTGGCGTTCACATGCATTGATGTGGCACGGCCAAAAACAAGGAATGCGGAAATGCCATTGAGACAATTCTTGTGGGCGGCCACAATCGCCTTTTGGGGTGCGTTCGCGTCTCAACCGGCCGCAGCCGAGGTACGCTTCGGCAAGAACGTCCGCATCGGCGGGCACGATGTTTCCAACCAGACGTTCGACAGCAAACGGCGCGGCGAATTCTATATCTACAATATGACGCCGCGCAACGAAGGGTGCCGGTGGCGCTCAAATGATGACGGCTCACGCACCAAGGTTTGTCATCTCAAGCGCAAACTGCACTGACGCAACTGCAACCATAACCTCCCGCATACAAGCCGATGTCTATGTCACCTCAAGCCACGCTCATGTGCATAGTCGAAGACGGCTATCGCGTGTTCGCGCGCTACACGTGCCGAGGCTCACTTGTCGTGTGCCACTGCCCCTGCTGCATGACAGAGGACGTTGAGGCCGAACTCGTCCGTACGCCTTTGCGGCAAATTCCGTCAGACCTTCTCGCCGAGTATACGAACTCAGCGCATGGCTGGGATGACGATTTGATCCTGGCGGATATGCGTTACCTGCTGCCGCGCTATCTCGATCTGATTGCCGCCGACGACGTGCCTAGTCGGCTCGGTCTCGCACAATGCCTCAATCAGCTGGCGCACGCGCATTGGCGTGAAAAATGGCCGGCTGCGGAGGCTGATATCCTCGATCGCTTCTTCGATGCTTTGATTTCTGTCTACATCGAGGATCTGCAGATGGCCGAATGGCCGGTGGGCTGGCGTCTCGTTAACGAAGTCATGGATGTTCTGTGTTTGACGGTGCTGGCGGGCGGTGACCTCCATCGCGTCTTGAGTGCCTGGGATTCTGCGCCAGATCCGCAAGCCGTGATTCACATGGCCGCCGCGAGAGAGCGTGTCGAGCGGTTAAACGGACGCCCCCGGGTTCGGTCGGCCTATCTTGAGGACGACTACGTCGCCGAAGCAGAGGCCATCGGGGCATTCTTAGACCGTCTGGAGGTCGATGAACGTCTTGATGCGATGCACACGCGCATATCACCGACCCGCGATTGCAGAAGATCGTAACCGATGCGACGAAGTGGTTATAGTTTAATGCCGGGCACTGAAGCCGGCTCACCCGCTGACCGACTGCTTCAGGTGCGAGCGTAGGTCGTCAATTTGATGGGGCGTCAAAAACCGCTTAGGAATGAGCCTGTACATCGTGGGCGCGACGAAAATGATGTACGATGTTTCGTCCTCACGCCATTTTGGAAAGTGGTTCCATGGCGTCAGCGAGGTACTCGTTTCGGTGGTCTCCTTCAGGCCATCACTAGACCACGAAAATCGAATAGGACCGTGCAGTATTTTCATCGCCTTGAAGTGCTTCCGCGCCTTTCTCGGGCCTAGCAGGCGCGTGATCAGAATTGGAACGATGAAAAGACCAATGTGCAGACAGGTTTCCACAACGATCAAAAACTCAACGAACCCTTTGCCATACATTCCGGAAAAGACGTAGATGGCGAGCAAGACACCTTGAGCGGCGAGCCATATAAGCGCGATCGGGCGCCAACTCGCGGGATCGCGAAAATAAGACCGGCTGTACAGCCGGTCGGCCGCGATGACGTCATGTTCGTCTAATTTTATTGTGACGGGCGCGTTCAAATTGTTCTCCGCCTGTTGGCCGGTATGCGTTTATCCAAAGCGCTCGGTGATATCGCGATATCTATAATCAGCAGGTGGGTCATCGTCGCTCGCAAACGCCCCGAGCAAACTCTTTACGTCGGACAACGCCAAGCGTTCGTTCTCCTTGACTGTGACGTAGAAACCGTTCGTTGGAATTTGAATATCTGCAGCCCTTGCGACGTTGTAAAGGCCCATCGCGCAGTGGGAGAAGCGCGGACTGTTTCCATTGTACATCCGCCATTCGCACGCATATGCGCCATTGCCACCTGCAACTTGAAGATAATCGCGTCCACCACGCTCCAAGATCAGAAACCCCGGGCCGCCATCGGGCGTCAGAGCCTCGGCCGCGTCGAGGATCTGCTGAAAAGTGGGCCGTTTCAGCGGCGCGACGCCTTCGCTTGAGAGTTCGAGTTCGGCAATGCCATCGGCGCGATGTATCAGTTTCGTCTGCCAGTCGAACACGGCCAGTCCAAACGTGCGTGCAGTATCGACCACAAACGGCACCACCGTTTCTGAATGTGGGAACTGAATGGCAAGCACCGCCGCTTTCGGACCAAAGCCGCTCCACAAGGGTCCGCTACTCCAAACTCCCGAACTCTGACTCAGCGTCGCTGAGCGTGCTGAGGCAAGGATAGCGCTGAACGATCGTGTCGTGGAATTGCCGCAAGACGTTTGGCGGCCTCGCCCTTTTCATCGAGTTGCGAGTTCGAGTACCAGCCATGCGGCGGCGTCGCCTGGTTGAATGGCATATGCCAGTATTGAGATATCGTAACTCAACTGTTTTCCTAATCATCTGTCGGAGGTTGTCTACGTCTGCTGATGCGACGCCACGACACGGGAGAAGTCGCGTTTGGCGAGATCGTCATTGTGGATCATGAAGTAGACCGTGCCTTCAGTATCAACCTGCGCGAGATCGGCCATCGCGACCTGCAGCAAGAGCTGCCACGCGGCGGCCTTGCGGCTGGCGTCGGCGACTTGAGAACTCGTTCCAAGGGTACGGTGGCAGATCAGCTTTCGCGAGTGCGTCAAACCTCGGATCATCTTGCTCTGGATGCGGCGGGCCTAAAAAGCGCTGCCGACGCGCCTCTATCGTCAGCCACGGCTGACTTTTCGACATGTTCGAGCGATCCGCGCTAAACGGACCCATATCGTTCGACGTCAGCAGAGAATAGTGTTCACTGGTGTCGTCGTCGTTCGCAAATGCTATCAGTTCCGCATCCTGCGTGAGTTCGATCGAGTTCTGGCTTGGCAGTACCAATAGCGGCACGAGTTTCATTGCGCGGGCGGGATAGACAAACGGCTTCCTCGAATTGGGGTCGGGCGACTTACTCTTCTCTGCGAGATTGTGCATTGCCTGAGCCGCCGCTTCCTGATCCGCACCCTTCAGGGTTTCGGTCATTTTCTGGAAATGCGCTGTGGCTTTCGGATCGGGTTCCCGCCACCACGCTTCCATTTCGTCAAATTTCTCCGGGAACGGCAGGCGCTCAATATGCTCGCCAAGCGGAGTGCTCGGCGTTTTATCAAAGATCACGTGGCATGTGTGTGATCCGCTTTCAAGAAGTCCCACCGCACCATCCCAAAAGAAGAGCAGCCGGCCCTCCGCTGGCAGAGAAAACTGGCGTTCCTGCTCCCGGCTTAATTCAGCAAAATCAATCTGTCCGATAAACTCGAATGGCAACTCTTGAGTAATGTGCCGTGCAATCCAACGGTGATTGGCTTTCCATTGCTCTGCCTTTTGGCTGGCGTCGGGTGGAACCGGACGCACCGGCCAAGCCGAACCTTTCGGCAGATCGGGGGCGCCGCCGAGACGCGTTTCACACAGCCAGCCGCCGTCCCTGTGGTGAGCCAGCCAAAATTGGGGCTTTAGCCGCGACACCAACAAGCCGATTTGCTGCTTAGTTATCGGGACATCGACGTCGCCCGTGCAATGCTCGCGAATGACAGCGCGCGCGTCTGCTTCTGAGACAAACAATGGGTCGGAGCAGCGGCCTGCAGCATCTTTCCCAACGGCATCAATGTCTTTCCCTTGTGCACCGGTATCCTTGTCTTTCCCGTGTGCGACTGCCCGGCGCGCCATTGAGGCGACCGAGGCCAGCACAGCGATCCAGGATAAGAAAAGACGGCGTTTGATTGGCATACTGAGCGACATTCTTTACGGTTGCCAATTCCAAGGTAAGCCAAATGTGTACTGAATAAAGCACCAGATCAACCGGCATGTTCCTTCAGCATCTGCCAAAGCTAGTCGGCCACTAAGACTTGCCAAATTCGGGGTCGCTGAGTGCGTTCCTAATTACCTCATTCGTCTCAACGAACGCACGCTGAACGCCCGTACTATTGGGGCCGGTGTTGTAGGCCACCGTTACGTTCACATCGCCAAGTTTCTCGAAGTACGGCTCGAAAATCGCGACGAAGGCCTGATGCGCCGCGCGCAGGTCTGCATCCTCCGCGATCGTGATCCAATTCGGCATCTCTTTGTACTGGTAATGCAGCTCGCCGCTTGCTTCATGCCAGTGCGTGCCTTCGAGCGCCTTCAACGCAAGAAGGGTTTGCTTGCGGATGTGCATGACATCGTCGATTCGGCGGTCCATGTCATCTCAATCCGTCTGATAAATCATTTCGGCTTTTGAATAATCGCGAGCCTTCAAGTGCTCGCGCTTGATCCAGATGTAATAAAGTCCGTTGAGGTCCCAGACGTCGTTGTCGTAGTCGCCGATTTGCAGGAGCAGAACCCACTTTTCCGCTTCAAAGGCCAGCCGTTCGACTGCCGCAGTATAGGCCGCAACACTTGACGTCGGCAGGTCCTCGTTCAGGTCGCGGGCCGCCAGCTCAATTCTCATGTCGTTCTGGATCAGCTCAGGCCATCCGAACAGGCGGTTCGATGCGCCGAGATGTGCGGGCGTTTCCTCGTTCCATTTCTGCTGCGGCACGTCCTTGCCGGTCGCATGCGAGCGGGAAAATAGCGGCTGCGTTTTGTTGTCCGGAACCGTGTGCGTGAAGACCGGAACGATCCGCGCCGCCGGCATGTGGTTGCGTAGAAACGGTGTCGAGCGGGCATCAGCCTTCGGAAAACTCGACAAGCGGGTAGCCAAGGTCCGGTGCGGCGCGCCGTTCCAATGTAGACTTCGGTGTCATGTCATGGACGATTTTGAAAAGCGGGCGTTTCTGATCGTCTCTCGCGAACCAGGGCGCACAATCATGTCATAAAATACAAGCAACCGGCCCTCGCGCGGCAAGCCTGGGTCGACCGTGCCAACCGTTGCGAGGGACTCCAGGTCCAGCTGCATGACGAACGTCAGCGGTGCTTGGCTATGATAGAGCTTTAGTCTTTGCGTCGAGCTCGCTTTGCGTTTGCGCGATACCCGCTGCATACTGTTGCTTCGGTCAAATAGCCCTCGGCAAACGTCCGCGCTTTCATTTGTTCGTTAACGAGCCGTAATGCCCTCTAAGCTCGCGTCGCCGCATGGCCGTTGGGCCCGCGAACCGGCCATTCAAATCCGGGCGGTACGTCCGGCGCGCCGCCGATTTTGCTAGCGCCAATTGCGATATCCTTGTCGTCCGCGGCTTTCGTTTGCAGCGCCATCGCAGGAAGCGCCATAGCGACGAGCATGCGCTGGTCCAGTGCCGATACGCCGGCCGACGCCAGCGAGGCGCCGAGTTCTTCCAGCGTCCGGAAAGGTCCTTTCGTCACTGGCGTTGCGCCCCGTGCTGAAATTCCGAATAAACCGACGCCGCTCGCCACTGCACCGAACGCTAGCTGCGCGCTGGAGAAGGCTTCGCCGGGTCGGCTTTGAGAATATTGTCATGGCTTTGTTATCGTGCACTCACTTCCGCCCAGTCTTGCTCGATAGCGGTAAGTCTTTCAGCGCAGCCATGCCCTGAAGCTGCAATGCCTCCGACTCGGTGCGTTGCTCCGCAGTCATCTGAGCCGCTAATTCCTTTGATATTTTATCGCGCTCGGCGAGGTCAAGTTTGCCCCACTGCCTCACACGAATGCTGGCGAAGACGTGCGCGAGGACGATGTCTTGTGGCACACCTTGACCGTCGCGATAGGCGATTGCGAGCCGCAATAGCGCCGTCAGGTCCGCCTGTGCCGCCGCTTTGCGATACCAGGAAATGGCCGCCGGTGGATCGTGCGCAATTCCGCGCCCTTCCATCAACCGGTCTGCCATTGCAACCTGTGCCCGAGGGTCACTTTCGGCTGCAGCGCGATACCAGGCAAGCGCTGCCAGAGAATTCTGGTGAACGCCCTGGCCTGCGTCGTACATGACGCCCAATTGAAATTGCGCTAGAGCGTTTCCAGCCTCTGCCGCTGGTTTAAGCAGCTTAACGGCGGTCTTAAACTTACCGGCAAAGTATGCATCCATGCCGCGGCTATAGTCGTCCGCATAAGCGCTAACACGCAAATAGCGACAGCGCGAGCAATGACAGCAGCACCCGTATACGCGCCATCGTCAATCCTTTGTCCATTGCGCACTTGAGAATGCTAACGCTGATTATCCGTTGCCATTACATCGTATTTTGACTAGTTAAATGTAACGAGGTCAAGGCCTTGTGGAGGGGGCAGGCATGAAAAAATCCAAGCGCATCGTGATCCTGTTCGTCATTGTGGAGGTGCTCCTTGCCGCGATCATGATTTTTCTGACCCTGCAAGTCCGGTCTGGCGCATGGCAAACCACCATAAGCGCCGAGGAGACGATCGGCCGGATCGGCAGTTCGATTGGCGGCGTTATGGGCGCGCTTGGTGCCTTCCTTTTGGTATTCGCTTGGGTTTTACGCAGGCGCGGCGAATGATGTCTTCAGTTCGGAATTGCGCAGCATGACCCCGTTCAAAATGAAGCTGTCCGAAGGCGCCGCCATCTTCGTCATCCTCCTCTTTGCGGGCGTGGTCGTCTTCGCAATCTCGTTCGCTTTTCGCGCTTTCAGCTTTCCGTGGGTCGCGTGGTGCGGGCTTGGGTTTGGCGCAATCGTCACCTTCGGGCAAGAATTGATCGTCGTCCGTGACCCGAGCGATGAGCCGGCGTCTGGGGAAATAGACTCCACCTTGATCACGATGCTGTCTTTCTTATTCTCGACGCCGGTTCTGTTCGTGGTTGTGGCTGCTGCGTTGACACTGCTGTTCGCGAGCATGGATTCATTCGGAGTGCTGCCAACACTCGCCAGCGTCTCCGCTTTGTACTTTCTGGTGAAACATGCGCTGCGCATTTGATCCAGACGCCCCCACGGCGGTACGCCCAAGATTCTAGAGGGAGTGCGATGATGCCGCTGCGGTCGATTGCACAGATACTTCGATTTCTGATCCTGCCTATTTTCGCCACCTCCGCCCTCGCTGCCGAGCCGGAAAAAGCGCCTGAAGCCGCTTCATCGGAGACGTACGTCACCGGAGCATGGCTGTTGTGCATTGGGCCGAGCCCGGACCACAAGGCGACCGTGGCGAATTGCACCGAAGCCCTTCAAGACGAAAAAATTATAGGCGTCGAGCGCGCGTTCGCCCTCTATTCCCGCGGCATCGGCTTCTATGGTTTGGAGAATTATGAAGGCGCAATTGCCGACTACACGGAATCTTTGAAGCTCAACCCAATTGCTGTGCCGGCCTACAACAATCGCGGCGTCGCTTTTCGCCGTCTCGGCAAATTCGAAGCAGCGATTGCCGACTTCGATGCCGCGCTCGCGAGAGAACCCGACGACGCGGCTGCCTTTGCCAACCGCGCGATATCCAAAGACGAACTGGGGCGCACACAAGAAGCCATTGACGACGTCAGCAAGGCGATCGAAGTCGCGCCCGGCGATGGCGCCTATTGGCAGGAACGTGGCAGCTACCGGACGCGGCTGGAACTTTGGGATGATGCGATTGGGGACTTCGACGAGGCTGTGGCGCTTGACCCGAATCGAACGCCCGGACCTTCAACAATCGCGGATATAGTCACTTGAAACGCGGTGAGGCTAGAACTCGCGCTGAAAGACTTCAACGAAGCCATTCGCATAAAGCCAGACTACGAACTGGCAAAGAAAGGCCGCAAGGACGCAGAGGCTGAATTGAAGAAGTAGACGACGAAACTCCGGAAAAAGTCAGCACCATAAAAATGGAGGGCCTATATGAGTGATCCAACTCCAAGCGGCGACCCGGCGCCCGGGCCAGCCGAGCGCCCACAGCCATCACCAGTGTCATCAAAAGCTGATGCCGTGCGGGATGTAAAGCGCGGCGCAATCGCTGGCTACGTTTTGGCTGCGATGAATGCGTTCCTTGCTTGGTACATTTACGACACCGGCTACGGTGTCAATGAAGCCGCCGGCGAGGACCGGATAATCATCGCCGGTTCGACGCTCCTGATGGCTGTTGTCGCCGCAGGCTTAGCATATCGCTTTGGCCGCAAGCACTCGGTCGTCATTCCCGTATTGTTTTTGGCGTGGGTTTGCTTCGAAGTCATCGCCAAGTTTCTTTACGGTAAACCTGCGCCTGAATACTTGCTCTCCGTTGGATTGGTGGGATTTGGATTGATCTCAGGATTACGTGGTGCACTCGCACTTCGAAAGATGGGATCCTGATGCCCGAACAGGAGCACCGCGCCGGTATCTACGGGCCGCTTGGTATCACGGTACTGGCGTTGATCGCCTACCGGCTTGGATCGTCGCTGCCGCTGCCGGGCATCGATTTGCAGTACGTCGGCCGGTTTGAGGCTGAGAAAGTAATCTCGTCTCTATTGCTCGAACGCTTTTCAATCTTTGCACTCGGTATTTTGCCTTGGTTTTCCGCTCTGACCGTTATCGAGCTCATCGTCGTCCTGCTGCCCAAATCCTGGACGCAGCGATTTGCACCCTCGGGCCACGCCGAGCCCTTTTCGCGCAGTGTCATCGCGCTCGCATTGCTGATTGCGGCGCTGCAGGGTTTTGGTGTGACGGAAGCGATGATGCAGCAGCCAAAGCTGGTGTCGAGCCCGGGACCTGGATTTCAGTTCCCAGCCGTTGCCGCGCTTGTTGCGGGCCTTGCTTGCATCATCGGTCTGGCGCGCGTGATCGAGCGCCAGGGGCTTGGTCATGGGTTCTGGATCATGCTTGCGGCCTCTATACTTGCGCAACTGCCATCGCACATTGGAGTGATGCTGTTGATGCTCAAGGAGGGGATGGCCAGCCCGGTAGCTACGATTGCGGTGATCGCCTCCACTGTGGCATTGGTTGGTTTGATCGTGGGCATTCTCGAATCCCGGCGGCGCGAAAACATGCCGGGCGTTGAAGTCTTTTTCTGGCCGTTGGTTTTGGCGTCATTGGCTTCGGCCCTCATCGTTGACATCGCAGTTCTGATCCTGCCCGTGGGGTCAGACGACCAAGTTAATGCCTTGGCCAAAATGCTCACAAATGAACCGGCTGGCTTTGTGATTGGCGGGGTGATTGCGAGTGTGTTGGCCGCAAGTATACGCGAGCCGGGAGAACGACTGGACAGTTCTTTCTGCCCGCCGTTGCAGTGATCGCCGCGTGCAGTTGCAGTCCATTATGGCCGAAGCCTTGACGGTCCAACCACCCCTTGCCGGGGCTAGTCTCGTCATCGTGACGGCGGTGGGATATGTCATCCTGATGCGCGTTCGCGAGATGATGCAAGGGACCTGAATCCATGCGCCCCATCCTTCCCAAACCCGCTGAGCGTTTTCGCGCCGCCGCCATTTTCGCTGCTCTGGTGTTTGGCGGTGTTTTGGACGGACCGCCTTCGGTTTATGCCGAACCCAGATCCGATCAAATGTCAGACGCAATTTCTAAAGCGTCCCGAGAAGCCTTTGAACTTCTAACCGCACCAAGAGCGGCACCTGCGGATTTAACGATCAAAATCGTCGGGGATCAGGGGCACTGGTCTTACACTTACACAAATCCAACTGGGTCCTACATTCAAGAGTTCTGCAAACGCTGCCACCGGCGGTCAGCCGGACATGGACGCCGACATCGTCGTGCCTCAAGGCAAATCGGTCGAACTACTCGTCACCTCGAATGATCAGGTTTACGAGCTGGCCATACGGGGTCTGGGTGCGTCGCTGACGGCTATTCCAGGCCGGCTTCAATCCCATACTCTGATGACAAAGAACGTCGGCCGCCTCGTTGCCGTATGCAGTTCTGACTGTGATGCGAATGGACGGGCCGATGCCATCGCAATCCGCGTTGTTAGCCCTGTTGACTATGAGCCGTGGCTGCAAACCAAAATCGATCGTAAGCCATAGCATGCAACGAGAGCGACCAAACAGAACCGATGTGATGCGTGCATGCGTCTGGCCAACAGTCGTTGCGCTTATCGTGACCGCCGTCATTCTCATTGAACGACTGCAAGTCGATTGGACGGCGGCGTGCTCGCTCCAGGCCGAAAAACCTAACTCGTGCGATCAAGAAAACTTCAATATGGTTTTTGCCTGGGTTCCGGCGGCGTTTGCTTTTGGTCTTGCGCACATCGTTGGCGCGGCCGGTCTCTACGGCGATTCAAACACCCGCCCAGCGATGTTAGAACGGCTTGGCAAGTTTGCCGCCTATTTCGCAATTCATATCTTTCCGGTCTTCGGCTGGTACTTTTTCTACGTCGGGCTTGCGGCCGGCTTCCTGATTAGCTTGACCGTGGTCGGGCTTGATTGTCGCCTTTCCATTCGGAGCGTTTGCTGCTGGCTTTGTTGCGGGATTGCTTTTGGCGCTTGCTGCCGGACCATCCTTTACGTCGCTAGATCACGCTGGATGGAAGCGGCTTCTCGTCTATTATGGCGTTGGATCTGGTCTTGGCGCACTCGTCCTCATCGGCGGGCAAGGATTTGTTTGATCCGGCGTTCGGACTATCTTGCAGGACCCGACCGGCCTTGGCTGACCGCCGCCGGGGCTCTCAGCGCCGTCGCGCTCTCATGCATTGTGTTGTGGGTCGCGGCGCTTAAGGCGAACTTTCCCTCCATCAGGGTGTTGCGGCATCCAGGCTTTACGTCCGCAGTCGCTACAATCGGAGCGGTTGCTGCGGCGCTCATACTGCCGGTGCATCTCATGGTTGCCAATGGTGCAACTGTCTTCCCGCCAAACGGTGGCCTGTTCGCGCCTGTTGCAAATTATTTTCGCGGTAACAAGCCGCCGATTGCAGCACACTAACGCTTGCCGGACTGAGTTATATCGGACCTCGCTCGGCCATCATCGAACGCGAGATGATTTCGCGCGATCGCGAGGAAACAAAGACGACGGACAAAGGCACCGACAAAGAGGTCAATTGGGGCTCAACGGTTTATGATCCATTCCATCAATGGCGCATCAAGGCTCCGGACACGCCGGAGCGCGAGTCGCTATTTGTCATCGCCGACACTGGCGGCATTCAAAAACGCTGCATTGCAAACCCGCCGTGAATGACCGGCAAATTGTGTCTGCGCGTCGCCAAATCCCCCAATTCCGCCGGATATGACTGGAGCAAACCCGCGCGCTCGCGGAAGACGGCGAGGACGGGTACGAGTTTTCGGGCACAGCCAAAAACGCCGTCCTCGGGATCCGGTACGACGTCAAAACGCAAGCTGAAGGGTCGGCGCGAGTCCTCCTGGGGCCGGCTCTATTGCCGCCTCAACCTCGTCAACGTGACGCCAGCGGCATTGTCGGTCCACCAGATCATTCCGTGCAACGCCGATTGGGTTGCGGAGGAAAAAATCGTGCGGGCCTATGTCGAAAGTCTGTTTTCAACGCCCGATCAAAAGGAGACACAGCCATGATCATTTGGCGCGGCAATGGCTTCTTAGTCATCGTCACGATTTTTCTAACATCACTGGTCGCGAACTTGATCACAAACGCGGTCTTATGGGTCTTCGTATTGGAATACAAACGGCTGGCCGTTCGCCAGTGCGTTACTCGTCGCAGGTGGCTTGATTTGGATATTGGCAGCCGTACTCGACAAGCGGCCGCCGCGGGTATTGATCGACGCGGAAACCAATGAGCGTGTCGAGATGAGCCATGCCGGCGATTTCTTCTTTTTACCGACGAAATGGTGGGGCTTAGTGGTGAGTGGCGTACTTGGCGTTCTTGTGTTAGTTGACGGGTTGGACACCAGGTTAGGTCGTACGAATCCAAAGAGTAAGTAGTGCGGGAGCCACTTTATGGCCGGAAAATTCAAACGGATCATGCAGATGTTGTTGGGTGCCGCGGTGCTCGGTCCGGCATCAGCCGTTCTGGCGCTACCGCCAGAAGATCAAGCCTCACTCCGCAACGATTGCATCCGTCCGTACGTCTGGGGCGGGTTTGAAACGCGCGAGGGCGTCTATGAGGCTGCCGAAACTTTCCTTGGCGAGCCCGAACTCACCGATGCCGACAAGGCTTGGATCAAGGCCGAGATCGAGCGTGAATGGTGCGGAGAAAAAGAACGGCCGAAGCCATCTTGGCCTGCAACGACAGACTTCGATCGTCTCGATGCCGTCTTCCAGGCGTTGGACAAATCCGGAATTCTTGCCCTTCACAATGCAGGCAACACCCAAAGTGATGCCCGGAGCGATGCCGGGGAAGCCTGGCATGATCGTGGCGGGGCGAAATCAGGTCTTCGAGGCTTCGTCTTTTATCACGGCCAAGACGTCGAACACGTCCTCGCCGATGGCCAGCTGTACATCGGCTTTGGCCTATTCGAAGGCTCCGACGCCAAACCAATCGATATTGCGCGCCAAGCTGGCGATGCTTTGGCTGCGGCTGGCTTCAAAGTGACAATGCCACCCAATGCCGACCAGCGCATTCTCATAGCCGGGTTTGATTGGAAGAAGCGCAGCCCGGATTGAACACTGGCGCGGCGGTATGCTGGAGTGAAAAATGTACGCAAACATTGACGACCTCTCCGCCCGCGCATTCGGCAAGGTTTTGGCCATCTATCAGCAGACGTGAGCGACGGACATAAGGACGAAACAATGACGCTGCGGGCCACCCTTAATATCATGGCCGACTACCACCAAATCTATGTCTGCGATGCAGCAGATATCGAAGATTGGAGTGACCTTTGGACGGATCAAACCGTTGCCGACCGCATCGTCGCGTGCGACCATACGGTGGTCTTTGGTACCGGTCGCAATATGCCAGTACCGGTCGAAGTGATCACGCACGACCTTGCGCCTGACATGACCAAGTTGTTGTCTGGCGCCGATCACGCTGTCAGTGCGGGTATCAACTGCTTCTCCGGGACCCTGAAAGTTGCCGGTTGCACGGAATACTTTCCTGATGCCTACGCACTCGACGTCGGCAAAGGCATATTCGGTATTGCCTTTCTATCGTTCGCGCTCGGCACGATCGACGGCCTCGACGGAAGCGACCGATACGAAGTGCATGTTTGGCCGGCAAAAGAAGCATTTCCGCCGCGCGTTCTTATCAGGTACGCCTGCTAGACACAATGGGCGGCTAGAATTGATCTATTTTAGAAGCGGATACTGCTTTTGAACCCCGTTTGGCGGGTGCCGATGGGCGGCCCCAGCCACCAAAACATCAAATTATATGTCTGCTTTCTGTAGCACTTGCTGAAGGAATTCGATCGAGTTTGGACTGCGAGCTTATGTTGCGATACCGGCATTGCATCGGTCGAGAGACTGGTCGCCGTTGTACCCGGGTTCTGCCCATGTTGCGGACAGAGCTATTTCGTTGGATTTTTTGTATTCATGATTGGCGTCATCACGCCATTCACATGATATTTGTGGCACGTTAGACAGTCGGCCCGCGCCTTGCTGCTCTTGTGACACGTCTGGCAGAGATCCTTTTTGACCTCACCAAAATTGGATTTGAAACTCTCCGGATTGCCCTGCTCGTAGCTCTTGAGATAAGGGCGGTCTTTTTCGATGGCGTGGCACGTCAGACAACCGCGATTGTCCATGATGCCGAAATGCGGCTCATGGATGAAACTGGTGAAATGTCCCCTTTTGCTCTCAAGCGACGGCGGAGAGAAATTTACGACCCGGCCTTTGCCCGGGATATCGTCAATGCTGTGGCATTTCGTGCATGACCCCTGAGCGTCCTTGTTCGTGAGAAAATCGAAGACCGCCGCCGCCGGGCTCGTATCGCTTTTCGGCGCTTGGGGACCGGTTAGAAACAGCCACGCGTAGATGAATTTGTCCTTGTGCCCTGTGGGGCGGTAGAAAATCGCGTAATCCTGCCGGTACCAGCCGCCATATTCTGCCCAGCTTTCCGGATCCACACCGCTATCGATACTGATCACGGGCTGAGCCGTTGTTTGAGGTTTCTCCGCAGGCGTATTTGAGGTTGCCGGAGAATCGGCCGGTCCAGATTCAGATTGAGGCTGCGCTGCTTTCCCGTCTGCCTTGGTATGAGCTTTGATTTCGCGAAGCTCTTCCTCCGTGGGAGAGAGCAGATCGTCGGATTGATCCGCCGCCTTGGCCGGAGGCCTTGCCTCAGAGGTGAGCGCCTTCTCGCTGCCATCAGCTTTGACGTTCGCGATACCGGCTTTCCCGGCGGCCGCATCAGGCTCAGCCGCTGGCCCCGTGTCACTGAGACCTGCTCTCATGGGGGCAAGCAATTTGCGGGACGAGGACGTACCCTTGTCACTTCCGGGCTTCGGGTCACTTCCGGGCTTCGGGTCACTTCCGCTTCTCCGGTTCGCGCCATCGGTTAGTCCGGCCGCTTCTGCGGGCTTTGCTGCTGCTTCAGCCTTATTCTGTTCATTAGAAATCAGACACTGACCAAGAAGGCGCACAAGACAAGCGGGGGGATCGCGTTTGGCGATGCTTGCTGCTTTGCTATCCGCGGCCTCAGGGTCGACGCTTGGGTCTGCCTCACTCTCATCTGAGTCAGACAGACCTTCCTGATCGTCCGATTCGCCCAATTTCGTTTCCGTCGTGGCCGAACTAGAATCGCTTGGTTCCTGTTCACCGATGATCGTTTTCTCATCACTCACGACCGGACCGCTGATTATTTCAGTAGCGAGATTGGGTAGCCACTGCTGTTGTGCGCTGATGACGACATCGCGCGGAATGCTCGCGGTCAGATCGGCAACGAGACCGGCACTCAGCTTCGCGCCGCCGCCAATATTTAGGTCGCCTAGCGCATCTGACGCTTTGCCCGAGATCAGCGCATGGACCAGCGCCTTGATCTCCCACACCAGATCCGTCACCGACTTGATTTGGTTGTCGTTTGCGTCAGATAGATCCTGGAGGTTGAGACTGTCCACGGCCTTAATCAAAGCACGGCCCCGTTCGTTCCGGCTGATCATGACCTTCATGAACGGTGTGAGCGCGGCGTCCGATGCGTCCGGCCATTCGCCGATCGCCGCGTTCTTTGTCTTCAGCGTCTGCAGATCGAGGCCAGGCAGGCTCAGGAAGGCAACACCCTTTGGACCGCTGGCCCGTTCCTTGCCGTTGATCTGATCGAGATGGCAGCCGGAACAGGTCTCATCGAACGGTGCCACGGCCATGATCCGCTTGTCGTCATCACTGTTGTGGCACGTCGCGCAGGTGGCAGGAATTTGCTTTGCCGGATCCTTCTTCGCCACTTCCGGGTAGTGCTTGTTGAAGTGGCCAGCATGGTCGTAGACGATCCGGGTGCGCCTCTTGAACGGATAGTTATCGAATTTGGGGTGATCGCCGTTGAAACTGTCGAACTTCACCACGTGGCAGGACCGGCATTGCTCGTTGGAGATCTTGTTCAACTTGAAATTGGCACCCTGATGCTCTTGATGACAGGTCGCACATTCGAGTCCGCGTGCCATAACGTCTTGGGCCGGGAAGGCGAGGCTCTGGGCGCGGGCCGATTGCGGCTGAGGCGACAGCGCCGCGATTTTGCTCAACCGCCCGGTGCTTTTCTCCAGCACCTCGGCCGAAGCGCTGTGTGCATTGAAGGCCGTGTCGGGCATTTTGTGACAGGTCAGACAGGCTTTGCTGTCGGCGCGCGGATCGCCGGCGACGAGGCCGTGAGTCCAGCTCACTTTGCCGCTGCCGCTCTTGGTGTGGCAGACGCTGCATTTTTCGATTCCGCCGTGAGGACTCGCCAGCGGCCCAGGCATCAGGAACTTCGTGTCCTTAAAGAGTAAGAAAGAGAGGCCGAGGCAGACGGCTGTCACGAGCGCCAGCTGCATCGCTAAGCGGTCGCGCCACGAGCCGGCGCGCGCCTGCCTCTCGGCCTTCGGCCGCCGAACCGGCCCGATCGATCCCAGGCGCCGCATCACCAGACTCCGGATGAAAAGGAGTAGACGACGAGCACGTGCAGCACCGTCAACACGATCAGCGCATAAGTGACGGGAACATGCACAAGCAGCCAGCCCTTGGTGAGACCGAGATGGACTGCTGCCAAATCGAGCCGGTCCTTTTCGATGACCAAGGTCTTGATTACTTCAAGCTTCTCTTGGGCTTGCTTGTCGACATATCGTGATACGCTGTCGATCTCTTCTGTCAGTTGCTTGAGAGGGCGCTGGGAACCGATTAGATGGGCGGCAGCATTGCGCTGCCCTTGAAAAAAGTCGCGCAGGTGGTTGGTGTAGAGGTCCATCACCCAAGCGTCATACGGAGGTGCCGGTAAGGGAAGTAACGGAGCCTCCTCGTCGGCCGTTTCGACGGCGGCATGGACTTCGCGCGCCAGCTCAGCGCGGCGGATGGCGATGCGATCAAAGCCGATGCGCTCGCCGGGTTCGCGCTTGGCCTGAAGCGACCAGGCGAGATAAGTGCCGAAAATTCCGGAGAGCGTCACCAGCACGAAGCACGCCCACAGCGCCGATTCGAAGCCGGTGTCGGGCAGCGAAAAATCCGAATGCGATATGAAGGCGGCGATGAGGAGAAGCCCAAGAAAAATATGAAACTTCCGCACGGCGCTGACGGATTTCGGCGAAAGCCACGCCGTTTTGATGGCGATGTGAAACCCTAATTGTAAGATCATTCCGCCGGCCAACAGCCAGCCGTCGAGATAACGCGGGTCGCGCAGCCCGTTGCCGTAGATCCAGACGAGCCAAAACAGACCACTGGAAATTGCCGCGATCAAAAGGATCTGGACTGTCTGGGCGATGAGACCACTCGATGATCCGATCGAGCGGTCAGCCGCGCGCAGCCCGGACGATTTCACGCCGCCCGCCGAAATACCCCATCGCTGTTTCCCCGTCACGCCCATATTGTTGTTGTTGCCAGCTCCAATCATTTTGCCGCGCTGGCTTGTCTCGCTTTCCCCTTGAACGTGTCTGGTCCGGGAATGAGGCTGTCGAGTCCCGCCATTGTGCTGCCGTCATATTTCCCGCTGAGGCTCGCGAGCTGCTTGGAGATGCCGTCGGCTGCAGCCATCAGAGGGCGCTCATTGTTCAATTTCAGACCGGCCGCATGGGCATACTCAACCAACTTAGCGATTTCCGGCACATCCGGCGCCGCCTTTGCAGCGGCGGCGAGCTGTTTGCGCGCCCGGTCGGCCCGCTTGGCCATCTCGAACGCAAATGGTTTTCTCGCCGTCGCTTTTCCGACCGCGCGCAATGCCGTCTCTAGCTCGACACCAAGGCCGACGAGATAGAGCATCCGCTTGCGCGCCGCGTTGGCCGGCGGGTTGTCCTTGCCTTTGGAATACCAGGTGTTGTGCCGCACCTCGCCCTGTGACCACGACACCAAGTCGAAGGCGCTACCGGCCTTGTGGCCACCCTTGTTCACCAGATCTTCGCGCGGCACGACATGGCAGCTGTAACAGTTCTTCGCCAGCTCGTAGAGCGAGGATGGCCTGATCATTCCCTTCGCGTCGGCGAGTTTCCAGCGTGCAGCCTCCTCCGCCTTGGTCTCGGTATCCGCTTTCTTGCCGCTGTACCCGCTGTGGACTTTGATCCAATCCTGTCCGGCGCTGTGACAAGACTCGCAAGAGATGCCGGACACTGGTTCCTCCTTGTTATTCTTCTGTTGCGTCGTGAAATGGCAACCCAGGCACAAACTCTCCGACTTGATGCGCCGCACTCCCATCCTTTTTGCAATTTCGTTCGCTTCGGTGTTGCGCGGCATTTCTCGAAAAGTCTTGAAATGATGCGTGCCTTTCCAAGCCTCGGCTTCCTGCTTGTGGCATTCGGCGCAGGCGTTTGCTCCGACGGTCTTGGCTGGCTCGGACGCCACTGCGCCAATAGCGGAACAGCCGAATATCATCAGCAAGCCTGAAAGAGTTCGAATGCCGGAAGAGCGGACCTTCGCCAACCCGATCGAATAAGAGATATGCGCTCTAAGAACCACAATCACATCTCACTCTGCTACCGTCATCCCATAAGCCTGCCTCGGTTGATCCCGCTGGTGGCGCGGGCGATCGGGCGCGCGCTGGCGTATGCGCCGGCTTGTGGGCACGGCGAGCCACTGCATGGCGCGGGTCAGTACGCTTTCCTCGCCCACGTCGTCTTTGGTGGGTATGAACGGATCCGCGTAGCAGACAGCGCCATGTTGTGTGGCGATTGATTTGATCGCATCGACCATTCCCGGCGCGCCGCAGGCGTAGAGAACATCGGTCGATAATAAGCGCGGCAGATAGTCGGTCGGCCGGCCCGGCAGCACCGCTGAAGTCAAGGTCTGTGGCGTGCTGCAGATAGGCAAGACGCGAACATTAGGAAATCTCGCCAGCCGCCCGAGAACTGGGGCCATATAGAGCGACTCGATCGTGCGCCCGCCCGCGATGATCATCATTCTGCGCTCTGGGTTCTCGCGAAGAGCAGCAACCGCGATCGACCAGATCGGCGCAAAGCCCGTGTTGGTGGCGACGAGTATCAACCGGCCCTCAAGATCGGGCCGGAAATGCGCCGAGCCGTAGGGTCCGGCAATCTTCACCCGATGACCGAGCTTAATGCGCTTGCCGAGCGATGAGGTGACACGTCCATCCGCCATGCGCCTGACATGGAACCAGACCGAACGGCTGTCCGGATTGCCCTGCAACGGATGGGTGATACTGAAGGGGCGGCTCGGAAAGCCGCTGAAGCACACTTGTGCATACTGTCCCGCATGATAGGGCAGCGCGCTTTCCGTCGTGATGCCGACTTCCACCACCTCGGATGACAGGCGGCGCAATGAGGTCAGCACACCCTCGACGGTGCGAACACCTAACGCTTGGCCCTTTTCGATCACTGCATCGCCAGCGATCCGGCATTGACAGGCATGAACGATGCCCGGCTCCGAGCCTTCGCCGCCCCGCACGCCGCCAGAAACTAGGCGCACGCAGCAAGTGCCGCAGTGGCCGGCCCGGCAGTCATAGGGCAATTCAATTCCGTTCCTCAAAGCAGCGTCCAGAAGCAACTCGCCGCTGCGTGCCTGAAAGCTGCTGCCATCGATCGTGATTTGGTGAGTTTTTGCCATTATCTGTTCCTGGATGGCTTCAAAGTCCTTTCCCACGGCTAGTCCGGGTGGTCAGCCGCTGCTACGCGTCCGGGGATACGCAGAAGGGCAAGCGTCCTGGAGTTAGAACACCCAATCTCGCCGTTCGGATTTCCAAATTGTCTGTCAAGTTCCTGCCCCCCTTTTGAGAAACGAGTTGAGCAACGACACAGAATGCCAACGCGGCGTCAGAGTCTCAATCCCGTATTCATCCTATCTGGCGAGACATTGACCATTTGATGGCCGCGCCAATCGGATGAAAGAGAGATGGGAATAGATAGTTCGATATTGAGCAAATATCGTTTATGCAATTCGTAATATCTAGGCGGAAGAGCGGACATATGCTCCGTTAGAAAGATGCCGCGGGCAAGACGAGGACATTTCCCTTGTTTTTACTGGGATTTCTGATGCCGGCATATATTGCCTCGCGGAGCACAATTGATTTCGCAATTCATTAAATGCATACTGATTAGTTCAGTACAATTGGGTGAGCTATATCGCATTGTGCTCGCTCCTTGCCAATAAGCGGCCATATCACGGACAATTTTCACAATTATTCAATTTACGGCTCATCAGTTCTGCGCAGCGGCGGGAGCGCAGATGTCGTGCAAGCGACCTAAATTGAGATGCCGGCATTCAAAGGGTTGGGGACGAGGGGGAAGTGATGGAACGACTATCCGGCATTTCGATGCTTGCCTTCGCTTGCGCGGGCGTCATGCTGATAAACGCAATAATCCTTAGCCCGGATGCTGCCGGCGATACCAAGTCCGCTAGAGCCGCACAGGCCCAGACTGCCCAGGACCAGACTGCCCAGACTGGATTGTTGCTGGCCCAGGCAGATAAATCTGACGAGAAGGCAGCTCCTGAAGCGCCTGAAAAAGATGTCTGGGAAAAAGGAACCAAGACTAATCCAGTGTCTAAAGAAGTCGAGTCCGGGAACGCCAAGTCCGATGGGCACAGTGGGCTCGTCAGCGACGTGTCGCTTTATCCCACTGCTGCGCAATGCGGCGAGTGCCATCAGAAGATTTATGAAGAGTGGTCTTCGTCGAACCATGCCTATGCGTCGATCTCACCGATGTTCCACAAGTTTGAGAAGAAGTTTCAGGATCTGACGCAAGGTACGGTCGGCACCTTCTGCGTGCGCTGCCACCAGCAGGTCGGTACCCAGCTCGGGGAGAAGCGCGAAACGCCGCTTTGGGAACGTAGCCAGATTTCCCGCGAGGGCGTGACCTGTATCACCTGCCACCGGGTCAAGGAGCAGTATGGCAAGGTCAACGGCGAACGCCGGGTCGAGCCAGGCACGATCAACGAGCCGGTCTACGGCAGCGGGGAAAAGAGCGTGATCAAGGACGTTCTCGCCAACAAGGAGACGTACTCCGTCAAAACCAACTCCAAGGGCCGCGGCAACGATATCCACAAGGGCATGATCACGAATGACCAGATCACAAAGTCCGAGTTCTGCGTCAGCTGCCACCAAGTTGCGGTCAATCTCGGAATCAAGCTGGAGATCGTCTGGGATCAGTATCGCGACAGCCCGGCACGGAAAGCTGGCGTCTCATGCCAGGACTGCCACATGGGCAAAGTCCCAGGTAAACCCGATGGATATTCGAAAGCTCCCTCGGCGATCGTCGGCGGCAAGGAAATCAACCCGGGACGCAAGCATGCAAATCACCGGTTTATAGGCCCGGGTTATTCGATCGCACATCCCGGAATCTTCCCCCACAACACGAAGGCCCAGGCGATCAACATCGAGGACTGGCTGCAATTCGACTGGCGCGCCGGCTGGGGCAAGACCGCGTTCGAGGACAAAGTCGCGGACGGCAAAATAAAAGTAAAATTCCCCAAGCGCTGGAAAGATTCGCTCGACCGCGAAGAGGCGAGGGTGATCATCGATGAGAACCTCGCGAAGCTCGACGAGCGTGACAAGATCCGCAAACAGCTGATGGAGAATTCCAGCAAGGTCGATGGGCCCCACTTCGAGGGCACTCCGACGGCCGGCACGGATCTAGCATTCTCCTACAAAATCAAGAACACCAATTCAGGACACAACCTGCCCTCCGGTTCACTGGGCGCGCAGCCGCAGCTCTGGGTGAACGTCGCCCTCGTCGATCCCGATGGCAAAAACGTCTGGGAGTCGGGCTACGTCGATAGCAACGGCGACATGGCCGATTTGCATAGCCTGGATGTGGCGGCTGGAAAAATCTCGACAGACCAACAGCTGATGAACTTCCAGACCAAGTTCCTGACGACCAACGTCAAAGGTACGGACCGTGAAATGTACCTGCCGGTGAACTTCGACATTGATCCGCTGCCGCATCTGAGACCGCCTGGGATCCCGACCACTGTTCTCAACCACCCGCCGCTGGTGCGCATGGAGAACCATTCGATGGCGCCGTTGGAAGAGAAAGTGGCCAAGTACCAAGTGCCCGGTGACCTGCTCAAGAAGCCAGGCAAGTACCAACTCGCCTTCCGCATGCGCAGCCGCGCCGAGCCGATCTACTTCATGCGCTTCGTCGGCTCCACCAAGGACATGGAGCGGAGCATGAACGAGCGGATCATGAACTTCCACGCCTTCGCGGTGGAAATCGACGTGAAGGGCTAGTGCCGGAAATCCGGCGGCTACGCATTGGGGGACTAACGCATGACATATGCCGCAAATGGCAACCATCGCTTCCGTGCCGGGACCTCAACCGCTGCGATTCTGCTGGCGGCCGGTGGTTGCCTCGTGGTGTCCGGAGCGACGGCAGACCTAGCGACAGCCGGCGAAAGCACAAACAAGTCCTCAAAGAACGAGACATGGATCGCGAAGTCGTTCCGCCCCGGCCCTGAGTACAAAGAGAAATATGATTCTGGGGAGCAAGCGGACGTCTACGGCGCAAAGCCAGAAGTCGAGCCGCCGCGGCCGCTGCTAGAAATCGGTCGCGAGCAATATACCTCAGGCCAATATGAACCGAGCGGTACTCTGCTCGGCGAACTCAATCCGCTGCTTCCGGGCCTCGCTGTCTACGGCGATTGGCGCACGGCCGTCGCCTACAACAACAACAACGGCAAGGATATTGCCCAGGTCGCGACCCGGCTCAACCTCGACGTCGACTTTAAGTTCACCGGCACCGAACGCATCCACGCCTTCTTCACGCCGATACAGAAGGACAACAAATTTACGCGGTTGGAGTTCGGCGGCGGCGGCAGCAATGATAAGTTCAACGATGAACTCGATGCCGAGCCGCAGACGCTATTTTTCGAGGGTGACATGGGCTCGCTCTACTCCGGTTTCTCCGGTCAAGAGGCGAGTTTCGACTTACCCTTCACAGTCGGTCTCTTCCCGCTGTTCCTGCAGAACGGAATCTGGGCGAACGATGCGATCCTCGGCGGCGCGTTCAGTATTCCTGCGAAGAACTCGGCGGCGCTCGGCCTTGCAAACGTCGACACCACCTTCTTCGCCGCGTTTGACGACGTGGAAAATGCGGGGCTAGTCGGTGCGGACGGCAAGGCCGACAACAACAACGCCAATCTCTTTGGCGTCACCACTTTCATCGACGCCTTCGACGGCTATGTCGAAGCGGGCTACGGCTTCGTGCAGGGCACCGGCATTCAGGACGGCCTCCAAGAGCATTATCTCACCGCCGCTTATACCCGGCGCTATGCCAACACCCTATCAAACTCAACCCGCGTGTTCGCGAACTTCGGCGACGATAAAGACGGCAAGGAAAGCGATGGCTTTGCTATTTTATCGGAGAACAGCCTCATCACGTGGCTGCCGAGCACGCTGCTGCCCTACGCCAACTTCTTCGTCGGTTTCGGCGAGCCGAAACCCCTGGTCGATGGCAACAATGCCGGCATCCTGAAGAACGTCGGCATCAACTTCGAGACCGACGCGCTGACTGGCTACCCGAAACTCGACGACACCGCCTCCAACGCATGGGGCGGCGCGATTGGCATCCAGTATCTCTTCAATCTGGATCAGCAGCTTGTGTTTGAGGTCGCGACCGTGCAGCCCTTCGAGGATGACGGGATCGGCGCCAAGGATCCTCAGTACGGCTTCGGTGTTCGCTATCAGATTCCGATCAACCGCGCCTGGCTGTTCCGGGCTGACGCTACCTATCACCTCATCGAGGGTGGCGAGGACAACTTCGGCATCCGGACGGAGGTGAGGAGGAAGTTTTGAGTGGTCTAGGATAACGGTTGCAGCGGTGCTAAAGGCAGACGCGCATTTTGCGCAAATTATAATTGGTTCAATCCGCCATTCCCACCCGGCAAATGCTCAGTTGCCGAGCCGATTCTTGGTTGCTCGAAGAATGTCGTCGGACAGTTTAGGGTCGTCCACTGCGCGGGCAAGCACGAGAGCCCCGATCAGAGAGGCGACGATGGCGAGTGCCTCTTCATCGCGCCGCCGCTGTTTCAGCCCGGGCTCCATTCGACCGCTCAGCTGCCCGATCAATCCCCGCAATCCGCTCGTGAACCGCTCACGCAAGCTTTTGCTTTGACGCGGCATTTCACAAACCAAGGCGGCCAGTGGGCAGCCACTTCCAGGATTATCTCGATGATCTGGCGAAAGATATTCCGTGACGTAGCGGCGGAGTGTGGAAGTCCCACCCATTTCCTCGCCCTTGGCGGCGATCACGTGTTCCAGCGCTTCTTCGACAAGCCGCTCCTTTGAGCCAAACTGGCTGTAGAGGCCGCCGTGAGTCATGCCGGCTGCCTCGGAAAGCGCATCGACGCCTGTTCCGGAAATTCCCCGCTCTCGAATGAGACGCGCAGTAGCCTTGAGAATTTTTTCTCTATTTTCCGCAGCTTGTTCTTTGGAGACGCGCATCGGCAGACCTTTTTTCGAATCGGGGCTTGACAAATATAATTGCGATCGTCATCTAAAGCAATCATTACTATCGTAATCAAAACAGGTCAGGGAGAACTACTATGAGCCGTGTTGTGCGCTTCCACCGCCTTGGCGGCCCAGAAGTTTTGGAAATTGAGGAGCTTCCGGACCGGCCACTCAAAGAAGGCGAGCTGCGCGTGCGTGTCGAAGCCATCGGCCTCAATCGCGCAGAGCAAATGTTCCGGGCGGGGGTCTATCTGGAGACGCCTGCGCTTCCGTCTCTTAACGGCTACGAGGCATCAGCCGTCGTGCTTGAACTCGGCCCCGGCGTAAGCGGGTTCGCGGTTGGCGAGACCATCAGTGTCATTCCTGCCTTCTCGCTCAATGCCTATGGCGTCTACGCCGAGGTTGCGGTTGTGCCCGCCTATGCCGTGGTCAAGCGCCCCAAGGGTCTGAATGCCATCGAGGCGGCGGCTGTTTGGATGGCATACATCACCGCGTACGGCGCACTCATCGACATCGCCCATGTCGGCAAGGGCGATGCTGTCGTCATCCCGGCCGCATCATCGAGTGTGGGGCTTGCGGCCATCCAAATCGTCAATAGCGTGGGCGGCGTCTCTATAGCGATGACGCGCACCAGCGCCAAGGCGGCTGCATTAAAGGCGGCTGGCGCGGCGCATGTCGTAGCGACAGAAGAGCAGGATCTGGTGGAGGCCATTAATGCAATCACCAACGGCAAGGGTGCTCGTGTCGTTTTCGATCCCGTCGGGGGACCAAGTGTTGAGAAACTTGCTGCAGCAATGGCGCCCGGCGGCACACTGGTTATCTACGGACTGTTGAGCCTTCAGCCCACGCCGTTCCCATTCGGGCCTGCGCTTCTCAAGGGACTGAGTGTCCGGGGCTACACACTGTTTGAAATCGTGTCCGATATGGCTCGCCGCCAAGCAGCGATTTCATTTATCACACACGGCCTCGAAACGGGAACGCTGAAGCCGGTCATCGCCAAGACTTTTCCCTTCGATCAGATCGTCGAAGCGCACCGATACCTGGAATCGAACGTCCAGTTCGGGAAAATTGTCGTCACCGTGTGACGCGGAACAAAAAGTTTGCCCTTCCAAAACCGGAACGCCATTGGCGTTCCACAATCTAACTGCAACAACGGAGGATACCGCGATGAGCGCTGTCGATGTCCAAACCAAGCACGTGACCGTAGGGGACGTGAGTTACGCTTACCGGGAACTGCGTCCTGCGCAACTCGCCGACCCAACCCCCATAATTTTCTTGCATCGCTTCCGTGGCACGTTGGACGATTGGGATCCGGCGTTCGTCGATGAACTCGCCAAAACGCGCCATGTCATCTTGTTCAGCGACGCCGCTGTCGGCTCGTCTACCGGCACGCCGGCCAAGGACTTCGACGAAAAGGGGCGCAATGCAGCCGCGTTCGCGCGCGCGCTTGGACACACTCAAATTGACGTGCTGGGGTTCTCGATGGGCGGGTTCGTCTGTCAGACCATTGCCCTTCAGGAGCCGCAGCTCGTTCGCAAAGTGATTGGAGTCGGTACCGGGCCAGCGGGTAACGCCGAGACGGCACCTCCGACCGACATCGTGTTTGGCATCGCTTTGAAGGATACGTATGCTTTCGAAGACGTCCGTTATCTGTTCTTCGCCGAGGGCCGCGAAAAGGAAACGCAAGGGTTCATCGACCGCATGGGCCTCCGTAAGGATCGCGAACCCGTCGTTGGGCCAGAGATCATCGGAAAGATGGTCGAGGCGGTGGGAGGATTTATGGGCGGCCAGACTGATCACTATGCGCGCCTGAAGCAACTTAAGCAGCCGTTTCTCATCGTTTCCGGCGACAGAGACCCGTTCTTCCCGTTGAAGAATACTTGGTTGCTATTCCGGGAACTCCCCAACGCACAGGTCGCCGTCTATCCGCTGTCCGGCCACGGACCGCATCAGCAGCACCCCGTTGAAGTCGCGGCGGAAATCGAGAGGTTTCTTGCAACGGCGTAAGCCCATCGATGGCAATGCACTCGACGCTTCGCCGCTGTAAATCGCACGAGGATCGCACCATGAACATCACGAATGACACATGGACCAATGTTCCGACGCGGACGATCAAAGCGGGTGGCGTCGAGTTCGCATACCGGGAACTCGGAAGCAACAATCCTGGGCCGCCAGTCATATTCCTCGTGCATCTCGCCGCTGTGATGGACAACTGGGATCCCAGGGTCGTTGACGGCCTTGCTGCAAAGCATCGCGTGGTGGTTTTCGACAATCGCGGCATCGGCGCTTCGAGCGGCTCACCGGCGAATTCCATGGAGCAGATGGCCGAAGATGCAATTACGTTCATCCAGGCCCTGGGCTTCAAACAGGTGGATCTCCTTGGATTTTCTTTGGGCGGGATGATTGCTCAGGAGATCGTGCTGATGAAGCCGCAACTCGTGCGCAAAATGATCCTTGCGGGGACGGGGCCAGCGGGCGGCGTTGGTATCAGCACGGTTGCCAGAGTCACCTACCTCGATATGCTCAAGGGCTGGCTCACCTTCCAAGACCCAAAGCAGTTCCTGTTCTTCAATAGAACTCCGGGCGGTATACGTGCCGGCAAGGACTTCCTTGCACGCCTCGAGGAGCGCTCGCAAAACCGCGACAAGAAGATCACCGTTCGGGCACTGCAGGCGCAACTGAAGGCGCTGCGAAAGTGGGGCTTAAAGGAACCGGCGGACCTCTCGCAGGTGCATCATCCCGTGCTCGTCGCAAATGGCGACAACGATCGCATGGTTCCAAGCAGCAACACACACGACTTAGCGCGACGGCTGCCAAATAGCGACCTCATCATCTACCCGGACTCCGGCCACGGGGCCGTGTTTCAGTACCATGCCGATTTCGTGCCAAAGGCGCTCGCATTTCTCGCACGGCCGACCTCAGCGAATGCCTGAGTGGCCAAATCAGATCCCGAAGGTGAGAGGTCCCTGATGACCACGTGGAAAGACGTCCCCACCCGTACCGTAAACGTGAACGGGGTTCCCTTTGCGTATCGCGAACTCGGCGCCACTTCAGCCGTGCCGGTGATTTTCCTTCATCATTTCACCGCTGTCCTGGACGATTGGGATCCCCGCGTCATCGATGGCATCGCAAAGCACCATCGGGTCATCGCATTCGATAACCGCGGCGTCGGGGCTAGTGGCTCCACGGTTCCGGGCGACCTTGAGGAAATGGGTGCCGATACGATCGCATTCATCCGCGCACTTGGGCATAAAAAGGTCGATCTTTTTGGGTTCTCCGTCGGCGGCGCCGTCGCACAAATGGTTGCACTGAAGGCGCCGGATCTAGTTCGACGAATGGTGCTGGCCGGTACCGGTCCTCGCGGCGGCGGCGGTATCTGGAAAATGTCATTCATCGTCGGTAGCGCTTATTTTAAGGCGTTTGTGACCCGCAAGGACCCCCGGCACTTTCTCTTCTTTCCCAGCAACGCCGAGGGCAGGCGAGCGTCTGCCGAGTACTTCGAGCGGTTGGCCGAGCGCACTCAAAACCGCGACAAGCCGATCTCGCGGCAGGCCCGCGTGGCACAGCTTCGCGCTATCACCTCCGGTGGCCTGCATGCGCCGGACGATCTGTCGGTGATCACGGCTCCGGTCCTTGTCGCTAACGGCGACCATGACATCATGGTCGCAAGCGAGCACTCGTCCGATATGGCGCGCCGGCTACCGAACGCCACGCTGAAGATTTACCCCAACTCCGGTCACGGCGGGGTTTTCCAGCACTATCAGGTGTTCGTCCCCGATGTTCTGCACTTCCTAGCTGACTGAGCGTCCCAACACCCACGAATGATAGGACAGGCAAATGAATAGGCCCATCGAGAGCACGATGATCGACCCCCAATCATACCCGTTGTCCCAACCTTTGCGCCTACCCAACGGAAGTGAGCTCCGAAATCGCCTTGCGAAAGCGGCCATGAGCGAGACGCTTGCCACTTACGACAATCGCCCGACGCCGGAACTCGTCAAACTGTACCGGCGATGGGCTGCGTCGGGCATTGCACTCCTCATCACCGGCAACGTGATGATCGACCGGCGCGCATTGGGCGAACCGGGCAACGTCGCGATCGAAGATGAAACCGATCTGCCGATGTTGCAGCGGTGGGCGCGGGCGGCAACCGATCAAGGTGCGGCGATCTGGGCTCAGCTCAATCATCCGGGCAAGCAGTCACCAAAGGGCCTTAATCACGAGAACGTCGCTCCGTCAGCCATTCCGTTCGGCGAAGACTTGGCGGCTTTTTTCGATGCCCCGCGCGAAGTCACCACTGCCGAGATCAAGGACATCATCCAACGTTTCGGGAACAGTGCGGCGATCTGCAAGAAGGCCGGCTTCAGCGGCGTGCAAATTCACGGTGCGCATGGCTATCTGGTCAATCAGTTTTTATCGCCACACCACAATCGCCGTACCGACGAATGGGGCGGCAGCATCGAAAATAGGCGCCGCTTTGTGCTGGCTGTCTACGCCGAGATCCGCAAGCGCGTCGGTCGTGAATTTCCCGTTGGCATCAAGCTCAACTCCGCCGATTTCCAGCGTGGAGGCTTCAGCGAGGACGAGGCGATCGAGACAGTCATTGCTCTCGCTGACGCAGGCGTCGATCTGATCGAGATCTCGGGCGGAACCTATGAAGCCCCCGCCATGAGCGGTGTTGTCACCAAGCCGCAAAAGGCATCCTCTGCAGCGCGCGAAGCCTACTTCCTTGAGTTTGCCGAAAAGGTGCGGGGCCTGGTGACGACGCCTTTGATGGTGACTGGCGGCTTCCGCACAGCCGCAGGTATTGAAGCCGCCTTGCGTTCCGGGGCGCTCGACGTGATTGGTCTGGCGCGGCTATTGGCAATCGATCCAGATGCGCCAGCAGCGCTGCTCCGAGGACAGGACAGCCCACAGAGCGTGCGGCCGATAAAGACGGGCATCACGAAGATCGACCGCATGGGCATCATGGAAATCTCCTGGTACGGGCAACAGCTGAAGCGCATCGCTACCGGCCGCAGTCCCCGCCCAAACCGAAGCGCGCTTTTTGCGTTTCTGAGAGCCGTGGCATCGAGCGGCTGGGGAACTTTCCGCACCCGGCGGCTGAGGGCATAGCCCCGCTGCTTTGACTGCTCGCAACACTTTTGAGGTTCAACGAAAGTCATGACGTCCGAGCTTGAAATAATCGGCACACCTTTGGGAAACTATGTGCGGGCGATCCGCATGCTGTGCGAAGAGAAAGGCGTGCCTTACAGGCTCAATCCAGCCTTCCCGCAAACGCCCGAGGTGAAATCTCTTCATCCGGCCGGGCTGATACCGTGTATGCGGCACGGTGATGTGACGCTGTTTGCGAGCAAGGCCATCGCACATTATATCGACAATCGATTTCCTGGGCCGAAATTCTTTCCATCGGTATTGCTGCAATCGGCACAGGTGGAGCAATGGGTTTCCTATGTGAACAGCAAGGTGGACCGCTGGGTCATGCGCGAGTTCGTCGGTGAAACACTTTACTTCGACAAGACAAAAGGGCCAGACACAGCACGCATCGAAGCAGCGCTCCCGGAGATCGCAAGGTACATCGCTCCCCTCGATGACGCAGTTGCCGCCAAAGGCTACCTCGTGGGTGATGGCCTCACGTATGCGGATCTGAACGTGCTCCCGATGCTGGCGGCTCTCAAGGCCTTTCCCGAAACAAGCAAAATCCTCGCCAAATTCCGGTCGTTGTCCGCCTATGCCGAGACGTTGAGCGCACGGCCTTCGTTTGCGCATACCGCGCCGCAATAATTCTAATGGAGGCCAAATCTATGTCACAACCAGTCTGCTTGATTACAGGCGCCGGGGACGGCACCGGAGCGGCGATTGCACGGCGTTTCACCGCAGGCGGCTATCGGGTTGCGCTGCTGGCACGAACCGAAGCCCGTTTGCAGAAATTAGAAGCGGAGCTTACCGGGTCGCGTGGGTATGTGTGCGACGTTGCCGACCTCGATCACCTGAAGTCGACGATCGCAAAGGCTACATCTGATCTTGGTGCGCCCCGCGTCGCCGTCCACAATGCTGTCATGGGCGAATTCAAGCCCCTGCTAGCGGCTGATCCAGTTACATTCGAGAAGATGTTCCGCATCAACACTACAGCACTGATGGTGCTTGCTCAGTCCGTTGTGCCTGCGATGATCACCGCCGGGGATGGGGCGCTTATTGTCACGGGTAATACAGCAGCGTGGCGCGGAAAACCGGCAGCATCAATGTTTGCCCCGACAAAAGCGGCGCAGAGAATACTTGCCGAGTCCATGGCGCGCGACTTCGGACCCAAAGGAGTTCACGTCGCTTATGTAACCATAGATGCTGCAATCGACACGCCTTGGACGCGCGACAGTATATTCCCCGGTAAGCCTGACGACTTCTTCTGCAAGCCTGCTGCGATTGGCGAAGAAGTCTATCACGTTGCCCACCAAGATCGCTCCGCGTGGTCGTTCGCCGTTGAAGTGAGGCCTTACCATGAGAACTGGTAGCTAGGGACCGGCATTCCGTTCCCAGACGCCAAGTCTGTTCGGCCCGCGACCGAACCGTTATCCTGAAGCAGCGTTGCGCTTGGAATGCAATTTCATTACCTCGGCCGCACAATCGCGGCGATTTCGATTTCGATGTCGTCGTCGACCATCGACTGATAATCCGTCATGTTGAAGGCGCTGCGCTGGATGCGGGTCGTGGCGATAAATTCGCGCGCGCCCGCGTCATGCTTGAGCGCTGGATCGACATGTGGCTTCAAGCTGACTTTGAGTGTCACGGGTTTGGTGATGCCGTTGACGGTGATCTCGCCTGCAACGTCCGCCGCAGTTGCCGAGCGCGACTTTACAGAGAGGCTCTTGAAAGCGATGACGGGCGAGGCTACGACGTTAAAAAACGAGGAGCCCTTGAGTTCGTTGTCGACGAGGGCCTCGCCTGTCGTGAGGCTTGCCGTTGCGATCGAAGCGCTGATTTTGGCTTTCTCGGGCGCGGCGTCGTCATAGTCGAGCGTGCCGTTGACCTTGGTGAAGCGGCCGCGCTGCTTCGAGTAGGCCATCTTGTAGACGAAGCGGACCTCGGTGCGGCGGGAATCGAATTCAAAACGGCCGGCGTGCGCGGGGGGTGCGGCGGTGGCGGTGAGTTCGGCGGCGAGGATAACGATGAGCGCCGTTCGCAAAGCTGCCGGCAGCGCCCGGCCTTTCGCTGGCATTGCCGCTGGCAGTGCGTTTGCGGCGCTGTGCCGCGAGCGGCTGGGAGACATTTGAAACCAACCTGCGTCAGGGCTTGCAATCACATTTGAAGTGCTGCGGCGCAGAGGAACGTCTTCGCGCTTGGCGGTTGCCTCAATGCCAATCAGACGGGTCCCAATAGGCTGGGTCAGAGTGTCGACGACTTTTGAAATTGCGTCTTTCTCGGCCAATGCTTTGATGGCGATGACCCAAGCGGCTGCTGACAATATGAGCGGCAGCAAAAGTACGCCAAGAATATCGACAAGCGTTGCCGCCATATTGCGTCCCCCAATTCTCCCCGGATCACAACGCGCTGATAGAATGGCGAAAATTGGTTCGAGAAATACTCCCTTTCTTGTAATCATGACGGCTATATAGGGTGAATACCAAAGGGCCAATGCCGGATTTATTGGGCATGCGGAGGTGTCGAATATCGCGCGATGTGCGACGCGCACGACTTAGAATTTCCAGCGGGCGCCTGTGCCGACTTTAAAGCGCTCGTAGTTGTCATCGCTGACTGTTTCATCGACCCATTTTGTCAGGCCCGAGACAAAGAGCTCGAGGTGATCGTTGACGTCATGCGTCAAGGACATCGTCGAGGTCAGTTTGTGATAGTGGATGGTGTCTCCAAGGGCCTTTTCGTCATCGAAGTAGGTCGTGCCGGTGAGACGCCAGCGCGGCATCAACGTCCAGTCGAACGTTGCCCCATAAGATTTCACGTCATCAGCCACGCCGAACGACGACGTCGACTCGTCATAGAAGCGTTCTATGACGGCGGTTAGCCGCAAATTGTCAAACGGCTGCCAGAACATGTTGACGTCGAGGAAACCGCTATCGTCGCTGGTTACGACGGGATCGTCGAATTCGCGGAAGTTGCGGCGGTATCCGACGTCGATGCGGAAGTTCTTGTCCAGCTGCAAGCGCACGCCGGCCACGCCGAAGTGTTCGGTCGCATCACGGTCGATCGAGGCACCTTCGACCTGATTGTAGAAATCAATGTAGCCGAAATCATAGATCAGAAAGGGCTGGAGCATACTGCGCGTGAAGGTCAAGACGTTCACCTGCGCGTCGCTGCGCGAATAATCAAAAGCTTTGGCGCGCGACACGGCGAAGTCATCGAATAGACGGGTTCCTTGCACGTCGTCGTCAAAATTGTGCTCGGTGTGGTTCTTTCCCAAAACCTTGACCCTGTAGTCATCGGTGCGGCGCGCATAATCGAGATACGAGTGAATGATGTCGGCGCGCGCAGGCGAGATAAGATCGCGCAGGAAATAGCTGCCCGCGCTGATCGAATCCGTATCGCTCAAGGTGAATTTAGTATCGAGCGCCGCCTTGAAATCTTTTCTGTGACGCTCGTCGTCGAATTCGAGCTGATGGTAATCGAGGAAGCGCCCTTTCAAAGTGAGAGCATAGTATTCGTTGGCATGCTCCAGCGTAGCCTTCATGCCGCTTTCAAGCTTGACGAAGCCGGTGCCGTCCTCGTTGAAGCTGTTGTCTGGATTGGTATCGACGCCCGCTTCTGTTTCGACATAGGGCTTCCAAGTGTATTTGGAGCCGCCCCTCTGCCAGACGAATCCGGGTCCACTTTGTTGCGGTTGGTTTTGTGCCAGCGCGGCTGCGGCGCGCACCTCTTCGTCGTCCGCACGCGCAGGTGCTGCGGCAAGCCAAACCGATGCCAAACCTGTAACGGCGAACATGGCCGTTAGGCGCAGTGTCATGGCGCTGTAATTATGTGCCAGGCTCATCGTCCCCGAATCCGAACCCTGTTTCTCGCTTTGCTTCTAAGCCAACGCCAACACCCCGGCCCAGCAAACCGGCCCAGCGAAGCAATGCTTAAACTCATAGCATATTGAACAGATTCATCAGCTTAGGCTTGGCGAAAAGTCACTATGCGGCTAACTGTTTGGTGAGTAGGCGTTGTAATTTTACGACAATCCGGATTGAGCAGGCACCTTGGTTGCACCTAACAAAATGGCCACCGACTTCTCATTTGAAACAGTGCGTTGCAAGTTCTTGTCTAGTCCGGGCGATTGACTACCGGCTATCGCAGCGCGTTTTGGCGGACAGTTTACCGGGCTGGAAGCGGTCAACATTGGTCAACGCTCGCCTGCAATCTGCCTCGGGCCGGTGCTTGCGCGCCGGAGTAGCTGCAACGTCCAATCCGCCACCTTGCCGGCGTGAAGGGGAGGCGCCAGAGACTGCGTCTCCCGCATCTCCAAATCGCGATCCCTCATCGGCAGCCGCGGTTTGGCCGCCTTGCTGTACGGCGCGGTACTTGGCTGCGGATGTGTTGGCGGTTTCAGATGCCCTGGCATCGGACGCCCTGACTCCGGGGGCTCTGGTTTCAGACGCTCTGGCGCCACCCGGCCTTGCGTTCTCGGCACGCGATATACCGCCGCGATCCTGAGCCAACGCCCCAGTGGAGAGGGCGACGGCACAGCCAACACACAGAAGGCTTCTGACCAAGCCGCGACCGGCAAACCGAGCCGAATGCTGACGAATAAAATATGAGGTTACGTCCGTCACTAGCTGCTCCCTCGTCGACACGCAGGATTTAGAAATGAGTTAGTGTCCTACAGCCTGACGATTCCGGGCGGCGCGCCGGTCCTTAGAAGCGATCTGAATCGTCCTGCTTGTTTTTACCATCGCCGCCGGACGATGAGCCTTTTGACGGCTTGTTGCCGCCAGACGAACCGCCATCTGATTTGCTCTTACCGCCGCCATCGGAATTGCCGCCGCTGCCTGACTCTGAGCCACCAGAATCATTGGAGCCGCCGCCCGACTGGTCACGTCCGCCGCCTCGACCGCTGCCACTGCGATCATCGTCGACTTCGTCTTCGCCCCGGTAGCGGCGAAAGACGACATCATGGGCGCTCGGCATTTGGGCGGTCTGAGCGGCCGCTGGCTGCGTCGGGACAGTTGCCGGTCCTGCAAGAAAAATCGTGAAAAGCAGGCAGCCTAACGGCAATTTTGAGATCTTTGAGATCAAAGTCATAATCCACTCCCGACGCCGGTCGCGCAAAGGAGGCGTGTATCCCGGCTCTGGTGAATACGAGCTGAACGGGAAATAGATTGCTGCTGAAATAGAAAATTAGAAACGATCGTAGGGATCGCTGCGGCCGTCGCGGCGCGCAATATCCGAGCTACTGCCTCGACCCCGAATTACCTGACCCCGAATTACCTGAGCCTGAATTTCCAGAGCCGCCGCCATCGTCGTCGCTGTCGTCACGCGGGCGATCATAACCTGACCTATCGCCGCCACCGCCGCCCGGACCGCTGTTGCTGCCGCCAGAACTGCCGCCAGACGTGCTACCGCCGCTATCGCCACCACCGCCGCCGGAGCCGCTGCGGTCGTCGTCGCTGCCGCTGCGGTTGTCGTCAACGTTACCGCTGCCGGAGTTACCGCCGCTACCGGAGCCCGACCCTGAGCTGCCGCTGCCACTTGCAGCAAAGGAAGTATCTGTCTGGGCAATACTGGCACTAACCGCGATGGCCAAGATGACAGCGATTGAACGTAATAAGTGCATGTCATCCCTCCATCTTTAGAGTCGAAAAAGCCTGCGCGGCGCATACTGGGCCGAACCTGAACGAATCCAAATCTATAGCAACCATGTTCCATGAACAACATTCGGCTTGGTTGGAGAGCTGATAATCTCGAAGGTTGAACCTCAATGACGAAGTTTCGTCACATTCGAGCAACTCTAGACCGTTCGACCTGATACTACCCTGACAGCTGGCGTAGGTGGCGACAGCACTCTGACGTGTTAGAAGCCACGAACGTTGAGCAAAATTTGACTAACTCTGGGTGCCGCAGACGAGAACATTATGAGAATACTTGTCGTCGAAGATGAAGACGAGATCGCCGAGGATATGGCCACGTCGCTCGGCGTTGCCGGGTTCGCGGTCGAAGTCTGCACTGAGGGCGAAGATGCCTGGTACAGAGGCGGCGTCGAGGATTTTGACGTCGTTATTCTTGATTTGGGGTTACCTAAGCTGGACGGCTTGACAGTGCTGAGGCGGTGGCGGTCGGAAGGCCGCATGATGCCAGTGATCATCCTCACGGCCCGGCAAGGCTGGACCGAGCGGGTTGAAGGCATCAATTGTGGCGCTGATGACTATTTGACCAAGCCATTCCAGATGGAAGAACTCGTCGCCCGCGTACGTGCAGTGTTGCGCCGCACGCACGGTCATGCGAGCGCAACACTCCAGGCAGGATTACTGTCACTGGACACGTCGCAGATGCGCGTCAGCGTTGACGGCAAGGTGATTACGCTCACGCCCTTGGAATACCGGCTCGTAAGTTACCTTTTACATCACAAGGGGCGGGTGGTCCCGAGCGGAGAGTTGCGCGAACATGTCTATGGGGACGAAGATTCGCGTGAGGTAAATGCAATAGAGGCTCTCATAGTCCGAGTGCGCCGCAAAATCGGGGCCGACATGATCGAGACGCGCCGGGGCCACGGCTATTGCGTGAGGGATGAATTCAAGTGACGTACGGCTCGCTCAGACTTCGTTTGTTGATCGCGTGGGCCGTCTTCATTGCAGTGACGCTCCAGGTTGCCGGCGTTGGCCTGCGCGTACTTTTCGAGCGCTCGATCACGCGCCGCACGCAAACCGAACTCGAAGCCGACCTGAGACAACTGCGGCGCGGAATGGAAGTCTCGCCGGGCGGCGACATCAAGATCGTTCGCGAACCAACCGATCCGCAATTCGATATCGAATTCGGAGGACGGTACTGGCAGATCGATGAAGGTGCCAAGACATTGCTGCGATCGCGCTCGCTCGGCAGTTCAACGTTGGCTGTACCTGTTCACATGCCAAGTGGAGATGGACCCGAAACACTCAAGACAATTGGGCCTGAAGATCAGAAGCTCTTTGCCGTGGTGAGAAGCCATCCCCTTTCCGCACCGGAAGCGGGTGCGCCGCGAATTCTAAGGATTGTGACGGCTGTGGATGCGACTGAAATAGATGCGGACACCAACAAGTTTACGTCCGATCTCTTTTCCAGTCTGGCAGGCTTAGCCCTCTTGCTTCTCCTCGGCGCCTTTGCGCATGTCACAATAGGCTTGCGCCCCCTGGAAGAGTTGCGCGCTAAGGTGGCAGGTGTTCGCACCGGCAAGGCCAGAACGCTCGACGGCTCGTACCCGGACGAAGTCATGCCGCTGGTCGACGAGACTAACGCGTTGCTCATGGCGCAAGAGAAAGAATTGCAAACGGCGCGGGCACGAGCCGGCGATCTTGCTCACGGGCTCAATACGCCTCTCGCCATCATGGCTGCAAAAGCGCGAACACTTAGACGCGCTGAACAGGCGGATATTGCTGACGAGATCGATCGGCAAATTGAGTCTATGCGCCGCCATGTCGATCGCGAGCTGGCGCGCGCACGCGCACGGGGAGCGCGTCGTGCGGGCCTTGCGCCAATCGAGGTCGCCCGGTTACTCGGCGACCTAACCGATGTCATGGGGAGTTTGTCGCGCGGCAGAGAGTTGGAGTGGTCCGTTTATGCTCCGCACGATTTGAAGATCGCCGTCGATGCCGACGACTTCAACAATATGATGGGAAATCTGCTGGAAAATGCTCAGAAGTGGGGCCGGTCTGTTGTGCGCGTGAGTGCACGCACGACTCCGGCAGGCGTTGAGATCGACGTCGAGGACGATGGACCTGGTGTTCCCGGCGACATGATAGATCGTGTGATTTTGCGTGGTGAGAGAGCGGATACTTCAGTCAGTGGTTCTGGGCTGGGGCTTGCTATCGTCAACGATCTTGTTGAAACTTACCGTGGCACATTGAAACTCTCGCGAAGCCCGCTCGGCGGCTTGAAAGCCACCCTATTTATCCCGTATTAATCATGCTTGAATGAGGCCGGGTGTTCGTCAGCCACACGTGCGCTGCACGGCGGCATGAATGCCTTTGAAGCAGTCGAGCTTTGAGCTGCAGTATAATTTTTCGATTTTTGAATATGAAATGATGCCGGTGCCCGACGGGCATTTGACGATCATTTCAACGATCGGTCCGAGATCGGTGTAGGCTTCCACAAGAACGTTTTTGTTCACGAAACCCGGATAGTCCGAATAGACCGGCGCTATGGCGAGTCCGATTGCGGCTAACTTTAACATCACGCACACCTTTGTTCGATTGCTTCAAACCGCGCAATGCTGCAGCGGCTCACGGCAACAGAGCAAAGGGCGCGCCAGTTTGAAGGTCCGGCCTAGCTGAAATTAATATTAACTGAAACTTTGTGCCATCATGTTGGCAGCTGCAACGCTGATCAGCGGCCGTGTGGACTATCGGATCGCAACCGGAATTAATTTTTCGGATAACCCGCTAAAGACAATCTGGCGCAAGACTTCATTCGAATTGGCCGCGGTGAATTTTGAACGCTCACGTTGAGAGACTTGCGGAACACTTAAGTTTTGCACCAGATCGCGGCGGCATCGCGCCAGACATTTTTCATAAAATTGCGATCACATTCGTCATACCGCGCCAACCAACAAGTCAGGACTTTGTTCCAGTTCGAATGCGTCGCGTGTATCTTAAATGAATAACAACCTTGAAATCTTATCAATTGATGCGTGCGGGGTATCCATGTCTATACGTGACAAAGCAAAATTCCGGAATGATGCCAAGGGTGGCGTCGCGATCTTGTTTGGCCTCGTCATTCCATCGCTCATCGGCTTCACGGGATTAGGGGTGGATGGAGCCTATTGGCTGGTTCAGCGCAACAAGCTGCAGTCCGCCACCGACAGCGCCGCAATTTCTGTCGCGCAAGCCGTTCAGCTCGATGGCAACAACGCAGCGATGACGGCAGAAGCCACCAAGCTCTTCACTAAAGTTTATGGCTCTAAGGTTTCGACAGTGAAGTTCGTAGTCGAATATCCGCCGAAGTCTGGCCCAAATGCGGGCGACAAGTCCACCGTTGCGGTCCTGGCCGATCGCGACCAGCCGAGCTACTTTATCGCGGCGTTCGGTATCAAGAAGACTGTGATCAAGACCCGGGCAGTTGCTCGGATCGATAGCGTTGCTGAAGCGTGCCTGTTGAGTTTGGACAAAACCGAAGACAAAGGCATCGAAGTTACGGGAACGGCCGATGTCAGTTTGGGATGTGGCATTGCGTCGAACTCGACGACTGCAGAGTCCGTCTTTCTCTCTGGTGATGCGAAAGTCACGACTACAGGAGTTTCTGCTGCGGGTGATATCGAAATTAAAAACAACGCCACTTTGAAGACCAACGGTGGCCCCGTTAAGAGTCATGCCCAGCCGCTGAAGGATCCGTATGGCCCCGAGGGCCGCAATCTGCAGGCGCCGGCCACTCCGACAGCATGCACTCAGCGCAGCATGAAAATAAAGAAGAATACAACGCTGACCCCAGGGCGCTACTGTGGCGGCATTGATTTCCAGAACGGCACGGCAACCTTGCAGCCCGGCACTTACATCATGGATGGGGGTGCCTTCAAAGCCAATGGTCAGGCATCGATCGTTGGCAATGGCGTCACGATCATCTTGACTGGGTCAGGCAGTGATACGGCATATCTTGATGTCAATGGAGGAGCACAGTTGTCACTGCACGCGCCAAAGACTGGTACGGCTTACAACGGTGTTCTTTTCTTTCAGGACACCAAGCAAGACGCAAAGGCGGGTCAATGTAATCCCGGTCAGGTCAATACTAATAACCTGAACGGTGGCGCTTCGATGGATTTGAGCGGCGCCATGTACTTTCCCAACCAGATGCTGCGATATTCGGGTGGCACTTCAACGAACATCTCGTGCCTCCAGATGGTCGCGCTTCGCGTTCAATTCAGCGGAAATTCGAAAGTCACAAGTACCTGTGACTCCAATTCCGGCACCGAACGTATCGCGCGTACCAGCATCAAGTTGACGGAGTAGGAACATGGGCGCGCAAAACTCCAAGCGTAGAGCGCGCCCGTTGGTTTGGCTTCGCGCATTTGCGCGCGCCGAGTGCGGGGCTATGGCCGTCGAATTCGGTTTCATCGCTCCCGTCGTCATCGCCCTGCTGCTGGGCGTGGTCGAGGTATCGCAAGCCATAAGCGATCAATTGCAGGTTCAGGCGGCCGCCCGGGTCGGAGCCAATTTTGGACTTACCAAACCGCCGGTGCAAGGGAACGTGCAGCCGGTGATCAATTCAGTTCGCGCGGCGCTGCCGGCGGATTGGCTCGATTCGGCGAACGCCACACAAAGCTGTCGTTGCCGCAACGGTGACCTGTGAATGCGAAGTCAGCGGACCGGCGGTGTGTGGTGCGCCGTGCGGTGCCGGCGAGCGCAGCCAGACGTACCTCAGGGTCGACGTCTCGAAGCCCTATACGCCGATGGTGCAGATTCGTTATTTACCAATGAGCTTTACTCTTAGAGATACATCTCTGATCAGGCTCCAATGACAATCGTGTTCCACAATATTGACGAACGTACCGCTGTCTCCCGATGGGGGACGTTCGTTGCCGAAGGGCGCAAGCGCCGCCGCACGGGCGTCAAGGGTTTCGCCCGGAACCGGTCAGGTGCTGCCGCTGTTGAAGCCGCGTTTGTCTTGCCAGTGATGCTTGCCGGATTTTTCTTAGTAATGGAAACCGGCCGCGTCTTTTTCGCGAAAGTTGAATTCGATTATGCGGTGCATGCGGCGACGCGGCTTGGCATGGTTGCCAATAACGCGAACAAGGCAGCCGTCGAGCAGGAAATGAAAAACCGGTTCATCTTATTGGCGCCGGCGAACCTGAACGGCGTGACGATGGCGGAGGTCGTCAATGCCGATAATACCCGAACAGCGACGTTGACGGCTTCGTACCAATTCAATTTCCTAATACCGTTCACCAGTCACAAGTCGATCACGCTGACGCGGACCGTCTCGTTCCTCAAGGGTGCCTGAAAAAATCGGGCAAGGTCAGGCGTGAGCAGCGCAATGTCCTATGCTGAACTCTATCGCTAGCCGGCCTTAGCTGACGAGATAGACCAGGGCCTCAATGCCAAGCGTCAACAGCACGTACAGCAGCAGGAAAAACGTTGCATAGATTGCGGCGAGCACGGGCATGTGCGTCGAGGTCAGAACTGGAAATTTCTCGCGTTCCTGATTGACGCGGTCCAGGCTGCGCCGTTCCTGGCCCCATTTCAAAACCACGTAAAAAAAGCGAAACGACAGCCGGATTTCGCCGCCCGGCTTTGACGCCGCCCCGGTTGGTACCGTTGGAACAGAATTGTCTGGGGTTTGCATGTTCCGGCGTGCTCCGCTTCGAGCGCAGATCGATTATCTGGCGCGAAGCGCGAGTGTATGGGGTGGATCTTGCCAAAGGATTAGCGGAGGCGGTTAATGGCCGGCGTTACCGGTAAAACCGTATGAAACCAGCGGTCTCAATTCAGGAGAAGCGGTTGTTGACCGAGTGTTGCGAGCCGCTCGTTCAGGATCTCGATATTGTTGACGATATATGGGTTGCCTGGATCGCTGCGATAGGCGGCCGTCAGCGTCGAGCGCGAGCGATCAAGATTGCCTCTGAGAAGGTAAGAATAGCCGAGATTGTTGAGCACGCTGGCCGTCGGTCCGATGAGTTCCTGGACGCGCGAATAAGCCTTGTCGGCTTGGTCAAAGCGGCCGACCTGGTCATAGGCCGCGGCTAACCCGAGCCATGCTTCCGGATTAAGCGGATCGGCTTCGACGGTCTTTGAGTAAGCATCGACAGCTAGGCCGTAATGGCCTTCGCTAAACTGGAGTTGGGCCTCTTGAACCATGTGCGTGGCATGAGGCAGCGTCGTGCCTGTCGTCAAACCGGCGAACGATTGAGACAGTTCCCCATCCTGGGGCGCACAGCCGGCAAGCGTTGCCATGACGCTTAGTGCAGACACAAACATCGCCACTTTTTGAAGCTTCAACACGACTGACCCCACTACCGACAACCAAGACTTTTCTCAGCTGCAACGGCGAAACCTACGCCGCAATCCGGATACAACTCAGTACGCTTGATGCTTACAAAACTGATAGCAACGGGGTCGCGGCAGTGGCCGTTACGCGCGCAATTCCACGTCCCTTCTTCTTGGCTCTGTTGTGCCCGATAATGAGCAAAGAGACAATTTTCTGTCGCATTTCAGCGCCGGTGCGCCAGCAACCTGTTGAGATCCTGTTAACGGTTGGCGATTACAACTCGAGGAAATGCGTCGTTCAGTTCAATTCTCCGGGCTTTCTTGGCATGCGGCGGTGATACGGAAAACGTCAGCAGACATTTCCACAGCATGTTGATAACTGGCCAGCGGGAGCACGGGTGACGGCGCAAGTGTCGGATTTTTATCACGCTAGGAAAGCCCCATGCGCCGTGAATCTGCCCTTGCCCTCAGCCTTGCTGCCGTTAGCGGAGTTTTTGCCGCTGTAGGTGCCTACAATTGGGCGCCGGAGCAAAACGGCATTGTGAAAACTGAAGTCATCGCCGCGCCGTCAATTCCCTTGACCACCGTTGTTGTTGCCAAAGAAGACTTTGGCTTTGGCGCGCAGCTCGTCAAAGAGAAACTCGAACAAGTGCAATGGCCTGAGGGAAGTGTCCCCAAGGGCTCATTCAAAACGGTGGATGCGCTTTTCAAGGAACATGAAAACCGTGTGGTCATTGACGCCATGCGGGCAAGTGAGCCTATTCTAAGCGGCAAAGTGACAGGACCTGGCCAGCGCGCGAGCCTGTCGAACATGTTAGGCGAAGGCATGAAGGCCGTCACAATCCGGGTCAACGACGTCATCGGCGTTGGCGGCTTCGTACTGCCTGGCGACCATGTCGATATCTTCATGACGCACGATGGCAAGGCGCCCGCGGATAAACCAGAAGCCGCAACACCTGCATTCACCGATCTGTTGTTGCAAAATCTGCGTGTTCTGGCGGTTGATCAGATTGCCGATCCGAAAAAAGATGCGCCGGTTGTGGCGCGTACTGTCACGGTTGAAGCCAGCATGCAGGATGCGCAAAAGATCACTTTGGCGTCCACAGTCGGCAACTTGTCTCTGGTGCTACGTGAAGAGGGCTCAACGGCTTCGGCCGCGGATTGGAAGCGCGTCACGGCAAATGAACTCTCTGGGGATAGCGGGGATAAGCCCCGCGTTGCCACGATGCAACCGACGAATGCGGTTGCCGGGGCGGCGGCGCCCGTGTCAGGTGAAGAACGTACTCCTGCGATGGCGAAGATCAATATCGTGAGATCGGTTGATCAGAAGCTTGAGCAGAAGGAGTACACTGTCAGGCGCACGCCGTCTGCGGATTGAAAAAAGACTGAAGAGTAAGAATAAGGGGACGGGGGTCTCCAGCCGTAATGAAGTGTGTCACTTACCGCGTTCGTGTTTGCGGTCGTGTGGTGCGCTTGCCGTAGCCTTCATCGTTCATGCGTCCAGTATCTGAGTTCCGTCTTGCGTTCGGGACAGTGGTATAAGTTGAGGACCTGTAGCGATGTTGCACAAGTTTGAAAGCCGCGTTTTGCGGCTGACTAAGGCATTTGCGCGCGGCGCGTGCCAATCGGGCCGAACGCCCGGGAGACTGAAAATAAATTCGACGTCACTTCGGCCGGCTGGCGCGCGCTTGGTTGCGGCTATTTGCGGTCTGGGACTCGTAGTGCTTCTTCCCTTGCCAGTTGCGGTGAGCGACGGACGGCAGGTCGATGCCGGCCCGGCCGCTAAGCAAGGGGCTTCGCAAAGGGGCGTCGTCTCCAAAGCGACGGTTACGGTCAAAAAATCCAAGGTCGTGGACGTTGGACGGCCGTTTTCGACTGCGCTTATTGCAGAATCGGAAATCGCAGACGTTGTCCCGATCTCCGATCGCTCCATCTATATCGTCGGTAAGAAGGTTGGCGCCACGCGGCTCACGGTCGTCGGCGAAGATCAGCGCGTTTTGCAGATCGTTGAAGTCGATGTGACACCCGACCTTGAGGACTTGAGAGCAAAACTCAAAGAAAACGTGCCTGAGGCCGATCTACGCGTCAGCGCGGTTGCGGGCGGCATAATGCTGAGCGGAACGGCACGCGACGCGCCAGAGATCGAAAAGGCCATCAACATCGCGCGGCGCTACTCGCCCGACGCCATAACCAATGCGATCGGCGTGGCATCGCCCCAGCAAGTGATGCTGGAGGTGCGCTTTGTCGAGGCGTCGCGCACGGCTTCGCGCGAACTTGGCGTCAGCACGCGTGTGCGTGGCGATAGTGTCAACGTCGACACCAACAATCAGGGCTTTAACCTGGGCACAGGCGCGTTGCAGACGGCGGCGCTTCTTTCAGGCGCTGAACCCTTTGGCACGATGCTCGCGCGCGTTCTTGAGGGCGGCACGAATGTCGACGTCATGTTGCGCGCACTCGAAGAACGTGCACTCGCGCGCCGTCTTGCCGAACCCAATCTCGTCACCACTTCGGGCGACACGGCAAGCTTTTTGGCGGGCGGCGAGTTTCCATTCCCGGTCGCAGCCGATAACAACAAGATCTCTATCGAGTTCAAGAAATTCGGTGTGGCACTGGCGTTCACGCCGACCGTTTTGGCAGGTGGCTTGATCAACCTGAAGATCGCGCCGGAAGTCAGCGACATCGACGATACGATCACGATTGAACTGAATGACGTGCGCATACCGGGTCTTGTCGTCCGGCGCGCAAATACGACGGTTGAGTTGAAGGATGGGCAGAGCTTGGCCATCGCGGGCTTGCTGCAGCACACGCATCAGAAGTCACAGCGGCAGTTACCTTGGATTGGGCAGGTGCCCATTCTCGGAGCCCTGTTCCGTAGTGCCGACTTCCAAAAGGCCGAAACGGATCTCGTGATCATCGTGACGCCGCGCCTTGTGAAGCCGAAGAAGCCGGGCGAACTGTTGAAGACACCGCTCGACGAGCCGGTTGCCTCGAACGATGTCGACTTCTTTGCCGGCGGAAGGTCGGAAATTTCTCAAGTTGACCGCCAGCGCCGCGAGGAGCCGAAGCAGTTCGGCCATATCATTCACACCGGACCGGAAAAGGTGGCCCATGCTCCGACGAAATAATCTCATGAAGCCGCACCTCAAGGCAGTGTTACTTGCCGGTACGGCATTGGCCGCCGCCTCAACGATGAGCGGATGCCGGGAATACTTCGACGAACGCGATACCGTCTCGCACGTGGCGGGCGATGCCATCGCCGTCAACAAGGCAACCCAGACGATTGAGAGATTTCCTGAAGCAGCCCGGCAGGATCGCTGGCGTTCCGATGGCGAGCGCGCGCGGGTTGCCATTGAGCGTTATCGCACCCGGACTGTGCAGGAGCCGCAGTCGCTGGGAACAGGCGATAAGGCGCCTCCGCCTGCGCCCGCACAGCCGGCCGCTCCGCCAGCGCCCGCCGCTTCGAAGTAAAGCTCTCTCAGCCAGCTTCTGCGCTTCGATCTGGAGAAGAAACACACAGAAAAAGCCGGGCGATGTGCCCGGCTTTTGAATTTTATATATATGGCTCAGAACTTCGATTTAGTTGAGCTTACCTTTGAGATCCTTGATCGACTGGTCGATCAGGCCGTCGCTGGTCGAACCGGAGACGCGCGCTTTGAGAAGTTTCTCGGCTGCGGCAATCGCCATATCGACGGCACTTGCGCGAACTTCGCTGACAGCCTGGGCTTCAGCGCGGGCAATTTTTTCTTCAGCAAGTTTGGAGCGGCGCTGGATCGTCTCAGCCAACGACATCTTGGCCTCGGCCGCCAAGGCTTCGGCTTCGCGCTTGGCTTGATCGATAATGCCCTTGGCTTCGTTCTCGGCTTCCTTGGCCTTCTTCTGGTAGTCGGCAAGCAGCGATTGAGCGTCCTCGCGCAAGCGGCGGGCCTCGTCGAGTTCCTTGCGGATGGCGTCGGCGCGGTCGTCGAGCGCTTTGCCGATCAGGCGCGGGACGCCGTAGTAAGCCAAAAGCGCCATGAAGCCGATGAAGGACACCAGCACCCAGAACAATGCGTCATGCGGATCAAACATAGTGCGTTACCTCATTCGCCGGCGGCCGGCGTCAGCATCTTTTTGACGTCCGCGAGACTGACATCCTGACCAATCAGCCGGCCGACCACGGCACTTGCTGTTTCGGCTGCGATATCGTTGACGGCTGACAAAGCTTTGGTCTTGGTTGCGGCAATGCGCGCTTCCGCTTCCTGCAGCTTGGTTGAGAGCTGGGCCTCAACCTTTGACTTTTCGGCTTCCGTGTCACGGCCAAGGGCTTCACGCGTTTCCTTGGCCATGGTTGATGCCTTGCCGCGGGCGTCGCTCAACGCTTTTTCATAGTCGGCAAGCGCTTTGTCGGTCTCGCCTTTGAGCTTAGCTGCCGCTTCGATATCGCGTGCGATGCGTCCGCTGCGTTCCGCCACGACGTCCCCGATGCGTGGCAATGCCACCTTGGACATGAGGAAGAACAGAGCAGCAAACGTCAGCGCCAGCCAGAAGAGCTGGGGCGCAAAGTAGTTCACATCAAGCTGCGGCAGTCCCGGTTTGGCGGCCCCGTGGGCCACCTCTGCCGCAACCGCTGCAAGCATTGTCATGCCGGCAAGCATTATCGCCTCCAGATCGCTGGCGTAAGCCGATTAGCTGTTGAGAATGATGAAAGCCATAACGAGACCGAAGAGGCCCGTTGCTTCAGCGAGCGCGAAGCCGATGAGCAAGTTCGTGAACTGGCCCGGAGCTGCCGACGGGTTGCGCATGGCGCCCGAGAGGTAGTTACCGAAGATGTTGCCGATGCCGATGCCGGCGCCAATAAGTGCGCTGCATGCGATGCCTGCGCCGATCATCTTTGCTGCTTGAACGTCCATAGTCGTCTCCCTTTGGTTGAAACTTAAAGTGCAGAACCCTGCGCCGCGATGTGCGGTCAGTGGTGCATGTTGACGGCGTCGTTGAGGTAGATGCAGGTCAAAAGCGTGAAGACGAGAGCCTGCAGGAACGCAACGAGGAACTCGAGACCGGTGAAAGCCACCATGAAGCCGGCGGGCGCGATCTTGCCCCACCACGGCAGGCTGACGGCGAAACCGGCGAAAACCTTCAGCATCGTGTGTCCCGCCATCATGTTGGCAAAGAGACGCACGGAGTGACTGATGGGGCGGATGAAGTAGGAAATGAGTTCGATCGGCACGATGACCGGCATCAGCCACCAGGGCACGCCAGCGGGCACGAAGAGCCTCAAGTAGCCGATGCCGTGCTTCATGAAGCCGATGATCGTGGCTGTGAGCCAGACCATAGCGGCCAGTGCAAACGTCACGATGATGTGGCTGGTGACTGTGAAGTTGCCTGGGATCATGCCGAGCAGGTTCAAGGTCAAAATGAAGATGAAAAGCGAGAAAACCCAGGGGAAATACTTCATTCCGTCTTCGCCGAGCACGCCTTTGACGATGTTTGCGACATAGTCGTAAGTGATTTCGGCGACCGACTGCAGCCGGTCTGGGATCAGCGCACGGTTGCGCATGGCGTAGGTCAAAAAGCCGACGATGAGGCCGAGGGCCACAATCATCATCAGCGACGAGTTTGTGAAAGAAACGTCGTAACCGAACAGGTTCAGATCAACGAGCGGCTTGATCTCAAACTGTTCGAGCGGGCTATGTTTGCCCCCGTGTTCGCCTTCTGCAGCCACAGGCTCTCCCCCTACGTCTCGTCATCATCGTCTGGAACGGATGGAATGGGCCCTTGAGCCGCATTCTCCGCTTGGGCTTTTTTGGCCGCACGCACCAGGTTCAAGAACCCTGCAGCGAAACCTAAGAACCCGATCAAAACCATCAACCACGGCTTCGTGCCGAACTGAGCGTCCAGCAACCAGCCGATAAACCCGCCAACGCCAACCCCGACCACGAGTTCGGCTGCAAACTGAAATGCCCGGCCAAACGCCGCTCCGCGCTGACGCTCCTCGTCCGTGGCGGCCTTAGGCTTGCGCGCATTAATCGCGTCGAGCTTGGAACCGATTTCGGAGGAACGCTGCCGGATCGCTTCGCGGTCTTCGGGACTGATTTGGCCACGCTTCTGATCTTGGCCCCTGTTATCATCGGTGCCGTCACCAGACATGGCTCAGATCCGTCCAAAGCTTGCGGGAATCCTTTGCGTGCCGGGGTTAACCGACGCGCCGCACCATAGTTTCGGGGGGAGGGGGTGTCAAGGAAACCACCCCCCTTGGAAGACCCTCGCTGGGTACGGCGAAACGAAGCAGGGGCAGCATAATTTATGGGGCCGGGTGCCTAGCCTGCTTCGCGGAAGCTCTGGGCTGTTTGGAGATCGACGGAAACGAGCTGAGAGATGCCCTTTTCGGCCATTGTAACGCCGAACAGCCGGTCCATGCGCGCCATGGTCAGCGGGTGATGCGTGATGACAAGGAAGCGGGTCGCGGTCTCAGATGACATCTGTTCCATGAGGCGGCAGAAGCGCTCGGTGTTGGCGTCATCGAGCGGCGCATCGACTTCGTCGAGCACGCAGATCGGCGACGGGTTGGTCAAGAACACCGCGAAGATGAGCGATAATGCGGTCAGCGTCTGTTCGCCGCCCGAGAGGAGCGAAAGGGTCGCCGGCTTCTTGCCTGGCGGCTTGGCGATGATTTCGAGGCCGCCTTCGAGCGGATCTTCCGGGCTTTCGATCATCTCTAGCCGCGCTTCGCCGCCGCCGAAGAGATGCGTGAATAAGCGTTCGAAATGTCCGTTGACGGTCTTGAAGGCCTCATCCAGGCGGACTTTGCCTTCCTTGTTCAACTGATTGATGGCGCCGCGCAGCTTGGAGATCGCCTGATCGACGTCGGTGCGTTCCTTCGTCATGCTATCGAGCTGTGTGGTCAGTTCGGTCAGATCTTCGTCGGCTTGCAGGTTGACCCCGCCCAAGCGTTCGCGATCGGCCTTTAGCTGTGTCAATTTGCGGTCGACGTCGGGCAGCGGAGGCAGTGCGCTTCCCGCTTCGACGGCAGCCAGTTTCAAACAGTCCTCAGGCGCGACTTCAAGAGCCTCGCGAATTTTGCGTGCGTCTTCCTGGCGGCGCTGGCGCGCGCCTTCGAGCTTCGCTTCGATGCGGGCTTTTGCCTCTCGTGCGGATGAAACGTCGGACTGGGTGGTTCGCAGCGTTTGCGTTGCGACGCGGACGGCATTCTCGGCTTCGGCAAGTTTATCGGCAGCCGTTTGGCGGGCGGTGTCCGCGGCCGTGAGTTCCGACAAAAGTGTATCGCGCTGTTTGGCGATTTTGGCTGGCAGCTCGGCGAAGGTCTGTAGTTCGCTACGCGTTTCGTCAAATCGTGCGGTCAGCGTCGTGACTTGCTGATCGGCACTGTCGCGGCGCGATTGCCAGCGGGAAATGTCGGCTGCCACATGGCGCAGCCGCTCGGCCCGGATTTGCCGGTCGCGCTCAAGGGTCGCAACAAGCACGCGGGCTTCCGATACGGCTTTGCGCGAAGCTTCGGCTTGAACTTGCGCATCCTTCAATTGCGGTTCGAGATCTTCGCCCTGACTCATGGTGACGATCTGGGCTTCGATTTCGACGTGGCGCGATTGGGCGAAGGTCAATTCTTCGTCGGCACGCGAACGCTGGGCGCTGACAGAGGCAAGGCGCGTCTCGCTTTCGCGCGTTTGGCGTTCGAGGACCGTCAATTGCTCGCGGGTCTTGGCGAGTTCCGATTGCTTTTCGCGCCAAAGGAGGCGCAAGCGGCGCTCTTCGGCCTCAGCCCGCAAGGCCGCTTCGCTCGCTGCTTTTTCAGCGTCGATGGTGTCCTTGGCTTGCGCCAGGACTTCGGCCGCTCTGCGATCGAGTTCGAGCAAGCGGTTTTTCTGGGCTAAGCGCTGGGCAGCCGGCGTCACGCCATCAGCCGCGGCAACGAAGCCGTCCCAACGCCACAGATCGCCTTGGCGCGATACGAGTCTCTGGCCGGGTTTTAGGTGTGGTTGAAGGCGGGGGCCTTGGGCACGATCGACAACGCCGATCTGGCGCAGGCGGCGCGCTAATTCGCCCGGTGCTTCGACATGCATGACGAGGGGTTCGGCATCAGCCGGAAGTGCGTGATCCTCGTAGCTGATGTCAAGGTGGCGCCAGTGAATGCTTGCGTCCGTCGAGATGGGGGCGTCGAGGTCGTCGCCGAGCGCCGCACCGAGAGCTGCTTCGTACCCAGGCGCGACGCGAATCTGATCGACAACCGGCGGAAAATCGCCGTCGTTTGCAGGGGCAAATAATTTTGCGATCGTTTCGCGCTCGGTTGAGAAGGCATTCGCGGCAAGCCTAACGCGGGCTGCTTCGTCGCGCCGGGCGCGAGCTTCCGCCTGAGCCGTCTTGGAGGCTTCTTCGGCGGCGATGGCTTTGGCTTCGATATCTGTGATCTCGGTAGCAAGACGCTGGCCGTTTTCTGAAATGCCAGTGAGCTTTTCCAATTCAGGCGCGAGGGATTGGATGTCGCGGATCTGCGTGTCGAGGCCTAAAAGCTGGCGCGTAATTTTGGCAACGAGGTCTTTGCGCTCGGTCAGTGCCAATTCAAGGCTGCGAAGTTTGGCGCGCGCTTCGGCGGCTCTGTGCGTAATTTCAGCGAAACGTGCGTCTGCATCGGAACGCTGTATATCGGCTTGTTCCGCCGCTACGCGCGCTTTTTCTTCTTCAGCGCCGGCGCCTGACTTCAGCCTGCTTTTGCGCCTCGAGGTCGGCGTCGAGGCGCAGCAGTGTTTCCTTGGCTTCTGTGATGAAGCCGTTTTCGCGCGTGAGATCGGTTTCAAGCTGTTTGACGCGGGCCTCTAATTCGCGGGCACGGTTCTGCGAACGCTCGGCTTCGCGATCAAGGTTCTCCTGTTCGATTTTAAAGCGCGCAACGATGGCCGCTTTCGTGGCTTCGGCTTCGCGCAAGGGCGGCACGGTTTCGGCAAGACGCACTTCGTCGTTGAAAGCCTTGGCTTCAGATTCTGTTGCCGTTGCCAAACGCGTCAGGGCGTCTTCGAGCGCGTGCTCTTCTGACGCCACCAGGGTCTGTGCTTCGCTCCAGGCGAGATGCAAAAGAAGTGCTTCGCCTTTCTTAATTTCACCGGAGATTTCTTTGTAGCGGCGGGCTTGGCGTGCTTGCCGCTTCAGGCTTTCGGCCTGGCTGTTCATTTGACCGAGAATATCGTTCAGCCGCTCCAGATTTCCTTCGGCCGCTTTGAGGCGCAACTCGGCTTCATGGCGGCGCGTATGCAGGCCTGCAATTCCGGCGGCATCTTCGAGAATGCGGCGGCGTTGTTCGGGCTTGGCGTTGACGAGTTCGCCGATCTGGCCCTGGCGCACGAGGGCTGGAGAACGGGCGCCGGTTGCCGCATCTTCGAATAGAACTTTGACGTCGCGCGCGCGGACTTCCTTGCCGTTGATGCGATAAGCGGAGCCTGAGTCGCGCTCGATGCGGCGGGTGATTTCGAGTACATCCTCGCCATTGAACTCGGCCGGCGCCAAGCGTTCGCTGTTATCGAGGAACATCGTGACTTCGGCCCTGTTGCGTTCGGGCCGCGTCGTCGTTCCGGAAAAAATCACGTCGTCCATGGCGGCCGCGCGCATGGACTTGTGGGACGATTCGCCCATGACCCAGCGGAGCGCTTCAAGCAAGTTAGATTTGCCGCAGCCGTTCGGCCCGACGACGCCGGTTAGGCCGGGCTCAATCACCAGCTCCGTCGGCTCGACGAAGGATTTGAACCCGAGAAGTCTCAGCCGCGTAATCTTCATTGCAACAATCCTAGAATTCCCAGATCCGAAATCTGAGTACGCGCGCACTGCGAAGGGGTGAGAGGTGCGGGGGCTGCCGGCCGCTCGTCAGCGCGGAGCCGGATTGGCCACCGCTGTTGCTGCACCACCGGAGAGCTGCGGCTCAACGAGCGCGCGGATCTCCGCCATTGTCAGCACGCTTTTGACGAGCTTATCGCCAACGAAGAAGTTCGGCGTTCCGATGATGCCGAGTTTTCGCCCACGCTCTTTGACCCACTTCAGGTTTTCAATCATGGAGTGATTCTCGGCGCAGGCGTCAAACTGAGGGCGCGTCATCCCCACCTGTTGTGCAACGGCAAAAATGTCGTCGCGCTTCACCTCTTGCGCCACCCAATTGGGCTGCTGCTCCATAAACTTGCCGTAGAGGGTGAGATATTTCTCCGGTCTTGCGCACCGCAGCGCGATTGTGGCCATGCCAGACGCCTTGCCGATCGGGAATTCTCTCAAGACATACCGCACCTTGCCGGTGTCGATGTAAGTGCGCTTGAACTCCGGGAACGTCTCGGCGTGGAAGTGGCGGCAGTGCGGGCAGGTCATGGAGGCGTATTGGACGATAGTGACGGGTGCGGTTGGGCTGCCAAACGACATTTCTGGTAGCGGGCTCGGTGCCATGATGTCGGCGATTGTGGGTTTCGCGATGATTTCACGCCCACCGGGGGGAGTCGCGGCTGCGTCTCCAAAAGGCGCGGCGGGCATCCCGTCTTTATTTTCGGCTTTATTTTCTGTGCTGGCGATATCGAAGGCGCCGCCTGAAGAGCCATCTTTGCTGACGGAGGCGGTCGGCGGCAAACCATCCGCGCCGCAGCCGGAGAGCGCAAAAGCAAATCCCAGCACTGCAGCGCAAATGGCGGTTTTCACAGCGAAATCCTGCTTACTTCAGCAGCGGCTCGATCAGTTTGTCGAACGCGGCAACTGTTGGTGTTTCCTGCAAACGCTTGCCGTTGACGAAGAACGTCGGCGTGGAGCTAACGCCAAACTTGTCGGAGGCCGACGTGCGCTGGGCGGTAATCTGTTCGAGCAGCTTCTGGTCGGTCAGGCACTTGTCGAAGCTTTCCTGCGTGAAACCGGCTTGCTTGGCAATGTCGAACAGCTTTGGCACGGGATTGCCGTTGGAGAACGCCCAATCGGCCTGCTTCTCGTAAAGCGTTTCGACCATTGGGAAGGTTTTGTCGCCACCAGCGCAGCGCGCCAGCATCGAGGCGGCGGCTGCCAAATTATCGAGCGGAAATTCGCGGAAGACGAAGCGGACCTTATTGCTGTCGATGTATTTGGTCTTGAGTTCCGGGAATACTTTGGTCGCGAAGTTGGCACAGTGGCCGCAGGTCATGGAGCCGTATTCAACGATGGTTATTTTGGCGTCGGCCGCACCGATTGCCGTGTCTGCGAGATCGCCGGCTTTCATGAGTTCTTCGACCGGGACTTCAGCCGGGCCCTTTTTCTGCTGGGCAAGCGACATATCGGAACTGAACGCGAGAAGCGCGCCACCGGCGGCCACGCTCAAAGCGGCCCCAAAGGCGATGCGGCGGCTCATAAGGGTAGAGCGGGACAACGAAGTCAAATCCAACACGGGGTAAGCTCCTCTCAGGTACTTCTCTGGGCACTTCTCGCGCCTTTTGAAGGGCACGGGCGGGCTTTTCCGCCATTTGGGTCCGCCTAACATGGAACGGCTGCGTGATTAAGGCAAATTCGCCCTGAATGGCAACTGAATGGGGGCTAGGTTGCTGAGAATTAACGCTTGGGCCGGTCGCGCTGAACGCTGGACCAGAGGCTGGTCAGGGCGGATTTCAGGCCATCGTCGAGGATTGAGACGACAACCGGCACGTCCGTGGGTGGTGGCGCGTCTGTTGCGGTTGCGGCGATGTTCGCGGTTTTCTTCAGCGGAGCTTGAATGATTTTTAGCGTTTCGATGGCCCGGTAGCCGAAATAGCGGTTGATGCGGTCCATGATTTCGGCGGCTTTGTATTCGACGTCGAGTGCCCGAGAGGGATCGACGCGCAGGATGAGCGTGCCGCCGGGGCGGGCATCGCGGCCGTCGGCAAGCGTTTCGCCGGATGAAAAGCTGCGCGGCCATTTGAGCCGTTCTGGCTCGGTGTATTTGGCGATATCGGCGCCGATGATACGCGCCCAGTCGGTCATGATCTCGGCGCTGTGGAAGCCGAACTTTTCGAACGCCTTGGCAGCGATCTTGGGCACGAAACTCCCCGCCGCGCGCACATAGCTGTTGGTCTTGCGCCGCTGGTCTGGCGGCAGCTGGCCCGGGGACTGTCCGGGGGACTTGCTAAATTTTCCTGTCAGCATGTCAGTTTACGCCACAGCTTGTGAGTTGAGGTGTCTGGTCAGAAGCCTACCATCGTCCAGTCGATTCGGAAGTCGCATTCCAGAAAATTCGCAAAGTCAGAAAATTCACTGGGGATGAGCGGAGAACAACTGTGGGTGCGCCAGCCGTAAGGGAAGGTCGCGAAAAGCTGCGGCAGAGAAGTTTGCCGCTCCGGCCAGCGGGGCCCGACACTGTGTCGGCGCTGCTCGCGTGGTATGATGCTGAGGCGCGCACGCTGCCGTGGCGCTATGGGCGGCGTAAGAAGGCTGACCCCTATCGCGTGTGGCTGTCCGAAATCATGCTGCAGCAGACGACCGTGAAGGCCGTCATTCCGTATTTTGAAAAGTTCACCGCGCGCTGGCCGACGGTTGAAGGATTGGCGGCGGCAAGCCAAGAAGAAGTTCTGCAGATGTGGGCGGGGCTTGGGTATTATTCGCGCGCCCGCAATTTGAAGAAGTGCGCGGATACTGTTGTTGCAGATCACGGCGGCGTTTTTCCCTCGAACGAAGAGGCGCTGCGCACGCTGCCCGGCATCGGGCCATATACGGCGGCGGCCATTGCCGCGATTGCGTTCGGACAGAAAGCGACGCCGGTTGACGGCAACATCGAGCGCGTGGTGTCGCGGCTTTTTTCCGTGCGCCAGCCGTTGCCAACATCAAAGCGCGAGATCAAGCGGCTGGCCGAAACGTTGACTCCTTCAAGGCGGGCCGGCGACTTCGCGCAGGCGATGATGGATTTGGGCGCGCAGATTTGTTCGCCGAAGCGCCCGTCGTGTTTGATGTGTCCGTTGCAGCAGGATTGCGCCGCGCATGCGCAGGGGTTGGAAGAGGTGTTGCCGTATAAACTTGGCAAAGCGGAACGTCCGGTGCGGCACGGCTTTGCGTTTCTGGCGTTGCGCGAAGATGGCTGCGTGTTGCTGCGTCAGCGCGCGGACGCGGGATTGTTAGGTGGCATGTTGGAAGTGCCATCGACGCCGTGGGGCGATGATGTGCCGCCCGCTCGCCAAGCCTTGCGCGGCGCGCCGGTGACGGCCGATTGGTGGCTGGTGCCGGGAACCGTCGTACATGTGTTCACGCATTTCAGATTGGAGCTTGTCGTCTATCGCGCGCTGGTGCCGGAAGATGTGAGTTTGACATTCTGGGCCGAGGCGGAGCGTTGCCGCTGGGTGAAGAAGCGGGATTTGCATTCTCAAGCGCTGCCGAGCCTGATGAAGAAGGTCATCGCGCATGGGATGAAGGAGGGGTGAGGGGTGGGAATTCTAAAAGTGCTACGGCAATTCTGATAAAAGGCATTTCGGATGCTCAATTTCTTCAGACGCGCAAAAGCCGAGACGGCCGTTAGTTTGCGACTTGACCAAGTAAGGGGGCAACTGGAGCAGTACTGTGGGCCGATTTCTGGAGAGGTTTGGGCTAACCGTTTTGTTATGGGATATTTGGCAGGTGCGTTTCAGGTTCTCTTAAGAGTGGAGAACCCTCTAGACACGAAGCCTGATTATAATTCGCTGCAAAGCGGACGGCTATGGCAGAGGTTCACAGGGCTATCAGCCCCACAATACTTGCGAGATGTTTTTGTGCTTGCTGACAACGAAGATCGGGAATTTCTCAAAGGATTTGACCGGGGAACGTTATGGGGCGCGATGGCAACCGGAAATGTTAAGCGTGACGCTCCCGAAGTTGCCAGTCTACTTGCTTCCGCCGCACAGATGGGCACCAGCTACGAGGCTGCCCACAATGAGCCTAGTCATCATATGTCCAGCGCGGCCTCAATCGCTTTGATAGGCGACTTCTTCAACAAGCTTGCGCAACTAAATCAGTTTGCGCGATAGCTTCGTGGCCGCGCAACTGACGTCATCCCCGCGCTCGCGCACAAAGTGCGCGAGACGTGCGGCGGGGATCCAAGCAAACGGCCACTTGTGTTTTGGTTGCTGTCAGCCGGGGTCGTTCCGCATCTCGCAAACCGCATGTGTTGAGGCTTGCTTGGGTTCCCGCCGTGTTTCCGCTCGCGCTCACGCGAGCGGCGCGGGAATGACGACGCGGAGAGATTGAGCTTAACTCTCGACATTTGCATTCCCGGGCGAGCAAGATGGCGCGAGCCATGTTGCGGAGACCCGGGATCGCGTCAGTTCGGATTCGTAATCGATGCCGATAGGACGTGATCCCGGCTCTTCGCGATCACCCTGCGGGCAATCACTCGGCCGGGAACGCAAGCCTTGCCTTACAACAATTAGCGCCGTCATGCATTGCAGCGTGTCCTTATAGATTTTACCGTCCTTCATGATGAGTTTGAAATTCTTGTCAGGGTCGGCGACCAGTTCAAGAGCTCGCGTAGCCCGCAACGCGAAGAATTGTAGGGCGTCAATAGCTCCGCCCTCTTTGCAACTCTTTCGAGTGATTGCAATCGTCGAAGGGCGGAGCGTATTGCGCCGAACTTCACGCGGCGGCGGTTGCTTCCATGCGGCGCATTACGCTTCGCATAAGTGCAGAATGCGAAGCTAATGACGCCCTACTCCTTCGTGCCTCAAACACCGCGGCCGGGAACGCAAGTTTGACATCAGTTCGTGCCGTCATGCATTGCAGCGTGTCCTTATAGATTATACCGACCTTCATGATGAGTTTGAAATTCTTGTCAGGGTCGGCGACCAGTTCAAGGTTCGCGACCGGATCTCTATCGACGAGGATCATATCGGCAACAGTGTCCTTCTCGATCACGCCGAGCTTGATGAAGAAGGTCATCGCGCACGGGATGAAAGAAGGGTGAGGGGGTGATCAAGGTTGGGCTTTGCTAACGATCACCTACAGCCCAAACGGATACGTATCCGGTACGCCTTCAAGCTCCGTGACATCGAACGGTGTCACGGCAGTGGTGCGGTCGATCCAGATGTAATCATCAAATTGGCGTGGTAGCACGGCTTCGAAATAGTGGCTGGCAAGTTCGCTGTCCGGGCGGTAGATGACCCCAATGGCACGCTCCAGGCGCGGCGTCTCCAGTGCTTCCCGCAGATCAACGGCGCCAGGCTTCTGTAACGGCAGTATCAACCCGGGCTGTTCCGTCATGTGAAATAGCCGCTCGTAGCTTTGCGGGTGCGCCGGACGAACGTCCATCACTTGCATCGGCTCGTCCCAACCTGCGGCCGCAGCTACCTTGCCGTCATTCGTGCCGAAACCGATTGTGTAGCAATCATCTGCGAAGTGCTCGCGACACAGTTTCCCGATGTTGATTTCACCGCGCCGCGACATCTCCGTCGCCGTGGCGTCGCCGATGTGCGAGTTATGTGCCCAGATCACGACTTTCGATTTCGGGCCGTGATGGGCCAGAATGTTCTTGAGCGTTTCGAACATGTGCGTATCGCGCAGATTCCAAGATGCGCGCGAGCCATAGTACATGATGCGGTAGTACTGCTCGGCGTTGGCAACAAGCCGCGCGTTCTGAGTAGCGTCGAAAAAGCGTTCGCCGTCACGCAAAGCATAGTCTTGCCGCTTCTGCAGTAACTCGACGAGGATGTGCGTCACCGCCCGCTCGCATTTTTGGTATGTGCCTCTCAACGCTGCACGCCCATAGGCTGCCGGGTCGGCTTCCCAAGGCGACAGGCACCCGTACCGCTGTCGCGCTATGCTGGCCAGTTCCGGATCGACGGTTTCGAGATAAGCGATGACTTCGCGGACTGAAGTATAGAGGCTGTAGAGATCAAGTCCGTAGAAGGCTGTGCGCTCAGCATAATCCAGCGTCCCGTTCCGCTGGTGCAGCCAATCGACGAATGCACGCGTTTCCTGGTTGCGCCACATCCACGTCGGAAATCGCGCGAAGGCCGTCCAATTGGATGGCGGCACCTCGCTATGCCGCACATAGTTGTCGATGCGGGCGGCGTCCGGCCAGTCGGCTTCCACGGCGACGACGCTGAACCCCTCGGACTCGATCAAACGCTGCGTGATGCGAGCGCGCATGCTGTAAAACTCTGATGTGCCGTGCGTTGCTTCGCCGATCAAAACGACTCGGCAATCGGCGATGCGTTCGATCAGAACACGAAAGCCGGCGTCATCGTGGCTTGCGAACGGCTCGGCGTATTTGGTAATGAGATCTGGTAGTGACATGCGCACGGGCGGACGCGACTGCACCACGCGCGGCGACTTTGTTTGCCATTCGCTGTCCTCGCTTTCCCATCCCTCTTTGCCGATCAGCGGCACGAACCGGACATCCGCAATGTCCTCTCGATCATACTCCTCGTCGCTGATGCGGGTAATGCGGATGAGTTCTTGAGCCCTCGGATTATTGCCGACCGGCACCACCATGCGGCCTCCGACCTTGAGCTGTCGCATCAGCGATTTTGGCACTTCGGGCGCGCCCGCCGAAACGAGAATGGCGTCGAAGGGTGCTTGTGCGCTCCACCCCTCGGTGCCGTCTGCATGGCGAACATGAACGTTTTTGCAGTGGGCAGCTGATAAATTCCCCGCTGCGGTCTCGGCTAGCTGTCCAATGCGTTCGATCGTGAACACTTCGGCTGCGATCTCCGATAGCACGGCCGCCGCGTAACCGGATCCGGCGCCAATCTCGAGCACTTTCTCGCCGCCGTGCAACGTCAGCGCCTCGATCATGAAGGCGACGATGTAGGGTTGCGAGATCGTTTGCCCGGCACCGATGGGCAATGGTGTATCGTCATACGCCTCGTTCCGATGTATTTTTGGGACGAACAGTTCGCGCCGGACGGACCGCATCGCCGCCAACACAAGCGGATCGCGCACGCCGCGCGCCTCGACTTGTCGTGCGACGAGCTGGTCGCGCAGTCTCTTTGTGCTGGTTGTCATCAGAACCTCACCGGATTAGCGGGTGCGAGGCGTCTGCCGGTAGCATCGATCGCGAAGGCTGCCGCAGCCTACCTATAACGCAGCCGCCGGCAATTGGATTGACCTAGCGCAAGAGCGGACGGGAACTGCAAAGCACTATCGTCCGTTGCAGCAATTGTCCGTAGCGCAAATTTGCGATCCGCTTGGGCGCCTTATGCAACAAACCGCAGGCAGACTCGAATGTTGATGGACGGCGAGAGAGTCGGGATGACGAGCATGTCACGCTCATTGCAGCGTGTTCTTGTAGATTTTGCCGTCCTTCATGATGAGCTTGAAGTTCTTGTCAGGGTCGGCGACCAGTTCAAGATTAGCAACCGGATCTCCATCGACGAGGATCATATCGGCCAGAGCTCCCGCCTCAATCACACCGAGCGCGCCCGGATAAGGATTGCGGGGGCCAGAGAGCGCCAGGAGCTGGGCGTTGTCATGGGTCATCAGTTTCAACGCCTCCGCGGACGTGAACCACTGTTTCAGTTTCAGGATGTCGGTGCTCATCTTGCTCATCTGCTTGGGGTCGAACATCAGGTCGGTGCCGAATGCCAATTTCACCTTGTACTTTTTCGCCCAAACGAAGGCATTCGCCGTGCCGTCAACGACCTGTTTTTTCTTGGCACGAATATTATCGGTTGCCGTTGGCGGCGCTTCGTCGAGGGATTGCAGGCTGATCCACACACCCTTTTCAGCGACAAATTTCATGGTTTCTTCGTCGAGGAGCTGGCCATGCTCGATGCATTTGACGCCAGCTTCAACGGCGCGCCGCACGGCCTTCGGTGTGTAGGCGTGAACCGTCACATAGGTGTTCCAATCGTCCGCAGCTTCGACCGCCGCCTTCAATTCATCGAGCGTATACTGGGCAACATCGAGCGGGTCATAGGCGGTCGCGGCGCCGCCACCGGCCATGACCTTGATCTGCGAAGCGCCGCCTCGGAGATTTTCGCGCGTTGCGGTTAGCACTTCGTCCCGGCCATCGGCGATGAAGCCGACACCAAGAAGTTCGCCTTTCGTAAACGCTCCACCGAAGCGATGTGCCCGGTCTTCGGGCATGCGGAAGTCGCCGTGTCCGGAGGTCTGCGAGATGAGCGCGCCGCTTGGATAGATTCGCGGGCCAATCGACTTGCCTTGGTCGATCATGCGCTTGACACCGAAAACCGGGCCGCCGACGTCGCGCACCGATGTGTAGCCGCGCATCAGCATCTTCCTGGCTTCTTCGCCAGCCGTTGCCTCAAGCATCTCGAACGTGGTCTTCGGGTCGAGCATTTGCGCTTGGCTGCTGCCCGCCATGAAGATGTGAACGTGGTTGTCGATGAGGCCAGGCATTAGAGTGCGGCCGCCGCCATCGATCACAGTTGCGCCCTTGGGAGCCTCTGTGTTTCCGGATTGAATTGCGGAAATCTTGTTGCCCTCGACGAGCACACTGACGTTCTTGCGGACGCCGGCGCTTTGGCCGTCGAAAACGTTCACGTTGACGAATAGCGTGGTTGATGGAGTTTCCGCCAATGCCGCATTACAGAAGATGACGCCGGCGGCGGCGCCCAATAAAAGCGGGCGAAGCCAAGCGCCGGGCTTTTTATTGAACAAGCGATATCCCGGCATGGGACCGGTAAGCTCTGTCATGTTTCACCCTCTAAGCGTTCAAAATGACTTTGCGGCAAGGCTTTGGAATTTGAGATTGATACAGGCGGACTTCAGTTTCAATGGAAAAACAGTGCCCGCATTAACGCTGATTTTGTTGGAGCGAAACGCTCCTTTGTGGTAGAGTTTTTACAGTGCCGAAGTGGGGCACAATCTAACGCCGGTTCGCTTAAGCGGGCTGGCGTTTTGTGTTTTTGGAAGTGTGTGCTTACGCCCCGCGTCCGATTGCCCTTGTTTGATCTCGATCAACGGCCCCGGCGTGTGGCCTGATACGCTTCTGCGATCGCTGTCTTGAGATGGTTGTTTGCGCCTGACTGGAAGGCGCTGCCAATTCCGTCCGGCAAGACTGCCAAATTCGCGGAGGTCGCAATGAGCAAGCAGCGCGAAATGGGTTGGCCGATGTTTCGCCATGTTGAACAGCAGGCGACCCGTATGCACGACATGATGGACAAACTCGACGTGAAGGGCATCGATGTCGCGCGCGTCAGAAACGGTGACGCTTACGCAGAAGCGCGCACCAAATGTCTCGATTGCCACAACACGCACGAGTGCCTGGCGTGGCTGCAGTCAAAGGCACCGGACAATGGTGTCCCTGATTTCTGTCCGAACTTGCCGTTGTTCGCAGGGCTCAAGAAACCCTAGGTCATTCGGCAGCTTCGATCATCGGCATTTTGACAAGGCCGAGCTGACGCTTGGCTTCATCGCGCAGTACGTCGATGGGCTTCAATTTGCCTTCCGCCTCAAAGTGCCAGTAGGTCCAGCCGTTGCATGCGGCTTTGCCTTGCACGATTGCCCCCAAGCGATGGATCGAGGCTTGGTTGCCCGCGTGAACGAGTGAGCCGTCGGCTTTGACTTCCGCGCGGAACTTGCGGCGATGGTCGAAAAGTTTGGTTCCGGCTTCCAGAATGCCAAGCTCGATGATGGTGCCAAACGGCACGCGTGGCTCGGTGCGTTTCGAACGGACCGTTTCGAGTGCGCTGGGTGTCATCGGCTGCACGCGGGCGATGCGCTCGGTCGCGGCCTTGGCGTAATCCGGATCGCGCTCGATGCCGATGAAGCGGCGGCCCAAGCGTTTTGCAACCGCGCCAGTTGTGCCTGTGCCAAAGAAAGGATCAAGCACCACGTCGCCCGGATTGGTGCAGCCGATCAAGATGCGCTGGAGCAGGGCTTCAGGTTTTTGCGTCGGATGGGCCTTGCGGCCGCCGTCGTCTTTCAAGCGCTCGGGGCCGGCGCAAATTGGAAACAGCCAGTCGGAGCGCATTTGCAAATCGTCATTCGAGGCTTTGAGGCTCTCATAGTTGAAGGTGACGCGCGATTTCTGATCGCGCCCGGCCCAGATCAGTGTCTCGTGCGCGTTGGTGAAGCGTTTGCCCCGGAAGTTCGGCATCGGGTTCACTTTGCGCCAGATGACGTCGTTCTGAATCCAGAATCCGAGATCCTGTAAGGCGACGCCGAGGCGGAAGATGTTGTGATACGAGCCGATGACCCAGAGCGCGCCATCGGGTTTCAGGATGCGGCGGCACTCTTTCAGCCACGCGCGGCTGAAGTCATCGTAGGCTTTGAAATCCTGGAACTTGTCCCAGTCGTTGTCGACTCCATCGACCCGCGTGTTGTTGGGGCGCAGGAGTTCGCCGGCGAGCTGCAGATTGTAAGGAGGATCGGCGAAGACGAGATCGACGCTCATGGCGGGGAGCTTGGCGAGCTCTTTCAAGCAATCGCCGAGCAAAATGGAATTAGCGGAAATTTTGCCTGTACGCAGGGGGGAACCCATGAACGCTACCCTTAACAAACGCTTTACGTTTTTGAGCCCCGCGAACGGCGGCGCCCATGCTCAACCGAGTGGCACCTTATAGGACCCTGCCACCCTTTGGGTAGGGCTGGATGGTGGCGAAAGGCGCGCGAAAAAGTAATTATTTAGATTCGATAGGCAACTCGAAGGCTGCGCCAATCACCGTGGCGCGCGATGCCGGGCGGTTGCGTGCTGCGCACCGGCGGTGTTGCAAGATGGGACGATAATCGGCGCAATTTTATCAAAACCCATAACTGGGCTTTCAAGTGTTCGCGGTATCTTCGTGGCAGATTTCGGGCCTGCGGGGGGCCGGAGCGTTTGTGTTGAAGCTCTAGATTAGCGTTGTGCGATGGCAAAGATTGTTGGAACTGCAGCGGCCGATCTGATCAACGCTACAAGTGCGACCGATCAGATCTATGCAGGCGCGGGCGATGATACGGTCAATGCCGGAGACGGCAACGACACGGTTTATGCAGAAGACGGCAACGATACGGTCAACGCAGGTAACGGCAACGATTACGTTGACGGCGGCAATGGCAACGACACGCTTTCGGGCGGCGAAGGCAACGATCGCGTTTACGGCGGTGCGGGCGACGACGTACTCGACGGCGGTCAGGGTAACGACTGGATTTACGGCGGCGACGGCAACGACCGGTTGATGCTGTCGGATGCCAACGATCACTTCGATGGCGGCGCCGGTATTGACTGGTTTGACGCGACCAACTCATCCGAAGGGGCCGAAATCAATCTCGTCACCGGAAGAGTTGAAGCAGCCGGAAACGGGCAAGTTACCGGTGTTGAAAATGTAACAGGCTCAATGTTTGCGGATATCATCACCGGTGACGCGGGCGCCAACGTGCTCTTCGGTAACGGCGGCAATGATACCCTAAACGGCGGCGCCGGCGCGGACACACTGATCGCAGCAAACGGCAATAGCACGTACATTGGCGGCACCGGAAACGACACGCTCGTTTTCACGGTTGGCACGACCGGGGCACAGACGTTTAGTGGCGGCTCCGGCATCGACAACGTTCAGTTCGTGTTGACGTCAGCCCAAGTTACGCCGGCTGTACTTGCAGAGTTGCAGTCCTATCAGACATTCATGGCGAACCCTTTGAATGTTGGAACTTCGTATCAATTCACAGCGCCCGGCAATCTGACGATTACAGGCGCTGAAAGTCTGACGCTGGTCGTCGATGGCGTGGTCACGCCGCTCGCGGCCTTGCTCAACCAGGCTCCCGTCGTTGACGGGTCCGCTTCAACAACGTCGTTCGATGTCGCGCACAATGGCTCGGCTTCTGGAAATGTTGTGGCGACGGACGCAAACGGCGACACGCTCGGTTACTCGGTGCAGACGGGCCCGGCCCACGGCACGGTGTCGCTCAATGCGGCGACGGGTCAATACACATATACGGCCGGTGATTTCGTTGGCTCGGATAGTTTCGTGGTGCGCGTCTCGGACGGTCACGGCGGCTTCGTTGATCAGACGGTCACCGCCAGCTTGACGAATACGGGCCCGGCAGTTGGTGTCGCTTCGGATACGTCATTGACTGTGACGCATGGTCAATCGGTGACGGGTGCAATTACTGCAGCTGACGCCGAAGGCGATACACTCGGTTACTCGGTCCAGGCAGGCCCGGCCCATGGCGGTCTTACGCTCAATGCGGCGACCGGCGAATACACGTTCACAGCTGGAGATTTCGTCGGCTCGGATAGTTTCGTACTGCGCGTCTCTGACGGCCACGGCGGCTTCGCCGATCACACGGTCAATGCCGGATTGACGAATGAAGATCCGATTGTTGGCGCAAGTTCAACGTCGTCATTGACTGTCGGTCACGGCAAGAGCACCACTGGCGCCATCCAAGCATCCGATGCAGACGGCAACTCTTATAGCTTCACAATCGCGACCGGCCCGGCACATGGCACGGTGGTCTTTAGCGATGCAAGCGGCAGCTACGTTTATACAGCCGACGACTATGTCGGCGACGACAGCTTCACGTTGCGCGTCTCGGATGGTCACGGCGGCTTTGCCGACCACGTTGTTTCGGTCAATCAAACAAATGAAGCCGCTGTCGTCGACACGCCGGCATCTATGGGCTTCTTCTCGCTCGTTTATGGCAACAGCACAACGGGCCGCGTCGTCGCGACAGACGCTGACGGCGATGCGCTGGGATATTCAGTGAAGAGTGGCCCTGCACATGGCTCGGTCACTGTCGACGCGAACGGAAACATCACTTTCGATGCCGTCGATTTCGCGGGCACCGATAGCTTTACCATCGACGTCAATGACGGACATGGCGGCCACACGGATCACGTGGTCAACTTCGGCGTCTTCGGTACGCTCGACGTTTCGGCGAATGCCGTTGCCGCAAATATGAATCTTGCAACGGACGTCGCAACCGGCGTTGACGCTTCGCGCGTCGCCTGGGCGATCGACGTTGTCGGTTCGGGCTTCAATGACGTTATCATCGGCGATGCACGCGCCAACATCCTCTCCGGCGGCGCCGGCAAGGACGATGTTCGCGGTGGCGCGGGTCACGATAAGGTGCATGGCGGTGCGGGCGACGACAAAGTGTTCGGCGACGACGGCGACGATTATGTCGAAGGCGGGGAAGGCAACGATACGCTGAACGGCGGCGCCCACAACGACGTACTCATGGGTGGCGTTGGCAACGACGGCTTCTTCGGCGGCGGCGGAAACGACCGTCTTTATGGCGGCGACGGCGTTGACCGGCTTTATGGCGACGGCGGCAACGACATTCTTTCGGGCGGTGCTGGCAACGACATTATGACTGGCGCCGGCTTCAACAATGGCGGCGCACGCGGCAACAACACCTATGTTTGGGAACGAGCGGACATCGTGAACTCGGGCGGAACCAGCAATGGGCTCGATCATATCACCGATTTCGGCGCAGGCGATCGCCTCGACTTCTCGCAACTGTTCGCAATTCACCCGGCTGCCGCGCACGATGCCGTGCGTCTGACCGATACGGCCTCTGGCATTGTCGTGGCCGTGGATATGGGCGGAACATCGGGCTTCATCGACGTGGTCGTGTTGGACAACGTGCACGGTCTGACGGTCGATGATCTCGACGCCAGCCACGCGGTGGTCGTTTAATCTGCAATAGTTAGAGCAATCCGAGCGCCAGTTGCACGGGCTTGAAAGAGCGCCGGTGTAAGGGGCAGACACCAAGTTTTTCAATCGCCATTTGGTGCTCTGGCGTGCCGTAGCCCTTGTGGCGTTCAAAGCCGTAGCCGGGAAATTCCTTCGCCAGCGCAATCATCATGCGGTCGCGCGTGACTTTGGCAATGATCGACGCTGCGGCGATTGATAGGCACTTTGCGTCGCCCTTCACAATCGTGCGCGTTTCGATTTTGATGCGCGGCGCTCTGTTGCCATCGATGAGAACGAGTTTCGGGCTGGCTCTTTAATGCGGCGACCGCTTCACCCATCGCCCACAATGTTGCCGCCAGAATGTTGTCGCGGTCGATGCGGTCAACTTCCGCGATGCCGACTCCGACGTCCGCGACTTTCATGATGCGGTTGTAGAGAAACGCGCGGCCGTCTTCGTCGATGACCTTGCTGTCGTCGATGTTGGCCGGGATGAGATCGGGATCGAGGATAACGGCGGCTGCAACAACGGGCCCGGCCCAGGGTCCGCGGCCGGCTTCATCGACGCCCGCAATAGGCCCACCGCTGACTTGGAGTTCTGCGGCTTCGAGTTCGAATGTGGGTTTGAAGCGCGAATCGGAGATCTTCATGGGAGGCACGTTCGCAGACACGCGCCCTGCCTGTCAAAAGAGCGGCAGTTGTTGTCCCCTTACGATTGGGCGTTTGAAGAGATCTGTGCGCAGTTGAAGGCGTTCCACGTCGAGATTCAAGCGGTTGCGGGCGAGTTTGAAGCGCATCGCGATTTGATCGGCATAAGGCCCGGAGCCGCGCTGGCGCTGGCCGAAGGCCGCGTTGTAATCTTGTCCGCCATGCATACTTCGCATTAAATTGATGACGCGTTTGGCGCGATCTGGGAATTCTTGCGCCAACCACTCGCGAAACAGGTCTTTGATTTCGAGCGGCAAGCGCAAAAGCACGTAACCTGCGTCCCGTGCGCCAGCGTCTCGTGCGGCTTCCAAGAATAGCTTCCAACTCGTGATCGGTGAGACCTGGAATGATTGGCGCGACCATGACCGTCACAGGAATACCGGCGGCTGTCAGCTGGCGAATGGCCTCTATGCGGCGGGCGGGCGTTGCCGCGCGGGGTTCCATGGCGCGCGCAACATGGCGATCAAGCGTCGTGATGGAGATCGCGACTTTTGCGAGGCCTTTGGCCGCCATGGGTGCGAGGATATCGATATCGCGGGCAACGAGCGCCGATTTCGTGACAATGCCGACCGGATGTCCGGTCCGGGATAGAACTTCGAGGATGGATCGCGTGATGCGCCGTTCACGCTCGATGGGTTGATAGGGATCGGTGTTGGCGCCGAGTGCGATGATTTGCGGCTGATAATTGCGATGCGCGAGTTCTTTTTCTAGAAGCTCGGCAGCGTTTGATTTCGCGTAGAGCTTGGTTTCGAAATCAAGCCCCGCCGAATGGCCGAGATAGCAGTGTGTCGGGCGCGCGTAACAATAGATGCAGCCGTGCTCGCATCCGCGATAGGGATTAATGGAGCGGTCGAAGGAAATATCCGGGCTGTCGTTGCGTGAGATGATGCTTTTTGCGCTGTCTTCGAAGACTTCGGTCTTGAAGGCGTCGAGCGCCGCTAGGCTTTCCCAGCCGTCGTCGAAGGCGTCGGCCGTCTCGCGTTGAAAGCGGCCTGTCTTGTTTGAGACCGCGCCCCGCCCGCGCCGCCGCTCCTGGTCGATGGCCAGTGGCGGACGTTCGAAAAGTCTTCCAGGTTTGTTTCGTCCATGAGCACCTTCCAGGCGGGAATCGCTTAGCACAGGACGAAGAACAAATAAAGAACAAGTGATGAGAGCTGCTTGATGGAAAGGCCAGGGTAGCTCAGAGCAGCGCTTGTTGAAGGCCGGCGCGCGTGCAAGACAGCAATCATGATTTCCGTCGTCATTCCGACACTCAACTCCGAGCGCACGCTCCCTGAGACGCTGTCGGCTTTGATTCCGGCGGCGGTTGAGGGCTTGGTGCGCGAGGTGATTATTTCTGACGGCGGCTCGACGGACGGCACGCGAAAAATCGCAGAAGGCTGCGGCGCCGAATTTCTAGTTGGTGCGGCGGGACGGGGCGTCCAACTCGCAAAGGGTGCTGCGCGCGCGCGTGGTCCGTGGCTGTTGTTCCTGCATTCCGATACTGTGCCGCAGGGCGATTGGATGCGCGAGGTTGCGGATTTCGCTGGTGCTGTGGATCAAGAACGGCGCCCGCCCGCCGCCGCAGCATTCCGTTTCAAGCTAGATGATCGCGGCGCGAAACCGCGCGTGCTCGAAGGGCTTGTGGCGCTGAGATGCCGGACGCTTGCCTTGCCATATGGCGATCAAGGGCTGCTGATTTCCAAAGCGCTTTATCTTGAAGCCGGCGGATACAACGATATGCCGGTCATGGAAGATTTGGATCTGGTGCGCCGACTTGGACGCCGCCGCGTCGTGCTGTTGGAGTTCTGCGGCGATAACATCTCCTGAACGCTACAAGCGCGACGGCTATACGTCGTCCGCAGTTTGCGAAACTTGATATGTTTGGGCGTGTTACTTTCGGTGGCGTCCCGGCTGAGCGAATAGCCGCAATTTACAACCGCGGGACCGGATTCGTGACAGACAGCGTTTTCGCCCCCGCCTCGTCATGATGGTCAAGGAGCCGCGCGCGGGGCGCGTCAAGAGCCGATTGGCGCGAGACGTTGGCGCTGTGGCGGCGACGAAGTTTTACGCCAGACGATGACGGCGACGGTTATGCGCTTGGGTGCGGATCCGCGCTGGCAAACAATGATCTCCAGTGGCGCCCGGACGCGGCGATATGCGAGCCCGATGTTATACCGGCGCGGATTGCGCGGATAGCACAGGGGCGGCGATCTTGGGCCGAGAATGACGGCGCATTGTTGAAATTGCGCACGGGCGGACCGGTTTGATTATCAGGGAGCCGACATACCCGGAATTGGCGTCGCGATATATGGGCGGCATTTCAGTGCTCGGATCCCATGATGCGGTTTTCGGTCCGGCGTCAGGATGGCGGTTATTGGCTGGCCGGATTGAGGCCGGCGGCCGCATTGTCCGCGTATATTCGATCGCGTGCGCTGGTCGACGGCGTATGCCCTCGCAGACACCAAGGCAAATCTCAAGGGCCTTGACGTGTGCAGAGATCGGCGATGCGAAAGACGACGTTGACAACGGCGGCGATCTCACTCGTCTCGCGCACCTGACCGGGCGGCGCATGGCGCCTCCTTGGTGTTGAGCCGGGTTGTGTTGCGGACTGACGGCCGGGACCGGGCGCGGGATCCGTTGCGCGAATCTCAAGTGGTGGCAAATTAGTTGCATCACGGATTATTCAAGTGCTTGCGTTCGCAACTTCGTTTCGCTTTGCCGGATACGCTATGAAAACCGCTCCCAAGAGATAGTTGTCTCAGCAAGCAATCGCGAATTGCGGCGGCAATTTCAAATGACTTTTGCCCCTATCCATTCTAATGTTTGACATGTCTCGCCACTGATTCGCGTCGCGTCGCGTGAGGCGAGCAACGGAAATGCAAGAGCACAGCGCTAATGACCGTGCTCTTGCTCGCGTAACCAAGTCTCAGACAATTCAATCGACGAGCGTACTCTCACGCGTTTTCTGCAAAGCCAGCAGGACTTGCGGCGAGCTGTGCGTGTTTACGTCTTCTCTACGGGGTGACCGGCATGGCCAATTACAAGATTTCATCGACAGGTGCTGCTTGGAACGCTGCCAAGCGTTTTGACGGACCTTGGTAGTGCCTTCGTCTTGGACAGCGTGCTTGCCGACACTTTGACCGTTGAAGCAGGCGCATTTCTGATTTCGACCGACCCGGCAGCCGGCAGCGCCGGCGCAAGTCTAGCAAACACCGGCGCCTGGGCCGCCGCTCATCAATGGCATTGTCATCGGCACAAACGGCATCTTGCTTGCGGCTGGGAATGCAGCGGCTTCGAGCATTTCGGTCAGTGCGGCAGCCTCCGTTTCCGGTACCGGCAATCACGGCATCGCTGGCGCGAAGCTCTGTGGCTATCAATAACTCTGGCTCGATTGTTGGCGCGGTCAACGGCATCTCCATCGAGGGTGGGGCTGTAAGCAGCATCACAAACTCAGGATCGATTATCGGCACCAGCTACGCAATTTTTGATTTCAGCGGCTTGAGCAACGACACGGTTTCGAACTCGGGGTTTGATCTCCGGCAATGTCGACCTGGCTGGCGGCACGAATATACTAACAAACAGCGGCTCGATAACGGGGCGCGTTGTGGGCGGGGCTGGCAACGATGGTTTCACGAATACGAAAACGATCAGCGGGCACGTTGAGCTTGGATCTGGCACCAACACGCTGAATAACTCGGGCAGCATCGGCGCCGATGGCGCGGGAGTGAGCGTTCGAGGCGGTGCAATTGGCAGCGATAGCGTCACGAATTCGGGAACGCTTGTCGGCGTCGATTGCGCTCTTGGACGGCACCAACTCGGTTCTCAATTCAGGCACGGTCGGGATGGACGCCGCACAACCGGAGTTATGCTGGCGGGAGCGGCGCAGACACGGTCACGAATAAGGCGACGCTTCTTGGCGGCGTTAACATGGCCGCAGGCGCCAACGTGCTTATCAACTCTGGTACTGTCGGGAAATTGACCGGCACACCGGCCCTCGAAGGGGCGAGCTACGCGGGCTCATTCGATGCAGATGCGATTTCAAATTCCGGCAAGCTTTTAGGCGCGGTCAACGCCGGCGACGGCAACAATTCGGTCGTCAACACCGGGTCAATCGGTGTTGATATCAACGGCGACAGCATCATCACCGGATCGGGTGCCGATGCGATCACCAACGCCGCGCGCACGTCCCTTAAGGTTGGCACCGGCGGCACGATTTCTGGCGATGTCATCACAGGAGATGGAGACGACACGGTAAACAATTACATCGCATTCAAGTACAAGGCATTGAAATACAGTGCAACAAAGCACAAGTACGTCAGCCTTTTGAAGACCGGGACCGCTAGTGGGCAGATCAACGGGGTCGTTGATTTGGGAGACGGCAACGATACATTCAACGGCGGCGCCTACGCGGAAAAGGTCAAAGACGGAAATGGTGGCGATATCTACCGGCTCGGCGCAGGTGACGACCACTACGTTGCAACTGGTGCTGCCGCCAACCTGGACAGCTACGACCTGATTGATGGCGGCGCCGGCCTGCTCGATTCTTACGACGCGCGCGCGGCGTTGAGCGGTGGCATTGTCATCAATCTTGATACCATTGCCCATGCCGAGACGAATTCTGGCATCGGCACCGCTGAGGCGATGGCAAATCGTGCCTACGGCGCCGACGTCGCGGGGCAGCCGCCGTCGAGCGTGACAGCGCCGTACGATACGGTCACGAATTTCGAGCGCGTGTAAGGCACCCAATTCGCCGACGTCATTTTCGGCTCAGGTGCTGCCAACGAACTTGCAGGCAATGCTGGTGACGATCACCTGTGGGGTTATGCGGGCAACGACCAGTTGAACGGTGGCGCCGGCGTAGATGCAATCATTGGCGGATCAGGAGCCGATACGCTTGCGGGCGGCGCAGGCGACGATACGTTCTGGTATTTCGCTATTTCCGATAGCGGAATAACGTCGGCAACTCGCGACTGGATCGTGGATTTTGCCGGCGGGCCCGGCGGCGACGTGATCGACTTATCGAAGATCGACGCCAATTCGAAAATTGCAGGAAACGACGCCTTCAAGTTCGTTGGTACCAATGTTGCCTGGGGCGGGACGGCTGGCGAATTGCGTGCGGTGTGGTCGTCGATTGGACAGATCATCGAAGGCGACATCAATGGCGACAAGATTGCCGATTTCTCGATCTCCATCATCGACGTTGGTCACACGATCGAGCTTAGCAACGTGAACGGCGTGGATTTTGTGCTGTGATGCAGGACGGGGCGTGGGGCATTAGCGAAACGTCTGCGGCTCGCTAAGGGTCTGTCCGGTTTTAATTGAATCATGGATACAGACCCTAGTTCTTTGTTTTGCCGTGCTTCTTTTCGGAAAACCGGTTCCCATCCCGGCCTTCGCCGGGACAAGCTTTTTCCGGAACCACTCTAGGCTTTGCCGCGCCGGTGCTCTTCGAGCCGCGGCATGATCTCAACGAGATTGCAGGGGCGGTGGCGCATGTCGAGCTGGAACTGCAAAATACCGTCCCATGCGTCCTTGCAGGCGCCGGGCGAACCGGGCAGGCAGAAAATGTACGTGCCGCGCGCAACGCCCGCACATGCGCGCGACTGGATCGTGGATGTCGCTACTTTTTGATACGACAGCATGTGAAAGAGGATCGCGAAACCTTCGATCTCTTTTTCAAATAGCGGCTTCACGGCTTCGGGCGTGACGTCGCGGCCGGTGAACCCCGTCCCGCCTGTGGTGATCACGCAGTCGATATTCGGGGTCGGCGATCCAGCCTTCGATTTTTCCGCGAATGGCGGCGGTGTCGTCTTTGACGATGGCGCGATCGGCAACCGCGTGGCCGGCGGATTTTATCCGTTCCGCCAGCACATCACCGGATTTGTCGTCCGCCGCAGATGCGTGTGTCCGACATCGTCAAAATGGCGATGCGGATGGGAATGAAGTCGCGCGTTTCGTCGATGCCAGCCATAAACAACCTCAGCCTAACCCGGGAAGACCTCCTCGAGCACCGGGAGTGTGGCGCGTCTTGTAACACTCGTCCAGTCTGGGATCGTCGCCTGGGTTGGCGGGGCTGTATTTATGCGGCTTCGAGGTCGCTACGGCTGGTCTTGGCTTTGACGGGCATGCAGAAGTCCGAGCGCAGTTCAGCCTTGGGCATGCGGCGCGGATCATCCAGATAGATCGTCACGACCGGGCGCTTATCATCGAGCATCAGGCCTGTTGGCGCCTCAAAGGCAGCGTGCAAATTGGAGACTTGTGCGCAAAGATCCTGGTAATCGCCGATCCTGCGCTCGCGCACATAGGAACCGCCGGGAAGGGTTTGCGCGCCAAGTTCGCGGATCGCGCGCTCTTCGAAGATCGGTTCGAGTTCAATGCAGGCATCGTAGCGGCACTTGTCAGTGCCAACCATGTTGGGGTTGTCGCGCGCCAAACCGAAGCCGCGCCCGAACGACGAGTTGCAACCAACTTTGTCGAGCCAGGCGAACATTTTTTCCCAGGCGGCCGGAATTGTGGTCTCGTAAGGGCCCGTGAGGCGCACGAACGTCAACCGCGACGGCCTCAAGTATAGCAAACCGCTTTTCATATTTATCACTCGCTTCTACGCCGGAACTATGCAAGTGCGATGTCTTGCAGCTCATGATGCATCATGCGCTGATGGCACCTCAAATCCGCTTAAGCAGATCCATAAAATTTTATCGATTAGCGCGGGTTTTGATTCAAATTTGATATGAAATTGCCCTTAGGGATAAAGAATTGCTAAAAAATCATGTGCCGAGTTTGGCTTTTAAAGCCAGCAGATCTTGCCATGCCATCTGCTTGGCGGCAGGCGTGCGTAACAAATAGGCCGGGTGCAGTGTTGCCATGGCGGCGACTTTGGTTCCGCCAATTTCGATCTCGCGCCATTTGCCGCGCAGCCGCATGATGCCGTCGGTGACGCCGAGCACTTCCTTTGCGGCCGCACCGCCAACAGCCAAGACGATGTCAGGTGCAACCAGCTCCATCTGCCGTTCCAAAAACGGACGGCAGGCAAGAGCTTCTTGAGGTGTAGGCGTGCGATTTCCCGGCGGGCGCCAATAGACGATATTTGTGATATGGACGTCAGCTTCGGTGAGATTGATGGCGGCCAGCATTTTATCGAGCAATTGCCCGGCACGGCCGACGAACGGTTTGCCCTCGATATCCTCGTCGCGGCCCGGCGCTTCGCCAATGAGCATCAGTCTGGATTTTGCAGCGCCCCTGTAGAAACAGAGATTGGTTGCGGTGGCTTTGAGAGTGCAGCCGTCAAAAGCTTTCAGGGCCGCGCCAAGACTTTCGAGGCTGGTCGCGGCGCGGGCAATCCGGCGGGCATCGGTTTCGGCGGCACTCGGAGCGAGCGGAGTTTGAGGCCGCACCGGCGCTTCGACACGCAGTGACGCTGGTGGCCGTGCCGCGAGGTGTGCTGGCGCTGCCGGGGCACCGGGCGCGGATTGGTCGCGCGGGCGGTCTTGTGTTTGCTCTTGTGTCCGTTCTGGCCATCTGAAATCGGCGCCAGGAGCAACAGGGCCGCGGGCAAGCCAGTCCACCGGCTCATCGCCGAGAACGGCGTCTGCACCCATGGCGCGCTGCCAATCGAGCAAGGCAAGCAGTTCATGCTGTTGGAGGCCGGTGGTCATGAGTTCCAGTATAGGCGTCTTGCCGCCCACAGCAAAAGCAATTGAAGTGCCCGTCCCACTGTCGCAGGCGGCCCGCCGTGCTTGACGCTCCTGGTTGTCCGGCCCTAATCGGGATGAGGTACTGAAGACAGGAAAATCGCAAATGGCACGCAACGGCGCCGAGCTCTCTCCCCGGGACACCCCACGGGAGGCAATGGATTTCGATGTCGTGATTGTCGGCGCGGGTCCATCCGGCCTGTCGGCGGCCATCCGGCTGAAGCAACTCGCCGCCGCCGAAGGCAAAGAGATTTCTGTTGTCGTACTCGAAAAGGGCTCTGAAGTTGGTGCGCATATTCTCTCGGGCGCTGTCATAGACCCGGTTGGTCTCAATCGCTTGATCCCAGATTGGAAGGCCAGAGGCGCTCCTGTTGATACGCCGGTCACCGAAGATCGTTTTCTTTTTTTGGGCCCCGAGGGTGATGTCACTCTACCAAACTGGCCGATGCCGCCTTTGATGAAAAACCACGGCAACTACATCGTCAGCTTGGGAGCACTGTGCAAGTGGCTCGGTGAGCAGGCGGCCGAACTTGGCGTCGAGATTTATCCGGGATTTGCCGCGTGCGAAGTACTCCATGACGAGAAGGGCGCCGTTGTTGGCGTGGCGACCGGCGATATGGGCGTTGACCGCGAGGGGCACGCCAAGGACAGTTTCGTGCGCGGCATGGAACTGCGCGGCAAGTACACATTGATTGCAGAAGGTGTGCGTGGCTCGCTGAGCAAGGTATTGATCAAACGGTTCGGGCTAGACAAGGGCCATGAACCGCAGAAATACGGCATCGGCCTCAAAGAACTCTGGCAGGTGAAGCCGGAACACCACCGGCGCGGCCTGGTCCAGCACTCGTTCGGCTGGCCGCTTGGCAACCGGACAGGTGGCGGATCGTTTCTGTATCACTACGGCGATAATCTGGTGTCGGTGGGTTTCGTTCTGCACTTGAACTACGAGAATCCATATCTTTCGCCTTATGACGAATTCCAGCGTTTCAAGACGCATGCCGCCATCCGCGACGTCTTCGAGGGCGGCAAACGCATTGCTTACGGCGCGCGAGCCATTTCCGAGGGCGGCTGGCAATCGATGCCCGATCTCGCATTTGCGGGTGGCGCGCTGCTTGGCTGCGCGGCCGGCATGGTCAATGTGCCACGCATCAAGGGCAGCCATAACGCCATGCTGTCGGGCATCGCAGCTGCTGAAGCGGCTTTTGCAGCCATAGGCGACAATCGCGCGCATGATAAGCTCACCGCGTATGAAACGGCGGTGCGCACGGGCGAGATTGCTGCGGATCTGAAAAAGGTGCGTAACGTCAAACCGTTCTGGTCGAAGCTCGGCACGGTGTTCGGCATTGGCTTAGGCGCTGTCGATATGTGGCTCAACACGATAATTCCAGGCATAGGCCTCGGTTATACTCTGAAACACGGAAAGACGGACGCGGAGGCGACCAAGAAGGCCGGTCGATATGCGCCGATTGTCTACCCGAAGCCCGATGGCAAACTGACATTCGATAAGCTGACAAACGTGTCGTTTTCGGCAACCAATCACGAGGAAGATCAGCCGGTTCACCTCAGGCTTGCCGATCCGCATGTGCCTGTTGGTGTCAATCTCCCAGATTACGCGGAGCCCGCGCAACGGTACTGTCCTGCAGGCGTCTATGAGATTGTCCAGGATGGCGAGGGACGTCCGCGCTTTCAGATCAACGCGCAGAACTGCGTACATTGCAAAACCTGCGATATTAAGGATCCGAGCCAAAACATCACATGGGTCTGTCCCGAAGGCGGCGGCGGCCCCAATTATGCCGGAATGTAGGGCCGTTTTGAAATGGGCCGTGTCGATTAATCGCGCAACGCGAGGCAATTGGTGCGGTCGAAGTTTAGGTGGCTTTGGCGCATTGTTCTGTTGAAAACTCTGCTGGCATGGCGTGCAGGCGCGGGACAAACCTTGCACTGTTGGCGGCAAAGACAAGCGCTTTCGGCAACTGCGCCTCCGGTTTTCGCCTTTCTGCATTTTGTTGCTGGTTTTTAATGCAAATCGGGTCGCCAAGAAGCCCTAACTCTTGCTAGTCTCTCTGATGTTCAAGAATCGGCGCTCGATGCCGGTTATAAGGATTTGCTCATGCGCATGCGCCTCGGACGGTTTCTTGTCATCGGTTTAGGCGCTGCGATGCTGACGGCAGCGGGCATGACCGGCGGAACCATCGCCCGGTCGCCGGATGAAGCCGAATTTACCCGTTCGCTTCTTGGCAACTATCTTGCCGGCCGGTTTGCCAAGGCACAGCAAGACACCGAAAGTGCCGCCGGGTTCTACGGCCGCGCGCTGGCACGCGATCCGCAAAACGAAGTTATCCTTGAGCAGGCCTTCCAGATGGAGCTGATGGCTGGCAAATGGGAACAGGCCTTGCCACTCGCCGAGCAGCTGGCAGCTGTGCAGCCGTCGAATCGCATGTCGCGCTTTTTCCTTGGGGTAACATCTTTCAAGTCTGGCAATTACGCCAAGGCCGAAGAGCATTTCAAGGCGGCCTCAGAAAATCCAATCGGCGAGTTGACCAGCGCGGTCGCATTGGGCTGGACCAAATTTGCAGCCGGCGACGCGTCGGGCGCACTCCTGGCTGTTGATCTGCCCAAGCAGCCCGAGTGGGCGCAGTTCTACCTGCGCTATCACAAGGCGCTCATTGCCGACTTGGCTGGTAAAAAAGGCGAGGCGCGTTCCGCTTATGAGCGCATGTTTAAGCAAGACAGCCGCACGCTTCGAACGTCGCTTGCTTATGCGCAACATGCGGCCAATCAGGGCGACTACAAACACGCACGCAAAGTTTTGAACGATCAATTTGAGAAAGCACAGGGCGAGCCGCATCCTTTGGCCAAAGATATGCGCAGCCGGATCGACGCCAAGCAGAAAATCGGACCTTTGATCACGACGCCAATCGAAGGGCTGTCGGAAGTGTTTTACGGCTTAGGCGAAGCCTTGACCGGCGAAGGCGGCGTCAGCCTCGGTACCATCTACCTGCAGCTCGCGCTCTATGCGAAACCAGATCACGCCTTTGCGCTTGCGGCCCTTGCAAGTGCCGAAGAAACGGCGCGCCGCTTCGACGTGGCTATTGCCACCTACGAGAAAATTCCAAAAGGTTCGGCGCTTCAGAGTGCGATTGAGATACGCAAGGCGTTCAACCTCAATTCATTGGAGAAGTCCGAGGAGGCTCAGGCTCTGCTTGAAGCGCTCGCCAAGAAGGATCCGCGCGATGTGCGACCGCTCGAAGCGCTCGGCAACATCATGCGTGCGCGCAAGAAATACGCTGATGCGGTCGGATATTTCACGCGCGCCATCGATATCATTGGCAAGCCAGACAACCGGCACTGGGGTTACTATTATGCCCGCGGCACGGCGTATGAGCGCTTGAAGAATTGGCCGTCTGCCGAAGCCGACTTGAAGAAGGCGCTGGCTCTGGCGCCGGAACAAGCTTTGGTGCTCAACTATCTCGGCTACTCCTGGATCGACCAGGGGCGCAATCTCAAAGAAGGCATGAAGCTGATTGAAAAGGCCGTGCAGTTGAAGCCTGACGACGGGTATATCGTCGATAGCCTCGGTTGGGCCCATTACAAGCAAGGCAGCTACAAGGAGGCCGTGCGCTATCTTGAACGCGCGGTCGAGATCAAGCCGGAAGACCCGACCTTGAACGATCACTTGGGTGACGCGTTGTGGCAGGTTGGCCGCGAGCGTGAAGCCAAGTTCCAGTGGAGCCAGGCCCTGACGCTCAGTCCTGAGCCGGAAGACGCGGAAAAGATCAAAGTGAAAATGGAAAGCGGATTGCCGGCCAAGGCCGAGGTCAAGGCCGGACAGAAGAACAAGCAGGTGCAGCGTGTAGAATCGTCGCGCCGGCGCAGCGAGAACCGGTCGGGCCCGCCAAAGCGCGTCGTGGAGTAAGTATGGCTCGCGGACTTTCGAATATCACCCAACGGGCGCCATTGGCGCCCGTTTCCATATGAGCCGGGCTATGCACGCATGACCGTTTTCAAAGAGTTTGCGCCCGCCAAGATAAACCTGACGCTCGAAATCTTGGGGCGGCGGCCTGACGGCTATCACGAGATGAAGAGCCTCGTGGCCTTCGCCGACGTTGGCGATTGGGTCACGCTCGACACCTCAAAGCCTGTTGGCGTTACGACGTCAGGTCAGTTTGCGGGTTCGATTGCGGGCGCGAATTTGGTCGAGGTTGTTTTGCGGCGGCTGGAAATAGAAGCGCCGCAGTTGCAGCTTGGGGCGGTGCATCTGGAAAAAAACTTACCCGTTGCGGCGGGCATTGGCGGCGGGTCGGCCGATGCGGCGGCCGTGATACGCGCGGTGCAGAGGGCTAATCCGGAGCACGCTGAGACGCTCGATTGGAACGCATTCGCGTTGCGACTGGGGGCCGATGTTCCTGTGTGTCTGGTTTCTAAAATGTCGTGGATGCAGGGGATAGGCGAGATCGTCGCGCCGCTCAAGTTCGCTGAACCCGTGCGTATCGATGCGATTGTCGTCAATCCTCTGATTGCAGTGCCCGAAGATAAGACCGCGCAGGTTTTTCGGGCCTATGCCGCAGGTCTAATAAAACGATGCCTGGAACAACCCGAACGTCATCCGGGAATTGCCGATCGCGCTGAGCTTCTGGCGGTTGTCAGGCGCGGCAACAATCACCTCGCAGCTGCTGCAGTGCGAACAATGCCCAACGTCTCCAAAGTTGTCGGGGAATTGGAGTCCCTTCGCTTCGGCCGCGACGTAGTCCGCATGTCAGGTGCCGGACCCACATTCTTTGTCATTTTCGAAGAAGCGGCAAAGGCCCCGTCCGCCGCCGCTTCGCTGCAACGCGCTCAGCCTAACTGGTGGGTGAAGGCCGTCACATTGGGGTAATTCCTGGGAGTCCCCTCTCCCGTCCAAGCGAAGCGTGGCTTCGCCAAGACGGGGAGAGGGAGTAGTTCCGCGACCAATTCAATCAAAGTTGGTTGTGCCTCAGTGGCTCCGGCTGACGCAGAACGAGATCACGCGTTCGAGCGCATCTTTTTCGCGGCTGGCGGGGAAAATCGCCAGCGCGTCGCGCGCAATCGAGCCGTAGGAGCGGGCACGCTCGAACGTCGCATCGATGGCCTTGTGGCGCTTCATCAGCGAAATTGCGTTTTCGAGGTCGCCATCCTTGATGTCGCCTTCGGCAATGGTCCGGTTCCAGAATGAGCGTTCCTCGCTCGATCCCCGCCTGAACGAGAGAATGACAGGAAGCGTGATCTTGCCCTCGCGGAAGTCATCGCCGGTCGATTTTCCAAGGCTCGTGCTGTCACCCGAATAGTCGAGCGCGTCATCGACAAGTTGGAAGGCAAGGCCGAGGTTTCGGCCGTAGGAGCGCAGCGCTGCCTGCTCCTCTGCCGGGCGCTGAGCGAGCGCCGCTCCTGCTTCGGCCGCTGCCGAGAACAATGCCGCAGTCTTGGCGTTGATAATGGCCAGATAATCGTCTTCGGTGGTCGAGGTGTTTTGCGCGGCCGAAAGCTGCATGACTTCGCCTTCGGCAATGGTGGCCGCCGCGTTCGACATAATGCGCAATACCGTCAACGACCCGACATCGACGAACATTTTGAAGGCCTGACCGAGAAGGAAATCGCCGACCAGAACGCTCGCCTGATTGCCCCAGATCATGCGCGCCGTCTTCTTGCCGCGCCGTGTGCCGCTTTCGTCGACCACGTCGTCGTGCAGAAGAGTTGCCGTGTGCATGAATTCAACCGCAGCGGCGGTGCGCACATGTCCGTTGCCGGGGTATTTGCAGAGTTTTGCGGAAGCGAGCGCCAGCATCGGACGCAGCCGTTTGCCGCCGCTGTCAATCAAGTGATGAGCGAGTTCCGGGATCAATTCGACATCGGACACGGCCTTGTCGAGAATGATGCGATTGATCGCCTGCATGTCCTCATTGACGAGATCCATCAGCGGTTTCAAGTCCTGCGCACCTTCGCGCGCCTCATCGAGCGGTATAACGCGACCCAAAGTCCGGCTCCCAACATATTGAAGTTGAATAAAATATAGTCCGGCATCCGCGCCAATGCTAGCCGGTCGGATTGGCGCATGCAGGATGGCTTGGGCAAGTTGGCGTAGGCATGTTGTCGTAGGCGGGCGCCCCTGGATAGTCTATCTTTGAGGCATGCGCGAACTGATCCTGACCACAGATCCGGTTTTATTGAGTTTCGTCCAGAGCCTCCTGCAGGATGCAGGTATCGAAGCCCTTGTTTTCGATCAGCATATCAGCATCGTGGAGGGCTCGATCGGAGCCTTCCCACGCCGGCTCATGGTGCCGGACGTTTCGTGGGACGAGGCGGCCGGGCTCATGCGCGAGGCGGGAATTGGAGAATGGATTGCGGGCTCTGAAAAGGCGTGATGTGAGTAATTCAGAGATAGAGTGCGCTGTGCCGGACATGGTCCCGGAAATGGTCCAAGAGGTTACCGAAGGCCAAGACGTTACCGAAGATTATTTCCTCGGCGACCGTTTAATCGTGCGCCAGCCGCGCAAGGGCTATCGGGCGGGTGTTGATGCGGTCTTGCTCGCGGCGAGCATTCGTGCGCCCGAGGGGGGTGATGCAACCCTGCTCGATATCGGCGCGGGCGTGGGCACGGTTGGCCTGTGCGCCGCTAGCCGCCTGCCGTGTCTCAAGGTCACATTACTTGAGCGTGAAGCAGCACTGGCAAAGCTTGCTGTCGAGAACATTGCCGCCAATATATTGGCTGGGCGCGTTACTGCCGTGCAGGCGGAGGTTGGTTCAACCGCCGGGCTAATACCTGAAAGTTTTGACCACGCGGTCGCCAATCCGCCGTTTCACGATTTTGGCACCGGCACGCCCGCGCCCAACGCACTGAAAGCAGCGTCACATGCCATGCCAAGTCAATCGCTCGACGATTGGCTGCGCTTTATGGCGCGTATGGTGCGACCTGGCGGCTGCGCGACGCTCATACATAAAACTGAAGCGCTGCCGGATATTTTGGCCGCGTTTGATGGGCGGTTTGGCGGATTGATCATCCTGCCTATCCACGCGCGCTTGCATAAGCCGGCGATCCGCGTGCTGGTGCAAGGCATCAAGGGCAGCCGCGCGCCGCTTATGTTGCGCCCGCCATTCGTGTTGCACGGCGAGGGCAATGAATTCACGGTTGCGGCACAGCAGATCCTCCGGCATGGCGGCGCGCTTGGCATGTGAAGTGGCGATAATCAAGGACTGGAAAAAGAGATTCTTTTAACCTACCTGTTTCAACGCAAATTTGGCGTGTCTCTTTGCTGTGCCGTATCCCCGCGGAGTATTTCTCAATGTGGCCGTTCTCGCGCAAGTCTGTCGTACCTGTTTTGCGATTTACCGGCCCCATCGGCATGGCGACGCCGCTGCGCCCAGGTTTGTCAATTGCGGGCGTCGCAGGCGCGATTGAGAAGGCGTTTGAACTCTCGAAGTTGCCGTCGGTCGCCGTGCTCATCAATTCGCCCGGTGGGTCGCCCGTGCAGTCGAACCTCATTTTCAAGCGCATCCGGCAACTGGCCGAAGAAAAGAAAAAGAAAGTCTACGTGTTCTGCGAGGACGTCGCGGCGTCGGGGGGATATTTTCTCGCCATTGCGGGTGACGAGATTTATGCCGATCCGTCGTCGATTGTCGGGTCCATCGGCGTCATCTCGTCGGGTTTCGGATTTGTCGAAGCCATCGACAAGCTCGGCATCGAGCGGCGCGTTTATACAGCGGGATTATCAAAGAGTACGCTTGATCCCTTTTTGCCCGAAAAGGCGGACGATGTTGAGCGCTTGAAGGCCATTCAGCGCGATGTGCACGACGTATTCATCGGCCTGGTGAAAGAACGCCGCCTCGGCAAATTAAAAGCGCCAGATTCAGAATTATTTTCCGGCGCGTTCTGGGCAGGACCTAAAGCATTGGAACTCGGATTGATCGACGGCATCGCGGACGTACGCAGCAAAATGCAGGAACTGCACGGGGTGGATGTGCGCCTGCAGGTGGTCGAAACCCAGAAAACGGGGCTACTGTCGCGCTTGCGCCGCCTTGCGCCTGCGACGGGCCTGGCGACGTTTGGGTCCTTGGGCGGCCTTGCTTTCGCCGATGATCTGGTGTCCGCTGTGGAGACCAGAGCGCTCTGGTCGCGCTTTGGGTTGTGACGAAAGACTAATCTCATGCCGCCGTTCATTATCCTGGCCGCTGCCGGTGTTGGCCTTTACGCCGGCTACAAACTTTTCACGAAGCTTGTGGCGCAGGCGCAGACGGAGAGCCCGTCCGAAGTCGAGCGGCGCCGGCGCGAAACGGCTGCTGCCAAGGGTGGCCCGAAAGATTTGGGCGAACTCCAGTGGGACGAGAAGGCCGGTGCCTATAAGCCGCGCCAGAACAGTACCTGAGGGCAGCGGCTAGCCGCCGTTCTTGTCTTTGAGCTCAAACGTTACTTTGCAGGTCACACGAAAGTTGTCGATCTTGCCGTTTTTGCCGACCGATGCGGAGAAATCCTGAACCCAAACCGATTTGACGCCCTTCAAGGTTTTGCTGGCTTTGGCGACGGCTTGTTGGGTCGCGTCTTCCCAGCTCTTAGACGAATTCGCCATTAACTCGATGACTTTTAGGACGGCCATTGTGTTTACTCCATTGAACGCGTTTGTCTTGGGCGCTGGCGCAAGCTTGCCGGGCCACGCGAGAGCCTAGCCCCAAAGGCCTGCCGCACAAAGACAAACGTGGGATTAGGGCATCCCGGGGTGACAAGGGGGTGCGAATGCTTATAGTGCAGCGCAAACGCATAAAAAGAGCTCTTCGATGCCCACCAAGACGGCCCCCAAAACATCTGCAGCCGCACCTGCCCTGCGCCCCAAAGAGGCGTTTCAGGATCTGATCCTGACGCTGCAACAGTTTTGGGGCGCGCAAGGGTGCGTGGTGCTGCAGCCCTACGACATGGAAGTGGGCGCTGGAACATTTCACCCGGCGACGACGTTGCGCGCGCTTGGGCCAAAGCCCTGGGCGGCAGCGTATGTGCAGCCGTCGCGCCGCCCGAAGGATGGGCGCTATGGCGAAAACCCGAACCGGATGCAGCATTACTATCAGTTCCAGGTGATCATGAAGCCGTCGCCGGCCAACATCCAGGAACTCTATCTTCAGAGCCTCGACGCCATCGGCATCGACACGTCGATCAATGATATCCGCTTCGTCGAGGACGACTGGGAAAGCCCGACGCTTGGCGCGTGGGGATTGGGTTGGGAAGTCTGGTGCAACGGCATGGAAGTGTCGCAGTTCACATACTTCCAGCAAGTTGGCGGCTACGATTGCAATCCGGTCTCGGGTGAAATCACATACGGGCTCGAGCGCCTCGCCATGTACGTGCAGGGCGTTGACCGGGTGTTCGATTTGAATTTCAACGGCCGGACGGATGCGCGCCGATTAAATTACGGCGACGTGTTTTTGCAGGCCGAGCAGGAATACTCGCGCTTCAACTTCGAGCATGCCAATACGGACATGCTGCTCCAGCACTTCAAGGACGCGGAAAGCGAGTGCAAAGCTCTGCTCGATAAAGGCAGCGGCGGGGACAAGCACCTGCTGGCTCTGCCCGCCTACGACCAGTGCATCAAGGCTTCACATGTATTCAATTTGCTTGATGCTCGCGGGGTGATTTCAGTCACCGAGCGGCAAAGCTATATCCTGCGCGTGCGCGAACTGGCGAAAGCCTGCTGCGGCGCCTGGCTCAACACAGAAGGAGGACGCGCATGAAAGCACGGCCTCTACCGAAAGATGACTACGAGGAAAAACTTTTGGCCCAAGTCGACAAGCACGGCTGGTCCGTTACGTCGGTCTTTGATCCAAAGCAAGAGTTGCCGGATTTTAGTTACTCAATTGGCATTTTTGAAACCTTGAAGATGCCAGAAGTTTTGGTCATTGGTCAAAAAACTGAAGTCAGTTTTTGGATGGTCAATGAGTACGGTAGGCGGCTGAGAGGAGGCGAGACTTTTTCTAAAGAAGGTTGCTACGGTGGGTTTTTGAAGGATTTCAACGTCACGTTTCTTGAAGCCGATGCAACCGTGACAAGCGAAGATTACACGCGCAGTGCCAAGTGGTTCTACCAAGGAACGACTTTTCCATTATTTCAGATCGTCTGGCCCAACCTTGCGGGAGCATTCCCCTGGGATATCGGTTGGCCGATAGAGTTAGACAAGAAACAACCGGTTCTTGGCGAACTGCCGACAACAAGAATGAATTGAGGAGGACGGACATGAGCACGAACTTGGTCGTTGGATTACTGGCGAGTTTCGTGCCGCTGTTTGCGGTTGGCTATTTGATGCTGAACAAGAAGCCGCCGATTTTCCGTATGTTCGTTGCCATGCTGCTGGTGGGTCTTGGATACCTGACAGCGACAGGGGCCATTGAAGATATAGGCAAGAGGTTGATGGGCAGCGGTGAAATCGCCGTTCCGGCGGCAGTTGAGAAGGCACCTGAAACTCCGAAGGCTGACGCCCCGGCTGACGCCAAGCCTGCTGGCGCGTATTGAATTTCACTCACTCCCCATGTGCTGTACGTGCGTGGCTCCCCTCCCCCTTCGCGGGGAGGGGCTGGGGGTGGGGGGATCACTCAGGCGTCAGTTGATCTGTAGCACACTGGACTTGATTATGACTTCGGGGTTCAACTGCAGCATCCCGCTCTGATCTTCACCCCACCCCTAACCCCTCCCCGTCGAGGGGAGGGGGATTTCACTGCCTCGACGGTTGAGATTGATTTCGAATGTCCGAACTACTCCTCGAACTGTTCTCCGAAGAAATTCCGGCACGTATGCAAGTGCGGGCGAGCGAAGATTTGCGCCGCCTCGTGGGCGAAGGCCTGAAGGCGCGCGGGCTTGAGACGGGAGAAGCGAAAAATTTCTCGACGCCGCGACGGTTGGTGCTGGTGATCCATGGCGTTCCCGCGAAATCACCCGCGATTTCGGAAGAGAAAAAAGGTCCGCGCGTGGGGGCGCCGGAGCAAGCTGTTCAAGGGTTTTTGAAATCGGCAGGATTGTCTACGCTTTCCGACGCCGAAATCGTCAAGGACGAGAAGAAGGGCGATTATTACGTCGCGAGAATTGACAAGCCTGGGCGTGCGGCGGCTGAGATCATCGCTGAGACGGTGCATGAAGTCTTGGGGAAATTCCCGTGGCCGAAATCTATGAGGTGGGGCTCTTCGGCTTTCCAGTGGGTCAGGCCGTTGCAGTCGATGATGTGTCTGCTTGGGGGCAAGATTATCCCGCTGGAATGGGCGGGCATTACGTCGGGTGATATTGTTTCGGGTCACCGCTTTTTGGGCGGAGAGCCCTTCAAGGTGAAGGATTTCGCCGACTATGAAGGCAAGCTTCTGGCCCACAAGGTCGTGCTCGATTCCGCAAAGCGCGCGGCCTCGATTGCCGAGCAGGCCCGCGCCTTGGCAAAAGACGCAAAGCTCGAACTCGTCGAGGACGAAGCGCTATTGAATGAAAATGCCGGGCTGACCGAATGGCCGGTCGTTCTGATGGGGTCGTTCGAAAAGGAATTTTTGAGCGTTCCGGCTGAATGCCTGATGACGTCGATGAAGGCGCATCAAAAGTGCTTTTCGCTGCGCGATCCGAAAACAAAAAAACTCGCGAACAAGTTTCTTCTGGTTTCGAATTTGACGGCCAAGGATGCGGGTTTGCAGATCATCTCGGGAAACGAGAAGGTCATTCGCGCCAGGTTGAGCGATGCCAAGTTCTTTTGGGATCAGGATCTCAAAAAGCCGCTCGACGAGATGGCGAGCGCGTTGTCGGGGATCACGTTTCACGAGAAACTGGGATCGCAAAAGGATCGCGTCGAGCGCGTGGCGGAACTGGCGTTTCAGATTGCGGGCGCGGTGGACGCAAATCCCGAGGACGCACGCCGCGCGGCACAGGTGTGCAAGGCCGATCTTGTATCGGGCATGGTCGGTGAGTTCCCGGAGCTGCAGGGCCTGATGGGCCGCTATTATGCGGAACACGCTGGAACTAAGGCCGAGATCGCGCGGGCGATTGAGTTGCATTACAAGCCGAAGGGCCCGACCGACACGGTGCCGCGCGAGGATCAGGGCGACGCGGTGGCGATTGCGGTGGCGCTAGCCGATAAGCTCGACACGCTGGTTGGGTTCTGGGCGATCAACGAAAAGCCGACGGGTTCGGGCGATCCCTATCAGCTGCGGCGTGCGGCGCTGGGCGTGATCAGCATTGTGCTGGAGAATGATCTGAGGCTGCCGCTCGTTACGGCGATTGAAAGCGCACATCCGGCAATTCGAAAGTCGATGAAGGGAACAAAGCTTTCCGGTCACGTTGATTCGAATGGCAGGCAGGTGAATGTTGAGACAGTAGACCTCCTCACCTTCTTCGCCGACCGCCTCAAAGTCTTCCTCAAGGACCAGGGCAAGCGCCACGACCTGATCGACGCCATCTTCTCGCTTGGCGGACAGGACGATCTCGCGCTCATCGTGCGGCGTGTCGAAGCGCTGGACGCATTCCTGAAGACCGACGACGGCACGAACCTGCTGGCCGGCGTCAAGCGCGCGGCCAACATCCTCTCAATCGAAGAAAAGAAAGACAAGAAATCCTACGCGGGCACGTACGATCTGAAGCTGCTCAAGGAAGTCGAAGAAACCGCGCTCGCCGCAAAAATCGAGGAAGTGAAGCAGGACACGGTCGCGGCCATCAACGTCGAGAATTTCGCCGGTGCCATGCGTGCGCTGGCCGAACTCAGACCGCCGGTCGATGCCTTCTTCGACAAGATCATGGTCAACGTGGACGACCCGAAGATCCGCGAAAACCGTTTGAAGCTTTTGTCCGAGATCCGCGCCGCGACGCAGACAGTGGCCGATTTTTCCAAGATCGCGGGATAAGGGCACTTCCTCCAACGCTGCTTTCCCGGCCGCGCGTTGATGCGTAAGCATCGATTGCGAAGAGCCGGGACTGCGTCCGAACAACATGTGCACCGACGTGATCCCGGGTCTCCGCAAGACAGCTTGCGCAGTCTTGCTCGCCCGGGAACTCAAGTTGAGAGATTGCGCGCTTCACTGCGCGAGTGTCAAACTTGCGGAGTGGGGGCTTACCCTGTCAAAAGCCTGTCATGTGAGCTTGGTAATGGAGAGTGCCGCCGTTGATCAGTATCCCGGATCAGGAGGCTTCGACCGGTACTCGCGGCCCGCGTCAGCCCTCAAATAAAGATCGGGCGCAATTGAAACGCGTAGGGAGCTGACGAAGCAAACCAGTTGGCCCTCACCATCTGGCCGCGATACCCCGCACCGCGGCCCCGCCAGCTCCCGGCCTCGTCTCATTAACCAACTTGACCGTTGGCGCCAACCCTCTTTGAAGCGATGGAGTTTCCGCTGTGAACATGTAATTCAATCAGTTGTCAGACATTAGTCTGACGTCAGATTAACGGCGTCATCGTAGGCCGCGCTCGCATTGAACCAAGTTTCTTCCGCATCGCTCAATTGCTTAGCGAGTTGACCTCGCATCAGACCCGCTTGTTGTGCCTTGGCAGGGTCACGCGCATAGATTGCAGAATCAGAAAGTACACTATCGAGTTTAGCAATTTCGATGCTGAGGTTTTCCACAGCTTTTTCGGCGGCGTTCACGATTTTCTTCAGTGGCGCAAGTTCCGCGCGCTTACCGGCGGCGGCACGGCGTAGATCGGCGCGACTTTCGGAGGGGTCTGTTCCTGAACTCTGTTCCTTGGTGCGTTCCCGCGCTTTCTGCCCGCGTTCTGCGAGCATTTCAGCCCGGTAGCTCTCCATGTCGCCATCATAATTGGACACAGTTCCATTGCGCACAATCCAAAGCCGGTCGGCACTGGCTTCAATGAGATGGCGATCATGACTGATCAAGATGACGGCGCCATCATATTCAATCAGCGCGTGGATCAAGGCTTCGCGACTATCGACGTCCAAGTGGTTGGTTGGTTCGTCGAGGATTAACAGGTTAGGCGCGTGGAACGCTGTCAGCGCCAGCAGCAAACGGGCCTTCTCGCCGCCCGAGAGTACATTGCATTTGGTATCGGCCTTATCGAAGGAGAAGCCGAATGCGCCGAGCTTGCCGCGACGCTGCGCTTCGGTCGCGTCCGGCATGAGTTTCAGCATGTAGTCGTAAGGCGTCGACAAGGGATTGAGGTCGTCGAGTTGATGCTGCGCGAAGTAGCCGACTTCGACTTTCTGGGCGCCGAAGACTTTGCCTGTGAGCGGGGCCAGTCTCCCAGCAATAAGTTTAGCGAATGTCGACTTGCCGTTGCCGTTCTGGCCGAGCAGCGCAATCCGGTCGTCGTTGTCAATGCGCAGGCTAAGATTGTTGAGGATTGCTTTGCCGGGCTCGTATCCAGCACTTGCAGATTCAAGCCTGAGCAGCGGGCTGGCAATGGTTTTCGCGGGCTTGGGCAAGAGAAACGGCACCACGCGATCGTCGACCTGTGCGGCAATAGGCTTCATTTTGGAGAGTGCTTTGACGCGGCTCTGGGCTTGGCTGGCTTTGCTGGCCTTGGCCTTGAAGCGGTCGATGAAGGCCTGGATGTGGCGGCGCTGGTCGTCTTGCTTCTTCTTGAGTTTGAGTTCGAGCCGCTGCTTTTCGCGGCGCGCTTCCTCGAAGTCGTCGTAGCCGCCCGTGTACATTGATGAGTTTGCCGCGATCCAAGTGCAGGATGGCGTTGACGGCGCGGTTTAAGAGGTCGCGGTCGTGGCTGACGATTAAGACGCTGTGGGGATAGGTCTTCAAATGGCTCTCGAGCCACATCGTGCCTTCGAGATCGAGATAGTTGGTCGGCTCGTCGAGCAGTAGGATTTCGGGCTCCAGAAACAGGATTGCGCCAAGTGCCACGCGCATGCGCCATCCGCCAGAGAACTCGCGGCAGGCGCGCTGTTGGGCTGCTTCGTCAAAGCCAAGGCCGGACAAAATTTGAGCGGCGCGTGCCGGCGCCGAGTGTGCGTCGATGTCGGTCAGGCGCAATTGGATGTCGGCAATGCGGTGCGGGTCGGTGGCGTTTTCCGCTTCGTCGAGCAAGCTCGCGCGTTCGGTGTCGGCGGCAAGGACCCATTCAATGAGCGTTGCGTCGCCGCCAGGCGCTTCCTGCGCCACATGGCCGATGCGGACGTTGCGCGGCGTTGAGACGCTGCCGTCGTCGGGGTGGATCTCGCCCTTCAACAGGCGCAGCAGTGTCGTCTTACCGGCGCCGTTGCGTCCGACAAGGCCGACCTTATGGCCCGGCGGGATGGCCGCCGTGGCGCTGTCGAGGATGACCTTGCCCTCGATCCGATAGGTGAGTTCGTTGATATGAAGCATCAACCGAGCCGATAGCGCGTTCGGCCGCTGGTGTCACCCGCCCCTTAAAGAACTATGCCGAAGCGCGACAGTATGGCGGTCATGGCTAGGTAAGCGGCGAAGGTGAGGGCCGATGCGGCCGCCAAACTCGCCCAAAAATTGAAGCCCTGAGAAAGCAAGAGCGGAAAAGCGACAAAGAGCACGAGCGAGGGCAACACGTACCAGAATATACCGCGCGCCAAGTCCGCGACCTTGGCGGTATCGCCGGTCTCGCCGTAAAGCCAGACGAACGCCAGGAGAGAGGTGAGGGGGAGCGACGCGATGATGGCGCCAAGCGCGCTTGAACGTTTTCCAACCTCGGAAATGAGGACTACGAGGACGGCCGTAATGGCAACCTTGAGGGCATACTGCGTCATGTGACGGCGTCCATATCTATCCAGAGACGACCGGCTTCAGGGTTTCGAACAATAGCCTGTTCTGCGCGGCGGCATCTTGCACGGCGAGATGGGCGACGAACCAGTCTTGCACCATCTTGCACACTTGGCCAGGCTCGCGCTTGGCGAGGAGGCGCGGGTTGGAGAAGACCTGCAGGTCTTCTTCCTTCCAGCCGATTTTGCCGAGTTCCTGAATGAGCATGTCGTAATCGGCCTTCACTGCCGAGTCGTGCTTGACCGGAGTTTTGCTGCCTTCGGAGGCCGCTTCAAAAATAGCCGCCGCATTGGCGTGGACGGTCGTCGCACTCTCCGGCGTCTGCATCATTTGGACAACAGCGGGGCTCAGTTCGCCCTTGGAGATATAGCCGTAGCAGGCACCGACGCTTTGAGCCTGCAGCGCGCGCAGGTTCTCCAGGAATGCCGTTGCAATGCGCTTCAGCTTTTCCGGGCTTGCAGCCAGCGCCTTATCGGCGTTCTGCTTTCTGAGTGCAACCAAGCCCTGCAGAAGATGCGTTGCTATTTCTGTTTCTGACTTCTTCTCTGCGGTCAATTTGTCGGCGGCGGCGACGTGATTGGCGTACCAGTCCGGGTATTCGCGCTTCAATAATTCCCAGACAGGTATTTTCTGCAATCGCAGGTCGGTTTGAGAATTCTCAATTGACGCGACCGGTGGCGGCGACGGTGCCGGTGCGGTCGGATCGAGTGCCGCCGTCTTCATCTCGGTTTTGACTTCGGCGGGGGCGGTTGCAGAGCTTTCGGTCTTGGGCTTTTCGGCCGTTTCCTCGCTCGCAGCAACCGCCGGTTTTTTCTGCGGGCCGGAGACGATGCGCATCAACGGTTCGCGGTAAGCAGCGATGGCGAAAGCGCCGCCGCCGATCAGTGCGATTGCAAGGGCGGCGATGCCCACCTGCCGGACGAGGCCGCGACGTGATCCGGCGGCTTCGAACTGATCGCCTGCCGATTCCGTGTGGCGTGACGTGGCTGCTGCGGCTGGTGCATGCTGTATCTGTTGTGGCTGCGCCGCGGCTATAGGCTGCTGCACCGGTTGCGGCGCGGGCGGTTGTGGTGCGCCCGGCGTTGGCTGCTGGAACAAGCCAGCAAAGACTTGCGGCGCCGGTAGCCAGTCAGCCATACCGGGTTTCCAGATGAGATCAGTCGGGCGCAAATAATTATGCCCGACGAACGTCTTCATCTCGACGTCGGTCAAGGGCCCGTGCTGTTTTCCATCACGAGCGATATACCATTGGGCTTCGTTGGTCTGTGCGTTCATAGCCGTCCGTTAGCACACGTTCGGGCTTGCGCCCTTCGCTCCTCGTGCGCCCCCCGCGCGATTTCCACAGTGTTCATACGCCACGCCGCCCGTCAATCGGGTGGTTCAGTCGGTATTGTATCACCAATTTAGGGGCAGTCTGCCTCGATTTGGCCGCGGCGCCCACCAAGCCAAAGGGCCGCGCTTGCTGGGGGGGTATGGCGCCGCTATAACCCGGCCCAGAACTCGGCCCAGAATTTGGCCCAGAACTCGGCACAGAACTCGGCACAGCCGATCCCGGACAATGAAAGAGAGACAGACTGATGGCCATTGAGCGAACCTTTTCCATTATCAAGCCGGACGCCACGCGGCGCAACCTGACGGGCAAAATCAACGCAGTCATCGAGGGCGCCGGCCTCCGGATTGTGGCGCAAAAGCGGGTTCGCTGGACCCGGGCCCAGGCTGAGAAATTCTATGAAGAGCACAAGGCACGGCCTTTCTATGGCGAGCTGGTGGATTTCATGACGTCTGGACCGATTGTAATGCAGGTGCTGGAAGGCGAAGACGCTATCGCCAAGTACCGCGACGTTATGGGTGCAACCGATCCCAAGGAAGCCAAGGATGGCACCATCCGCAAACTGTTCGCCGAATCGAAGGGTTCGAACTCGTCGCACGGCTCCGATAGCGCCGCTTCCGCCGAGCGCGAGATCGCGTTGAACTTCCGTCTCAATGAAATTGTCGGGTAAGAACTGATAAGATCAACTTAGCGTCCAGGAAGGCTCCGGTGACGGGGCCTTTCTTTTTGGGTTTGCGCAGTTACGCAGCATAACCCAACGCCAAGCGCAAGAACGCTGCCGCAAGATCGATGCCGGACCTACGCCATCGGGAAACCTTCCGACATGAACCGCTCGCCCGTTTTGGTGACAATGAGCGCTTCGACGCCGGGTAGGCGCCGTGCGAGGGCGAGGCTTTTTTCCGATCCCATCACCATCATCGCGGTCGCGAGGCCGTCGGCCATGCTGCCCGAGTGAGCGAGAACGGAAACGGAGGCGGTCTGCGGCGGTGAGCGGCTCGTTTTGGGATCGAGAATGTGGTGGTGCGAGAAGTCAGCACTCCAAACGGTCGCGTAGTCGCCCGAGGTTGCGAGGATGCCAGAGAGCGGCTGGGCAAGACCAACATAGTCGCCTGGGTGCCGGGGGTCGGCGATAGCGGCCGTCCAAGCCGAACGGTCGTCGCGTTTTCCCGCCACGCCGATTTCGCCGGTGTTGAGGAAGGCATTTTCGATGCCATGATCGTTTAGGATAGCAAGGCAGCGCTCCGTTGCGAAACCTTGCGCGACGCCGTTTAGCGTCAAGGCCATTCCCGGTCGCGCGAGCTGGATGCGTTTTGGCGTCATATCAATATCCCGCCAGCCGATCAGCGCGCTTGCAGTGGCAACCTCGTCTTCGGTCGCAGTGCGCCCCGCTGCAAATGCGTTGGCATAGACCCGCCACAGCGGCTGCACCGTCGGATCGAAAGCGCCGTCCGTGAGCCGCGCGATGCTGAGGGCTTCGGTCAGCATTTGGATGAGAGTTTCAGGCGGGCTATCGATGAAGCCCGCGCTGTTGAGCCGGCTCAGTGCACTCTCGGGGCGGAACAGGCTGACTGACTTTTCGACTTCGCCGATCTCGCGCCAAGCAGCGTCAAGTGCTGTGTTTAACTGTGCCGCATCGGTGTGACTGGCTTTGAGCGATACCGTTGTACCAAAGGCAATGCCGCTGCGCTGCGCCGTCTTGCTCTGAGATGTTATCGTTGCGATGCCAGCAGTGAGACCACTGCCAACTATTCCGCCAACAATCAGAACCTGGCGCCGCGACGGCCGCCATGCTTCGTGTTGTGTTTCGCGTTGTGTCATGTCACCAACTCCAGAGGCTTGGCTTGGCGTACTTCTTTGCGCCGCGCGCCAGCGGGGACAGGCATGGCGAGCGTTCGCCCCTTGCGCGCCAGTATCACCGGCACGCAGGCTTTTGGATCGTGATAAATATTCACGCAATCCATGCACTGGAAGCACTCGTCGTATTTGATTTTCCCCGTCGGCTCAATGGCTCCGTAGCTGCAACGCACGCTGCACAGCTGGCAAGGTGTGCCGCATTCTTTGCGGCGAGGAATCCAATTGAACACCCGCGCCCAGCCAAGCAGCGCGAGAGCGGCGCCAAGCGGACATAAATAGAGACAAAATCCTTTAAACACGAACGCGCTGAGGACCAGGATTGCGACTGCATAGAGAACGTAGGGCCAAGCCCGGTCGAAGCCGAGCGTGATCGCTGTTTTGAAGGGCTCGACTTCAGCAATTTGTTCGGCGGCGGGTGTCGATACAAACGCCATGCCGATGATGGCGGCCAGAACGAGGTATTTGGTCAGACGCAGCACGCGATCGACGGCGTATGGAATTTTAAGTTGGGGAAGATTGAAACGGCGGCCGATGAGTGCCGCAAACTCCTGTAAAGCGCCGAACGGGCAGAGCCAGCCGCAGAAAGTGCCGCGGCCCCAGATCACCAAACTAATCAGCACAAAGGCCCACAGAAGCGTCGATACGGGGTCGAGTAGCAGAAATCCGAAATCGCCGGTCGACTTGGCAGCATTGATGATTCCGAGAATGTTGTTGATCGATAACTGGCCTTGGGCCCACCAGCCGATGCCAACAAGTGTCACCGCGAGGAAAACGAACCGGATGGCCTGGAAAGATTTAGGATCGGCAGATAAGCGTCGGGTGTTTGTCAATAAAACCGTCAGAAAAAACAGTTGCGACAAGGTCAGTGAAATTTTCGGCCATTGCTCAAACAATACCGCCTTCCAGCCGGTGAATTCAACCGGCGCGGGGATGAAAAACTCTGACGGCACCTGATAATCGACGGGAAAGTCCTTCGACGAGCGTATTGGAAAAGAGGAACCCTTTTGCCTGTTGACGGTCAACACCAATTGCCAAGGGCGCGACGGGTCAAAGCCAGACTCTGAGAGAACCTTGAGTACGGTCCAAGACACATCTTTGGGCAATACCTGCGTGACAGGCGGGTAGCGCACGTACGCCATGTTCACATTTATGGCGAGACCCGACTGAGTAATCGACAAAAGGTCAGGAACGCCGCCAACGCGGTGCGCAGGGCTCTGCAAACTATACCGCCCCTGGGTCGCGACGAGGATCGCGTGATCGGTTGGGCGGAATTCCTTCATCAAAGCATCGTAATTGGCTTTGCCCATGACTGCGCGTCCGATTTCCGGCACGCTAAGGTATGCAGCCCAGAGTTCGGTTGCCGCCGCCTTGGGATCAAACTGCGCGCCAACGTCGGCATCTGACGGGAAACCTGCGCCGAAGAGCTTATCGACGCTGGCGGTGTCGATGACGGTTTTGCTCAGGAAATTTTTGGCCGTCAGAATGTCGTCGGTAACGGTTTGTCCGTTGTCGGGCTTGAGGGTTGGCGCTAGCCCCATCTCTTGGCCGAGGCCAAGTTTCAATTTTGAGCGCGCAACTTTGAGGCTCGCGGTCAGCACCGTTTCGTTGATGATGCGAACTGAAACGGTGGCTTTGGCAACACCATCAATGAATTTACTGCTTGTTGCCTGCTGCCCTCCCGAGGCGTTGGAAGCCGATACTTTGATGTTTTGTTTGACTCCCAGGCCGCGGTACTGCTCGACAAACTTCAAAAGTAAGTCTTCGCTGACGCCATGATTGAAGATTGGCTCGTAATGTGAAATCACTGACGCGCCGATAAACGTACCTTCAGGATTTATGGCAATCAGCATGTTAACGGGCTTGCCCGCATAGCCTGCAATGGGTGCCAGATCGATGGATTCAAAGATGTAGCCGATGAAGTCGTCGGACTGCGGGATGTTGTGCCGGAAGAGCGGCCAAACCGGCAACGCCGTATCACGCTCACCGACGTAGTAGGGTTCTGGGAAACGCTTGGAAAGTTCAGCCCGGTCGAGTTCACCAGCCACTGCCGGTCCGGTGACGGAGAGGGCCGGCATCAACGCCAGCAAAAAGACCGGCAAGAAGAGTGCGAGGAGCATCGGGCGCGCCAAGAACGCGGCGCGGCTGCTACCCAAGTACCTGCTCTGCATTCCCAAACCCCGGATCCTTCATGGCTTCCCGGCCGCAGCCTAGCATGAACGATCTTGAGGAGACGACGGCTGTTCCGAGGTTTCGGGGCGATCCGAAAGTCGTATGCACAGGGTCTTCCACACCCATTTTTTTACGTTGTGCCGTCTAATGCACGTTTGAGCTGTGCTTCGTCGAGTGCACCTTCCGATTTCGCGATGACGATTGTGGCGACGCCGTTGCCAATGAGGTTGGTCAGCGCACGAGCTTCCGACATGAAACGGTCGATCCCCAATATAATTGCGATAGACGCAACGGGGATTGTGCCGATGGAGGCCAGCGTCGCCGCGAGGGTGATGAAGCCGGCGCCTGTTACGCCCGCCGCTCCCTTGGAGGTCAACAAAAGTACGCCGAGAATGCCGAGCTGCTGCCAGATTGAGAGGTCGGTGTTGGTTGCTTGAGCCAAGAACAACGCGGCCATTGTCAGGTAGATGCAGGTACCGTCGAGGTTGAACGAGTATCCTGTCGGGATCACGAGGCCGACGACGCTTTTTTCCGCACCTGCTCTTTCCATCTTGTCGATCATGCGCGGCAACACGCTTTCCGACGAGGAGGTGCCAAGGACGATGAGCAGTTCGTCGCCGATGTAGCGGATGAATTTCAGAATCGAAAAGCCGTAGAGACGGGCGATCAAGCCCAGCACGCCAAAAACAAAAATCAAACAGGTCAAATAAAACGAACCCATGAGCCAAGCCAAAGGCAGAAGCGATTTGAGCCCGTATTTGCCTATCGTGAATGCCATCGCCCCGAAGGCTCCGATGGGCGCCAGGTGCATGATGTATCCGACGATTTTGAAAAGAACCTGCGCGATTTGCTCGATGATGTTGAGGAGCGGCTCGCCGCGTGTGCCCAAGGCTTGCAGCCCGAACGCGAAAAGGAGTGCAATCAGCAAGACTTGCAGAATATTGCCGTCAGAAAATGCGCCGACAAGCGTTTTTGGAATGACGTCCAGTAAGAACTGGATGACGCCCTGGTCCTTGGACTGCGTGACGAAGTTCTCGATGCCTTTGGTGTCGATTGCGCTTGCATCAATGTTCATGCCGGCGCCAGGCTGAATGAGATTGGCGACGACAAGGCCGACGGCGAGCGCCAGCGTTGTCACGATCTCGAAATAGATGAGTGCCTTCACCCCAACCCGGCCGACTTTCTTCATGTCGCTCATCGCGGCAATGCCGTGCACCACAGTCACAAAAATAATCGGCGCGATGATCATTTTAATGAGTTTGATAAAGCCGTCGCCTAACGGCTTCATGGCCTCGCCCGTGGCCGGGTAGTTGTGGCCTAGCCAAATACCAAGTGCGATTGCCGTCAGAACCTGAACGTAGAGGTGCGTGTAGAACGGGCGTGCCGGTGCCGCTGGCCGCGTGGTGCTATCGGTAGCTGGCAACGTCATGGTGTCGTATCCTTAGAATGCGAATGAACGCCCAATGTTAGAGGATTCGGGAGATCGCGGTCAGTATCCACTGCATTGGTGGTGGAGTTGCCCAGTTAAGTGTGTTCGCCAAGCAGCGCGACCGGCCCAATCGCGGAATCTCGCAACCGCGAACGTAATGCCTTTCCAAACCACCCCATTGCCATGCTAATAATGACGTGCTGGCGGGGCTAAGATCCGGCACTGATCGAGGCAAGGTCCAGCGGTCAATCGAGTGTGTTTCAGTTCGGCTAAGCGCCGGGGAAAGTCGTACGCCTATGTTTCCGCATTTTTTTGGTTTCGACATCACGGCGGCACTGCCGTGGTTCCTCATGGGTTTTCTGCTGAGTGCATGCATCCTGGGGCTGTGGAATTTCTTATCCGGTAGCGGCAGTAGACCATCGGAGCCCACAAAGCTTGTGGCGCCGGACGTGGGTTTGACCGGACAGTTGGCGGAACTACAAGAGCACTTGGCAGAGACGCAGGCCGACTTGGAGTTAGCCCGAACGTCGGCCATGGAAATTGCCAATGATAAAGTACGGATTGAGGCAGGCCTTAAGAGTGGTATGACACTCGCTTCGCCCGCGCAAAAAGATCCTGGGTTATTGGAACAATTGGCCGAGCTGCAAGCTGATCTTGCAACGGCCAAGGCGTCGGCCGTGCAGTACGCAAACGAAAAATCAAAATTGGATGTTGAGCTGCGCAAAGCACTCGAAGCTGCGGCTCAGCGCTTGCCTGCACCTACCGCAACCCCACTGCCTGTCAGCGCATCACCGGCCCTTGACGCGCAGCACGGCCTCGACATTCGCCGCCGGAATGAAATCGCAGATTTGAACGCCGAGCTTTGGGCTCTGCGCCGCAGCGACGTTGCCCAAGCCGAGAAGTTGAGCGCTTTGGGCCTCGAAATTACGCGCTTGAAGGATCAGCTCAGTGCTCCCTCGCCAGCTGACCTCGAAGTTAAGCGGCTGACAGCCGAGGCCGGCAAGTTAAAGTTTAAGATCGATGCGCAGACGACAGAATTATCGAACAAATCCGGCTTTATTGCCATGCGTGACGCCGAACTCGACCGGCTCGAAGCACTTCTGGGGAACAATACCACGGCGACAAATGTTGTGCCCTTGCACAGTGCGCCCGTGAAGCTGAGCGCCGTTTCGCTTCCAACGTCAGACGCATCGAAGCTCGAAACAGAAAGCGCCCGGTTGCGCGCGGAAGTCGGGCGTCTCTCAAACGAAGTGGCGAGCAAGACCAGCCTCATCGCCATGCGTGACGCCGAGCTCGATCGCTTGGAAGGGCTCGTCGTCAATAATGACCAGTACGCGGCTCAAAGGCCCGCTACCGCGCCAGCCGGAACAGCGACGGTGACGATCGCTGACGCAACAAGGTTTACGTCCGAGATCACGCGACTGCGTGCTCTGGTTGATCAGACTAGGAGCGAACTCTCAGACAAGTCAGAAAGGCTTGCGGCGCGGGAATCGGAACTCGGCAAGCTTCAAGGGCAGTCCGGCCAGGCGGCCGCTTACATCGCCGAACATAATCACTTGAGAGCTGAAATTGCCCGGCTGAGCCAGCAAAACGCGGCGCTTAGTCTCGATATCGCGAACTATCAGCGGGTCAGGGAAGCCCTGCAGGAGGCGAGCCGCATCGCCTCGAAAGGCTAAAGTCACAGCCCATATGCCGGATTGCGACACCGCGGATGCGGCTTGTTTTAGGCCAATGGGCGCTTGATTGGCTGTGTTGGAATCCCGGCGAATCCCGGCATCGCACCAGCTTCGAACTGCATCGACAAATTATCAGCCCATTTCTGCTTAAAATGCAGGCAGACGTGGACGAAATTGCCGTGCTATTTCATGACCCTGCCGGACCGGCCCGAAGGGGTTGATCTGCGCGCTCAGGGCACCAGCGGGACCAGGGCCCAGACGGAGCAGGGCAATGTCCAAAAAAGTAAAAGCAGAAACGCAAAGGTTGTTGGCATGTTTCCTCACTTCTTCGGCTTCGACGTCAGCGCGGCACTTCCGTGGACGATTGGCGGCTTCTTGTTGGGCGTCCTATTGAGCGCGCTGTGGCGCGGGCTTGGCATCGGCCGGGCCAGTTCGACCCAACTGCAAACAGCGCTTTTCGATCTCAACGCCCTGCGCAGCTCCCGCGATGAGCGCGATGCCATCACAACCAAGTTGCAATGCGATTTCGGTTTTCTTGAAACGGCGCTTGCCGATGCCGAACGCCGGGCGGCTACTGTTCCAGAGCTGGGGCGCGCGAACGCGGAACTTAACAAGGCCGGAATTCAGGCTCGCGCTGGCTGGGCCGCGAAGGCGACAGAATTGGAAAATCTGAAAACCGGCTTTCAAACTCTAACCTCGCGCAACACAACGCTGGAACAGCGCTTGCAGTTCATCTCGGCAGAGAGCAACGCAGCGGGTGCGGCGTCCGAGACGCGGACCCGCGAAATGGAAAAACTGCGGGCGGATCTCGCAGCGTCAGAGATGCGGGTACGCGAGATAGAGAAATTGCGCGCGGATCTTGCTGCTGCTGCCAACGCCCTGCAAGACGTCCCGAAGCTCAAGAGCGAGTACGGCGCCGCCGTATCGGAAATTGAAATGTTGCGCGCCGAGCTGGAAAAGCGCGGCGCGACGAGCGCCGTGTCTAAGCACGATTATGATACCGCGCTGCAGGATCTCAACGCGACCCGCAATCTATCTATCAAGCAAGCCAACGATATCAAGGCGCTGAACGCGGCATGCGTAAAGCTCGAAGCGGATCTTGCGGCGAGGGCGGCGGCTCCGGTGCGTGCCCTTGGATTTGCCGGACGCGCAAAGGGTTTGAAGACCCGGCGTGGGTACGCATTCCGCAAAGCCAATGGATCGGCCAGTTCGGCAAAGCGTGTTGCCGCGAAGATCAAGGCTGGCGGCAATGGCGTGTCCTCAGGCCGTGGGCTGCCGATTGCTGCGTCAGGCACTTTTTTCCTGAACAAGCCGGCTAAATGGCGCGGCGCGGTATCTCAAAAGGGTCAGGGCCGCGTATGGGCGGCGACGGGGCGGGGCGCGCTTGCGAACGGTTTAAACGGCGCGGAAAGCGGGTCTGCGCATCCCTCGCACGGCGATGGCAGCGATGTGGCGAAGCTGAAAGCGCGCGTCGTCTCCCTGTCGGACGAATTGGAAAACTACCGCCGCCTGCGCGACGCGGTTGTTGCCGCGAACAGGATCGCGGAAGGGGACGTTTAAGGGCTAAACCGCCGCTTCTAGGTTTTGTGAGACCCCGGCTTTATGAGCCTGGTTTTTTGATCCATACGTAAGGTTTCTTGAGCAAGACAACCTGAGCGAGAAACGTGAAGCGCCAAACTCGTACTCGATGCTCCCCCTAACTCAACTCCCTAATTTTAAACGGCAGGCCGCCTTTGGGGGTGAGGGTGACGGTGGCGTTGATGCCAGCGGGGTTGGCGCCGACGTACTCGGGCCGGAAACGGCGCAAGAGAATTGACAGCGCAAGCGTATTCTCGACCTGGCTCATGGCGCCGCCGATGCACGAGCGCTTGCCCGCGCCGAAGGGAATGTAGGAATACTTGACCTGCTTCTTGGCAGCCCCGCCCATCCAGCGTTCGGGGCGGAACTCTTCCGGCTCCTCCCAGAATTTCGGGTTGTGATGCGCGCCGTAGGCGAACAGCGTGACGCGGTCGCCGGGTTTGATTTCCTTGCCGCCGATTTCGTCCGCTGCAACGGCAACGCGGATCAAGCCCCAAATCGGCGGATAGAGCCGCATGGTTTCCTGAATGACGGCGCGCGTGTAGGCGAGGCCTGAATAGTCGGCAGCGGCCGGTTCGCGGTCGCCGTAAACTTCTTCGCCTTCCCGGCGGATACGCTCGGCAGCTTCCGGACGGCGCGAGGTTTCGTACATCGCCCAGGCGAGCGTCAGCGCTGTCGTTTCGGTACCGGCCCACAGATACTGTTTCAGTTCGTCAATTGCCTGCTGCTGGTCGAACTCAGGGACGGAGGGATCGTTGACGGCGGCTTCAATCATGGTGAGCAGCGTGCGTTTGCGCATTTCGCGCGGGTCAGCGCCCATCACGGCGGCTGGCACGTTGGCCCAAACTTCCATGGCTTTGGCGGCGTCTTCGTCCGTCATTTCGATAATTTCACCAGCTTGTTTGCGCAGGCGGATATCGCGGTGGTTCATGACGTCGGTGTAGGTCTTCACGCACTTGAAGACGACGTGCGGGTTAAACGGCATGTCGCGATCGAACAGCGCCTTGCACACCATGTCGGCGGCGAGCGTCCAGGTTTGTTCGACCATCTCGAAAGTTTCGCCCGATTTGGCGAGCCCAGCCCAGATATCCATCTTGGTTTGGATAGCTTTGAGAAAGTAGGGGATGTATTCGGCGAACATATCCGGGTGGAAAGCCGGCTGCTGCGGCATGCGGATTTTCTGCCAGAGCGCGCCGTCGTGCGTGATCATGGACTTGCCGAAGACCGGCTTCAGGCCGTCGAAATATTTGATGTAGTTATCGGCCTTGGTGACGAGCACGTGCTTGAAATATTCGGGCTCGGAGATGAGCACGATGCGCTGGTTCGCGAGGTTGACCGGGATGACCGGGCCATAGCGCTCGGTCATGTGCATGAGAATGCGCATCGGGTTTTGCGGATCGCCGCGAAGCAGCGGCGTCAGCTTGAACCAAATACTGCTTTCCTCGCCGAGACCCTGAGTATGGCTGGCGCTTTCGGTCATCTATTCAATTCTCCTGAGACCCGGTTCATGCGAGACACGTGACAAAACGCGAGCTGTCTCGTCCTTATTGGCCGAACCGGCCTCATATGATTCTGAGATGCAACAATCCCTGTACCAGAAAACCTGGTCACCCCACCGGACTGGGCGAAGGGGATAATACGGACTTGCGGCTCCTTATGTCCATGCGGCCCCCGCGCACCGGGCCAAAAGGCTCGCCCTTAGCGTGTGATCGCATACTTCAGATACTCTGACTTCAGGCCATTGGCGAGAACAGCACGCGTCCGTGGTTAAAGTCCTCTGAAATAATGATTTTTTCGTCTTCGACTTGGGCGCGCCCGGAGGCCACGAGAGCGAGAGCGGCAGGATAAAGCTTATGCTCTGCGGCAAGGACCCGTGCGGCTAATTCGTCTGCAGTGTCGCCCGAAAACACCGGTACGGCCGCCTGAGCGACAATTGGGCCAGAATCCATCTCAAGGCGCATGAAGTGGACTGTACAACCCGCGATCCTGACCCCCTGGTCGATAGCGCGCTGATGGGTGTCAAGACCTGGGAAGGCCGGAAGCAGGGAAGGGTGAATGTTGATTAGCCGGTCGCGCCAGCGGTCGATAAAGCCACCGGTCAGCATGCGCATGAAGCCGGCGCAGCACACCAGATCGGCTTTGTGATCGATCAGCGCGGTATGCAATTTGGCTTCGAAGGCGGCACGCGTCGCAAGTTGTTTGTGGTCGATGGCGATGGCCGGAATGCCTTGCGATTTGGCCCAGGCCAGACCTTCGGCTTCGGGACGATTGGAGATGACGGCCACGATCTCCGCTGGGTAATCGGCGGCGCGCGCGGCTTCCACCAGCGCCATCATGTTGGAGCCGCGGCCGGAGATCAGTATTGCAGTGCGTTTTTTTGCTGTCACTTAAACTGACCCCAACTTCCCCTCGAACTTCACCGCGTTTGCTTCCCCTTTGCCCTTGGCGTCGGATTTTTCGCCGGTGGGTTTGATGACGTCGCCGATGATGACGGGCTTTTCGCCGGCGTCTTTCAAAGCGGCAACGACGTCGGCCGCGTGCTTCTTGCTGGCAACGATGATCATACCGATGCCGCAGTTGAAGGTGCGCAGCATTTCTGTGTCGTCGAGGTTGCCTGCCTTCGCGAGCCAGCCAAAAACCGGCGGCATTTTGATTTTCGTGAGATCGATGCGGGCGGCCACGGCGTCCGTCATGACGCGCGGAATGTTCTCGGTGAGGCCGCCGCCGGTGATGTGCGAGAGCGCTTTGATGGCACCCTTGGTCCCCGATCCGCCCGTTGCACGGATAGCAGCGAGCAGTGGCTTCACATAAATCCGAGTTGGTGCAAGGAGAACATCCGCCATGGACTTGCCCTTGGAAAACGGCGCTGGGTCGTCCCAACCGAGGTTTTCCCGCGCGACGAGCTTGCGCACAAGGCTGTAACCGTTCGAATGCACGCCTGAGGACGGCAGGCCGATCAGAACGTCGCCAATGGCGATATCCTCGCGCGGCAAGATTTGTCCGCGCTCGACAGCGCCGACTGCAAAGCCTGCAAGATCATAGTCGCCTTCTTTGTACATGCCGGGCATCTCGGCGGTTTCGCCGCCAATCAAGGCGCAACCGGCTTGTTTGCAGCCGTTGGCAATTCCAGCGATCACGTCGCGGGCAATCGTCACGTCAAGTTTTCCGACGGCGAAGTAGTCGAGAAAGAAGAGTGGCTCGGCACCTTGCACGATTAGATCGTTGACGCACATGGCGACGAGGTCGATGCCGATGGTGGCGTGGCGGCTGGTATCGATGGCGATCTTGAGCTTGGTACCAACACCGTCGTTGGCCGCGACAAGAATGGGGTCCTTGAAACCTGCGCGCTTCAAGTCGAACAGACCGCCAAAGCCACCGAGATCGGCGTCGGCGCCAGGGCGGCGCGTGGCTTTGACCAGCGGCTTGATGGCAGCGACGAGAGCGTTACCAGCATCGATATCGACGCCGCTATCGCGATACGTCAGCGGCGATTTTTTCGAACCTTTCGGTTTAGACATCAGGCCTCGCTGCGGTGGAGTGCAAACTGCTGGCGGCGCGCTCGCAAACAAACCCGGGAATAAGCCTGATCCCGCGCCGGATTTCGGGCCTTAAACTCACTTTTGCCCCATTGCCAATAAGTGATGGGGGTCGTAGCAGCAAGATAGGCTAGCGGCAACTCGCAGCAGAATTTTTGCGGGGACGGCGCCCAATCGGGCCGCACATCGGGCCGCACAGTGTGGAGGCATCGTGAAATTCGGTCGCAATTCATTGAGCATCGTCATTGCCATCGCTACGTTGGCGATTTGCGCGGGCGGGCCGCCGCCGCCGGCGCTTGCCGCAAAACCAGACCAAGCTTTTACCGTCGCCAACTATCCGGTCGAAGCGACAGATACGAATGCCGTTGCTGCCAAGGAGAAGGCTCTTGCCGATGGCCAGAATGCGGCTTTCCGCTCGCTTTTGAAGCGGCTCGTTCCCGTCACAGCATATAAGCAACTTACCCGGCTCAAGTCCGTAAAAGCGGCGGATATGGTGTCCGGCGTATCAGTGCGATCCGAACAGAATTCATCGACCGCATATATCGCGAGCTTGGATTTTGCGTTCCAGCCAGAGGCTGTGCGCAACATTCTACAGCGTGAAGGTATCCCGTTCGTACAAGAGCAGGCCCCAGCGGTTACGTTGATACCGCTTTCGCGGCAAGGTAATCCGGCCGTGGCCAAGGGCGACATGGGGCCTTGGCGTAATGCCTGGAAGAGTCTTGATCTTGAACACACACTGACGCCGCTCAAACTCGACGAACTGAAGCCAGTCATCCATAGCGACACGGTTGCGATGCTGGCGAACGGCGACGACAGCGGGATGCGCATTCTAGCAAGTGAGTACAAAACCGAACTCATCGTTCTGGCGATCGCTGAACCCGATGTGGTGTCAAAGACGATCGCAGTGACGCTAACCGGACAAGATGCTGTTGGGGCCCTAAATCTCAAGCGAACTTATCGCATGTCGGACGGCGATGTTGCTTACGCGAGCGAACTTGCAGCCGTCGTAGCGCTCGGTGTTCTCGAGGGCCGCTGGAAGGCCGTCAAGACTGAGGCCTTTGCGGCCGTAACCGAAGCGCCAGCGGCCGTGGAGCGCCCGGCGTGGACAGCGACCGGAACAGGAAGCGGCGACCCCGTCCGGTTTGTTGCCGAATTCGGGAGCCTTGCCCAATGGAACGAAATTCGCACCCAACTCCTGGATACGCCCGGCGTTGAAGACCTCGAAATCGCGACCGTGTCGGCGCGAAACGCCGACGTCATCTTGCGGTTTCCAGGTGGTCCTGCGGCCCTTGCAAACGCCATTGGCGGGCGGGGATTGGCGCTCGGCAACGCTGGTGCGGGCTGGACGCTTAAGTCAACATATTGATATAAAATACCAAAATCTAATTTTGGCGAACCTGATCCAATGTGCTTGAGTGGGAAGGTGCGGACAACACTGAGAATATACCGGCCATGCTCTCGACGGGGTGAACCGTACAAGGCTAGGGTCTGTCCGGTTTCGATTTAATCATGGACAGACCCTAGCTCTTTGTTTTGCGTGCTTCTTTTCGGAAAACCGGTTCCCACTTTTCCGGAAGCACTCTAGGGTCGGCACCGCATCTGATCGTCTGTCAGACGCGGGTCACCGGCCGCTGGTCTCCAACTCGATGATAAGGCTTATGAAGGCGTGAGCATACCAAATCTCATCACGCTCGGCAGGGTGATCCTAGTGCCGGTCGTATTCTGGCTTTTGATCACGCACCAACTCAAGGCCGCGTTTCTCGTGTTTGTCGTTGCGGGAATTTCCGATGCCGTGGATGGATTTCTAGCCAAGCGCTTCAATTGGGAAACCGAGCTTGGCGCTTACCTTGATCCGATAGCAGACAAGCTTCTGATCGTTAGTATCTTCATTGCGCTTGGGGTTTCGGGACAGTTGCCGCCTTGGATCGTTATAGCGGTCGTATCTCGCGACATCCTAATCGTCATCGGTGTGATCTTGTCTTGGCTGCTAGATCATCCAACGCCGATGAAGCCGATCGTCGTCAGTAAAGCTAATACGGTTGCACAGATTGTGCTCGCAGCGACGGTTCTCGCCAACGAGGCCTTTGATCTCAAATTTGGTGGTGCGGTGCCGGTTCTTATCTGGACAACGGCTGCCCTGACTGTCGCTTCGCTTGTTGCCTATTTGCGGGTTTGGCTCCGGCACATGACGATGTATGAATCGACTGGATCAAAGTCATGATGCGGCGGAAGGTGCCATTGTCCGTGCGCCGTCGGAACAGTAGCAAACAAATCCGGTCCGGGGGGACAATCGATGCAAGTTGAGCGCCATGTTTTGTTTTGGATTTTAGTGGCCTTGATACTGGCGTTTGCGCTGAAAACACTCGCGCCGGTGTTGCTTCCCTTCGTCGTGGGCTTGGCCATCGCCTACTTCCTCAATCCAATTGTCGATAAGCTCACGAGTTATGGACTTCCGCGCGTGGCCGGTGCGGTCTTGTTGCTGTTGGTGTCGGCTGCGGCCGTGGTTGCGGCCTTGGTTTTTCTCATCCCTATCCTCGCCGAGCAAACCCAACAATTGATAGCTACGCTTCCTGCCGAAGCTGCGCGGCTGAAGTCTCTCGCCGAGACGTTTGCGCGCGAACAATTGGGTCCGCGCTTCCCGGAGGCGGAAGCTGCGCTCAATCGTGCCTTTGCAAGCCTGACCAACTCGTTGCCGGGATTGGCAACGTCCGTTGCGCAGTCGTTGTGGAGCCACGGCACAGCGGCGTTCAACTTTTTCACACTCATGCTTGTGACGCCGCTCGTTGCGTTTTATGCGCTTCTCGACTGGCCGAAGATCGTCGCCAAGGTAGATAGCTGGATGCCTGTGCACAGCGCTTCGCAGGTTCGCCAAATCGCCGGTGACATTGACACCACGGTTTCGGCATTTGTGCGCGGCCAGGGCATCGTCTGTCTGATTCTTGCCGCGTTTTATGGCATCGCGTTGAGTGCGCTTGGACTCAAGTACGGTCTGCTGGTCGGGCTCTTGACCGGACTTTTGAGTTTTATACCGTTTGCCGGATGGGCGCTGGGATTGCTCTCCGCCCTGGCGTTGGCTGTGGTCCAGTTTTGGCCAGAGGCGCTGCCGATACTCTTGGTGGGCGGCGTATTCCTTGCAGGTCAAGCGCTCGATGCAGCGCTGCTTAGCCCGCAGATTGTTGGCTCGAAAATTGGCCTCCATCCCGTTTGGCTGATTTTTTCGTTGCTCGTATTCAGCTATTTATTCGGGTTTCTCGGATTGCTCGTCGCGGTACCAGTTGCGGCGGCCATAGGCGTGCTGGTCAGATTCGGTTTGGACCGTTATCTCAATTCGTCGGTCTATCATGGCCGTGACACGCCGAAAGCTTGAGGCGGCTCCCAACACAATGACGACATCACCGCGCCAGCTAGCGTTTGATATTCCACACCGGCCGGCGCTGGGTGCCGAAGATTTTCTCGTGTCGGCTTCGAACGAAGAGGCCGTGGCGCTGATTGATCGCTGGCCCGATTGGCCTGCCGGTGCCGCCGTCATTACCGGTCCTCCGGGCTCGGGAAAAAGTCATCTTGCAAATGTGTGGCGCCTGAAATCCGCGGCACGTGTGGTTAGTGCGCGAGAGATTACAGACACCACGTTGCCAGGTTTCTTGACAGCCGAGGCCCTGGTCGTTGAGGACATCGACAAAGGGCCATGCAGCGAAACAGCGCTTTTTCACCTACTCAATCTCGTCAAGGAGCGCAGACTAGCCGCACTCCTGACGTCGGCGACGCGCCCTGGCGATATGGGCTTGATGCTGCCTGATTTCAGCTCAAGGCTCAAAGCGCTGCCATTTGCCGAGATCTTGACACCAGACGACGCGCTGCTGCGTTCTGTCCTCGTGAAGCTGTTTGCAGATCGTCAATTGAGCGTTGATCCTCAAGTGATCGCCTTCCTGCTCGTGCGTATGGAGAGATCCCTGGAAGCCGCCCGCCGGCTGGTGGCAGAAATCGATAAACTGGCCCTCGCCATGCACCGCGGCGTGACGCGTGCCGTTGCGGCACAGGCTCTGGAACGCGTTGGCAACTACGAAAAGTAACTTCGCTCGCCCAATCGGTTGAAGGCTGGCATTTTGCTTGTCACGATTGTGTTACAATATAGTTTGATGACCGCTGTGTCGCGGGCTATCGGGAGTTGAGACATGGCGGACGTGCGCACGAAGGCATCAAAAAATTCCCAAGTTCCGGCGGTGCCCCAGGGCCCCGACCGCTTCTACAATCGCGAACTATCGTGGCTGCAGTTTAATCGCCGGGTACTTGAAGAAGCGCAAAACAAAAACCATCCCCTGTTGGAGCGGCTACGGTTCTTATCGATCTCGGCGTCAAACCTCGATGAATTCTATATGGTTCGCGCAGCCGGCGTTTACGGGCAAGTCAAAGCGGGTATATCGACGCTTTCACAGGACGGACAAACGCCAATGCAGCAGCTTGCGGCGATCAACAAGTTTGTCGTTGGCCTTGTGTCCGACAAACAAGCCGCTTGGCGGGAGATCAAGACAGAGTTGGCCGCCGCCGGTGTGCATGTCGTGCAGCCCGACGATCTGAACGCGGCCGACAAAGCTTGGCTTGAAAAACTTTTTCTCTCACACATCTTCCCGATTCTAACGCCCATCGCCGCCGATCCCGCACATCCCTTCCCGTTCATTTTAAACAAGGGACTGACCATCGTTGTGGAAATGCAGCGCCAGACCGATTTGAAAGCGATGAGCGGGTTGATCCCAATTCCGGGCCAGCTTGAACGCTTTATCCGCTTAGAGCCAGATCCGGCAAGACCTAAGGAAATTCGTTTCATCCAGCTTGAGAGCATGATTGCCATGTTCTTGACCGAGCTGTTCACGGGCTTCGAGATTAAGAGCCAAGGCGCTTTCCGGTTGCTGCGCGACAGTGACATTGAACTTCAGGAAGAAGCCGAAGATCTGGTCCGGTCATACGAGAGCCAGCTGAAGCGCCGCCGCCGCGGAAACGTCATTCGCCTCGAAATTGAAGGCGGTATGCCGGAGAGGCTTCGCAAATTCGTAATCGAGGAACTCGACGTCAAAGAGGATAGCGTCTTCTTAAAGGACGGACTCTTGGCAATCGCGGATACCGCGCAACTGATTGTTGGCGACCGGCCGGATCTGCTCTTCAAGCCATTCAATATTCGCTTTCCCGAGCGCATTCGTGAATTCAGCGGCGATTGCTTTGCAGCAATCCGCAAGAAGGATATCGTCGTTCATCACCCTTACGAAAGCTTCGACGTCGTCGTGCAGTTCCTTCGGCAAGCAGTGGCCGATCCAAATGTCATGGCCATCAAGTGGACGTTGTACCGGACCTCGCGCGACAGTCCGATTGTGCAAGCCTTGAAGGAAGCGGTTGAAGCGGGAAAGTCCGTGACCGCCGTGGTGGAATTGAAAGCACGCTTTGACGAAGCCGCAAATATTCGCTGGGCGCGCGATCTGGAAAGTGCCGGTGTGCACGTCGTTTATGGGTTTACGGAACTCAAAACCCACGCCAAGCTCGGGCTGATCGTGCGGCGCGAGGGTGCGGAACTCACCACGTATTGCCACATTGGCACCGGAAACTATCATCCCCAGACCGCGCGCATCTATACAGATCTCTCGCTTTTTACGACCGACCCTGCGATCGCGGTCGATGTTACGCGTGTCATGAATTTCGTCACCGGCTATGGTCAGCCTGCAGAGCTCGAATGTCTGGCCGCAAGTCCGCACGGTATCCGAAGTAAAATCATGGGTCACATTGCTGAGGAGGTAAAGAATGCCAAAGCTGGCAAACCGAGCGGCATCTGGATGAAGATGAATGCTCTCGTCGATGCGCAGATCATCACCGCCCTCTATGATGCGAGCAATGCAGGCGTGCCGATCGATCTAGTTGTTCGCGGGGTTTGCTGTCTAAGGCCGGGTATTCCGGGACTGTCGGAGAATATTCACGTCAAAAGTATTATTGGCCGGTTTTTGGAGCATGCGCGCATCTATTGCTTCGGCAATGGTGAGGCCTTGCCATCGCCCAAGGCTGCCGTTTACATCAGCTCTGCGGATATGATGCCGCGAAATCTGGATCGCAGGGTGGAAGCCATGGTGCCGGTAAAAACGCCAACGGTCCACGAACAAGTGTTGGATCAGATTATGGTGGCCAATCTTAGAGACAACCAGCAGAGCTGGCAGATTAATCCCGATGGTTCGTCCACGCGGGTTGTGCCAAAGGCCGGTGAGGAACCATTCAATGCGCACAAGTATTTCATGACGAATCCTTCACTTTCCGGCCGCGGACAAGCACTGAAAGAGAATTTTCCGCCGCGGTTTCGTCAGTCGAGCTGAGGGCGAGGGAGAACTTGGTGACGCGGCTCAAGGAACTCATCGGAGCGAGGGATCGCCGGTCCGAAATGGAACCGATTGCGGTCATCGATATCGGTTCGAACTCCGTGCGTCTCGTCGTGTACGAGGGTGCGGTACGATCGCTGACGCCGGTATTCAACGAGAAGGTGTTGTGCGGTCTTGGCCGTTCCGTCGCGACAATCGGGAGTTTGGGCAGCGAAGCTGTCGAGCGGGCCATTCAGGCACTTGTTAGATTCAAGACCATCCTGCGGGTCTTGCGCGTCAAGAACGTGAGAGCCATCGCAACGGCGGCCGTGCGCGACGCAACCAATGGCAAAGACTTCATTGCCTGGGGCGAAGCGGCGGCAGGATGCAAAATCGAGGTTCTGTCGGGCGCCAAAGAGGCGCAGCTCGCAGCGATGGGCATCATGATGGGCTTCGTCAATCCCGATGGGGTGGCCGGAGATCTGGGTGGTGGGAGCCTCGAACTCATTGATATTTCCGGCGAGACCTTGAACGACGCCGTGACGTTGCCATTGGGCGGCCTGAGGTTGATCGACACCAGTGGCAACAAAATCGATAAAGCCATGGATGTCGTCGATGCAGCTGTCGCCGGGTTGCCGTGGTTGCAGCAAGGCAAGGAGCGCGACTTTTATGCGGTTGGCGGGACATGGCGTGCGCTCGCCAAACTTCATATGGAATCGAAGCAATATCCGCTGCGCGTGATGCACGGCTACCGTTTACCTGCGCGCGAGGCCCTTGATTTTTGCGAAGCCTTGCGCAAGGGCAAGAAATGGCAGGATTTGCCGGGGATTGGTGATGTGACGCGTGCCCGCCGCGAAGTTCTGCCATACGGGGCACTTGTGCTGGAGCGCATTATCCGCAGAATGCAGCCAGGTTCCGTCGTGTTCTCGGTTTACGGCATTCGCGAAGGCTTGATTTATACGCAACTTCCCGAACCAGAGCGCCGTCGTGATCCGTTGCTGAGTTTCTGCGAGGACTACTCCACGCTGCGTTCCAGGTCCGTCGAGCACGCCCAAGAACTTTGCCGGTGGACCGATCAACTCTTTGACGATCCTGAATTCTCCGAGACGGATGATGAGCGCCGCCTGCGGCATGCCGCTTGTTTGTTGTCCGATGTCGGTTGGCGGGCTCATCCCGACTATCGCGGCGAACAGAGCCTCAATACGATTGCCCATGCAGGGCTTGGCGGCGTCGATCATGCGGGGCGGATATTTCTGGCGCTTTCCGTGTTCTATCGCCACGAGTTGGGTGAATTCAGCGCGGAATCGTTGCCGGAAAGACTAAAGGCCCTCGTAGGCAAGCGCGTGTTGAAGCGGGCGCGGATTACGGGTGCGGCCATCCGAGTGGCCCACATGCTGTCGATCGGCATGGCGGGTGTTATCGATGAAACGCCGCTGTCGCACGAAGGCGGCAAGCTTGTCCTGCGAATTCCCAAGAGCTATGCGGGTCTGGATGGGGAGCGCCTGCGCCGCCGTTACGAGACTTTAGCTGGGCTAGTGGGCCGCCAAGGCGTTATTCGGCTTGAGGATTAATTACCCACGTTTTTAGGACGGAGATTAGGCCCGTTGGGGAGCGCGATGTGCCATCTTGATTCCTGGTATAGTAGTTTCATATCAAGATAGGCCGGAACGGTCCCAGCCCTCAACACTGCAACGGATCAATGGCAGACAATCCCTACGAAACTCTCGGTATTCCGCGGCGCGCTTCTGACGAGGAGATTCGCCGCGCCTTCCGCAAACTCGCGAAGGAGAACCATCCCGATCTCAACCCTGGCAGTCCGGCCGCGGTCGAACGCTTCAAGAAAATCACGGCGGCAAACGAGATCCTGGGTGATCCCCAGAAGCGGCGTCAGTACGATGCCGGAGAAATCGATGCCAAGGGCGAGCCGCGCCGTCCGCAGTGGCGCCCAGGTACTGGTCCGGGCAGCGCCCGGACGCGAACCTACAGCGGCGGTACCGACGACTTCAATCTCTCTGACATTTTCTCCGACGTCTTTGGTCAAGGCCGGGCGGGCGCAGGGCGTGCTGGCGCCGGAGCGCATGGGCCCGGAGCGCATGGGTATGCGTCCAAGGGGCAGGATTTGCGCTACACACTGGAAATCGATTTTCTGGAATCGGTTGGCGGCGCCAAGAAGCGCGTGACGCTTCCCGAGGGCGGCGTCCTAGATCTGGCGGTGCCGGAAGGTGTCACCGATGGCCAGGTGCTCCGCCTCAAGGGCAAGGGTGGCCCAGGTCAACAGGGCGGCCCCGCTGGCGACGCCCTGGTTGAGATCAAAGTTCGCGCACACGTTCAATTCAAGCGGCAAGGCGAGGACATCCTGGTCGATGTGCCCATTTCGATCGACGAAGCTGTGATTGGTGCAAAGATTGAAGTGCCGACCATCAGTGGCCGCGTGCAGCTGACGATCCCCAAGGGAACGAGCTCGGGCAAGATTTTCCGCCTCAAAGGAAAGGGCGTTCAGAACAAATCCAACGGCGTTACCGGCGACGAACTGGTGACCGTGCGCATCGTTCTTCCCGAAGTTATCGATGAAAGCCTGGCGTACTTCTTCACGGAATGGCGCCAGAAAAATGCTTACGATCCCGGCCGCAAGTAGCGGGAAACGAACAAATCAAACGAGAGTGTTTCCGGCCGGGACGGCACGCACTTCCCCACCCGCCAGCGTCAGGGCCAGTTCGCCACGCTTGAGGCGCAACGCATCGTCTCCAAACAGCTTGCGCCGCCAGCCTTTGAGAGCGGGAATGTCTGGCTCTGCTTCGGTCGCCAGCCGTTCTAAGTCTTCCGAATCGGCGATCAGTCGCGGCGCGACGCGATGTTCAGCGGCCGCTGACCGCAACAGTACTTTCAAGAGTTCCAAGGTTGCCGTCGCTTGCGCCGAAAGCGGATCATTGCGCTCTAGTTTTGGCAGGGTTTTCGTATCGCGCTGCAGCCCGCGATTGACGGTATCGACGATTTCGCGGGCGCGATTTGACCTGCCGAACCCATCCGACAATGTGCGCAACTGCCCAATTGCTTCGGTCGTGATGGGCATCTGATTGGCGATATCGTACAATGCTTCGTCGCGCAGTATGCGTCCGCGCGGCACGTCCTGAGCTTGTGCCAGTCGTTCGCGCCAGGCTGCCAACTCGACGAGCACGGCCAGAGATTTTTTGCCTTTGACGCGCAGCTTCAGGCGTTGCCAGGCGCGCTCTGGGTCGGCGTCGTAGGTTTGCGGATCGGACAGCAGCGACATTTCCTCGGTAAGCCACGACATGCGCTCGCCGTTGTCGATTTCGCGCCTGAGCGCGAGATATACGTCACGCAGATGTGTGACATCGCCCAGTGCGTAAACCAGCTGTTTTTCGCTGAGCGGCCGCCGGCTCCAGTCGGTAAAGCGGGAGGACTTGTCGATATCGGCGCCGGTAATTTTCTTGACGAGATTGACGTAGCTGATGCTCTCGCCGAATCCGCACACCATGGCGGCCACTTGCGTATCGAAGATGGGTGCCGGCACGGCCCCGGTCTTCGCATAGGCGATTTCTATGTCCTGGCGCGCCGCGTGGAACACCTTGACGACACTGGCATCAGCCATGAGTTCGAAGAACGGGCCGAGGTCCAAGCCATCGGCCAAAGGATCAACAATAGCCTCTCCCGAATCACCCGCGATCTGGATGAGACAGAGTTGTGGCCAATAGGTCTGTTCGCGCAAAAACTCCGTGTCGACAGTGACATAGTCGGCTGCGGCGAGAGATCTGCAGAACGTTTCGAGTTCGGATGTGGTGGTGATGACGCGCATGTTGCGACGGCTATAACCCAACTTCTCCGTCTTGTCGCCTCCTCAGCACCCAAGATTTGGGTTCAGATCGTCTCAGATAGGGATGCCACTTAACCCCCGATTGAGCAAACAGGTTGGGCGATAGGAGGACCGATACAATTTGATCGATCAATTCAGCGGTTTTCTAATTTTACTCGAGCAGCCTGAGCGCTGATTTTTGCCGCCGGTGACCCAAACACAGAGTTTATTTTATGGCTGCCTTGACCGTCTATGAACAACTGCTTCTGGAACTGGTGAACCGGGCCCGGCTCGATCCTGCCGGGGAAGCGGCGCGTTACGGCATTTCCCTCAATTCGGGGCTTGCTGCCGGCACCTTGACGAGTGGGGCCAAGCAGGCACTTGCACCCAATGAGCTGTTAGTCAGTTCGGCGCGGGGACACAGCCAGTGGATGATCGATAACGATATTTTTTCCCATACCGGTGCTGGCGGCTCTAGTCCGACGGGTCGTATGGCAGCCGCAGGTTATAACTTTGCCGGCTCCTGGACTTCGGGCGAGAATATTGCGTGGAGCGGCACGACCGGCACGCCGAACCTGCTGAGCTATACCAACGAGCTGCACGAAAATCTTTTTCTGAGCGCAGGCCACCGGGTGAACATCCTTGGCGGTGTTTTTCGCGAACTCGGCACCGGCATCGATACCGGCCCATTCAAGTCAGGTGCCACGACATACAACGCGGTGATGGCGACTGAGAATTTTGCAACATCTGGAGACAGCTTTTTCGTCACCGGCGTTGCCATAACCGATCGGGATGGCGATAACTTCTACGATATTGGAGAGGCCCGTGCAGGCATCACGATGTCGATTACGGGTGGCGCAAGCGACTCGACGGGGGCAGCAGGCGGCTATGCAGCCACGTTTGCAGGTGGCACTGTCAACCTGACGTTCTCGGGCGGCGATCTGGCAAACAGTGTGTCCGTGACGATTGCCGCCGGATCGCAGAATGCAAAGGTCGATTTGCTGGATGCCAATGAAATTCTCTCATCTGTGTCGGTGACACTTGGTGACGGTGCGGTCCGCCTCGGGCTATTGGGCGTTGCCAGCCTGCGCGGCACGGGCAACGAAGCCGCAAACGTCATTATTGGTAACAGGGCCGGCAACTCTATAGATGGCCAGGGCGGAAACGACGCTCTCTATGGCGGCGCCGGAAACGATACGCTGATTGGTGGCGACGGCAACGACGTCCTGATTGGGGGTGCAGGGCGTGATGTGCTGAGGGGCGGCACGAACGCAGACCGATTTGACTTCAACTCTATTTCTGAATCGGGGAAGTCCGCAGCGCTGCGCGATCAGATCGCGGACTTCGTGCGCGGATCTGACAAGGTAGATCTATCGACCATCGATGCGCGGTCCACGATGGCAGGAAATCAAGCATTCAAGTGGATTGCTTATCAGGCCTTTCACCACAAGGCGGGTGAATTGCACTATGTGCGCTCCGGCGCAAATCTCGTCGTCGAAGGCGACGTCAACGGTGACGGCCGTGCCGATTTCCAAATACAGCTGAACGCCAAGTCTGTACTGGGGTCAACCGACTTTTACCTCTAAGCGCAGCTCGATGGCTGCGGGGTAAAGGATTCTCGGCGTCTTTAATGCCATGCGTCAGACCCTGGTCTGGCCTTGGCCAAAATCTCCTAACAAAAACCACCATCTTGCCCTGCCGCCGCTTGCAAGTAACGGGGCGCTGTGAGCATGCTTCGCGCTCATGTGCGGGCGTGCGCCCGCCAAGTACGCACGTAGCCTGCGCCGTTTCGGACTTCGCGGAAGCCTGCCCTAGCACTACTCGTAAAAGTCATCGACACGGAATCCGCGCTCGGCGTCGATAGCGGCGCGATTGCAGCGATCCAGTTTGCGACGATCACAAACACGGTGAAGCCGATCCACGCCAACGCCGATTTCTTCATTATCTGAAGTCGGCCAACAAGACGTCCCGGCCCCGGAAGAACAGCTCTGAAGAGGCTGGCTCCGGGGCCTTTTTTGTCTCCCGTGCGCCAATCTTGACTTTCGGCGTCCCCCATGCGCTTTTCCGCGTCGAATTCCCCTGATTTTCGACGAAGGATATAGGCCATGGCTTCGGCCAAGATGCACCGTTACCGATCGACCACCTGCGGCGGCTTGAGGAAGGCGAATGTGGGCGAGACGGCGCGCCTTTCGGGCTGGGTGCACCGCGTGCGCGACCACGGTGGCGTCATGTTCATCGATGTGCGCGATCATTACGGCATCACGCAGGTGGTGGCGGACCCCGATTCGAAAGCCTTCAGGAGTGCGGAAGCTGTGCGCTCGGAGTGGGTCATCCGTATCGACGGCGCCGTGCGCGACCGGCCGGCAGGTACAACCAACGCCGATTTGCCGACTGGCGATATCGAAGTATACGCCACAGAAATCGAAGTCTTGTCGGCGGCGAAGGAACTGCCCGTCCCCGTATTCGGCGAGCCCGACTACCCGGAAGACCTGCGCCTCACCTATCGCTTTCTCGATTTGCGCCGCGAGAGCTTGCACGCCATCATCATGAAGCGGCTCGAAATCACGAAGTCGATCCGGCGGCGCATGCATGACGCCAACTTCAACGAATTCCCAACGCCGATCCTGACCGCGTCCTCGCCTGAAGGCGCGCGCGACTTTCTCGTGCCGTCGCGCATTCATCCGGGCAAATTCTACGCGCTTCCCCAGGCGCCTCAGCAATACAAGCAATTGCTGATGGTCTCGGGCTTCGACCGCTATTTCCAGATCGCGCCGTGTTTCCGTGACGAAGACCCGCGCGCCGACCGGTTGCCGGGCGAGTTCTATCAGCTCGACGTCGAAATGAGCTTCGTCGAGCAGGAAGACATCTTTCAGACGATGGAACCCATACTTACAGACCTGTTCGTGGAGTTCGCAGACGGCAAGGCCGTTACGAAGGGCTGGCCGCGCATTCCCCACAGCGAGGCAATTGCCAAGTATGGCTCCGATAAGCCTGATCTGCGCAATCCGATAGAAATGCAGGATGTGACCGAGCATTTCCGTGGCTCGGGGTTCAAAGTATTTGCAGGGATGATCGAGAAGGACCCGAAGGTGCGCGTGTGGGCTATCCCCGCGCCGACGGGGGGTAGCCGCGCGTTCTGCGACCGTATGAATTCATGGGCGCAGGGCGAAGGCCAGCCGGGCCTTGGCTACGTGATGTGGCGCGAGGAAGAGGGTTCAGCTGGCGCTGGTCCGATTGCAAAAAACATCGGCGCTGAACGCGCGGCCGCTATACAGAAACAAATGGGCCTCAAGACGGGCGACGCCTGCTTCTTCACGGCTGGCAATCCCGCAAACTTTTACAAGTTTGCAGGTGCCGCGCGTGACAAGGTTGGCGTTGAATTGAAGCTTCTCAAAGAGGATCAGTTCGCGCTCGCCTGGATCGTCGATTTCCCGTTCTACGAATGGAATGAAGAAGACAAGAAGGTCGACTTCTCACACAATCCCGTTCTCGATGCCGAAGGGGGGCGCGGAAGCTCTGGCTGCTGCCGAGAAGGAAGGCAGGGACGCTATCCTCGCGCTTAAAGCCAACCAGTACGATATCGTCTGCAACGGCTACGAGATTGCGTCCGGCTCAGTGCGTAACCATCTGCCCGAGAACATGGTCAAAGCGTTCGAAATCACGGGGCTATCCCAAAAGGATGTCGAGGATCGGTTTGGCGGGCTTTATCGTGCGTTCCAGTATGGCGCGCCTCCGCATGGCGGCATGGCAGCCGGTATTGAGCGCGTCGTGATGCTGTTGACCGGCTGCAAGACGGTGCGCGAAGTGGCGCTGTTCCCGATGAACCAGCAGGCGGCGGATTTGCTTATGAGCGCGCCGTCTGAGGCTTCACCCAAGCAACTGCGCGAACTCTCCATCCGCGTTATGCCGCAAGAAGCGAAAAAATAGGCCTCGAGAGTCATGTAACTCCGGCGCATGCATCAGCGGGCCGGAGGCTGGCATCAAGTCACACGATCCTGTTCGAAATTCCGGTGCAGCCGCCTCAAGCTGACAGCGCGTTATCGTTTGCTCAGTGCAGCGCAAATTTGCATTTATATCCTGTCCCCTTTCGAGACAGAGGTGCGCGGTCATTTAACCAATATCGTCACAACACGCACTAAACCCCGTCTTTATTCAATCGGGACAAGACTTCATGAACCGTCATTGGGCCATCTTGGACGATATTGTTAAGACTGCGATTTGGTGGAACGGAAAATGGGAAGACCGACGGGTTTCAAATCGTTTGCGCAGTGCCAGGAGGGCGCCGTAACGCTCATGTTCGGGCTTTTCGCAGTCATTGTGTTCGGCATAATTGGTGCTGCCGTCGACTACGGCCGCTGGGTCAATGCGCAATCGCGCACGGCCGACGCTCTTGATGCTGCGGTTCTAGCAGCAGGCAGGCACCTTCAGTCGGCACCCTCGCAGACAGCGGAAGCATTGGACGTCGCGCGCACTTATTTTAACGATGAAATTAAGCGCAGAATTGTGCTCACCGGTGAAACCGCAACCTTTGTCATGTCGGACGGCGACATGGCCATCAATGGCTCGGTCAATGCCAAGATAAAGACGCCTTTGTTAGGGATTCTGCAGTTTAGGGATCTTCCCGTCGTGGCCGAGGCAAAAGCTATGCTGGCCACCGGCGGCAATGGCGGCAGCGAACTCGAAGTCTCGCTCATGCTCGACGTGACGGGATCTATGTGCGCAGACGGCGAAGGCCCGTGCACGTCGAGCCCGAAGCTTGACGCGCTCAAGACCGCAGCCAAGGATCTCGTCAATATCGTCATTCACAACGAGGGCGACTCGACAGCACGCGTGGCGCTGGTGCCGTTCTCGACGCGCGTGCGCGTGGGTGGCTACACGAATGGTCTCGATGGAGCCGCCGCTGGCGTTCGCATGAAGCAGTTGACCAATCTCGATCCCACGTGGACGGGCTGGCTTAATGTTTGTACCGACGGCAGCGGCAGCGGCGCAAGCGAATCTGACGGCAACTGGGTGTGCAACACGATCGAAAGCCAGCACAAGGCGAATTGGAAAGTCATGCCCTGTGTGACAGACCGCACCGGCCCGCAGCAATATTCCGATGTCGCGCCAAGTGCCAATGCTTGGCTCAATGCCCACGGTGGCAACCGTTTTCCATTGAGTTGGGATAGCTTTGAAACGCCGGTTGCTGCCAATGAACTTGGAAACGTGAAAGCCGAGCCCGCAAATCACTGGAACTATTATGACGATGGTTATTGCGCAGATGTCACGGAGAAGAATGTTATTCAACCGCTGACGTCTAACAAGACCGCACTGGCGGATGCCATCGACGATCTCGAAGCCTACGGGGCAACATCTGGTGCCCTTGGTACGGCGTGGGCTTGGTATATGTTGTCGCCGAACTGGTCTTCCATCTGGACAGGTGAAAGCGCGCCCGGAAGCTACAGTGACTTATCGGCTGTAAGCGCCACAGGGGCGCCGAAACTGCGCAAGATTGCCGTGCTCATGTCTGACGGAGTATACAATACCGTTCGCGGTTGGAAGGATTCCGACAAAGAAACAGTCTCCAACGATGCTGTGACCCTTTGCACCAACATGAAAGCAGCCGGGATTGAAATTTATACGGTTGGGTTCAATCTCGACGAGTTGCCCCCGGCCGACAGAACGCGCGCAGAGAATACGCTCATGTCGTGCGGCACCGACGTCAGCCACTTCTACAACGCATTGAGCTCCGCAGAACTGCAAGTGCACTTCCGCGATATCGCCATGAAGCTGTCCACGCTGTTCCTGGCGAAATAAGCTGCCTGGAAGGTTTGGTTTAAACGGCCGGTCTATGGGTGCGCCCCATGGCTGGCCGTTTGTCGTTTAGGCCTTGGTCTGTTGGGCTCGCTTGGTGCGAAATGGCCATTTTTCGTGTCCCTGCCGCCGCGGTCCGTGCTCGTCCTGTTGAAATCCTTAATATTCCGTTGACGACCATGAAATCCCATGTAAACCCATATATGCCCGACCGCACCGGGTAGGGTTTCGTGGCCGGGCGCCAGACTGAAGAGAGGGCTCAGTCTGTGCGACCGCCACGGCCCACCGGGCGGCCGGGAAGGTGCCGCCAAGGCAGGTCCAGGGCGGGTGTGAGTGACGTTGCGGCAGTCGGGTGCAAGCGTGGAGGGCGAAGTTTTCGCTGAAACAAGGATGGACCGCTTTGTCTCGACATTCACAAACAAAATCGACGCCAAAGGGCGGGTTTCAATTCCAGCTCCATTCCGCGCAGTGCTCGAACGCGATGGTTACGGATCGGGCGGCGTCAGCGGAATCTACTGCTACCCCTCGCTCGATAGTGCGGCACTCGATTGCGGCGGCGAGAGACTTGCGAAAAAGATCGATGGGCTTCTCAGCGGCCTGCCGGACTATTCGGACGAGCGGGACGAACTCTCTGTTGCACTCTACGGCGATGTCCAGGTTCTCGGCCTCGATGGGGACGGCCGCATCATTATTCCTCAAAACCTTCGTGCCCACGCGGGGCTCGACGGTGCGGTCACGTTTGTCGGGCTTGGTGACAAGTTTCAAATGTGGGAACCTCGAGCCTTCGAAAAGCGCCGCGAGGAGGCCCGCAACAAAGTGCAATCAACACGTAAGCTCTTCGGCGCAGTCAATCGCGGTGGCGACGACAGTGATGGCGGTGCGCGCGAATGAAGCGTTCACCACGGCGTCCGGATCGCACAAGCGGCATTAAAACAAGTGACTTTGGCACGAAAGACGCCCGCCACTTACCCGTTCTACTCCGGGAAGTGGTCGAGAGCTTGGTGCCGCACGATAATGATCTAATTATCGACGGCACATTCGGCGCAGGCGGCTATTCGCGCGCAATCCTTGAGGCCGCCAATTGCCGTGTACTGGCGTTTGATCGCGATATCACGGCGGTTCGTGCGGCGGCCGGAATCTGCCAAGAATTTCCAAATCGCCTCCGCGTCATGAACGAGCCGTTTTCGCGCATGGAAGACTTTGCGCGGATAGAAGAAACGCCGGATGGCGCACCACGCATTGAAGGACCGTTTGTCGATGGCGTTGTGCTCGACATCGGCGTGTCGTCCATGCAGCTCGATCAAGCTGAGCGCGGTTTCTCGTTTCAGAAGGACGGTCCGCTCGATATGCGAATGTCGGCGGCGATCGATCCGCTCGACGGCAGCGCAGTTGATGCCGGCGAAAGCGCTGCAGATTTCGTGAACTCTGCCGAAGAAGAGACTATTGCCAACATAATCTATACCTACGGTGAGGAGCATAAATCCCGCACGATCGCACGCGCGATCATTAAGGCGAGGCTCGAGAAGAAATTCGAACGCACGCTCGAGCTGGCAGATGTGGTCAGCCGCGTTTTCCATGGCCGCAAGATAGAAGGCCGTCATCCGGCAACGCGGACGTTTCAGGCGCTGCGCATCTACGTCAACGACGAGCTCGGTGAACTGGCGCGCGCTCTATCAGCGGCGGAACGCATTCTAAAGCCCGGCGGACGTTTGGCCGTTGTGACGTTTCATAGCCTTGAAGACAGGATCGTCAAACGCTTCTTGACAGCGCGAACGGGGAAAGAGCCCGGCTATTCGCGGCATTTGCCGCCGCAATCGATAAAACTTGAACGCCCAAGTTTCCGGATTGTTAACTCGAAGCCGTTAACACCTTCTAAAGGTGAATTAGATCTGAACCCGCGTGCCCGCTCGGCACGGCTCAGAACGGCGATCCGGACGGACGAAGCGCCCCACGCGCTCGACTTTGCCGCGATCGAGGTGCCGGTGCCGCAACGGTAGCACAGGTAGTATTGACGACTCGGAGAACTGATGATGCGCATCGCCAACTTTACCGCGTTCTTCTTCGCGATGGCTTGTGCTTTCATGCTCTACGGCCTCAATTACGAGACGCGGCGGCTTGAGGCGAACGTGCAAGCTCAGGAAAAGGCTGCTGACAAGGCACGCAGCGATATCGCCGTTTTGAAGGCTGAAAAAAGCCACCTCAGCCGGCCCGATCGCATCGATGCACTGGCGCGCGCGCAGGGGCTCGCCCCTCCCCGGCCGGAGCAGATGCCGAATGCTGCACGTCTTGCGAACGCAACCGCTTCGGACCTCATTCCTGGACACCGCTGAAATGCGAACCGGTACCATGCATCGCCAGCCCCAGACGCATCGCACCGCTAACGCCGTGCCTCGGCGCCGTGGAGCAAACCTAGTTCTTTCCGGCGCGGTCTTGGTGGCGTTTGTTGCTGTTGCTGGCCGTTTGATTTTCCTTGGAACTCACACTGGGCCGCAAGTGACGCTTGCGATGAGCGAAGCCGCTCCGACGAGTTTCGCGCGGCCCGACATTATTGACCGGGGCGGGCGCCTTCTCGCCACCGACATTGAGGTTCCGTCGCTCTTTGCCGATCCCGCGATCGTGCTCGATCGAGATGAAGTGGTTGAAAAGCTTGCCAGTGTCATTCCGGAACTCGATCAGGCAGAATTGCGGCACGCCCTGGCCGACAAGACACGCCGGTTCGTGTGGATCCGGCGCGGTCTTTCGCCCAAAGTCGCTCAGCGTATCCATGATCTCGGTTTGCCAGGTCTGGCGTTCCGCAAGGAGTTGCGCCGAGCCTATCCGGCGGGCGCGCTGGCAGGACACGTTCTCGGGACTGTCAACGTCGACAACAAGGGCGTATCGGGAATCGAGAAGCACATAGATGACGCCGTTGGCGTGGATCCCGTTCATGGCGCAGAACTTACCGCACGCGCGCCGGTCAGACTATCGCTCGACATCGGCGTACAGCACACGCTTGAAGACGAACTTGAAACGGCCGTACGCCGTTACCACACAGCCGGCGCTGCCGGAGTCGTTCTCGATATCAAGAGCGGAGAAGTACTAGCGAGCGCGTCTTTGCCCCGCATCGATCCATCGCGGCCGGCGATGGCACTTGATCCCGCCCGGCTCGACAAGATTTCAGGTGGTACTTATGAACTCGGTTCCGTCTTCAAGACGTTGACCGTCGCCATGGCGCTGGACGAAGGCACCGCAACCGCTGCGACAATGGTCGATGTGCGCTCCCCGCTCACAGCCGGACGCTTTACGATCACCGATTTCCATCCTGCCGGCCGCCCGCTCTCGGTTAGTGAAATTTTCACGCTATCGTCTAACGTCGGCGCCGGCATGCTGGCACTCGAGGCGGGTCCAGATAAGTTTCGCGCATTTATGCAGCGTCTCGGGTTGCTCGACCCACTTCACACAGAAGCAGGTGCAGTCAGTCCACCACAAGTGCCGAAGCGCTTTGAGCGGATTGAACTCATCACCATGAGTTATGGTCACGGCATTGCGGTTGCTCCACTGCAATTTGCGTCTGCTGCCGCGTCACTGCTCAATGGCGGCACACTTGTGAAGCCCACTTTCTTGCGATTCCGTCATGAGGCCGCAGCAAAGCCGGTACAGGTCGCAAGCGACCTTACGAGCCGCGAGATGGCGCGGCTGTTCCGGCTCAACGTTCTCGATCCGAACGGCACGGGAAAGCGCGCCGACGTTGCCGGTTACCGGGTCGGTGGGAAGACAGGGACTGCGGACCGGGCTGAGGGCGGACGCTACGAAGAGAAAACGGTTATATCCTCATTTCTCGGCGCGTTTCCGATGGATTCTCCCCAATATCTGACGTTCGTTCTGCTTTTCGAACCCAAAGGAACTGTCGAGACGGGTGGCCAGCGCACGGCGTCGATGAATGCGGCGCCGGTGACGGGACGGCTCATTCGCAGAATCGCGCCGCAACTCTCGGTGGCGCCACTGATGGCGGAAGTTACGCAATAACTCCCAATAGTCAAAGCGCGTTTGACGCAAAGCCCGGCGCAACCTACAACCCCGCAGGTTCTGGCGCGGATGTGCGCCATATCATGCCAGGCAGCCATGCGACTGAGCGACGTTTTACCTCCAGAAATCAAATTACCGGCGGACGCTGGCGTCATCGACGTCAAAGGAATTACGGCCGCCAGTAGTGCTGTAGGGCCAGGCTGGATATTTGCCGCGCTGCCAGGCGCCAAAACGGACGGCGCACGTTTCATTCCAGATGCCATCCAGCGGGGTGCATCCGCCATCATCGTTGGCGAAGGCAAAGGCATCGCCAACGACGGTCCTGTGCCGATGCTGTGCGTCAAGAACCCGCGCCGCGCGCTCGCACTTATCGCCGCGCGCTTTCATCCCGGTCAGCCCGAAATTGCCGTTGCCGTCACGGGAACGAGCGGCAAGACCTCGGTTGCGGATTTCACGCGTCAAATTTTCTCAAGCCTCGACCGGCAGGCTGCTTCGCTTGGAACTATCGGCCTGATCAAGCCCGATGGAGCCATTTATGGATCACTGACGACGCCCGATCCAGTTACCTTGCATGCGACGCTCGATGGACTTGCGGGTGAGGGCGTCACGCATCTTGCGTTCGAGGCCTCGTCCCACGGTCTTGATCAGCACCGGCTCGACGGCGTGCGCCTCATGGCCGCCGCGTTTACGAACCTCGGCCGCGATCACATGGACTACCACCCGACGGTTGACGACTATTTCAACGCCAAGCTTCGCCTTTTTACCGAGTTGCTTCAGGCCGGGCAGGCAGCGGTCATCAATACCGACGGCGCCTATGCCGATCGCGTGATTGCTGCGGCCGAAGCGCGCGGACTTACGCGTTTTGACGGTTGGCAGTAAAGGCCAAACTTTGCGCCGGCTGTCACTCAAGAACGAAGGTTTCGCGCAAATCATGCTGGTCGAGGCCGAGGGGCGCACTTACGATGTTGCGCTGCCCCTTGTTGGTGCTTATCAAGCGGAAAATGCATTGACGGCAGCGGGTCTTGCGATTGCGGCCGGTGAGGATGTCAATCTCGTGCTCGCGGCATTGCAAACGCTGCACGGGGTCCCCGGCCGTCTCGAAATTATCGGCGAAGCCAAGGGCGGGCTGGCGATTGTCGACTATGCACATAAGCCCGAGGCGTTGTCAGCCGCGCTCGATGCGTGCCGTCCATTCGTTTCAGGTAAGCTCATCTCAGTTTTCGGCTGTGGCGGCGATCGCGACAAAGGCAAGCGGCCGATCATGGGGCAGATTTCTGTCGAAAAGGCCGACGTTACCATTGTGACCGACGACAACCCGCGCACAGAACTTGCCTCCGCCATTCGCGCTGAAATCATGGCTGGAGCCAAGGGCGCACTCGAAATTGGCGACCGGTCCGAGGCCATCCGCACCGCCGTTGCCATTATGGGTAAAGGTGATGTCGTTCTCGTTGCTGGAAAAGGTCATGAAACCGGCCAGATCATAGGTGATCGGGTCATCCCGTTCTCCGACCACGAAGAGCTGCGCCGCGCCCTTGAAAGCTTCTGAGATATGACCGAGCCGCTATGGACCTGGCAGCAGATACTAGATGCGTTGTTTTTTGCGTTAGGTGATGGCACGCCGGATCGCCCTATCACGGGCGTATCGATCGACACGCGATCATTGCAGCCCGGCGATTTGTTCGTCGCGCTGAAAGATGTGCGTGACGGGCACGAATTTGTAACCAGCGCCTTCCAGGCCGGGGCTGCCGCAGCGATCGTTGGTGACCACTACGAGCGCATGCAGGGCGACGGCGCTCTAATCCGGTGCAAAAAAGATTTTCTGCGCGGCCAGTTCGGAAAGTACAACCGCGACGGCGATCCATTGCTCGCGCTCGAAGTGCTCGGCAGTTTAGCGCGCCGCCGCTTGGCGCCCGATGCGCGTGTTATTGCTGTAACGGGCAGCGCCGGAAAAACCGGCACGAAGGAGATGCTGCGCGCATGTTTCAACGCAGTGGCGCCAGGGCGCGTGCACGCATCCGAGAAGTCCTACAACAATCACTGGGGCGTGCCGCTGACGCTCGCGCGCATGCCGCAAGATACGCAGTACGGCGTGTTCGAGATCGGCATGAACCACGCAGGCGAAATCGCCGCACTGACGCGCTTCGTCAATCCGCACGCGGCCATCGTCACAACGGTTGAGCCGGTACATCTCGAGCATTTCCCCTCGGTTGAAGCAATTGCCGATGCCAAGGCCGAGATATTCGAAGGGCTCGTGTCTGGCGGCACGGCCATCATCAAGCGTGCCAGCCCACATTTCGACCGGCTAAGGGTTCGCGCTCAGATCCAAGCCGCTCGGGTCGTCAGTTTTGGGCTCGAGGCCGGAGCGGATGTTTTTGCTGTGAAAAACGATTTAGGTGACGACGGCAGCGACATCACAGCGAACGCCAACGGAGAACGCGTCGCGTTCCACGTCGCAATGCCGGGCCGTCATATCGCTGAAAACGCATTGGCCGTCGTTGCCGCACTGCACGCGGCAGGCGCTGATGTGAAAACCGCTGTTCTGGCTCTCGCCACGTTGCCGCCGCCCTCGGGCCGAGGTGCCCGTGCCGTTCTCAAAGTTGGGGATGGCGAGGCGCTTCTCATTGACGAGAGTTACAACGCTAATCCCGCCTCCATGCGCGCTGCATTGGCCACTTTGGCGACTGTTCCGCGTTTGAAATTTCCCAGGCGAATCGTGGTCTTGGGCGATATGCTCGAACTCGGAGCGGCATCTGACGGTTTGCACACCGGTCTTAAAGATGCTGTTGATGGAGCGGGCACGGATTTGTTCTTTGCCTGTGGGCCACACATGAAAAGCCTTTATGATTGTGTTCCAGACGCTATCAAGGGGCACTACTCGGAAACGGCGACCGGTCTAGCAGATGCGATAACGTCGGCTCTGCGGGCTGGAGACGTGGTGATGATCAAGGGCTCGAACGGTATGCGGTTGCAGCCGCTTGTGGCCGCGCTTCAAAGGCAATTTTCGTAAGGCGGCTCCTCGCGAGAGGCACGCCCCCCGGGGAGAATTGACGACGGATGCTGTACGAACTCGTCAACTTCAGCGACCAAGTCAACGCGCTCAATGTTTTTCGCTACACCACATTTCGTACTGGTGGCGCGATTTTCACGGCCTTTTTGTTCGTGATGATGTTTGGTCCAGCGATCATAGATGTGCTGCGCCTGAAGCAAGGGAAGGGTCAGCCGATCCGCGAGGACGGGCCGCAATCGCATTTCGTCAAGCGCGGAACGCCGACGATGGGCGGATTGATGATCCTGGCCGGCGTCAGCGTTGCGACGCTGCTGTGGGCCCAGCTGTCCAATCTTTATATCTGGATTGTTCTGCTCGTGACGCTCACATACGGCGCCATCGGATTTTACGACGACTACCTCAAGGTTTCGAGGAGATCTACAGCGGGCTTTGAAGGCCGGACGCGGCTCGGGTTGGAGCTTCTGGTGGCAGCAATTGCGACGCTTTTAATGATGCGTGTCGGAACGCCTGGAACCTGGAATCCTATTGATCCAGCTTTCTGGACAAGCCTTCACTCTGGTTTTGCGTCGTCGCTCGCGATCCCTTTTTTCAAGGATCTACTAATCCCGTTTGGTGTCTTCTTTGTAGGAGTTGGCGCACTCGTCATTGCGGGTGCGGGAAATGCCGTCAATTTGACGGATGGTCTCGATGGCTTAGCCATCGTTCCAGTGATGATTGCGGCGGCGACTTTCGGGCTGATCGCTTACCTCATCGGCCACGCGAACTTCGCGGATTACCTCAAGGTTCATCACGTTCCGGGCGCCGGCGAACTCTCTGTGATTTGCGGCGCGCTGATTGGCGCTGGGCTCGGATTTCTGTGGTTCAACGCGCCGCCCGCCATGATCTTTATGGGGGATACCGGCTCGCTTGCACTTGGCGGTTGCTTAGGTGCCATTGCGGTAGCAACCAAGCATGAAATCGTCCTGGCCATCGTCGGGGGCCTATTTGTGCTGGAAACGATGTCGGTTATTATTCAAGTTGCCTCGTATAAGTGGACGGGAAAGCGCGTTTTCCGTATGGCGCCCTTGCACCACCACTACGAGCAGAAGGGGTGGAAAGAATCGACGGTTGTGATCCGCTTCTGGATTATCGCCGTTCTGCTTGCCCTCGCGGGCCTTGCGACCCTGAAACTGCGCTAAGCCGCCCATGTGGCCGCCCATGTGGCCACTCATGAGCGGCTCCATGCGGGCCGGGCCGAACTGAGCTACATTCCGCGCCATGATTCGCGCCACCACATTTACTGGCAAGACCGTTGCTGTGTTCGGGCTTGGAGCCTCGGGCAATGCGACAGTGCAATCGCTGCTGACGGGCGGCGCAACCGTTGCCGCCTGGGATGATAGCGAGGCCGGGCGCGAGGCAGCGGCAAAGGCCGGCGTCCCGATCGTAGATTTGACGAAAGCAGACTGGTCTAAGTTTTCGTCTTTGGTGCTGGCGCCCGGTGTGCCGCTGACGCATCCCGAACCGCATTGGACGGTTGTTAAAGCGAAAGCGGCGGGCGTCGAAATCATCGGCGATGTCGAGATATTCGCCCGCGAGCGCGCTGCAACGTGTCCCGAGGCGCCCTTCATTGCCATTACCGGCACCAACGGCAAATCGACGACGACGGCGCTTGTCGCACACATTCTGAAATCGGCGGGTCACGACGTGCAAATGGGCGGCAACATCGGCCGCGCGATTTTAACACTTGATCCGCCAGCACTGAACCGCTTCCACGTCATCGAGATGAGTTCGTTCCAGATCGATTTGACCCCAACGCTCAATCCGACTGTTGGTGTGCTTCTCAACGTAACTCCAGATCATCTCGACCGGCACGGGACGATTGAGCACTATGCGATGGTGAAAGGGAGGCTAGTGCAAGGCGCGCATATCGCCTGCATCGGCGTCGACGATGACATCTGCCGCGCGTTGCTCAAGCTGCGTCTTACGGCGGGCCCCGCCTGTGCCTTCAGTGCGGATAAAAAATTGGCGCCTGGTTACAGCATGCTCGGCGACGAAGTGGTCTGCAGTGATGCGACCGGGCCGGCCGTCAAGCTCGGCAATCTCGCGGGTGTCGCAACACTGCGCGGCAAGCACAATGCGCAAAACGCTTTAGCTGCCATATCTTCCGTGCGTGAGTGCCTCGCAAGCATTGGCGACAGTCAATATCCAGAATGGCAGGCGGCACTTTCATCATTCCCCGGCCTCGCGCACCGCATGGAAGAAATTGGCCATATCGCAACGCCCGGCGGCAGGATCCTCTTTATCAACGACAGCAAGGCCACCAATGCCGACAGCACCGAAAAAGCGCTGCTTTCCTTTCCGAAGGACGTTTTTTGGATCGTCGGCGGAAAACGGAAAGACGGCGGTATTGAGTCACTGCGGCCCTACTTCGAGGGTATTGTTCGTGCCTATCTGATTGGCGCTTCGACTGAGGAATTCTCGCAAACTCTTGACGGCGATGTCGCGATTATACCATGCGGTACGCTCGATGTGGCCGTCGCCCGTGCTGCAGCAGACGCGGCCGCATATGCGCGGGGTGAGGCGATGTTGTTATATAATGTACAAGGGTCGATGGGCGTGGGAACGCTTGTGCCAGGTATCCGTCCGCACCCTTCGGCGTCAAAGACTGCGGAGCCCGTCGTCCTGCTCTCGCCCGCGTGCGCTTCCTACGACCAGTACAAGAATTTTGAAATTCGAGGTGACGCGTTCCGCGCGCTTGTTTCTGCCATGCCCGGCATCCAACTCAGGGGCAAGGCATGAGGCTCAGCCGCACCGATCGCAGCCGCCTTGCAGAATGGTGGTTCACAGTCGATCATGTCCTCTTGACGTCGATCTTGGCGTTGATCGGCATCGGTTTCGTGCTGTCGCTCGCCGCGTCACCGGCGGTCGCGCTCAAGAAGGGGCTTTCGACATACTACTTTGTTGAACGTCATTTCGTCTTTGCGGCGCTGGGCGCGATCACTCTTGCCGCTGTGTCGTTTCTATCTCCGGCAGGCGTCCGGCGGCTTTCCGCAATGATATTCGTACTTTCCGTTGCAGCGATGGGCGTCGTGCTGGCGACCGGTCAGGAAATCAATGGGGCTAAGCGCTGGCTATCTTTTGCCGGGTATTCGTTTCAGCCGTCTGAATTCGCCAAGCCCGGCTTTGTCGTGCTTATGGCTTGGCTGTTTGCCGAAGCTGCAGCCCGCAAAGACGTTCCCGCTCTGCCGTTCGCCATACTCGTGTGGCTCGGCTTTGCAATCTTGCTCGTCAGCCAGCCGGACGTCGGACAGACTGTGTTGATTAGCACAACAGCAGGTGCGCTCTATTTGCTTGCCGGGTTACCATTGATCGGGGCGGCCATCATTCTGGGTGTTGGTGGCGCCGGGCTCTGGCTCGCCTACGAAAACTTTGCACACGTTCAATCGCGTGTTGATCGTTTTTTCAAGCCGTTTCCGTTCGAGAATTTTCAAGGCGACCGCGCCATCCAGTCGTTTTCCGAGGGCGGACTGTTCGGCCGCGGTCCAGGCGAGGGCACGATCAAATCGGTACTGCCCGACGCGCACACGGATTTCATCTTTGCCGTTGTTGCCGAAGAGTACGGGGTTGTCGCCTGCCTTGTCCTGCTTGGCATATTTGGCTTTATTGTTCTGCGGGCATTGATGCGTGCTGCAACCGAGCCCGATGCGTCAATCCGTTTGGCTATTCAAGGCTTGGCGGTCGTGTTTGGTCTTCAGGCGCTGATCAATATGGGTGTCAATGTGGGGCTATTGCCGCCCAAGGGTATGACGCTGCCGTTTATTTCGGCGGGCGGATCGTCCATGCTGGCGCTATCCGTCACGGCTGGCATGTTGCTGGCCTTGTCCAGGCGTCGCGTCGATGCGGCCAGCCTTAAAAAGCCGCGATTGCTGCCGACCATCGAGGGGCACGACATCAAGGGGCACGCCGGTACGCGATGAAAAAAGAACTTTCCGTCATGCTTGCGGCCGGCGGGACCGGTGGGCATTTGTTTCCGGCATTTGCATTGGCCGAAGAACTCGGCCGGCGCGGCGTGGCGGTCGATCTCATAACGGACATGCGGGGCGATCGCTACGGCTCGGGCTTTCCCGCGCGCGCTGTGTATCAGGTACCGGCCGCAACGCTGGCAAGCCGCTCGCCGATTGCAGCGGCCAAGACGGCGCTTGCATTGGCGCGCGGTACCAAAGCGGCATATTCCATAATTGGCAAGGTGAAGCCTTCCGTTGTAATTGGCTTCGGCGGTTATCCATCCTATCCCCCGCTTGCGGCTGCACGGTTGCGCGGGGTCCCAACTGCTATCCATGAACAGAACGCCGTTCTCGGTCGAGCCAACCGGATGCTCGCTAAGAGAGTCACCAAGATCGCGACCTCGTTCGAGCGCACCAAATATCTTGACGGCGCATTGAACGCGAAAGCAGTTTTCACAGGCAATCCTGTGCGGCAGGCTGTCGTCGAAGCCGCGCAAAGACCCTTTGACGTTTTCAAAGATGATGCGCCGGTTAACATCCTGGTCTTTGGCGGCAGTCAGGGCGCGCGCTTTTTTGCCGACACCGTTCCTGCGGCACTCGCCGCTGTTGCCCCGCAACTAAAGGCGCGATTGCGCGTGGTGCAACAGGCGCGTGACGAAGACATGGAGCGGGTCAAGTCGGCCTTCGCACAAAGCGGCATTACTGCCGACGTCGCGCCGTTCTTCAAGGATCTGCCTCGGCGTATGGCGGCGGCACACCTCGTCATCGGACGCGCCGGCGCTTCAACGGTGGCGGAATTGACCGTAATCGGACGGCCGTCACTCCTTGTTCCATTGCCGCATGCTTTGGACAACGATCAGCTCAACAACGCGCGCCGCCTTGCCGAATCAGGGGGTGGCTGGTGTATCGAGCAGAAAGACTTGTCGGTTGAACGCCTGACAAGCGAGATTGAGCGTGCAACTGCCGCGCCGCAAGTGCTTGCGGCGGCAGCTGAGGCCGCTAAAAAAGCAGGAAAGCCGGACGCAGTGAGCCGGTTGGCCGATTTTGTTCTGGCGCTCGCTCGCATGGCGTAGCTGGCACGGCGTAAACACAGGGCAAACCTAAAGGGCGCCGGACCGCCCCACTTTCGAGGATACGAACTCACATGCAGATGCCGCGCGATATTGGACCGTTCCACATCATAGGCATCGGCGGCATCGGCATGAGCGCGATTGCCGAAATTCTTGTCGCCAAGGGGTATACGGTCCAAGGCAGCGACCAAAAAGAGAGTGCCAACGTCAAGCGATTGCGTGCCAAAGGCATTCGCGTTTTCGTCGGTCACGATGCCGTCAATCTCATCGGAGCGCGCTACGTCGTCATCTCGACGGCCGTTAAACCTACAAATCCCGAATTGGCGGCGGCGCGCAGCAAAGGTTTGCAGATTATCCGGCGCGCGGAAATGCTGGCCGAACTGATGCGGCTTTATTCCACCGTTTCGGTCACGGGTACGCACGGCAAGACCACGACGACGTCGTTGCTCTCGCATATTTTCACGGAGGCTGGCCAAGAGCCGACGGTTATCACCGGCGGCATAATCAATGCCTGGGGCTCGAATGCGCGCCTTGGCTCTGGCAAGTGGATGATCGTCGAGGCCGATGAAAGCGACGGCACATTTACGCGGCTGCCAACCGAGATTGGGATCGTCACCAATATCGATCCCGAGCATCTCGACTATTTCGGTTCGGTCGAGGCTATGCATCATGAATACGAAGCGTTCTTGAAAAGCATCCCATTCTTTGGCCTTGCTGTCGTGTGTATCGATCATCCGGTCGTGCGCGCCATGGTTGAGCGGCTGAACCTCAGAAGCGACGGCCGGAGATTGCTAACCTATGGCGAGAGCAAGGATGCCGACATCATGCTGGAGAACGTGCGCATAGACGGCAGCGCAACGACGTTCGATGCGACGCTCAGTGCCTCGGTCAAAGGCGGGTCGCGCAAGCTCGAAGGCTGGGTGGTGCCAATCCCTGGGCAGCACAACGCCTTGAACGCGCTCGCGGCCATTGCGGTTGCGACGGAAGCGGGTATCGACGACAGCAAAATTCACGATGCCATGGCCAATTTCTCTGGCGTCAAGCGGCGTTTCCAGTTGACGGGCGAATGGAACGGCGTGACCATCTATGACGACTACGGCCACCATCCGGCCGAAATTTCGGCCGTCCTTGCCGCCGCGCGCGGCGGCGCCAAAGGACGCGTCATCGCAATTGTCGAGCCGCATCGCTACACACGCGTACGCGATCTGTTTGGCGAGTTTTCTGCCTGTTTTAAAGACGCCGACAGCGTCATCGTCGCGCCGCTCTATACGGCCGGCGAAAGTCCTATTCCCGGCATCGATAGCAACAGTCTTGCAAAGGGTATCCGGGATACCGGGCATCGCTCGGTTGAAGCCGTCGCGGCACCTGCTGAATTGGTGCCGGCCATCAAGCGGCTTGCTAAGTCAGGGGATACGGTCGTGTGCCTTGGGGCGGGCATGTCAACAGATTGGGCCCATGCCTTGCCGGATTGGCTTGCAGGGAGAGCGGGCTGATGTTTGAAGATATCACTGGCGATCTCAAAGCGCTTATGCCAGATCTCCGCGGCCGGTTGATTGCCAACGCGACCATGGCCGACATCACATGGTTTCGCGTTGGTGGTCCGGCGCAGGTTTTGTTTTCACCGGCCGACGAAGCCGATCTCGCGTATTTTCTCCAGCGGCTCCCGGATGGCGTGCCGATCAATGTCGTGGGGCTTGGTTCAAACCTCTTGGTGCGCGATGGCGGCGTGCCGGGAGTCGTTATCCGGCTGGGTCGCGGCTTCGGCGAAATAAAAGTCGAATCCGGCTACCGGCTGCGGGCCGGCACGGCAGTGCCCGACGTCAAAGTCGCGCGGGCGGCGGCTGAAGCGGGTATCGCTGGCCTCGCGTTCTATCGCGGCATTCCGGGCTCGATCGGCGGCGCATTGCGCATGAACGCGGGCGCCCATGGCCGCGAAACCAAGGACGTACTGACGAGCGCGCGCGCCGTTGACCTTGATGGCAATATTCATATTCTTTCACTTGCCGACATGGGCTTCACCTATCGCCATTGCGGTGTTCAAGACGGTTGGATTTTCACGGAAGCGACTTATCAGGGTACGCCTGGAGATCCCGCAGAAATCCTCAAAGAAATGGACGAGGTCGCCGAATACCGGGAGAAAAACCAGCCAATCAAAGAGCGCACCGGCGGTTCGACCTTCAAGAACCCGTCAGGACATAGCGCTTGGAAACTCATCGACGACGCCGGATGCCGGGGTTTTCGCGTTGGCGGGGCTAAGGTGTCGGACATGCATTGCAATTTCCTCATCAACGACGCGCAGGCATCCGGCGAAGATGTTGAGAGATTGGGTGAAACCGTGCGCGCCCGCGTCAAAGCCAAGTCGGGCGTGATCTTGAACTGGGAAATTATCCGCCTCGGTCTGCCGCGCGCCGGCCAGCCGATCGGCGAAGAGCTGGCGGAGAAAGCATGAGCAAGCTTGGGGCGGCGCCGAAGCGCACGCGCGACACGATTGCGGTTTTGAAAGGCGGATTGTCGGCCGAGCGCGAAGTCAGTCTCAACTCAGGCGGGGCCGTCGCAGAAGCGCTCAGAGGTGAAGGCTATAGCGTTACCGAAATCGATGTTGGCCGCGATGTCGCGGACGTTCTGGCGAAGTTGAAGCCGGATGCATGCTTCAACGCCCTGCACGGAAAATTTGGTGAAGATGGCTGCATCCAGGGCATCCTTGAGATGCTCGAAATTCCCTACACCCATTCGGGCGTACTTTCATCCGCCCTCGCCATGCATAAAGAGCGAGCGAAGGAAGTGATGGCGGCCGCTGGTGTGCCCGTGGCAGAAGCCAAGCTCGTCAAGCGCGCCGAAGCGTTGAAGGCGCATGTCATGCGCCCGCCCTATGTCGTGAAACCGATTGCGGAGGGTTCTAGTTTCGGCGTGGTCATAGTCCCGCCGGACGTGGCCCGCCCGCCGAACTCCATTGCCGAGGGCGGCCCCCTTGATCAGGTTTTGATGGTCGAACGCTACATCGCTGGGCGCGAACTGACCTGCGCCGTCATCGGGGACTTCGTGACTGATGTCATCGAGATCGTCCCTCTCAAAGGGCTGGCTTTCTACGATTTCGAGGCAAAATACGCCCCCGGAGGCTCGAAACACGAGCTGCCTGCACAACTTTTACCAGATATTTACCGAACACTAAGGAAGTTAACCCTCAAGGCACATCAAGCACTCGGTTGCCGTGGCGTCTCTCGGGCCGACTTCCGTTTCGACGACACGCCAGGGGGTTCGGGCGAGCTGATCTGCCTTGAAGTGAATACCCAGCCAGGCATGACGGGGACATCCCTGGTGCCGGAACTGGCAGCATACGCGGGTTGGCCGTTTGGCACGCTCGTCCGGTGGATCATAGAGGACGCGAGTTGCAACAGGTGATGCGGGATAAGAGATTTTGGTGGCGGGCGCTGGATGCGCTCTCGCCCGAAATCCCCGTGCCTGACCCAACTGCCATCTATCAACCACCACGCAGTTCCCGCATTGAGACGCGTCAAGCCGCTGCACAGCGGCGCGATCCAATCGCACCCTTTACATTGCAGATTTCCAAATCTGACCGCCGGCCATCAGCACGTCAGCACAAGCGCCGCCACGGTTCCGTTCTCGCGGCCGGACTGACAGGGATTGTGCTATGTTCGTCCGCTGCGGCAGCCGTCTATATGTCTGATTTTTTGGAACCTGAAAAAATCCGATCCGCTGCTGCTGAAAAAGCGACAGGCGTATTGCTCGGACTAGGTTTTGGCATCGATCAGGTGAGCTTGACCGGGCATCACTATACGCCGGACGCGGAGATCTTCGACGCACTCGATTTGCCAAACGTGCGCACGTTTGCAGAATTCGACGCGGCCGCTGCGTTAAAGCGCATCGAACGATTGGCCTGGGTTGATACCGCGCAAATTACCCGCGAATATCCTGGTGTTCTAAAGGTTCAAGTGCGCGAAAGGCGCCCTGCCGCCATCTGGACACGCGCAGATAAAGAATACCTCATAGATACTTCGGGGCGTGTTCTTGCCCATGTTGCACTCCCGCACGGCTGGCAATTGCCACGTATTTCCGGAGAGGGCGCCAACACAGAATCGCTGATGCTGTTTACAGCGCTGGGCCGTTATCCGCTCATCGAAGAACAATTTGATCATGCGGAACGTATTGGCGAGCGGCGCTGGTCGCTCGTCTTGAAAAACGGTTCAAGACTGGAACTGGGGGCCGACCGGGAAGACGAAGGCCTCGCACACGTATCCTCGCGCAGTGATCTCAGGCGCGCGCTGACAGGGCCCGCGTTCATCGTCGATGTTCGCACGCCAGGCCGCATTGCCTTGAGGGCGCTCCAGTCTGGAAAAACGGCCAATCTCACACCGGCTCCTCCTGCAACAGGAGCGGTCGAATGACACGTAGCCGTCAAAGGTCAGACAAGCGCGGGGCTTCCATTATTGGGTTGCTGGATATTGGAACGAGCAAGGTGGCTGCTGCTGTCCTCGTCCGGGAGCCACAACCATCCACTTCTGGAAACGTCAGTGGCGGGATGCGCATTGCAGGATTAGGTATGCACCGGTCACGGGGCGTCAAGGCAGGTGTTCTGACGGATCTCGATGAGGCGGAAATCGCGGTGCGCGGGGCTATTTCACAAGCAGAGCGCGCAGCCGGCCTAACGCTCGACAGCGTTATTGTCTCAATCGCCTGTGGGCGTCTCAAGTCCCAGCATTTTGCTGCGAGCGCTGAAATTCACGGCGGCATGGTGTTGGACGAAGATGTCGACCGGGTCATGGACGCAGGCCGCGCTTATGCCGAACGCGATGGACGGTCGCTCATACATCTCAACCGCGCCGGGTTCCGGCTTGATGGCGTGCCGGGAGTGGCCGACCCACTGGGGTTGGCGGCGCGCCATCTCGCAGCTGACATGCATGCGGTCACCGCCGACGAAGCGCCACTGCGAAATCTGCTGATGCTCGTCGAGCGATGCTACCTTTCCTGTGCAGGGCTGGTTGCAAGCCCATATGCCAGCGCACTTGCGGTTACAACCGAAGAAGAGCGCGAACTTGGTGTGACATGCATCGATTTTGGGGCGGGTACGACGTCGATTGCGCTCTTTGCGGAGGGGCGTTTTGCGGGCGTCGATGTGGTTCCCGTCGGCTCCCAGCACATTTCGTTCGATATAGCCAAAGCGTTGCAGACGCCACTCGCTGAAGCCGAGCGAATCAAAACACTTTATGGCACACTGATTTCTGCCCAATCGGACGAACATGAGTTGTTTTCCTATCCGCTTGCCGGCGAAGAAGACGGCGCCACCTATCAGACGACCAAGGCGCGGCTCACGGAAATCATCCGCCCTCGTGTCTCACAAATCATGAGTTTGGTGCGCGAGCGCCTGGCTCAGAACGGAGCGAGCGTCTACGCGGGAGATAAAATTGTACTAACGGGAGGGGCAAGCCAGCTTCTCGGTGCGGCCGAATTTGCCGCGATTGAATTCGGACGGCCCGTGCGGGTTGGTAAACCCGCATCACTGCCTGGGTTGCCGTTATCTGTCGCAGGTCCGCATTTTGCGACGCTTGCGGGACTTGCAGCTGCGGTTGCGGCGGGCGACGGCGCCGACAACGCGTACGGAGCCAGGGCGCATTCGGGGCAAGGGTATCTGGGCCGGGTCGGTTCGTGGCTGCGTGCCAGTTTTTGAGTTGCCGGTTTTTGAGTTGAATGTTCGTGCGTCTGTCGTGCGTAACGGTTCGCCACTCTCGACCAAGAGTGCCGGATAATTCAATCCATGGTCACACCCAAGGGGTGCGTGATGAGCTTGAAGTTACAGCTGCCAAAACTCGTGGACGTGAAGCCACGTCTAACCGTCATCGGCGTCGGCGGCGCCGGATGCAATGCGGTCAACAACATGATTGCGGCGGGGCTGCAAGGCGTCGACTTTGTCGTCGCAAATACCGACGCTCAATCATTGGCCGCTTCGAGTGCCGAACATAGAATTCAGCTAGGTGCCAATTTGACCGAAGGTCTAGGCGCCGGCTCAAAACCGGAAATCGGCGAAGCTGCAGCGGAAGAAGCGATCGAAGAGATCCGCGCACACGTTGTTGGCTCGCATATGGTCTTTATTGCAGCCGGCATGGGTGGTGGCACGGGAACGGGGGCAGCGGCAGTGATCGCGCGGGCCGCTCGTGAACTGGGCATTCTGACTGTTGGTATCGTCACGAAACCATTTCTGTTCGAAGGCGCCCGGCGGCTTCGTATCGCGGAAACAGGTGTGCAGAGTTTGCGCCAGCACGTCGATACGCTGATTGTGATCCCGAACCAGAACCTGTTCCGCGTCGCCAACGAGCGTACGACATTTGCTGAAGCCTTCGTGCTTGCCGATCAGGTGCTTTATTCGGGCGTCGCCTGCATCGTCGATCTCGTTTTAAAGGAAGGCCTCATCAATCTCGATTTTGCCGACGTGCGCACTGTTATGAGCGGCATGGGCACTGCCATGATGGGAACGGGCGAAGCCTCTGGCGACCGCCGCGCCATTCTTGCGGCCGAAGAAGCGATCGCCAATCCGCTGCTCGACGACGTGTCGTTGAAAGGTGCGCGCGGGCTTTTGCTTTCGATCACGGGCGGGCCAGATCTGACGCTTTACGAAGTCGACGAAGCGGCGAGCAGGGTGCGCGAAGAAGTCGATCCCGAATGCAACATCATCGTTGGCGCAACGTTTGATGGTAATCTCGGCGACCGGGTCAGGGTTTCAATCGTTGCGTCCGGCATGAAGCGTGCGGGCGAAGCGGCGCGTCCCGCCGGGCCTGTTCAACAGACGGCGGCCATGCCGATGCAGCAGGTCAACGTACTACGTGCGAATGCACCGCCGATGCCTCAAATGCAGCCAAATATGCAGCCGATGACAGCACCGCCGTCGTTCATTCCGCAAGCTGGTCCGCAGCAGTGGCACGGTGCCTCTCACGGAGACGATGAGATCCAACGCCGCCTAGCGGAAGTCTTGCAGCAATCACAAGCGCCATATCAGCCGCCGCACCAGTCGGGCGGGCCCGGCCCATCACACCTGGCTCATGGGTCCGTGCCTCACGCATCGCACTATGCTGAACACGGGTACGCACGCGATACTTGGCAGGCTCCGGGCAACGTGACGATCGAAGAAGGCTATTCGCCATTCGGTCAACAGGGTCGCGGCAACGCAGCTCAACCGCGTCCTGCTTTGCACCCACCTACGACCGCGCCTTCTCAAGGCTTTGAGCCAATGCCACCGTCTGACATTCGCAGGACGGGGCGGCGAATGCCTGACCTGCAAGAGTTTCCGGAGGTCGCGCAGCGTGAATGGCAATCGAAGCGGGCGGGCGCGCAACCTGAGACCGCCAAGACTGACGCCGGTAAGATTGGTGCTGGCCGGGATGATGATGGCCGCCGCAAGGGGGGACTTTTCAGCAGGCTGACGGGATTGGGCCGGGGAAAGCCGGAACCTGTTGCGGCACACTCCTACGACATTGAAAGCCAATCACCCGATGAAGTACCGCTGCCGATATTCTTCGGAAGGGAACGGAGATAAATCGGGCGCCTGCACCATCACTAAACATTCGTCAAGCAGGGTGGCTAAAGCGTAACACAGTGTAAGAAACCGTGATTTGTAGCAATTGAACGAAGCAGTTAGTTTCATTTTAACGAACCGGTTTAAAGCCCCGGTCCTTTGAGAAGAACAGGCCAAAAAGGTCGCAAGCTCAAGGGACTAACACAAGGGTACTAGGCGGGTTTGGGGGGTGGTTGATCGCATATGCTGGGGAGCAGCGGTCGGCCAAATGGCAATGAGGGACGGCGCAGAATGTCGAATTGATTCATCGGTGCGCGGCAAACAACGCTTGCTCGCGAGATCATTTTGACAGGCACGGGGGTGCACAGCGGAGCTCCGGTATCTCTTACTTTGCACCCTGCAGAGGCAGATATTGGGCTCCGCTTTCTTGTCACCAAACGTGGCCGGGTGACCGCGGAAATCCAAGCAAGCATCGCGAATGTCAAAAATCTCACGCTCTGCACGGTCATCGGCGATGATGCCGGTGTGACCATTGGCACGGTTGAACATCTTCTCGCAGCTCTGCGCGGGCTGTCTGTTGATAACTGCTACATCGAAATCGACAGTAAAGAAGTGCCGATCATGGACGGCAGCTCGGCGGTTTTCGTCGAAGCCATCGACCGCGTCGGCATTCGCGAGCTCTCGGAGCCGCGCAAGTTCATCAAAGTTCTCAAGCCCGTTCGCGTCGAAGAAGGCGATTGCTGGGGAGAACTCGTGCCCCATTCCGGTTTCCGTCTCGACGTTGAAATCGATTTCCCAACACCGCTCATTGGCCGTCAGCGTCTCAGCTTTGAAATGAGCCCCGGGGTTTTCCGCCACGAATTGTCGCGCGCGCGCACATTCGGCTTCATGAGTGACGTTGAAAAGCTCTGGAAAATGGGCCTTGCCTTCGGTGCTGATCTTACCAACACAGTCGCAATTGGCGAAGACAAAGTCATGAATCGCGAAGGACTGCGCTACCCGCAGGAATTCGTGCGTCACAAGATGCTCGATGCCGTTGGCGATCTATCGCTTGCTGGCTCGCCACTTCTGGGAGCTTACCGTTCCTACAAGGGTGGCCATCGCTTGAATTCGCTAGTTCTGCAGGCTTTGTTTGCAGATGAAGCGAACTGGACGATGGTTCAGGCACCGCGCACGCGTTCCGCCCGCTCGCCGGTCGCGGTTGCCGCCCGCTCGTCTGTGGCCGCTGCTGAATAAGCTGTCTGGTTATTAATCGTGTTGCTGACTGCGGCCGGCAGAGTGCCCGTTGCCGAAGTGGCAACACATTTTACCGTTACTCAGATTTGCTGATGTCAAAAACGTGCAATCTTGCACCGATTTCAGTGTGTTGCGGCATTTCGGAAGCGACGCAGGTGTGCTAGGATCAAAGCTCGTGACAAGGCGCCGGTGCGTTGTCACATGCATTTTGGTAGTCGCTGAGGCGGCGCGGCGTATGATGCAAACTTCAGGGGCGTGGTTGGGATGACTAAGAAGTTGGGCAATCGGATGCGGGGCTTGAGAGGCGGATTGCTTCTCGCGGCCGCAGTTGCCGCTGGCCTGCTCCAGGGTTGTTCGTCGTCGTCGCTGTCACTTGATTCCACGCAATCCCTCAATCCGGATCCGCCAACGAAAATGTTTGCCGATGGCGACAGCTTGATGTCGCGCGGAAAGTTCCAAGATGCGGCTTCCAAATTCGAAGCGCTTGATCGCGAGCATCCCTATTCGCCCGAAGCGCGCCGCGCAATTGTGATGGCGGCGTACGCGTACTACCGGGGTGGCATGTCGCCGGAAGCGATTGCTTCTGCGGAGCGCTACGTCGCGCTGCATCCCGGCACCAAGGAAGCGCCGCTCGCACACCACATCATTGCGTCAGCATACTTTGACGAGATGAAGGGGCCAAACCGCGATCAAGGCGCAACGCGCAAGGCGCTGGAGCAGTATAAGACCTTGAAGACGCGCTATCCCGAAAGCGAATATGCGCGCGGCGCCGACAACAAGATCCGCGTTGCCGAGGACAATCTCGCAGCGTCCGAGATGGAAGTCGGGCGTTATTATCTGAAGCAAAAGAATTACGTGGCGTCGATCAACCGGTTCAAGACTGTTGCTAGCGACTATCAGACAACCGCACACGTCGAAGAAGCCCTGATGCGCTTGACGGAATGTTACATGGCGCTCGGCATTACCAAGGAAGCGCAGAACTCGGCCGCCATTCTCGGGCATAACTACCCCGATTTCGAAGTGGTATAAGGATGCCTACTCGCTGTTGAAGTCTGATGGGCTCGCGCCACGCGACGATAGCGACTCATGGCTCTCGAAGGCCTGGAATTCCGTTCCGAAGCTGAGTTTGGGCTCTAATTGAGCGGGCTTTAGACGAAGATATACTGAAAATTCGAGCGCGGCTGGGTTCACCCTGCCGCGCTCTTTCGCTATTGAGGGATAAGTGATCCCCAGGGTGGCCGCATGGCAAACAAGCAGAAATCAGCTCGCGGCAAAAGTTCAGCAGCCTCAAAGCCAATTGGGTATGGCATTGTGGACGTCGCGCAGCTGGATGCCGGGGCCGCCGCCGCCGAACTTGAGCGGTTGGCAAGGGAAATTGCGCACCATGATGCGCTCTATTACCGGCACGATGCGCCCGAAATTACTGACGCCGCTTATGATGCGCTGCGTCAACGAAACGCCGAGATTGAAGAGCGTTTTCCAAGCCTCATGCGCAGCGATAGCCCAGCTGGTCGCATTGGCGCGGCGCCGCTTGAGACTTTCGGCAAGGTTCGCCACGCAGTGCCGATGCTTTCGCTCGGTAATGCTTTTGAAGATGAGGATGTCACGGACTTCCTGGAGCGCATGCGTAAGTTTCTGATGCTCAGTGAACTCGATCCGCTCGCTGTGACAGCGGAACCGAAGATCGACGGCTTGTCGATCTCTATTCGCTACGAAAAGGGCGAACTCGTCCAAGCTGCAACGCGCGGCGACGGCACAGAGGGCGAAAACGTCACGGCCAACGTGAAGACAATCAAAGAAATTCCGCACAAGCTCAAAGGTAAAGACGTACCGGATGTGATCGCCGTGCGCGGCGAGATTTATTTGAGTCACGCCGATTTTGCGCGCATGAATGAAGCGCAGGCAGCGGCGGGCGACAAGATCTTCGCCAATCCGAGGAACGCAGCCGCAGGGTCGTTGCGCCAGCTCGATGTCTCGATCACAGCCAAGCGCCCGCTGCGGTTCTTTGCTTATGCCTGGGGCGAAGCCTCCGAGGTGCCGGGCAAAACACAGGCGGACGTCGTCGCAGCGTACAAGCGCTGGGGGATGCCTACGAATCCTCTGATGCGGACGTGCGCAGGCGCTGACGAAGTGCTGCAATTCTACCGCGACATGCAGGAGCGCCGCGCAACGCTCGGCTACGACATCGACGGCGTTGTCTACAAGGTGAACCGCCTCGACTATCAAGAGCGCCTAGGCTTCGTCTCGCGCTCGCCGCGCTGGGCCATTGCCCACAAATTTCCCGCCGAGCAGGCAACGACCATCGTGCGCGATATCGAAATTCAAGTTGGCCGCACCGGCGCGCTGACGCCCGTTGCCAAGTTAGAGCCTGTCACGGTCGGCGGCGTCGTTGTCTCGAACGCGACGCTTCATAACGAAGACGAGATCGCGCGCAAGGATATCCGCATCGGCGACACGGTCGTCGTGCAGCGCGCGGGTGACGTCATCCCGCAGGTCGTGTCCGTCGACATGGCAAAGCGGCCGAAGGGAACCACAGCCTTCGCTGCATTGGAGTCGTGCCCCGTTTGCGGCAGCCACGCTGTCCGCGATACGGATGAGAAAGGCGTTGCCGACGTGGTGCGCCGCTGCACGGGCGGGTTGATCTGCCCGGCACAGGCCAAGGAGCGCTTAAAGCATTTCGTCTCGCGCAATGCCCTCGATATCGAAGGTCTGGGTGACGAGAAGATCGAATTCTTTTTTGAACTCGGGGCGCATCAAGACGCCCGCCGACATCTTCACGCTGGCGAGCCGCGATGCCGCAAGCGCAGAACCTCTGGCAACGCTCAAAGGTTTCGGCAAGAAGTCGGTCGACAAGCTTTTCGCGTCGATCGATGCGCGCCGCAAAGTGCCGCTCGACCGCTTGGTTTTCGGTCTCGGGATTCGTCATGTAGGTGAGACGACCGCCAAGGATCTGGCCAAGGCTTATGGGGCATGGGTGCCATTCCGTTCAGCAATTGAATCCGCCGCCGGGAGTGGACGCGGGAGCGAAGCCTACGTTGATATCGATAACATTGAGGGGATCGGTGCCGTCGTGGTCGACTCGTTGATCGGTTTTATCGGCGAACCGCATAACGTCGTGGCACTCGACGCCTTGCTGAACGAGATTGATGTGTTGCCCTTTGAGCGGATCACTGTAGCGGCCTCCCCCATCACCGGCAAAACTGTCGTCTTCACCGGCACACTCACAAAACTCACGCGCGGAGAGGCCAAAGCCCAGGCCGAGCGCTTTGGGGCCAAGGTCGCAGGCTCCGTTTCCAAGAAGACGGATTACGTCATTGCTGGCACGGACGCGGGCTCCAAACTTGATGCCGCCCGAGAACTAGGCGTGACAGTACTCACCGAAGACGAGTGGCTGGCGCTCATCGGGCAAGGCTAACGTTAGCCAGTACTCCGTCTCATTCGCCAGAATTGGCCGCGCAGGTGATATGCAGTTCGCCGTTCAACTCGCGGACGGCGATTTCGTGCATTCCCGACAAGGCGAACAGGAGTTCGCTCAAGGCATTTTGGTGGCCACCTGCGACCATGCTCTGCATGGCCTGAGGAAAGTGCGGTGCGGCGCTGATCTCGGCAATATCCAACATTGAAAATCTCCAGGGTTTGACTTGTAAGCCAACCCTAGAGCGGGAAATGCGCGGGCGATGTTACGCAAGGAACCGCGGCGGGCTAAAGCGCGCAACAGGCAGCGTCGCTTCATAGAGCCAGGCGCGCGTGGCTGCGTCGAGACTTGGCGCAAGCACAGCATAAACGCGCGCATGATAGGTATTGAGCCAATCGCGCTCGCCGGCCGTCAGTGCCTCTGGAATTATAAGCCGCCGGTCAATGGGCGCGAGCGTCAACGTTTCAAACGACATCATGGACCGCCCGCCGCCGGACGGTACGGCTGCAGGTTCCGTCACGAGAACCACATTCTCGATACGAATTCCGAACGCGCCCTCTTTGTAAAATCCGGGCTCGTTGGAGAGCAGCATGCCGGGCTGTAGTGTTGCCATGCCAGCGCGAGATATCGATTGCGGACCTTCGTGCACCGACAAGTAGCTGCCAATGCCGTGTCCGGTGCCGTGGTCGAAGTCGGCGCTCATGTCCCACAGCGCGCGGCGCGCAAAGGGATCGAGATCGATGCCGCGCGTGCCCTTGGGAAAGCGCGCTGTGGCGATGGCGATGTGTCCGCGCAGGACGGCCGTAAAGCGCTGGCGCATTTCGTCCGATGGCGTGCCGATGGAAATGGTGCGCGTGATGTCGGTGGTGCCGTCGCGGTATTGAGCGCCGCTATCGACAAGGAAGATTTCACCCGGATCGATGCGGCGATTGGTTTTCTCGGTCACGCGGTAATGGACGATGGCGCCGTTCGGACCCGAGCCTGAAATCGTAGGAAACGAAATGTCGAGCAACGCCCCGGTTTGACGGCGGCAGTCTTCGAGTTTTTCAACGCTTGAAATTTCATCAAGAATGCCGTGTTCGGCGGTGTCGTCGAGCCAAGCAAGAAAGCGCACGACAGCTGCGCCGTCGCGAACATGTGCGGCGCGAGAGCCCGCTATTTCGGCGGCGGTCTTGATAGCTTTAGCTGAGACGCAGAAGTCAGGGCCGTTGGCGATGTTTCCAGAACCAAGCGCCTGTTCGAACCAATAGGCGGCCGAACTCTGGTCAAGCCGGACGCGGCGTTTGGCGGCACGCAAGTCTTTGAGCCGAGGGCGCAGATCCTTGAATTGCGAGAGGCGCGCAAGCGTGGCAAGGTGTGCGCGCGCATCCTTGCCGATTTTTTGTGGATCAATGAAGAGTTCGGCTTTGCCGCTGGCCGGTACGATGGCAAACGCGAGTACAACCGGATTGTGGGCGACGTCACTGCCGCGAATATTGAAGAGCCAGCAAATCGAATCCGGCAGAGTCAGGATAGCGGAATGCTGACCTTCGTCTTTCAACTGTTTTTGTAGGTGCGAGATTTTGTCTTGCGCGCTGCGGCCGGCGAGCGTGGTGGGCTGTACGGTCACTTGACCCACAGGTTGCTTCGGTCGTCCCTTGCCCCAGAGCTGATCAACCGGGTTTTTCGCGAGTGGCTTTGTTTTGATACCTTTAGCGCTGAGCGCCGCCGTTATGCGCCCGATTTCAGAGCCGGTGTGGAGCCACGGATCGAAGCCGAGCGTTTGCCCCTTGGTGAGATTACTCGTGATCCAATCGGTAATTTGGGTTCGAGGCGCGAGCGAAATTTCGAACAGACTGGAATCGGTTTCAGACTTCGCTTGGACAGTGTAACGGCCATCGGTGAAGAGGCAGGCCGCTTTCCGCGTTACGATGGCAAGACCGGCCGAACCTGAGAACCCCGTCAGCCACTTGAGCCGTTCGGCGGAGGCTGGAACATACTCACCTTGGTGCTCGTCGGCGCGGGGCACAAGCAATGCATCGATGCCTAGTTCGGTGAGATGCGCACGCAGCGCCGTAAGGCGCTCGGCAACGTGGCCGGGGCCACCTGATGTTTCGAAAGTTTGGAACATGGAGATGCGTTCTAGGGGAGGCCATGCGCGGCGGCAATGGGATTTCGTGGCCGTTCTTGGGACCTTCTCCGTTAACGGCGCTGCCAGGGTCAACGTCGACCAGCCCGTTAACCTGTCGTGGCGCACCAGATGGAACCCACTTGCCCGGTAAGCGGCAATGACCTGAGGGGCCTGGGGAATGAGCAGGCCTGAGAGGACGAGCGTGCCGCCACGGCGCACGGTGCGCGCCATATCGGGGGCGAGGCGGATCAGCGGACCAGCCAGGATGTTGGCTATGACGAGGTCAAAGGGTTTGGATTGGCGCAGCCATGTGTGCCTGACGCCATCGGCTTGGCAGATTGCGATACGGCCACCGACGCCGTTTTGTTTCATGTTCTCAGCGGCCACCTTGACCGACTGGGCATCGAGATCTGTGGCGATGATCTCGGCAGCGGGTAGAACTTTAGCAGCAGCAATTGCAAGTACGCCCGAGCCGCAACCGAGATCCAGAATAGTGCGGAAGTCCTCATTGCGGGTTAACCGGTCAATGGCCAATAAGCAGCCGAGCGTCGTCGCGTGATGGGCCGTGCCGAAGGCCTCTCCAGCGTCGATGAGTATCGTTGAAGGTCCCCCTGGCACGCGATACCGGTCGTGCGTGCCGTGGACGACGAAGCGGCCAGCGGCGACAGGGGGGAGCGCGGCTTGGGATATGGCCACCCAATTGAGATCGGGTACGTCGCCCGTGACGAGTTTAGGAAGCGGTTCGGAAATGATCTCTGCCAATTCGGCGTTGAGGTCGCGGCCGTCAATCCCGCCGTTGAAATAGGCTTCAAGCCGCCAGCTTGCCGCGCCGTTCTCGAACACCGTCAGTGCGTCGGGTGCGGGCTCAATCAGGTCTTGAAGCGCGTTGGCAGTCTGCATGGCAAGATCGCGGTTGGCAAAATCGGCCGAAACTTTCTCCAGCATCGATCAGGCACCTGATCCGGCGCGGCCGCCACTGAATTCATAACCTTCCGCGCTCACGGGATCAGGCAAATGATCGAGGAACTGATCCCACTTGGCGTCGATATGTTTGGCAGCAGCAGCGGGCTGCAACGTGTCGAGCGACCCGTCCACGCCTTCGCGCACGATTCCGTCGCGTACCAGCCGGTCGAGCGCGTCTTCGAGATCGAAATCAACGTTGGTGCCGAAAGTGCGCAGCAGATACTGCTCGATGGCGCGATCAATGGCGGGAAGATCGGCGCGGCGCGCCTTTTCCTTGGCGAGCACGCTGTAGAGCAGCATTTCTTCTTTGACATCTTCCTCTGCCGCGCGCGCAGCAATTTTCAGGATCACGCCACGATTATCGGCCATGGCGTGGAAATAGAGATTTTGCGCCATGACGACCATGTATTTCTGCTTCTGATTGACGAAGCTCATGGCCTGGCGGAACGCGATAGAACCAAAACCAACGACGGCGCCGGCAGCAGCGATGGGGTTGGTGGCCAGCAGCGCGATTTTACCGGCTGCACCGACCGCTCCCATACCAAGTCCCCCGCCGGCCGTCGCCCCAAGGCGCAATTTATCGAACATACGGAACTTTACTTGCGTATTGGGAAACACCATTTCGAGATCGGTGCGCGGGATGTTCTTGAAGAGCTTCAAGTAAATATGGTTCTCATTGACGCCGGCCGGCATGTGGCTGCGCAATTTCTTGACGCGCTTTTCGGCCTTGTCCCGATCCAGCTTTTCACTCGCCATAATATCAGTGACGCGTTCTTCGAATGGCTTCAGCTTGAACAGCACGAATAAGCGCTGGAAAATAGGAACGTCAAATTCTTCTTTGCGCATGAATTTCTTGTAGCTGCGCCGCTCGTGGCGCTTATTCGAGGCGCCCCGGTAATAAATGAGGACTTCGTCGAACGCATCCATATCGACATACAAGTCGAGCCCATAGTGGCTGTCCTTGGTCAGGATCAGTTTTAGATCGTGCGGGTCGATGCGCTCATAGTTGGCGCGCACCAGCAGGCCTTCAACGCCAGTGACGAGGCGATGGCGCAGCGTGCGCTTTTCGTCGGGTGTGAACTGGCGCGTCATGAGAAGATCGCTATCGGGCGAAAACGGCTCGTAGGTTTGTTCCAGATCTAAGAGCTGGCTGTTGTATTGCTGCTGACGCCAGTAGTCGAGGTAGCGGAAGAAGCGGCGCGCATCGTTGGCTTGCCCGGCGGGCCATGCGAGCGGCTGCGACAGGCGCTCCAGAAGCGCGAAGCGCGTAACTGGAATGAAGCGCTCGCGCTTGCGGGCCTGGTCGGGTTCGAGGACGTCGGCTAGCCCGGTGGTACCGGACTTCGATGCGCCATCGCTCTTGGATCGAAAGCGTTCGAAAAATCCGGGACGAGACCCGGCTGGTGATTGCGATACTTCGGCCGAACTCATGACGCCCACTCTCCCACTCGCGCAGCTCAGCGCGCCACCCGACCGTCTTAGGGCCCAATTAGACCCAGCCACCTGCCCCGCTTGACCCCTGCCCGTTTTACGAGGTCGCACGGTTCATTGTCGAGCTTAAGCTGTTCATTTGTCGCCACTTTGGCCGGAATTGCAGAGTTTGAGGCATCCAAGAGGCAGGCGTGGCGGATACTTTCGGTCTCATAGGCCGCAAATAGGCCCGCCTTGCCCTGGGTACGAGCATAACGGCGCTGCAAAATGCAATTCAGTTCATAACTTTGGACAGCGCCACAGTCGCGCCGCCGTTCGGCTAAGAGTTGTACTCGTGACGAGGGGGCATTCTCAGGGGGCTGCGGTGGGGGCGTATTTCAAGCGTTGGTTATGGGTTGTTTTGGTTGTAACGGGTCTCAGTCAAGCGGCCGCCGCTGAAGAGCTGGTGATGCCCTTTACTTGCGCGGCGCAGAGTGGGGCCGTGCAACTGACCCCGTCGGCCGAAACCTCCTATAAAATTGCCGGGACGCGGCAGGAGCGGATCTTTACAGCCTGCCTGAGCGGGGCGGCGACTTGCGAAAATATGATGGTGCACCGGTTCGCTATTGACTGCGGCGGCACCAAAGCATCGTGGGCGAGCGTGGTTGAGGCAGCCAACAACCTTGGCATCAAAACGCCCAATGGCCTGCCGCTAGGTTTCGCGCCTGCAACAACACTGAAAGCCCGGTTTGTTCTTCCGGCACTTGCCAATTTCAATCCGTTCCGTTCCAAGGTCGAGGTCGAGCAACTGCCCGCAGACGGCGTGGTGGCCTTCGACGAAGGCGACCAGGCGACGCGCGTCGCGGCGTGGCGCACAGAGGTGCGCGCCGACACGGTGCCTCAAGGGAAATCACGCGCCTTTCGTGTTGGGGCCATCATTTCATTTCTTATGATTATCCTTGCGGGAATAAGCCTGATCGCGGCGGGGCGGTGGCGCGTTCCGCAGTTCGCCACTGTGTTGCAGGGCAGTGCTCCGGAAGTTTTGTGGCGATTGGCGCACCGGGCGCGCGCAAGTTTCGGCCAGTCGCAGGATTGGCTTGGTCAAAATATCGGGCGGGTGCCGGATTGGATACGTGGGGACGCGGAAAGCGCGGGTAATAGCGAACTCCTCAACGCCGCTTCAGTTGCAATGGCGCGGCTCATAGAGGCCGAGCTTCACGTCGCGACGCTGCCGGCAGGACTGTTGCTGCGTGAAGTGTTGCTGTCGGAGCTTGATCGCGTGCGGGAGCGGTTGAACGGCGTGACACGCGATTTGGACCGGCGTCCCAAGGATAAGTCTGCTGGCATGATCCGCGCGGTTTTGAGAGAGCTTGATCGCATTGGCCGGATTGCCCAAGGCGCTGACCGGGATTCCAGGCATGACGCGGGAGACAGCGAGGGGCCAGCGCCCAGCATGCCCCAATCGGTTGCGGAGGCGTATCGCATTCTCGGTATCAACGCCGACGCGGAACCGGCTGTTACAAAAAAGCTGGTCGACGCCCTGCGCATGAGCTGGCACCCCGATTATGCCCGGGATGGTGAAGATCGCAGAAAGCGTGAAGAGCGCATGAAGCAGATCAACGCAGCGTGGGATCTGATTAAAGACGTCCGCAAGGCGGCTTGACGCGCCGGCACACTCGATCTGATGGTTACTTGGCGGCGCACGCGAAGACCGCTGTTTCACAAAGACTGGCACAAGGCTGGGTCCTTGCGTAGTGTCGTCCTACGCATCGTGACAACAGGACCGCGGAATGGCTGCCTCTATTCGCATCGGACATTCAACGTGCCCGCACGATTGCCCGTCAACGTGTGCGCTCGATGTTGAATTGCTGACGGATGGCCGGATCGGCCGGGTGCGCGGTGCGAAGGACCACAGCTACACCGACGGCGTGATTTGCGCCAAGGTCGCGCGCTACGCCGAGCGCATACATCATCCCGATCGCCTGATGCATCCCTTGCGCCGCAAGGGTCCAAAGGGCTCGAAAGAATTCGAGCGCATTTCGTGGGATGATGCGCTTGGCATGACCGCCCAAGCGATGCTGATAGCGGAGGCAAAATACGGGGCCGAATCCGTGTGGCCGTATTTTTATGCCGGCACGATGGGTCTTGTCATGCGTGACGGCATCCATCGGCTGAGACATGCAAAAAAGTACAGCCAGATGTACGCGTCTATCTGCACGACGCTGGCCTGGACCGGCTTTATCGCTGGGACAGGCAAACTCGCGGGACCTGATCCGCGCGAGATGGCAAAGTCCGACTTGGTTGTGATCTGGGGCACCAATGCGGTGAACACCCAAGTCAACGTCATGACGCATGCGACAAAAGCGCGGCGCGAGCGTGGCGCCAAGATCGTGGTCATCGACATCTACCAAAACGGCACGATGGAGCAGGCTGATATCGCGCTGTGCTTGCGCCCTGGTACGGACGGCGCGCTCGCGTGCGCGGTCATGCATGTGCTCTTTCGCGATGGATTTGCCAACTGGCCGTACTTGGAGAAATACACCGATTGTCCGCGCGAACTGGAAGCGCATCTCAGAGAAAGGACGCCCGAATGGGCCGCAGCAATCACGGGGCTTACGGTTTCTGAGATTGAAAACTTCGCGCGCCTGATCGGTACGACGCCGAGAACGTATTTCCGCTTAGGCTACGGCTTCTCGCGTCAGCGCAATGGTGCGGCCAACATGCACGCGGCAACCTGCATCGCATCCGTCACGGGCGCATGGCTGCATGAGGGCGGCGGAGCATTTCACAACAACGGCGCTATTTTTCACTGGGACAAGACGTTGATAGAAGGCAATGACGTCAGCGACGACAGCGTGCGCACGCTCGACATGAGCCGTATCGGGCCGGTGCTGACGGGCGATCCCTACGATTTGGGGGATGGGCCGCCTGTCACGGCACTCTTCATCCAGAACATGAATCCGGTGCAGGTCGCGCCCGAGCAGCGCAAGGTGAAGGCTGGGTTTATGCGTGAGGATCTGTTCGTCTGCACGCACGAGCAGTTCATGACGGCGACGGCCGAGATGTCGGATATCGTGTTGCCGGCGACCATGTTCCTCGAGCACGACGACGTCTATCAGGGTGGCGGCCACAGCTCGATCATGCTTGGACCAAAGCTGCTGGAGCCGCCCGGCGAATGCCGTTCGAACCACGATGTGCTTTGCGCGTTGGCCAAGTGCGTCGGCGCTGTGCATCGCGGCTTCGAAATGACGGCAAACGAGGTTATCGACGAGACGCTCAGGAAATCCGGTTGGGGCACTCTCGAAGATTTGGCGCGCAACAAGTGGATCGATTGCCAGCCGGACTTTCGATACCGCGCATTATCATAAACGGCTTCGGCTATCCGGACGGAAAATTCCGTTTCAAGCCGGATTGGGCGAATGTTCCAACTGGGCGCAAGTTCGATTGGGGGCTGTCGGATAAGATGCCGTCGCTTCCCGATTATTGGGACGTCAACGAGAAGGCGGATGCGGCGCACCCCTTTAAGCTCGCGACCTCACCGGCGCGAAATTACTTGAACTCAACCTTCAATGAAACGCCGACCAGCCGCGCGCGTGAAGGGCGGCCAACGGCCAGGATCAACCCGGCTGATTTGGAGACGCTCGGGATCGCCGACGGCGAAAAAATCCGTATGGGCAACGCGCGCGGTGAAATAGTGCTGCATGCGCAAGCGTTCGATGGCGTGTTATCAGGCGTTGTCATCGTCGAGTCGATCCCGCCGAACAGCGCGTTTGAGAACGGTGAAGGCATCAACACGCTGACGAGCGCCGAACAAGCCGCACCCTTCGGCGGAGCGGCGTTTCATGACAGCCATTGCTGGATCAGGAAGGCGTCGTCAGGTAGGCTAGGCGCGCAGTTCAGTTGCCGAAGAACGAGAGCAATCCTGAACTTGGCTGCGGCGCTTTGTAGTCTGCCATCGTAGACGCGACTTCGGTGTAGAGCTTCGGCAACCAAACGGGGTCTCCGGGCTTTGCAGGCGGCAACCCGTCGCGGCGGAAGTCCGCTGGTGCAATGACGAGCTTGACGTTGGGCATGCCGACTTTGGCTGCGAGCACGAACAGTTCTTCAGCCGCTTCGTCGCCGACAGCAAGGCATCCGGCCGACAGGTTCTTGCCGTGGATCATGATGTCGCCGCCGAGTTTCTTGCGGCCGTCTTTCTTCGCCATCTCGCGATCGAAGGCGTTCGGGTAATTCACGCGCAAGGCGACGTGATACTGGCTGTTCGGGTTGAGATACGAGATGCCGTAAACGCCTTCCGGCACCTGTTTGTCGCCTTGAATGAGCTTCGGCCCGCGCTTGCCGCTTGCCGCGAGCACAGGATAGCGATGGATGAAGGTTGATGTTCCGTCAGCCGCGCGGGCGTGGAGTTCGAGTGCTTTCTTGTCTTTGATGGCGACAAGGCTGACGGCGGCGGGCGGCCATGCGGCTTTGGCGGCGGCAAATTTTTCCGCGAGGCGTTTTGTGGCGCCGGGCGAAATTTCAGCCAGTCTTTGTTCGAGTGATGAAGATCGCGCAGCTGGCGATGCCGGATGACGTTGCCACGGCAGTGGCTCGGGACGCGCAAGCGCCACGCGGTTCGTGTTGCGGCAGTGCTTGAGGCAGGTCACCTCAAGTTGAGCCTCCGTGGTCCACGTGTCGGGGTTCTCGCTTGGGTGTTCGTCGACCAGCGACGTGAGCCGGAGCGGCAACGCGTCGGGTGCGACGAACGCGAGGCGGGTGGACGCCGCGTCAAGTGCACCATCGCGATCCGGGGATCGATCCCGTCTCGATGAGGGATGGTGTAGGGGCATGAGGGCCGCTTCGGACGTTGAGCTTCAGTCGCGGCGGGCGCGGCTCGTCCGCGATCTACATGCGGGTTGATCACGCCGAAGACGTCAAGCAGATGCACAGCGCCGGCGCTTGCGAGCGCCGCTGCCATACATGCCGCGATAGATGTTGGCCGTGAGTTCAAAACCGGTCCCTGGGTTGGCCCGCATCTGCGCAGTTTTTGCCCGCAGCTGTGTAGCGTCTCTACGCGTTGTCACTGATTCGCTGTCGAACGCGTACCCTGAAGAGCCGAATCACTTGTGTGAGACGAACATTTTTGTGGGGCGGAATGTGGGAGGAGGGCGGATAGTGAATTGGGGCGGCGCGTAGGTTGGGTTAGCGCGACCACGATTGCGGAGTTATACTCCCGGCGTTTCATCCGCGCGTAACCCAACAGCTCGCCATGCGATATCGCCGAAGCGTCGAAGCCGGGGCCTCATATTTCTTCACGCTCGTGACTTATGAACGCGTGTCGATTTTCAGGAATCCTGTGAATTGCCAACATTGGACCGATGCGATCTTGAAAGTTCAAAGTAAGTGGCCGTTCGAGGTTGAAGGGGAAGTCATACTTCCCGATCACTTGCACATGATTTGGCGATTGCCTGCGAACGACACGGACTATGCAACGCGTATTCGTCTCGTGAAAACCGCGTTCACGAAATCGATTAGGCTCGATTCCAATGACGATGTTTCACCATACAGCCGTGCGCTCAAGGGCGAGAAGGAAGTTTGGCAGCGCCGGTATTGGGAGCATTTAATTCGCGATGAACGCGATTTTCAGGTACACCTCGATTACATTCATTTCAATCCAGTAAAGCACGGGCTCGTAAAGCGTCCGCGAGATTGGGCTCATTCGACGTTCAACTCGTGGGTGGAGCGCGGCACGTATGCAGACGGTTGGGGCGCCGATGAAATGCCGCCGTTGCCGGAGTGGGCTGGAAAGGAATAGCGCATCACGTGTAGGTTGGGTTAGCGCGGCCCTCATGTCGCGCAAATTGTTCGATGTCCCAGCCGCGCGTAACCCAACAGCTTTTGCGGCTTGAGCCGTTGGGTTACGCACCGGATCGAAAAGCGCCATTCAAGTCGCTGCGGATCGGCCGGTGCTAACCCAACCTACGAATCTGCACAGTGATTGCGCCGTCATGGAGCCGAATGTTGCCCCAATTTGTGCCTGAAATCGTTACGATCGCCATCTCTATAGACTCCCGGAAAATACACTATCTTCTTCTCGTAATTAGGCAGATAATTCACACATCACGATTCTTATCCGCCTGAAGTCTCCTTACTTCCGTTTCACATTGTTTCCGTCCCACATTGGTTGACTTTCATCCGAATACTGGGGGCGTGCGAACTCTATCGCTTGCGGAACGATCCAGACCAAGACTAGCAAGGCGATCGCCATCACGAGCCATCGCAGCAACAGACGCCGGAAATTATTCCCGAAAGACATCATACTTTCCCCTTACACGATCAAGGCCGCATGCAGAATCGCACCTCGCACCGCTTGGCTTCAACAACATTGAATTGCATTTCGAAGTTAAGCTGTGCGCCTGACTTGCATCCGCCAACGCGAACAAATCTGATGATTCCACTGCCCCTGCCCCGTATTCATTTTTTGTTGGGACCAAGCTAAGCGCCTTCGACATTCCGATGCAAGAGTACTTTCTAAGAGACTCGACGTTTATCAAATGAGCAGCCGGACTTTCAGATTTCGATTGTAGGTTGGGTTAGGCGCGCTTTTCACTCGCGCCGTAACCCAACAGCTCTAGCCGCAAGAGCCGTTGGGTTACGCACCGGATTTGAGAGCGCCGTTCAAATCGCGCCATCTTGGCCGGTGCTAACCCAACCTACGGGACTCTCTCCACAAAGCTCGCCACCACCCGCTTGGTCTCGCCATCATCAAACGCAATCGTGAGTTTGTTGCCGTCAACATGCGTGACGGTGCCTTCGCCGAATTTCTCGTGGGTGACGCGTGTGCCGGCTTTGAATTCGGGTGCGCGCGCGGAGGATGAGGCGACGAGTTCGCCGTCGATGGTTTTCGGACCCCGCGTCATTTGCTTTTTCTTTTTCTCGTCCGAGCGCGACCAGTTTTGTTGTGCGCGCTGCCAGCCGGGCGTTTGATAGCCTGACTTGAATTCTTGTGCCGGTGCGCGGTCAAAACGGCTGGAACCGAATTGATTGCCGTAGCCAAAGCCTTGCGTCGTGCCGCCATAAGGTGTTTGGCTTTCCATTACCTCGACGTGGGCCTCGGGCAGTTCATCGATAAAGCGTGAGGGGATAGCGGATTGATAAAGCCCGTGCGTGCGCCGGTTCTGCGCGAAGGAAATTTTCGCCAACCGTTTGGCGCGCGTGATGCCGACATACGCAAGGCGGCGTTCTTCTTCGAGTCCGGCTTTGCCGCTTTCATCCAGCGCGCGCTGATGGGGAAACAAGCCTTCTTCCCAGCCGGGCAGGAACACCGTGCCAAATTCGAGGCCCTTGGCGGCGTGCAGCGTCATCAATGAGACTTGATCGGCGTCGTTGCCTTTGTCGACGTCCATGACGAGCGAAACGTGTTCGAGGAATCCGGCGAGCGTGTCGAAGTCGTGCATAAAGCGCACGAGCTCTTTCAAGTTTTCAAGGCGACCCTGGGCTTGTTGGCTTTTGTCGGCTTGCCACATGGCGGTGTAACCGCTTTCGTCCAGGATCAGTTCTGCAAGCTCCGTGTGGCGCATAGTATCGAGCTGGCCGCGCCAACGCTCAAACGAACGCAAAAGATCGGACAAGGATTTGCGCGCTTTGGCACCGATCTCGTCTGTATCGACGATTTCGCGCGCGGCGTGATACATCGGAACAGCGCGCGCGCGGGCGAGTTCGTGCACGCGTTTGACGGTCGTGTCGCCCAAGCCGCGTTTTGGCACATTGACGATGCGCTCGAATTTCAAGTCGTTCGATGGATTGGCGACGACTTCGAGATAGGCGATGGCGTCCTTGATTTCCTGGCGTTCGTAGAACCGGGGTCCGCCGATAACGCGATAGGGCAGGCCGAGCGTGATGAAGCGGTCTTCGATGACGCGCATCTGCGAGGACGCGCGCACCAGAATGGCGATTTCGTTCAGCGGGTGTTTCTGGCGCTGCAAATTTTCGATGTCGTCGCCGATGGAGCGCGCTTCGGCTTCGTCGTCCCAGAAGTTGGCGACGGTGACTTTGTTGCCCGGCTTCGCCTTCGGTGAAAAGCGTTTTGCCGAGGCGGCCTTCGTTCTTGGTGATGAGGGCGGAGGCGGCAGCGAGAATATGCCCCGTCGAGCGATAGTTACGTTCGAGCCGGATGACCTTGGCGCCGGGGAAATCCTTGTCGAAGCGCAAGAATGTTGTCGACCTCGGCGCCGCGCCAGCCATAGATCGACTGATCGTCGTCGCCGACGCAGCAGACATTGGTAATGCCTTGCGAGAGCAGGCGCAGCCACAGGTATTGGGCGACGTTGGTGTCCTGATACTCGTCAACCAGAATGTAGCGGAAGCGCTTGTGGTATTCGGCCAAGACGCCCGGGTTCTCGCGGAAGAGGCGCAAGCATTCGAGCAAGAGATCGCCGAAGTCGCAGGCGTTCAAATCCTTGAGGCGCGATTGATAAGCGGCGTAGAGGTCGCGGCCCTTTCCCTCTGCGAATGAGAAGGCTTCGCCGGCCGGAACTTTATCGGGCGTCAGCCCGCGATTTTTCCAGTCGTCGATCAGCCCAGCTAATTGGCGTGCGGGCCAGCGGTCTTTGTCGATTTGGGCGGCTTCGAGAACCTGTTTCAACAGACGCACGCTGTCGTCGCTGTCGAGAATTGTGAAACCGGATTTGAGGCCGACGAGTTCGGCGTGGCGGCGCAGGATTTTGACGCCGATGGAGTGGAAGGTGCCGAGCCACGCCATGCCTTCGACCGCGCCGCCGATTTGGCCGCCGATGCGCTCCTTCATTTCGCGCGCAGCTTTGTTGGTGAACGTGACAGCGAGGATCTGCGACGGCCAGGCGCGGTTCTGGCTGAGGATATGGGCGATGCGCGTGGTCAAGACGCGCGTCTTGCCGGTGCCGGCGCCCGCGAGCACGAGCAGGGGTCCTTCCGTGTGTTCGACAGCGTCGCGCTGTTCGGGGTTCAGCCCGTCAAGATAGTTCTGGGCCTGATTGCGCGCTGGCGTGTTGCCCGCCATGGCACGCGCCGAAATCGAGCTGCCCGGCGCCGGAGGTGCTGGGGCTGGCACGGGCGGCTGCGCCTCGGGCAAATCGAAGGGCGGATCTTCGAAGGCCTCTGGTGGCACCTTTGGCGGCGCCGGCGGCATGTTAATCTTACTGCTCTGCGTCATGACACTGAGGTAGCTCACTCAGGCAGCGCCTACAACCAGCCTGACGGCGAAGCTATGCACTTGAATTGGGTGGAAAAAAATCGTCTGCATCTTTGCATTTGACGGTAAATGGGCCAAATTTCAAATTCAGACTTATCCCCGCCCATGCGGTAGACTGTATACTGGCCCAGAACGGCAACGCGCGGGGTCAAAAATGACTGCAGACGTCAAGGTTACGGCCACAATCGAGGCCAAATTGGACAGGCAATGAACAACGGGCTCCTTTACCTCGGCGGCCTGCTTACGGTGATTTTGGCCGCGCTCTTTGGCGTGCCTTATTTCGTCGATTGGAACGGCTACCGGGGGGCATTTGAGGAAGAGGCCTCGAAGGTCTTGAGCCGCGATGTGCGGGTTGGCGGGGCCGTCAACGTGCGCTTTCTGCCGACGCCCTTCGTGCGCTTCGAAAAAGTACGGATTGCCGATCCGACGGGACAAACAGGCGAAGCGTTTATGCGCGCCGAAAGTTTCACCATGCGCCTTGCCGTTGCCCCCTTGCTGCGCGGCGCGCTTGAAGCGAACGAAATCGAATTGACCCGCCCGGTGCTCTCACTGGCGCTTGATAGCGAGGGAAGCGGGAACTGGGCTAGCCTGCAGTTAAAGCCAGCCGAACTCCCGTTCATTCCTCGGAACGTCGCTCTGCATTCGGTGCGATTTATAGATGGGGCTGTCTCGATCTACGGGCCAGACGGGCAGGCCATCACGCGCATCGAAAAGCTGAACGGCGAACTCGCAGCCGAAACGCTCAAGGGCCCGTTCAAGTTCGCGGGCCGGGCAACGTGGTCGGGCGAAGAGCGTGACCTAAAATTTACGACGTCCAGCCCCGACGCCAATGGCGCTGTCAAATTGAAAAGCAATTTACGCGGGCTGACGACGGCCAACACCTACGCGTTCGATGGTGCGGTCGAAAATATATCGGGCAGACCGCGCGTCACAGGCGACCTGACCGCAAAGCTCGGACTGCCGAAACTTGATGGTGCCGATGCGGCTACGGCAGTTGAAGGAATGCCTGGGTTTGATCTCAAGGCACGCGTCGATGCCGATACCTCGGGTGCGAGGTTCGACGAACTGACGCTCGACGTGGTCAATGCAGCCGAACCGCAGGTGATCTCCGGCAAGGCGTCCGCAGGGTGGGCGAAAGCCCCGCGCTTTGATGCAGTGATGAATGCAAAGTGGCTGGATTTGGATTTTCTGGCAGGCTCCGGCGGGCAAAGCGCGACCTTCGTTAAGGTGCGTCAACTCGGTCTCGCCGTGCTCCACTCGCTGGCGGGCGATGGCGCGGCAAGTGCCAAAATCGATTTGGAACAAGTCAAACTTGGCGGCGAAATGGCCGGTGGGTTGAAGATAGATGCTGAACGCGTTGGCGGCGTCATGAAGATCAAGGAGATGAAAGGCGGCCTTCCGGGTGGCGCTCGCTACGAACTTTCAGGCGAGATAAAGGGGGAGACGGGCGCCAGAACCTTCGACGGAGAAGGCTTGGTTCGCGGCGCTAATCTCGCTCGTCTGCAGACCTGGATGCAGAAGTCGGGCGCAAAGATAGACCTCAAAGCGGAAGGTCCGTTCTGGGTCGCAGGGCGGCTCGTTGCCGGGGAAAAGCAAATCGAACTGACGGATGCCAAGGCCGAAATCGCGGGTCACGCTCTCTCCGGCGAAATCAAGTTTAACGACCCCGGCGCGGGTGAGAAGGACCGGCGCAGAATTTCCGTCCGGCTCGAAAGTTCGAAGCTCGATACGGTCAGCTTCTTTCCAGAAGAAGCCTTGAAGGTCGAGCGCGAACTTTTGAAGGCCTTTGGTTTGGCGGACGAAGCGGCGTCTTCGCCGGCCTCTGCGGCAACGGCTGAAGACGTCGCGCGGCAGTCCGATCTTTCTGTCCGCATCACAACCGGCGAGCTGAAACACGCGGGCAAAGTCTACCGCAACGTCGATGCTTCGGTTGTACAAGAAGACGGCGTGGTGCGCATTCCGGCAGCAAAATTCCAAACGACTGGGGGGCTATTGGTTGCAGCCTCCGGTCGCGTTAAAACTCAAGCTGGACAGCCCGAGGGTACGATCAGCTACGAGTTCGAAGCGCAAACGCGCGAGGCCGTCAAAGAAGCGACAGAACTTTTTGGGATCTCAAAGTTGCTTCCCGATGAGCGCACCGCGGCCGTGAACTCGGCGAAGATTGCAGGGCTGATCAAACTCGGTGCCCGGTCTAAGACTGCAACAGACGTGACATTCGACGGTATCGTCAATGGCGCACACACAGCTGGCCGCGCCGAATTTGATGCAGGTTTCAAATCGTGGCGAACCGCGCCGAGCCATATCAGTGCCGTACTGAAATCGCCCGACATCGGCACGGCTATAAGCCTTCTGCATGTATCGCGAGCAAAACTTGAAGGAAGCGGGGCACGGCCCATCGAGACGACGCTTGCTGTTTCGGGGATGCTTGCTGAACGAAGCGCTGCACTCTTCGATCTCAAGTCTGAGGGACTTGAAGTTACGATGAACGGTATGTTGCAGATGCCGGAAAGTGAGCCCGCTCAATTCGACGGACGGGTGGCATTGCGTGGACGCGACGCGCGCGAAGTCTTGGCGTTGGCCGGTCTGCCGGCTCCTGGCGGACTATCGGGTACGGCGCTAGCGGGCACGGTTGACGTCTCGGCCAAAGGCGGGGTCATTGAGCTTGCGTCGCAGAGTTTGACAGCGGGCGAAATCAGCCTCAGCGGGCGTGCGACGCTTTCCAAGCTCGAAGGCACAAAGCCGGACGGCGGCGATATCAAGATATCCGCCGATTTAACCGCCAATCGTTTGACGGTCGCAGGTTTACTCGGTTGGTTGACCGCGGAGCACCGGGCTGACGCGGACGCCAGCGCAGAAACCGAACAATTTGCGGCGGTATGGCCCGAAGCGGCCTTTGAGCTCGGCGCTCTTGGCCGCGTGACGGGCGATGTCACGATACGTAGCGCCGCCGTGATGTTGACTGAGGGCCTTGGAATTCGCGATAGCATCATCACAGCAAAACTCGCACCCGGAAAAATTTCACTGACTGACGTCAGCGGCAGCGCCGCCGGGGGCACACTGACGGCGACGGCCGACTTCACGCAGGACGCAGGTGGAGTGTCGCTCGACGGAAAATTCAAACTTGGCGCAGATTTATCCGCGCTGAGTGACACGGCTGACGGCAGCGCCGCCGTCGAATTCAAGGTATCCGGGCGCGCATTGAGTCCCGCATCCCTTATTTCCGGGTTGAATGGCAGCGGTGTCGTTGCTCTGAACGGCGCGCACCATCCAGGGCCAGCACCGGTTGTCGTGTCGGACGCCAGCGATTCTGTGTTTTCAGGAGACATAGCCAACGACGCAAGCGTCCTCGCACCGGCACTGACTTCAGCCATTGCGTCAGCAAGGGTCGAGAACGGTACGCGCCAGATACCGATTACGATCGCGGGCGGCGACCTCAAGCTCGATCCTTTTGTCATCGAGGCTTCGCAAGGGAGTGCGCGCGTTGCGACGGTCGTGCGCTTGGCGTCACTAGCTGTCGATAGCGTTTGGCAGGTCACAGCACTTGCTGCCGCAATGCCGCCGCCGCCCGAGGCGCCCGCCGATTGGAAGCCACAGGCCAAAGGACCGCTGCCGCCCGTTGTCGTTGTCTACACCGGAAAACTCGACGCCTTGAAGCAACTGGCCATTGCGGTGGATACCAGCGAGCTGCAGCGCGAACTCTCGGTCCGGCAAATGGAGCGCAAAGTCGAGGAATTGGACGTTTTGCGCCGTCGCGACGAGGAACGCGCCAAGCAGGAGCTTGAGCGGCGCAAAGCCTTAGAAGCGGATCGGGCAAAAGCTGTAGCGGCAGCGGCCGCTGCGGCCGCTGCGGCCAAGGCTCAAAGGGCGCTCCCAGCTGAACTTCCGCCTGTCTTGCCGGATTCAAACGCTGCACCATCCAACGGTGGTCAGGCTGTGCCAGATACTTCGGTGCGAGATCCTGGAGCGGCAGCGGCGACTGTCCCACCCACACCGGCCGCCGGACAGGCAACTGAGGTGGAATCTGCAGCTGGAGCTCAAGATGCGCCTCAGAGCGGTGCACCGCCTGTTGCCGACATCGTTCCGCAGGCCGAACCCCCACCGGCCGCACCTCGCGCCGTCCCGCGACCGCGTCCGGTACGCCCGGCTGAGCGTCCGCGCCGAACGACATCGGATGAGTTGAACAAGGCGCTGGGTGGCTGGCCTTAAGTGGTGCCGGAGGAACGCGATTTGTAACGCCGCAAAAGCCAGATCCTGACCGAGCTGGAAAGGCCAGACGTTCCACGGTCGCGGTCGATTTGGTCGATAAGTGCGGCGAGTGCGAGGCTGTCCTCTTGAGCGGCCTCTTTCAATGCATCCCAAAATTCCGCTTCGAGCGAGATCGAGGTGCGATGCCCCTTGATCGAGAACGAGCGCTTGACGGGACGGCTCACGGATCCGCTCCGGGATCGGTGTCGATTTTCTCTATTTTTGCGCCATCGAGGAGCGCATCGCGGCGGGCGCGTTCGTCCTCGTCCTTCGTGCGTTCGACGTTTGTCCGGCCGAATTTGGCGCGGTTGTTTTCAGCGCGCTTTTCCTCGTCCGCGCGGGTCTTCGCCTTGCGGGCCTTGTTCAGGTTGACGATGTTAGTGGTCATGAATTCGTCTCGCCGCTTTCTTTGCTGGGTGCTTTGCTTTTTGAGGTCTCGCCAATCCCTCCCACCACATTCCGTGTTTCTCAATAAGCCGATTGGACTGTTCGATGGTTTCGCGATTTTCTTCCTGCCATTGTTTTGCTCGCGCCTCCGCTATGACAGGGTCCTCGCAACCAAGGCGGCGTAAGGCGTGCTCGAAAGTCTCGTTCAAATCTATTTTCATTTTTTTGGCGCGCGCCAGCATGTCACGGTTGATGTTCAATCAGACTTTTACTTTTCCGGCCAAGAACTTCTACTCCTAAACAGCCGAGCCCTTAGGCATCAGGCCCGATCATTTTTTCAGGGCGCACGATGGCGTCGAATTCCTTGTCGGTGACGTAGCCGCCGCCGACGGCTTCCTGGCGAAGCGTGGTGCCGTTCTTGTGGGCGGTCTTGGCGATTTTGGCAGCGTTGTCGTAGCCGATCTTTGGCGCCAGTGCGGTGACAAGCATGAGCGAGCGGTCTAGGCCGGCTTTGATGTTGTCCTCGCGCGCTTCGATGCCAACGACGCAGTTATCGGTGAACGAGCGCGCAGCGTCGGACAAGAGCCGCACAGACTGCAGGAAGTTGTAGGCCATGACGGGGTTGTAGACGTTCAATTCGAAGTGGCCCTGGCTGCCGGCGAACGTGATGGCGGCGTTGTTGCCGAAGATGTGGACGCAAACCTGGGTCAGCGCTTCGCACTGTGTCGGGTTCACCTTGCCCGGCATGATTGAAGAACCCGGTTCGTTTTCAGGAAGTGCGAGTTCGCCAAGGCCGGAGCGCGGGCCGGAACCCAAGAAGCGGATATCGTTGGCGATCTTGAAGAGGGCGGCGGCGGCGGCGTTGATAGCGCCGTGCGAAAAGACCATCGCGTCATGCGCGGCAAGGGCTTCGAATTTGTTGGGCGCTGTGACGAACGGCAAATGCGTGATGACCGCGATGCGTTCGGCAACTTTTTCGGCGAATCCTTTGGGTGCATTGAGGCCGGTCCCGACGGCGGTGCCACCCTGGGCTAGTTCGTAGAGGCCTTCCAGTGTCTGCTTGATGCGGTGGATCGATGATGACACTTGCGCGGCGTAACCGCCGAATTCCTGGCCAAGGGTCAAGGGCGTTGCGTCCTGCGTGTGCGTACGCCCGATCTTGACGATATGATCGAACGCAACGGTCTTTTTCTTCAGCGCGGCATGGAGATGCGCGAGCGCGGGCATCAACTCATGCGTCACCTGCTCGGCACAGGCGATGTGCATGGCAGTTGGATAGGTGTCGTTCGATGATTGCGCCATGTTGACGTGGTCGTTGGGGTGCACCGGCTTTTTCGAGCCCATGACGCCACCGAGCATTTCGATGGCGCGGTTCGAGATGACCTCGTTCGCGTTCATGTTCGATTGCGTGCCCGAGCCCGTTTGCCAAACGACGAGCGGGAAATGATCGTTCAGTTTCCCGTCGATGACCTCCTGGGCTGCTTTGACGATCGTGTCGCCAATCTTCTTGTCGAGCTTTCCGAGGCTCATATTCGTTTCAGCCGCAGCGCGTTTGACGACGCCGAGCGCGCGGATGATGGAAGCGGGCTGCGTTTCCCAACCGATTTTGAAGTTGCCGAGAGAGCGCTCAGCTTGTGCGCCCCAATAGCGCGAGGCATCTACTTCAATAGAGCCAAAGGTGTCGGTTTCGGTGCGGGTCTTGGTCATGGCGTCACTTGCCTTGGTGCGAGGTGTGTCCGTTCTTTGTGGCGATAGCACGGGTTTTGATGCAGTGCGAGCGGCGGGAGGGCAAGAGAATCAAACTACAAGGGAGGCGACACTCTGAGCGATGTGCGGGTCAAGAGCCTAACCGCATCAGAATATTGCCGCTTTTGGATCGTTGTCTTGGTAATGTTTTGAAGTTGAGTTGGGTTGGCGCGTTAAAAATCGGGTTTTGAGGCACCGGGGGGTGTTTCGCGCCGGTCAATGCCAACCCTCTCTAGTTAGATGTTCAAGAGTGTCCTTATTTTGTTTGCGTGAATCAGGGCAGCGCTCGCTGCTTTGTGTGAAGCTCGAAACGAGGAACACGCCATGGGACCCAAAATCATCGTCATGATCGTGACGCTCGCCATGCCGAACGGCGATAGCGGTGTGCACGTCAAACCAATGGCCAATGCCGAAGCCTGCAAGATCGAAGCGCAGATTGAAGCCAGCGATCCGTTCGTTGCAGGTGTCGAGTGCTCGGAACTCAAGGACGGCAAGCTTGAATTGAATTTCAAGCGCATCGATGGGGCGGATGAGCGCAAGATTCCCGAGGCGGTGGTTGAGAAGTCGACGGGCTGAGCAAAATAAATGACCGTTTGCGTCAGCAATGATTAAGCCCGTTCGTGCGCGCGAGTTATTCTACTACTTCTTCCTGAACTGATCGAGGCTCAGGATTTTGGCGCCAGCGGGTTCGGCGGCAGGTTTATCGGCGTCCTCTGCCTGGTCGTCAGCATTGCCACCCTGAGGCGCTGCGGCTGACGCGGGCTCTGGCTGTGGCGGCGAAAAAACAGGTTCATTATCGCGGCGCGCGGCTTCTAGCGCATCTTTGTCCGGCTTCGCCTTGCGCGGCGCGCGCGGCTTTTTGGTCAACGTGGCGCGAGGTGTGTCGCCGCGTGCATCGCCAACGGCGTCGTAAGCCGCATCCATCGTCAGCGAACGGCGTGGAGCAGGCGTGTCGCGATCGCCAGCCGCTTCTTCGAATTGAAGACCGAAGTGCACGCTTGGATCGATGAAAACCTTGATTGCCGCATAGGGAACGACAAGACGCTCAGGGATGCCGTCGAACGTCAGCTTAACTTCGAAGCGGTCGTCCGAGACCAGGAGATCCCAGAAGCGGTGTTGCAGCACGATGGTCATTTCGTGCGGATATTTTTCCTTGAGCCGCTTGGAGACGACGACGCCGGGGCCGTGGGTCAGGAATGAAATGTAGAAATGATGTTCGCCCGGAAGGCCGGTCTTGGCGATTTGCTGGAGAGCAGCGCGCACGATGCCGCGAAGCGCGTCTTGCTGAAGTGCGTCGTAATCGATCATCGGCCCCGTCGCCATTGCCCAGTCGCCATCACCAAGTCGCCATCGTCTAAGTTTCGAAAGCGCCGCGTATTAGAAAGCATAAACTCTCTGAGAAGTGAAGTGGAGGGCTTCTGTTGCCCGGTGCCCTCCGGACCGCGCCTTACCCGGCTAGGAGCAAGGACTTAAGTTTAGGCTTTTCGCACCGCATTAAGCAGCGAGAGCAGCCTCAGCATAGTTGTCATTTGCAACTACTCTGAATGACCCGATAACGGCGGTATCATGCCGGGAAAAAGCTAAATCCTTTACACCCTCGTCGATCCTAGTTCGCCCCCATAAGGGAGGTATTAGGGGATAGGTTATAGGTGATAGGGCAATGCGCTCTGCACTTTTCCTAAAACCTCGTCCCTAAAACCTAACACCTCGAATTTGGTGGAGGCGCCGGGTACCGCCCCCGGGTCCGAATGGCTTATTACGACCGCGTTTATCGCCATAGCCGGACGAATCCGGCAAAATCAATATAATGATCACTTCGAACAAAAAAAAGGCTTCTTACGAGGGCCGCGGGTTTAAGTGTGTTGTGAAAGGCTCATTGGGGGCCTGATGTGAGCGGCAAAGCGTCACGAGGCGGGTAAAACTGTGCATGGTTGAGTTTGAAGATGGTCAACGGTCTGAACGCGATGAGCCCTCGCCGCGTGCCACGGCCCGAACATGGAAAGAAGCCATAGCGGTCATTGCTGCGGTGCTTGCCATTCTTGCCATCGGAGCCGGAGGAGGGACTCTCGCGTCACGTGCGTTCGAAATTTGGACCAGTGCAGATCAGCCTGGCGCGCGGCCGGCCGGCACCTTGGAAACGCTTAATGCGGCACATCTTGCTGTGTTTCTGGTGGGCTTTCAATTTACGTCGATTGTTTTGACTTTAGCCATTGCGCCCTATTTCAAGCGGCCAGCAGACAATTTGCTGCCACTGAATTGGCCAAAGCGCGCCCTGCAGGTGATTGCCGCCAGCACGCCCGCGCTTTTTCTGATCATGCTGACCTTTGGGGCTATCGTGTATCAGCTCGATCGCGAGGCGTTTGCCGGAGACGTCAAACCGTTTGCCGATATGGCGCAAACGCGGGTGTGGTGGGCCCTCTTGATTGGCGCCGGAATTGGCGCGCCGGTCGCCGAAGAATTGCTGTTTCGCGGATTATTATTTGGGGTTTTGAGAGATACTCGCCTTCGACTGGCTGGAACTTTGATTGCAACGGCGGCGCTGTGGTCGGCGCTCCACATGCAGTACTCGCTCTACGGTCTCGCCGCCATTTTCTTTATCGGGCTTTATCTCGGCTGGTTGAGGGAGCGGACCGGAAGCTTGATACCGCCGATGGTGTGCCACGCGCTCTACAATGGGAGTATTGTGGTTGCGCTTGCCAATTTCACGGGGACAGGATTTGGGGCCGGATGAGCGGTTTTGCACGCGGAGAGGGGTGTTTGGAGCAAGGAATTGGACTAAAAGCGGCTCATGGAACAATATCTCGATCTCTTGCGCCGCGTGCGCACGGAAGGGACGCGCAAGACAGACCGCACCGGCACGGGCACGCTCAGCGTGTTCGGGGCTCAGATGCGCTTTGATCTTTCACAAGGCTTTCCTCTCGTCACGACCAAGAAGCTGCATGTGAAGTCGATCATTCACGAGCTGATTTGGTTTCTGGCGGGGGATACAAACGTCAACTACCTCAAAGAACACGGCGTGCGCATCTGGGACGAATGGGCGGACGCGAACGGCGATCTCGGACCTGTTTACGGCAAGCAATGGCGCAGCTGGGCGACCCCCGACGGCAGGACAATCGATCAAATTGCGGATCTTGTCGCAGAGTTAAAACGCAATCCGGATTCGCGCCGCTTGATAATTTCGGCCTGGAATCCCGCCGACATTCCAAAGATGGCGCTGGCGCCGTGTCACTGCTTATTTCAGTTCTACGTCGCGGACGGGAAGCTCTCGTGCCAGCTCTATCAGCGTTCCGCCGATATTTTTCTCGGCGTGCCGTTTAATATCGCCAGCTATGCGCTGCTGACCATGATGATGGCGCAAGTGACGGGGTTGAAACCGGGTGACTTTGTCCACACTTTTGGCGACGCGCATTTGTATCTGAACCATCTGGAACAGGCGGATTTGCAGCTGTCGCGGGCGCCAAGACCGCTGCCCCGGATGCATATAGATTCAGATGTGCCGTCGATTTTTGACTTCAAATTCGGCCATTTCCGGCTGGAGGGGTATGATCCGCATCCGCATATTTCGGCGCCAGTGGCGGTTTAGAATGCCACATAAGGTTTCAATTCGGCTGCCTAAAACTTGCTGTCCACGGTTCAATTGAGAACCGGGGTTTGCTCATAGCGAGCTTTTGCCACTAAATCATTCAGCTTGGCATGCTTGGGATGGGGACCAATGGTACGATTATTAATCGCTATAGCCGTAGTGGCGTTGGGGGGCTGTGCATCAAGCTCAGAAAACGTAACTGGAAGTTATGTTTCGCCGCTCCAATATCAAAGTTATTCGTGTCAGCAGCTTAGTGAAGAGGCTCAGCGCATTTCATCGCGGGTTGCTCAATCGTCAGGTGTGCAGGATCAAAAGCGAACAAGTGATGCTGTTGCTACGACGGCGGCAGTCATTATTTTTTGGCCGGCGGCGTTTCTCGTCAGCGGTAACGATCAGAATACTGCGGAGCTGGCTCGCTTGAAGGGTGAATTTGAGGCGCTCGAAAAGGCTTCAATTCAGAAAAATTGCGGCCTACAGTTCCAGAAGCAACCCGTTGCACCAAGTGCGAAATCGAACGAAACCCAGATGCCGAAGGTATGAATAGGCATTGATCCTCTCCCTCATCGTCGCCGTTGCTGAAAATGGCGTCATCGGAAAAGACGGCGGGCTGCCGTGGCGGCTGTCGTCCGATCTAAAGACATTTCGCCGCTTGACCATGGGCAAGCCCATCATCATGGGGCGGCGCACGTTTCAATCGATTGGTAAGCCGCTGGACGGGCGCGACAACATCGTGGTGACGCGGGATCCGAATTTTGAAGCGCCGGGAGTTTCGGTGACTGACAGCGTGGCGGACGCATTGACCCTCGCGCGTGTCATGGCGCGCACGCGCGGGGCGGACGAAATCATGGTGATTGGGGGCGCCGACATCTACAACCTGACGCTACCGGTTGCCGATCGCATCTATCTCACGCGCGTGCACGCGAGCCCCGAGGGGGACCGGCATTTTCCCGATTTGCCGGCGGAAGAGTGGGGCGAAGTCTCGCGCGAGGCGCTGCCGCATGGTGAACGCGACGCTTATCCTTCAACGCTTATCGTTCTTGAGCGGAAAGTTCCGGATCACGGTTAATTCGCGCTATTTTAGAGCCCCTTGATTGCTTACCACCCATCCCCATTTGCATGGTTCCAGTCCAACTCATGACTGGGTCGATACTGGGCTAATGGCCGGATTTGCGCCGCCCTCACCCCTGGCCTATAAGCGAACTTAGTTTCTATGGGTTGGCAGCCTACGGGTGCCGGAGGGTTTGAATTGCAGACTTTGAAAGATCCGGACTGGCGGCTTGGCGCTCTCAACAATCAACGTACAAAAGGCGAAAAATAATATGCCCTGGAGCAATCAAGGTGGCGGCGGCCGCAAGGGAAGCGGCGGAAATGGCGGCGGACCCTGGGGGCAAGGTGGGGGAGGCGGCGGCGGCAATCAACCGCCCGATCTCGACGAAATTTTGCGCCGCGGCCAAGACCGGGTCAAAAAGGTCATCCGCGGCGGCGGAGGTGGCGGTGGTCCGGGCGGCATGCCGGGAGAAGGCGTGCCGCGCTCGTTCATGTTCCTGCTTGGCATGTTGCTCTTAGCGAGCATTGCCTACTACGGCTTCTTTTTCCGGGTGAACCCGGACGAGCAAGGCATTGTTTTGCGCTTTGGCAAGTTTGATCGCTGGGAAGGGTCGGGATTACATTTCCGCCTTCCCTATCCAATCGAAGAAGTGCGATTGCCGAAGGTCACGCAGCAGCGGACGATTGAAGTTGGCGCGGGTCGAGGCGGTCCTCGATCGGCAACACCCGGCGGCCCTGATAGCGGCTTGATGCTGACGGGCGACGGCAGCGTCATTGACGTGCGTTTTGTCGTGTACTGGCGCATCAATACCGAAGTTGACCCCGATACCGGCCAGACCGGCGTTGAGCAATACCTCTTTAATATCGCTCAGCCTGAGACGACCGTTCGCGAAGTTGCCGAAAGCGCAATGCGCGAAGTCGTCGGCCAGTCCAACCTGCAGCCGCTGCTGACGGGTGGACGGCAAAAAGCACAAGAGGATGTGCAGAAGCTGATGCAGTCGATTCTCAACTCCTACAAGTCAGGAATTAAGATCGATCAGGTTCAGCTGAAGGAAGTCGACCCGCCAGCGCAAGTCATCGCCTCGTTCCGTGACGTTGCGGCGGCAGGCCAGGACAAAGAACGCTTCATCAAGGAAGCACAAACGTACGCAGACCAGATCGTGCCGCAAGCCAAGGGTGAAGCCGACCGTATTTTGGCGGGAGCCGAAGGGTTCCGCGAACAGACAATCGCCGAAGCAACTGGTCAGGCGTCGCGTTTCCTTGCTGTTTACGAGGAATACAGGAAGGCACCCGAAGTCACACGAGACCGATTGTTCCTTGAAATGCAGGAAAAAGTGCTGACCGGCACAGACAAGATCATTCTCGACAGCAAGGGCGGGCAGGGCGTTGTTCCGTTCTTGCCGCTCGATCAGTTGCAGAGAAAGAAGACGGACGGAGGACAGCCATAATGCGCGCGTTTCTAGCCTTCATGGGCATTCTGCTTGGCGTCTGCGCGCTGGGTCTTTATTCGTCCGCCTTCATCGTGCATCAGAACGAGCAAGCTCTGGTTTTGCGTTTCGGCAAACCGCAACAAGTCATCACCTCTCCGGGCTTGAACTGGAAGTTGCCGTTCGTCGATACCGTGGATATTTTCGACAAACGCATCCTCGACCTGGATGCGAGCGAACAGGAATTGTCGGCGTCGGATCAGCAACGCTTGATCGTCGATGCCTATGCGCGTTACCGCATCACGGATCCTCTCAAGTTTTATCAGAATGTCCGCTCGGAAGAACGCGTGCGTGTGGTGGTTGGGCCATTGATAGATTCAGAAATTCGCAGTCTTCTCGGCAAGGCAACGCTGCAGGACATCGTCAAAGACAAGCGCGAAAGCCTAATGAAGGAGATTGCCGCGCGGGTGAATAAGGAAGGCCGGGACTACGGCCTTGAGGTCGTTGACGTGCGTATCAAGCGGGCAGACCTGCCGCAGGAAAATCTCGTCAAGGTGTTTGACCGCATGAAAGCCGATCGCGTGCGTGAAGCGACAGAACTTCGCGCCCAAGGTGAAGCCGAGAAAAACCGCATCAGCGCCAACGCGGAGCGAGAAGTGACCGTGATCAAGGCCGACGCAACGCGGAAATCCGACCAGATCCGCGGCGAAGGCGAAGGCGAGCGCAATCGCATCTTCGCGGAAGCGTTCGGCAAGGATCAGGACTTCTTCCGCTTCTATCGATCGATGCAGGCTTACAAAGAGGCCATCAAACCGGGTGACACGCGCATGTTGTTGTCACCCGATAGCGAATTCTTCCGCTATTTCGAGGACCCGATGGGCCGCAGAGGAGCGCCGGCCCCGGCAGCAGGGGCGGCGCCGGCTGCGCGATGATCGACCTTGTTGCGGGCCTTGGGATCGCCATTGTGCTTGAAGGCCTGTTGTGGGCGCTGGCACCGGACTTTGCCCGGCGCATGGTGCGCGAAATGGGGGAACTTCCGGCCGGACAGCTGCAGGCGGCTGCATGGGGCATGGTGGCACTCGGGTTGGTACTCGTGTGGCTGACGCGAGGATAGAGCCCGGTTTTCACTCGCCCTGTGACGGAAACGGGTTATCCGGTGGTATTGGGTCCCGGCATTTCAGGTTGTTTCCGATTGACGGTTTTGGGCGCCGGTGCCTAATCCTCTCAACGGGGTGCCAGGTTCTGTGTCTGGGTTCAGAATAGGAGTTCTTGTATGAGCTTGGTCGCCCGGCTGCCGTTCGCGGTGAGCGCATTTCTTTTGATTCCGGTCCTCGCTGGCGCTCCCGTCCATGCCCAGAACGGGCCGACGTCGGTCGCGCCCCTGGCCAAGAGGCTTTCGAACGCTGTGGTCAACATCTCGACCTCGCAAACTGTGAAGGGGCCGCAAGGCGTGCCTCTGCCGAAGGTGCCCAAGGGCTCGCCGTTTGAAGAATTTTTCGACGACTTCTTCAATAAGCGCGGCGGCGGCCCCCGTATGGACCGCAAAGTATCGTCGCTCGGATCGGGTTTCGTCATCGACGGCAAGGAAGGTCTTGTCGTCACCAACAATCACGTCATCGACGGCGCCGACGAGATCATTATCAACTTTCACGATGGCTCGAAGCTGAAAGTCGACAAGGTCATCGGCAAGGACGCGAAGGCCGACCTCGCGCTTCTTAAGGTGACGCCGAAGAAGCCGCTGGCCGATGTCAAGTTCGGGTCGTCCGCCACACTTGAAGTCGGCGACTGGGTGATGGCCATTGGCAATCCGTTTGGGCTCGGCGGTTCGGTGACTGTCGGTATTATTTCGGCCAAGAGCCGCGACATCAATTCCGGCCCCTACGACGATTACTTGCAAACGGACGCAGCCATCAACAAGGGCAACTCAGGCGGGCCATTGTTCAACATGAATGGCGACGTTATTGGGGTCAATACCGCCATTATTTCGCCGACCGGGGGTTCGATCGGCATTGGCTTTGCGGTTCCATCCGACACTGTTGTGGCCGTGATCGATCAACTCAAGCAATTCGGCGAGACGCGGCGCGGCTGGCTCGGCGTCAAAATTCAGACCGTGACGGAAGATATCGCGGAAACGCTTGGGGTCCCGGAAAACACGGGAGCGCTCGTCTCGGCCGTGACGCCGGAAAGCCCGGCCGCCAAGGGCGGCTTAGAGTCGGGCGACGTGATTTTGAAGTTCGACGGCAAGGATGTGACGACGATGCGCGGATTGCCGAAAATCGTCGCGCAAACTCCAATCGGCAAAGCGGTAGACGTTGAAGTCCTGCGCAAGGGAGAGAAGAAGACGGTGCAGATTGCCGTCGGCCTCTTGGAAGAAGAGGAAGGAGCCGGAGAGACACCGAAAGCACCGGACGAGAAACCGCAAGGCGAAAGCCCTGCCGTTGCGCCGGTGATCGGAATGAAACTCGCCGAACTCACCGACGATGCACGCAAGAAATACGGTCTCGACCAGAAGATCTCGGGCGTTTTGGTTGAGGATGTCGATCCCGGCAGCGCCGCGGCCCAAAAAGGCATCAAGGCCGGGGATGTGATCGTTGAAGCGGGCCAGGATACCGTTTTAAAGCCCGACGACGTGGCTAAAAGCGTGGAAAAGGTCAAGAAGAGCGGCCGGAAGGCCGTGCTTTTGCGCGTCGAAGACGGCAAAGGTGATCTCAGGTTTGTTGCTGTACCCTTCGAAGACGAAGCAAAGCAGCCCTAATACGCTAGGGTCTGTTCGGTTTTGATTGACACATGGACAGACCCTAGCTCTTTGTTTTGCCGTGCTTCTTTTCGGAAAACCGGTTCCCATCCCGGCCTTCGCCGGGACAAGCTTTTTCCGGAAGCACTCTAACGCATTTGGAATTCGGAGGCCCACAGTGTCGGAACGCCACGGCATTCTCGAAACGATTTTTGATTCACTCGCTCCCGTGCATCCCGATGGGCACAAGTTTGTCGCCATTGGCGCGGTGCTGACGCTGCTGTTTTTCATGCTGTGGCCGCCCATTGGTTGGCTGCTGGCCGTGCTGACCGCGTGGGTTGTCTATTTTTTCCGCGATCCAGCGCGTGTGACACCAGTGCGCGACGGGCTCGTCGTCTCGGCGGCCGATGGGCGGATCTCATCGATCGATAAAGTACGTCCGCCGCCGGAGCTTGGCCTTGGGCCGGAAGAGCGCGTGCGTGTCTCGACTTTTCTGTCGGTCTTCGACGTGCACATCAACCGGGCGCCTGTAACCGGGCGGATCGTGCGCTCGGTTTATATTCCAGGCGCATTCCTGAACGCGGCCTTGGATAAGGCAAGCGAAGAGAATGAACGCCGCGCCCTGGTGATCGAAACGCCGGGTGGTAACGAAATCGGCGTTGTGCAAATCGCCGGACTGGTGGCGCGCCGCATCGTAACTTTTTCACGCGAAGGCGATAGCCTTGCCGCGGGGCAGAGGTTTGGGCTCATTCGTTTTGGCTCACGTGTCGATGTCTTTCTTCCGCCAGGTCACCATGCCATCGTCAGTGTTGGTCAACGCGCAGTTGGCGGAGAGACGGTATTTGCTGACTTGAAGTCAGACGAGCCGGAACGCGAGACGTTGCGGGCCTAGTTGGTGCCGTTTGAACGTATAAAGGAGGATGAGAAGATGGATCCCGTCCTGCCAACACTAGAAGAAGAGACGAGCCGGCGGCGGCGGCGGCCGTTGTTTCGTCATGCGCGGGTGCCCGTGCGCATGCTAGTGCCAAATTTTTTCACACTGCTCGGGCTTTGCGCTGGTTTGACATCGATCCGCATGGGCATCGAGGGTAGGTATGACCTTGCGCTCGCCGCCATCGTCTTTGCGGCAGCACTCGACGGCATTGACGGTCGCGTGGCGCGTCTGCTCAAAGCCTCGTCCAGGTTCGGAGCAGAACTCGACAGTCTTGCCGATTTCGTCAACTTCGGTGTCGCCCCGGCGTTCTTGGTCTTTAATTGGGGTTTGGGCGATCTCAAAAGTGCTGGCTGGATCTGCGTGATGATTTTCTCGCTTGCGTCGGCGCTGCGGCTTGCCCGGTTCAACGCCGCGATCGATGACGACAAGCCGAAATGGCAATCCAATTTCTTCATCGGCATGCCAACGCCTGCCGCAGCGATTGTCGTGCTGCTGCCGGTTTATCTTCATCACCTGGGGCTCGACTGGTTGAAGTCGGCGTGGGCACTCAAGATTGTTCTCGGGTACACCCTTTTCATAGCCTTCATGATGGTTTCGACGATACCGACCTACTCGGGCAAGTTGCTCGGCGAACGTGTCGGACGGGAATGGGTCTTGCCGATATTCATTCTCGCCATCAGCTACGTCGCTATGCTGCTGACGTATCCATACGAAACGTTGGCGATGTCGACGCTCGTCTACTTGGCTTTTGTGCCGATCAGCTGGCGCCGGTTCCATAGACGAAATGTGGCCAGCGGCGATACGCTTAGCGAAGGCGGATCTGCAACCAGCCCGGCTACGGCATCGATTGAGAAAGCGCCGCCACCGGTGACGTCTGGGCGGGTTTTACCGCTCCGGCCAGGTGATCCACCACGCTGAATTTGGCTGGGTTGCCGGAATGAAGGGGGGCGGGCTCGCATGAAAATTGAACGATTGGCGATTTCGGACGTGATCTTGATCACGCCTAAAAATTTCCGCGATGAACGGGGATTTTTTTCGGAAACATGGAACGAACAGACCTTCTCATCATCAGGTATTGATCTCAAGTTTGTGCAAGATAACCATGCCCTGTCCCGCTCGAAGGGGACCGTGCGCGGCTTGCATTTTCAGCTCCCCCCAAAAGCGCAAGATAAACTTGTCCGTTGCACCAGAGGAGCCATTCTCGATGTTGCGGTCGATATTCGCCGGTCTTCACCAACGTTTGGGGAGCACGTGGCAGTCGTCCTGTCGGCTGAAAATTGGTCTCAGCTCTTGATTCCCAAAGGCTTCGCGCATGGCTACGCCACACTCGAGCCGGATACTGAAGTCATCTACAAAGTGACGGACTATTATTCGCCCGCCCACGATAAGGGATTGGCCTGGGACGATCCTGCGCTCGCCATAGCGTGGGGCATTTCGCGCGCGCAAGCGGTGCTGTCGGACAAGGATAAGTTACAACCGCGCTTGGCGGAACTCGCGCTCGCGTTTGCGTAAATTCCGGGCGAGCTTGAGTAATTCGCGACGCGTGCGATGGACGAAATCTAGTTCAAGTGGAACGTCACGCCGGCGCGCACCACGGTATCGCCTGGGTCGATGTCTTGTGCGGCAGCCCCCGCGCCACTGAACGAAAGAGCGTCTGATCCATAGTCATAGCGCAAAGCTTCAAGGCGAACTGAGAGGTTGGGCAAGACATAAGATTCGGCCCCGATGCCGTAAACGACGCCAGTGAAGGTATGGTTCGTTGACGACGCGACGCCCGCGGCACTGGTAGAGACGAGGGTCTTTTCAGTCCAGGCGAAACCGGCCGTTGCATAGAGGAGCGCCGGTCCAACCGGGACGCCGATACGTCCGCGCAGAGATGCGTTCCAGTCGACATCGAGATTGTGGCGAGCGCTGCCGGCTGTCGTGAAGCCGGTTTCGGATCCGTCGTAGTTCAAGTCGCCTTCGACACCTGCAACGAAATTGCCAAAGCCAAGGTTGAAGCCTGCGTGCCCGCCGCCTGTGGCAGCAGAGGTATCAAAACTCCCGACATTGTTGATATCCACATCGGCCCAGGTGGCGCCACCATGGAAACCGATATAGGCGCCGGTCCAAATGGGCGCGAGGGCTCCGGCTTGGGAAGTCGTTGAAAGGGAGGTAATGGCGGGAACGGCGGTTATTGCAAAAAGTGCGGCGGCTCTGAAAGCGCGCGCAAATGATTTGATACGCATAGAGTCCCTCGCTTACGCAGCTACAACACCAGCCGCTTTAGGGTCATCGCGCAGCCGGGTGGCAGGAACATGGTTGAAAAAGGATAAATTCGCGTTAACGCCGCGTTAGCACTTGGGCGGCCGCTCGAGTGCGGTGCTGACCGGGTGCTGTTGTTTTTGTTGTTTGGCTCAATCCGCATTGGGCCGGTCGTCAGCGCCTACTTCGTCTCTTCCGGCGCCCGGTGGTAGATGTCGTCAGTGCGATGAATGTCGTCTTCTCCGAGGTAGGAGCCGATCTGGACCTCGATGATTTCAACTGGAACCTTGCCTGGGTTCTCAAGGCGGTGCCATTGGGTGGCAAAAATATAGACGCTCTCGTTCTCGCGCACGAGTTTCTCGATATCGCCGATGACAACCTTGGCCGTCCCCTGGACAACGATCCAGTGTTCGGAACGATGATGGTGCATTTGCATGGAGAGTTTGCCACCGGGCTTGACGTGCAGCAATTTGACTTGGAAGCGCGGTCCAATGTTCAGCGTTTCGAAGTATCCCCAGGGACGATAGTTGCGCAAGTGCTGCTCTTGTTCCTTGCGGTTCGAAAGCTTCAAGCGCTGGACGATTTTCGAGACGTCTTGTGTGCGGCTCTTGTCGGCAACGAGCAACGCGTCGGGCGTATCGACGATGACGAGGTCGCGCAAACCAATGGTCGAAACGATCGATTTCTCGGAATGCACGTAGCAACCGCTGGTATCTTCAAGTACGGCTTCGCCGTGAATATAGTTGCCCTTATCGTCGCGCGGTGCGATTTCCCAGAGTGAGCTCCATGAGCCGACATCGTTCCAGCCGACGTCGAGGGGGAGCATGGCTGCGGCCGTCGTTTTCTCCATAACGGCATAGTCGATAGAGATGTTTGGCGAAGCAGCAAATGCCGTCTTGTCGAGACGGAGAAATCCAAGATCATCGGTCGCTCGCGCTAGGGCGCCACGAGCTGCTTCGAGTATTTTCGGCTCAAGGCGGGCAATCTCTTCAAGATAGGTACGGGCGCTGAGTACAAAAATTCCACTATTCCAATAATAGCCACCCTTGGCCAGATACTCTTCGGCGGTGGCCTTGTCCGGCTTTTCGTAGAATGCTTCGACGGAGTACGCGCCGCCGTTGAACCCTTCAAGCGGTGCGCCTTGCCGGATATAACCATAGCCCGTGTGCGGTTCGGACGGTTTGATGCCGAATAAAACAAGGCGTCCGGTGGATGCGACCTTTGCCGCGCGGCGGATGCCTTCAACAAACCGGGCGTCGTCTTTAACAACATGGTCGGACGGCATGACGGCCAGAATGGCACCTGGATTTTCTCGTAAGGCCGCCAGCGCGGCGACGGCTATGGCTGGAGCCGTGTTTCGCGCGATCGGTTCGAGTACAATTGCGCGTGGCTTTATTCCGGCGCGCTCGATTTCTTCGCGCACTAGAAACCGGTGATCGTTGTTGCATAAGAGGATGGGGTCGGCGAAGCCAGCGTCCGGCTTGAGACGGCTCAGTGTCGCGCCGAGGAACGTCGCGCTTTGTCCGCTGAAAAAACGAATGAACTGCTTGGGATACATGGCGCGCGAAAGCGGCCACAGGCGCGTGCCCGATCCGCCAGATAAAATCACTGGAAAAATGGCGCTCATGTCTTGGTTTGCCTCCCGCCCGAACGCATCCGGTGCAATCTATCTAGGTCTGCCCGCTGGCCGGTGCAAACCAAATCACAGCTGCGTTCACAGCGTTCCCTGCCATGCGATTCTTGTCAAACAGTTGTGGCACCAATGCGAGCGCCCGGCGGTATGGCTGTGACGGCGCCGGACGCAGGTCTCTGTCATTGTTATTGCTTAGGAGAATCGCCGCAATCGCTCAGTTCTGCGGCCGCATCAGGCGATCACGCAGCGATTTGAGCGAGTTGTTAGCGGCCGGTGGTCCTGAGGAATCGGTCCCTGTTTGAGCCAGTGGGGTGCGGCGCTCGGCTGCGGTGGATGGGCGTGCGTAAAGGCTGCCGCCAGTTTGGACGCTACTTTCCTTGCGAAGCAACCCGCTTGGCCGCGCGGCCGAGGCTTGGCCCGGCGCCGTCTGGAACCCTGGCTGTGAGGGTGCCGGCCGGGCGATAGGCTGCTCGATTTCGGCAGTTGCATATGGCTCAAACTCTTCAATTGCCGCCGGTGCGGCAGTGTCGGGGCCGGTCAATCCCATGGCTTCGGCCATCAAGCCCACCTGCTGGGACATGTCGCCACCCATTCCGAGGCCCGAGGCGCGCCAACGATCGACGACTTGCTCAAGGAAGCCTTCATCGCCCATGGATTTCTGCCACTTCTCGGTGAAGCGCGCCGTGGAGGATCGGGGCAGAGCGTGTTTCGGTAGTTCATCGAATTTGATGCGAACAGGAAGTGACATGCCGTCGCCGAAAGCGATGGCCTCGCGCTGACCGAGAGACGGGAGGAACTCTAACAGACCCGATCCGGTATCTGCCACTGCCGATTGGACAATGGCTTGGTCTCTGTCATTGGCCATGCGCAGGGCGAACACGGTGTTGCACTGTGAAAGAATTGTCGGATCGATTTCGGCGGGGCGCTGGGTGACGATGCAGAGGGAAGCGCCGTATTTGCGGCCTTCCTTTGCGATCTTTGCAATCGCGCGCTTGCAGGGCTCGAAGCCAAGCGCGGCATTCGCCGGAACGTAGCGGTGGGCTTCTTCGCACACGAGCGTAACCGGAACCTGTCCTTCGCTCCAGAGAGCAAAGTCAAAAGTCATGCGGCAGAGCACGGATACGACGACGTTGACGATTTCCGTCGGGATGCCCGTCAATTCGAGAATTGTGATGGGTTTGTTGTTGACCGGCACGCGGAAGATGCGGCTCAAGACCTGGGTCATGCCATCGTAAACTGTTAGCGATCCAAACATGAAGCCGTAGCGGCCATCCTGCGAGATCGTTTCGATGTGGTTCTTCAGCATGCGATATGGGGCAAGGTCGCGCTTGTTCTCAAGTTTGCCCATGCGCTCGTCAATGAGGCCTGTGAGGTCCGAGATGCGGTATGGTACGGGCGTGTCGACGGTGTAGCGGGCTGCGTCGAGAACGCCGCGGCGGAGCTTGTTGCTCTCGGCCGTGCGGCCGGTGCTGTAGCGGCTCTTGGCGATCGGAATGAGTTCCTGGAGAATTTCGATTTCGGCCTTACGGTTGGGGTCGCCAACCAGCACCTCAACGATTTCTTCGAAGTTCAAAAGCCAGTAGGGCAGCTGCATGTTACGGGGTGAAATGACCTCGCCCCACTCCTGGAAAGCGGTCGAGTACTCGTTATGAGGATCGAGCAAGACAATGTGAGCGGCGGGATTTTTTTCCAGGATCGCGCGCAAGATGAGTGCTGTCGTGCATGATTTGCCGGTACCGGTTGTGCCGAGAATGGCAAAGTGCTTGCCAAGCAGGTCATCGACTTTCACCATGGCAGGAATAGAGCTGTCCTGGCGAATGCAGCCAACGCGCACGGATCTTTCCATGTCGCCGCAAAAAGCCACCTCAAGTTCCGCTTTCGACGCGACCCGGCAGCGATCGCCGAGGGCCGGATAGACGGTGACGCCACGGTTGAAGTTAGGCCTGTTTCCGTCGGCACCTTTCCAGAGTTCGCCGACGAGACCAAGTTCGGCGATCCAAATTTCCGAGTCGCCTTCACGCTGTGCGGGGACGGGCACGCTAAGGGCTGAGACGATGGCGAACACGATGGTGTTCGCGGTATCAACAGCGAGCAAGGTACCCATTTCTGGCCGGTCGTTCAGTGATCTTGCGCGGCCATCCTGTTGACCATCCAAGAGCACGATGGCCTTTGATCCGGTGACGGAGACAATGCGGCCGATTGAATGGTCGCCCGGTCGCGCTGAGCGATCATTTGGGGACATGGTCATCTGCATGATCGAGTTACCTTATTTAGACGCGCGGTTAGAAACCGGCCCTAGGGTGGCTATTCAATTGGTGATCTTGAACTGCTGATACTGAGTTTCGTGACGGAAGAACGATAGCCACTTCTGTGCCTTCGCCCTTTGTTGAACGGATTTCGATCTTGCCGCCATGGAGCTCGACGAGCGCTTTGGCGATAGGAAGTCCAAGGCCAGTGCCCTCGCGCCAGCGTGACCGGCCGCCGTCGACTTGACCAAATGGAGTCAAAGCGATCATGATTTCTTCCGGGGTCATTCCGACGCCCGTATCGCGAACCAGGATGGCGATCCCGCCGCTATTGATCCGCAAAGCTTCGATTGTTACGGTGCCGCCGCGCGGCGTGAATTTGATGGCGTTGGAAATCAAGTTCGTAAAGATTTGCCGCAGCTTGACTGAATCGCCGCGTACGGCCGGCAAGTCGATAGCGATGGTTGGCGTAAGAGTAATTCCGGCCTCAGTGGCCATCAGCCGGAATGAATTCATCGATGTGTGGACGATTTCTTCGACATTTATTTCGCGGCTATCGAGTGTGTAGCGGCCGCTTTAAATCTTGGAAATGTCGAGAATATCGTTGATCACGGACAACAGGTGACCGGCAGCGTCGTGGATGAGTGTGGCGTATTCGACGATCTCGTGTTGTGGCAGTGCCCGGCGTTCGTGCTCGGAAAGCAACTTTGAAAATCCGATCACCGTATTGAGCGGGGTGCGGAGTTCATGGCTCATGTTGGCGATGAATTCGGATTTCACTTTGCTCGCGAGTTCAGCCTCGATGCGGGCCGAATGCTCGGCAATGCGGGCGCGATGACGTAAGACGGCATCGCCAAGCAGCGATGCGTACTCGTTCATCAGCGAGTTTGATTTCGAGTTCCCGAAGGCCCCGTTGAGCATGTCCCGACCAGCGCAAAAATCTTATTTCCAACTGCTGAGCCTAGTAGTGACTGCCTAATCCAAAGTTAACTGATGATCGAATTTGGCTCTCTGAGGCCTATTGATTTCACTATCAGTCTGGGAATGACCTTTTTCCGTTGTCTGCATATCTATTGATGTGGCGCAGCTGCCACATTTTTGGGTGGTCCGATAACGGGCTGTAGATTATTAGGGAATTTGTCCTCGAAAATACGGGAATTTTGGTAGGGAAAGCAAGTGTACAGGCGGCGCGCATTAGGCCTTGCGGCCGGCGGGGGTAGGATGAAGACTAGATTCACTGGCGCAAATGCTGGTTTATTCGTCGTTTTGGCGATTGCAGCGCAGGCGCAACAGTCTGTTGCAGGACCCGCCGTCAATCAGTTCGAAGTCAAAGATCTTCAATCCGCACCCGGCGAGTTTGAATTTCAAAGTCAGAATGCCTGGTCAACGGGGCAGCCGCGGCGCCGGTCAACCCCTACAGCGCCTGGCGAACTTGCCTTCGACGACAACACCGTCATCAAGCAGCGCGAGGCCTTGGAAATACAACTCGGTGTCACCGACTGGTTCCGCGTGCGCTTCGGCATCGAGTTCGAACAGGAGCGCTTGGATGATCCGGCAAGCTTCGCGGACGTCAACCGGTTTGGCTCGCTCAAGTTTGACGAAGTCGCCGTCGAAGGCGTCGTTGTTTTCGTCAAGCCGAAGGAAGAGGGTATCGGCCTCGGCCTGCTGATGGAGTACGGAAGCCCCGTTGGAGATATGGAGGCACCGGCCGAGTTCTATGTCGGGCCTATCGTCGAGGCGCATACGGGTCCGTGGTCCTTCATCGGCAATCTCATGTTCGTCAAATACATGGGCGGAAAAGGGGAGCCCGGTAACGACGAATTCGTGCGCGACGAGAAATGGGACTTCAGCTACGCCACGCAACTTGAATATGAACTTTCGCGCAATTGGGGCGTTGCGCTCGAAGCCTACGGCACGTTTGACCGGCTCGGCAACTCGGGAACACCAGGCGAGACCCGTGCATTGTTTGGCGACCTTGACCAGCATCGCGCCGGGCCGGTTGTCTATTACACATTCTTTCCAAGTGAAGGGGGCTTTCCAAGTGAAAGGGGCTTTCCGGGAGAAGGGCGTAGCGGCCACCGTGTCCATGCAGGTGCCGCAACGGCCTTGTCTCACGATGCCGATGGGGACATGGGCGAAGCCAAAGAGCTTTCGGTCGCGATTGGCACCGGCGTTTTATTTGGCTTAAACGAGAATACGCCGGATCTAACTTACAAGCTGAGCGTTGAGGTCGAATACTAGGGCGCCCGCGCCTTTGACCCGCTTACTTGAAATTGTAACCTTGGATCATGGTCCGGTCGGTTGCGGTCAGACCTTCGGGCGCCTTGGGCAATCCCTCATCCTTGCAGTCGTTGAGGGCGTAATCGACGTTAGCAAGCGCAGCCTCATCGACCTTCAAATCTCCGGAACTCTTGACGATTTCCCGATTGACCACTTTTCCTAACTCATCGACAACGATGCGGACCTGGGCGTTGCCAACAATTTTCTTCTTCGGCGGGAACTTGCATTCCTGGAAAAGTTTCACGAGCTTGCCGCGATACTCGGCAAGTGCCGAAGCATTGCCGCCTGTCTGTTCGCCGCCTGAACTAGCGTCCTTGGCAATCGCGACTTGAACCGGCTGATCGACGGCCTCGACCGGCGTTGTTTCTTGCGGCTTGATTTCCGGCAGTGGCTCTTCGGGCTTGACGATATTGTCCTCAACAGCCCTTTCCGAAACCGAGGTGATCGCCTGTTGCAGTTCCTCAACCGGCTTAGTCTCTTGAACGGGCGTTGGCAGTGTCTCGACCGGCGTCAATTCAGCCGTGCGAATGGTTTGCACGTCATCGCCAAGTTTGACGATGTTGTCGATGCCGATGCCCTGTTCGACGACGAATTGATCGTCGCCAGTACCAGCTTCGAATGCTGAAGAATTGTTCGAGGTGCTGACGTGATGTGTAAGCGCGTAGGCAAACGACCCATGCGCGATCAAGGACATGACAACAGCAAGTGAACGAACTTGATTCATATCGGCTAGTAAATCCTATTGCTGGCCCGTGGCTGGGGCTGGTGGGGCGGATGTTTGCAATCGATTTGAAAGCAAGGACACGCGGGCAAAGCCAGCTTCGCCGACTTGACCTAAAATCAACATGACGTCGCCGTAGGCAATTTTGCTGTCGGCGCGCACGTAGACGACGGCATCACCTTCAGTGCTGCGCATCGATTGGAGGCGGGGGATCAATTGTTCGCGTGTGACGAACTCGTCGCGGATCTGCAAGCGCCCGTCGCTGGTCATTGTCACGACCATCGGCTTCTTAGTTGGGCCAACTTTGGCGGCGGATGTTTTAGGTAGTTGCACCGGAACGCCTGATACCATCAGCGGTGCAGCTACCATGAATATGATGAGCAGCACGAGCATGACATCGACCATCGGCGTGATGTTGATCTCCGCCACCGGCCGGTAGCCGTAGTCGTCATCGCCGTCGAAGGCGGAAGATTGTACGCCCATACCCATTAGAAGCCCTTCCCTGCGCGAATTGGCTCAACAGCTGCCTTGGCGGCGGTTTCAAGCGCGGGACGCGACAATTGTTTTGCGAGCTCGCTTATGGCTGTTCCAGCTCGTGCCGCCGCGCGGCCGAGCTTCACGGCGAAATGATTGTAGGCCATGACAGCGGGTATTGCGGCTGCGAGACCGAGCGCGGTGGCAAACAAGGCTTCGGCGATGCCGGGTGCGACGGTCGCGAGGCTGGTATCCTGCTGATGCGCGATGGCCGTGAACGAATTCATGATGCCCCACACCGTGCCAAACAGGCCGACGAAAGGCGCGGCTGAGCCAACAGTTGCCAGGAACGGCAGACCGGTTTCAATGCGCTGCAATTCGCTCCTCAACGACGAACGCATAGCCTTATCAAGGCGGGCGCGCACTTCGGTGCGAGCTTCGCCGCGCGATGCGCCGTCGCTGACTTCGCCTTCTGCCGCTGCCAGGATCGTGCGGGATAGACCGTTCTTCACATGCACGTCTGCCGGCGATTTCGAGATCGCTTCGAGATCGCGCAGGCCGCGGTTCAGCGAGAACAGCCGGATCGTCTTTTCAAGAATGATCGCCCAGCAGACGACCGACGCTATGGCAAGCAAGAGCATCACGCCCTTGACCACCGGGTCAGCGTTCCAAAGCATATCGTACATTGAGAAATTGTGAGCGGCGGCCGTGACAGTCGTTTCCAAAACGCAACTTCCTTCTTACTTAGAGATTTTTACGGCTGTGAGGCTGGAGGTCGACATGCGCTGCAAGCAGTCAGCAACGGGGCCTGAGTCCGCTTTACATTCCATCACTTCATTGATGAGGAACGATCCAATCTTGTCGCAGCCCACGCCATCGAGTTCGAAAAGCTTTACGGTTTTTTTCTGAGGCTTCAGCGGCGCCAGATCGAGCGCGAAGCGCTTGCCGATAATGCCGTCGGCCTGGAACAGCACGAGATCGAGTTTGTAAGCCTGATAGGTGACGTCGGAGGTGTTGTTGACCACCATATAAGCGCGGCAGCCTTTGTCGTAAGTCTCGAGTTTGTTCAGCTCCAGCGATGTGGATGCCGCTGCAGGAGCGGCTGCCGGTGCAGCGGCTGGCGTGGGTGCGGTTGTGGTGGCTGGTTCGGCGGACGCTGGGAGAGCTGCAATCAAGCAGACCGCTGCTGTAGCAACCGGCCATGCGGCCGAGACTCGATGTAACACGCTTGAACTCTCTATCGCTGGAGTTGAATGACACCCGTGCATGTAGCGGCTTTGCAGTCACGATAACAGGGGTGAGAGCCGCACATTTATGTGAGATTATATCGGCAGATTGTGGCTTCGGTCGATCTGTTTTTTAGTCGCGTTTTCAATTGGTAGGCACAACATGATGAAGGCGGGGAGATGGCCGCGCCGCAGCGGGAATTCTTCCCGGCGCCCGCCAGCCGTTTTCCCGCAGCAGCATGGCTATGCGGCGATGCTGCAACAGAGCCCGAACAATACCGTTTTTGGACGTCGGGTCGGGAAGTTGTGCCCTTGACCAGAGCCTTGCTGTTAAGGACACGATCAAGCGGGGATGAAGCGCGTGATTTGGCGCGGTTCTAAAGTGAGTTCTGCGCATTCCTTTAGGTTGGCAGGACTGGGGACATAGGGGACGTCAATGTCGCGGATTGTGAGCGGATACGGGGCCGTACTCGGATCGATTGCACTTCTAACAAGTGCCGCTGTTCTTCAGGCTCAGGAGCAAGGCACGACGGCGCCCGCACCGGCCGATGCCCCTGCAGGCACCGCGGCGCCTGCTCCAGCACCACAAACGCCGCCTCCTGCAACGACGCAACCCTCGACCCCAAAGGTAACGCCACCAGCGGCAACGACGACTGCGCCCTCAACCGCGACGCCACCCTCTACGACAACTTCGCCTGCACCACCCGCAGCCGGGCAGACACCCGCACCGACAAACGGTAAAGCACAGAATCTGCCGGATGTTGAAATCATCCAGACGCAGCCCGCGCCCGCACCCGAACCTGCCCAGCCTGATGCGCCACCGCCGCCCAAGATCGTGAAGAAGAAGCCGCCGGTCGCGCCTGAGCCGCAACCGGTTGCTGTGCAAGCTAAACCAAAAGCGGCCCCGAAGCCGAAACCTGTCCAGCAGGCGGCGCCCGAGCCACAGCCTGCGCCGCAGCAGATTGTCGAACCGGCACCACAGCCCGCAGAGTTGCCGCCGCCTGTTGGTGGCCCGCCAGCGGCAGAAACGCTCGTCAAAATGTCTCCCGTTGCTGGCAGCGAAATCCCGCTCGACAAAGTGCCGGGAGCCGTTGGTACCGTTTCAGCCGCCGATGTTGCACGCAATGGAACAGGGCAAGTTCAAAACGTCCTGCAACAACAGGTGCCGGGCATCATTCTGTCGGATACCGCCGGTAGCGGCTTCCGCACCGACGTTTCCTATCGCGGCTTTGACGCGTCTCCAATCGGGGGGCGGTCACAGGCTCTTGCCGTTTACATGAACGGCATCCGCATCAACGAGTCGTTCGGCGACACGGTGAACTTCGATGCAATTCCCTCTATCGCCATCAGCAACATGGCCGTCGTCGGCAACAATCCGGTGTTTGGCCTCAATGCCATCGGCGGCGCTATCAGTGTCAGCATGAAAGACGGTTTTGAGTTCCAAGGTGCAACCATTGATGCCATGGCGGGTTCGTTCGGGCGCAAGCAGATCGCGGCCGAAGCTGGCGCTAAGAGCGGCGCATTCGCCGCTTATGCTGCAGCCGAATACCTCGAAGAAGATGGCTTTCGGGATTTCTCCGCCGCTGAAGTTAAACGCATGTTTGCCGACGTTGGCTTCAAAGGCAGCGATGTCGAGCTGCATTTCAGTTTCAATGGGGCCAAGAGTCTCGCCGGAGTCGTGACAGCCGCTCCGGTTGAGCTTTTGGCGCTCGACTTTGGCCGCACGTTCACAAGTCCCCAGGACACAGAATATGAAGTTCTGATGCCGTCGGTGCGCGGCAGCGTGAAAGCAACCCCTACGCTGACGCTTTCGGCACTCGCCTATTACCGGCGCTTCAAACAGAACGTGCTAGACGGCAACTTGTCGGAAGTCGATGACTGCGCGGATGGCGGCCCGAACGACGGGTTGTTGTGCTTGACGGAAGACGGCGTCGAGGAGGCTGTCGAAGATGGTCAAGGCAATACGGTATCCGCCGATTTGTTCGGAGGGCCTATTGGATCGTTGGAGCGCATCACGCAGGATGCAAAGAGCTACGGCACAAGCGCTCAAGCGGTTGAAAAATCAAATCTGTTCGGACGGCCAAATCAGTTCCTGGTTGGTGTCAGCTATGACCACGGCAAGGTCGCGTATCAAACGTCGAGCGAACTCGGCACAATTGGCGATCGCTTCGTCGTGACCGGATCCGGCATCATCGTTGTTGCCCCCGATGACCTGCAGCCGCGCGATCTCGTGACTGAGAACGACTATTACGGTGTCTTTTTCTCCAACACACTCGACGTGACGGACGATTTCGCAGTGACAGTTGGCGGGCGCTACAATCACGCGACGATCAAGCTCAGCGATCTCACGGGAGATTTTCCAGAACTCAATACGACCAACAAGTACGACCGATTTAATCCAATGATAGGCGCAACCTACAAGTTCATGCCGGGACTGTCGGTCTATGGCGGATACTCAGAAGCCAACCGAGCGCCGACTGCCGCTGAGCTTGGCTGCGCAGAACCAACCAACCCGTGCTTGATCGAAAGCTTCCTGACGGACGACCCGCCATTGAAGCAGGTTGTGTCTCACAGCTGGGAAGCGGGCCTGCGCGGCGAACACAAATCCTGGGACCGCCAGAAAATTACCTGGAGCTTGGGCTACTTCCGAACGCTCAACACGGATGATATCTTGAACGTTGCAGCGACGGCAACGGGGCGCGGCTTCTTCTTGAACGCGGGCGATACGCTCCGGCAAGGCGTCGAAGCGGCGATCGGATATCAGAACGAGCGCTTGTCGATGTTTGCGTCCTACGCTCTCGTTGATGCGACGTTTCAGACGGATTTAGTTTTGTCGGCACCGAACACGCCCGGCGCGCCGGATTGCCCTGATACGGCACCTGGAACGGCTACTTGCAACTTCATCCAAAGCGGCGACAACTTGCCGGGTATTCCGAAGCATCGCTTCAAGGCTGGCATCGAATATTGGCTGACGCCGCAGTGGAAAATCGGCTCGGATCTCGTGGCCGCCAGCGACCAGTTCTTCTTTGGTGACGAATCCAACAACAATGCCAAGCTCTCTGGATACACGCGCATTGATCTCCGAACGTCTTACGACGTGAGCGAGAACGTTCAGATCTATGGTTCGATCAAGAATTTGTTCGATAAGCGCTATGGGCTTTACGGCACTTTTTTCGATCCAGCTGAGGCGACCGAAGCGGCTGAACCGCAGGGCATCACACTGACCGACCCAAGAAGCGTGACACCGGCGCAGCCATTTGCAGTCTATGGCGGCGTGAAAGTGACGTTCTAACGCATCGAGGACCCCATCCTTATGCAAAATCAAAACGGCGGACCAGAGGTCCGCCGTTTTGATTTTCAGACGCTTTCTAATTCGCTAAAACTTAGAACCCCGCCGGCACGAAGTGCGCGTAAAACGGCTCCGCTTTATGCTTTGGCCCGTTCAACGCTTCGAGCCGCTCGATTTCATCAATCGCCTCGGTTAAAGCGGCCGCAACGCGCTCTAAGCCGGCATTTTCGCGGCAATCGCTTTCGATGTAGAGCAGGGTTTCGCGGATCGTCTCAAGGTCGAAGCGCGGCTTGGTGCGCGCGAGGTCTGAAAGCTTGAACACGCTGAACTACCTCAAACTCGAATAATCGTTTTAAGACTTTATCAACCTTTGGAGTTATCTCAGAAATTGTTACCAGGCGCAAGCAGAGCGTCGCGTCCCATTTTGATACAACATATTGTTATTATTGGCTGATTGGGTCCAGCCTTCCTTTACCTATCAAGGGCAAACTCCGCCTCGGGGCTTTCGTGTGGGTGGGAGTAGAGTTGTGTCGCGTTCGCCGGGCATACTGATCATTGTCGAGAACCTGACGGTTCCGCTGGATAGGCGCGTCTGGACGGAAGCGCGCGCGTTACACGATGCGGGATATACCGTTTCCGTTGTCTGCCCAACGGGCGGCAAGTACACCGCATCTTACGAAGTTCTAGAAGGCATTCATGTGTTCCGCCATCCGATGCCGTTCGAAGCCGATGGCGCGTTAGGTTATGCACTTGAGTACAGCTGGGCGTTGGCCTGGGAATTCGCGCTCTCTGTCAAAGCCTATTTCAAGGTCGGGTTCGATGTCGTCCAGGCATGTAATCCGCCGGATCTGCTGTTCCTCATCGGCGGGTTCTGGAAGTACTTGTTCGGTAAGCGCTTCGTGTTCGACCACCACGATATCAATCCCGAGCTCTATGAAGCCAAGTTCAATAAGAAGGGTCGCTTCCACACACTTCTGTTGTGGCTTGAGAAGCTGACCTTCAAAACGGCCGATGCGTCGATCGCCACAAACGAGACGTTCAAGGAAATTGCCGTCCGGCGCGGCGGCATGGACCCGGATCGCGTCTTCATCGTGCGCTCCGTTCCAGATCTCACGCGTTTCAAGCGCGTTGAACCCAATCACGACCTCAAGAATGGCCGCAAGTATCTGGCCGGCTATGTCGGTATTATGGGTGCTCAAGACGGTGTCGATCTCCTGGTCGATGCCATGGATGATCTCGTCAACACACAAGGCCGGCGCGACATTCAGTGCGCGATCGTCGGTTCGGGAACCGAACTTCCGAACTTGCAGCGAATGACCTCAGCCAAAGGCCTCGACGATTATGTAACTTTTACCGGCTTCCAATCGGGCGAACCACTGCTCAAGGCGTTTTCGGCTTTCGACATCGGCGTCATTCCTGATCCGAAGAACACCTATAACGACAAGATCTCGATGAATAAGGTGTTCGAGTACATGAGCCTCGGCATCCCGTTCGTGTCCTTCGATCTGATTGAGGGGAGAAAGGCGTCGGGAGATGCAGCACTTTATGCACGCGACAACGATCCCAAAGATCTCAGCTCCAAGATGGCGAAGCTCTTCGACGACGTGGATTTGGCAGGCGCCCTCGCTGAAGAAGGCCGGGCCCGGGCGCGCGCCTTGCTTAAGTGGGAAAATGAACGCGCACGCCTCTTGGCAGCGTATGCATTGGTTCTGAAAAATAACACAAAGACCGCATCGCGCGCGGCGACGCAGACGGTATCCGGCTAATGCTGGCTGGCAGGCGCTGGCGGCCGCGTGGCCAGCTGCATGCTCACCTGAGCGCGTAGCGATGGCATCAGGGCAATGCCAACGCCGATGATGGCGGCCGTTGATGCTGCGAGTGCGATAGCGACATTCAACAGGCTCGAACCTGCAGCGCCCTGAGCAAGCACTGCAAGCAGAGCTGCCGGCAGCAAAAAGAAGGCGCGTGTCATGAGAATGCCACCCGTCTTGGCTTCAAAAGCTTCGAGCCGAGCCGCGATATAGAACAGCGACAGACATTCGCCAACGAAGGCAATGGCGGCGATTGTAGCAATTGTTGCGCCGTCAATGGCGGTCCAAAGCGCAAAGGGCAACACGGACGCCCTGACGAGACCTGCGGTCAGAAACGGCTTGGTGTGACCTGCGGCCATGAGTGCCATCCCCGGAACCGCCTGTATCATGCGCAAGGCCCACATTGCTGCAAGCCACGCTGTAACAGCTCCAAGGCCGTCGTAATGCGCGCCGAATACGAGCGGGAGCAGTTTCTCGCCGGCAATAATGAACAAGACAAGATAGAGAGCCGCACCAAGCGCCGTCACTTCCGTCATCAACTTGAAGCGGCCGGCGAGTGGGTGTCCGCGCCGCAAAGCATCAGAAAATAAGGGCAGCATAAGCGCGTGTCCTGCCTTCGCTGCGAGCAGGCCTGGAACCATGGTCAACATAAAACATGCCGTATAGGCAGCAAGTGATTCCATGCCGGCAAGCCGGCCAATGATCAGCCGGTCGCCCTGGTAGACCGCGATCAGTGGCAGTGCGCTGAGCAGAATGGGCCAGCCGAAAGAGATTTGGCGCGCGAGCATGTCGCGATTGAGCGCGAGGCGATAGCGGCGCTCAGAGAGCAGATGAGATATTAAGACGCCTGCGAAAGCCTGGGCGAGTGACAGCCAGACTACGACGTCGAATGTCGCGGAGTTTTTGAGGACCGGCAATGTCGCCAAGAGTGCGACGGCTTGTGGAATGACCTCAACGTACATTTG